>CAWBBY010000001.1:0-24112 GCA_963787145.1 uncultured Acidobacteriaceae bacterium
CCCGTCGGGGACGCCAACAAAACAAAGAGCTTGCAGGGAGGAAGGCGCTTTCGGGGGAAACCCTGGTGACGCTATGGTGACGATAGACCCCGTTTGGTCATTGACGAACCCAGGTATAATAGATTTATTATCAAACCCTGGATGCGTAAGCCGGGGGAGCAAGCAGACCTAGACTTTCGAGGCAATAGCCTGGACGTTCTTTCGTCGTTCCCTTTACCCGTAAAGGAGACTTTTGGCTTCAACCTGAGACGACTACAAAACGGCGAGCCGGTGGTCTGCGATGTTCGGCCAATGCCTTCTGTCGGTCATGGCGTCTTTGAACTCAAGGACCAAGATGAGAGCACTTGGTACCGCGTTATGTACCTGGCCAGGGTGATGGGAGTCATTTATGTTCTGCATTGTTTTGAAAAAGATTCGAACAGAACGAGTCGGCAGGATTTAGAAATCGCGACAAAGCGACTACAGGAAGTGAGAGCTGAAATTGTTCAGGAAAAAGCACGATTAAGAAAGGGAGAACATCGTGGCAGTCATTAAGGGCGACATATTCGATAACCTCGGAATCAGCCACTCGCAGGCATCAGAATTGCGGATGCGCGCGGACCTACTGGACGCAATTCTCCGGGTTGTAGAGCGCCGCAAACTCACCCAGAGGCAACTAGCAGTAATTCTTGATGATCACCAGCCGAACATGAGCGACCTGGTGAACGGGAAAATTGCAAAGTTCAGCATCGACAAGCTGGTGCGGTACGCTGACAGGCTGGGAATCGAGACTACGGTTAAGACCGTGGAGCACAAAGAACGGCAACTCGAATACGCCTAAAGCTATCCGCGGACCTCGTCGTCCGCCTCCTCCCCCGTGGCCGGCGGCAACGTGAGCACGCCGTTCAGGTTCTCGGCAGCCTTAGCCAGGTGCTTCTCACCGAGATGGCTATACCGGGCAGCCATCCTTGGATCCTTCTGACCCAGAAGTTTCTGGATCTCGTAGAGGTCAGTCCCGTTTTGCTTGTGATGACTCGCGAAGGTATGGCGGAGATCATGTAGCGAAAAGTCCTCAATGCCTGCCTTCTTGCACGCGCGGATGAAATAGACAGTCAATTGGGCCTTGTCCACGCGGGGGAACAAGAGGCCACGGTTACGCTTCTGCTTCAGCTCTCGGACGCCCATCGATTCGAGAACCTCCATCGCCAGATCGTTGATGAAAGCAGGGCGCCGCTTACCGTTCTTCGTCCTCCGCAGAAGGATGACGCGCCCGTCGAGATCAATATCTGACAAGGTCACGTTTAGCAACTCGCCACGCCGGGCGCCCAGGGCCACGGCCAAGCCCGCGGCCTGCTGCAGCCATTGCTCCTGCTCTTCCCACTCGCCCTTTTCGTTTTGAACTGGGGGAAAGTGGCAAGCCATCAGGACCCTGTGCAACTCGGCATTCGTGATCCAGCGAATGCGGCCCTCGGGCGCCTGGGGAACCGGCGCACGTTGCGCCGGATTCACCGGGATCTTATCGAGGTCGAGCGCGACGTTGAACAGCCGCTTCATCACGTTTATCTCTTTGATGATCGTGCCGTCGCTGACCTCACACGTTCGCTTGTGCATGTACCGCACCACATCGGATCGGCGGATAGCCGCGAGCTTCGCCTCGCCAAAGAACGGTTTGAGGTGCTGCTCAATGATGCCCTTCTGCCGGATGTACTCCTCCTGCGAGAGTTTGCCTTTCGCAACCTGCGGTGAGATGCGCTTCTCCTGGTACTTCAGAAACTCACCAGCGAAAGCCGAAAACGAGTCTTTGGAGGGGATCGGCCTGCCGAACCTAATGGTCTCTTCAACCTTCAACTTCTCCGCCGCCAGCGCCATTCTCGCCTGTTCAAGTGTGGGGACCTTGAACTGACGGCGCCGGCGGCGCCCCTGGGCGTCAACCCACGAGCCCCAAAAACCTGCCCGGTCGGGCCGGCCGTAGATCCCATCGCGATCCCGCTTCTTAGCGCGCGGCATGACTCCTCCGTTCCACTTCCGCTTCGATTTCGTCTTTGTGTCCTGTCACCCAGTTCTTTTTGATGGGGGTCCAGCTCGCCTGGAGCCGTTTGTTAACCTTCCGTGCAACCCATTCCGTGCGCTCCCCATGCCGCCGATCCTGCTTCCACTGCAACCACGCATCGGCGGCCAATTCGACCATTTTGTCGGTCCTAGCACCCCGACTGTTTTCCGTGCGTCGAATCCGATCCTTGCCCTCACGCTTGCAACTTACGCACCAGGAGCCACGCTTAATCGGCATGTCCTTCTTAGGCATCCGCTCTCGGCAGAAATAGACTCCGCAGCCATCGCAACGGGCGAGCTTTACGCGCGCCGGCGAGTCCAACAACTCCAGAAAGAACGCCATCGCAGCGTCGTAGGCAGGCAGAGCGATTTTGCGCGGAAAGTCTTGGAACTGTACGTCCGGCTGTGTGGCTAACGCCGCCTTTAGGAACGGGGAAAGTTCTTTCTGCTTATCCCAGCTATGAGGTAACAGAACGAGTGCCGGACCTTTCCCGGTAAATTGCAACAGCGGCGGATTTCGCATGACGTAATCCTGTAGAAGTTCGGGCCATGTCGTCCGCTCCCAGGCATGTTCTGTTCCTTCTTTCTTGCCCGACTCAATCCAAGCGTCCACAAAAATGCGCAGCATGAGGCGGAATAGCGCGCTGGAGGTCTGGACCATTTCTTTCTCTATGCCATCGGGCTTACCGGTAAGAAGCGTGCTCACGGCTCGATGTGAGAGATGGCTATTCAGAGCCTGCAATAGGTGCCCGGTAAAGCCGCTCTTCTTGCCAACAAGGCCGTAGATCCGCATTTGAAACATGATGCGCCTAACAGATACAAAGCGCAACAAGTTTCACTAGATTGCTCCGCATAGATATACGAAGATGCTTCCCAAGGCCACACAGGCCGAAAGAGGAGAGAAATTATGCCTAAGGCTGTTCCCGATAAGGTTGTGGCGCGAAAGTACATTTCGGCAGATACCGCCGAAAAAACCTATGGCCCCTCAAAGTGGACATTTCGGAAATGGGCGTACACCGGTGTGATCCCCAGCACTAAGGCAGGAAAATTGCTGCTTTTTTCCGTCGATGAAATAGAAGCGTTCCTGGCAAAGAACACCAGGCCAGCCCTGGAGCAGCGGTAATGGCCACCTCCCTACATGCATGGCGCGATGGCAGAAGCACGGCGAACCCTGATGCGGCTCCCATCGAATTCTCCGACGATACGCTAGCACTGGAGTTCAGCCAACGTCACAGCGACGATCTGCGCTACACGGCAGCGTGGGGCCGCTGGACCTGCTGGAATGGCCATGCGTGGGAGGCTGACGAAACACGGAGGGTGCTGGACCTTGCCCGCGACTGTTGCCGCCAGATGAGCGAATCGTGCCAGGACCTGAAACTGGCGCGGCATATTGCGTCCGCTCGAACGATTGCGGCTGTCGAGCGTCTGGCGCAGGCTGACCGGCGCCATGCCGCGACCGTCGATCAATGGGACGCGGACCCGTGGATACTGAACACCCCCGGCGGAGTCGTCGACCTTAACGCCGGGACCATCCGGCCAGCACGCCAAGAGGATTACTGCACGAAGACCACCGCGGTTGCACCCGGTGGCGATTGTCCCCGCTGGCGGGCATTTCTCGCGCGCATCACGGACGGTAATCAAGAGCTCGAGTGTTTCCTGCGGCGGATGTGCGGATACACCCTTACCGGCGTGACGCAGGAAGAGGCCATGTTCTTCGCCTACGGGACCGGCGCGAACGGAAAGAGCAAGTTCCTTCAGGCGATTGCCGGGGTGCTGGGCGATTACGCGAAGGTCGCGCCCATCGAGACGTTCATCGACTCGAAAAACCAGAATCACCCGACCGATCTGGCGGGCCTTCAGGGAGCGCGGCTCGTTACCGCATCAGAGACGGAGCAGGGGCGCCGCTGGGCTGAATCGAAAGTGAAGTCATTGACCGGTGGCGACAAGATCGCGGCCCGGTTCATGCGCCAGGACTTCTTCGAGTTTGTTCCGCAATTCAAATTGCTTGTGGCTGGGAACCATAAGCCGGGGCTGCGCACCGTAGACGAGGCCATGCGCCGGCGCTTCAACTTGCTGCCGTTCACCGTCACGATCCCACCGGCGGAGAGAGACGGCGAACTAGGGGAAAAGCTGAAAGCCGAATGGCCTGGCATCCTCCGGTGGGCTATCGAGGGGTGCCTGGAGTGGCAGCGCAAGGGTCTGAATCCACCTGCGGCCGTCACCGCCGCGACAGAGGAGTACTTCGAGCAGGAAGACGCGCTCGCTCGCTGGATAGGTGAGCGAGCCCAACGGAAGGAAGGATTCTCTGAGTCATCGTCCGACCTATGGGACGACTGGAAAGCTTGGGCAGACTCCACGGGGGAGTTCGCTGGCAAACAAAAAACGTTCTCTATCGCTCTTGAACGGTGCGGGTACCGTAAGGTGCGAAAAAATCAGGGCTTTAGGTTTTTGGGCATAGTCCTGCGGAAGGAAAGCGTGCAGGGTTGTGCAGGGTCTTATGATTCCTCCTCACGTGCGCGCGTGGGACATAAACCTACAGACATACACCACCCTACACGCGACGACGAATCGGGGGTTGGAAAAAGCAAAGCCCGCGATGAAAAAGAACCCAAAAGAGGTGGTTTCGGAAATTGCTCCTCTACTGCTAAGCCAGCAAAACCAAAAGCCACAACTGCGCTTCAACCACAGGCCAATGTTGGCGAAAAAGTGGTCTTCCCTTCATCGGTCAGTTTTGAAAACCGGAAGCCTGAAAACAAATCCGATGGGCAGCCTGTTAGGGGTGAGCTATGACCGTTGCCGAGCAACTTGCTCTTGAAGTCGAGCGCGCCGGCGGGATCCTGGAGCTAAAAGAAGACGGCCGCATCTGCTTCGAGATTCCGAAAGATGCCGAACACCTCCTGCCGCGGCTGCGAGAGCACAAGCAGGAGCTCATCCCGTTGCTCAGGCGGAAGGCGGGCTACATTCGGGCCTTTCCGGCCTGCCCGCACTGCGGGAGCTATTACCTGTGGCGCCCACAAGCCGACACGCAGTGGGAGTGCCAGGGTTGCGGACTAACAGGAATTCTCGAAGCTGAAGCGCGCAAAGCCGGAGCGCGGAAAGATCAGCTTCGGCAAGAAGCCCACGCATGAGCAAACGCAAGGGAACCCGGAACGAACACCGCTCCATCGCGTTGCTGGAAGCCTCCGGCTATCACTGCACGCGCTCTGCTGGTTCGCTCGGGGCCTGGGACATCGTAGGCATCTGTTCGACAGATACAGTCCTCGTCCAGTGCAAGACGAATCGCTGGCCGTCGCCGGTGGAGATGGCAGCCATGAAGCTGTTTCCCGTTCCGGCGAACTGCCGCAAGCTGGTGCATCGCTGGGATGACCGCAGGCAGATACCGCTGGTGAATGAGCTGTGATTGTCGGCCCTCTGGGGTCACACATCAGGAAGGAGACGAAGCATGAACACGAACGAGAGAAGCTGGTTTCAGTTGACGCCTGGGGAGCAATTAGTGCGCGCGTCCGCAAAGTTCCTCTGCTACATCGATCGCAATCACTCCAAGTGCCGGAAGTGGTCCCGGAGGCTCGCCCATGCCGCCCTGACGCTTCACCCGGAGCTGCGCGAGGAAGGCTCCCTGGAACGCTACTTCGTCGCCAGGCTGGGCCGGGAGCGCGGATATCGCGGAGATGAGCTGACTACGTTCGTCGATCAGGCCTACGAGAGCGGCGCGGCTAAGTTCGCCATCGAAGCGGGAATGGCGGCCGGGCCACGACAACCTAGCGGCACGCCAGGTGCGTGATGCACCTTAAGTCGATGACAGCCTGGCTTCGGCGGGCGCCTGCAAAGGATCATGCAACAGAGGGGACGGACATGAGGGAGGAGAACCAGGGTTTGAACAATAAGAGTTGATGACGGAACTGGTGAAGTCCTCGGTGGCGTTGAAGAGGAAGCTCTACCGCCGGGATGAGGCCGCGGCTACGTCACCGGAGGGGACGGAGGGTCCCACTCTCCTGGTGCACAGCTGCATGGTCTGCGAGCGCTCCGCAGCGGGAGAAGGAGCGCAGGTGCGTCACGAGCCCAGCTGTTCGCTCGCAAGGCTCCAGCGCGCGCAGAAGGCGCTCCGGGAGGCATGGCCGCAGTTGTTCTCGCGAAAACCGGATCCAGCGAAGGACACGGCAGCGTAGGCGCATGCGCACCCTGAAGTGTCGGGGGTGCTACGCTAAGAAAGCAAAAACCCCGCTGGCGGGCGGGGTATTCTCACAATTGGGACTCTCTCCAGAGCGCATATTAGCGCAGCGGAGGGTTGTGTGCAAACTCAGTCCCGTGCATCAAGTCTTCCCGCCAAACGAGAGAGTGATCGCCACAGGGCACGGTGGGCTTGGTACCCAAAATCCGAGCGAGTATCGTGGCCCAATCTGGTGCTCTTGCTGTGTAGATGGCATGTGGCTTTCCGCAGTTTTCGTGCGCACATTCGCATTCAATCTTCCAGAGCGAAGGCACGGGTCGATTTCGGACCCGCACTTCAGTTTCGAGACGGACACTATCAGCCCAATGCGAGAACGACCGCCCGTGCCGAAGGCATAGAAGGGTTGCAGGCCAGTCACCCATGGACAGACTGTATTGACCTTCAAATATTCCTAATGGGCTTCGACGCGGGAGAGGAATTTGGCAAAGGTATTCTAGCCCAGGGTCAGCGCAACGAAGATTCACCGAATATACCCTTGGGAGCTCATCTACCATCCAAGTGACTCCTGATTGGGCAAAACTCCGGGAGCCGCACTATCGGGCATGAGACGCGACTGGCGGCCAACCGGTCATTGCTGCTTCGCCAGGTGATCCTCGAACCACTTCCGAGCCCGCTCCTGCACACGGGATAGATCGGCTGGCGTCAGGTGTGAGCTGGCTTCGTCTCGAAATTCGTTAATGTCATCCTGTTTGAGACCTTCGATCTTTTCCGCTGCGGCAAGGTCCAACCAGAAATACGCCTCCTCATAATCCTGTGGAACTCCGCTTCCGTGCCAGTACAGAAGACCGAGTTGAAGTTGCGCGCGGGCAACTCCCTGTTCCGCCGCCTTCCGATACCACGCCGCCGCTTGTGCGTCATCCTGCTGTACCCCGTGGCCGTTTGCATACAGCCAGCCAAGCTGGGATTGCGCCTCCGCAAACCCCTGACCGGCGGCCTTGCGATACCATGCTGCTGTCTGCGAGTAGTCCTGTGGCACACCCGTGCCGTCCATATACATAAGGCCAAGCATGAATTGCGCACCGGCGTTTCCCTGATCCGCAGCCTTGCGATACCAGGTTGCCGCCTGCGTGTGGTCCTGTGGCACACCGCGACCACTGTCGTACAGCACACCGAGTCTCAGTTGCGCGTCGGCGTTTCCCTGATCCGCGGCCTTTCGCCACCAGACGGCAGCCTGTGCATGGTCCTGCGTCACGCCTTGTCCGTCGTTTTCGTAAAGCCAGAGAAGCAAGGATTGCGCATTGGCATCGCCGCTGGTGGCTTGCTCTTCCAGTGTGTCGATGCTTTGGGCCGATGGAAAAGCCGTGACATTGCCCGGAACCTGCCTGGAAGACGGGGGAGCAGCAGGCGCCGGGAGCGGTGGAACGGTGGATGCTGTGTTCTGCGCATCCGCGCATATCGCTCTCAAGGCTTCCTCATACAGCTTGTCCGATCGGTGGTGGTCCCCGGATGCCCTGATGAGGTTGCCAATTCCCGCGCCCAGCTCCGCGTCCGTTGCATTTTCTCCAGTACCGCTTGCCGCAACACGGCTAAATACAACAGTGTCCGAACCGATCAATTCCAACTGCTGTCCATCAGCGCGATAGGTATACATATAAACAGCAACGGAAGACCGTGAGATCGTTGTTTCGGTCGGCACAACGACGGTAGTGGTTTGCTGGCCGTTGACCGTCGCCGTGCTGTTCGCGCTGCCGCCGTCGGAATAGGTTGTTCGGGAATCGATGCTGGCGTTGAATGGCTGGGTTGTTGTCTGCACTTCTGAGCCGTGCGTGGTTCGGCTAACCGTTTTCAGCGGCGACGCGGAAAACAAGATACGGTATGCCACTTTGTCTTTGGTATTTCGACTTGCTGGGCATACAGAAGGCGCGAGCTTAACGCCATCTTTGGAAAACCACTTGAACATTTTCTCCGTCATCATTCCCCAGGCCGGTTGGTCCCCCAGGTCCGGCCTGTAGATGCCTGTTGTGTAACGAACCTTGCAGGCTTGGTTAGTGTCATTCGACACCGCCCACTTGTGCAGTTCGGCTTGCCAATCGTCTTTGGCTGCCGCTGTGGTTACTAAACCGGACACAGATAGCGCCAACAGGAGCTGAAGACGCAACGGCCTCATAAAGCCTCCCTCTCTTTTGCGGGAGCCCGGGGAACCACCATTATGGACCGGAAGAAACCATTTCTACATATCGGACACGCGATTCGATCCTAACAACGAATGCCCATAGATATATTCGGATCCGCTTTGGCCGCGCCCCCGGCTCATCCGCGAAGAGCAGGGCACTTGCCTTGGGGATCTCTGCCGGCAGCTCTCCGCAGCGACGCTCCGCCCGGACTCGTATCTCGGGGGCGCGCCCAGTCCCAGCCCAGTTTATCTGTCCCAAAATTTTCTATATTTTTTCCGGGTCCCCAGATGACGCAATACCGGGTCCTAGCCCCCCGCGCACCCCATACCCCCTGACAACTTCGATCTTAGCCGAGGTTGTCCTTCCCGGCTGGCAACTTGCCGTATATCCAGACGTACGCGGCCAGCAGCAGGATCGGCCTGGACGGTCGACGCACTCCATCGCACCAGCGACAGATTGCCGTCACGGACACGCCGAGCGACCGGGCAATGGTTGCTAACGTCTCCTTCTCGCGCCGGTAGTTTATCCACTCGACAAACTTCTCTTGAGTGAAAGCGGGAGCGAAAACGCCTTTGGAGGGGGGCCGGTTTTCGACCTTAGGTGCAGACATGCGGCAATTATTGCACTCCGCCTTCGGGGTGCTGCTGGGTGGTCCTGTCCTAACGAGGAAAACCCCAGGTGCATGCATGCACTTGCATTCTCCCTAACAATACTCACGCTCATCCAGGCGGCCGTTGTCGCCCTGGCATGCTCGCTGATATGCCGACGGCAGCATAGGGTAGCCCGATCAAAAAGGGGTGACGAGTAAAGGTTCGTCATCAATGGCACTATCTTCAGCCATCAGCGACATCAACGGCGACGAGCTAAGACCTGGCATCGTGCTCTCATTGTGTTTCCTTCTGTCCGACGCAAGGTGTTTCTTCGCCCCACGCCGGCGCGCGATCTTTCGCGGCTCGCGTGTTGTGTTCGCGTGAACTCTGATACGTGAGGTCGTAACAAATGCGGCAGCGGAATAGCGTCTCGCCGGTCGGGAGATAGAGCCGGGCGACGCGCTTGCTGCATTCACAGACAAACCAAAAACGTGCTCCGCCGAAATGGGGCCTGGTGATTGTAAAGGGAATCTGCTGGCCGGCTCCCATGAGAACCCTTCCGCCAAAGTTCAGATCCTGCTGACAGACGAAGAGTATCTTCCGGCCGTGTCCATCGGCTCTCACTTCGATCCTGAGTCTGCCCAAATTCGACCCATCCGAAATCGGCCAGGAGGCGGCAAAAGTGCGGCCTACAGGATACTCAAACACGCCCGCGGGACAGAACGCCACGGCTGACAGATGAATCGGACAGCGCTCGACTGTGAGTCGAGTTGCCCAGGGTGACCTTCCCATCGGAGACTCCTCCGGCTTTTCCTAAAGCAATTGTGCAACGGAAACTGGAGACCGTGGGTTCGCGCCCGCGTATTTTGGGGTCCCAACGTCGAGGAGGCGTACGGGGGATTCAACTTATCTGAATTGCCGTTGGCAAAAATCGGAATTCTCGTGTTCCCAGCAATACGGGGTGGAATTAAAGGAAAATGAAGGTCCCTTTTCCTAAATCCATTGTGCTGAGCCCCTTTTTCCCTAAATCGATTGAGGGATTCGGCAAGATTGCGCTGAGGGAAAACAATGCTTCACTCCTGGCTTCGCTGTTCCCATAATCAGTGCAAAGACCCCTTGAGATCCAACCGATATAGCGTCACGCCAGTTGAATCCGGGAGTAGCCATTAGGCCGCCGCCGCCACGTTGCTCGTGATGTCAGCCCATCCTCCCGGGCTACCGGGGACGGCGCCTATGCCCGCGCTCGCTACGGAGGCGATGGAGTTGAAGAGATCGTTCCACTGAGAGGCACGCTGCTTCTGCATCGTGTCCGCCTCTCCGAATCCAGTACCGTAACCGCTCATGCCCAAGCCGAGAAGCCCCGCCCCTTGGGAGCCGAGCGAAGACGCCGCGGTGCCGGTGAGGTTGCCCACCATTCCCGAGATGTCGGAGCGGGTCGAGTCGTCGAGGGCGTTGTTAGACGCGACTACGCCGCCGGAGCGGTTGCTAAACTGGGAGTTCTTGAGCTTTAGATTCTGCGCTGAGGTCTTGATCCCGTTGATCTGGGGGGCCAGCAACTGCATGATTTGCGCATTGTTGCCGGAGAGGATCGCCTGGAGGAAGGCGTCCGAGGAAGTGACGTAGCTCTCGCCCTGGCCGGTAGCAAATGCGCTGCTGCCGAATAGGGCGTTGTAGTTCTGGTTCTCCTGCGAACTGGGACCGACGTCTATGCCAAACATGCCAAGGCTCCTCCTCGGAGCGCCAACCGGTTCACTGATCCGGGTCTCCGCTCGTCTCAATTTCGCTTGTGGTGATGATAATGCTGATCCCGGCCGGCGTCGCCGAATCTTGGCGGCGCCCAGTTCCGTCCCGTGTATCTGCCCTCAAAATTTTCTATTTTTTTTCGTGAGAGAACGAGCAGAAACGGGTCCTAGACATCGTATTATCTGTACCCCCCGGACAACTTCTCTCGGAGCCGACGTTGTCCGCTCGGCCGGCATCTCGATTGCTCGGGTGTCATCGCACGGGTGGATATAGATGCCCTTTCAGGTGCGTCGCGCACCTACTTCACAGCCCCATGTTTCCGGGCATCGCGTCTCGGAGCCACTTGCAGGCGAGCTTCGATGCGAGATATCGCCACGGCTCCCTACGGCGCCTACAGTGGGCCGCCAGGTTCCGTGGAGGCCAGTGGGCCGCCAGGTTCCGTGGAGGCCCAAGAAGGCCGCCCGTTACGCAGCGGCGTGCTTCTTGCGCGTTTGCTGGCACCTATAGCAAGCGGGGCAGGACCGCGGCGGCCGGGAACAAGGGGAGTTCCGACCCAATGGGGGTCCACAAAAGAAAAATGACGCGCTCGCTTTTCTTCTTGACTTCCTTCGCTGCGGATGAATATACCTATATTCATCGTGAAAGTAAGTTATTCCACCAGTGAAGTGGCAAAGGCAATCGGGGTATCAAAGATTACTTTGCTGCGCTGGCTGTGGAACGGGAAGATTCCCGAGCCCAAGCGCCAGACGTTTGGTGGTGTCGAGAATAGGGTTTGGACCGCGGCCGACCTGAACCGCGCAAAGCTTTACCGGGAGCAGAACTACCGCAAGCGCTCCCAAAACTAAAAGTGGGCCTGGCCGGTGCGTCAACACCGAACAGACCCTAACCATAAACCGCCTTCAAAGGAGACGAACCATGGCTAACAGTAAGAATACCCGCAAATCCACCCGCAAAGCCGCTCAGCGTAACGGCGCGGCCGCCCAGGCTGAGTTTAAGAAGTTCGCGGCCACCATCGAAGATGAGGAAATAGCATCCTCTGGCGCCCTGTCCCTCATGGCGTGGATCGCGTCCCTGTGCAAAGATAACGCGCGTGAGGAGATGGCTCGCGTCGATGCCGAAATCCGCTACCTTGATCCCTCAGCAGCGTAGACCATTCTGCCCTGGGGCGGTGCCTGTAGGGGCCGCCCTGCAACTCACAGCGCGCCCGCCAGGTGCTAAGAACACCGGACGAGCGCTAACATGATCGCCTACAAAGGAGACGATATGCCTACTTCTCAGAATACCCCCGTTGTGATTGGGGGCACGCTTTCCGCTTCGATCAAATCCGCCAACGTCAACAAGATGACGGAGGTATCCAAGGCTGCAGGACTGTCTTTGTCCGGGATCCTGAACAGGGCAATAGGGCAGTGGCTGGAGATTGAAGCTCCGGTTTACCTGGACCACGCAAAGCAGAAAGCCTAGCCGCGCCGGCTGGGCGGTATCGAGGGCGGCTCCAGAGCGGGCCGCCCTTATTCCGTGAGCTAAAGCTGAATGGATGGAAGGCAATCAACGGGAGAAAGGGAAAACGGTGAAACTCGATTACGTGGAACTCGGCCCAGCTTGTGGCGATTGTGTGATCGCAATGGACTATGACGAATACCCGGATGATGATGAAAGGGCTGTTCGGATCCGTTCCGGCTTGGCTCGTATCAGCAAACGGCTATCCCTAGCGGGGCACTTGGGAGTCTCTGACGTGCCTTGTGTGATATGCGGCATATCGGTAGCCGGTGAACGGCACACGGTCGCCTACCTGGAGTGACCGAACCCAACAATCCGACACCGACCGGGCCGCCCTTCTGTCTTGGGGATATAATCGGCGCCACATGGAAAGCCCCTCACCTGCACGAAAAGCTGGCGGGAGACGCCGCCACCAGCGCGGCTCCCTGGTCGACGACGGCGACAGATGGATTGCGCGTTGGAGGGAGGATGTGCGCCTGCCCGACGGCACCGTGAAGCGGGTGCGCAAGAAGGATGTGATTGCGTCGAAGCAGGAATGCCCGACCAAGCAAATGGCACAGCGGAAGCTCGATGAATTGCTCCGCGGCATGAATAAGGGTTCGCGGGTCGTCATCCCATCGGATCTTCGCGCTATCGAGGTAGTTCTCTGTGACGCCTGCCGGGAGCGTCTTCTTGGCGCTCTCCAGCGCTAAACCTCGGCGACCATGAGCTGATCGGCGGGGGGGCTAAAACTCGGCGACCATGAGCTGATCGGCGGGGGAATCGGGCCATCGGCGTCTGGTGCGTGACGCACCTGAGACGGCGCACCAGCCCTTATGCTCCAGCCTTAGTGACGCTAATGGTGAAGACAAAGCCTGAAGAATCGACGGCTTCTGTCCATCTACTGGTCGACGCGCCCATTCGTTTCCTTGCGGATGCGCCCGTATACTGGGCGGCATGCGCGAAGCCGAGAATGAAGCCGGCGTGGCCGCCTATCTGGTCGGACACGGAACCTATCGCAGCCCTCACCTCATCGAGCTTCAATGGATGAGGATCCGGCGATACCGAAACCTGCTCGGAACGAAGTACGAAACACGCTGGAAGCCGCTCGAGGCTTTCGTGGACGTCAACTTCCCGCGTGCCGATCGAGTCAACGAGCAAGCCTTCCCCTCTTATTTCAGGCTTCTCCAGGCGGTAGGCGATGGACAGGTGAAGCTCGTGTATATCGACATCGAGATGGAAATAGGGACGAGCCAGTATTACCACTGGGTGGCTGCTTCACTGGAGAAAACGGGAGCTCGCGTCGTAAACGTGTTTTACGACAGTGACGCCGCCTTGCGGGAATCCCTCGCGCTGAGCTACAAGGGCCAGGCCAACCCCAACGAGATCGATGATGCTTCGGATTTTGTCGCCTTCTTCCCGGCGCTCAGCTCGGAAATCAGCCGGGCAGCTCTCAGAAACGTCCTTCATTTGCCGGGTTGTCAAAAGACCGACTCGGATGCGCTGTGGAATCGACTCAGCGATCTCGGGGGTCGGAACCCATATGCCGCGGGCCGTGTTCCATTCATTCAGCAGGAGTTGGAATGGGAGTGGTCGAGTCTGCGGCACAAGGCCATCGAGTCGGAGCAGTCTGAAAGACGTAAACACGAGACGCTCTTCAAATTGGCACCAGCTGGGGCGGGATCGCTAATTGACGAATACCCCAGTAGTGAAAGCGATGCACGAACGAACGACGAGCTGCTCTGGGCGGAAAGACGGATCCAGTCGGAGCTTCGCTTCCGTAAGACCGCGGACGGAAACACTGTTTACTACGCGCAAGAGGTCAACGAGTATAGGGTTTTCGCCGACATCCGAGCCAGAGGCAGGATCATGTTTTATGTGTACAAGCTTCCCCGGGATGCAAAGAAACAGAACCTCAGCTCCCGCTCGTTTCATCTGCAGGACAGTTTTAGTCGGGATCTCCCAGAGAAGTGGGATCGCGCCTTCGCGGCAGCTATGCAGGCTTATCGGTAGGGATCGAACAGGCGCCCTGGCGGATCCTGGGGTCTTAGACATCGTATTGCCCAGTCCCGCCGCGACACCACTATTCTGTGGCGCTTTTATCGGGTGGCGCTTTGGGTATCGCGAGGCCGGAAGGGGCTCCAGCCTGGTGACGCTGTGGTGACGATGGAATAGATAAACCCTGCCAAAGAAGAGCAAAGAACACCTAAGTAGAATCGATTGTAAAGCCTGGATTTGCCTGAGTTTCGCCAAGCTAGTGCGAAGAGGGGTAAACCCTGCCAAGACGCCTATAAGGCCCTTTCACGGCGATAACACGGGTTCAAATCCCGTCGGGGACGCCAAATCATTTCAATAACTTAGGTGTCTTGCTCGTTGCCTTCGGGGGTGCAAAAGGGCACCGTTTGTGCCCTTTTTGCACCCTTATTCAAGCCCCACTGTCTACTTCAGCGCCGCATAGTTCTTCTGCGTCCCGTTTCGGCCTCTTTACTTTGCGTCAACCTCATCCTGCATCCCAGGTGGAAAGAGAAGTGACAGCACCGCGGATTGAGCTTCGCGCTTCGCTTGAGTAACGGCTTGAGTGTAAACGTCCATCGTGGATCTCAGCGACGAATGCCGCATCAGTTCTTGCATCACTTTGAATTCCGTCCCGACACTACGGAGCAGCGTTGAATAGGTATGCCGGAACGTGTGCCAGCCAAAGCGCGTTTCGATACCAAGTTCTTGTGCTTTGGGTCGTATGAACTGACGCAAGATCACTTGGCCCCAATAAGGCTTTCGACCTCGGTAATGCTCGCTGGCAAAGACCCAGTCGTCAGGCGCGCGATAGGAGCGATTCTGCTTCCATCGCGCCAGCACATCGGCGACGACCTTATGGATGGGTACCGGCTTCTGCGACGATTCGGTTTTGCATCGCCCCACCACTCCATAAGTGATGGAACGAGTCACGCTCATTGTTCCCTGGATAAAATCGACATCGGCCCATTTCAGAGCAAACAGTTCGCTCTGTCGTAAGCCTGTTGTCACGGCAAAAAGGACCAGAGTCTTCTCTCGCAGCGCCAAAGCATCGACCAAAATCTTGACTTCTGCGGGGCATGAGCACATTCGGCGCCATCCGTCGTTTTGCGCTCTGGCGAACCAGCCGGATGGGGTTCGAATCAAATAATTCATATCGCACGGAATGGTTGAAGAGTATCGACATCACATTTCGGATCTTGGCGCAGGTGCTTCTTGCGCGCGGCAAACTATGAAGCCAGGATTCCACTTCAATCGTCCGGACTTCACCGAGCTCATATTGTCCCCACCGCGGGATGATCCAGCGCCTTAAACAGAATAATAGTTCCTCCTGGTTGAGTAGCTACGCCAGTGATCGTCTTTCGTCAGTTCGTGTTGCTGGAAGTGCCGGCAAAATTCAGCCATCGTGATCACGGCGGGTTCCAGCCGCAAGGCTGTGGATCTGGGCTTCACAAGCAAGCCCCTCACAGAGTCACGAGCTGCCTCAGCCCCAACATACTCATCGACCGTTCCGATCACTCTCTTTCGATAAATTCGCTGTCCGTCCGGGCCCTTGTCTGACCAGCGGAATTGCCAGACGGCAGGACCGTGTTTGCGTTGCTTTTTATAAGACTCCCTCGTTGCATTGTGACCCTCCTGCACCGCATTTGCGGTGCAGGCGCAAAACTCTCCCAGGAGGTCTCTGGGACGAGGATCCCGAGTGCGGGAAATTGGACACCCTCAACACAGAATCGATCCGAGATTGTCGCTTTGCGCGGGCGACTACACAAGTAATGATCGAGCGTGTCATGTTCATCATCCGCAGAAAAAGTCAACCGGTTTTCAGGGCGGAGAGTTCCGCTCTGCCGCAAATCAGTCGGGAGCCACCGGAACCAGCGTAGGTTCTCTCTGGCGCTACGCATAATCAATTGGGGCAGCGTTGACATGAGCGAAGCGTGAGGAAACGGAAACGCATGTCTAGGGGAATGCGACTACGTCTTGTTCAGCGCACGGGGCCAACATCGTTAATTATTCTTTCTCTTCCGCTTTGCGCTTATTCGGCAGGCTCTGGAGCTATTTTCCCGAATGGACTTCGCTATCGTTTGGCCGCCATGCTGTTGAAAGGTCAGCGCCACGCGAGATCCCTTCGCAATTGACTCCAACTGCTTAGCCTCCGTGGCGTCAATCGAAAATGTCTTCTTTGAAATTGTGGGAGTGCTTTTTCCAGCCGAATCCGTTGTGACCGATGGCACAAGGATAACAACGGAATTACTGCTGACAGAATCAACGACACCGGTAGTAATTCCGCATTGCGCATCGCACCCGCTCTTCGGGGGGAAAATACTGCAGTCGCACGCACTCGATACAGGCTGAGGAGTCGCTGGCGGCTTACATCCGCATGGATGCCAAAGCAATACCGTGGCCATCAATGGCACCAATTTCCCTGTCCTCAGCATGAGGAATTTCCGGTGCATTGATTTGTGAAAACCCACCACACGATGTATATAATCACCCAGACTCCGGTAAAGAGAAGGGCAATCTCGAGCGAAAGAATAGGCGGCACGTACCCGTCGATCTTTCGGGCGATAGTAAGAAGTGCTTACGACAATTACCAGCCAACCCGCAAGGATCAGTAAGTCCCATTGGGAGAGCCCTTGGGCCAAAGCTTGCGCCGCTTCAAAAAACTTAGAATCGTCGATTGGAGCGGGTACGATCATAAATGTGGGGAGCCTCCTGCTAAGCTAGTCTGTAAGCATCTGGCAGTTGTTCCGCAGCACACTGCATCATGGGTGTCGTACTAGTCTCAGATTCGGCACTCGCGACAGTGCGGCGGCATCTCTCGGGTCTACGGCGATCGCGGCCCCGTTTGCCAGGAAGCGGTAGCTCTGAGAGGACGCGGGCCCTGTGACAGTAGCTCGAGTCTTGCCGACGTAGCGAAAATAAGTGCTCTGAGTAGGCGGCTGGGGCCCAGACACCGCGCTCGGTGCTGGCCTAGTCTTCTCCCTTGAAGTCGTTTGCTGAAGAGCCCTCGCCTTTCCGCAACATGGCATCGTCTTGACCTCCGTGTTCAAAATAAGTGAGTGGGAGTCGGCACCTGTGGTGTGGTTCTCTCGAGGAGTATAGCCCCGGCAGAAAAGCTAGCCACAAACAAAACTGCTCCCAGCGCGCTTCTCCGATGAAAAACGCGAAGGGAGTGCCACCCAAAGGCTTAGACAGTAAAAGCAATCGAGTAGTTCTCCCAGGAATCCGTTCCCGGCCTTGCGGCGAAGGCGAACCGTGAGGTTCCAGGGACCATCCTCCGCGGAAAGCAAATGCGTAATGCGCCAGACGCCGAGAGTGCCAACCAGGAGCCAGTAGAATCGCATGATTCCTTTAGCGCTTCTGAATGAGGAATGTTACCGCAGCTGAGATGAAAACGTCTCTCTTTGATCAGGTTTCTCTCGCCAAAAGGCAACTTGTCCTGCGTGCGTGACACCGGGTCACCCTGTTACAACCTTCGGTTGGTACATCGATGTCCTTGGTTTTCATTCAGATAGGTAGCAAGACGACTGCATATGTAACATGCCGCTGTCACAAAGTGACAGAACGGCCACCTGACGACCAGATATCGGGGTCGTCAGACTGCCTGTATTGTGCATCTTCCCACGCCCATACGGTTTGGAAAGGAAAGTGCAACAGAGCAGCGCGGCAGCAGAGGAACCGGCGCTGATGAGTGATTACAAGGTCTTGGCCGAGGTCGGGCAATCATTGATCAATGTGCTTATGGCAGCAGATCCAGGCCGATCCCGACCTCGTCGCGCTCATCAATAACTCCAGCCTGATTTCGCTCGAATCCCCGGCCGAACACCAGGAGAACAGTAGCGATCCCTCCCTGCTGTCGGTCTATCTCTATCGCATCGTCGAAGATCCGTACATGAAGAACCGCATGTCGGTAGAGGGGACCGGGGGCCGCGTGCGGAAACCTCCGATGTCCATCGACCTTGTATTACCTGATCACTCCGCTGCTGAAGGCGCCCCGCGATCAGCAAATCGTCCTGGGAAAAGTGCTGCAGATACTCTACGACCGCCCCACGCTGGAAGGGCCAGACCTCACGGGAACCCTGGCCACTTCCGGCGACGTGGTGACGCGTGGTCTTCAATACGGTGCCTCTGCAGGAAGTGTCGTGGGTATGGCAGGCGCTCGAGACCCCCTACCGCCTTTCCGTCACTTACACAGTCCGGGTGGCGTTGCTCGATTCCACTGAAGAGCAGTTCCATCGAGGGTGCTCTCAGCAAGAACACTATGCGGCGAAAGTCCGACCTGGTGGGGGCGTAAGGATAGAGCGATGCCGATTCCCAACCGTCCAGGCCGAATGATACGAGTACACATTGCAGTTTGCTCTGCTGCTGCGCGATGGCTTTGCCAATTCCGACCAACTGGTGGGAGATGTAACCGTGGTATCAGGAACCACCGACGGGCCAACAAAAGGATTCCAGCGGCACCTTCCTGTTTTACGACTTGAAGCCGGGACCTCAGTCCTTCGCCGTCAGCAGCGGCCCGTACACGCCGTATTATCTGCCCACACAAATACCAGTAACAGTGCCGCATGCCGTCGGCGTTGTGGCCGGCCTTCCCGGACGTAACCCTGGCGAACCCGAACCTGCCCCTGGGGACCCGGGGCAAACCGCAGCCTACAAAGCCCAGCGTAAGCGGCGACGCTGCTGCCTACGAATGCGTATCCATTTCCCGCGGGAACCACTCTGATCCGAGGACGTCTTGCACGCGGGTTGCCGCTGCGGCCGCGACTGTTCAGCAGACCGGCGGCACGGATCCGGCATACATCACTGCTGCGGACGGACAGTTCGTCCTTTTCCTGTCGAACCCGCCCGGACTTCCGCTAGCAGGTGACAGTCAATGCGACAGCTGCCGGTCTGGCGGCGGAAGTACACCGCGTCACTGTGATTCGAGGATTAACCGTTTCAGCAACGATCAACATGTGAGCTGCACAAGCGACGATAACTGAAGGAGAACAGCATGCCGGAATATCTGTATCCAGGCGTATACGTCGAAGAAATTGATACTGGAAACAAGCCGATCGAAGGCGTTTCGACCAGCACCGCCGGCTTTCTGGGCATTGCCGAGCGCGGCGCGACGACGCCACGCTGCTGACCAGCTTCGAAGACTATCAGCGGGCTTACGGAGGTTACGTAAAAGACGCCAGACGGCACGACCACTATCTGGCCTACGCTGTTGAGGGATTTTTCCAGAACGGGGGAAGCGATGTTTCGTACAACGCGTGGCCGCACTACGACCCTGTCACTGCCGCCAACACCGCTGCTAGAGCCAAAGTGGTGCGCCCTCAACTGACGATATGGGCAATCGGCCCCGGAGTCGCGGGGAACAACATCGCCTACCAGATCAGCAACGCCGGTCTGGCAGATCCCTCTCTGTTCAAGCTGACCTTGTCGTACTGGGAGGGAACTCCGTCACCCGACCTGATGTCTAGTCCAGACGCGGCAGAAGCCTATGACAACCTCTCCGCAACTACGACTGCGAGCACGTTCTACCAAAGCGAGATTAATGGTGTTTCGAACCTCATTCTCATCGCTCAAACTGCCCCGGGCCGCCCCGCAAACAGTTCCCCGGCAAACTTGCAGGTAAGCAAGAACGGCTCCTTGGCTGTAAATCAGGCGCTCACCGATGCCAGGACTCTGATATTGACGTCAGGTGTGGCGACAATGACATTCACCGTGCATGCTGCCGCCGGTCCGATAAAGACAGTCGCCGACCTAATGGTCGCCATAAACGGGGACACCACAGTTGGAGCCAGGGCCTATCTCGATTCGACCGGACACTTCAACGTCTTAGATCCTCAAGGGCGCGGAAACATCAAGGTCACTGGAACCCTTGCGGCAGCCGGCAACGATTTTGACGTCTTCGCGGCTACGACGGCTGCTGCCGGGCCTCCCCTCTTGCTTTCCGGGGGAAGCGACGGATCTGGCCGAACTTGAACCTGCAGGTGGGTGCGACCGCCGGGATATTGCCCGCCGCTCTGTTAACCGACGCAGAGGTCATCACCCTGACCGCAGGCGGGGTATCCAAACCCTTCACTGTGAACGCCGCGGCCGGACCGATCAAATCGGTAAGTGATTTGATCGCTGCAATCAATGCTGATAAGTTCGGCGCGACTGCCTCCCTCGACCCCGCTGGACATTTCAACGTTCTTGATAACCAGGCGAGAGGAAATCTCGCGGTCACGGACAATCTCGCCGCTGGCGGCCCAGGGGCCCTCGGCGTCTTCGCGGTCGCGCCCACGGGAGGAACGGTAAAACTCTCTCTTGCCGACTTCACCGGCTTTGATCCAGATCCATTTATCATTCCCGCCCTCGCCGGTTCCACAACCGCCACTAAGAGCGGACTGCAAGGCCTCCAGGATGTGGACGAAATCTCGCTACTTTGCTGTCCGGAGGAGTATTACTTCGGCGCGGGCAACTTCGCCGTCGCGGGCATGCTGCAGAACCAGTGCGAAGCCTCATAGACCGCTTCGCCATTCTGGAAGTCGCCGGTCGCCGCCGGAGCGCCCGAGACCAACAATCCTTCGGTCAATTCTCAAGTATGCGGCCTATTACTATCCCTGGCTGATCGTCGCCAACCCAAATACTGGAGTGCAATCTGCTCGTTCCGCCATGCGGCCACATCGCCGGAATCTACGCGCGCAGCGACACCAATGTCGGCGTGCAGAAGGACCCGGCCAACGAAGTGATCAACGGTATTGTGCAGTTGCAGTTGCCAATCAACAACGGCAGCAGTCGATTCTCAATCCCAAGGGCGTGAATTGCCTGCGCTATTTCCCGGGCGCCGGAAACCTGGTCTGGGGCGGGCGAACCACCAGCAGCGATCCCGACTGGAAATACATCAACGTCCGCCGGATCTTTATCTTCGTCGAAACGTCGATCCAGCGAGGCACACAGTGGGTGGTATTCGACATCAACGCCGACCCTACCTGGAGGCGCGTGGTGCGCAGCGTCAGCGATTTTCTCACCGGTCTGTGGCGCGACGGCGTCTTGCAGGGCGCAACGAAAGATCAGGCCTTCTTCGTGAGATGCGACAACACCACCATGACCCAGGCAGACATCGACAACGGGCGGCTTGATCTGTGTGATCGGCATTGCTCCGGTCAAGCCGGCGGAGTTTGTCATCTTCCGCATCGGCCAATGGTACGGCGGTTCATCGCGTAACCGAACAATAGGAGAGCAATCATGGCATCAGGAGCCCGCAACGATCCTTACGGTCAGTTTAATTTCCTGATTGAGATCGACGGAATTACGCGCGCCGGTTTCAGCGAAGTGAGCGGGCTGACCACCGACACCAACGTCATCGAATACCGCGAGGGCGATGAAGTCACGACCGTGCGCAAACTTGCCGGGCTGATCAAATACACCAACATCGTTCTCAAGCGCGGTTACACCCGGACACCACTCTGTGGACCTGGCGGCAGACGGTGCTCGACGGCGTGACCGCAGCGGACTACCGGCACCATCACCCTGCTCGACGAGGCGCGAAAACCTGCATTGAGCTGGAATTTCACTGCAGGGCTGGCCGGCGAAGCTGGAAGGGCCCGGCCTGAATGGCAAGACCAGTGAAGTCGCCATCGAAACGCTTGAAATCGTCCACGAGGGCCTGGAACTCGTGGTATCCGTGTCGTAACCGGAGGATTGCCATTTCCACTTACCTCACTCCCGGTGTTTATCGAACCCCGCAAGTTGCGCCGCAACCCGCGTTGCAACTGGTGCGGACCGACATTGCGGGGTTCGTCGGCCTGGCCCAGCGTGGGCCGTTGCCGGAAGATTTTCCTCCGGCCACGTTCGACGGTTCGCAGGCCGTGGTAAAGATCGGCAGTTGGAAGGAATTTCTCACGAAATTCGGAAGTTTCCAGGAATATGGATATCTCGCCTATGCGGTCAGGGCGTTTTTCGCAAATGGCGGAAAGACCTGCTACGTAGCCCGCGTAGCCGCGACTACCGCGAGCGGATCCAACACAAAATGCTGCCCGCGCTTTTTTCGCTTGCCCTCGGGGCCGGCGGTGACGATCGGCACCATCAGCGCGGTGGTCAACCCGTTTCAATGCGCCTTCACTTTGTCGCGGGCGCTGCTCCGGCTGCGGGCGATCTGCTCTCATCAGCGGCGCAGGTGTCACCCAACTGGTCCATGTTGCTGCGTGTTGCCGGCCGGACGGGCGCTTCGTGGCCGTTCAACTGAAGCACAAATTACCGCCGGCGCGACGGTCTCCGCGTTTCCTGCCGCATGCAGGATCAGCGCTGCCAGCCGGGGAAACTGGGGCAACACGCTGCGCGTTCAGATTTTGCCGCCCGAATGCGCAGACATTCGCGCTGCGGGCTTATGTCGACAACGGCCCGCAGACCCCTCCCACCGAGGATGAATACTATCGCAGCCTGACGCTGGCCAATCCAGGCGCTACAACTACGCGCCCACCGTACTGCAGCAGCAGTCGAATCTGATCCGAATTGACGTGTTGGGTCCGGTCCGATCGGTCTCAGCGCGGCCCAGCATTGCCGGCGGGATCTTTTACCTCCAGGGCGGGCGTGACGGTCTCTCCGCCATCACCTTGAATGATTTCAGCGGCGGCCCCAATGACTTGCGCGGACTTGCGCCTGCTCGAACAGATCGAGCACATCGGGATCCTCGCTATCCCCGACGCTGTGTTCCACGTCCCGCCGGTGCTGACAGTTGCCCCCGTCGCCGGCAGACGAGTGCCTGCCGACGTCCGTCCCCGCGCCCAATCCGGTGGCCGACGATCCGACCGCGATTGCGACTCCGCTCAGTGCTCAAGACAGCGCTACAACTGCAGCGCCTGATGATCGATCAATGCGTGCGGCTGCGCTACCGCGTCGCCCTCATCGATCCGCCGGACGGCCTGCAGATCGGCGCAGGTACAGACCTGGCCCTGGCACAACGGGCTGGTGGCTCGACGCCATCCTCGCGATTTGCGGCTATCTATTATCCGTGGCTGGCGGCGCCCGATGCGCTCGCGCTCGATGGGCCGACCAGAAACATTCCTCCGTCGGGCTACATCGCCGGCGCGTATGCGCAGACCGATCTCACTTACGGCGTGCAGCGTCCCCCGGCCAACGTCGAATTGCAGTTTGTGGTGGATGTGGAGCAGGCCATTTCCGACCTGCAGCAGGAGGGCCTCAATCTGAACAACATCAATGCCATCCGCGCCTTCCCGGCCGCGGCATCCGCGTTTGGGGCGCGCGGTCGCTGGCTGCGCGCGGGCGACGACGAATGGCGATTCATTCACGTGCGCCGGCTGATGTCGGCGATCGAAGAGACGGTCGAGCGCTCCAGCCGATGGGCGGTGTTCCAAAACAATACCATGCCCTGCGCAATTCCTGACGCATTCCCTGACCGTGCTGCTGCACCGGCATCTGGGCGAAGGGGGGCTCCAGGGCGCCAAGCCGGCGGACGCTTTTTATGTCAAGTGTGACGCGACCAATAATCCGCAGACCGTCATCGATCAGGGGCAGCTGATCTGCGAGGTCGGCATTGCCATCGCGGCGCCCATGGAGTTCCTGGTATTTGAAATTCGCCAGGACGCTTCGGGCGCGCAGATTCTGGAGAGCTGAAATGGCCGCCAACGCATCTACGCATCGATCCTCTCGGCAGCTTCAACTTCTACGTCACGCTGATCGACAACTCCAGCGTGATCCGGAACATTGATTACCGGCCATCGACTATACCGTCGCCGGGTTTTTCGGAGTGCACCGGGCTCGACGCAACCGTCGAAATCATGGATTACCGCGAGGGCGGCGTCAACGACTACGTGCATCGCTTCGCCACCCGCGCCACTTACTCCAACCTGATGTTGAAGCATGGCGTGATCTCTCTCGACGACGATCTGTGGAATTGGCATTACGACTGGGTGCAGGGCATCGGCACC
>CAWBBY010000002.1:0-313681 GCA_963787145.1 uncultured Acidobacteriaceae bacterium
ATGTCGACGCTGTAAACCTAATGTAGAAGCTGTTTCACCTCTCCTTACTGCGGAGCAGGGCCCCTCACCACCTGGACGAAATCGTCCAGTCGCAGGTGGCGGGCAAAGGCCTCCTTGACCTGATCGGCGTTGAGCTCGTAGTACTTCTTCGCGGCGATAATCGGCTCATCGAGGGGCAGGCCAATCACAGCCCGGTGCAGCAGGCCCTGCGCCACCCCTTCCTCACTCGACTCGCCGAGAGGAATCTGACGCAACAGCAACGCTTTAGCCAGATGCAGTTCGTCCGGCGTAACGTCCTGGGTGCGCATCTGGTCGAGGTCGCGTTGGATCAAAGCCCTGGCTTTCGATACCTTATCCGGATCGCAACCGTAAGTGACCGAATAACTGGCTCGGGTCTTCGATGCCTCCATGCCCACGTTCACGTTGTAAACGTAGCCCGCCACCTGGCGAAGATCATGGTAGAGCCGGGTGGCATAGAAGCCGCCGCCGAGCACATGATTGCCCAATTCCAAAGGATAGTAATCGGGATCGAAACGGTTCAGGTTCAACTGCTGCGCCAGGGTCACAGAGTCCTGCACCGCCTGCGGGTCGGGAACATTTGCGGCCGAAGCCTTGTTCACGGGAATTGGCGGCAGCGTCGTCTCCGGCTTGGGGCCCTCGGCCTTCCAGCTGCCAAACCACTTACTAATCACTGCCTTGGCCTCCTCCGGGTTGATATCGCCAATGACTACGATGGTGGTCAGATCAGGACGGACGGTGACGGCATGATATTGCTTCACGTCATCGAGCGTTACCGTTCCTAGCGTCGCCGGGGTCGCTTCGCGCAGCACCGGATCCCCGGCAGGCAGCAGGCCTAAATCAAGGGCACGCGAAGTACGGTAGCCGGGACTCTTTAAATTGCCGGCAACAAACTGAATGGTCTGGTCCTTGACTACGCCAAATGCCTCCGCCGGCAGCGCGGGATGCAGTTCGTTGTCGGCCAGCAATTCCACTGCGCGGGAGAAGTTTTCCTTCAGCACCTGCACGGAGAAGTCGAAGCCCGCGGTCTCACTGGCTGCAATGTCATCCAGCGCCTTCTGAAAAGCCAGGCGGTCGAGCGTCTGCGTGCCGTAGGAATAGAGGCCGTCGAGTATATCCGAGACTCCTTCCTGACCCTTCGGTGTTTGCAGATCTCCGTTGTTCTTAACCGTACCCACGACGGTTACGGTTGGACTGGTTGTATCGGACTTCACGATCAGGCGAAGCCCGTTGGGCAGCGTCGTATCCGAGGCGACGATGTAGTCGGCAGGGACCTTCAGCTGGGAGAGCGACGCTTGGGCCCAGGCAGGCAGCACGACCGGCTTGGTGGGAGCGGAGGTCATCTTCTCTTCACCGCCGAAGCCCTTGGCGGCAACAGCCTCGCCCGAGGGCGACGGCTTCAGCGTCGCGGTGATGGAGTTGCTGCTCACCAGGTATTGCTTGGCCACCCGGTTCACATCGGCCAGGGTGACCTTGCGGATCGCCTGGAGATCGTCATCGGGAGAATTGCGCCCTTCGGCGGTAAGCGACTCCGACCACACCGAAGCCAGTCCGGGGATGGAATTACGCTCAAACTCCGCGGAGGCAATTTCGCTGCGCTTGGCCGCGTCGAAGAGGTCCTGCGGCAAACCCTTCTGGGCATAGTTCTCAATGATCTGGCGCATCTCGTTCATGGGGCCGGTGGCATCGGCTCCGGCGGGCAGAGCGATCTCGGCAAAACCCACGCTGGCCTTGGGATAGTTCTCGGCCACGCCGAAGGATGCGTACAAGGCTTTGCCCGCGGGTACCATGCCGTAGATGTCGCCGCGCTGGCTAGCCAGTATGTCCGACAGGATTTGGGTCGCTGCGTAATCCTCCGTCGAATCAGTTCCCGGCATGCGATAGGCAATGAAGCCCAGCACGTAAGGGAGATTACTGTCCAGGGTGAAGGTCTCCGGCTTGACCGGAGTGAGGTTAATGGCGGGGTGCGCCGGAATCGGGTGATTGGGAATGTCACCATACAACTGCTTGATCTTGGCCAAAGTGGTGGCCGGATCGACGTCGCCGACGATCACCAGGATGGCATTGCCCGGCGTGTACCACTGCTTGTAAAAGTCATGCAGCATGGCGCCGGTGGTGGCATCGAAGGAGGGCCTGGTGCCCAAAGGATCATGGGCGTACGGCGTGCCGGCAAACATGTCTGCATTCAGGCGATCAATAAATTTGTAGGTGGGATTGGAAAGGTCGCGGGATACCTCCTGCTCGATGGCGCCGCGTTCGTGCGCCCATTCCTCTTCAGAGTCGTCTACGCCGCGCAGGCAGGCCGCCTGGGCCTGGAGAGCCACGTCCAGATCGGCGGCAGGAACGGTGGTGAAATACTGGGTGATATTTTGCTGCGTATCGGCATTATCCCGGCCGCCCAGCTGGGCGTAGATGGCCGCAGTTTGATCCGCGGTCATGCCGGTGCAGCCACGAAATGCCATGTGTTCCTCGGCATGAGCCGAGCCGGGGAAGCCGGGCGGCGTCTCATCCCCGCCCACCTTGAAGTTCAGCTCCACCGTGACCACGGGTGCCAAAGCATTGCGCACAATGACGACCTGCAAACCGTTGGACAGGGTAGCGCGGGTGACATTACTGGGGTCCGCAGCGTTGAGACGCGATGCGCAAGTGGTAAGCAGGAACAGCAAAGGCAGCAGAACTTTAAACTTCACTTTCATTTCTCCGATGGGGGGATTCTCGCCGGTGGCTTTCTTTAGACGAACTACTCTCAGTTTTGCACGCCGGAGGGGCGCTCGACTACCGGGGGTGGGTTGGTAAGAAACCGCAGGCCCCGCTACGCTCTGTCGAAAAACACTTCCAGGAGGGGCCGTGGGTGAGGAAAGAGAACTGCAGATCCCTCGGCTTCGCTTCGGGATGACAAAGGGTAGATTTGTTCCCTCCTCTACAGTCGTGATGTGGATGGAAGGATCGTTCGCTTCGCGCTCTGCGTACAGATAACTCCATCCCTTATCACAGCTGCTTAGGTGAGCGCCGCCTTTCAATTTGTCATCCCGAGCGAACTCCGGATTTCCCACCACGCTGCTCTCAGAAACGACCACGTATGCGGCTTTCTTTGAGGAAAGCCGCATGATATTCACCGAAACCACTAAGTCTGAAAGGAAATCCGGAGGAAGCCGAGGGATCTGCAGTTCTCTTTCCCCTCCACGGTACCTCCTGGAGGTGTTTTCCGACAGAGCGAGCGGAGTGGAGGACCTCCGGTTCTACTGTTGATTCGACGGGCATTCTGCTTACTCCAGCGGCATCACATCGACCCCAACCTTCAGGCTATGTTTTGCGCCGCCGAGCAGAACCCCGCGAATGGGGCTGACGTCGCTATAATCCCTGCCCCAAGCCAAGGTGATGTGCCCGTCGGAGGGCACACAGTTGTTGGTGGGGTCGAAGTCCACCCATCCAAAGCGCGGACACCAGGCCGCACACCAGGCATGCGAGGCGTCAGACCCAACCAGGCGGGGGCGGCCAGGAGGAGGTAGTGTGCGCAAATAGCCGCTGACGTAACGCGCCGGAAGTCCAAGCGAGCGCATGCAGGCAATCTGCAGATGAGAGAAGTCCTGGCAAACTCCGCGGCGCTTTTCGAAGAAGGTCTCGACCGGCGTGGTCACCTCGGTCGCCTTCGGGTCAAAGCGGAAGTCCTGATGGATTCGGCTCGTGAGATCCAAGACGGCCGCGAGCAGCGGCCGCCCCTGGGGGAAAGAGGTCCGGGCGTAATCGGCCAAGTCCGGCTTGGCGGAGACTCGTACCGAATCGAAGACGAACTGGTAAGCGTTCAGCCCCGCCTGGCTGTGATCCCCGGGCACTGTGTCGCGCACCGTCTCCCAGGCTGGAGATTCAGAGAAGGAGGGCTGCGGCACGGCATTCACTTCCAACTCGCTGGTCGCTTCCACGGTCATCCGGGTGTGCGACTCAGGCAGCGTAAACGAGCTGACCGTGTTGCCGAAGTAGTCGGTATGGGTAGTGGCGTGGAAAGGCGGGACAGGCCACACGGATAATTCACTGGTCCGGCATCTCTGCCCGGGAAGATCGCGGGGCGTAAGGCGAACCACGTGATGGGAGACCGAAACCGGTTGTACATAGTCGTAGATGGTTTGGTGACGGACACGGTAAATCACGTAGCACGCTCCATTTCCGCGTGGCTGAAATACGTGTTGGCAATGGTCTCCGCGAATGCGGGCAAGGCGGCTCCCAGCTCTTCGAGCAGGCCATCCAGACGGGTACGGGTGCTCCCGGTGTGCGCTTCGCAGAGCAATTCGACATCCGCATTGAGCAGCCTGGCCGCGGCCGCTTCCATCTGCCTCTGCTTTAAAAGCGGCCAACCGCTACCCGACGGCATGCTGGAAAGCCCGCCGCAGTGCCGGGCCAGATCCTTCAGTTGGAAGGCGAGAGAGCGCGGATTGGCTTCGTCATTCATGAGCAGATCGAGAACCGGCGCAGCCTGCAGAACGGTGAAGTAACGCGAGCGGTAAGTGATGGAGCTGTCGGCCACCTCCAACAGCATCTCAAGCGACGGCCAGTTCTCCGGATCAACCGGGACGATGATCGCACGCAGCAGCTCGATCAACTGCAGAGAACGCTCGATACGCCGGCCGATGTTGAGAAAGTGCCAGCCTGGTCCGCGGGTGATGTTGCCGGCTTCAATTCCGCGAAAGGCGGCCAGCGCGAGGATGCAGCTGTTGAGCACTGCCAGCGCGTCCGCCGGCGAGACATAGCCCCAGGCGACGCGGTCCGAGGCCCGGGCAATGCTGCCCATCTGGCTTACGATGCGCAGCAGGTCGGTCGAAAGGCGGTCCCGGACCTGGGCTACGGCGCGTGTGGCCCGGCTGAGATTGGCGTTGAGGCTGTCGCTGCGCTGCTCTTCAAAGATGAGCGAGAGTATCTCCTTTTCCAAATCTCCCTGCTGGTCCAGCTTGCCTTGCGGGTCATCCTTCGCCAGGCGCGAATAGGGAGATTCCAGACACTCATACAACTGCATCAGCGATCGCCACCCTGCGGTCTCCGGAGCCCAGGATTCGCCGGTCATGCGCACCAGGATGCAACGCAGGACGCGGGCCAGATGCTCACTCCGTTCGACATAGCGGCCCAACCAGAAAAGATGTTCGGCGGCGCGGCTGGGCAGATCGCTGCTGACGCCGCGATGCAGTTCTACGGGCAAACCCGGGGGACGGCGCATGGTGAAGTGGTCGACCGGCTCACGGGAAAGCACCCAGGTGTCCTTGCTGCCGCCGCCATGCTGCATGGAGACGATGGGGGAATCGGGCGATGGGGAAACCCGGGTCAATCCTCCGGGCATCACGATCCAGCTATCTCCCGCGGCCGCGATATAAACCCGCAACACCACCCGGCGCGGCATGAGGGCGCTTTCAGACCATACCGGGACGCTGGACAGGTTGAGCAGCTCTTGCCCGACGAATTCATTGGGGCACTCTTCGAGCCGGTCCAGGATGCGCGCACGTTCCGTGGGGTTGAGTCTGCCGCCGAAGACCGGCTCCATGCCCTTGGCAGGGAAAGCCGGCTTGATCACCAGAAAATCCAGGTTCTCGCGCACATAGCGCCGAGCCCTGGGCTGGCCGCACCACCAGGTAGCCACCGAAGGCAGCGCCAGGCGCTCACCCAGCAAGCTGCGGCTCAGGCCGGGGAGAAAGGGAATAAACGCCGAGGTTTCCAGCAGCCCGCTGCCCAGGGCATTGGCGACCGCTACGTTGCCGGCGCGGACCGCCTCGACCAGCCCGGGTACTCCCAGATAGGAGTCGGAACGCAACTCCAGGGGATCGCAAAAGCCATCGTCCATGCGGCGCAAAATCACGTCCACCGGCCTAAGCCCTTCGAGGGATTTGAGAAAGACCTGGTTCTCCCGCACCGTCAGGTCTCCGCCTTGGACCAGGGTGAAGCCCAGGTAACGGGCCAGGTAGGAATGCTCGAAGTAGGTCTCGTTCAGCGGTCCGGGGGTGAGCAGCACCACCCGCGGATGGGAGCGCGGGGAAGGGGAAAGGCGCAGCAGGGTCTCGCGAAAGGCGCGGAAAAACCCAGCTAGCCGGTGCACCTGGGCTTCGCGAAAGAGGTCGGGAAAGGTCTCCGCCATGACAATGCGGTTTTCCAGCGCATAGCCGGCGCCGGAAGGGGCTTGGGTGCGGTCGGAGATCACCCACCATTGGCCATCGGGCGAACGGGCCAGGTCGACGGCCAGCAAGTGGAGGTAGGTGGACGCGGGAACCGGGACGCCATGGCAGGCGCGCCAGAAAGCTGGGTTGCCAAAAACCAGCGCGGACGGAAGATCCCCGTTCACGAGCAGCTTCTGGGGGCCGTAAAGATCGGCAAGAATGATGTTGAGCAAGCGGGCGCGCTGGATCAGACCCGCTTCCAGATAGCTCCATTCCGCAGCAGGGATGAGCAGCGGGACCGCATCCAGGCTCCACGGGCGGTCGGTTCCCAGAGGATCGCCATAGACGTTGTAGCTGACCCCGTTTTCCCGGATGCGCTGCCGTGCGATCTGCCAGCGGTGAGCCAGCTCCTTATTGCCGAGCGAAGACAAGGAAGCGATGTAGCGATCCCAGTGCGGGCGAAGCACGCCCGGCTCCACGCACATCTCGTCGTAAACGCCAGGAGCCTGGCGATAGTCGGCGGTCAGTAGCGGGTCGTCCAACGTCTCAGGCATGCTATAGGGCTTGCGGGCTCCGGCGTAAATCCAGGGTCAAGGGAAACTCCACGTTACGCTCTTGCGGTGGAACGGTGATCGGGCCCGGAGTGTGGCCAAAACTAGTGAACCTGGCCAAGCGGCGGCTCTCGGCTTCATAAGCGTTCACTGGAAACTGCTCGTTGGCTCGCCCGCCGGGATGCACTACGTGGTAGGTGCAGCCTCCGATCGCATGTCCTGACCAGGTATCCACAATGTCGAAGACCAGCGGGCTGTGGACGGGAATGTCGGGATGCAGGCACGAGGCCGGCTGCCAGGCCCGGTAGCGGACACCGGCGACGAACTCGCCGGCTTCCCCGGTAGGATGCAGGGGCACTGGGCGGCCATTGCAAAGCACAGCGTAACGGGGGGCGATCATCCCCGTCACCTTCACCTGCAAGCGTTCCACAGAGGAATCCACACTGCGGGCGGTGCCGCCGCTCGAGGCTTCTTCCCCCAGAACATTCCAGGGTTCGAGCGCGTGCCGCAGCTCCAGCTGGATGCCGCGCGCGCTCACCGAACCGATGAGAGGAAAGCGAAATTCGAAGTGCGGAGCGAACCATTCGCTGCGGAACCCATATCCGGCGCGGGCAAGATCGCTCACCACGTCTTCCCAATCGAGCTGCACAAAGTGGGGCAGCATGAAGCGGTCGTGCAGGCTGGTTCCCCAGGGAATCAATTTTTGCCGGTAGGGCTTGCGCCAGAAATGCGCGATCAACGCCCGCACTAAGAGTTGTTGAGTCAGGCTCATGCGCGCGTGCGGAGGCATCTCGAAAGCGCGCAGCTCCAGCAGGCCGAGCCGCGTCCCGGCGCCTTCCGGCGGATCGAGCTTGTCGATGCAGAACTCGGCGCGATGCGTGCTCCCAGTCACATCTGTAAGCAAATGGCGGAACAAGCGATCGGCCAGCCGCGAGGACACTGGGGTTCCACCCCGTTCGGGGATCTGGTCGAAGGCAATTTCCAACTCATACAGCGACTCGACACGGCCTTCGTCGACCCGCGGATGCTGGCTGGTGGGACCAATGAACAGGCCGGAAAGCAGATAGGAAAGCGAGGGATGGTTTTGCCAGTAGTTGACCATGCTGCGCAGCAGGTCGGGCCGGCGAAGAAACGCGCTGTCATCAGCAGTAGGTCCGCCAATCACCAGGTGGTTTCCGCCGCCGGTGCCGGTGTGCTGCCCATCGAGCATGAACTTCTCGGTTCCCAAGCGGGTCTCGCGCGCCAGCTCATACACCGACGTGATGTTCTCGACCAGAGCGTCCCAGCTCGCGGCGGGCTGGATATTCACCTCGATCACGCCCGGATCGGGAGTGACCTTGAAGACCGAAATACGGGTGTCGTTCGGCGGAGTGTAGCCTTCGAAGACCACCGGCATGGAGAGGTGCGCGGCGGTGTCTTCGATAGCGGCGACCAGGTCAAGATAGTCCGCCAGGTAATCGACCGGGGGCATAAAGATAAAGAGCTTGCCCGCGCGCGCCTGCACGCAGAGCGCCGGCCGGGTGAGCGTCACCGCCTGCTGATCATCTTTTTTGGGCTTGGCCTTATCGGCGGGGGACTCTGGCTCATCCGCAAAAGGCGGATTGAAGAACCGGCCCATCTGGCGATCGGGCCGTGGAGGCAGCTTGTCCCGCCGCTGGAAAGGATCGGTATCGAATGCGTAGGTCACGTCTTCCGGTTTGGTCCAGGGCACCGCTTCAAGCGGCAGACGGTACCCCATGGGCGAATCGCCGGGAGTCAGAAACATGCGTTTTGACAGCGGAAACCAAGGCTGGCTCGTCCATCGCGGCGTACCGGACCGGGTGGGGATGCGGCGCAAGGGAAGCACATAGCCGATTGGCTGCTCCGCGCCTTGTTCAAAGATGTGTGCCAGCTTCACGCGCTCGGACGAGTCTTGGAGCTTAGGGTCGAGCGGATCGCCGATTTCCGGCAGCCGCCGCTCCTTCCACAAGTGGAAGAAGATGTCCTCATAGGCAGTGATGGTGAAAGCGGAACTCACTTGCAGGCGGAGGGTGAGGGCCTCGAGAAACTTACGCGCTTCGGGTGCCCTGTAGCCGTAATCCTTGCCGTCTTCGGCGAAGAGGCTTTGGTTCTCCCAGATCGGAACGCCATCTTTGCGCCAATAACAACCCAGCGCCCAGCGAGGCAGCTCTTCGCCGGGATACCACTTGCCCTGCCCGAAATGGAGTAGTGCGCCCTTGGAAAAACGGTCGCGCATTCTGTACAGCAGTTCCACCGCCAGCTTGCGCTTGGCCGGGCTCATGGCGGTGGTCGACCACTCGCTGCCATTGCGATCGTCGAGCGAGATGAAGGTGGGCTCGCCGCCCATGGTGAGGCGCACGTCTCCCACTTGCAGATCCACATCCACCTGGTGGCCAAGCGCTTCGATCTGCCGCCACTGCTCGTCGGTGTAGGGCTTGGTGACCCGCGGGGATTCGTAGATTCGCTGCACGGTCATCGAGAAGCTGAAATCCGTCTTGCAAAACTCCAGGGGACCGGAGATGGGAGCGGCACTGCCGACATCGGGTGTGCAAGCGAGCGGGATATGTCCTTCGCCGGCCAGCAGGCCTGAAGTGGGATCGAAACCAACCCACCCGGCGCCGGAGAGATAGACCTCAGCCCATGCGTGCAGATCGGTAAAGTCGCTGGAGGCGCCGCCCGGGCCCTCGAGTGGTTTCACGTCGGCGGTGAGTTGGATCAGGTAGCCGGAGACAAAGCGCGCCGCGAGCCCCAGGTTGCGCAGGATCTGCACCAGCAGCCAGGCAGAGTCGCGGCAGGAACCAGTGCCCAGGGTGAGCGTCTCCTGGCAACTCTGCACGCCCGTCTCCAGGCGAATGACGTAGCTGACCTCGCGCTGCACCCGTTGATTGAGGCTGACCAGAAAGTCCAGTGTGGGCGTGCTGATCCGCGACACCTGGGTGAGAAACGCGGCCAGCTTAGGGCCTGGCGTCTCGGCTTCGAGAAAAGGGCGCAGCTCACGGGCCAGGGAGCTCTCGTAGACGAATGGGATTTTCTCCGCGTACGGCTCCAGAAAAAAATCGAAGGGATTGAAGATTGCCATTTCGGCAACCAGATCCACCTCAACCGAGAACTCCGTCGTTTTCTCCGGGAATACCAGGCGGGCAAGATAGTTCGCCTGGGGGTCTTGTTGCCAGTTGATGAAGTGCTTCTGGGGAAGCACTTTGAGCGAGTAGGCCAGGATCGGAGTACGACAGTGAGGGGCCGGGCGCAGCCGGATGGTCTGCGGCCCCAGCAGGACTGGACGGTCGTAGCGATAGCAAGTCTTGTGATTCAGCGCAATGTTAATTGCCATATGGCGGAGTTCCTATAGATTACATGCGCCTTTGCGGTGTTTCTGTTGGACGTTCCTTGTAGCGTACAGGGATACTGCCCGTCGCCCCCCGGATTTCCTGTGAAGTTAGGTGGCGTTGATGAACTTCATGCGGCTTTCCTTAAAGAAAGCCGCACAAGCGGTCACCGAATGGGAAGCGTACAGGAAATCCGGGAAGTATGATGTTTTTCATGTCACTGACTACGCCCGTTGCCCCCGAGGTTCTTGACCGCGCCAGGAAGATCAAGCTGTTCCTCATGGACGTGGACGGTACGCTGACCGACGGCAGCGTCAACCTTATCTCCCTGCCCAACAATGGCGGCGTGGCTGAGATGAAGGGCTTCAACTCTCAGGATGGCGCAGGGTTGAAACTTGCACACATCATGGGCATCCGCACCGGATTCATCACGGGAAGGAAATCCCCCGCAGTTTCCCAACGTGCCCACGAGTTGGAAGTGGAGTTTGTCTACCTCGGCCAGGCGACCAAGATGGCTGCCTTTGACGAGTGTCTGCAGAAGGCCAACGTACAAGCAGACGAGGTGGCCTATATGGGCGACGACCTGCCTGATATGCCGGTGGCCAAGCGCGCCGGCCTGGCAGTTGCCGTGGCCAACGCGGCGCCGGAGCTAAAGGCCATTAGCCACTACGTAACCACCAGAGGGGGCGGAGATGGCTCAGCGCGGGAGGTAGTGGAACTTATCCTGAAGGCCCAGGGAAGATGGGAAGAGGCAATTCCCAAGGCGATCGCCTAAACTCTGTTTTGTATCAAGAAACCGCAGGTCCCTCCACTCCGCTACGCTCCGGTCGGGATGACAAATTAGGTGGGGAACTAAACGTTTCGCGTACAAACTAATTTGTCATCCCGACCGGAGCGTAGCGGAGTGGAGGGACCTGCGGTTTCTTTCCCGATACTCACCTTCTCAGCTCCTGAGTGGTTCTTTTTGACCGCACACAGGCAACGTTCACCCTTCCGCGGTGGAGGGTGAGTTATAGTCAAAGTGATGCACTATAAGCAAGCAAGAGATCACGCGCGCCACCCTTGGAAGGTCGCTCTTGCTCTTTGTTGTGCGCTATTGCTGGTTTTTGGCGCGACGGTTCAGGTTGCGCACGTTCATACCGCTGCAGACGTATCTCACGCCGGGTGCGCTCTTTGTGCAACCGCGCACGTAGTCATTTCTCCAGCAGCTCCGGTGACCGTTCCACTCCCGGCGAGACAGCTGGCGGCGCCGGTCGTCGATCTGCAACCGACCTCCGCCCGCCGATTCCAAGATTTCTCGCTCTATACCAGACCCCCTCCCGTTGCCATTGCTTTCGCCTAAGGCAGTTTCAGCAAGCAATGATCAGGATGCCCCGGGGGTCGGTATATGTACTCGTTTCTACGACGTTTCGTCTTTCTTTTTTTGCCATTTCTTTTGCTTTCGCCGGCGATGTATCTTCAGGCCCAGACGGCCGCCGGCACCATCGCAGGAACGGTCACCGATGCTTCGGGCGCGGTGATACCCGGCGCCACGGTCACCATTGAAAACCCGGTCAGCGGGCTATCGCGGACCGCCAAGACGGACGCGTCGGGCCAATATCGTTTCACCAATCTGCCCTTCAACCCCTATCACCTCACTGCGCACGCGGAGGGCTTCTCACCGTTCACCGTGGATGTACCGGTACGTTCCTCCGTCGCCGTCACGCCCATCATCAAACTGCAGGTGGGAGGCGCCTCCACTACGGTTACGGTCACGGGAGACGACCTAGTGGAGAATGACACCTCACTTCACACCGACATTGACCGCAGCATGATCGAGAAGCTGCCGCTGGAAAGCTCTTCCTCCTCCGTGAGCTCGCTGGTGACGCTCTCCACCCCCGGAGTAGCTGCGGATTCCAATGGCCTCATGCATGGGCTGGGCGATCATGCCTCCAATTCGTTTTCCGTCGACGGCCAGCCGATCTCCGATCAGCAAAGCAAGGTTTTCTCCAATCAGATTCCCTCCAATTCCATTCAGTCAATCCAAGTCGTTGCTGGTGCACCACCCGCCGAGTACGGGGACAAGACCAGCCTGGTCATTCAAGTAACCACGCGATCCGGCCAAGGGCTGACCAAACCCACTGGTAGTATTAGCTCCTCCTATGGGTCGTTCGGCTCAGCTACGGGCGCCGTTGATATTGGCTATGGCTCGCAAACGTGGGGCAACTTCTTCGAGCTCGATGGATTGGATACCGGCCGTTTTCTGGATACTCCGGAGTTTGTGGTTATGCACGCCAAAGGAAACGAGCAGAACGCCTTTGATCGCCTGGACTATCAGTTCACGCCGGTCGATGCCCTGCACTTGAACCTGAACTACAGCCGATCCTGGTTTCAGACCCCCAACAGCTACGACAACCTGAATGTGCTCGATCAATTTGGCAACGACGTGGGCGATACCGATCAGAAATCCAAGATCGAGACGTTTGATATCGCGCCCACCTACACCCGGATCATTGGCAAGACCTCGGTGTTTAACCTCGGTCCTTACATCCGGAAAGATAGCTATCAGTACTTTCCCAGCGAGAACCCGCTTGCCGATCTTGGCCCCCCAAATCTGCAGAACCAAACCATCGCTCAGTACCGGACGCTCACCAATGCCGGGGTCCATTCCGACCTGACTTATAACAAGGGGAACCATAGCATCAAGGGTGGCGTGTTTTACAACCAGACCTTTCTCCGCGAGCGTGACAGTCTCGCCATCGTGAATCCAACCTTCAATTCACCCTGCCTGAATGCCGCAGGAAATGGCGTGGACGGATTCACCAACCCCGCGGAATGCGCAGTTGCGGGATACCTGCCCAACGCCGCCTTCAACCCGGTCTTGTTGCCCTATGACCTCACCCGGGGCGGCAGCGATTACAACTACTTTGGCCACGCTGATATTAAAGAGCTGTCTCTTTATATCGAAGATTCGATCAAGGCCGGCAACTGGCTATTCAATTTGGGCATACGCGGTGACCTGTACAACGGGCTGGCCAGCGCTTCTCAGGCAGAGCCTCGCCTGGGTATTTCCTACAGTGTGAAGCCCACCAACACCGTGCTGCGCATCTCTTATGCCCGGACGCTGGAGACGCCGTTCAACGAAAATCTCGTGCTCTCGAGCCAGGGTTGCGCCAACGAAGTGCTGTCTCCCTTGCTCTCTTGCACGCCCGGGGTGCAGGGAACGCTGGAGCCTGGCTTTCGCAACGAATTCCACGCCGGACTGCAACAGGCTTTCGGAAAAAATATCGTCTTCAGCGGCGAATACATCTGGAAGTACACGCATAATGCATTCGACTTCAGCGTTCTGGGCAATACTCCCATCACCTTTCCCATCGATTGGCACAATGCAAAGGTCCCTGGCTTCGCGTTGCGCACCGATGTCCCGAACTTTCATCACGTCTCGGCGTTTGTCGTGATGTCCTCGGTGGCCGCCCGCTTCTTCCCGCCGCAGGTCGCTGGAGCCGGGGCCACGGTCGGACAGCCCGGATACCCCTTCCGAATCGATCATGATGAACGGTTCAATCAAACCACGCACGTGCAATATCAACTGCCTTTTCACTGGAGCCCCTGGGTTGGCTTCAACTGGCGTTACGACAGCGGTCTGGTCGCCGGAGCGGCGCCCTGTTACAACCCGCTCTCCAACAATCCGAACACCGCGTGTGCGGACACCTCAACCACACTCAACGGGCAGCCGGCGGTCGACCTGAGCGGCTTGACCGCCGACGAGCAATTTGAAGCAGGGCTCACATGCGGAGGGATCAAGGCAACGCCCACCACACCATTGCCTTCACCATGCCCGGCGTCTGAGTATGGCTCTACGCTGTTGAGGATTCCAGCCCCGGGCACCGGCAGTAACGACCATAATCCGGCCCGCATTCGACAACGGAATCTCTTTGACGCTTCCGTTGGAGACGACAACCTCTTCAATGGCGATCGCTTCAAGTGGAGTCTCCAGGTGACGGCTGTGAATATTGCGAACAAGACCGCGCTTTACAACTTCCTCTCCACCTTTAGCGGTACGCACTACGTCACGCCGCGCGCGCTGACGGCGGAACTGGCCTTGCACTTTTAGAGCAGAATCCCATTGTGCTCGATGCCGAACGAGCTAACATGAATCAGACTCCGTAAGCGACATGCGGGTATGCGGATCCTCATTCGAGAGGAATGACAAGATGTCCTTGAAAACAGAAGATGTTTCCTTGAACGGAGCCGGTGTTGCGGTCCACCATCCTCTTGACCCGCTCACGGCGGGTGAGATCACAGAGGTCACGCGCATTCTTGAGGACCACTTCCAGTGGGGCCGGGACCTGCGGGTCGAGACCATCGATATCAACGAGCCCGCGAAAGATGTCGTGCGCCACTACGACCCCAAAAGCGCGCCGGCTCGCATCGCACGCTTCCATGTCTACAAGCATGGGGTCATGGGTGTGTGGCAGGGGCTGGTCGATCTGGGGAGTGCCAAAGTCATCTCAAAGACCTTTAGAGAAAGTGCACGGCCGATGCTTGCCGTCCAGGAGATCCTGGATATTGAAGCATTGGTCAAGGCGGATTCTCGTTTTCAAGAAGCGCTGCGTCGCCGCGGCCTGCTCGCCGAACTCGAATATATGTGCGTCGATCCTTGGACTACCGGCGACTTCAACATCCCCATCGAGCAAGGGCGCCGGGTGCTCAACTGCTTCGTCTTTATGAGGACCTTTCCCCTCGACAACTTTTACGCCCACCCGGTCGAGGGGCTACACGCGCTGATTGACGTGAGCACGCTGGAAGTACTGGACGTCCATGATCATTTCGCAGCCAACGGAGATTACATCCCGGTTCCGCGCACGCCGCTTAATTACGATGCGGAGCTTTTGCAGAAGTTTCGCAAGCCGTCGTCCCGCCTCGACGTAGTGCAGCCCGATGGCCCTGGTTTCGTGGTCCAGGGCAACCAGGTGGTCTGGGAAAACTGGGACTTTCGCGTGGGCTTCAATGGGCGCGAGGGATTGGTGCTTTACACCATCGGGTATACCCAGGACGGCAAACGGCGGCCCATCGTCTATCGCGCGTCCATCGCCGAAATGGTGGTGCCTTACGGCACGCCGGAGAGAAGCCACTATCGCAAGAACGTTTTCGATAGCGGCGAGCTCGGCTTCGGCCGCATGGCCAACTCGCTCACCCTGGGTTGCGATTGTCTCGGCGTAATCCATTATTTCGATGCCGTAGTATCGGATCTGTTTGGCAATCCGCGCACCATCGAGAGGTGCATCTGCCTGCACGAGGAAGACGCCGGCATGTCGTGGAAGCATTTTGATCTGCGCACCGAACGCACCGAGGTGCGTAGGGCGCGACGCCTGGTGATCTCGTCTATTTCTACGATTGGCAACTACGAATATGCGTCCTATTGGTATCTGCATCAGGATGGGCGCATTGAATATGAGATGAAGGCGACCGGGATTATCAACACCGCGGGTTGCCGTCCCGGCGAGCCGGGAAAATTCGGCACCGAGGTGGCGCCGGGCATTGTCGGCCACATCCATCAGCATGTTTTCTCCGCCCGGCTGGATATGGAAGTGGACGGTCCGAACAACACGGTTACGGAATGCGACACGATTGCGCTACCGATGGGCCCCGAGAACCCGTACGGCAATGCCTACTATGTGCAGGAGACGGCGCTGAAAACGGAAGCGGAAGCGCAACGCGACTTCGACTTTTCCAAGATGCGCTACTGGAGAATCACCAACCCCAACACCACCAACTGGGTGGGCAAGCCGACCGCGTATAAGCTTGAGGCCAAGTCAGCGGTGCACCCGTATACTCATCCCGATAGCCCATCGGGCAAGCGGGGACGCTTCCTTCAGCATCAGTTATGGGTGACGCCCTTTAATGAGAATGAGCGGTATCCGGCGGGCGAGTTCGTAAACCAATCAACCGGGGATGATGGTTTGCCGGCCTGGACGGCCAAGAACCGGGCAATCGAGAATACCGACGTAGTGCTTTGGCATAGCTTCGGAGTGCATCATCTGCCGCGGCCGGAAGATCATCCGGTACAGTCCTGCGTAGTCTGCGGATTCACGCTGGCGCCCTCCGGATTTTTCGACCAGAATCCGGTGATCGATCTGCCTCCCATCAAAAACACAGCCAGCTGTTGTCATGCCGCTGATTGATGGTGAAGAGAACAGCAGGTCCCTCCACTACGCTGCGCTTCGGTCGGGATGAGAAATTTGTTTAAGACGCTAAATTTCACCCAGAAATAGAATTGTCATCCCGACCGGAGCGCAGCGTAGTGGAGGGACCTGCTGTTCCACTTAAACCGAAGTCGATGCTGTCGCCTGCGATTCTTTCAGCCACTAGCTAATTCCCCATGGAAGAGCTGCCCTCCCCTTTGTCATCCCGAGCGCAGCCGAGGGACCTGCAGTTCCCCTTTCCCACCCTACGAAGCCTCCCGGAAGATTTCCGGATTTCTTTTTTCGCTCTTCTAACCCGTTCCACCCAGCGCTTCCTCCGCGCGAAGCGCCAGGCCGCGGGCGACTGAAATAAACTCGTCGCCGGTTCGTATGCGCTCCTCCCCAAACCGCTCCTTGAAGATGCAACGGACGGCGGGCACCAGCGAACTGCCACCAGTAAGAAAGACCCGGTCGACCTGCCCACGGCTGACACCCGAACTTACCAGCAGCGAATCGACACACTTCTCAATGCTGTGCAGCTCATCAGCAATCCAACCTTCAAAGTCCGCGCGCGTGACAGCAATGTCGAGGTCCATGCTGCCGTCGCGAAAATGGAACTCCGCCACTTCGGAATGGGAAAGCTCGAACTTGACCCGCTGGACGGCCTGGTGAAGGTGGTAACCAAGATCTTCGTCGATCAGCGTGATCAAAGCTTCGATCTTTTCCGGTTCCAAAGCACGGAGACGAGCGCTTTTCAAAATCTCCACTACATTTGCCGTGCGCAAGAAAGACAAGTAATGCCAGCGCTCGAGATTCGCATAAATCCAAGCCGGCACCGCAGGCAAAACCTTGTTGAGTGAACGCGCAAACGACTCCGACCCTAAAGCTGGAGAGACGAGCTTGCGCACGATCCTGGCATCGAAGGCGTCGCCGGCCAGGCCGACACCGCTGTTGCCGAGCAGATCCTGCGGCTTGCGGCCCCGCTTGCGTACTCCAGGGCCAACATGCAGCAAGGAAAAGTCACTGGTGCCGCCTCCAAAATCGCCGATGAGGATGAGCTCGTCGTGGTCAAGGGTCGATTCGTAGGCATAAGCTGCCGCCACCGGCTCCATCTCAAAATCAACCCGCTCGAACCCGGCCTCCGCGAACGCCTGCCGCAGACGCGCGAGAGCAAACGCCTGATCCTCTTCGCTCTCCGCGCCGACAAACCGCACCGGGCGGCCCACCATGGCATAACCGATAGGAGTCTGGAACGTGCGTTCGGCATGACGCCGAAGGTCGGCGAGTATGCGGGAAATCAGATCCTCGAGCGTGCAATGGCGGCCGAATACCGCCGTTCCTGTGAGTGTCCGATCAGAGAGGTACGACTTGAGCGACTGAATGAGCCGGCCTTTATTCTCTGCCGCCAGGTAATGCTCGATCGCAGACGGTCCAGTCCAGGTATGCGTTTGTTTTCGCCCCCCGCGTTTGATCTGCTCCAGGTAGAGCACCGAGCGAAAGGAAAACGTCTCGCCGGCGTTGGTGGGAAAGGCGACCAGTTCCACGTGCCCATTGCCGGACGCGCGCGCAACCGTGCTGTTGGTGGTGCCAAAGTCGATACCGATCGCGGGGACCTGATCCTGTGCGTGCTGCATTCTCTCCATTATTCCGTACTTGGGGCCGGGGGCTATCATGGTCAGAAGGGTGGTCGCATGAAAGGACGCAAGTTCCGGAAATTTATCCCGCAGTTGATTCTCCTGGCAACGGCCAGTCTTGCACTATTTACCTCCGCGCGCAGCCTGGCGACGCCCCTTCCAACAGTCGACTCTCCCCTCCACAAAGTGATTGTTATCGGGTTCGTTGGCGGCTTCGTGAAACACGACGACGCCAAGCATGCCGAAGTGCAATTTGCCGCGCAACTGCGCGACCGTTATGCGTCGGCGGTCGATGTAAAGGTGTTCGGCAATCACTCTGGACAGGAAGCTCTCGGTTACGTCCTCCGCCTCCTCGACACGAACCGTGACGGCGTCCTCACCGCGCTCGAGAGAAAGGAAGCGAGAATCATCATCTTTGGACATAGCTGGGGCGGAACGGAGACTGTCCTTTTGGCCCGCGCGCTGCAGCGGCAGCATATCCCGGTGCTGCTCACCATCCAGGTGGACAGTGTTTCCAAACCGGGCCAGGGAGATATCACCATCCCCGCGAATGTGGCCCATGCGGTAAATTTTTATCAATCCAATGGCCTGCTTCATGGACACTCGGAAATTCTCGCGATGGATCCGGAACGTACCAATATCATTGGTAATTTTCACATGACGTACAAAGACCACCCTATCAATTGCGACCAGTTTCCATGGTTCGCTCGGGTCTTCACCAAACCTCACATCGAAATCGAGAATGATCCGCGGGTATGGGCAGAGGCTGCATCGCTCATCGATGCCGAGCTATCGGGTTCGCAATCCATCGCCCAGGCGCAAGCGCACTAATTTCGCTATATGCAACATCGTCGGTTGCAAAATTCCGGATTTGCGGAGCCTTAAGCGACAATGCGAGAATAGCTTAATGCAAAAATCATGGGCAACGAAGATGAACCTGCTGACTGCAGCAGGTATTGTTCTCCTGGGGAGCGCGGCGGCGCAGCAGACGCCGGCGACCAATACGCAAACCACACCGGCTGCCAAGGCGAGCGCCACAACCCACAAGAGTACGACGGCGGCAGCCAAGCCTAAGCCATTGGCACTGGTCACAGACAAAGACAAGCAGAGCTACTCCATTGGCGTGAACGTGGGCAAGAGCCTGCACCGGGACTCGATCGATGTAGAACCCAAGATTGTGCTCCAGGGATTAGAAGACGCCTTGGCCGATGGCAAGCTCCTCTTAACCGATGACCAGATGAAGACAGTGATGACAGCGCTGCAGACCCAGGTGCGGCAAAAGCTGGAAGAGAAGAGGCTAGCCCAGGCAGAAACCGATCAAAAGGACGGCGCCGCATTCATGGCTGCGAACGCAACCAAGGACGGCGTGGTCACGCTGCCCAGCGGCCTGCAATACAAAATCATGGTCGCTGGAACCGGTCCCAAGCCTACCGCTACCGACTCCGTGGTTTGCAACTACCGCGGGACATTGCTCGACAACACCGAATTTGATAGCTCCTACAAGCGTGGCCAGCCGGTGACCATCAATGTCGGAGGAGTCATCAAGGGCTGGACCGAGGCCCTGCAATTGATGCCCGTGGGATCGAAATGGCAGCTGTTCATCCCGCCGAATCTTGCCTATGGCGATCGTGGTCAAGGCCCCATCGGCCCCAACTCCACCCTCATCTTCGAAGTGGAGTTGCTCTCCATTCAGCCCAAGACTCCGCCGGCCGCTGCTCCCGCGACACCGTAAACGCGGTCTTGGCAATACACTTGGTTCGTCCCCGCATTTTCACTTCTGGTGCACACAGAGCAACGGCTCCCGACGCGGCTTTTCCTCAAGAAAAGCCGCACTTCGCTGAACTTGACTGTGCAGAGTAGAAGTGAAAATGCTTCCGAAAGAGGAGAACCATGCGTCGAGAAAACCTGACTATCGCTTTGCTGTTCATCATCGCGGCTGCATTGGTGGCGATCGCCGTGCAGCCGATCTTTGCCCCGCGCACCGCGGAGGCACAATCCGGCACACCTTATCCGTTTTACATTGAGCCCGGCTCCCAGATGTTGCGGGCGCCCGATGGCAGCAAACAGGTCTATGGCAAGGTAGTGGTGGACCTGAGCACGGGAAAAATCTGGGGCTTCCCCACGAATGCACCGCAGTCGTACCCCATCGCCGGCATACAGAACAACAAGGCGCCCGTCTCCCGTCCCTTCGAGCTGGGAAAGTTCGCCTTTGAAGACACCAACAAGTAATGTTTCAATGCAGCCTGCTAGCCTGTAGGCAGCGTTAATTTCAGCAGCTTGACGGCGTCGACATACATGCCCTGCCAACGGACTCCCAGGTGGAGATGCGGGCCGGTCACACGGCCCGTGGCCCCGCTCAGGCCAAGGCGTTGTCCTTTGTGAACGCGATCGCCCACCTTCACCTCTATTTTGGACAGATGCATGTAGAGCGTCGAGAACTGTTGCCCGTGATCGATAACCACCAGGTTGCCCTCATAAAACATACCTTGGGCGATGATGACCACTCCATCGTTGGCGGCGACCACAGGCGTTCCGGAAGGGGCATGGAAGTCGGTTCCGCGATGGATACTGGCGAGCTTACCGTTGAACATGCGGCGCGTCCCAAAGGAATCGGTCGGCGCGAAGGGCACGGGCGATCGAAAGCTACCGTTCCATAAAGGCTCGCTGATCGGGTGCGCGAACGCCGCATCCTTCACCACTTTATCGGCTGCGATACGCTCGAGCGTTGCGGCATCCGGCGCAACATACTTTTCCTCTACGTGCAGTGTGGTGGTTTTATAGCTTCCGGACAGCACGTCCACTTGCTGGCTGGCGTGCAGCTCCCCACCATTGGCTCCGGTCGCGGTGAGCTGGAGGGAATAAGTTCCCGGCGCCTGCTCCACATCGATGCCGGCAAGCGCGTACCACGTGTTGCCCTGGTGAGCCCGGGTAAACACCAGCGGGTGATCGAGCCAGGTGCCTTGCAGTGAATCCGCGGGCTGGTTGAGTTGGATCCGGAAGAGCACAGGCGAACCGCTCTCCAGGCGCTGCGGAGACCAGCTTATAAGCCGAAAGTCTGCGTTTTTCTGTGGCTTCGCAGCCGGAAGGGCAAGGAGCACCACAACGAACGCGGCCCAGCGAAGCGAACGCAGCGACCGAAAATGAGTCATAGGATGGATCTTGTAGGCCACGGGCAACGGTAGCATACTGGTGCACGAGGATCGACTATGCGACGCAGGACCTTTCTCTCGACTTCCGCTGCAGCCGGGTTAGGCGTTTTTACCTGGAGCGGCCGGACCCTACAAGCCAAGGCGGGAGACATACCGAAGCGTACCTTCGGAAAAACCGGCGAGCGCCTGACGATCATCGGCCAGGCCGGCGGTCGCTTCCCCTTGTGCAGTTTCGAGGACGCGAAAGCCGTCACCCTGCGCGCCTATGAGTTGGGCATCAACTATTTCGATTGCGCGCGCCTTTACTGGGACGGCAAATCGGAAGAGGTTTATGGCGCGGTGCTGCCTCCCTTCCGCAAAAACATCTTCCTGACCACGAAGTCTGCGCAGCGTAGCCGCAAGGGCGCCGAAGCGGATCTGGAGTTGTCGCTGCGTGCGCTCAAGACCGACCACGTGGATCTGTGGCAGATGCACCAGGTAAGTACTCACGAAGAAGTGGAGCAGATCTTCGCCCCCGGGGGCGCGATCGAAGCCTTTGAAGCCGCCAAGAAAGCGGGCAAGTGCAGGTTCATCGGATTCACCGGCCACCATGATCCCCAGGTCCACCTGGCGATGCTGAAGCACTACGATCGCTACGACACCATCCTGATGCCCCTGCATGCGGCGGATCCCGGCTACCAGAGCTTCGAGAAGAACGTGCTGCCGGTGGCGGTTGCGCGCGGCATGGGCATTCAGGGGATGAAGAGCACCGCCAATGCCAAACTGCTGCAAGCCATTGCATTGAAGGAGTGCCTCTCCTACGCTCTCAGTCTGCCGGTACACTGCGTCGCGCTTGGCTGTACCACTATCGGACAGGTGGAAGACGATGTGCGCATCGCGCAGGAGTTTACGCCGTTAGACGAGGCGCAGCTAGACCAGATCCGCGAAAAGGTGGCGAAGCTAAAAGGGCCGCAACTGGAAGACTGGAAAATCAACACCGAAACCGCGACTGCAAGCACCTACCGGGATGGCGGTTACGCTTGAGCGTTCAGCCTCCCTGAACCTTTGCAAAGAATATCCGTCACTGTTTCCTATCTACAACCATCGTGGTAGCTGTCTCTTCTTCACAGCACTTTCGCAACTTTTACTGTCCTGTTAGGGTCTTCTCGGTCGGCTGCGTTTGCCGCAGCGTGACCAAAGTCACGAGTCCCCTAACCAGAAAGAAGGTACGAAATCGTGCGCATACGAAAAACAGCTTTCACCATGTTTCTCTCGCTTTTGGGAATCCTGGTCTTGATTCCCAAGGCAGCTCCAGCCCAAGTTCCGGGACCCCACCCGGCTTACCTGCACGCGCTATCCGATTTACGAATGGCTCGCGCGTATCTGGACCAGATTGCATGGCCGCCCGTTCAGAAAGATGAAGAGCATGCGATTCGTGAGATCGATGCTGCAATCGGCGAGATCAAGCGGGCCTCGATCGATGATGGCAAGAATCTCGAGGATCACCCTCCGATCGATGTCCGCATGCGTCCCGACGGCCGCTTCCGCAAGGCGTTGGAGCTGTTAGATAAGGCACATAACGATACCGCACAGGCAGAAGACGTTCCCCAGGCAAGGGGCATGCGCGATCGCGCTGTGCACCATATCGACCAGGCCCACGGCACAGTGGACGATGCCATCCGGCGGACCCATTGGGAAGAATGGCACGGGATGTAATGGCTTCAACCCTCAGCCAGCCTCGCTGAGGGTGTCACCCCGGCGGGAGTCAGGGAATAAGCAATGCAGCCATTCCCTGGCTCCTTCCGGAAAATTCCTCACAGCCATTTCCTTCGAAATCTCTGCCCTTCGACAAGCTGATACATTGATCCTGTTCACAGTCAGCGCGGCCGATGGAGAAGTGGAAATGAAGAAGCTGCTCTTTTGTGCGGGTGCCACGGTGTTGCTCTCTTTCGCATCAGCCCAGGCTGCCGACCGACCGGATGTAAAAGAGGGTCTCTGGTCAAGCCAAACCCAAACCATCGACAACCCTGGAAACAAGCGAGGCGGTGGCCTGGTAACCATCTGTCGAAGCCACGCTTACGACCAATACGTGAAAGACCTCGCGGCCAAGTTACCGGGGTGCAACAAGGCAGAAGAAAACGTAAGCGGCCATACTCTTACCACCACCCTGCACTGCACGGTGGCAAATAGCGTCATCGACACCAAAGAGACGGCCACTTTCCAGGGCAATACCGCCGTCCATTCTGAGACCCATGCCACCTACACCCCACCGTTGTACGGGGTGAGCGATTCCACCGTGATCACGGACCAAAAGTATCTGGGCAGTTGTCCTGCGGACATGCAACCAGGGGACATGAAGAGCGCGGACGGAAAAATTATCAATACCTGGAAACACTAAAGCGGTTTCACGATTGGTGTATCCGGCGGACATGCTTCGCACGGGGCTTTTCCCCAAGAAAAGCCCCACCTCACCGAGGCCGGATGAGGCGTCGTAATCGTAAAACCGCTTAAGGGCAAAACCTACTTCTCCATAGTGAGCACTACCCGGAACCTCGCCTTTCCCGACATCATGCGCTCGTAAGCCTCGCTCGCCCGCTCCAGTGGGTAGCTTTCGTTCATCGAGCGCACGCCGGAGAGCACACTGAACGCGAGCGTCTCCTGCGAATCGAGCGACGTTCCCGAATACCAGCCTTTGACCTGCTGCGATTTAAGCAGGAGTTGGAGCGCGGGCACTTCCAACGAGGGTACGGCGCCCACGATCATGAATGTCCCGGTTGGTGTAAGACCGCCGATCACCGACTTCATTGCGTCCGCGCTGGTCACCGTGGCGAGGATGACCTTGGCGCCCCCCAGCTTCTGCAACGCCGCTGCCGGATCTTCGACTGCATTGTCGACGTACTGCGACGCACCAAGCTTCCTGGCCAGTGCTTCTTTGTCTGCTCCGCGTCCGATAGCGACGGTATTGAATCCGCTCTTGGCCGCGTACTGAATGCCCAGGTGGCCCAGTCCACCTAAGCCGATCACGGCAACTACGTCGCCCGGGCGCGCGCCGCTGTTGCGCAAGCAATTGAAGGTGGTGACCCCGGCGCACATCAGCGGTGAGGCTTCCTCCGAGGTCAGCGCTTCGGGCACCACGGCAACAGCAGTGGAGGGCGCCACCATATATTCCGCGTAGCCGCCGTCTCGGGTGAGACCGGTGACCAGGGTGCTGGTCTCGCAGGCAAAAAAGTTGCCCCGCCGGCAGCTATCGCAGTAGCCGCAGTAGCCGCCGTTCCAACCCACGCCGACGCGTTGACCAACTTTCCATCGCGGAACATTAGGGCCAAGGGCATCAATGATCCCGATCACCTCGTGGCCGGGAACACGCGGGTACTGAATCCCTGGGAACAATCCATCCTTGGTCACAGAATCGCTGTGACAGACTCCACAAGACTGCACCTTGATGCGTACGGCACCGGATTCGGGCTCTGGAATCTCCAGTTCGACAAGTTCCAACGGACCGCCCGCTTTAGGGACTTGAACTGCGCGCATTTTCGGCATGAATTCCCTCCAGAATTGCGTGGCCATTGCAAGGCCAGCTACGTTTTGACTCCTGGTGTTTGCAAAGTGACGCATCCGGTCGCAGCTTTTCTGAAGAAAAACTGCACCCCAATGGACAGCTTCTACATGTCCTGCACCAACCCAGGACTATGTCTCGTGAGCGCTAACTTAGGGTGTTTTTCGTCAAAACTCCCACAGAATCGTCATCCTGAGCGGAGCGCCTCACAGATTTATCGCGTGATACAGCGCTTGGTGGCGCGGAGTCGAAGGACCTCGGCGGTGCTATCTTACCCATGCTGTTCGGAGCTTTCCAACCACCGAGCCCGCACCGGTCGGGCCCGCCACGGTCTTTCCCTGGAGCCGAGAACCAAGAACTTGCTGGCATCTTGCTATGTCCGCCCCTACATCTACATTCTCGGCAGCCATAAGGCACGTCGGGCTTCGGTGGTCGAAAAGCTCCCGAACAGCATGGTTAAGATAGCACCGCCGAGGTCCTTCGACTCCGCGCCACCAAGCGCTGTGTTACGCGATAAATCTGTGAGGCGCTCCGCTCAGGATGACGATTCTGTGGGAGTTTTGACGAAAAAACATCCTGAACAGGTTAGCGCTTATGGGGACCATGTCCTGGGACCACGCAGACACTGAAGCCGTGCCTTTCGTCGCTCGAGTCTTTTCCAGCTAAAAAGGACCGCTCACTTGACCGGTTTGTACGTGCTGGCGATGAAGGCCGCAACTTTGTCGTGAAGCTGCTTCAGCGAGTCTTCGTGGAGGTACACCATATGTCCGGATTGATACAACGAGAATTCGATGTTCTGCCTCAAATTGGCCGGGAGCGCGAGGTGAGACATCTCGTATCGGGCGGCGAAGTATGGTGTGGCCAGGTCGAAATAACCGCCGTTCAGCATGACCTTAAGGCGCGGGTTGAACTTCATCGCGGTGGCAAGATCTGGCATTACGTTGACCCCCCAGGAGTCGCCCGGAGAATCGGGAGCCTTGTGTTTGAACTCCCAGGCATTGCCAACGGCATCGGACTCCGGCAGGTAGGTGAGACCTTCTCCGAATTTGAGCTGGCTGCGGGTGTAGTCATTAAAAGCCGCGACATAAGCCGATGAGATAGCGGCGGCCTGCGGGTCGTAAGCGGCTTCTTCAGCCAGCGGGTCGATGGTTGGGCCGGAGAAGCGGCTGTCCAGCCGGCCGGTGGTGAGATCTTCACTGCCTTGCAGGTTATGGTTGAACTGGCCGGTGTTGACGCGCAGGTCGGCCTTGAGGATGTAGGCCACGGGCAGGCCGGTGTACTGGTGCAGCTTTTCAGCGACGGCCTGGCGGGTAGCCTCGGGCAGGAGCGAGCCCTGGGCCAGGGCTGAAGCATAGTCGCCCATGGCAAATTGCTCTACCTCGGCGAGGAAAGGCTCGAGCGCTGCGGGTTGGGTGGGCAGACGCTTGTGGTAGTAGGCAGTGGCAGCGAAGGTGGGCAGCGCCAGTTGATAGGGGACATCGATGCCGGGGTTCCATTGCGGTGCATCGGCGCTGTCGTCAAAGTTCAGGATCTGTGAAAGCAGTATGACGCCATTGAGGTCGATGTGGCTCTCTGTCTCCAGAATGCCGGCAACCACGGCTGAGCGGGTGGTGCCGTAGCTTTCTCCGAAGAGGTATTTGGGCGAATTCCAGCGCTGATAAGTGGAAAGGAAGCGTGCGATAAAGCGGGCAAAGGCATGGCCATCGGGATCGACCCCCCAGAAGGCCTTCTCCTTGTCCTTGCCGAAGAGACGGCCGAAGCCGGTACCGGGTGCGTCGATAAAAACCAGGTCGCTGCCATCGAGCAGGCTGTAGGTATTATCGACCAGTTCATAGGGCGCCGGGCTGGTGTGCTGGTCGTCGGCGGTAACGACGCGCTTGGGACCGAAGGCGCCCATGTGCAGCCACATGGTGGAGCTGCCGGGGCCGCCGTTGTAGATAAAGGTCACGGGCCGCGATGCTGCCGGAACATCTTTCTTGAAATAAGCCACATAAAACATGCGCGCGGTGGCCGGGGAATCGGGAGTTTCTTTGCCGGCATCCGGGTTTATGCCCAGCGCAGCGTCGGCATCGTTGGTTGCTGCCACCAGGATGGTGCCGGCGACCGCCTGGTAATTGATGGTGTGGCCTGCGACGCTGACGGAGCCTTGGGTGGTGGAGTCTTTGGGGATGGTTGGCTCTGCATCGGCCTTACCGGCGTCTTTTGCTGAAGTGTCTTTTGCTGGGGTGTCTTTGCTGGCTTCTTGCGCGGAGCCGGAGCCAAGGCCTAGGGCGAAGAGAAGCAGCAGGGAGCAGCTGACGAGGGTGAGGAAAGGACGGGAGTTCTGCAAGGGTGACAGGTTCCTTTGTAATGAGGTTGTTCCGGCGATAGCTTACGAATAAGTTGCGGTCTACGTGCCGTACTTCTGTTGTAGGTGCTTACGAGTTAAGGTACCAAAGATGCGGCAACTCGTTCTCCTACCCCGTGTCTATCTGGAGCGAGCGGCAAGAATTTGATCTCAAGCAGCAGCCGCCAGAAAGAGGAGACTTCTATGCGATTTGTCACGGCTGTGCTTGCATCTACTCTCGTCATCGCGCCCGCGGCGATGATAGCCCAAACCACACCGACTCCTGGCGCACATGACTATAACATCAACCAGCGCAAGGTCGATCAACAGGACCGTATCGCAAACGGCGTCAAGAACGGCCAGCTGACCGCAGGCCAGACCGCGCACTTGGAACACCAGGAAGCCGGTATCAACAAGGAAGAGCGCGGTATGCGCGCACAGGATAACGGTCACCTGACAAAACAGGATCGGCAAACAATCCATGCGCAGCAGAACCAGGAATCACGCCGCATCTACCGCGACAAGCACGACGGACGTTAAGAAAACGAGTGGCCGTTCCGCCCCATTCCGCCATGGATCGGCCACCGTCCCGCCCTGAACAAACCCTCGAGTAATTCCCAGCCCAAGCCCCATATCTGGACGCGCACTTTGCACCAGATGTGGGATACCTCGGCGTTACATGCGCCCAGTTTCTCCTCCCAGCATCAGACCCACATTCAGATGACAGGACCAACGCTTTGGCGTAGACTCAAGCCCACTGCGCCATATAGCGTCATGACCGTAGTCTCGTCGATGCGCCGGGCATCGCGGCTAACCTCCCGGTAGTGCTTTGTCCAGCTGTGCTATGGGCCCCCTGTACCTTTGGTGTCAAGGATGACGACCTTGTGCCATGTTTGTGACCCATTGAGAAAGGGGCGGCATGCCCTCACTACAAGATCCTCGACTCAACGTCCTGCCCAGCCAGCCGCAAACGGCATCGTCTCTTCCAATTGCCACCTCTGAACCCCAGCTCGCCGATGATGCAACCTACGCTTCTTTCCCGCCTCTAGGTCCAAATGTCAAGGTTTTGATGGTGTGGCCAAGTTTCCCCCCGTCGTTCTGGGGCTTTGAGGGCGTGTTGCAGATGATCCCCGAGCAGGCCATGACGCCCCCGCTCGGCCTCATCACCGTCGCCGCGCTCTGTCCGGCGACCTGGGAGCTCCGGTTGAAGGACCATGCCTTCGAACAGTTGCTGGATGAGGATTTCGCCTGGGCCGACCTGGTGATGGTAAGCGCCATGCACGCGCAACGTGCCGACGCGTTGACCACCCTGGCCCGCGCTCGCGCCATGGGTAAGCGCACGTTCGTGGGCGGCCCCTGGGCAAGTACACAACCCGAGGTCGTTTTGCAGGTGGCCGATCATGTGTTGGTCGGTGAAGCGGATGAGGTCTTTCCTGGAATCGCCACTGCACTCGAACAAGGGACGGCACACGCGTTGTACCGCATTATCGACAAACCCGACATGACGCGCAGCCCGGTGCCTCGATTCGATCTGCTGCACCGCAACAAGTACACTTCGATGCCCATCCAGTTTTCCCGCGGATGCCCCTTCCAGTGTGAATTCTGCGACATCATCACCATTTACGGTCGCCGGCCGCGCGCGAAAACGCCCAAGCAAGTCATTCGCGAGCTGGAAACATTGCTCAACCTGGGCTGGCGCAACGAGGTGTTCATTGTCGATGACAACTTCATCGGCAACAGTCATCAAGCGATGGCGCTTTCGCTCGAACTCGTCGAGTGGCAAAAGCAGCACGATTACCCATTCGCGTTCAGCACCGAGGCGTCGATCGATCTGGCATCGAAGACAGAACTTCTGGACGCCATGGTCGCCGCGAATTTCATGATGGTCTTCATCGGCATCGAGACCCCGTCTGCCGAAGCGCTGAAAGAGACGCACAAGTTTCAGAATCTGCGCAAGAACAATGTTGATCAGGTACGCATCATCCAGGAGAAGGGTTTGTGGGTGCTGGCCGGTTTCATTGTCGGTTTCGACTCCGACGACGAGACCATCTTTGCCCGGCAACTGGAGTTTATCGACCGGACAGCGATCCCCTGGGCTATGGCCGGTATATTGATGGCGCCGCCGACCACCGCCCTATTCGATCGCATGAAACGGGAAGGGCGCCTGATTGAGGACAGCCAATCCATCACCCAGTTTGGCCTCCCGAATTTCCGCACCGTGCTGCCGCTGCCCATCCTGCTGCGCGGCCTCTGCACCCTGCTCACGGGCCTATATAAACCGGATGCCTTTTTTAAGCGCGCTTATAACTCCTTGAAGGTGTGGAAGCCCATAGCGACGCAGAAGCCACCCTACCTGGGCATGGTCTACAACGTGCGCTGCCTTTCTGCCTCCATATGGCGGCAGGGCATCCGCTCCAATTACCGCAGCAGCTATTGGAAATTCCTCTTCTTGACGGTCAGCTCCTTTTGGCGTTCACCGGCAAAACTGTGGGTAGGCTTCTCGCTGTTGCTCTCCGCAGAGCATTTCCTTCTCTACTCCAAGGTGGTGATCGACCACCTCGAGGAAGAGGCTGAGAAGGTGGATGAGGCTGCTCGCCGGGCCGTAGGGTCTACGTCCAACGACCTTGTAGGAGTACAAGCGGTCAGCTGAAGTCCACTCAACCCCAAACCCAATTCATTAAGAACAGCAACTCTCTGCTCTACACTCTTTCAGCCACTAGCCGATTCCAAATGGAAGCGCCGCCCCACCCTTTGTCATCCCGACCGGAGCGTAGCGCAGTGGAGGGACCTGCTGTGCGCCTTTCCCGAACGCAACTGTCAGTGGAGCTATCTTCAAACCTCAAACCACCTCAGCTCGTTCCTACGCCTTGCCCGCCGTTTCTTTGGCGGCGCTCACTTCGCATCCGGCCAACTCCTCCAGTACGCGAATCGAACCGCAAATGTCCTCCTCGCCATACCCCTTGGCCATCGCAGCCTGATAAAGCTGTTGTGTCAAACCCGTAAGCATCAACGGGACACCAAGCTCGGAACCGAGGTCGACCGCAAGGCCGATATCTTTCTCCAGCCACTTGACAGAAAAATTAGTCGAGAAATCGCGCCTGAAGACCATCGGCGCCTTGATGGAGATCAACCCCGAGCGTGCCGCGCTGTTGTTCAGAATCTCGAGCATGAGCTCGGGATCAACACCCGCCTTGGTGCTCAACACCAGGCCCTCGTTGAATGCCTGCAAGAGGTTGCCCAGGATCAGGTTCTGGGTAAGCTTGGCGCGCAAGCCCATGCCCGACGCGCCGCAATAGTAGAGAGTCTTGCCCATGGACTCCAGGAAGGGTTTGACGTGGGTAAAGACCTCTTGTTTGCCGCCAACCATGAAGGTAAGGGTCCCTCCCTCCGCGCCGGCTTTCGAGCCGGTACAGGGAGCATCCAGAAATTCGATGCCCAGCGTGGCCAGTTCCTCCGCCATGCGGCTGCTCTCGAGGGGCGAGACGGTGCTGCAATCGGCGATGACGTATCCTTTTTTTGCGCCTTTGACCAAACCCCGGTCGCCCAGGATGACTCCCCGGGACATGGCCGTATCGCCAACACAGAGAAAAGCACATTCACTGTTTTGCGCCACCTCCGCGGGCGTGGCGCAGAAGAGCGCGCCTGCGGAATCAGCGAATTCCTTCGCCTTTTTCTGGTTATGGGACCATACCGCCACATCATGGCCGCCCGTCACCAAATGACCAGCCATGGGACCACCCATGATGCCGAGTCCTAAGAATCCTAACTTTGCCATCTAATCGCTCCTGGTACGGTCAGCTAACGAGCGTGGACTAGGTAGGCATACAGCATGACCTCTATGCCGATCGCTGTCGCCATGATGATGCTATGCCTCAGGGTAAACCGAAAGAGCTTTGCCTGGTCGGCGACCGACATCGCAGTAGCCGCCGCCGCGACGGCGATGTTCTGCACGCTGATCATTTTGCCCACGACACCGCCGGCGGAGTTGGCCGCCGCCATGAGCGTAGGCTCAAAGCCCAGGCGGCCGGCGGTCACGACCTGCAGGTTCCCGAAGAGCGCGTTGGCCGACGTATCCGAGCCGGTCAGGAAGACCCCCAGCCAGCCGAGTAACGGGCTAAAGAACGGAAAGAGCCTGCCGGATGCAGCAAATGCCAGCCCCAGCGTGGCGGTCGCGCCGCAATAGTTCATCACGAAGGCCATGGCGAGAACGGCGGTGACCGTCAGGGTGGGCAAAAAGAGCTGGCGGCAAACCGCAAGCAGAAGGCGCGCGAAGTCCGACAGCGGCATGCGCAACAGCAGAGCCGATAGCAGGGTCGCGAACATGCAAGCGGTGCCGGCGGCGGAGAGAAAGTTGAGTTGATAGACCGCCTTGTACAGGGTTGGCTTGGCGACCACCGGCGGCATCATCATGACTTGATTGTGCAAAAGCGGCCAGCCAACGCTGACGGTGACGGAGTTCAGCAGAGCCTGGAAGGGCTTGAAACCCCAAAGCAGTACCAGGATCACCAGCAGACCATAGGGCATCCAGGCGCCCAAAAGCTCTCCGGTTCCATGCTTCCGATCGCCTGATCCGGGAGCCAGGGGTGAATATTTATGCTGCGCAGGGTTGTAAGGGGGCGGGAACTCCATCATGCCGGCGGTGGGCTCTACCGCTTCCGGGTCCACCGCCTCTAATTCCCGGTCCCACATAGCCGCCGGGCGCCAAAAGCGCAGCAGCACCAGCAGCCCACACAGGGCCGAAAGTGAGCTCATGATGTCGGTAAGTTGCGGGCCCACGAAATTCGACATGAGGAACTGGACCGAGGCGAAGACGCCGCCCACCACCACTACGGCGGGCCACACCTCCAGCATGCCGCGCCATCCCACCATGATGCAGACCAGGTAAGTGGGAACGAATAAGGAGAGCGGAGCACAAAGACGCCCCACCGCGGCGCTCAGTTTATCCAGCGGCAGGCCGGTAATCCCAGCCAGGGTGACCACAGGAATGCCAATCGAGCCAAATGCGACCGGGGCAGTATTGGCCACCAGGCAAAGCGCTGAGGCGTAAAAGGGAGAGAAACCGAGACCGACCAACATGGCCGCAGCGACCGCCACCGGGGTGCCGAAGCCGGCTGCGCCTTCAACAAATGCTCCAAAGGCAAAGGCGATCAAGAGCGCCTGCAGACGGGCATCGCTGGTCAGGTTCCCCATCGACGACTTGATGATTTCGAATTTGCCCGTCTCAACGGTAACGCGGTAGAGGGTGATGGCCCAAAACACTATCCAGGAGATGGGAAATAATCCAAAGCCGGCGCCATAGGCGGCGGAACTCAAGGTAAGCGTGGGCGGCAACCTGTAGGCAAAGAGCGCAACCACCAGCGCCACCGCCAACGCGCAAAGGGCCGCGAACCATGCCGGCTTGCGCCGCACCCCCAGCAGGAAAAGCAAGGTAAGTATAGGTAAAGAAGCAATGATCGCGGAGAATGCGAGGCCACGCCCGAAGAGGGTGTAGCTCTGGGACCACGCTGGGCTCATCGGGGCGGGCTCTCTCTTGGAGTCAGGTGTACGAATTCTACTTGCGGTAGCAAGCGCCAGTCTATTCCGCGAGGACGTGCCGGGCAGTAGGATAGTAGCTACATGCTCTCCGCCGCTATTCTCGCCGAGTTACGCGATGCTGTGGGCGCCGACGGCCTGATCATCGAGCGCAACCAGCTGCAAACCTACGAGTGCGATGGCCTCGACATGCTGCGCAGCCTGCCGGCGGCCGTGATTCTGCCTCGCTCCACTGCACAACTGCAGAAGGCGGTAGGCATCTGCGCCCGGCATCACATACCCTTCGTAGGCCGTGGTGCCGGCACCGGCTTGTCGGGAGGAGCGATGCCCGATGTCCGGGGCATCGTGATCAGCTTTGCCCGCATGACCCGCATCCTGGCCACCGATATTCCCAATCAGCGCATCACCGTGGAAGCCGGCGTGATCAACGCCCACGTCACCCAACGCGTGGCTTCGGCAGGTCACTTTTATGCGCCGGATCCCTCTTCGCAGACGGTGTGCACGATTGGAGGCAATGTCGCGGAAAACTCCGGCGGAGCGCACTGCCTCAAGTATGGCTTTACCACCACCCACGTGCTGGCCCTCGAAGTGGTTCTGCCCACGGGCGAATTGGTCCACCTCGGCTCGCCCACCCTCGACCCTCCCGGTTACGATCTGGCCGGGGTCTTCGTCGGCTCTGAGGGGACACTGGGGGTTGCCAGTTCCATGACGCTGCGCATTGTGCGCCGCCCGGAAACGGTCCAGGTTTTGCTTGCCGCCTTCGACTCCATCTCGGCTGCGGGACAGACCGTCTCGGACATCATTGCCGCCTCCATTCTGCCTGCGGCGATGGAGATTATGGACCGCCTCTCCATCCAGGCCGCTGAAGCCGCCGTACACCCGCATTATCCCGAGTGCGAAGCGCTGTTGCTGGTGGAGTTGGACGGTCCTTCCGCCGAGGTCGATCTGCAGATGCTGCAGGTCCGAACGCTGTGCAAAGGCAACGGCGCATGGGAGGATCGGTTGGCGCAGAGCGAGCAGGAACGGATCCTGGTGTGGAAAGGCCGCAAGGCAGCCTTTGCCGCAGCAGGTCGCCTTTCTCCCGACTACATCGTGCAGGATGGAGTGATTCCCCGCACCAAGCTACCCATCGTGCTCCAAGAGATTGCAGAAATGGCGGCCGCGGCCGGGCTGCGGGTCTCGAATGTCTTCCATGCCGGCGATGGCAACCTGCATCCCCTGGTGCTGTATGACCGTTCGATCCCGGGCCAGGAGGAGATTGCTATCGACCTCTCGATGCGCATCCTGTACCGCTGCGTCGATCACGGAGGCTCCATCACCGGCGAACACGGAGTGGGCCGGGAGAAGCAGCAGGCCATGGGCTATATGTTTTCCGAGCCCGACCTGGATACGATGCAACGGGTACGCTGCAGCTTCGACCCGGAAAATATCGCCAACCCCGATAAGGTTTTCCCCCGCCCCCGGCTGTGCGGCGAGAAAACGGGCAAGTATACCCCTCACCCACTGGAGACAGCAGGCGTCGCAGAGTTCTTTTAATCTGTCTCTGATACAGTTCCTTATTCCGCCACTATGAATGCTGCTACCAATACGCAAGCCATCACTGCTGCTTTGGCGGCCATTACCGGGCCCGACCACCTGCTGGCCTTGGACAGCGCGACCCATGTCGCTCCGGCCAACACCGAAGAGGTCGCGGCTATCCTTCGCTTCGCGCACGAAAACCGGCTCGCGGTGGTTCCCTGGGGCGGCGGCACGAAACAAGGTTGGGGTTATCCCGTGGCGCCGGCGCTCATATTGGAGACGCATCGCCTGAATGTAATCCGGGAACATACCTGGCAGGACATGACCTGCACCGTCGAGGCCGGCTGCACCTGGGCGTCCTTGCAATCGGCTCTGGCGCAACATGGCCAGTGCGTTGCGCTTGATCCGCTTTGGCCCGAGAGAGCGACGGTGGGCGGCATCGTCGCCACCAACGACTCGGGCGCGCTCCGGCTGCGCTATGGGAGCCTGCGCGACCTGATCATCGGCATGACGATTGTGCTGGCTGACGGAACCGTCGCCCACACCGGCGGGAAAGTCGTTAAGAACGTTGCCGGCTATGACTTGCATAAATTGATGACTGGGGCCTTCGGCACCCTCGGTGTCGTTACCTCGGTAAACTTTCGGTTGCATTCCATCCCGCAGTGCACGCAGAGCTATACCTTCTCCGCGCCCAACGCTGAACCGCTGGGCGCGTGGCTGCTCAAGCTGCTCCACGAGCAGCTCAGCACGCTGTCGATCCAGCTCCGGGGCACGGCAGAGGGATTCCATCTCGATATCCAAATCGCATCTTTGCCCGAGGTTCTGCACACACAAGCCGATTTGTTGGAGTCACTGGCGCGCGTCGAAGGCCTTGCCATGGAGAGCGCGACCGCAACAGTTTGGGAAGCTCGGCAACAACAGCTCGCCCAGTCCAATGATTTCGTCTGCAAAGCGACCATGCTTCCCTCAGAAATTGCGCCTTTCGCCGAACGGGTTCGTAGCCTGGGTGGCGAGTCGGTGACTCAAGCGACCGGGATTATGACAGCAGGCTTTCCGGCTGCTGCTGCCGAGCACTTACCGCAACTGCGGCGTGAATTGGAAGCCGCCGGCGGATCGCTGATGGTCCTCAACCAGCCGGCAGAGAGAAAGCTCGATTGTTGGGGAACCCTGCCCGACAGCCTTCCCTTGATGAAGGAAATCAAGCGCAGGTTCGATCCTGAGCGTGTTCTTAATCCTGGCCGCTTTCTCGGTGGGATTTAGGTTCCTTCATGCAGATCTGAGCCGACATCAAAGAAAACTGCAGATCCCTCGGCTTCGCTCGGGATGACAAAGTGTAAATCGGTTCTTCGTATTAACGGCCTGAAGTTCCGTCCATCCCTATCGCCAGCGATAACCTGCGGGAGCCAATTTACACTTTGTCATCCCGAGAGGTTGCGACTTTTGGGATTGCTTCACCGTCAACGAAGGCTGGGTGCCCCATTCAAGCCCGGTTTTGGCTTGAGTGGGATACCACACCACTCGACGCGCCTTTTTTTGTCATCCCGACCGGAGCGCAGCGGAGTGGAGGGATCTGCAGTTTCCCCGATTTCAACCCCAAAGGCCCATGTAAGCTACAGAGAACCGCTCTATGGCCCAACTCACGCAGCTCGAACCCGCAAAGCCCTCCAACTTCGATACCCACAAGCCGCCGGAAACAGCACTGATCGAGGACTGCGTACATTGCGGCTTCTGCCTCCCCGCCTGCCCCACCTACGTTCTCTGGGGTGAGGAGATGGATTCGCCCCGCGGCCGTATCTACATGATGAAGAAGTCCTCCCAGGGCGAGGCTCCGCTCGACCAGCGCTTCCGCCTGCATATGGACAATTGCTTGGGCTGCATGGCCTGCATGACCGCCTGCCCCTCAGGCGTGCAGTACAACAAGCTGATCGAAGACACGCGAGCCCAGGTGGAGCGGAATATCCCCCGCACCACTGCGGACGGCCTCTTCCGCAAGCTCCTCTTCGCGACCTTTCCTTACGTGAAACGCCTGCGCCTGCTGGCTCTGCCCATGCTGATCTACCAGCGCTCCGGCCTGCAGAAGCTGGTGCGCGCCTCCGGCCTGCTTCGGCTGCTACCGCGACGGCTGGCGCAAATGGAAGCCCTGCTCCCCCGCGTCCCTACACGCTTTATGCAAGGCCTGCCTGCTAAGGTCTCAGCAGTCTCGGAGCCCCGGCGGCGGGTGGGCATGCTCTCCGGTTGCGTACAGCAGGTCTTCTTCCAGCACGTGAACCAGGCCACGGCCAGGGTACTCGCCGCGGAAGGCTGCGAGGTGGTCATCCCCCGGGCGCAGCAATGTTGTGGCGCCCTGATGCTCCACTCCGGTCTCGACGAACAAGCCGCCGCGCTCGCACGCCAGATGATCGCCGCCTTCGAAGCTGCCAACGTGGACACGATCGTGATCAACGCCGCCGGCTGCGGCTCGACCATGAAGGAATACGGCCATCTGCTGCGCGACGATCCTGCATGGGCCGCGCGCGCCGCAGCCTTCAGCGCCAAGTGCAAAGACATCTCAGAGATTCTGTGCGAACTGCCCGCCCGTTCGCCGCGTCACCCGCTCCCCATGCGCGTGGCCTACCACGATGCTTGCCACCTGCGCCACGCACAGGCTATCCACGCCGAGCCGCGGCGCTTGCTGGCCACGATTCCCGAGCTCGAGGTCGCGGAGATCGAAGAAGCGACGCTGTGCTGTGGCTCGGCCGGCGTCTACAATCTGCTGCACCCCGAGCCGGCCAATCAGTTAGGCGACCGCAAAGTAGAAAACTTGCTCGCCACCAAGGCCGACGCGGTCATCTCAGCAAATCCGGGCTGCCTGCTGCAACTGATGAGTTCGCTGCGCCGCCGCGGGCTCGCGGACATGCCCGCCTTCCACATGGTTGAGCTGCTCGACGCATCGATCCGAAACGTTCCCTTGGCGGGCGTAAAATAATGCTTGCGGAGACATCATGACCAACTCGACGGTAACGGCCCCCTCGGTAACGATTGCAGGTTCGCAAGGTGCAGCGGAAGCGGAAATTCTAACCCCGAAAGCGCTTGAGTTCCTGGGCGCACTGGCAAGCAACTTCGAGGCTGAACGGCAGCGCCTACTGGCCGCCCGCGTGGCCAGGGCAGAGGCGCTGCGCACTGGAAAACTCTACGACTTTCTGCCGGAAACGGCCTCCGTCCGCCAGGGTGACTGGCGCGTTGCGCCCATCCCCGCCGATCTAGAGGACCGCCGCACCGAGATTACCGGCCCGGTCGATCGCAAGATGGTGATCAACGCGCTCAATTCCGGCGCAAAAGTCTTCATGGCCGATTTTGAGGATTCCACCTCGCCCACCTGGCGCAACGTGATCGATGGCCAGGTGAACCTGCGAGACGCTATACGGCGCGAGATCACGTTCGCCAGCCCCGAAGGCAAGCAATACAAACTCAATGAGAAGACGGCCACGCTTTTCGTGCGCCCGCGCGGATGGCACTTACCGGAGAAACACCTTCTGGTGCAAGGCCAGCCCATCTCCGCTTCGCTCGTCGATTTTGGTTTGTACTTCTTTCACAACGTTGCTGCCCTTAAAGCACGCGGTACCGCTCCTTACTTTTACTTGCCCAAATTGGAAAGCCATCGTGAAGCGCGCTTGTGGAATAACGTCTTCAACTTTGCGCAAGATGCGCTTGCCATACCACGCGGCACCATCCGCGCCACCGTGCTCATCGAAACTTTGCCCGCGGCCTTTGAGATGGATGAGATCCTCTTTGAACTGAAGGACCACTCCGCAGGCTTGAATTGCGGCCGCTGGGACTACATCTTCAGTTTCATCAAGAAGTTCAGTTATCGCGAGGACCTGGCGCTTCCCGACCGCTCCACCATCACGATGGACCGGCACTTCCTCAAGTCCTACGTCGAGCTGCTGATCGAAACTTGTCACCGTCGCGGTATCCACGCCATGGGCGGCATGGCTGCGCAGATTCCCATCAAGCGCGATGCCGAGGCCAACGACCGCGCCATGGAACGCGTGCGCCAGGATAAGCTCCGCGAGGTCAAGGCAGGGCACGATGGAACCTGGGTAGCGCATCCCGGGCTGGTGCCGGTGGCCAAGGCGGTCTTTGACGAATACATGCCCGGCCCCAACCAGATCGCGCGCCGCAATCCCGGCATCCATATCCAAGCCTCGGATTTGCTGGCGGTACCCGAGGGCGAGATCACACGCAAAGGTCTGGAGATGAATATCGACATCGGCTTGCGTTATCTCGCCGCCTGGCTCGATGGACTGGGTTGCGTGCCCATCTACGATCTGATGGAAGACGCAGCCACGGCGGAGATTTCGCGCGCGCAACTTTGGCAATGGGCGCACCATGGCGGACGCATGACCGACGGCGTTACGCTCGATGTGCCCATAGTGCTGGCCACAATTCCGGTCGTTCTGGACCGCATCAAGCAGGAACTGGGAGAAGAGCGGTTTGCCGCCAGCAAGTTTACAGCGGCCGCAAAACTTTTCGAGCAGATGATCGAGGCCAAGCAGCTTCCGGAATTCTTAACCTCGGTTGCTTACGCCTCGATTGATTAATGTTAGCCGAGTTCAGGATGCTCGCCCAGTACAACCGCATCGCGAATGAGCGGCTATACCAGGCGTGCGGCCTACTGGACCCCGTTGAATATCGACGGGAGCGCAAAGGCTCCTTTGGCAGCATTCACGGCCTGCTGAATCATTTGTTGCTGGGGGATCGAATCTGGATGTCGAGGTTTTCCGGAGCGGGCAATACAACACCGCCACTGAACTCTATTTTGTTCGACGGCTTTGCCGAGCTTCGCTCCGCGCGCGCCGCACAGGACGAGGAAATCGAAGCCTTCTTCGCGAAGACTGATACTGATTTTCTGCAAAGGCAATTTCCCTACACCAACAACCAGGGCAAGGATTACGTAGAGACTGCGCCCGTCGCTGTCCTTCATTTCTTCAACCACCAGACACATCACCGCGGCCAGGTGCATGTGATGATCAGCCAGACAGACATCAAGCCGCCATCGCTCGATATGCATCGCATTCTCAATCCCTAATGAAACCTTCCACCCTGCTCGCCCTGCTTCTGATTCTCGGCCTCAGCCTCGCTGCGGGGGCGCAGGAAAACCCACTGGCCGGAGTGATTGATATCCACGTGCACTGCGCACCAGACAGCACGCCGCGCTCGATCGATGCCATTGACATTGCACGCCTGGCGAAGAAGCGGGGTATGGGCGGCCTGGTGCTTAAGAACCACTATGAGCCGACCGCCTCGCTCGCCTATGTGGTGCGCAAAGAGGTCCCCGGGATCGAAGTGTTCGGCGGCGTGGATCTCAATCTCTCGGTCGGCGGCATGAACCCCTCAGCGGTCGAACATATGGCGGCGACGACCGGCGGCTACGGCCGCTTTGTCTGGATGAGCACATTCGATTCTGAGCAGCAGGTGCGCTACTCCAAGCAAAACCGTCCCTTTGTGCAGATCTCGCGTGATGGTCAACTGCTGCCCGAGGTGAAGCAGGTGATCGCGGTGATCGCCAGGCGCAACCTGGTCATGGCAACCGGACACCCGAGCCCGGAAGAAGCTCTTATGATGGTCCGCGAAGCACGCGCCCAGGGTGTGAAGCACATGGTGGTGACCCATGCCATGATCGCGCCCATTCACATGTCGGACAAGCAAATGCTCGAAGCCGCACAGATGGGCGCGTATATCGAGTTTGTCTATAACGGACTCATCGGCTCGGCGAAAGAGTTCACCTTTAGAGACTATGCCCGGGCGATTCACTATGTAGGAGTCGAACACTGCATTCTCTCGAGCGACATGGGACAGGTTGACAATCCTTTGCACCCGGATGGCCTGGTCGCGATGTTCGATGGCCTCAAGAAAGAAGGAATCACCGATACCGAGATCAACCGCATGGCGAAGGAAAACCCCGCTCGCCTGCTCGGCCTGGAGTAAGCCCCGCCTTATTTCGCCTCCAGCGAATTGTCGGCGCGATCATCATCCGGCAACACGTGATCAGGATCCACCTTCACCGAGGCCACGGGCTTATCTCCCGGCCACACCACCTCGCTCTTCGATTCCCAGGCCTCGACCGGAAGGCGGAAGCGCGTGGTCGTGCCGTCCGTATAGCGCACCTCCACGGTTGCCGGCAACACCAACTGGCCTTTGTTCACGAGCGTGACCTGGTCGCCATCGATTTTGGTGACCGCCAGGTTAAAGCGCCAGTTGTTCATATACCACCCGCGCCAGAACCAATCCAGATCTTCGCCGCCCTCGCTGCTCATCTCGCGGAAGAAGTCCGAAGGGGCGGGATGCTTGAACGCCCAATCTCGGATGTACTTGCGAAAGGCCCAGTCGAAGCGCTCCTTGCCCAGAATCTGTTCCCGCAGCAACACCATTCCGTACGCTCCCTTGAAGTAGCTCACCGGGTGCGTTATCGGCCAGGTATAGGCATCGGCCGGCATCAGCAGCACTGGAGCAGCCGGATCATCGAGCACCTTGAGGATGGTGTCAGGCGGCTCGCCTCCGGCTGAGTACTCCGAGTCGCGCTTAGGCCCGTAGACGCCGCCCTGAAATTCGGCCGACTCGCCGATATCGATGAAGGTATTGAATCCTTCATCCATGAAGGCGTTCCGGCGCTCGTTCGATCCCACGATCATGGGGAACCAGTTATGCCCAATCTCGTGCGCCGAAATCCAGAAGAGTGTCTTGCCCTTGTCGTCGATGCCGTCGAAGGCGACGCCCGGATACTCCATGCCTTCAGAGAAGCCAGCTACGTTGATGGCTGCAGGGTACGGGTACGGGAACCACTGCTGCGAAAAGTGCTCCACGGTGTCCTTTACATATTCCGTTGACCGCCCCCACGCCCCATCGCCACCGCTCTCCGGCGGGTATACGCTCTCCGCCAGGCTCTTCTTCCCCTCGGGCAGATTGATGCGCGCTGCGTCCCACACAAATGCCGGGCTTGCGCTCCAGACCACATCGCGGGTGTGATCCATGCGGAAGTGCCAGGTAAGCGTGCCGCCTGCCTTCGGCCTGCTCGCAGGATCGCTTACCTCGGTTGCAGTCCGGATCGCTACCGTCTTGTCGCTGTTGCGGGCCTCTGCCAGCCGCGCGATCTGCGTGCTGGTAAGCACATCCTTTTCGTTGACCAGCTCGCCCGAGCCGGCCACAATCATCTCGCTGGGTACAGTTACGTAATAGTCAAAGTGTCCATACTCCAGATAAAACTCGCTGCCGATGTAGGGGAGTGTGTCCCAGCCGCGAAGGTCGTCATAGACGCACATCCGTGGATACCACTGCGCGATGTCGTAGATATCTCCCTGCTTCGATGAGCCCCACGAGGTCCGTCCGCCCCATACGCCCGTAATCTTGTAGTGATACTTGATGTGGATCCTCAGCACGCTGCCCTTCGGGGCCATGGGCTGAGCCAACCGGATCTGCATCCGCGTATCTTCTACCAGGTAGTCGGCCTTCAGCGACTCCTTGCCGTGCTCGATCGTGACCGACTCCAGCATGAAGCCTTCGGTTGTGCGCCCGTTGGGATTGTCTTCACTGTCGGGTACGGGCGTCCTTCGCCGCGGGCCGCCGTTCACGATCCGCCCGCGCGCGTCTTTGCGATAGATGTTCTGCTCCATGTGGATCCAAAGGCTGGTGAGCGAATCGGGGCTGTTGTTGGTGTAGGTGATGACCTCATCGTTTTGCAGTACCTTGGCGCTGGGATCCAGCGTTGCGTGCATCTCATAGTCCGCTTGGTTCTGCCAGTACGCAGGGCCAGGAGCGCCATTGCTCGAACGATAGGCGTTCACTGGATCGGGCAGGGTTAGCGGAGCGAAGGTCAGCCGCGGGTCATAGGTTGCCGGTCCTGCCGCGGGAGACGTTTGCGACCAAGCTATGGCGCGCAGCAACAAAACAGAGACAGCCATCAGCAGACAGAGAAAGCGCATCGATTCAAAACTCCTGGCCAGGCAGATTGCCACGGTAGCTCTTCCAGCATACTCACAGATCCCGGGAAACGTCAGGTTTTAGCTCACCAGCTAAAGCCACCAGAGGGGGGTGGCCATGCTCCACAGAGCTGGCGAAGCAGGACGATCCGCCCGAAGTGATAAGCGTTGTGGGCCGCCAGGCTCTCCAGTTGTTCGCGCACCGACATGATGCGGACGGGACTGCCCGGCCGCGATGGACAACGGACGGATTGCTCGAGTCTCTTCTCGTCACCCGCCAGGGCGGCGGCCTGCTGATTATCGCGGAAGAAGCGTTGGCACAGCTGATCCCAGGGCTCGCGCGCGTCGGCGGGGAACCCATCTGATGGATGAGCTGGAAAGGGCGTCTCGACACCGTTCACCCACTCCAGTGTGACCTGCTGCCAGAATGCGATGTGCCAGAGTTCCTGATAGATGGTGTGCGGAGCGCCGTGAATCACTCGATGAGCGAGCTCGCTTTGAATCCCTTCCAGGATGTGGGCCGGCGGTGCTGCTGCGCTGTCGCCGATAAGGGTCTGCTCCAACTCGTTCATCATCACTCCCGATCACGGATGTATTTTCTCGTGCTTTTCCAGCATGGCAACAAATTCGCTGATCTTTCGCGCGCGCGTCTCAGTTTTCTTTACCGTTTGAATGCGGAACAGAATCGCATAGCGGTTTCGGCTTTCCAGGGTGGCAAAGAATGCCTTTGCCCTCGCACTTTTGTCCAGCGCGGCCTGAAAATCCTCCGGCACCGTCGCGTTGCGCGGTGAGTCATAGGCCTGCTCCCACCGTCCATCCTTTTTAGCACGCAGTATCTCTTGGAGCCCACTGTCTCTCATCCGGCCGCATTCTATCAACGCCGTTGCCTTCTGCCGATTGAGCTTCGACCAGATGCTTCGCTTGCCGCGCGGAGTAAATCGCTGCAGCCATGCGCCGGCGCTTTCCGGCTTCTTGTGTGCGTCGATCCATCCAAAACAGAGTGCGGACTCTAACGCTTCAGCGTGGGTCACCGAGCGAATTTTCGATCCCTTCTTCGCGATCCGCAACCACACACTAGTTGCCTCGCGATGATTCCGCGACAACCAGTCCTCCCACGCCTTCTGGTGCTCGAAGAGGAGAACCGGGGGATCTTCATCTTTACCGGGTTTGAAGCTCATGCGATCCAAACTAGTGTTCTGAGCTCCCGGAAGAATTCCTTGAATACTCTGCCGCGACTACTCGTAGCGCAACGCGTTCTGCGGATCAATCCGGGTTGCGCGCCACGCTGGAACCCAGCATGCGACGAAGGCAACCACAGCGAGAAAGAGAGGCACCACGGTAAAGGTCATGGCGTCGTGGGGGCGAATGCCATAGAGGAAACTACTCAATAAGCCCGCGACTGCAAAGGCGGCGGGCAGGCCAAGCGCCATGGCGATGACAGTGAGCACCATACCCTGGCGAAGAATGAGTCGATGGACGGCGCTGAGTTGCGCCCCTAACGCGATACGAATGCCAATCTCGCGCGTGCGCCGGCTGACCGAGTAGCTCATGACGCCATACAGTCCGATGGCAGCCAGGACCAACCCAATGAACCCGAAGATACCGAAGAGGGTGCCCGCCAGGCGGGGCAGAAAGAGCGCCTGGCGCAGATGTTCCTGCATGGTTTCGGCGTTGTACACGGCCATGGTGGAATCGAGATCGTGGATCTGACCGCGCACGGCAGTAGCGATGGCCGTCGAATTGCCCGCGAAGTGGACTACCAGTTCATATCCCAGGAATGAGGGATCGCTTCCCGTGCTTTGTGCAAGGGAACGGAAGAGGACATAGCGAGTGTCCTCGCCGAGGGTCCGCGACTTGATGTTTTGGACGACGCCGATGATCTCGTAGGAAACTCCTCCGCCGGTGACGCGTTGGCCGATGGGATTCTCCCTGGGGAAGAATCGTTCCGCAAAGGCCCGATTCACGATGGCGACTTTGGGAGCGTTGGCTGCTTCGTTAGCGAAGTCGCGACCAGCTAACCGTGGAATCCCCATGGTTTCGAAATAACCGGGAGTTGCCATAAACAGCTCCACGTCTGGATCGGGGCCGGTGGGGGTCGATCCCGCTTTCAGCATGAAAAGCATCACTTCGGTTTCCTCCGGAGAGCGGGACACTGTCTGTCGCGGTCACCGAGACCACGCCTGGAATGGCTGCGACACGGCTCCGCAGTTGATCGAGAAATTGCGCGGTGCGCTCCGGCGTATAACCGTGGACGCGGGGATCCACAGACAGCATTAAGAGATCGCGCGAGCGGAAGCCGATGTCGATGCCAACCGCTCGTTCGAGACTGCGCAGAAAGAGTCCAGTGGCGCAGAGCAGAACGACGGACATGACAATCTGGGCCACGACCAGGACATTGCGTAGGCTGAGCCGGCGGCCGGGGCGAACGAGACCATCTTCGCCTTTGAGCGCACTGGCCAGAATGGGCCGGGATGCGATCCAGGCGGGCGGCAAGCCAAAGAGCAGCCCGGTTCCGACACTGAGGGCGAAGGTGTACAGCAGAACCCGCCAATCGACATGGAGGCTCACGTCAAGGGGCACGGGCGCGGGAATCCGAAATGCGGAAAGAGCAGATGTGGCCCACAAGGTGAGAACTGTGCCCAATAATCCGCCTCCCAGGGCGAGCAAAAAGCTCTCCAACAGCATCTGGCGCACGAATTGAGCGTGGGTGGCTCCGACTGCAATGCGAACCGCCATTTCGCGTTGACGGCTTGCCGATTGGGCGAGCAGGAGATTGGCAACATTGGCACAGGCAATGGCCAAAACGAGCAACACGACGATCGACAGGGTTGCGATAAACAGCAGCACGGTTGATTTGTCGCGTGGAGGGAGGGAGCCGGCCTGTTCGAAGCGGAAGCCTCCGCCTTTGTCTGTATCGGGATACTGCTTGGCGAAACGTTGAGCGAGGGTGGCAAGCTCGGCAGCAGCTGAGACTGGGTAACGCCTGGTTTGAGGCGTCCGACGACCGCGAGCCAATGGTAGGCCGCGTGCGCTTCGGCTGGGAACGCTTGAGAGCAAGTTGCTCTACGTTGCCGAGTGGTACCCAGAATTCAGGATCGAGTATCAGGTCCAAACCGCGAAAGCCTGGGGGCGCACTCCGACGACCGTGAATGGATGGCCGGAGAGAGGGATGGACTTACCTAGAATGGCGGGGTCGGAAGCAAAGCGCCGCTGCCAGAGACGATGGCTAAGGACAATCACTGGGAGCTCGCTCTTCGCTGGGCAGAAAGCCGCGGCCGAGGCTCATGCGAATCTGCGATACAGAAAAGAAGTTGGATGTGGCCGACTGGCCCCAGACGCGTTCCGGCTCGCCATAGCCGCCGATCGACGCGGGTAAGAGCTCAAAGTAAGCCGCGACTGCCGGAGAAAGAGCTGGTTTGGTCGCGCAGGTCAGTGTACAGCGGCCAGGAAAAGCTATTGCAGCAACGATCGCCGTCATGCGTCGTATGGAGCGCCATAAGCGTTGCCGGATCGCCGACAGGCGCGGGCCAGAGAACGAAGCGACTGACCATGGAAAAGATGGTGGAGTTGGCAGCGATGCCGAGTCCGATGGAGAGGATGACCGCGAAGACCACTCCAGGTGATCTGGAGAGGCGCCGGAAGCTATAGATCAAATCTTGCCGTAGAGCCGTCATTGTGCTTTCTCCGGGTGGCGATTTGTTCTCATCGCATACTACGGCGAAACCCGTCCCAGTTCCTATTTGGGAATCTGTTAGGGCACAGGCGCGCTTGCTACGCGAGCACGTCAAGCTCGGAGATACGGCGGCGTAGATAGCGGAGCTCGACCGCATTGGTGGTGAGAGCCAGCCCGCGGTGGTAACTCTCGCGTGCTTCCTGGTTGCGGCCCATGCGACGAAGTAGCTCGGCGCGGGCAGCATGATAAAGATGATAAGAATCGAGTTCGCCTGAAGAGCCCAGACCATCAATCAACGCTAAGCCCCGCTCCAGGCCTTCACTCATGGCGATGGCTACGGCGTGGTTAAGCGAGACGACGGGTGAGGAGTAGCTTGCGCTGAGGATAGAGTAGAGCGCAGCGATTTGTTTCCAGTCGGTTTCGCCGGCGGTGGCGGCCTCGGCGTGGACGGCGGCGATGGCTGCCTGGAGCTGATATGGGCCGACGTTACGGCGGCCTAACGCCCGTTCGACCAAGCGAATGCCCTCGGCAATCTGATCGTGGCGCCAGAGAGAGCGATCCTGCTCCTCAAGAAGCACAAGGTCGCCATCCGGACTGGAGCGGGCGTCGCGGCGGGAGTCATGCAGCAGCATGAGGGCCAGCAGCGCCATGCTCTCCGGATTGTCGGGCATGAGTTCGACCAGCGTACGCGCGAGTCGAATGGCTTCGGCACAGAGCTCGCGGCGTACGAGATTGTCTCCGGAGCTTGCGGAGTAGCCTTCATTGAAGACGAGGTAGAGAACCGCCTGTACTGCAGCCAGACGTTCAGGCAGAGAAGCGGGAGCGGGAACCTGATAAGGAATGCGCGCTTGCTGTATCTTGCGCTGGGCGCGTACCAGGCGTTGCGCGAGCGTTGCCTCGGGAACCAGGAAGGCACGGGCAATCTCGGAAGTAGTGAGTCCGCCTAGAGTGCGCAGCGTGAGTGCGACTTGCGCCTGCAGGTTGAGCGCGGGATGGCAGCAGGTAAAGATCAGGCTTAGCCGGTCATCTTCAAAGGGGCGGCTCATTTCCTCGTCGATCGCGCAGCTGCGCGATTCGTATTCATACAGCAGCTGGCCTTCGTGGTTGCGGCGTGTCTGTTCGCGGCGGGCATAGTCGATGAGCTTGCGGCGAGCTGTGGCCGTGATCCAGGCCGCGGGATTGGTTGGAATACCTTCGGTCCGCCAGCTTACGACCGCGGCAGCGAAAGCGTCTTGCATCGCCTCCTCAGCGAGGTCAAAGGAGTGCGAAATACGAATAAGGCCGGCGATAATACGCCCCGACTCGGAACGGAACACTGATTCGACAGTCGCAAGATGATCATCCATTCACGGGCGCACGGGAAGGAAACTCGCGGATGGGACGGACCTCGATGCAGCCAGTCCTACCGGCACAGGCAGTGGGTATCTTAGCAGCCCAGGCGAGAGCTTCGTCGAGGTCCTCGCAGTCGAGGATGTAGTATCCGGCTAGTTGCTCTTTGGTTTCGGCAAATGGACCGTCGGTGACCATCGTCCCGCCATCGTGCACGCGCACGGTGGTGGCAGTAGCGCTGGCCTGGAGAGGATCGGCGGCGCGGAAGACGCCGCGATGCCGAGCCTCTTCCATGACCGCCCGGTGACCCGCGGCGACTGCGCTCATATCATCGTGCGTGACCGACTCATCTTCCTGCGAGTAAATCAACATCATGTAGCGCATGGCGAGCCCTCAGTGCGATGGTGAACCTGGGAAGTTGACATCACCTTTAATCTCGAGGATCTGCTCATTGTGTCTTGCAGTATGCGATCCGGTAGCTAACAGCCATTGATAGCCGTCCCATGGCCCGAAGAGAGGATGCGGCCTGACACGTCCTCGAAGCAGAGGGGCATCCAGGAGTTGCATCGTCCGCTCGCGGGTGGTGAGGAAACACTCCAGCGCTTCATCGCCACTCCAGCGCCCTTTCGGGGAGACCGGTTCAGGAGCTTTTACCTTTGTAGAGCGTTTTGGAACCTCGTTCAAGATGATCTCATCCATCTCGATTTGCTTTCCTGGTGATTCCGCTTCGGGGGCATTACTCATATTTCCAATGATGGTATGGACGCGGCCTTCGATCAGGACGAGGTGTTCGAGGATTTCGGCGATGGACCAACTCTCATCAGTGGGTCGAAAGCTCCACTGTAAAGGCGAAAGCCCGGCCACTGCTTCGACAAGAACGTCGCGTGTGGCCGAGAGATGGCGCGATGCTTTGGCAATCTGGTCTGCCGTCAACGCAACCTCTGCGCTTGAGGGCGAAGTTGTATCGATCATGTTGCCTCCCTGGCAGTGTTTACCGAATTGAATGGAGCTATCCGAAGATCATGATGGGCCGCACTTCGATGGAGCCATAGCGGGCAGCCGGAATGCCGGATGCAATCGAAGCTGCTTCATCGATGTTCGCCGCTTCGAGCAGGTAGTAACCACCGAGCTGTTCCTTTGTTTCCGCGAACGGTCCATCCGTGGTTAGGACTTTGCCGTCGCGCACGCGGACTGTCTTGGCAGTTCCAGTGGGCTGGAGCGGCAGCCCGGACTTGATTGCGCCGGCGTACTTTTTACCGAAGGCGCCATACTCGGCAAATTCCGATTCGGGGTATCCGTTGGCAAAACGCTTCTCGGCTTCGTAGACCAGGACTAGATATTGCATAATTTTCTTCCTCCTGCCAGTACGACGTCTGAGTTATACAGAATCGACAGCTGGGGAAAATAAATTCTAGCCGTCCACAGGCTGAAACGCGCTTTAAGCGGTCTGGAGCTTCTTCATCAGCGCTTGCAGGTCCATGTAGTTCCAGCCTTCGGCGATCTGGTTGCCTTTGACGATCACGAAGGTCGCACCCGCCATTGTCTCCTTCTTGCCGCTGGGGGGAAAGCCGAGATGATCGCCGAGATGGGTCATGGAGACTTGCCAGCGAACGGCGACCCGATCACCCTCCGTGACTATCTCCTCCACATCAACGCGCACGTCGGGGAAAGCGCCGCAGAAGGTACGGTGTACGGCCTTGAAGGCTTCGGGGCCAACAAGGACAGCGTCCGCTTCAGGAAAGCCGTGAGACTTGCCCTGCGGGCTAAACATTTCGTCAATGGCTGCTTCGCTTTTCTGGTTCCAGACTTGCTCAAACCAGCGCTTCAATAGAAGTTTGTTGGCCTCGGACATACACAGCCCTCCGTTTCGCGGAGAAGCTTAGTGCATTTCTCCCCCAGATGTATACATCCGCTTGTTACAAACGACAGCCAGCGTTTCGTAGGGAAAGGTCACCTGGGGCCTTCCGGCGAGTTCCGGAGACGTAGCGATGACTTCCCGGATCTCAGCCTTGACACGCTCCTGTTCTTCCGGCGGGAGAGCCGCCATGAAGCTTACCGATAAAATCCGGTCGACAATCACTCGCTCGGGATCGCCGGTATGCGGGTTGGGAAAGAGCTGCTCGCGGAGGGGACCAAACCCGTCTGCGGGAAACTGGGCTCGCCATTTCTGGCTGTGGTAGCGCGGAGCATCGCCCTCAAAGCGCTTCATGATCCGGGTAAGGGCTGCGACCCACGCGACGTTATTGTCGCGCACGTTCCAGACCAGACCAAGAGCACTGCCCGGCTTGAGCACGCGATGGATCTCATGAAGCGCCTCGGGCGTGGCAAACCAATGAAAGCATTGCGCGCAGACGACCGCGTCAACCGATGCATCGCTGAGCGGGATGGCTTCGGCAGAGCCGCTTCTGGCTTCAACTTCGGGATACTGCCGCACCAGTTGATCCAACATCGCCGCTACCGGTTCCACAGCGATAACCTTCGCTCCCGTGGCCAGAAGACTACGCGAGAACTTCCCTGTACCTGCGCCTAAATCGAGAACGGTTTTGCCGCTGTCGAGCCCTAGCTCCTCGTTCAGCCATGTTTCGATTTCAGGCGGATATTCCGGACGGCCGGAAACGTAGTTGGCCGCACCCGCAGCAAAGCCTTGGGCCGCAGCGTGATGAATCTTTGCCATGGGTTCTCGCTTTTCCAGCTTGGCAAACGTTGATTCATTTGCCGGTGTAGAAGCTGTACTTCGCAGTATACGGAACCCGTTCTTCGCCGCTGTCACACGCTTTGGTTGGAGCAGCACCCCCATGCGTTTCGGTCCGGCGGATGTAGAGCACGTTCGCCAGTTTGCCGCTGCCGCTACCGGCAACGGCTTGTACCAGCAGCCAGGGCACGGAGGAAGCATCTGGAGCAGGTCGACTCGCAATGGCTTTGCCCTTTACTTCGCTTCCATCCTCGAGCCTCCAGGTGGGACCGGCAAAATGGGTGCCGATCACCTGCCCGTGCTCGTCCAGAAGTTTAGCGTCGGGAGCCTTGAGTGCCCAATGTCCATCGGTACAGGTATAGATCTGCGAGCCTTCCCCCGCAGCTTCGAATAGCAACCCGGTTCCAGAGGGAGCCTCCACCGATGACGACGGCTGTTTCCCCTGGAGCAACAGAATCGAGTAAGCAATCAGACTGAGAGCAATCACTCTTCGCAACATCTTCCATACCTCTTACTTCATCTGCCTACCCTCGCTTAGAAAGCACGCAGGTGACCAAAGCCTGGACTCGCATCCATGCTGCGTTTCTTCAACTTACAAAGCATTCGAGCTGCGAACTGTCCACAAACCCAGTTCGATGTCCATCAGCGGACACTTCGCTTGCCTAGGGCACACGGGGAGTGGCTGGTGGAGCGGGCTGGGCTGGGGAGCCGGAGGGCGCAGGTTGACTCAAATAAAAGGCGATGTCCCTCGCCGCCTTGGTTTCCACGTCAGGCTTCTGCAAAAAACCGAGATCGCGAAACCAGTCGATGAAGCGGAATTGCCAGGTGCCAAAGGGTATTCCGTTGCGGTCCGTCAGACCACCGGTCATGTGGCTGCCATCGCGCAACAGGTCGCCCGGATGGCGGCCATTGGCATAAATGTGCATCTCCAGGTTAGGCACGCGGAGCGCCAGCATGGCGGCAAAGTATTCGTCGGCCCAGATGGCATGAACCTGGTCATCGGAGCCGGCAGAGGCGATGAACGAGGGAGGCACGTTACGCGGGATCGGCGGGGCAACGCGATTGCGCGCGAAAGGGGTCGGACCGGGATAGATGACGCCCACAAAGTCAGGGCGCGAAGAGATGCCTGCCAGGGGATCGCCGGGGTCGCTGTTCTTCTTGTCGAAGTCGTCGTATAGCACCGCCGCGGCGGTGGCCAATTCCGCGCCTGCGGAAAAGCCCATGATGCCGATCTTGTGGGGATCGATATTCCATTCCTTGGCGTGCGCGCGCACCAGGCGAATGGACTGCTGGGCGTCGTACACCTCATCGGTCCTGGGGGTTGTATCCGTCGCGGCGCAGGCGACTCCGCAGGATGATGGTATTGACTCCGTAGTTATAGAAGAAGGGAACGAAATCCGCGCCCTCCGAACCCACGTTCAGCGTGTTGTGACCGCCGCCCGGCACCAGGATCACGGCAGCGCCGGTATTCAGTCCGTGGTCGACGGTATGCACTTCGATCGATGGATTGTGTATGTTGACGATGCTGTTAATTCGCCCCGGCACCGATTGGCTCATGTTGTACTGCTCCGCCTCGCGCACGCGGTCCTTATTGAGGAAAGGGGAGCCGGGGGGATAAAGAGTGACCACGACGCCGCCGGGAAGGATAGGCTGCGGAGCGTAAGGAGCGTCCGTAGATGGTCCCGGCTTGGGCACTCCCAGAGGAGCAGGAGTGTTTTGTGCGAGGCAAATCGCCAGAAGCGGTAAGAACGCAGGGAACAGCAAAGCGGATTTCTTCATGGTTCTCAGCCGCTCACTTTCCCGAGTAACTAGAGGCGTCGGAATCGGACAAGATGTGAATGGTGTGCAGCCATATTTCCGCGGTCTGGGGCCATGTGGTCACGGGGAGTGCGGTCCGGCGCAGGCCGTAACCATGGCCGCCCTGGGCATAAATGTGGAGCTCTGCGGGCACCTTGGCATTCTTTAGAGCAAGAAAATAAACGACGGCATTCTCTACATGAACTGGATCGTCCTCTGCTTGCACCAGGAACGTGGGCGGAGTTTGATCGGTTGGATGAATGTCGGGATTCGGCGCGTAGTTCTGGTCCGCGAGGGCAAGATAGCCGGGATAGACGATGACCGCAAAGTCGGGGCGGCAACTAAGCTTGTCTGCCGCGTCCAGCGGATCGTAAAGTCTCTGGTCGAAGTGTGTGCTCAAGGCGGCGGCAAGATGCGCGCCGGCGGAGAAGCCCAGGACTCCAATGCGGTTTGGATCAATGTGCCACTCGGCGGCGTGCGCACGTACGATGCCGAGGGCGCGCTGAGCATCTTGTAGCGGCGCCGAAGACTTGGGATATGGACCTGGCTCGGGCACGCGGTACTTAACCAGAATGCAGCTGATGCCGGCCGAATTGAGCCAGTCGCATACTTCGGTCCCTTCGAGATCAATGGCCAGGATGCGGTAACCGCCCCCAGGAAATACAACCACGGCGGCCCCGGTGTTCTTTCCCTTAGGCGTGTAGAGCGTAAGCGTGGGATTGGAAACATTGCCGATACGGATGACTGGCTTGCCGCCTGGGCGATTGTCCTTGGCAGTCGTCATGTCGCCTTCCGGCTCCGCACTCGGCTGCGCTCCCGGCGCCCCGTTGGGCCACAAGGGCATGGTCAGATGATCGGGAGAGGGCGGCCACGCGGGTGCTTGTGCGAAAAGAGCGGTGGAGGCTGCCGCCAGTGCGGCGATGATCAGGAAACGCTTGCGCATGAAAGAACCTTTCGAACCCGGATACTGGAAATGTCCGCGTGCGGCTTTCATTAAGGGAAAGCCGCTTGAAGTGCGCCGAAGTCACAAGCTGCACAGGAGATCCGGGCAATCGCAGCCATGATCGCAGCCACGAGGGTCGTGGTGCAAGACTACCGGCGAAGTGAAGGGTGGCGGGATTGCGAGCCCTGGCCCAAGTCTCCAGTCAACCAAAAGTAACCTGCGAAACGATAACGGACGACTAAAAAAAAGAGTCTCCACGGCCAAATCCGATGCCGGAGCGGTATCTATATCTAGTAGAAGACGATTTCGGCACAGCGGGCGGTTCTCGCCACCTCCCGTTGGTCGGCAGTTGCTGGTAGTTGCGGCCTAAGTGCGAGCCAAGGACAGTTTCACCGCTGTCCGGTGTCACACCCTATCCCTGTCTCAAATCAGGGGTTTTTTACGTGTCCGACCACTGCTTCCCCAAGCAGTGGAAAGCCTCTACCCATAACTTCTCTCGCATTCCTGTCACAAATCTCAGGAGCCACCTATGCCCAAAAATAAAGTCAGCGACCCCATCACCGATCAGGAAATGGCCTTTGCCCGCCTGGTCCTCTCTGGCGCCATGACCGACCGTCAAGCCGCCGAAGCCGTGGGCCTCAACCCCGACTCCGCCGCCTACACCAAATCCAAACCCCATGTCCGCGCCTACATGCTCGAGCACCGCGCCGCCGTGCAGCAACAGCTCGTCCAGCAAGAGGCGGACGGACTGCACCGGTTGAACCTGGACCGAGAACGAGTTCTGGCCCGCCTCTGGGAAATTGCCGACCTCAGCCCCGAAATGACCCGAGGCAGCATCACCGGCCAGGTCAAGGCCATCTCCATGATCATCGCCATGCAAAACTTCATCCCCGACCGTCGCGCCGTCGACCGTCTTGCTGTCTCTTCAGACAAAAAATCCGCCCCCGCGCCCATTCACGGTGGAAACCCGCAACAAACCCCTGCCCCTGCAGGCGCGCCTCCAAACCCTGGGCCCAGCCAGTCCACCTTCGCCAACCGCTTTACCCCCTCGGAAGCCACCAAACCTTATGTCCCCCTGTTCTCATCTGTTCCAGACTTGGGAGTTCCACTCCCTATAAAGAACCCCTTTGTCCACCCCCGCTGAGCCACCAATCCCCAAAAGGACCCAAAAATATCAAATTTTAAAAATAGCTGCTCTGGAAACGGTGTCCCGACCACAGACTCTGGGTGCCCCATTTGCCCCGATTTCCTGCGGAGGTTCGTGGCGTTGATACACTCCATGCGCCTTTCCTTAACGAAAGGCGCACACGCGGACCTCTCTAGCACAGCGTGGCAGGAAATTGGGGTCAAGCCGCTGTTGGCTTGAGTGGGATAACGAACCTTAACCCTACGGTCTCACTGGGAAGAGAAAATTAAAGCAATGCTGGTCAGTCTTGTCCAAATTAGATCGGTCCGATTTGTGCAGCACTCGCGGAAGACAAATCAGCTATCGAGGTGTATCGCGATCAGTCCCGAAGAGACGGCTGAGAATCAGTCTTGTCCAAATTAGTTTCTTGCGGTAGTTCTACCCATCCATCAGCGACAAGATTGCATGGAAGCGCAAACCCCCACTTTGTCATCCCGAGCGTACCCGGATGGCCCATACAGATTGGTGGCGGTCACCGGACTGCATGCGATTTTCTTTACGGAAAATCGCACACGCTGCTCCGATTCGAAGCCGCGAATGGGCCGTCCGGGGCAGCCGAGGGACCTGCTGTGCGCCTTGACCTCAAACAAGTGCCCTACAGTGAGCTCGCAACTCTTAACCAAGCGGTTTGATCGTCCTAAACAACGTCCCTGCGGAAGTGAGTTCGTCAGTGGAGTCCTCACGCAGCCTCTAGCTAAAACCCGGCCCTACCCAGCAGCGACTTTTTTCTGCAGTCTGTTAAGCGCGCAACGGCGGGCTCAGCAGGTTTTCAATGCGGACCGGCAATTTACGCACGCGCACGCCAGTGGCGTGATAAACCGCATTGGTGATGGCTGCCGCAATGCCGGCCAGGCCAATCTCTCCCACCCCGCGCGCGCCCAGAGGGTTCAACACCATATCGGGATAGTCCAGAAAGGTGACGTCAATCTGCGGGGAGTCGGCATTGGTGGCCACAATGTAATCCGCAAGATTGTTGTTGATGGGAGCACCGAAACGCGGGTCATAGACCGTCTCTTCGAAGAGCGCCATGCCGACGCCCATCACCACCGCACCCTCAATCTGGTTGCGGGCGGGTTTGGGATTGATGATGTGGCCGGCGTCAATCACAGTCACCACCCGGGAGACACGGAGGCGAGCGGTCTCAGGCTGCCACGTCACCTCTGCAAACTGCGCTCCGAAGGAGTGCTTGGAGTACTTGCTGTTTGGATCGCCAAGGGTGCCCTCGGACTTTCCCTCGCCCGAAGCGGCGCGGATGTTGCCGGCTGTAAGGATCTGCTCATACCTCACCCCGGTGTCCGGTGAGTTGTCCTTAAGATGGACGCATCCGTTGGTGAAAGCCATCAACTCGGGTTTCTGCCCGGCTAGTCCCGGTTCTTTGCTTTGACTGGCGATCAGAAAGAGAAGCTGTTGCGCTTTCTCAATAGCTTCGATGACTGCAGGGATAACCGATGCAGTAGCCCAGGAGCCGCCGGAAATAGGCCCGGGCGGGAGATCCGAATCGCCCAGAACGACCTCAATCTTATCGTTGGGAATGCCAACCCTTTGGGAAACGATTTGCGAAAGCACGGTGTAAGTGCCGGTGCCAATATCCTGAGTGGCGCAGGAAACCCGAGCGGTTCCATCGGCATGCAGGTCCACGGTGGCTGCAGTGGCCATTCGCTCCGCGATCCAGGAGCAGCCGGCAACACCCCAACCCAGAATCAAACCGTCCTTCTTCATAGAGCCGACCTGGGGCGTGCGCTGCGACCAGCCGAATTTTTCTGCGCCGACATTGAGACACTCGACGAAGTGGCGCGAAGAGAAGGGCAGGTTCTTGCCCTCATCGATTTTAGGCTCATTCAGCAGGCGGAGCTTGACCGGATCCATGTTGAGCTTGATGGCCAGCTCATCCATCGCCGACTCGAGCGCGAAAAGACCGGGCACGGCGCCAGGACCGCGCATAGAAGTTGGGGTGCCAACGTTGCGCCGGACCAGGCCGGAAGTGGCGCGAAGATTCGGCGTGCTGTAGCTGTAGCTAGTGGCCTCACTGCAACCCTCGGAGTAGTCGTCGAGGATCGAAGTGTGATTGAGCGAGTCATGCATCAGGGAGACAAGTTTGCCGTCGGGCGTGGCTCCGAGACGGATTTGCTGCTGGGTGAGCGGGCGATGGCCCACGGTCTGAAACATCATGTCGCGGGTCACCACCAGCTTGACCGGGCGGTTCAAGTTGCGGGCCGCGGAGGCGGCGATCAGGCAGTGTGTCCAAGGCCAAAGCTTGCCTCCGAAGCCGGAGCCAAGAAAGCGGGAGATGACGCGGACGTTCTCCTGCGGCACCCCGAGCATCTGGGCTAACACATCGCGGTGGTTCATGACCGCCTGCGTGGTCTCGTAGAGGGTAAAGTTTTGGCCATCCCAGGTGGCGACGCTGGCGTGCAGCTCGATCGGGTTGTGGGTCTCGGTCGGGGTGACATAGGTTTCATCCACCTTGACCGGGGCGGATTGAAAGGCTTCGTCCGGATTACCGCGATGGCTGTCAACGTTGGGCTTGTCAGCTGTTTCGAGGTGATCGCGAACGTCAGGCTTGTCTGACTTGTAGGTCACCTTGACGGCATTGGCCGCGGCGACAGCCTGTTCGTAGGTGAGTGCCACCACCGCAGCGACGTATTGTCCGTAGTAGCGGACCGTATCGTCATCGAAGGGCGGACGGCGCTCGTCGAGATACCCCGACAAGCCATCTGGGGACGGCGCAGATCGGAAGAGCTTGCCCAGGTTCTGGCGCGTATACACGGCCTTGACTCCCGGCATCCTCTGGGCGCCGCTGGTGTCGATGGCTGTGACGGTGCCTTTGGCGATGGTAGCGCACACCGGCACGGCGTAAAGCATGCCGGGCAAATTGTGGTCCGACGTATACATGGCGACGCCGCTGACTTTGAGCGGACCATCGACGCGGGGCAGCCCGGCGTTGGTTCGGGGAGGAAGGTTGAGGGTGGATGCCATGAGTCTTTCTCCTCTAGTCTTACGCCTGTTGGGTTGCGAGGGTGAGAGCGTGGGTGATGCAGCGCTTGGCGAGTTCGACCTTGAATCCGTTTTCGCTTTGCGGCTGCGCACCGTGCAGAGCTGCCTCCGCCGCCTGGCGGAATGTCTTCTCGTCTACGGCTTTGCCATGCAACGCTTTCTCCGCCTCGAGCGAGCGCCAGGGCTTGGTGCCTACTCCTCCCAGGGCCACGCGGACAAAGGCCAGCTTGCCGCCGCTGACCTCGGCCACAACCGCCGCCGAGGAAAGGGCAAACTCGTACGAGGCGCGGTCGCGTAGTTTCAGGTAGACCTGCTTGCTATTGGGCTTGGGCGCGGGCAGGGTGACGAAGGTGATCAGGTCGCCTGGCTCAAGCACATTTTCCCGCTGTGGCGTGTTGCCGGGAACCAGGAAGAACTCGCCGATGGGCACCTCGCGCTCGCCCTTCGAGCCCTGGATGTGAATGGTCGCTTCCAGAGCAGTGAGGGCGACGTTCATGTCCGAGGGATTGGTAGCGATGCAGTCTTTGCTGGTGCCCAGGATGGCAAGCGTACGGTTGTCGCCTTCGATGGCGGAGCAGCCGGAGCCCGGCTCGCGCTTATTGCAGGCCATGGCGTCATTGCGGAAGTACATGCAACGCGTGCGTTGCAGAAGATTGCCACCCGTGGTGGCCATATTGCGAAGCTGTGCGGAAGCTCCTGCGAGCAGGGCCTGGGACAGAACGGAGTAGTCGCTTGAAACCGTGGGGTCATGAGCCAGATCGGAGTTACGAACCAGGGCACCGATCTTCAGGCGGCCGTCGGGAAGTTTTTCGACCTTGTCGAGGGGCAGGCGATTGATATCCACCACCTGGGTGGGCCGCTCGACATTCAACTTCATGAGATCGAGCAAGGTTGTTCCCCCGGCGATGAACCTGACCTGCGCGCCCTGTTGCGCGGTGCTGGATTGGGCCGCGGCCTGAATGGCCTGCGGTATGCCGGCAGCCTGGGTGTACTTGAACATTTCCATGACGCGATCTCCTATGCCTGCTGGCGGACGTCTTGTATGGCGGCGACGATGTTGGGGTAGGCTCCGCAGCGGCAGATGTTGCCGCTCATGAGCTCCTTGACGTCAGCGTCGGAAGGGCCGCACTTCTCCTTGAGCAGGGCCACGGCGGACATAATCTGGCCCGAGGTACAGTAACCGCATTGGTAGCCGTCGTGCTTGACGAAAGATGCCTGCATCGGGTGCAGGTCGCCGGGCTGACCGAGTCCTTCGATGGTAGTGATCTCGTCCCCCTGGTGCATGGCTGCCAAGGTCAGACAGGAGTTGATGCGCCGGCCATTCACGTGCACGGTGCAAGCACCGCACTGGCCGTGATCGCATCCTTTCTTGGTGCCGGTGAGGCTGATGGTCTCACGCAGGCAGTCGAGGAGCGTGGTGCGGGGATCGATTTCGAGGTCAAGCTGCTTGCCGTTGACACGCAAACTGACAGGGATTGCGCCCTCGATCGTTTCGGTGGTGGTGGTTTCCGCTGGCGCGATGGACGGCGCTGTTTGCACCCCCGCTGCTATGGGGACGGCAGTCGCAGCGACGCCGACGGCGCCGAGCGATGAGAGGAAGGAGCGGCGGCTAACGGGGCCGATTGAGGGGTGGTTTTGTATCTCCCGATGGTGCAGTCTTTTCTTCTCACTATTCATGCGGGTCTCCACCTGCTATAAGATGCCATTTCCAGGATAACGTTCCGGACCAAGCTTCGCTTGTACCGTTCAACACAACCAAAAATGGTATAAGGCCATAAGCATGTATAAACACAACCTGGTCTTCGCCGCCGCCGTTGTGCTCGCAGCCTTGGGTTCCCACGCAGCCGATGTGCAGCAGCCAACTACCGAGTCCATCGACCTGAACGCGTACAACGCCATACGCGAGGAGGGACTGCAGCGTTCGCATGTGATGGATTACGCCGGAGGACTGATCGATGGCATTGGACCCCGGCTGACCGGTTCGCCCAACATGGCCAAGGCCAATGCGTGGACGCGGGACCAACTCGCGAAGATGGGTTGCGTCAACGCGCACCTGGAAGACTGGGGCGAGTTCGGCATGGGCTGGCAGCAGCTCAACACGTGGGTTCGTATGACCGAGCCGGATACGGCCGTCTTCATGGCCCAGGCCACGCCGTGGTCGCCCTCCACCAACGGGCCCGTGACCGCGCAGGCGGTCTCGGTCGTGGTCAACGAGGCGGGCGACATGGCCAAATACAAGGGCAAGCTTTCGGGCAAGATTGTTTTGCTCGGCGAGATGCGCGATGTTCCGGTACCCGACAAGCCCTTCTTTGAGCGCTACAGCGACAAGGACCTCAAGGAGCTCGAGTCGCTTCCGCTCGAAAGCGAGCAGGCGGCCATGCAGGCGCGTAACGAACGCGCCGCCAAACGATACAAACTTTTCAGTGAACTGGTTCCTTTCCTGGCCGCGGAGAAGGTCGTCGCCGTGATTGTACCCAGCCGCGACGGCCAGAACGGGGGAGGCACCGGGATCATCTTCGACGACAACGGCGCCGATCTCGGGCGCACGCCTTACCACAGAGATACGGCAGTCCCATTTCCTGTAGTGGTCACCCAGATTGAGAGCTACGGCCGGGTGTTTCGTTTGCTCGCGAACCACGTTCCGGTGTCGATCGAGATGGACGTAGAAACCAAGTTCACTGGAGACCACGAGCATGGGTTCGACACGGTTGCGGAAATTCCAGGGACCGATCCTGCGCTCAAGGACCAGGTGGTGATGGTCGGCGGCCACCTTGATAGCTGGATCTCCGGTACCGGCGCTACGGACAACGGGGCAGGCTCGGTGGTTGCTATGGAAGTGATGCGCATTCTGAATGCGCTCAAAGTCAAGCCGCGACGGACCATCCGTATCGCTCTATGGACTGGCGAAGAGGGAGGCCTGTTCGGCAGCCGGGGATATGTCACCCAGCATTTCGGCAGCTTCCCCCGCTCCACGGCTCCGGATCAGATGATGCTCTCGGAATATGCTAGGAAGCCCGCGGGGCCGCTCACGTTAAAACCGGAGCAAAAACTCATCTCCGCTTATTTCAATTTGGACAACGGAACAGGCAGGGTTCGCGGCATCTACACCCAGGGCAACGCCGCGGTGGATTCCATCTTTGCGCAATGGATAGCTCCGTTGAAGGATTTGGGCGTAACGACAGTAAGCAATCGGAACACGGGTGGCACAGACCACTTATCGTTTGATGCGGTCGGCATCCCTGGCTTCCAGTTCATCCAGGATCCCATGGACTACGGAACACGCACCCACCATTCCAACATGGATACCTATGAGCGTTTGCAGCCCACGGATCTGAAGCAGATGGCTGTGGTGGAAGCCATCTTCGTCTATAACGCCGCCATGCGGGAACAGATGATCCCGCGCAAGCCTTTGCCTCATCCTGAGCTCATGGAGCAACAGGCGAAGCCGCTCACGGACATGTACCCCACGGCTGTTCCCCCGGAGTAACGCGTCTGTGAAAAAGATGATTAAATACGTGCGTGCACTCACCAAGGTTTTGAAAGGCATGTCCATATGGCTTCGATCTCCCGTCGCAAGATGCTCAAAAGCACCATCGCCGGCACGGCGCTAGCTTCCAGTTCCTCTATTTCCTGGGCGCAGGAAAAGCCCGCGGCTCCGGCCGAAGGCCCCATCCAAAGGAAGGGCAACATCCGCCAGTCTGTCTGCCGGTGGTGCTATCCGAAGATGAGCGTGGACGAATTGTGCGCTTATGGGGCGCAGATCGGATTGAAGGGAGTCGACCTTCTGCCAACGGCGGATTTTGAAACACCCAAGAAGTATGGATTGATCTGTACCATGGGCTACGTCGAGGCGGGAACGATTCCCGATGCCCTCAACGTAGTTGCCAATCACGACAATATCGAGGCAGCACTACGCAAGAACGTCCCTCTGGCCGCAAAGGCGGGCGTTCCGAATGTCATTACCTTTTCCGGAAATCGCCATGGAATGTCCGATGAAGAGGGCGCCAGGAATGTAATTCTGGGGTTGAACCGGGTGAAGAAGATTGTGGAAGACAATAACGTGGTCCTTTGCCTGGAGCTCTTGAATAGCAAGGTCAACCATAAGGACTACATGGCGGACCACACCGCTTGGGGAGTGGCGGTGATGAAGGAAGTAAATTCCCCAAATGTGAAGCTCCTCTACGACATCTATCACATGCAGATTATGGAAGGCGATTTGATTGCAACCATCCAGGCCAACATTCAATGGCTGGGCCACTTCCACACCGGCGGTGTCCCGGGGCGCCACGAGCTGAACGATAAGCAGGAGGTGCAATGGGATGGAGTGATGCGCGGGATTGTGGAATCCGGCTATAAAGGATACGTCGCGCATGAATTCCTCCCCACAGGCGATCCCAAAGCCTCACTCTTGCAGGCCGTGGACCTTTGCGACGTTTAGTGACAATCAATTGACGTCACTGCTGTATTATCGGGACAAATCGGGAGGAGTCTGTGCGCAAGTTAGCCCTTGTTCTCACTTTGTTGGCCGCTGGGGTCTGCATGGCCATACCGGCCAAGAGCGTTTACAGCTTTACCTTGAAGTCCATCGATGGCCCGCCGGTCAGCCTGAGTAGCTACCGGGGCAAGGTTCTTCTTCTAGTGAACGTCGCCAGCAAATGCGGCTACACTCCGCAGTACGCCGGCCTGGAATCGCTCTATAAAAAGTACAAGGACCGCGGTCTGGTGATCGTCGGCATTCCGGCCAATAACTTCGCATCGCAGGAGCCGGGCACCAATGCAGAGATCAAAACATTTTGCCGCAACAAGTACGACGTAACTTTTCCCATGATGGCCAAGGTCAGCGTACTGGGTGAAGATAAGGCGCCGCTCTATGCCTTCTTGACGGATAAGTCGGTGAACCCGCAAATTGGCGGCGATATCAAGTGGAACTTTACCAAGTTTCTATTCGACCGCAACGGCAAGCCGGTGGAACGCTTCGAACCGGCCGTCACTCCCGACTCGCCCCAGGTTACAGCTGCCATCGAGGCTGCGCTGGCGCAATAGTGTTGAAGCAGGGCTTTAGAATCTGCGTGAGAACCCACCTCTCCCAACTGAGTCCCGTAGGGACGGCTGCAATCCTGGGTTACTTCTACCTCCGAAGTGGACTATTCGCGATTCAGAGCAGCCAACCCAGGACTATGTCCTAGGTAACTTTCCGCCGTCCCTGCGGGACTGCTCGTTGGCACCTTCCAACGCAGGACTCACGTCCTGGGCTACTCTCAGCCATAGTTGTCCAAATTAGTTTCTTGGTAGGTGTGGGGACCTTGTTGTTTGACTCTGTCCCTCCGCCTCCACCACTGCCAAGGTGGGCCGCCACCCTTCAATTTGTCATCCCGAGCGAAGCCGAGGGATCTGCAGTTCTCTTTCCCGCAAAGCAACTCCGAAGGGTGAAGGCTTTAAAGGCTGCGGAGTTGCTTGATGGAGAGGCGCACCGCAGATCCCTCGGCTTCGCTCGGGATGACAAATTGAAGGGTGGCGGCCCACCTTGGCAGTGGTGGAGGCGGAGGAAGCGGCTGCGAAAAAATGCTTAAGGCACCTGAAGGGACTGCCTAACCCTGGCATCAAGGGCCGTTGAAGAACATAATCCGCTTCTTGCCACCAGGATATACAAACGATGTCGACTCCAATCGCTGTAGCGTGGCATCTCAGACGCGGGCAGCGGCGGATAAACAAATTCCGTATAGATTGATCTATCGGGGTTCTTTAAGAGCGACTCCGCAAATACATCGTAACTTACGATTACATCAGGCCGCATTTCGCTAACAAAGCCGGTTGGAATTGCTCCCAAATTGCTGGAACTTCTCTCATCGGGAACACGCATGGGGTGATACTTGATTGCCGACGGCGTCGCCAGGCCGACTGCATCAAGGATCTCGCCTTGAAAGCCTTCTCCAAGGCCTCCAATTTCAGAGGTCATCAGTCTAGCACCCGGACACTCCTGATAAATGGAATGTCCGACAGACAGATACTCTATCGTCCGGATATCAAACTCGTCCGCACCGTCGAACGATGCATTGTTAAGAACGTAAGCTGCAAGTTCCTTCCCTGAAGTCAAGGGATCCATAAATACTAGAAGGGCCGCGATAGCAACATATCTTCTCCAACCTCTGCCTTCGAAGGCAGGTACGCTTAAGATAAGCCCCAGCACGATGAGCGTGGATGCGAGGGGGCGGTACCAGGGGAATATCATCGTTTTCTTCAATACATAGCATAGATCCAGGAGCGCTCCGGCCGAGACCATAACGCCGGGAACAATGAGCCTTCGCTCCAGTTTCCTTGATGCAATCGCTATCAGGGCGGCCAACAGCAGACAGGTGCGCAATAAAGCAAGAGGCTTGTAAAGTCCGAGCCCCAGGGACGCGGCTGTGCGGGCGTAAGAGCCCGCATACACGGCTGCCTTTGCTCTCAGTGTGTTTGGCACCAAAGTCCCATATTGATAGAGGAGATATAAAGCTATAACCGAAAAGACTATCGCTGCGATGATGGCAGCCACAGGTTTGAGGCGCTTTGCCAGAAGAGCAACACCGACAAGCAGTAATAACACCGCGAAGTATTCGTAGCGAGTAAACCCCGCAAGTACCAACAGGCTTAGCCACCAAATATTGCCGATGTCGAACAAGTAAATCGAGGCCAGGACAAGCCCAACTGCCAAGGACGATTCCATTTGCTGGATCGTGCTCTGAAGCAGTATGAGGAAGACCGCGGCCGGAGGAATGAGCGATAGAACTGTAGTTCGAAGACTGTCCGGATTTACATTCCGGGAAATCATCAGGAAACTCATGGTACACGCGAGGCCCATGCTAGCTGCCTCGAGTGCCAGAGCGGCTGGAAAGCCATGAAAAAGCCACGCACTCACGCCCAGCAGAACAGTCCACACGGGTGAGGAAGTTACCATGACCCTTTCGCCCAGATTGAAGTATCCATGCCCAGTAGCCATGAGGTGGGTTGCTATGCGCAAGTGAATATAGGAATCGTCGGAGGCTAAAATGCGGAGGCGGTAACAGATGGAGAGGCAGATCAGAGAAGATGCGACCAGCACGATCCACGTCAGGACACTGTTGTGCCTACGATAAGATGCGGAATCAAACGATGTTGATAAGTTAGAAGACATATTGATAACCTCGATCGTGTGTGCGAAGGGCTACAGCGGCGTGCTGCCGCGCTTACTGTAGAGCATCCCGATATCGCGCCAGGTCCGAGCCACTTTTTCGCGGATGTCCCACCTGTTCGCGTTGGATCTGCCCTTGCTCTGGACAGGCATATCGACGATCGGCCGAAAGTCTGGTAATGACTTGTGCGGATATGCTTTCAGCCCTTCGATCCAACGCGCGTCCGCTGCATACTCCAGAAGATCCGGCCAACGAGCAATGTCTCTTCGCACTACTACATTCGCCGTATCGGTCACCTTCAGGCCGGGTGGATCATGGAAGAACAGCTTGCCACGGCGGAGGATGGGAAAGAGCGCCCAAGGGGGACGGTCCTCGAGATTCGCCGCGATATCCTCAAGTATTTTGTCGTCGGCTAAGTAATTGTCATCGTCGAGCATCAGACAATAATCCCCTGTAGCCAGTTCCCATGCGTTGTGCCGACAGGTATTGCCGTAGTTATGGTGAGGTACAGGGCATTTGATGACAGAGCGCCGGGGGTGATGAATCCCGGCTAACAATGCATGATCCAGCTTGGCTCGGTCGACCATGACGATGTGCTGCCAATCAGAAAAGGACTGGCGGTCGACCGAGTTGCATGCCCTAACCAGGCTGCTTCTCTGGAGCGTGGGGGTGATGATGGTAAATCGCATAATTTCCGTTACACAGACCAGGAACGAGCGAGCAAGTTTTAGATGACGACAGAACGTAGGATCTGGTTATCTGCCAAGGGAACTTCGAGCACGAGTTTGGCGGGGCAGTTGAAGGGCGACGACTCCAGGAACACACCAGACCGTCGCGGGATGCGGGTCCCCGGACCCTGCGGTTTGTCGCGATTACGACGCAAACCCGCGCCTGCATATACATGCTCGGTCGCGATGACGTAGCGGTAGCGGCGCAGTGACTTCAGCGTTTGCAGAATCTGCGCGTTGGAGAGATGCTGAAGCACCTGCCGTACCAGGCAGAGATCGCCATGAGGCAGTTGGTCTTCGATGATGTTGATGCAGCGGAACTCGACCCCAGGGGCGCCAAAGTGTTCCTGGTTGTAGCGGATGAGGTCGGGCACCACATCAACGCCCAGGTAGTGAACCGCTGGGCCTATGAATCGCGAACCCACAGCAAAGTCTCCGCAGCCAAGATCCACCACGCACCTTATGTTGTTAGCCGCAATGAATTCGCGAATCATTGTGCAGTAGGGGCCGACCGCTTCCTCGCGGATCGATCCATCTCCGGAGCAGAAGGGGCGATCCTCAATCGATCCCCAGGCTTGTGACCGGTAGATATCCGAAAAGGCGTCGCTGACGGATAGCCGCTTATAGTAGCTGGCTTGCTGCCATCTCTGCCAACGGCTACTAACTGCCCGGACGATCCGGTTGGTTTGCATTCTGGACGTGTACATCATGCGCAGCCTCTCAACTTTCCCAGTGTGGGAGGAATAGGCTTGGCTTTGCCGCATGCTCGGACGCGATTTGAAACCAGAATTCATCAATCTGGCGGTGTACGATCCGGGGATGGAATTTTGCTGCTTGCACGTGCCCCTTCCTCACTTTCTCTATCGACAGCTCCGGATTCTCATTTAATTCAAAAAGCGACGCAGCGATCGATCTCTCATCGAGCGGGTCAAAATATTGAGCAGCTTCCCCACCGACCTCGGAAAGCGAACTGCTGCGCGAGGCAATCACCGGCGTTCCCGATGCCATGCCCTCGAGCACTGGAATGCCAAAACCCTCCAGCAGCGACGGAACCAGAACTGCTTTGGCACGGCGGTAAAGCGATTGGAGGGCAGCGGTCGAAACGAAGGGTTCGAACGTCACTTTCTCGTTCAGCCGGAGCTCACGCACCATTGCAGGGACTGAATCTCCAGCGCCGGCAAGCCCGACAATGCGCAAATTCGCAGCGCCGCTTCCTGCCATCCTGACGTAGCTGGCATAGGCCTTGAGGGCGCGCACGTTATTCTTGTGCGGCGGGGAGGCTGTTACCAGCAGGATGTAGTTGTCGCGCGGCTGCAGGTTTCGCGGCCCGACAAACCAGGACTCCGGGATCGTACAAGGGATTACGATGACGCGGGCTTCAGGAAAGTGTTCCAGGATTCGATTGCGAGAGAATTCCGATACCGTGAGCACATAGCTTGAGCGGGCGACCGAAAGCGGAATAAGGTGCCGGCGGTAGCTGTTCAGGATCCTCGCCCGGGTGGGGCTGGGGCCGAAGCTCTGGAGCAGGATCAGGTCGTGGAGCACGAGCACAAGCTGGGTGCGGCGCGGCAACCAAAGAGGCGCCGTATTGTAGGGAGCGAGAAACACATCGGGTCCCCAGGGTTTGAGCAGGCGCGGCAAGGAGGCCTGCTGCCAGATCAGATAGCGGCCGTTGCCGCCCTGCACGATGCCTGCGGTCAATTTGTGTCTTCCCCCAGAGGGGGCATAACCTTGAAATTGAGCCCATCGGCTGTCTATCAGGTTGCGCAGTTGCAGGCCTTTTCCCGTTCCCCCATCTCCGCCTACCAGTGCGCGGGCATCATAAGCAACGCGCAGGGAAGCGCCACATATCGCCGGCATGGATTCGGACTCGGCGCTCAAGAACTCGCTCATGGATGGCCCTCTCTCAAACGCGAAACGTCGACGATGTGACAGGCACTCGATCAATTAGCTCCAATACTGGGGGGCTGGGGGCATGGGACGCAGTCGCTAGCCGCAAACGCATCCACTCCTGCTTGAGGCCCACGCAGGCAATCACAAAGAGCATCGAGCCAAGATGCTTGGCTTCAAAGAGGAAGCTTTCATCGAGGTTGCAAATGAGCGTCAGGATGACGATGGCAAGGTACCACTTCACGGCCCGAAGCTGCGCAGGGTCACGAGAGCGGAAGAGGCAAGCCCCGGCATCACGAAAGGCGAAGCCGAAGACCAGCAATACAATTGCCAACCCAGCCGCACCCATCTGCAGCGCGACGTCAAGAAACCCGTTTTGCGCCTGTGCCAGAAGCCACGACACGGCGAGAATCACGCGATAGGATTCGCCCTGGAGGCCGAGCCAGAACGCCTGGTAACCGTAGCCGAGCAGCGGGCGCTTGGCGATGGAATCGATCGCCGCGCTCCATATCCCGGTGCGCCCGGTTAAGGACGCATCTTTCCCCAGCAGGCTGAACAGCATATCCGGCGTGGTGACAATCACCACTGCAGCGACGGAGAGAATTCCAACCAGAAGAATACAGAGGACAAAGTAGTCCTTCTTGCGAAAACGATCGAGCGTCTTCATGATCACGAAATAGACAATGTAGATGGCGGTCAGCAGGTACGCGGTCGCCGCTCGCGAAAAGGCAATGGCAATCAGGCAAAAGATGATCTGTGAAGCCCGAACGGAGCGAAGAAACGAGTTGCGCCCACGGTACGACACCGCCACGGTGAGGAAAAACACTGTCAGATCGCCGAGGTAATTCTTGGCGCTGAAGATACCTTTCCAAGCCCCGGAATGGCCGCCCATCGCATCCAGTCCGTACTGAGGAAGAGCCAGGGCAAACACAATACTGGCGACGATCGTCCCCGTGCCCAGAATAAGAAACAGTTCCAGTAGCTCATCGAACGCATAGCGGGACATGATGTAGTACATGAGCAGAACGGCGGCCAGAAGCAAGGCCGCGGAGCTGATGGTCCGGGTTGCTTGTTGCGAGACGGGAAAGAGCAGAAGCGCGAGGATAGGGAAACTGGTCACCAGCTTCATCTGCATGCTCAGGCGGCGAACGGCCTGGCGCCGCTGAGCGGCAAAGATCAGGCAGATCACAAACATCACCAGCTTGCTGAGGCGCTCCCCAAGAACCCCACCCTCGGAACTGGTGGAGACCGCGCGCATGGCGGTAGGAGCATTGACAAACGGCGAGACGCCGCCGAGGGCAAAATAGAGCAGCAGCAGCAGCAGACCCCAGGTCGAAGCGCGGCTCCAGATACCTTTCGGGGCGGCGCTTTCCCTTCTTCTCGACTCATCTCTGACCGAGATTTGACCGAACGGTTGGGCAGTTGCCAAGACAGACTCCTGAAGCGGAGAGACGATCGAATCCATCAGTGGATGTATAGGGCGGCGGAAGTAACCGAAGCGAGAATCCCTTGGCTGTTGACTTCCAGGTTGCGCACGAAGCTGAAAGGGACATAGACCACATCGTCGGGCAGCAATGCAACATCCGGCAGCTTGCCCTTCTGCATCTCATTCACGGGCAAATTAATTTCCTGCACTCCATGGGCGGTCTCGCGCACCAGTCTTGACTTGCCGACGGCAGCCGTATGGTTGGCGTAGCCGGCCAGCGCGATGGCCTGCAACGCGGTCATTTTCGAGTTGTTGGTATTTATCGGATAGCCGCCCGGCTTGAACACATCGCCGAGCACATACACCACCGCGACCTTGGACACGACTACCGAATCGCCGGGGTACACCATGGGATCGTCGGATAAGGCTGCTTCGCCCGCATTGGAATAGTAGTAATCGACTTTTTCTTTGGCCGGGCCGAAGCGTTGAATGGTAATGTGTCGATCCGCGATCGGGGTTAGTCCGCCGGCCATCGCGAGGACGTCCACCACTTTGTGGGGAGTGTCGATCTCGTAAGTCCCCGGTTTCTGCACTTCCCCCATCACCGACGCGTTCTCGGTTGCGTATGCATCTACGCACACCGTGACCTGCGGGTGCAGCATGATACCGGCGGCCTGGAGTCCATGTTCGATCCGCTCAGCTGCCTGCTGTGGCGTCAAGCCGGCTACGTTGACGTTGCCTAGAAAGCTGAAGGGAACGTTCCCGGTATCGGTTACCCGGGCGTGCTGTTCCATTTCCGGTGTGTCGTAGACCTCAAGATGCAGCAGATCGCCGGGTCCGATCAGCAGACTCTCCTTCTGCGCCGGTGAGGTGGCCGCAAGCGAAGAGAGCAGGAGCAACAGGGTCGAGAACCGCAGTGGATTTTTCATCAGGCTTTCGCAGCCTCCCTTTCACGTTTTGGATATGGGACGAATCCTTGAGCCGGCTGCTCTTTCACGCCGTTGACGACGATATTGATCTTGCGTCCGCTGGTGGACTGCACGTCTTCCAGCATGCGGTAGCTCTTTTCCAGCGCCGGCATAGGCGTCTTGCCATGGCGGGCGAGGAGCAGCACCGAGTTGACCATGGAGCTGAGCACAGCCGAGTCAGTGAACTGCAGCAGGGGCGGCCCGTCCAGAAGCACAAGGTCGTATTGCATTTCCCATACCTTGACCAGGTTTGCCATTTGACTTGAGGCGAGAAGCTCCGCGGGATACGGGGGCAGGGGTCCTGCGGGTATGAGAAACAGCCCGGGAACTTCGAGCACCGGAATCATTACGGATGCGCCGCAGTCCAGCGAGAGGCCCGCGAGCACCGTACTTAAGCCGGTGAGCGGGTCAACCTCCAGGTTGCGATGAAGAAATGGATGACGAAGATTGGCATCGCACAACAAGACCCGCTTTCCCTGCTGGGCAAAAAGAATGGCCAGGTTCCAGCTGAGGAAGCTCTTTCCCTCTCCTGCCAGGGAGCTGGTGACCAGCACCGAACGTGGAGGCGCTCCACTGCGTGACAACATTAGAGACGTGCGTAGTGAGCGCAGCGACTCGACAAACAGAGACTGCGGGCGGTCTAACGCGGGCAACGGCGATTTCTCGATCCGGCTCGCTTCAGCAAACGGGGCAGGCAGCTCCTTTTGATAGGGCAGCACGCACAGCGGCAAGGGGCCCAGCTCACGGGAGATCTCGCGCACATCGTGAATCTTGGTGTCGGTCACGTCGCGCAACAGCGCGGCCACGATACCGAAGACCAAACCGGCGAGAAGCGATCCCACCAGGTAGAGCAACGCCACCGGCTTGGCCGGACTATCGCTGGCCTTGGCCCAGTCGACGATGGAGATGTTGGTCGAGTGCAGGCCGGCTAAGAGACCCGACTCTTTCAGGTGGCGCAGCATATCGTCATAGAGCGACCGGGTCTGGTCCGCCTCCTGGCGGACCATCTGGTATTCAATGGTCTTGTTGTTGAGTGCTTCTGCTTCGCTTTTGTCGACGTTAAAATCGCGGCGCGTCTTTTCCTCCGTCTGCTCAGCCACCATGAAGTCGTTGTGCGCCCGACCGGCCACGCGGGCCACCTCCGCTTGAATGGCCGCCTGGACACCGCTCACGTTGCCGCGCAGCTCGGCGAGTTTGGGATAGGCGGGACCGAACTTGGCGGAGAGCTCTTCCAGCTGCCCATCGAGGGTCGCCTCCTGCATACGAAGGTTCTGAATCAAGCCGAGGGACGTGGCGACGCCGGCGGAAGAGGCGCCGCCTATCGCGCTTCCGCCCAACCCGGAAATCAACTCCGCGTTGCCGCTCTTTACTACATCGTCGATCGCGCCCTTGAGGATGCGGTTGGACTGCGCCTGGGCTTCTGCCTGGGTCGCCATCTGCAGCTTCTCGAGGGTTGGGCTATACGTCTGGTCCCGGCCCTCGCGATCGACCTCGCCCAGGGCGAAGACACCCGACTCCTGCTGCAGCTTCACCACCTTGGCCTGTAACTCCTGGGTTTTGGCGCGCAGGTCGCCCAGCTGCCCGCTCAACCAGGAAGACGCTTGCATGGTAGCGTCGTAGCGTGCCTGGTAGCCCTTCTCGATCAAGCCTTGCAGCAGGTGGTTGACTACCGTTGCCGCCAGCTGCGGATCGGGACTTAGATAGGACACGTCGATCAGGCGCGTTCCTGTCACCGGCTTTACCGTCAGCCGCCGATGAAAGATGCTCAGCACCCGCATGCGCCGATGGGGCGAGTTCTCGAGCGTAGCGCCGGGTGAGTCGGCCACGCCTCGCGGCCCGAGCAGACCGAACAACCAACCCACCGGCGACCATTTCGGCCGATAATCCTCGGTTTGCTCCAGGTGGAGATCTTCGATCACCCGCAGGGCGAGCGAATCGGACTGCAGGATCTGCGCCTGGGTTTGGATAATCATGTTGACTTCGAGGGCGTCGGAGGGCGTATCGGCGCTATCCGTCTGGATGCCCAGAGCACTGGTGGACTCTTTCTGCACTTCGATCTCTCCCATCGACCGATAGCGCCGGGTCGAAGCTGCGAGAGCCAGGATCGCGAGCAGAAAGAATGCGGTGAGGCTGACGTAGATGATGGCGCGCCGGCGAGCGAGCATCGCGCCGACTTCGCGCAGCGTGAGCTCGGCAGGCGGCGGGGGCGCAGCAACGACGACGTGCGAGGGTTGAAACGCTATCTTATCCAGGATAGAGACCTCCACTTACAATGGGCCAAAAGAAATGGCCGCTAGGGTGAGATAGCTGACTAAGGCAGAAGTCCTTCGTCGCCTTGGGCACGATCAAGAACGAAATCACGCTCATCAGACGGGCCGGCTAAGTACGGTAGCGAAACGGTCCTTGAGTCGCAGGAAGGGCGACTCGATCCAGCGATACGATGCCAGCGCGAGTAGAACCGTCATCACAAATCCCAGGGCCTTGGCCGCCAGCAGATGCCATCCCCAGACCGGGCGGAGCAGCCCCAGCATGATGAGAATCGCGACCGCATGCCACATATAAAGCCCATAGCTGATCTTGCCCAGCCGTACCACCCAGCCGTTCGTCACCAACCGGCTGCGACTATGCAGGCACGCGTACAGAATTAGGACCGCGCCTATCGAGCCCACCACGCGTCCCAGCACCATGCGCATCGTTACCGGCCCTGGCCGATCGTTAAGCCACGCGTAGGCGGCGACCCAGCCCCCCAGTCCGGCGGTTAGCAGCAGCCAACGCATGCCCCACGTAAGCCGGGGCAGACGGTCCGCGAACAGCGCCAGCAAGATACCCAGCGCCAGCGTGCCGCCGCGTGATGGGCTGCCGTAGTAGATGTAACCGCCGCTGAGGCCGGCGAGCGCGATGCCGATCTGGCTTAGGGTGGCAAGCAGGAATGTAGCGACCGCCGCGATGATCATGCCGCGCCGTCCCAACATCCGCATGAGCGCAGGCCACACCAGGTAGAACTGCTCTTCGATCGAGACCGTCCACAAGGGAGTGCAGATCGAATCCGGACGACCGAAAGCTGCATTCAACCAGTTACCGACGAAGAGCAGGTAGCCGATCACGTAGTACCAGGGAAGGTCCTGGCTGCGCAGCGTATGGGCCAACACAATGGCCACGGCCATCACCACCAGGTACAGCGGCCAGATGCGCAGAATGCGACGGATGTAGAACAAGCGCAGCGAGATGCCGCCGGTCTGCTGGCGTTCGCGCAGCAACAGCGACGTGATCAGAAAAGCGCTCAGGGCAAAGAACAGATCGACCCCGGACGCACCCGACTTGACAACCGCGGACCAGAAGGACGGCAGGGGAAAGTGCAATCCACGGTAGAAGGCCGGCTGCTCGGGCAACGTGTGATAGATGAATACGCCCAGAAAGGCGTAGAAGCGCAATCCATCAAGCTCCGGCTGATAGAAACGGCGCGGCTTATGCGCGCTCTGCGGGAGAGGTTCGAGCAGCGCCTGACTCAGTTGCGCCATGGTCAGCGTCCTTCCAGCAAATGCGCAAACACATCTTCCAGCCGCCCGGTTTGCCGCGCCAGATTGAAGTGGTCTACGACATGTCTCCTGCCGGCAACGCTGTAGCGCTGCCACAGTTCCTTGTCCTGCATCAGCTGCAGAATCGCCTCCGCCAGAGCCCGGGGGTCGCGTTCACTCACCAGCAAACCCGTCTCCCCATGCTTCACCGCCTCCGGTATGCCTCCGCTGAGTGTGCTCACGACGGGCAGGCCCATCGCCTGCGCCTCAATAAACACCATGCCAAAGCCTTCGGTATCCCCAGTGGCTGCGATCACGCTGGGAACACAGAAGACGGCCGCGCGCGCCATCCAGTCCCGGACCACGTTGGTTGGCTGGGTGCCGAAAAAGCGGCAACGCACACCCAGCGCGGCCGCACGCGCCTCGTAGTCCGGGCGCAATTCACCATCCCCAATCACCACCAGTTCGGCAGCAGCGTCGCAGTGCTGTACCTTGGCCATGGCTTCAATCAGGCTGGCGCAGCCCTTCTTCTCCACCAGGCGCCCGACAAACAGGACAATTTTCTCCCGCCGACCGACCGCGGGCGGCTTGAACCGCTCCACATCGACGCCGATCGAATGCACGATGGTGCGCTCCGCCGGGTATCCCATCTCCAGACCTCGCTGGCGGATATACGCGGAGCAACTCACAAAGAGCGCGCACTTCTTCTGCAGTGCCGGCCGGCCTTGCAGATACTCACGGCCGAGCCGCCTTGCCCCCATGGCCCGATCGCTTATGGTCACGTCATATCCGTGTAAGGCCGTCACCAGCGGCACCCCGAGCTGTTCGGCCAGCTGCATCGCTGCGTAGCCATCGGGAGCGAAGTGCGCATAGACGAGCCGTGGAACTCGCGCCCGCAGCCGCGCAAGCTGCTCCCGCGTGGGGCCGGCATAGCGAAAGCGCAGCTGCCGCAATCTTCCCCGCAGGCCGCCGCCATCGACGGTCCAGCTGGTGTCTTCCGATATTGCGATCCCGGCCATCCTGCGCCAGCCCACGAAATAGGGCGAAAACTGCCGCATGGCTGCAGCCTGGGCCACGATAAACGTCTCCGAGGGCGCCAGCAGATTGGTGCGGAAGATCAAGATGGTTCCCTGGTTCATGGCCGGGCCTCAAAGTGCCTGCCCGCGTCGACCACCTCGCGATACAGTTGCTCGTACTTGGGTGCGATCTGGCTCCAGGAAAATCGCTTGGTTGCGGCCCGCGCCGCGTCCCCTATCCTGGCCAGTTTTTCTGCCGGCATGGCCAGCACACATTCCATCTGTCCCACCAGTCCGATCGCATCCCGGGCAACGAGCAAGCCGCTCACCCCGTCTTGAACTACGTCAGGGTGCGCTCCCACCGCAGTGACCACGACCACGGTGGCGGCGCTCATGGCCTCGATGGTCGACAGCCCGAAGCCCTCGTAACTGGAAGCGGACACGAACAGGTGCGCCCGCTCGAGCAATCGGTACAACTCTTCTCCGCTGACGGCGCCATGGAAGCGCACCCGGCCGTTCAGCCCAAGCTCGGCCGCCCGACGCTCCAGGGCGTCGCGCTGCCCGGCAGAATCCGCTCCGACCCACTCCAGACGCATGCAGGGATACCGGTGCTTCAGCAAAGCCATCGCCTCCAGCACTTTCTCCACCCGCTTGTTCTCGGCCAGGCGCGCGATGCCGAGGATCAATCCCCGCTCAACCGTTTTCTTCAAGCTCCAAAAGCGATCGATATTGGCCCCGTTCTCGATGACCCGGAGGCGCTGTGGGGACACAATCTTCCCAAACAGCTCGCGATCGTGCCGGCTTACGCAAACCACTGCCCCCACTCCGCCCAGGGACTGGCGGGTGACGGTCTTGAAGTAAATCTCTTTGAACGCGCGCGCTCGCTCGGTATGAAAGAAACCGCCATGGGTACTAACTACGAGCGGGATGCGATGGAACAAACGCAGCAGGCTCAGATAATCTACGAAGAAGTCAATGGCGTGGATGTGCACCAGGTCGTAGCCGCGGATTGCCTTGAGCGCGGCCGGCGCCACCGGGTAGCGGCGCGGGCCCCAGTGGCGCATGCGGCGCACCGCGAGCCCGGCTTCGACCGATTCCGTGGGCGCCATGGCTCCGGTCGAAAAGAGCAAGCGAAGTGTGACCACCTGCACCGTATGCCCATTGTGCTGCAGGGCAACGCTCAGGCCTTCGACAACACTCTCCAAGCCGCCTTGGGCAGGAAGAAACTGCCGGGTGAGCTGCAGGATTCTCATGACGACGGCACCAGGGAACGAAACCCGGGCCGGCGCGCTATCCAATCGCGCAGGCGGCGGCGGACGGGGCGAGGCAGCAACCAGATGGCCAGATAGATCGCAAAATCGCGAGGCGTGCTGTTGCCATGGCGCAAGGCCTCGAGCAACAGCAGATAGAATGCGCTCCACGCTTTCTGATCCGACGCCTCGGCGGCAATTTGGTACAAGACAAAGCCGGACAGCGCGCGCGGGGTGAACAGATGCCGATCGCGGCGCAGCCATTCGAGCGAGTAGCGCCAATTGGATTTGTTGCTTACAGTGACGCGCCCGTCTTCTATGTTGTGAATCGCCAGTACCTCATCGGCGAACACCACCTCGGTCCCGGGCAGGCGGCCCAGGCGCAACACCCACTCGGTGTCCTGGTGCTTCAACTGGCCGCTCTTGAACGGCTGCGCCTGCATGAGCGAGCGACGGACAAAGAAGGTCGATGTCTGGAGGTATCCTTCGCCGCGAGTGAACGTGCGCCGCGCCATAATATACTCGCCCAGTTGTTCATCGCTGGCCGGCAGGCGCCGCGGCCACACATAGTCCTTGCCTGGGGTGCGCGCGATCATCCTGCAGGTCCCGATGAGGATGGACGCCGTCGATGCCCTCACTGCATCGATCTGGGCCTGCAGCTTACCCGGAAGCCACTCATCGTCGTCATCGAGAAACGCGATCCATTCCCCTGCCGCCGCATCGACGCCCCGGTTACGCGCGTCCGATCCTCCCACGCTGGCCCCGAGCGCAAGCACACGCAGACGCCCGTCTCGCTGCGCCAGCTTGTCCAACGCAATGCTGGTGGCAGGATCCTCGCCGTCGATGACCACCACCACCTCGATCTCGCGCAGAGTCTGGGCCAGGGCACTACGGACCGCACGGCACAAGAGCTCAGGTCGTCCTCGAGTGGGGATCACGGCAGAAACGACGATAGGATGACTTTCAGCTGCGGCAAGCGAGGTACGCAGGCTTTTCCCTGCGCCGAAAGCTGGTTGAGAGTTGTGGTCCAAATTACACCTACCCTGCTGTCGTTTTAGCCGCGGTACGGCGCTGATTGAAGTGTGGCGGCCATGGCGTAATACGCCGCTTTGGGCTGGAAGTCGGCATCGAACGGCAGCGGCCGCACGGGTAAACCATCGTTGCGCGGACAGTATCCGCCGAGCCAGCTGAAGGGATCCGCGAGCCCCCAGGTGACAATCCCTCGCACCGCCGGTTGGCGCAGAGTCGCGCTAAGAAACCGGCTGTATATTTGGGCCACCGCCTGATCGCGTGCCCCGGTATCGCCCGGTAAGGTCCCATCCTGCACGTCCAACTCGGTGACAAAGATTTTCATTCCGCGCCGCGCTAACTCACCCAGGAAGACCTCGTAACTCTTATCCCCCAAGGCCGTCGCCTGATCAGCGCGCAGATGAGCCTGCAGGCCGATACCGTGGATAGGAACGCCGCGCGCGAGCATGCCATCGAGCAGGGTGAGCAGGGCCGTGCGCTTGGCGACGCCGAAACCATTCGAGAGCTCGAGATAATTCTCGTTCCACACCAGCAGAGCTCTGGGGTCAGCCTCAGCGGTCGCCCGGAAAGCCCGCTCCAGATAATCGACGCCGCAGTTCTCAAGCCAAAGAGTATTGCGCAGGCCATCTGGCCGATGACTCGCGGGGTCCAATACCTCGTTCACCACATCCCAGGAGTACAACTGACCGGCGAAGTGCCCGGCTACCTTATGGATGTGGTTTGTCAACATCGCTTGCCCATTGGCCGGTGTGAGCTGTGAAGGTAGCCATGCCGGCAGAGCGTCGTGCCAGACCAGCGTGCACCCTCGTATCCGCATACGGTTGGTGGCACAGAATGCCACAAACCTGTCGGCATTGCCGAAGTTGTAGACCCCAGGCTGGCTGCTGAGTGAGTCCCACTTCATATGCAGTTCCGGTGTCGCGATATCGCATTGAGATATGAACAGCTGCTGATAGGCCGCGGATTGCACGCAGTACTTCAACGCCAGGCTGGAACCGAACATAAGCCCCTTTTCTTCGGCCAGCCGCTGCAGCGGGACAGTCGCAGCAGCCTGGGCCGCTGCCCGGCGCCAAGTCCACCGGGACCAACCTAGCGCGCCCAACCCCTGCATGAACACCCTGCGATCGATTTGCCTACCCTGGTTCATCTTGTTCCCGTTCGAGCCCATGGCCGATCGCAAGTTCAACCGCCTACTTGCGCGCTCGCCCTTAGCTTGACACCGTGGCGGTTACGTGGATAATCCTGCAGCAGCAGCAGCAGTATGTACCACGGCTCAATGAGGTAGCGGGCAAAGAGACGACGGGGCTCATTGACCAGCCGGAAGACCCATTCCAGTCCCATCCGGCCCGCCCAACGCGGAGGCGTCGGCACCGCACCAGCGACATACTCGAAGGCGGCCCCATTGGACGAAAGAATTACATGGGCCTGCAGCCGGGCAAAGTTCTCTTGGGTCCAAAATTCCTGCCGCGGCATACCCATCCCAACCATCAACAGATCAGGCCTGTAGGCATTAATTCGCGCTACCAGGGCTTCATTCTCATCGCTGTCGCGGCGGGCGTCGAAGTATCCGTCGCTCACCTCTATCTGCAGAGCCGGGTAGAGCTTACGTAATTGCGCAGCGCCTTTCTCCGCAACCTGCCGCGGTGACCCGAGATTGAAGACGCGCCAGCCTCTGCCGGCGGCCAGTTCCATCAGCGGACCCATCCAGTCCGCATGGGTGACCCGTTGTTTGCGCTCGAGCGGGTAACCGTACAGGCGGCCCAAGGCCACTAACGGCATACCATCCAGGTAAGTCCAGTTAACGTCGGAGTAGAATTTGCGCAGCCTTGGATACCTATGGAACAGGTACACACTATGCAGGTTGTGGTTCGCGATAATCCATCTTTGGCGCTCGCGAATTCCCCGCTCCACCAGCTTATTCATTTCCGGCATCGATCTGGGTTGTAGCGTCACCCCCAGGAACATAACTGTATCGGTGACGTTTGTTTGATTCGTACTTACGGCGTTCATACGGGGGAGTTCTCCTAGTCAAATTGTGGCGGTCAATGCGTCTTACTTCACAAGCCTTGGAAGCCAACACAGGAGATAATGCGAGAGACAATAGTGCTATCGGGTGATTACGTTCGTTCTTTAATCTAGGCAGAAGGTGACAGAATGGCCGGTGGAAAGCAACCTTTGGTTTTGCAGAAACACTTGACTGACCATGAACCAAGTTCTAAGTCGGAACCGTTGTGTCCCACTTTGAAGCGGTCTGATTACTTCTAAGCAGTAGCGATCGCTGTAAGTTCACTTCGACGAGCGATCTTCTGGTTTTCCGCTGCCCACCTTGCAGCGTTTTCACAGCCGCCCGCATACGCTGTGCCAAACTCGAACGGTATAGAAATTCTGCATCCTATCGACTCAACCCCGCGAAGACATTCGCCGAAGAACGCAGCACTTACCCTTACCATGTGGCATAGAAACAGTTCGAGGTTAAGCCGGCGCCGTCTCCTCGGAGGAGCGGCTTCGTGGGCTGCATTCTCCCTCCTTCAGGGTTGCGGCTACACTTCGAACTACATCTACACTCCGCCTTCCGGCAATCCGCTGCCCGTACCTGACGGTCCTGTCGTCCAGGCTTCGCTGACGGTAACGGCGACCTCCAGTGGGACAATTCCGCCGCGCTTCATGGGTTTGAGTTATGAGAAGTTAGCCATGACATACCCCTATTTTCATGCGTCCAACCAGCACCTCATTGGGATGTTTCGACGCCTTGGCGACGGCGTTCTTCGCATTGGAGGCGGATCGGTCGACCAAATAATGTGGACGCCCAAGGCCACGGGAACCCACTTACAGGTGACGCCGGTCGAAATCAAGGCTTTGGCTGGTTTTCTTGAAGCCACCGGCTGGCTATGCCTCTACGGTGTCAATCTCGCTACCTCCACGGCCGCCCTGGCTGCCGAAGAAGTAGCGTATGCGGCCTCGGTTCTTGGACCAAATCTTCTTGGCATCGAAATCGGCAATGAGCCTGACAGCTACGGCTCAGCGGGTAGTTTCTTTGCCGGTAACTGGACCCTGCAGGACTTTCTTGCCCGCTGGAATATGTTTCGCTCCGCGATCCTCCAGTCTGCGCCCCAGGTAGCCATCACCGGCCCGGCGGCGGGCGGGGGGGAAAACATCTCCACCTGGACCTTGCCTTTCGGCCAGGCAACGACGGCGGCTGAGATCACATTGCTGACCCAGCACTACTATCGAGCCAGCGGGTACAGCCCGACGGCCACCGCCGACTTCCTCATCAGCCCCGATCCCCAACTCGCCGGCGACCTGGCATTGCTCGGCCCGGGGGCCGAGCAATTGGGCATTCCCTACCGGATAAGCGAGTGCAACTCCTATTTCAATGGGGGCGCTTTTGGTGTCAGCGACAGTTACGCGTCGTCTCTGTGGGTGATTGATTTTCTTTTTCATGTGGCTTTGGGCGGCGCTACCGGAGTGAACATGCACGGCGGCGGTAACGCGCCCGGTTATACCCCCATCGCCGACAACGACGGCGGGGTAGTCGAGGCCCGGCCGGTGTACTACGGTATGCTGCTTTTTACCCTCGCCGGTCCCGGAACGATACTCGAAACACAACTCGTGGCCGGAACCGTAGACGCCACCGCTTACGCGGTGAGGAGCGCGAGCGGAGCGCTGAACGTGGTTGTGGTTAACAAAGATACGCTGCAGAATCTGACGCTCACCATCGCCACCAGTCAGAACATCCAGTCAGCGACGCAGCAAGCGATGACGGGTGCGAGCCTGGCAGCGACCTCCGGAGTTACCATCCAGGGCGCCACCGTGAATATAGCTGGTGGCTTTAGCCCGGACGGCCCCGACACGCTAGCCCCGGAAGGTACGCAGGTGACTTGCTTCATCCCCGCGCTGACCGCGGTGCTGATCAGCATCACCTGATCCGGCTGGAGACTCTGGCCGCGGGTGCGAACGATTTTGCTGTCTTGCCTTTTTGGGAATTCAAGGTTGTGTTATTCGGGAATTTTTCTGGACACTCCGCGCCACCTCTCCTAGATTTGTCTGGGAAGAGTTCTCCCATCTCGCTCGAATGGCATGAAGCGCCAGCGACCAGGTGTTTCATACTCCGCGCTACATTGCTGCCTTTCCAATTTGCCGGCCGTCTCCAACGCCTGAAAGCACAGTATGCAAAGTGATATTTCTCATAAGGCCCCTTCAATTTTCCGCGCCCCATCGACCTCACTGTCAGACCCCGGGGCCGGTTCCGAACGACGGTCTCGGAGCAAGCAGCCGAGCCCAACCAAGCACATTCTGTTAATGACAGCGACCATTACCCCGCACCATGCGCGGAACCTGGCGCGCACCGATCCCGTGGCGCGGTTGAAGGACTACGACGACGCGCTCGGCTTCTACCTTGGCTTGATTGATCGTCCGCTGCACGGGATTGTCTTCGTCGAAAATTCCGATAGCGATGTAACCACTCTGCGAGAGTTGGTTGCCTCCCGGGGGTTGACGGAGCGGGTCGAGTTCCTGTGCAACTATGGAGTTCACCTTTATGCCGAAAAGGGCCGCGCCCACGGTGAGTTCAAGCTGCTGGATTACGCCATGACGTCCTCGATCATGGTGATCGAAGCTGGGGTGAACCATGTAGTCTGGAAAATTACCGGTCGATATATGGTGAAAAATCTGGCATCGATCATCACCAGCGCGCCGCGCGGTTTTGACGCCTACGTGGACATGAAGGACCACCCCAGGCGCTGGATGGACATGCGCCTGATGGCCTGGACTTCGCACGGATACGACCGCATCTTCCGTGGCGTTGCCGACGATCTCGACTCCGAAACACACGAGATGCACATGCGAGATTATCTACCGAAGCGGGCGCAGGGGGCGCGCCTGGTTCAGCGCTTTTCGAAAGAACCCTTCATCGACGGCGTCCGCGGCTGGGACAACGGCAATTACTCCAAGGGCAGACAACTCCTCAAGTGTTATGTGCGCAGTGCAGGCCGCGTGCTTGCTCCGTGGTACTGGATCTGATTCTTGCCCGGGGGGGGGCCCACAGTGTCTGCGTGAGAACTAAACCGACGGGAGTCATTCTCCTAACAGAACCTCCGTCCAGTTCCTATTTGGTTCTGTTAGGGCACGGACTCCGCCGAGAATCAATTGTGAACCGCAAGGTTCTCACGCTGTCTCTAGAGGCCCTTCATGGAGAAGAACAAGGTGTGCAGAAGAATCGCGAAATCAAGGAAGATACCGCGGTTCTCGATATAGTACAAGTCGTACTCAAGCGCCTCATGGATGGTGAACTTGCGGTCGCCGCTGAGCTGCCACAAACCGGTCAACCCCTGAGGAACAGAGAGCCTGCGACGCTCGAGCGGCGTATAGGTGTCGGTGATATAAGGCATCTCCGGACGAGGCCCGACCAGAGACATTTCTCCCATCAAGACATTCAGCAACTGAGGGAGTTCATCCAGGCTGGTTCGTCTTAGAAACCTTCCCGCCGGCGTAATGCGTGTGTCTTTCGGGCTTTCGGGAGAACGCCCGTATTTTGGCGTGTCCACATACATACTGCGGAATTTGAGCATGACAAATCGCCTGCCGGATTGGCCTGTCCGTTCCTGACGAAAGAAGACCGGCCCGCGGGAGGTGGCTTTGACCATGATGGCCGCAACCAGCCACATGGGGAGAGTAAGCAGAGTGAGCAGAGAAGACAGGAGCAGATCGAGGACCCGTTTGAAAACGATGTAAGGCAGCGGGTGGTCACCATCGCCATCGAACGTGGTGACCATGAGACCGTCGATCATCTGCACCGAGGTGCAGCGTTCGGCAAAGTTGGGGTGACCAGCGCCCACCAGCGAGACCCTGACCCCGGCGGCGGCCGCTAGAGCCAGCAGTTCGTGCATGCGTGGCTGGGAAACGGTTTGGGCCACGAAGATCTCTTGCACGTCCAGAGAGCGTAGGAGAGATTGCGAGAGCGGTTCGGAAATGACGGGTACATGGTGTTTCAGGTTGTAATCGTGACTATAAATAACACGGCGGCTGTCGAAGCCGCTTTCATCCAGAAATCCGACAGGTATCTGGCCCAGGTGGGGGGAGTGCAGCAGGTAAGAAAAGAGACGGCGCGTCTCCCGATTTGTGCCGCAGATGAGCACCCGGCGCTGGTGGGCCGCAAGCGAACTCCAATCGCGAATGATTCTGCTGGTTAAGTACTTTTGCATGACCAGCAGAAGGGTGGAGAACGCCCAGAAATAGGTTAGGAGCAAGCGCGGCATATCGGCTTTGGTAAAGTAATTGCCGACTGAGAGAAGGGTCAGACCGTAGACGGATACCCTGAGGATGCGTGCCGTGTCGGCCACCTGGAGCAGGGTGGCGCGCTGCGCATAGAGGTGATGGGCTTGGGCGAGAATAACAAACGCGACACCATACTTGAGCGAAAGCTCTGCCCAAAGCAGCCATGCGCCGCGTCCGTCTAACGGCCTGTGCAGCTCATAGAGTAAGATGCCGGCGATGCAGGCGACAGCAATGCAACAGAAATCAAGCAAAGCGGGAATCGCTATCCCCATGGCTCCCCGCAGAATCATGAAGGGCTGGGTGGGGATTGGGGAAGGGTGGAACCCCATCTGCTCTGCAGCGGGGAGAGGAAAGTCGATCGCCATGCACTACCGCCTGTGATTTCAATAGATTTCGATCAACTGCCTGCCGCTGCGTGAGCCCGTAGCTTTGTGCCTCTCCGGTTCGACGAGGGCCCGAATGTAGAAGATTCTCCGCGCCGGCGACCAAACAACAGCAGGGCTCTCACTCACAGGCAGAAACAGCTATTCCCGCTTGCGAGAGCCTGACTAGGATCAATTGATTCTTACCAGACTTATCTTATTTCTACTTACCATTGGTCGAACGCAACAGCCACTAAGGCACTGGAGACTTACAATGCCAACGCACGATCATCTGGTGATGATCCAAGCCAAACGGTGACAGAATGCGCGGTGGAAATCAACTTTAGTTTGATAAAAGTAAGATCCCGGCCAAGGGATAATGTCTTGATCTGGAGCACAGCCGTCCCAGTATGGGGCGTTTTGATTACCACAGTGCAGTCATGGTGGCGTTTTTGTCGCATGAAGGGGACGCGCTTATCAAGGCAAATCCGGTTAAGCAGTGTTTTGATTTGAGACGTTGGTGAGGCATATGGAGCCGGCGAGGCGGGATCTTCGCCGCCTGCATTTCGAGCAAAGTCTGCGCGTTCCTGTAGGTGTATTGCAAATTGAGTGATTTCAGAAAACGCGCTGTAGTGAAGTCTGCCATGCCAATCCCGATGGCGTTGCCAGTGCTCGCCGGGGTCAGATCGCGCACGAAGATATGGGCGCTGCGGGGCGCTGGTGCCGATTTGAAACAAGACAATGTACTTGTACCACTTTTAAGCGTGCATCGAACCTGTCAATTGTTACACTCGGTCAAATCGCAGCGGCGCCACGCAAGGGCAAAATAAACTGGTGTCTGCAGGCATCCAACGATTCCGGCAGGCGGGCAGTGGCGCCTAAGTGGATAAGTCGGACAAATCAATTTAACCATTCCTCGAGAATCGGAGAAAGACAGACAACCTATGAATCCCGATGGGCGGATAGGCAGACTTTTCGATACGCGGAAGCTCGACTCCTTTAATTCGCGGTTCAGGCAGAAGCGCTGGGAGTTCTTTCGCGACCTTGCGTCTTCGATAGAGCGCCCCATGAGGATCCTGGACGTGGGGGGTACCCGCAGAGTGTGGGAAAGGATCGGATTTGCTGATCAAGAGGGCATCTTTATAACGATTCTAAACGCAGTACCGCAAATCTCCGGGCGTAAAAACATTGAATGCGTGGTGGGGGATGCTTGCGACATGCGGCAGTACCGAGACCGGGAATTTGATATTGTGTTTTCTAATTCCGTCATTGAGCATGTGGGAGAAGAGGTACGGATTAAACAGATGGCCGACGAGGTCCGGCGCGTTGGTAAGAACTACTACGTACAAACGCCCAACTATTATTTCCCTTTGGAGCCCCATTTCGTCTTTCCTTTTTTTCAGTTTCTCCCGATCAGTGTGAGAGCAAGCCTCCTTCAGCGTTTCGATCTCGCCTTTATCTGTAAAAAGCCGGTGCGCGCTGAAGCCGAAGCCGAAGTACGCAGCATTAATCTGCTGACCGGGCGGCAGGTCAAGCGGCTCTTTCCTCGAGCCCACATCGTGCAAGAGCGTGTATTTGGGATGACCAAGTCGTTCCAGGCTTATGAGTTCGGAGCAAGACATTGAGACAGAGACAGCTATTCCCGCTTGCGTGAGCCTGACTAGTGACCTGTCGCAGATGAAACGTTACCGAGGGGAAAGCGTAGGGGTGGGTGGGAGAACAGCAGATCCCTCCACTACGCTCCCCCGAATTTCCTGTCGAGATTATTGGTGTTGGCAAACTTCGTGCGGCTTTCTCTACGGAAAGCCGCAAACGTGACCGTGGATGAGTGCCGCGTTGTAGGAAATCCGGGTACGCTTCGGTCGGGATGACAGTTCCTCTGCCCACTAACGAACTCTCTGCGACAACCGACTAGTTGCAGATGATTCTTACTTCGTATCCTGAATAACTTATCTTACTTCTACTCACTTCGAGTTATTTCTACTCAGACCATCAACGCCCGAACGTTTGGCCGCACACGCAGCAGGTCGCGCATGCTTATGCTTGAGGTTGCGGGGTATTGGGCGGTGAATGAATAAGATTGGCGCGCAATCGATTTCGGCCGATGGAGGTGTATATCCCGAAGCAAAGAAGGGCTTGATGCGCGATCTGATGCGAAGCCGGCTGGCTAAGAACGCCAGTTGGATGTTACTCGGCCAGGGCGTCAACTTTGCGGTGCAGGCATGTTACTTCATTTTGCTCGCCCGCCTGCTCGGCGCCGACCAATATGGAATCCTGGTGGGGGCCGCGGCCGCCGTCGGGCTGCTGAGCCAGTACAGCATGCTCGGCTCAGGGGTGGTTATGCTCCGCCAAGTGAGTCGCCATAGGAGCGAATTCCGGCAATATTGGGGCAACGTGCTTATCACCACTCTAAGCGTTGGTTTTCTTGTGATCCTGGGCCTGGCCTACTTCGGCAAGTGGATGGTCGGGCCGGCGAGCGCATCGGTCATCGTCCTCGTCGCCGTGGGCGAGTGTACCTGCTCACGCATCGCCGAGGCTGCCGGCCAGGCTTTCCAGGCCTTTGAACAGCTCAAGCTTACGGCCGTGCTGACCTCGCTCACAAACATTGCCCGCCTGGCGACCGCTGCCGGCATGGTGCTCGTTCTGCACCGTGCGACGGTTCGCCAGTGGGCGACGGCTTCACTCTTCGTCTCTTGCCTTTCTGCGGCGATGGCGCTGGTCCTGGTGACCACGCGTCTGGGCTGGCCGAAGTTCGACTTTCGCCTGCTTCGGGAGCGAGCCCTGGAGGGCCTTGGTTTCTCCTTCGCCGCCAGCACCACTTCGGTTTACAACGATATCGATAAGACGATGCTCAGCCGCTACGGCATGCTTGCTGCGAATGGGACTTACAGCATGGCCTATCGGGTCATCGACATCAGTTGCACTCCTATCCGAGCGCTCCAGTCGGCCGCCTTCCCGCGCTTTTGCCAGATGGGCAGCAACGGCGCACGGGGCTCCATCGCGTTCACCCGCAAACTGCTGGGCAAGACCTTGCCCTTTGGCCTGCTGGCTGCTGCCGTCATGTTTCTGACCGCTCCCATTATTCCCCACGTGGTAGGACCCAGCTTTGCCAATAGCGTCTCCGCGCTGCAATGGCTGTGCCTGCTGCCGGTCTTCCGCAGCCTCCACCTGGGGGCTGGAGACACGCTTACCGGCGCCGGATACCAGCGCTACCGCACCGCCTCGCAGCTCAGCGCGGCCGCGCTCAACTTCGGCCTCAACCTCTGGCTTATCCCGGCCTACTCCTGGCACGGGGCCGCCTGGTCAAGTCTGGTGACGGATGGCAGCCTGGCCGCCGGCAACTGGATCGTCCTCGGCCTACTGATACGGCGGGAGAACCAGCCCTTCCTCGAGCCACAGCCCGCCGCGATCTAAACCGCCAGAAAACGCCGATCAGTATGATATGGGGATGATCCCTGGGGTGCTTTTGAGGAGAGGTTGCATAGTATGCGCACGTGCTTGATCACGGCGGCACTTTTATTCAGCGTTTGTGCACACGGGCAGACGGTACAACAGAAGGCGGCCACGAAGACCCTGGCGCGCAAGGCGCAGGCCGATTGCGATGCGCAAACCGCAAGGATTGGCAGGACCTTTACCGCGGTGGTGAAGGAAACCCGGGTTTATTCCGTTTTCTATTCGCCCAAATATACAAAATGCCTGGCGGCCGTCTACCTTCCGCTGAATAAGGATCTGATCGTGGCTAGCGTTATTAACCTGGATAGTGCCGCCGGAACGCAGCATATCGTTTGGGAAAACCTGTTTGCGAAGCCATTTGACGCGATCTCCGAACTTGATCGGCAGATCGACAAACTAAGCAAATGAGACGGGGGCTGGCGGCGTGACCCTGCTGAGGCGACCCGGCGTACTCGCGATCCAGACCAGCTGTTTGGCGGCGCTGGTTTTGGGTGTCGTCTGGAATGTACGTTTTGGGGTGGCTGACCTTTTGGCGCGCAGGAATCAGCCGGACAGCACTCGTTTGGCCATGCGGTGGATGCCAGAGGATGGGGCGTATCCGGCGCAACTGGCCGATCAGACCTATGCCGTCGATCCGGCAGCGGCGAAATCGCTGCTGCAGCGGGCGGTGCAACTGAATCGCTATGCTGCCTCCAACTGGATCCAGCTGGGACTCTTAGCCGAGGCGGGGAACGACCTGCCGGGGGCCGAAGAGGCTCTGCTGCAAGCAGCGAGCGTGGATGCCACGTTTCTTCCCAGCTGGTCGCTGGCCAACTTTTATTTTCGCCGGGAGAACACCGCGCGTTTCTGGTATTGGGCCCAGAAAGCCGCGCAGATGGATCCGGACGACGCTGCACCTTTATTCCGCCTGGCGTGGTACGTGAGCCCTAATGCTGGGGAGATTGCCAGCCGTCTGCAAATAAAAAGGCCCCTGCTCGCGGTCCAATTGGTTAATTTTTTGATAGCTCAGGGTGATCCTACTGCAGTGACGGAGGCGGCGCAACTGCTGACGGCAAACAGTGAGGGCAACACGCAGACTCTGCTGGGGGTGTGCGACTGGCTGATCGCGAAGCAGCGTCCCGATCTGGCGTTACCACTATGGAACGGGCTTGCGGCACGTGGTCAGATAGCTTATGCCGCGCTTGCGCCGGACTCCACCGACGCAATCACCAATGGCAGATTTGGCCAATCGCCCATTTCCCGAGGCTTCGACTGGCACCTCAGGACGGTAGAGGGGGTGAGCTCGTTTCTGAACGTTAGCCCGAATGCGCTTGGTTTCGAATTTTCCGGCGACGAGCCGGACAGTTTTCTGCTCATGGACCAGACCGCTCCGGTCCGGGAGGGGAAAAACTATGCCCTGGCCGTTCATTACTCGACCACTGGCATTGCTCCCGGCAGCGGACTTGCGTGGTCGGTGACGGACGACCGATCAGGCGCCGTGCTGGCCAAGACGGGGAGTCTTTCCGCAGAGCAGGGAGGAGAAGCATACGCGGGTTTTGCCGCCCCGGATGGCGGCGCGTTCGTGCATGTATCGCTGCTTTACCAGCGGCAGCCGGGCACGGTGCGGGTGGAAGGAAAGCTTGCCCTGAAAGAAGTCAGGCTCACCGGGTCCAGGGCAGGGCATTGCCCGGAGTAGAAAATCTCGACTTCCGGGGCTGATTCTCCTGCGTTCTGAGACTACACTCAATAAACAGCAAATGGAGGGTGATCGATCGTCTACCTGGCAGAGGGACCGAGAGATGACATTCGGGACCATGAGGCGTATAACTGCGCCAACCGGTACCGGCAAACTGCCAGGGGCCCGACAAAGACTGGATTAGACGTTTTTCCGCATCCGTCATGACGCAGCTCAAAATTGCCGCAATCCAATTTGCGTTTCTGCAAGCGTGCGATTGCGCTCGCCATTGGGGTCGCGCTGTGGCCCGCATGGGTGTGTGCTCGATCAGTGTGTGCTTTCTCGCGCTGACCGGAACCGTTTACGCCCAACAGTCTGAGCGAGCCGTTTCCACGGTCCCGACTCCCGATTACGCCTATTCCAATTTGCCCACCCAACCGGTGGGGCCCGACGATCTGCTGGCGCTTTCCGTCTACGATTCTCCGGAACTGACGCGCACCGTGCGGGTGGATGCCGATGGCAATATCCGCTTGCCCATGCTCAAAGACCCCATTCAGGTGCGGGGTATGGTTCCCTCGCAGCTTGAATCGGCGATTGCCAAGGCGCTGACTAAGGGGAATGTGCTGGTCGACCCCATCGTGACCGTGACTATCGTCGAGTACCAGAGCCGGCCGGTCAACGTAGTGGGGGCGGTCAAGAATCCGCTGGTCTTTCAGGCGACGCGGCCCATTCCGCTGCTGGATGCGATCGCGCGGGCAGGCGGGTTGAGAGAAGATGCGGGCTCGGATATTGTCGTCAGCAAGGAAGTGGTGCGGGACGGAAAGCCTACCAGGATTACGCAGACCATACCAGTGCGGAAACTGATTGACAATGCCGACCCCACGCTCAACGTGTTGCTGCATGGCGGCGAGGAAGTGCTGGTCCCCGAGGCGCTTAAGATCTACGTGGTGGGCAACGTGAAGAAACCCGGAGCGTACCCGGTAAAAAATGATGAAGAGACCACGATTCTGCAGCTGCTGGCTCTGTCTGAAGGCCTGACTCCCTACTCTGCCAAGGTGGCCTATGTGTATCGCAGGTCGCCAAGCGGCACCAAGACGGAAGTGACCGTCCCGCTGGCGCAGATCATGAAGCGCAAATCGCCGGATATGCCCTTGCAGGCGAACGACATACTTTACGTTCCGGATAACAACGGCAAGCGTCTCACGGCAGAAACCCTCGACCGGATCGCTGGCATAGGAGCCGCGAGCGCTACCGACTACATTATCTGGCACTGAGATTGGCCACATGCGTAAAGAAGAGATCGCGATCCCAAATGAGAGAGCGGATGAGAGCGCAAACGGTCTGGAGCGCAGGCCGGTATTGCCTCGTTTAGTTCTGCCGGCGATCGAGAAGGAGGCGCCGCTCCATGGGCCCTCGCTTTCGCAGTATCTGTGGATCGTCAAGCGCCACCGCTGGAAGCTGGTTGGGTTCATCATCTTCTCTGTCATCGCCACAGTGATTGTTTCCAAACGTTTGACTCCGCTGTATGAGTCGACGGCGGTCATTGATATTGACCGGCAGACGCCGGCCGCGGTGCTGGGCGCTGAGAGTACGACCGCGGTCAACTCGGGGGATGTGGAGAACTATCTCACCACGCAGGAACAGATCGTGCAATCGGATGCTGTTTTGCGCCCGGTGGTTGAGAAGTACCATCTCATGACTCCGGCTCTGCGCAAGCTGGCAGACGATAAACTACTCTCCTCACGGCTCAAGGACGCGCCGACACAGCTCCCTGGCCTGAAAATCACCCGCCCGCTGCACACCTTTCTGCTGCTTATCAGTTACCGGTCTCCGGATCCGCAGCTTTCCGCCGACGTGGTCAACGAAGTCGCCCACAGCTACATACGTCATACGTACGACATTCGTTTTCAGGCCGCCTCCCAGATGACAGGGTACATGGAGAAGCAGCTGGAAGAACTTAAGGTCCAGATGGAGCGCTCCGCGACGGCGTTGGCTAACCTCGAGAAAGATCTCGATGTGATCAATCCGGAGGAAAAAACCAATATATTTTCCGCCCGCTTGTTGCAACTGGATAACGACCTGACGGCGGCCGAGGTGGACCGGGCAAGTAAGGAAGCTGCGTACAACGCAGTGAAAGACGGCTCGTTGCCGGCAGCGGAAGCTTCCGACCAGGGGGAGCAGCTGCGCGCCCTGGAAGCGAAGCTGAACGAGGCGACAGAGAGGTTCGCCGAGACGCAGACACAGTTCGGCTCCTCCCATCCTGTATACAAGAAGGCAGCCAGCCAGGTAAACGAATTGCAACGGGAGATCGACGCGCTGCGGAGCCGGATCGTGCAAAGGGTGAGCGTCGATTATCAGCAGGCCGTGAATCGGGAAAGCCTTCTTCGCCGGGACATGACACAGGCCAAAGCGGAATTCGACCAGATGAACGCGCGGTCCTTCGAGTACAAGGCGCTGAAGCAGGAAGCGGATACGGATAAGGCGCTCTATGAGGAGCTCATCCGCAAGATTCGCGAAGCCGGCATCAACGCCAGTTTCGAAAGCAGTTCGATCCGGCTGGCGGATGTCGCTCGTCCCGCACTGTATCCATCCTTCCCCAGGACCAGGCTGAATGCTTTACTGGCGTTACTGGGCTCCACCATCATCGGCCTGAGCATTATCTTCCTCATGGATGCTATGGATACGACCGTCGTGGACAGCGAGCACCTGCAGCGGGAACTGCGTGTTCCTCTGCTTCCCTCACTACCGGTGGGAAAATTCAGTCTGGGGACGCTGCCCATGCAAGCGCTGCCTGGGGACCCAGATGCAAGGTTCAGCGGAGTCTCCACAAAGGAGATGCTGGCGACGCCGAACGCCGCCTTTGATGAGGCCATTCGTACGTTAAGAAGTTCGATTCTGCTCTCCGCCGGCCTGGAGCATCACCCCAGGAGTATTCTGGTGACTTCGGCCTCGCCCGGCGAAGGAAAGTCGACCATCGCGCTTTACCTGGCTGCGGCCCACAGCCAGCAACAACGGAGGACGCTACTGATTGACGGCGACATGCGCCGGCCGGTGATCAAGCTGGGCGTGTCGAATGACCGTGGCCTGTCTGATGTAGTCAATGGCACCATGCACTGGAAAGAGGCGGTGCAGACTCCTTATGCCTATCCGGATCTGGATATTCTGTCTGCTGGTCCCTCATCGCGCCGGGTCGCGGACCGGATTGGGATTGTGCTGCGGACGATTCTCGATGAGGCTGAGCGGGAGTACGACCTGGTGGTGATCGATTCGCCGCCGTTGCTTGGATTTGCGGAACCGCTGGAAATTGCCGCGTTGGCAGATAGCGTAATTATCGTGGCCCGCGCGGGGCGCACTAACCGCAGCGCCGTAGGCAGCGTGGTGGAACAGCTGAAGCGCGTGCGCGCCAACATTATTGGCATTGTTCTCAACGGGGTGCGGGCCGAGATGAGTGCGCAGTATTACTATTACAGCCCGCAGTACTACAGTCATTACACCAAGCCCGACCGATAGAACGGATCCCCTCCGTAGCATGCAAAGTGAAAAGAATGGCAAAGAACGATCTCGTTTATCTGTACGTCTGGTCGGGAGACGCGCGGCGCGCGCGGGATCTTGTGAGCAGCCGTTATCCGGGGATCGAGATCAGAGAATTTCCCCATCGCCGGCTGAGGGAAAGCACGTTTATGGAGCGGATTCGTTTGCTTCGCGGCTTTCGCGGCCGAGCCATCGTCTTCCACTTTCAATCCCTCGGCGACCAAAAGTACAGGCAAATTCTGGAGTGCATCCATTTCCTGCATCGCTGCCGTGAAAGTGTGTTCTGTGATAGCGGCGGCTGTTGGGAGCCGCGGCGAACGATCCATATCCTCAGGTCGGCTCCCGGCGTCTTTTTCACTATCCTGCTGGATCTGAATATCCTGTTGTTCTGGTGGTGGTATCTCCAATTCCTGCTGGTGCGCGCGCTACCCGCTCAAGGGCAGATAAGCAAGGGTGAGCTGGCATATCTAATCCCGAGTCCCACGGATCTAGGCTCGCAGGGTGGTGCGATCAGCCACATTCGCGGTTTTCTATATGCCCTGAAAGCCGGTGGGGAAACTTGCCGTGTCTTTAGTGGCACAGCGCTGGCGCAGGATGCTTTCGAGAACGAGATCGTCGCGGCGCCGAAGCGCCACCACTTCTTCTGGGAAGCCGGACTGCTGCCCTATAACTTTCTCTTCGCCCGGGGCGTCGAAGAGCATCTCGCATCGGCTGTTCCGCGGGCCTTTTATCAACGGCATTGTCGTTTTTCGATCGCCGGAGCGCTGCTCTCAAGACACTTCAAGGTCCCATTGATTCTTGAATACAACGGCCCGGAAGTTTGGATTGCGGATCACTGGGATCCAACCGCTTTTCGCAGCTGGGTCAAATTGTGCGAAGAGTTGACGCTGCGAAGCGCGGCCAGGATTATTGTAGTTTCCGAAGTACTAAGAGAAGGACTGATCGAGCGAGGTATTCCGCCCGATCGAATCCGGGTGAATCCTAATGGCGTAGATCCAAACTATTTCTGTCCCGGCCGCGGCAGAGAAGCGGGACGAACAGAGCTGGGGGTAGGACCCGATGATGTGCTGGTTGGTTTTGTGGGATCATTCAGCCTGTGGCACGGAATAGAGATACTGCAGCAGGCGATCGTTAGGTTGCTGAGAACTCGACCGCCCTGCCGACTGCGTTTTGTTCTCATGGGCCATGGTTTGCTCCACGAAGGTATGCGCGACGCCCTGGCAGCGTACGAGAGGTCGGGCGAGGTTTTTTTTACCGGATTACTCCCGCGCGATAAGGTTGCCCAGTATCTTGATGCCTCAGATATCCTGGTTTCGCCGCACGTTCCCATGCCGGATGGCAGCAGGTTTTTCGGGTCCCCTACAAAGATTTTTGAATACATGGCGATGGGCAAGGGCATCGTAGCCAGCCGCCTTGATCAGCTGGCAGAGGTTCTTGAGCATAACCAGACCGCATTGCTGGTAACCCCGGGCAACGCTGAAGAGCTAGCGGAGGCAATTTTGTGTCTGGCCGTGGATGCGAGGAAGCGTCAGGGGCTCGGGCTCGCTGCGCGGCGTGCCGCGGTCGAGCGCCATTGCTGGTCGCATAATGTTGCCCGCGCCCTGAGCGGCCTGAGCGCTGAAACGGGCGATCGCTTGGAGCAGCCATTACTAACGCTTCCGCGCTCCAGAGGAACTCCGGGGTGAGGCTGCGCAAAGTAGCGCGCGCCTTACGCGACGAGCCCCTCCGGGTACTGGTGGGGGAAGCAGGATGGCGCGGCCTCCGGTCTGTTCGCAGATCGATTTTCAAGCTGAGCGGACCGGATGGCCGCTGCCCGGTCCGCTTCCATCCCATCGGCTACGACCAGTTGCTGAGCCCGCTCGCTTCTGAGCACGCCAGCGACGCCATCATTGGTTATGCTGAGCTCATCCTGCGTGGAGAGTATCCGCTGCCGGGTTACGGGAGCCCCCATCTCGGGGTGAACCCCGACTGGCATTTGGACTGGGTGTCCGGAAAGCGCTGGCCGCTCGAAGCTTCTGAAAAGATACAGATCGTTGGCCACGACGGATCGGACGTCAAAGCCCCGTGGGAGCTCTCACGCCTGCAGTTCGCCCCGATCGTAGCCAAGGCTTCCGTTCTGACGGGCGATCTAAGATACCGTGAATCTCTTCAGGCTCTGCTCAGCGACTGGATCGCTAACAACCCCGTCGGAAAAGGTGTGAATTGGACCATAGCGATGGAAGCAGGGCTGCGTGCGGTAAGCCTCTGCCTGACCATGGACCTGTTATGGCCCTTTAGCGAACAGGAAAAGCCCTGGATTGACCGGGTGACCGCTTCTCTGTGGCAGCATCTTCGTTTCATCGAGGCCCATAGCGAGTTCTCATTCCGATTACGCAGTAATCATTACCTGAGCAACCTTGCCGGCTTGACCACCTTGTCTGCGTATCTTCGCGGCCCCGGTCAGCAGCGGCGGTTGCGAAAATACGCCCGTGCGGTTCAGCGTGAAGTTCTGCGGCAGACCTATGCGGACGGAGGCGATAGCGAGGCTTCGACCGGCTATCACGTTCTAGTGGCACAGATGGGCCTGCATTCCTACATGGTGCAGCAACGAAGCCGATGCACGATCGCACCGGCGTTCGAGGATCGCTTGCGCAGGATGTTCGCGTGGATCGCGACCTTGGCTGATGAGGCGGGAAAGTTGCCGCACCTTGGAGACTGTGACAATGGGAGGGTCGAACTGCTGCCCGAAGATATAGCACAGGCGACGCGGCCGGCCTGCCAGCGGCACTCGCTGCGAACTGGGTCCCTCTATGCCCTCGCATCCCATCTGCTGCAATTGCCGGCGGCTGCGGGCAGGGGGGCACAGAAGCCAATCTCGCTGTTGCGAGAATCCGGGCTGGCCGTGCTCCGCGCGGGTGATGCTTCGGTGGTGTTTTCCGCGATGCCGAACGGACTTGGAGGAAAGGGCAGCCATACCCATTGCGACAAATTGTCCGTTGTCTTGCGCCTTGGAGTAAACGAGGTTTTCTGCGATAGCGGCAGCCGGTGCTACACGCGTTCGGCGGACCGGCGAAATCTTGATCGCTCCACGCAGGCGCACAATACGCTGGTGATCGATGGCGCGGATCAGAACACGATTCGCCGCGATCCTCAAATGCTCTTCCAATGCGGCAACGAAGCGGCGGTGTCAGATGTCACGATCACGCAAGGCGATGAGATCTCGGCGCGGGCGTCGCATGCGGGCTATGCGCGCTTGGGCATTGGGCACCAGCGGACGGTGGCTCTGAACGAGCAGTGCCTGCTGCTCATCGATGAGGTGAGCGGGACCGCCCAGCACGAGCTCGATCTGCGCTTTGTGCTCGGCCCCGAGTGGCGCGCCTCGTCTCAGGTGAGCAGTGGCGAGACCGTCAGCTGTGTAATCGCTGGACCGCGCCGGCTGGGACTGGTATGTGAGTCGGAAAGCCGGTTGGCGCTAAGTATCCTACCTGCCGAGGTCTCGCGAGAATACGGCGCCGGACTACCCGCGAGCTGTATCCTAATCCACACTACAGCTTGTTTGCCGGCAAAACTGCGGACGAGAGTGCAATGGGACTGAGAGCATGAGCGACCGACTCGAAGGAGAAAGCATTGTTTGCTTTGCGGGCGAGGACTGGTGGTACCACCACCCTCACTCCAAGAATCATCTGCTCAAGCGCTATGCGCGTGGCAACAAGGTGCTCTTCGTCAACTCCATCAGCATGGGGCTGCCCTCTATGGCGAACCCCGATTTCTTCCTCAAGATCAGGCGGAAGCTCAAGAGCTACGCGCGCTGGTTGCGCAAGGTTCCCGAAGGCCTGTGGGTGATGACGCCGGTCAACTTGCCGCTTTATGGATGGAGAGCCGGACGCTGGCTCAACCGGATTCTGCTGGTCAGGCAATTGCGCCTGGCGATGTTTCTGCTGCGCATGTCGCGACCGATTCTGTGGGTGGCCATCCCCACAGCGGCCGAGGTGGCGGGGCGTCTGGGTGAGAAGCTGCTTCTCTACCAGGTATCGGATAAATACGATGCGAACGAGGATAGCGCTTTATCGGTGCAGGTCATCCGCGAATACGACCGTCAATTGAAAGATGCGGCCGATGTGGTGTTGTACTCGGGGCGCAAATTATTCCAAGAAGCGACGGAGAACCATCGATTCTTTCTTGAGCAGGCAGTGGATTTTGCGCATTTCTCCGATCTGACGGTCGAACCTGCCGCGGAGCTTGATGGCATCCCGGGTCCGATTTTGGGTTACTTTGGCGCCATGGATTATGTGATGGACACGGAGCTGATTGCAGAGGTGGCGCGGCTTCGCCCCGGCTGGCACTGGGTGCTGTTGGGCTTGAAGTCGAACCTGGTGCGGATCTCAGCTCCTAATATCCATTTCCTCGGCTCGAAACCCTATAGCAGCCTGCCGCGATACATCCGGCGATTCGACGTGTGTGTTCTGCCCTGGCATGCGAACAACGCCTTTACCAGCTACGGGAGCGCGATCAAGGTACGCGAATATCTGGCCACAGGAAAGCCGGTGGTGATGGCGCCGCTTTACGAATATCTCGAAACCCCCGGCCTGCGTTTTTACCGCGGCACAGAGGAGTTCATCGAGCAAGTTCAGAACGCGCTCGAAGAGGATACCCTGTCGCTGGCGGCGCAGCGCCAGGCAGTGGTAAGGAATGGCACCTGGGACGAAAGGGCGCGGCAGCTGGCGGGGGTGATCAATTCCCTACTGCAAGGCCAGCCGTATTCGCAACCCGGCGCAGAGCGAAGGGAGGCACAGTGCGCGCTTTGCTCGAAGACATGAAGTCGGGGCAGGTCGCGGTTCATGATGTGCCTGCTCCCGAGCTTCAGCAGGCCGGCATCCTAGTCCGCACGGCTTTTTCCGCAATCAGCGCCGGCACGGAGAAAGCGTCGGTGGAGGCGGGCCGGAAATCTCTGCTCGGGAAAGCGATGGCTCGCCCCGATCTGGTGAAGCAAGTGCTCGAGTACGCGCGATCGAACGGCGTGAAAGCTGCCCGGCAGAAAGTGCAGGCGCGCCTGGAGACGCTCTCCGCCCTGGGATATTCCTGCTCCGGCTTTGTGCTGGAGGCAGGTGCGGCCGGCTTTAGGCCGGGCGACCGCGTAGCCTGCGCCGGGGTCGGATATGCCAGCCACAGCGAGATTAACTTTGTGCCCGCAAATCTCGCCGTCCGCGTTCCCGACGGTGTCAGCCTGGAGGCTGCGTCGCTGACTACGATTGGCGCCATCGCCATCCAGGGCGTGCGCCAGGCAAACGTCACCTTCGGAGAGACCGTCGCCGTGATCGGTGTCGGCCTGGTGGGCGTTCTGGCGATTCAGGTTTTGCGCGCCGCCGGCTGCCGGGTAGTTGCCATCGACCTTTCCAGCGAGCGTGCTGCGAAGGCGATAGAACTCGGAGCGCACCTGGGGCTGAGCACCGGAGATCCCGCGATGGAACGCGCCGTTGCTTCCTTTTCGCGCTACGGAGTGGACGCGGCGCTGATCACAGCCGCTACCAAATCTGCCGAGCCGCTGGAATTAGCGGCCAGGCTGTTACGAGACCGCGGCCGCATTTCCGTGATTGGAGATGTAGGCATGGGTGTGTCGCGAACCCATATGTACAGGAAAGAGATCTCCTTAGCGATGTCGCGCTCCTACGGCCCGGGCCGCTATGATGCGCGTTATGAAGAAGGGGGCCAGGATTATCCGATCGGCTTTGTGCGCTGGACGGAGAAGCGGAATATGGAGGCTTTTCTGGATCTCCTATCCGGCGGCGCCCTCCAGATAGAGCCACTGCTGGCGCATCGTTTCGCGGTCGAGGACGGCAGCAAGGCGTACGCAGCAGTGGAGGCAGGTGCCTATACCGGGATCATCGATTACCATGCGCCCGGCGATGGATTGCTCGCTGCGCTGCCCGTGCGTGCTCCGCAGCCGCGACCGATAGACAAGTTGCGGGTGGGATGCATCGGCGCTGGAGGCTTTGCACGCGGAATCGTCTTTCCCCTGCTCCGCTCCTCAGCCGGGCTGGTGCTGGAATCTGTCGCTACCAGCACGGGAGCGGCTGCCGCATCCGCGCGCACAGGCTTTGGTTTCACCATTGCTGAATCACCATCGAGCCTGCTAGACAACCCCAATGTCGATGCCGTCTTCATTCTTACGCGCCACAACAGCCATGGCGCGTATGTGAAGAGTGCTCTGGAGCGCGGTAAGAGAGTCTTTGTCGAAAAACCACTGGCGGTTAATGGCGAGCAACTGGAAATGGTGCGAGGAGCCTACGCGAAAGCGTTGGCGGAAAACCAATCGCCTTTTCTCATGGTGGGCTTCAACCGGCGCTTCTCACCGCTTACGGAAAAGCTGATGGACTTCTTCACCAGCCGCACCGAGCCCATGCTTGTGCATATCCGCTGCAATGCTGGGTTCATTCCCCGCGACAGTTGGATCCAGGACCCGGAGAATGGCGGCAGGATCATTGGCGAGTTGTGTCATTTTCTGGATTGGGCCCGTGCGGTGGTGGGCTGCCCCATGCAGACGGTCACCGCGGCGGCCCTGCCCGATGCGGGCCGCTATAGCCGGGATAACCTTTCGGCCGCCATCTCCTTTCGCGATGGATCCCTGGCAAATCTGTTGTACCTCGCCAATGGGGACCGTGCCGTGGCCAAGGAATATTTCGAGGTATTCTGCGGAGGTGGTATCGCGCGTATGGATGATTTCAAGATTCTCTCTCTGTCACGTGACGGCAAGACGGAAACATTCAAAGGCGGCCGGGACAAAGGCCATCGCCGGGAGATGGAGCTGACGATCGAGGCGATGGAGCAGGGAAAAGATGCGCCAATTCCGTTCGCGGAGCTCCTCGAGGTTACAGAGGCGGCTTTCGCCGTCGAAGAAGCTATCAGGACGCAAAGAACAGTGGGTTTGGATGCCCGGCCGGCAGGTAAACAAGAGCGAAAATAAAATGAGGTATTCGCGAATCGCAATCTTCTTCATGGAACAATTCCGCAGACGGCGGATCCAGTTTTTCTGCTCCTCCTTTCCACCGTCTTCTTGCCGCACGGTATTGGATGTGGGAGGAACGCCACAAATCTGGCGCATGCTCGACACGCCCTACGAGGTCACGATGCTCAACGAGGACCCGCAAGAATTGGAGACGGGAAACAATAGGTGTGTGATCGGAGACGGACGCAACCTCCAGTTTCCAGATAAATCGTTTGATGTGGCTTTCTCTAATTCTGTGATCGAACATGTTGGGAATTGGGAGGACATGCAACGCTTCGCCTCTGAGCTGCGCCGTGTAGGGAACTCCTTCTACTGTCAAACACCAAACAAATGGTTTCCCGTCGAGCCGCACCTTGGCACGCTGTTTCTCCATTGGTGGCCGCGACTCCTGAATTTCTATTTCGTGACTCGTTACTTTACTTTATGGGGACTGCTGAACAGACCGAGCCGAGCGCAAGCGAAAAAATCTTTAGCAAGTATCCGCCTGCTTACCCGTCGAGATCTGGAACATCTCTTCCCGGGAGCGACCATCGTCACGGAACGCTTTCTTCTCCTTTCGAAGTCCTACGTCATCATGGACAGAACAGGCAAATGTTTGTGACTATCCTGTACGCTGCAAATGGGGATCGGGCCGTTGCGAAGGAGTATTTCGAGGCATTCTGCGGAGGCAGTATCGCGCGTATGGATGATTTCAAGACTCTCTCTCTGTCGCGCGACGGCAAGACGGAGACATTCAAAGGCGGCCGGGACAAAGGCCATCGCCGGGAGATGGAGCTGACGATCGAGGCGATGGAGCGGGGAAAAGATGCCCCGATCCCCTTTGCGGAGCTGATCGAGGTCACAGAAGCGACTCTTGCTGTTGAAGAAGCCATCAGGACGCAAAGAACAGTGTGCTTGGATGCCGGGGCGGCGGATTGCAGCGGCGCCCGTTGAAGCCAATCTCTATGGAATTGTTTAGTAACCAATCATGGGCAGCAGATGTGGGGCGGTCGGGCACGATGCGTGCGCTGTCCTGGTTGCTTGGCTTGCTTTCTTTCTTAGCGATCGCGATCTTGCTTCCCATGTCTGCTACGCCGGTAGGTATCGCTATCCTTGGCGGGTGGATCCTGCTGATCTGGGTTGCGATCAGCTTCATACGGGGGCATTTCGATTATGTCGTTCTTGTTTGGGTGGCCGTATTTCCCTACTGCTACTACTTCTTTTCGTACCCGGCGGAACGAGCCATCTTTACCATTGACCGCGCATTTATCGTGCTGCTGGCAATTGAGCTGTTCTTCCTGTCGCGGAGAACCGGCGCCGCGCCGCTCACGCGCGACGTGCGAATCAGCGGATATTTTTGGGCTCTTTATCTCCTGGTCTGCTTGCGTTCGCTTGCGGACCATCCTGTCTTCGAGGTGTTGAGTTCTTATCGGCTCCTCCTGGATGGAATGTTGATGCCCGCACTGCTGGGTCTGTATGCGGTCAGGCTTTTTCCAATCACTCGCAATCTGACCAAGCTTCACGGTTGCATTTGCGTTCTGATGCTGGGTGTTGCTGTTGTTTGTGGGAGTGAGTTGGTAAGCGGCAAGAACCTTCTTCCGTGGCCCGGAGCGGGCGAAACCTGGGTCTACACCTACGATGCCAAGATCCTTCGTGTAGATGGCCCTTTCGAAAACTCCAGCGTGCTGTCGGTCATAGGGGTTGTGGGATTCTTTTTTATCATCTATTCCCGGCGTCTTATCGGCAGCTCTCTAACCAGCACTCAGCGCTTGTTGCACAGTGTAGGACTCCTTGCCTCTTTAGCATCTGCACTCATGCCAATGAATCGAGGTCTGATCATCGCTGTTCTCGCATGTGCTTCGATAGACTACTTTGCCAAGGCCCCGTTAATCTCCCGCAGCCTGTGGAACTGCCTGTTTGGCGCTCTTTTCTTTGTCGCCATAGTCGCTAAACTGCTCTACCCCGGGGTATTTGAAGATCGTGTGACCCGAGGTGACAATTTTTATCAGCGCATCGCACAAGACGTGCAGACTTCAGAGGTCATCCGAGACCATCCTCTTATGGGCGTAGGTTTCAGCCTTTACCCGACAGCCGTCATCGGAGATCCCAGGTATGCGGTCCAATGGGGAGGTTTTGAAGCCATGAATGTCCCGCACAATTCGCTTTTGTCCGTGCTGGCAGAAGAGGGAATCGTTGGGTTTTTGCTGTACGCCGGAGGCCAATTCTACTTCATTCGAGCGATGTGGAGGATGCGCAAGGTGAACCGGTTGGGATGGCAAGTGTTCTTGTATTGCGTTCTGGTCTATATCATTCTTGGATTTGACGTGGGTATCGCGTATTACTCCGACCTCAATTTGTTCTATATGTTTGTGCTGGGGATTATCTTGCAAATCCAATTGCGCATGCTTCCCGAGTCGAATCCTAATGCCTTCTCCCCGCTTTAAGCCGATTTGCCTCGTTCTTTCCATCGTCAGCGCCCTCTTCGCCGGCGAATACCGTTGCCCCGCTCAGGTGGATGCGCGGGACAGCGACAACTCCAGCTCATTGCAATTGCCGAAACTCTGTATGCCCGTAAGCTACCGCCAGGTTCCCACAATTGTGCCCATCAAAACAAAGATCGGGATGTTGGGAGATCGCTACAGCGAAGTAAGTGAAGCACTGCTGGGATGGAACGAAACAGGCGTACCGCTTGTCGGAAAGTTCAACGACCGGTGGGAGGCTGTTCCATGTGGCGACGACACCGGCCTCTTCTATATCGTTCCCCTGCTTGCACGGCAGACAGGTTGGAGTGTAGATCGAACTCTCGATGCTTTTCTCATAGGGATGATTGTCGTTTCAGCAACTGCCGGGCTGGCGGGTTTGTGGCTAACTGCTACCGGGATTTGGCTACGAATACTTGCAGTTGTCCCAATTGCAGGAGCTACATATCTTTCCTATAAGATGGGCGATTTATACGTTGTTCAGGGATCAGTTGTGCTGATGTTGGTTCCATGGCTTATCCATGCTTTAAAACCAAGCATGAGATCTGGGCTTCGCTTTTCGATCGTCTTTCTATCCGGCATCATCCTGGGTCTCGCCCAATGGGTCAGATCGCAGTCTGGTTCTCCGGTGCTGGTCTTCTTCGCAGTTCTAATCTGTTTCAGCTCCCTCCGACGGTCCGTACAGATTTTGCTGTCTTGCACGCTGTTAGCCGGTATGAGCCTGCCGCTGCTTTACGCACAGTTTCCATTGCGCGAGCGAGACAGGTTTCTCGCCGTGCGTCAAACCGGCTATCGAGTTTCCTTGAATCACCATTTGTTCTGGCACACCGCGTACCTGGGACTGAGTTACTTGACTAATCCCTATGTGTCCGCCTGGCGAGATCTTGGTGCTGTGCAATATGTGCAGGCGGTAGATCCGAATGTGATCTATGGTGGAGAGAAATACGAAGCGCTATTGCGGTCGCGAGTGGAAGAAATTATTCATCGGGACCACAAATTCATTTTCTATACCCTAGCTGCGAAAGCCGGCGTGTTGGCGTGCATGTTGTTGCTGTGTATCAACATCGGGTTGGCGGCTGCGATTTCGCGCCCGAAATCGCTCGGGACAGAGTTGGCATTTTGGCTCGCCACGACATTTGCTGCGTTATCAGGAATCATTGCCATCCCCGTGCCTCAATATGTTCTCGGCATGATAACGCTGGCTCTGCTTTACTGGTACTACAGCATCAGCTTTTATGTAATGAATCATCCAAGGTGAGGTGTATCGTGCGCCGAGCCAGCTATACCGTACCGACGCTTGCCCTTCCTGTTCTGATGATTATCTGCGCCGCCACAGCCCGGTGCTTGACCGCGAACCAGGCGATGGTGGCGGACCGGCCCAGCTGCCGCTATTCAAATCAAATATACGACAGCGACGCATCCCTCATGCGACAGAGGGCGCCGACCCACTTTAACCTGATGTCAAGCCGCTATGTCGAAATCGTGCAGGCTGCGCGCGGCTACCATTGCAGTGGAACAGCGACTGTGGCATTCAACGGACACGGTTACCTCCAGACGGCAATGGGCGATGACCCCGGGGTACCGGTGCTGATCCCGATTATTGCAGCATTGACGGGACTGCCTCTTGCAGATGCCTTCGACCTCACTACCTTTGCAGTCGTATCTTTGGGAATTTTAAGCGGCTTTGCTGGGTTTTGGCGTTTGTATCCCGATCGGCGAGTGCGTTGGGCGGCCGCCGCTGTATTTTTGTGCCTTGGGCTTCTAGAGGCGAAGGTGGCTGATTTTTACATCTTTCAGGTCTCTCCGCTCATGGCGGGAATCCCTTGGATTCTGCATTTCGGGCTTAGCTGCAGGACCTTCGCGCTTAACGTGTGTGCGGCCCTGCTTGCGTTTTGTTGTTCATGGTTTTCGTTGGCGCGGACTGGGACAACTATCATTTGCCTGGCATTTCTCATTCCACTATTCGCCTGCCGCTATCGGTTTCAAAGAATCTTTCTACCATTGCTGCTGATTATCCTTGCGTGTGTCCCGGCCCAGGTTTTCAAGCAATACCTGATCACTCACCGCGACACTGTTCTTGCCCGCCTTGGAGAAGCCGCAACTTCTGTGAATAGTCATATGATATGGCATTCCATTTATGTCGGCCTGGCATTCATTCCTAACTCCGAAGTGCCACAGTTTAACGATGCTGTCGCTTCGAATAAGGTTCGGTCGATAGATCCGACGGCTCTTTACACATCTGCGAAATATGAGCTCATCCTGAGACGTGAACTATTCAGCATTGCGAGACACAAGCCTATGTTACTGATTGAGAACTTAGCGGCTAAAATCGGAATTGTCGCTCTCTTGGCATCAATCCTGTTATTTCCCGCGAGACGGTTCCTCTTTGCGAATAGGGAGGTGTTTTGGCTGGATTCTGCATTTGTTTCGGCTATTGCAGTGAGCGCAATGAATGCGATCCTGGTGGTTCCCATGCCTGCCTATCTGCTTACGTTTTTCTGTCTGACGTGCCTATATTCTTTCGTAAAGCTGTGTGGAGCACTTTCTAACGACGGGAATAAGCGGCTGGGTAGGCTGGCTATTCTTCCTGGAGGATGGCGTAAGAAGGTAATCCGCTAGGAATTTGGGGCCGCAATTGATTCCGGTTGGGAAATAAATCGAGACTGCCTCCAAGTCTCCTCTGGATCGCAATACGCCTCTACAATGGCGGCCATTCTTCGCCTGAGTGATGTCAACAAAGGGGGCCTTTTGAGCAGCGGAGAGGTTCGCTCCGGTTGATGCGGCGAATCCAGATCCGTATCGGCCCGGAACGCAACGAATCGGCTAAAATAAGAGAATGCATCGGCGACCGCAAATGGAAATGCTGTTGTCAACCTATCTACGATCCCGACCCGAGCTTCCGCCGAAGCAACAAGCCAGTTATGTGGAGCACGATCGAACGGCCATTGCCTGCCAGCCTCGTCTTGATCGCTGCCGGGGCTTCAATGGATCAAGATCCGCGGTTGACGTCTTTACCCATGAATAACGACGGCCGGGCTGTAGAAGGCGGACGGCCGGTGAGTGTGGTGATTCCGGCCTATAACGAGGAAAGAAACGTTCTCGCAGTCTTCGAAGCAATTCGTTTGTCTCTGCCGGGGCCTGAGGTCTGCGAGATCATTTTCGTCGACGACGGTTCGAGCGATGCAACCGCGGAGCTGGTTCGGAGTTTGCGTGCGCGGGATTCCTCGGTGCGACTGATTCGCTTCGGCCGAAACTTCGGTCAGCAGTCGGCGCTCTTGGCGGGGTTGGAAGCCGCCCGCGGGTCAGCCGTAATCACGCTCGATTGCGATCTGCAGCACCCGCCTGAGTTGCTTCCGCTCATGACGCAGGCCTGGCGTAACGGCGCCAAGGTCGTCCAAATGGTGCGCACGCGAACCGCTGGCGTTGGGCCCTTCAAAAGGCTTACCTCGAGTCTCTTCTATCGGCTCCTCAACATGTTAAGTGAGACTCCCGTGGTAAGAGGTGCTGCCGACTACCAGCTCTTGGATCGGGTGGTGGTAAGTGCGGTATTGCAGTTCAAGGATCGTTACCCGTTTGTACGAGGGCTGGTAGGATGGCTTGGCTTCCCCTCGACCAAAATCGAATACGTCGCCCCGGAACGCTATAGAGGGATGACTGGATACACATTTCGAAAAATGCTCCGTTTATCGCTGCAAGCCGTGATGGGGCTTTCCTCCAAACCCCTTCGTATGTCCTTCTACTTCGGCCTTTTGACCGCGGTATTCTGCTTGTTATACGGCGCGTACGCGATTTGTCAGTTGGCAGCAGGCAGGGCTGTGCAGGGCTGGACCTCGGTGATCGTTATGGTCACCTTCTTGGGGGCCATACAGCTCGTTTCTATCGGTGTCGTCGGTGAGTATCTTGCTCGGGTCTACGATCAGAGCCGTGGAATTCCGCGCTACGTAATCGTAGAGGATGACTAGGTGAGCACTCCGCGCGGGCTCAGGAGCGGACGTTTTGGGCCGTCGCTATCTTTAGCTCAGCCGAGCAAATCACAGTTTGCAGATAGCCTTTCGACAGAACGTAACCAGCGCCAGACACGCCCCCAACCACGATTCTAAGCACGGCATCAGCCATACGGTTTTGTACCGGCAAGTCCACAGCCTTTACGGGTGAGTTGTGCCGGGTGTGCTGGGATACTTTCAGGCCGCACGAATCCAGCAGCCTAAGCAGCGACGCGCTGGTGAAATGGTGAAGGTGATGGCGCGAGTACAGACGATCAAAAGCCAACGGGACACCCAGCCGTCGACCGATACGCGCCAAGCCGTAGAGGATGCTCGATTCATTCACCGTCATAATTGCCATCGTTCCGCCAGGCTTAGTCAACTCGCGTAGACGGTTGGCAAATGCGACGCAGTCGGATACGTGTTCAATGACGTGGAGCGAAACAACAACGTCGAATTGATCGCCAATCTCGAGTTCGAACAGGTCGCCTTGGAGGAAACGGATAGTTTTATCTTGATTCGGGGAATAGTCAATGCCGGTCAGTTGCACGTCAGGGCGGTTCCTGTGGACATGCCGCAGAAAATCGCCACGACCACAGCCTACATCGATAACCGATGCCCCCGTCGGAATGACGGCGGTTATGCGCTCAAAAAGTGCGGTGTTAGGGTGCTCAAACCAACGGCGGTGCGTATCGTTGTAATAGTCTGGGTCGTAACTCTCCTGCCGCGGCATGGAACCAGGATCGCTGAATGCGTGTGTGCAACACTTGCAGCGGTAAATGTCTGCCTCGGGATGTGTAGCCATGAAGCAAGCGGTGGTTTGGCAGATGGGGCAAGCGATGGACCTTGGCTTTCCAGTGAAAGCACCGAATTCCCCCTGCTCCGCGAACTCGCCTCTCTTAGTCATTGAGCCATCGGCGAAGCGCCTGGCCTCCAGAGCCACACCAAGGGGTTCCATCCTGAGAAGGTGCAATAGAGGCCATTCGGACATGAGGATCGAGCTTTTTCCGCCACCACGCCGAGTGTAACAAACGATAGATAAGAATGCTTTCCGCGGCTCCGCACTCGTGATAACGCTTAGGTTTTTTTGTGAGGTTGGCTAGGACGTAACTGGATGGGCCTCAAAATCCGTTGCGAACCCATCACCCCGAGGCATAAACTTGTTGGCGTTGGGGCTAGGGTAGCCCCCGAAAGGCAGCCATGTTCGTCAAGCTACAATCCGCCGTTGCGCTTTTCACCTGCGGCTGCCTGGTATGCGTGGCTGCGTCGCCCACGAGCATAGGCTTTGTCGTCACTAGCGGCCAGGTACAGGTCGATGGCGCAGTCGTGCGGGGCAACTCGACCCTGTTTCAGGGGAATGTGGTACGTACTGAAAATGCGACCTCAGATCTCATGTTTCCCGGCGGATCGAATCTACTCCTTCAGCCGGACTCAACGATCACGGTATTCCGCGACTACGGCGTTCTCGAGCATGGAGCCGCGATGCAACGGGGCCACCATACACTACTTGCGGATGGGCTAAAGATATCCTCCTTGTCGCCGCAAGGTGCAGTCTTTGTCGACGTGCAAGATAAGTCTCATCTGAGGGTGACAGCTCAGAGCGGAGCCGCCGAGGTTCGCAATCCGGCTGGGGTTGTTGTCGCTCGACTAGAGCCGGGAAATGCATTGAGCTTTGCTATCCAGACTCCGCAGCAAAACCCGACACAGAATCCAACACCCGCTGCTGCGGGGCAAGCCCCAGCAGCAGTGCAACTGACGTTGCATGGCATTCTTCGTAAGGACCATCCAGGGCGCTATGGGCATTTTCTGCTGACCGACATGGCGACGAACGTTACTTACGAACTGCAAGGGACGGGGCTAGACGATCTGGTTGGGGCGTCGGTAGAGGTTACAGGCAGCACTTTCGATACAACGGCTGCGGAGGGGGCTTCCAAGGTGCTGTCGGTCTCCGATATTCACCAGATGCCGCTGAGCGAGATACGCGGGAATACTCCAACGGGCAAAACTCCCGCGGCGGCGCCCCCCACACCTTCCGGTGAAACGGTTCCTTCCAATGGTGCGGGACCTGCTGCCGGCGCCAATCCAGAAGCGAACGCCCCTCCGGAGGCGAGCAACGCCCCCACCCCTGCGCCCCTACCTCAGCACAACAATACTACGAAGATCATCGTCATCGTGGCCCTCGCAGCTGGAGCCGTTGTCGGCGTGGCTTTGGGCTTGGGTGGTGGTAAATCGTCGACCGTCAGCCCGGAATAGGTCGCTCTTCAGTCGCGGGTGAATTCCTGGTTTGCTGGGTAGCTGCCGTCATGGCGAGAATCAGAATCGGCCATGCCCCAAGCGCCGGACGCGAGAACGGGTAATCGAACGACGCATGGATCAAGACGGCGATCACGCCGATTCCCCAGATCGATCGAATCGCCGGCTTTATTCCCCAAAGTGCGAGAGAGAGCATGGCGAGCCCAACGGGCAAACCCCCTTCCGCAGTCCACTGCAACCAATCGGTATGGGCCTGATTGACGATGGCTCCGGGGTCGATTGTGGCGAAGGCAGGATAAACTGCAGACCAAGATCCCAGTCCCCAGCCCATCCAGGGCCGCGCAGCTATCATGTGCAGCGTGGAGAGGGCGAACTGAAGGCGCCCCGCGGTCAAGGCCCCGGAAGCAAATCGCGCCGACGCCGTTTCAAACCCCACGATCAACGTGAGAATGCCTGTAGCGGCTGCCAACGCCAGAGCTGCAAATCGGATTCTCCGGCCAACCGTGGCTTTCTGCACATGCGACAGAAACAAGACGGCAAGAACTTCAGCGAAGCCGATCAAAAGGCCCCCGCGCGAAGCGCTGACTACCAAGGCCGTAAGCAGTACGGCTGAAATCCCCAGGAAGGTATACGATTCCCCGGCTTCGCGGAGACCGAGGAAAAGAGAGATAGGAAGGATTGTTTCCATCAAGGCGGCGAAGTGCGTGTGATAGACGATCGGCCCCATGACGAAATCATGGTAGCCGGTAGGAAATAAGCCAAATACCTTTCCGGGAGATAGATATGCCTGGAGAATGGCTTCTATCGCAACTGCGAAGCCAAACCACACGATACTCGTTCGCAGGAGTTTAACCACGCTCTCATCCTTCAAGGTAGATACACCTATGTAGTAAACCGCGACCCAGGTCATCCACTGCAGCGTTGCACGCTCGGTCGCGAAACGGTCGATGGTAGAGCCGGTGATGAGTTGAACACATCCCCACAGAACGATGAAGCCCAACGCGAACAATGGTAGGTACGTCCCACGCGCAGGCACTCTTCCGAGGACCAAGGTGACTCCAGCAACGAGAAAGGTAGATATCTCGAAGAGCGCGACTGGCCAATAGGCGGGAATCCAGAGCGTGAGTGTTGCCAGACAGAGCGCCAGCACAAATAAAAGCAGGAGCAGCGCGTCTCTTGTGCCGAGCCAGACGCCGCGGGCAGGTTTCTCTGTCGTTATCATGAACCTAAGTCTTTTGGCCCTTGACCACCAAAAACCAGCCGAACCATGGAGCCAGAAACTCGAATGGCTTGCACTGATGTTTTTCTATGGAAATGCTCGGACCAAACAATTGCAGGAGTTTCGGACCGGTATAGAGATCGATTCGCACCGGCGCTTCGCTGTCTTCGATGTGCGATTTCCAGTCTCTGCCGTACCTGAGACAACGCCATAGTGTGAAATAGGACCACAAGGCATAGACATGTACATTGAACCTGCCGCCAGGTCGAAGGACGCGGAACATCTCCCTGACCACTTGCTCCGGCTCATCGGTGTGATGGAGAACGCCGTGCGAATAGACATAATCAAAGCTTGCATCCTCAAACGGAAGATGCCGCGCATCCGCCTCATGAACAACTGCGAGACCGCCCACGCGTCTGCGCGCCAGCTCTACATGCTTCGGCGTCAGATCTATGCCGGTAGCCAGCGCCCCATGCTTTGCGAACTGCAATAGATCGCTTCCCGTTCCGCATCCGACTTCGAGGACCTTGTCTCCCTGGTGCTTGCGAAATTCAGCGACTTCGTAAAGCCACGGATAGGTGGAGTAGCGCTCCTGCTCGGTTAGAAACAGAGGGGTCTCGTTCCAGTGAGATTGGGCGAGCTGCGCCGCGTCAGGCATCTCTTACACCATACCTTGCTGTTGCACGACGGGTGTTTTGTTCGCTTTCCGCCATAAGGCGCGCCCTGCACACCTTAACCCCAGAGTATAGGAAGGTCAGGCAAAGGAAGGTCAGCAGATAGCGAGGCCTGGGAACCGCCAGGATCACATTCATTGCGCTCACTGCAATCGCCGCAACAAAAGCAAAGTCTAACCACAGAACCTCCCTCTCGGTAAAAAGAGTCCTACGCGATGGAAATAGCAGGATCCAGGCCGAGAGCAGCAAAACACCTACCTTAGCCGCCAAGTTCTCAAGCAGCAACATAGGCCGTTGTTTCGCCAGGTTCCACACTTCATGCTTCAGGATGATCTCATACTCTTCAGAGCCAAAAGCAACCCGCGGATCGATCGACTGAACTTTGTTGAAAGCGACCGCGTCTTTATACTCCGGTACAAGGGAATTGGGAACAAATCCAAGGCCAATATAGATGGTATGCCATAGCAGATGGCCGTTGGTGGTGGTTGTCGTATCGCCCAGGGTGGCAAGCAGGTGGTCGCGTCGAGCGAGCAGGTGGCGCATAAAAAGCATAGGCGCAAAACAAGCGAGGAGGACAAGCAGCAAGGGTAGGAAGACCTTCTGAATGCGGTAGCGGAAAATAAACAGTGTAATGAGAAATGCCATGCAAATGAGGGTGGTACCGCTCCGCACCCAAGAACAACAAGAACAACAAAATGCAAGCAGTACCGCACTTAGGTTGAGCGCACGGATCCTGGAGTTAAGCGCGAAATGCAGGATCCAAGGAATGCCGGCGATGAGTGGGGAAGTTTGAAAGATATAGACATCAGCCACGATCGCCTGGGCAAACCCGAGGCAAAGAAATACGACCGCACCCACCCAGCGCGCCCGGCGATCAGGATACAAGCGCCAAAAGCCGGCATAGCCGATCAGAATTCCGGAAGAGATAAGCACCAACTCAGTGAGGTCATAGGTATCTGCAAGAGACATTCCGGTAGAGGAGGCGAGCAGCGGAATGAGCTCCACAATGCCTGCGTCGTCGTTCATTCCAGCCTGCAGGTAATTGTGTCCGTTGAACGCTACAGTCGCTGCGCCGCTGCAATGATAACCACGCGCCGCCTCCACAATCTGCACATACCGGCTTGGCATCAGCTTGAAAAGAGTCGGTGCTTTCTGTCGCAGAAGAGACGCGTCGGCGTCGCGTACCGAATCTGAATAGCGGCAGGCCGGAAGGTCAGCTGCTGTTGGAAGCTTGCCAGTCAAGCACCAACCTGAAGAACCAGCGATAACCATCAGGACCGCCGTTGCAAATTTGTAGTACATGTTCGGATGCTATCGGGTCGCAACCAGCGACTCTGTTTGGCTTGCCATGAAGGGGTTCTCGCCGGCGATGAATTGCTTCCACCAAAGGGCGAAGTTCAACAGAACCCACGCGTCCCGGGCCCGGCCTGACTGAATCAGCTGGACCACTGCAGGTTTATCGAGGAAGTCGGCCTTATCGCAAAAATCAGCAAGTTCGCGGCTGGCAAAGTCGCCGAATTGCGCCAGAAACCATTGCTGAATCGGCACGCCAAATCCCTGCTTCCGGCGATCGATCGTGGCATCAGGAATCAACCCTCGAACGGCTTTCTTCAGGATATATTTCGATTCGTTTCCGCGGGTGATCACCTGTTCCGGAATGCTCATCGCCAGCTGCACAAACTGGTGATCGAGAAAAGGTACCCGCGTCTCCAGGCTTACGCCCATCCCCATTTTGTCCAGTCGCATGAGCAGCAGTTCCGGGAGACGCAGGTTCAGGTCGACGTAGGTCATCCACTTCACGGGAGTCTTTTCCCAGGCTTTCTCCATGAACCTTTCGTGGATGGGGCGTATTGCGTTCCAGGAGGTCTGATTCCTGAAACGACTCCGTAGGCGCGGTGAGAGTATGTCCAGTTTGGCACGCTGCGAGAAGGCATCCGCACCACCCCAAAAAACGGGCAGGCCAAGGCCCGCACGTCTTAGCAGTTCGTACGGCAGGCTCTTTGATTTTCCCAGGGCGCTCAGCGCTAGTAGACCTGCTTTCTTGGCTGCGCGCGGAACCGGATAGCTATTCCAGCGAATCAACTGCAGGACTTGTTTGAAATGTCGATAGCCCCAGAAGAGCTCATCGGCGCCTTCCCCTGCCTGCGCAACCACCACGCCGTGATCGCGCGCCAGTTTGGAAAGAAAATAAACCGGCATGCAGACAGGATCGGCGATGGGCTCATCCTGCAGGTGAATCATCCGCGGTAAAAAATCCAGAAAGTCCGCCTGCGTGAGCACCCGTTCATGGTGAACCGCTCCGATGCGAGCGGCGAATTCCCTGGCGTGCGGCAATTCGCTTTCACAGCCGCTGTAATTCTGGTCGTATCCGACGGAAAATGTCTTGACCTTGCCCGCTGAGCACTCTGAAAAGAGCGCTGCATTGGTGCTGGAGTCGATTCCGCCAGAGAGGAAGACTCCCACCGGAACGTCGCTGACGGTACGCAGAGACACGCTGGTACGCAATTCCGCGAGCAGGCGCTCCGCGATCTCGCCCTCTGAAACGCCGGTCAGTGGCGTGGTGTGATCAAGAACGTCCCAGTATCGTTCCTCGCGGCGCTGCCCGTCTGGGTCCACGGTCAGGAACGAGCCAGGCGGGAGTTTATGGATACCTGCAAACAGCGTGTCGGGCGCGGGGGTGGTTAGGAAGGAGAGATAGTGAAACAGAGCTTCTTCGTTGACCGCACGAGGCTGATCGGGATCTCGCAGGAGCGCTTTGATTTCCGATGCGAATGCGATCCGACCGTGATGAATGCTGTAATAGAGCGGCTTAATGCCGATACGGTCCCGAATCAGCCAGAGGCGGCGTGCCGTGGCGTCCCAGAGGGCTATGGCAAACATGCCGCGAAATCTCTGCAGACTATCGATGCCCCATTGTTCAAAGGCGTGCAGGATAACTTCGGTGTCGGAATGATCCGTCTTCCAGCGGCGGTGTCCGTTTTGTTCAAGCTCGCGCCTGATCTCCGCATGGTTATAGATCTCACCGTTAAAGACGATCTGCAGCGATCCGTCCCCATTGCTCATGGGCTGAGCAGCGGCGGTAGAGAGATCGATGATGGAAAGCCGCCGGTGTGCCAGACCCACGCGGCGGTCCGGCGAAATCCATAAGCCGGCGCCATCCGGGCCGCGATGGATCATGGTCTCCCGCATGCGGACAAGGAACTCCGTCGTCACCTCGAAGTTGCTGTTCTTGAATGCCAGTACGCCGGAAATTCCACACATGAGAGGTACCAACCCTATACCCTAACAGCAGGGTCTGTTATGGAAGAAGTGACCGAGCAGGCAATCCACGAATTCTGGGACACTCACCCATGCGGTGAGAGCCAAGTTGAGGGCCTCAGCTTGGATCACGAGGCATTTTTTCGGCGGTATGATACCTTTCGCTACCGCTTGGAAGCCCACATTTTGCGCCGCCTGGATGCGATCGATTTTCAAGGCAAACGCGTTCTGGAAATTGGGTTAGGACAAGGCGCTGATTCCGAGCAGATTATTCGCCGAGGCGCCATATGGTCCGGCCTCGACTTGTCGCCCGAATCCATAAGCCGGGTATCGACAAGGTTACGGCTCCGCGGGCTTCCTTATGAGCGGCTGGAACTCGGCAACGCTCGGTCGATGCCCTTTCACGACAACAGCTTTGACATCGTGTTCTCCCATGGCGTTCTCCACCATATCCCTGACGTTCTAGAGGTACAAAAAGAAATTGCCCGTGTGCTCAAGCCGGGTGGACGCCTGATCATGATGCTCTACGCACGCCGCTCGCTCAATTATTTATTGTCCATCTCAGTGGTGCGTCGTCTGGCTATAGCCGTTCTCTACCTGGGTCGAGCACAAGGGACGGGCATCGTCGCCGGCCATCTCGAAAACGCGAAAAAGATAGGCCTATGGAAGTACCTAAAGATGTCCCATTTCATTCACGCCAATACAGACGGTCCCTCCAACCCCTACAGTAAGGTTTACGATTTAGCCACCGTAGAGAAGGATTTTCCTGGATTCGCGCTGGAGAAGAGCTATCAGGATCACATGCACGCTCCCCCTCTCCCTGTATCTTTCCTCAGACCGCTTGCGGGTGTTCTGGGTTGGCATCTCTGGGTACACTTAATCTCACGCAAGACATAATTGCTTTCGACCGTCGGAGCAGCTCTGCGATCATGCGTAAAGAGCAGGGATGGGCAACAACCGCTTGAGAATCATGAGCATCGTCGGCGCCAGGCCGAACATGATGAAGATCGCCCCGCTCCTGGCCGAGTTGCGCCTGCACGAAGAAATTGAGCCGGTCCTGGTGCATACCGGCCAGCACTACGACTACAGCATGTCGCAGGTCTTCTTCGATCAATTACACCTGCCGCATCCTGACTACAACCTGGAAGTCGGATCAGGTAAGCATTACGCACAAACCGCAGAGATTATGCGCAAGTTTGGAGAGCTTGTCGAACTCGACCGCCCAGACATGGTGCTGGTCGCGGGGGATGTGAACTCAACCGTCGCATGCGCATTGGTGGCCGCAAAGGAAAGAATTCCAGTCGCACACGTCGAGGCGGGATTGCGCAGCTTTGACCGGACTATGCCTGAGGAACTCAACCGCATCCTGACCGATGCGCTTTCAGACCTCCTCTTTACCACCGAGGAAAGCGCCAACCGAAATCTCTCGAACGAGGGAGTTGACCCGGGCAAGGTCTTCTTCGTCGGTAATCTGATGATTGATTCCCTCATGTGGGCCATGGAAAAGTCGCAAGCATCCTCGTTGCGCTCGGAATTGGGCCTGAACGCGCACGCCTACGCCGTGCTCACGCTCCATCGCCCTTCCAACGTGGATGACCAAGGTCAGCTAACGCGCACGCTCGACGCCATCGCCCAGGTTGCGCAGCGTATTCCCGTAATTTTCCCGGCGCATCCAAGAACGGCACGGAACATCGAAGCGGCACGAAAGACGGTTGGGCTCAGAGCGGTGAGAACCTGGAACGGGGGAGAAATCGCCGGACCAGGCCTATGGATGATGCCGCCCGCCTCCTATCTGGACTTTCTTGACCTCATGCAACATGCGGTCATGGTCATCACGGATTCCGGGGGTGTACAGGAAGAGACGACCTTCCTCGGTGTGCCATGCCTGACATATCGCGACAATACGGAACGGCCGGTCACCGTCTCCATGGGCACCAACAAAGTGATCGGACGCGACCCTGGCCGCTTACTGGACAACGCTCTGGACGTCCTCGAGAACGGCCAAACAGACAGGTCTACCGTTTTGCGCCCCCCGCTATGGGATGGCCTCACTGCTCCACGAATTGTGCATATTCTTAAGGAGGCCTGGCAGGGAAATCGCGCCTGCACCGCGGAGCCTGTGCCTCTGTGACGCAGAGCGCCTTAAATGAGTCCCCCAGTCTGACTCGGGGGCTGGAAGCACTGAGGAGATGGATCGAAACCAGGCAGTTTGCTGGATATGAGCCCTTTGACTTGCTCAACTCGCCCTACTTGAGTGGGGCCTGGGCACGAAAAGCCTTGCCCGCGATCCTTTTTATACAAGCCGGCAAGCGTTTCGCCGGTCTACGACTTCGCCAAGCCTTGAAAATCCCTCCGAGCCGCAACCCCAAGGCCCTGGGTCTGTGCCTTTCAGCGTATTGCGATCTGGCGCAAGCCGGCTACGACGTCTCCGCTGAGGCAGCGTGGCTCAAGAACGAGCTGATCCGGCTGCGTTCGCCACTTGAAGCGGAATACTGCTGGGGCTATGACTGGGACTACGTTTCACTCCGCGGTCCGCGCCTCCCGGCGTTTGCCCCTAACTGTATCGCGTCCTACTTTTGCGGAACCGCAATGATGGAGATGCACAAAGTCTTCGCTGACTCGGAGGCCTTGGAGATTGCCGAGTCTGTGGCCCGCTTTCTGACTACCCGTTTGCATCGCTCCTTTGAGTCCGCCGAGGAGGTCTGTTTCAGCTACACACCGAACGACAAAACGCTGATTTACAACAGTAGCGCCCTGACAGCCGTTTTTCTGGCTCGCATAGGCAGCTTGCGGGAAAACCAGGAGTATCTTTCGCTGGCCCACAAAGCCATGGTCTTTCTGCAAAGGGGCCAGCTGGAAAGCGGCGGATGGTATTACGGGCGGCTCCGCCGGCAACGCTGGATCGACGGTTTTCACACCTCTTACAACGTCTGCGCACTGCTCGACTACCTGCGGATAACGGGCGATCGCACCTTCAACGATGCCATGCTCCTGGGGCATCGCTACTATCAAACCAACTTTTTTACCGGGGAGGGAGCTCCGAAGTACTTTCATGACCGGACATTTCCCATCGACATTCATGGCTGTTCCCAGGCCATACTCCACTTCATCGCATTCACTTCCATCGACCCGCAGGCACTGGAGCTTGCCCAGAGGACCTTCGGCTGGACGATGAACAACATGGCGGCTCCCGATGGAGCGTTTTACTACCAGCGACACCGCTATTGGACCAACCGCACGCCTTACATGCGGTGGGGGCAAGCCTGGATGCTGCGCGCACTTGCCAGGTTGCTGTTGGCGAGTGCTTCGCCGGATCGAGTCCGCATTGCCAGCCTGGCAGATTTGTCGGGGTAGTTGAATTATGATTTCACCGGGAAGCAAAATGCGCATCTGGATCGACCTGGATAATTCGCCCCACTCCCAATTCTTCCCTCCTCTTATCGGGAGACTCGAAGAGGCCGGCTATGAAGTACTGCTTACCGCCAGGCGATTCGGCCAGGTGGAGGAGATTGCGAAATCGCATGGTCTGCATTACGTGGTGATCGGCCGGCACCGCACGCCGCATTTCTTTTTGACCCGGGCGCTCGCTACTGTCGTCCGAGCCTTGCGGCTGGCTCTGTACGGGCGCAAAAATCGTCCCGCCATGGCGGTGAACCACGGTTCTCGTGCCCAGGTGATCGCCGCGTGGCTTTTGCGCATTCCAGTCATGACTATTTACGACTACGAGTTCGTCTACTCGGAACTCTTTTCAAGGATGGCGACGAAACTCCTCCTGCCGGAAACGATTCCCTCCGTCACCCTGGAGCGCCAGCACGTAAACATGAAAAAGGTGATCCGCTATCCGGGTTTCAAAGAAAACGTCTATCTGAGCGGCTGGCACAACTCACCCAGGGTAATGGATGAGCTGAACCTGGATCCCGGCCGGCTGATTATCACCCTCCGTCCTCCTGCTACCTGGGCCCACTACCAGGATCCTTTTTCCGAAGTTCTTTTCCGGGCGTTGGTGGAGCGTCTGCGTGGAGATCGAGACGCACAGGTCATCGTGCTGCCCCGGACACAGGAACAAGGAGAAAGGCTGAAGAGCTCCTACGGAATGCGCTCCGCCCCCTTCCAGGTTTCTGATAAAGCCGTAGACGCGCTCAGTTTAATGGCACTTTCCGACGCTGTTTTGAGCGGAGGCGGCACCATGGCCCGCGAGGCCGCGATCATTGGGACCCCTGCCTACAGCCTGTTCGCGGGCAAACCCGGCGCCGTGGACGCGGCTCTCGAGCGTGATGGAAAGCTGACCATCCTGAGAAAAATCGAGGAAGTAAGAAATCTGCGCTTCGAGAAGAGCGCCCGCTCCTTCCGCTTCAATAGTGCAGATGCCCGAACGGGCGAGGTCATCCTGCAACACATAATTGCCCTAGGAAGCTAACCGCACGGTAAGATTTTGATAGATAAGCGTCTGAAGCCGATTCTCTCATCCAAGGAGAGCGCTGAGTAAAGGGACGCCGTCGCGGGATTTCAGAATGAGGAAGCTATCGTGAGGCGATTTATCGGGTTTGTTTTTCTGGCGACGAGTCTTTCGCTCGTGGCTCAAGATCAGAACGGTACGTGGCAACCGGATCTGACTCGACAACAGACCTACACCTCACACCGGGCTTCGAGTTCAGACCCTACCGGCGCCAATGCAGATGCCCGCCGGGTTGAGCCCGGCTCTTCGCTGACCGTGTTGGACACGGATGGCCCGGGCAACATTTCCCATCTCTGGTTTACCATCTCGAGCGATGAACCCTACCATCTCAAACGCATTGTGCTGCGCATCTATTGGGATGGCGAGCCCACGCCAAGTGTAGAAGCGCCGATTGGTGACTTTTTCGGGTTGGGCCTGGGAGACTACTACTCCTGGCAGTCTGAGCTGCTTTCTGTGGGCAGCGAAAACAGCCTCAACAGTTTTTTCCCCATGCCATTCCAAAAGCATGCCAAGGTCACGATTACGAATGAGGGCAAGCAGCCGATCGGCAGTCTCTACTACAACATCGATTACCAGACAGACTCACACCCACTGCCGGCCGGCACCCTCTATTTCCACGCGCAATATCGGCAGGCGCAGCCCAACCATGGGTGGACAAACGACTGGACGAGCAATGGCGACCCGTTGGTGGATGACAAGCGGAATCTCAATGGAGAAGACAATTACGTCTGGATGCAGGCCAAGGGCAGCGGCCAGTTCGTAGGTGTCACCATGTCGGTTTTGCAAAACCAGGATGGCTGGTGGGGCGAGGGCGATGACATGTTCTTTGTCGATGACGACGCGACCCCGGCGATTTCAGGCACCGGTTCGGAGGACTACTTCCTGGGCGCGTGGGACTTCGGAGGGAAGCCCTTCTCGTATCAGCTTTATGGGGCGCCGGTGGTAGGCCCGGAGCTGGCGGGCAGCAGATCCAGCGTCTACCGTTTTCATCTTGATGCTCCCATCCCCTTCCGGCGGTCTTTCAAGGCCACCATCGAGCACGGAAACGCCAATCATCGTTCCGACAATTTCTACTCCGTTGCCTATTGGTACCAGGCAGAGCCACATGCTCCTTTTCCTCCTCTGCCGCCGGTCGACCAGAGGCTGCCCGTGGTGCAACAGGTGGGGGGACCAGGAAACGCCAACGCGGTTAGCAATCCCGCGGGCACACCTGCGAGGCCAGCTCCAGCGCCAGCCACTCCCCCGAGGTAGCGCCTTGCTCCGCGATGAGGACCGGGTTCTTAGACTGCTCGATGGCGAATTGTCAATTGTACGGCTTCCGCCTGGTGCAGCGATTCCTGCGTGGTTAAGCTTTCTATCTGAACCCCTGGTGTCTGTCACTCGTACCGCTCACGAGTTGTCGATCGTTTGTCCGTCTGCTACGGTGCCCTCAACCGTCGCGAGCGAGGCCGGCTGGCGGGCCTTCACGGTCGAAGCGAAGCTGGAGTTTTCCGCGGTGGGCGTTCTTTCGGCCATCCTCAATCCTCTTGCGGATGCCGGCATCAGCATCTTGTCCATCTCTACCTTCGATACGGATTACGTGCTGGTTCGCACCGCTATACTTGAGGCAGCAATGGCTGCGCTACGCCGGAATTTCAGGTTGATCGGGTGAGGACAAACCGCAGCGGTGGAGAACCTTCATGGCAGAGAAACAGAGCTTCCAGCGCTTCCATGTGAATGAAGTCGCCCGATCTTTTCCGGATACCGCGGAGACCCTGTTGCTGGATACATACCTCACTGACGAAGAGTCAGCGAGCTCCCGGGTGTTCCGGGTCTACCGCGAGACACCACCGCATTATCATGTGGGCTCCGACGAGTATCTTTATGTTCTCTCGGGCAGAGGCACCTTCTGGATGGGGGACGCCTCGAACGGAGCCGAGTTCGCCCCCGGCGACTTACTCTTCTTCAAGCGCCGTATCGTTCATGCTCTGCCCGCCATCCTTGAGGGGCCGGTCGTCTTTCTTGCCATCGATACGCCGAGGCGCGACCCTAAGGACATCATCTTTGTAAATCCTGCAGACGGCACGCCGGAGAGCTTCATTCGCGGTTGGTAGTTCGGCGTCACTATTTAGTAATAGTTAGTTACTATGTAAATCTCTTCTTTTCGGGAATTGGCAAGGTCTTTCCCCCCGGCCTCGGCAATCAGAACCCGCCCCGGACCCCAGCCGGCGGCCCGTTGTCGCCTCTCCTTCCCGTACCACCCTGAAGCCGCGAAGGACAGGGCTATTTTGAAAAGCTTGTAAAAAGTAGTTGCATTACGCCGGCTCTTCATACATCCTTATGGAACTTTACAAAGTAAACCGCACGACCGCGAAAGCGTGCCTGCCGGCCCCGGACTCCTGAGACTCTGCGAGGTTAGAAATGCAATTTCTCCGAGAGCTGAAGAAGTTATTCGTTGGCCCTTCCCTCGCCGTGCTGGTTAGCCGTTCCCTATGTCTTTGTTGTGCCGTGCTGGCCGGCACCACGCCCCTGCGGGCAGACGTGACCGGATCCATTCTTGGTTACGTCCGTGACAGCTCCGGTGGCGTACTTCCGAACGCGACCTTGACTGTGACTCAGACTTCCACCGGGTATACCCGTACGACGACTTCGGATGGGTCGGGGCAGTACACCTTCCTGGCGTTGCCTCCTGGAACTTACCGCCTAACTGCTTCCGGCGCCGGTTTCGAGAATGGTGTGGTCGACAATATCAATCTCAACGTCAACGATGCGCTGAAATTCGACTTCGTTCTTAAGGTAGGGAACGTAAGCCAGACCGTCTCCGTCGACGCAAGCGCGGTGCAGGTTGATACGACAACTACCTCGATGGGTACTACGATTACGTCTTCGCAGATTCTGGCCATGCCGCTCAACGGGCGTTCGTACCTCGACCTGCTCGCACTTCAGCCCGGTGTTGCTCCTTCGAATACGGTTAGCACCTATAACGATCGCGCGCCCGCTTCCGGCCTCTACGGCTCGTCGGGCAATGTCTCCACCGATGGCCAGCCTGAGTGGGCCAACGCCTTCCTGGTAAACGGTGCTGAGGTCAATGAGACCAAGAATATGGGCGCCGGTTTGATTCCAGATGCTGATTCGGTGGCTGAGTTTCGCCTGATCACCAACAGTTTCAGCGCGGAGTATGGCAAGTTCACCGGCTCCGTAATGAACACGGTGACTAAGTCCGGCACCAACAGCTTTCATGGAAGTCTCTTCGAGTTCTACCGCAACCAGAAGTTGGACGCGATCAACTACTTCGACACCACCAAGGCGGAGCTGAAGCGCCACCAGTACGGCGGGGTCTTCGGTGGTCCCATCTTGAAGGATAAGTTGTTCAGCTTCACCGACTTTCAGCAAACGCGTCAGAATGCGGGAGCCAGCACGGGGCTGGTGCAGGTTCTCAGCAACGATGAGCGCAACGGTATCTTCTCCGATACCATCCTGAATACACCCGTCCAAGGTGATGCCTGGGCCGCAACCCTCGAGGCTCGTGGCGGCGGAGTCATCAACGGTGCCGGTGGAGTATGCCAGCCTCCGGCTTGCACTCCAACTCTCTATAACCAACTCGGTACGCCAGTCATGACTACCGACAACAACGGTAATGCCGTGCCCGGCCGCAACATTTCCGCCTATATCGACCCCGTGTCCAAATTGACATTGCCACTCATTCCCGCGGCAAATCAGCCGGGCGGTTTCAACTACGAGGACTCGAGCCACGTAGGAACCATCATCGATACCAACATGGCCGAGCGCATCGACTTCGTGAATCAAAAGACGGGGGACTGGTCGTTCTACTATCACTACGACGATGCGACAGCCGTCAATCCCGTCTATCCCCAGGCCACCACTAACCCGGGGCTCCCGACTCTGCCCGGCTTTCCAGTCACTGAGCCGTCTCGCAACCAGTTGTTCGTGATGAGCAACACGAAAACCATCGGGGCGACTACGGTCAACGTTGCCCGCATCCAATTCTTCCGTAGCGCAGTTCACACGGCACAGCCTTCTAGCTCGTCGACGATTAGCTCCTATTCTCAGTATGGCTTCAATACCAATGGCGCTACCGGTGGCTTGGTCAACTCCGGGCCGCCAGGATACCCATCGTCGGTGCCGACCCTTTATTTCAACAGCTTTGCCATCGGCAACAACTGGCTGAATCTCTATCAGCCTGAAACCAACTACGGTGTTGGCGACAATGTCAGCAAGACGATCGGCAGTCACTCGCTTAGCTTTGGCGGCGACTTCCGGTATTACCAGCTGAATGCTCGCAACACCTGCGGACCGAACGGCTATTTCAACTTTAACGGCGTCGAGACGGGGGCTGACGTCTCTGACTACTTTATCGGCGCTCCGGCCTCGTTCATCCAATGCTCCATCCAGCTGCTCGACAACCGTACCCGCTACGGCGGCCTATTCATCGAGGATTCCTGGAAGGCGGCGCCTAATCTCACCATCAACGCCGGCTTCCGTTGGGACGTCGCCCGGCCTTGGAGCGATGTCTATGGCCGCCTGACGACTCCGGTTCCGGGAGAACAGTCCGTCAAGTTCCCCCTCTCTCCCCCGGGCAACCTAGTTCCGGGTGATCCGGGAGTTCCAAGCACCATCTCTCCCACCCGGTGGAGCAACTTTGGACCGCGCCTTGGTATCGCCTACGCCCCTTCCGGCGGGCTGTGGGGCGCTGCGGGCAAGACCAGCATTCGTGCCGCCTTCGGTCTCTACTACCTGGGTGTCGCGGATAATGGCAACTTCGGTATTCTCGGCGATGCTCCCTGGGGCCTCTACTGGGATTCGCCACAACCGGTGGAGTTCGGAAGTCCCTACATCACCCGGCCGACTGGTGTCTCGCAAGGTCAGCACTTTCCCTTTACCTTCCCATCAGGTCCGGGACCGTTTCCCAACTTCCAGTTTGGAAACCTCATGCCTCTCTACGTGCCCGGCTACTACAACCACAACAAGACCGACACCGCCCAGCACTTCAACCTCTCGGTCCAGCGGCAACTTGACAAGTCGACGGTGCTGACGGTGGCCTACGTGGGTACGCTAGCGCATCACATTGAGCATGACGTGCCCATACTCTACGGTGATGCTTCGCTGTGCCTGGCTCTGGCGGGTTGCGGACCGTATGCAGAACCCGGTGTCTACACGCAGAACGGACAGAATATCTACGGAACCTTAGTGGGGGCGATCGACAACCAGACCATCAGCCCGAACTACCACAACTCCGCCGGAGGCCCGGTTACGGCCTTTGCCGAGTCAGAGTACGTGCAGAACTCAGGAAATTCTAACTACAACTCGCTGCAAGTTTCGGCGGAACGCCGCGCTCGCGACGTCACGTACCTGCTCTCCTACACCTACGCCAAGTCATTGGATGATGTTGGCGCACTCTGGGACCCTCGCGATCCCATCCGTAACTATGGCCAATCGTCATGGGACATGCGCCATAACTTTGTAGCCAGTTACAACTGGAATCTTCCCTTTGCCCATTTCCTGGGGTCCCACCGGTACACCAACGGCTGGCAAATCACAGGCATCAGTCGCTTCAACACTGGCTTCCCGGTCAGCCTGGCGGCCAGCGGGGATGCCGCTCTGACGAACATCGGCCTCGACTATCCGAACCAGGTGGCTCCCCTGCAGAAGTTGAATCCTCGTGCCACCGGACATGCCTACTTCAATACCTCGGCCTTTGCCAGTGGTCTCAGCTGCGGCTTTGAAGTTTGTGGCGTGACTGGCAGTGCGAAGCAGTTCCTCTTCCACGGGCCGGGAACGATCAACACAGATATGGGTGTGGAGAAAGACACGAAAATTACCGAGAGAACAGCCCTCAACCTGCGCATCGAGATGTTCAACGTCTTCAACCACGCTAACTTCACAGACGTGATTGGCAATGCGAACAGCAGTCAGTTTGGTCAGGCGACCAACACCGCTTCCGCTCGCATCGGTCAGATAAGCGGCAAGTTCATCTTCTGATCCGTCTATTGTCAAGGAAGTGTTAGCAGATCACGCAGGCTCCCGGTCGGGAGCCTGCGAATTATTGTGTGAAAGAGTCTTTCTTATGAAAATGCGTCTGGCGTGGCTTATTGCTGCTGTGTTTATGTGTAACCTGGCGTTTGCACAGGCGCCCGCCAAGAAGCACCTGCTTGTCCTGGGCGAGGAGAAGGGATATCGCCATGAGTCGGTCTCTCATGCCATGGCGGTCATCGAGCATCTCGGCGAGCAGACCGGCCTGTGGGATACGACCATCCGCACCGACACAGAAGCTTTAACCAAGAAAAAACTCGAATTCAACGCCAAGAATCTCAATGATTTTGACGCGATCCTGATGTTTACCGGCGGCGACCTGGAAATGGACGCGCAGCAGAAGGCCGACTTCCTTTCTTTTATTCATGACGATGGAAAGGGATTAGTCGGAGTGCACAGCGCCGCAATCACCTGGGTCAAGTGGCCTGAGTTCGTCGACATGCTGGGCGGAGATTTCGATGAGCACCCCTGGCTAACCTTCGATGCGCCCGTTATTGTCGAAGACCCCGCGTTTCCTGGCATGCAGCAATGGCCACATGAGTTCGTGCTTCACGACGAGATCTACCAGGTAAAGGACTTTTCTCGCGATAAGGTGCGCGTGCTGATGCGCCTCGATCCTTGCAAGCTGGACCTTAAGAACCCCAAGGTGCATCGGCAGGATCATGATTTTGCGGTTACCTGGGCCAAGTCTTACGGTAAAGGCCGCGTGTACTACTCGACCCTGGGGCACCCGAAGGACAATTGGGACGATCCCCGGTTGCAGAAGATGTACACCGAGGCGATCAAGTGGGCGATGGGATTGGAATCCGCCGACATCACGCCGCAGCCTGCGCCAGCCGCCAATCTGGCCTGCAAGTAGCGCTAAACTAATCTGATAACAGCGAGGTAGAGAACCATGTGGAAGTTGCTTGCGGTTATATTGATAACGCTGGGCGCTGCTTCAGCAGAGGAAGTTCATCCGATTCTTGCGCTCGGCTCTTCCGCTCCCGACTTTTCGCTTCCCGGGGTGGATGGCCAGATACACAAGCTGAGTGATTACGCGTCTAGCCCAATCCTGGTGGTCGTTTTTACCTGCAATCATTGTCCCATCGCGCAGATGTACGAGAAGCGAATCCAGCAGTTGGCGACAGACTACAAGGGCAAGGGTGTTGCCGTAGTCGCGATTCAAGGGAACGATCCCCAAGCCATTCGCATCGACGAATTGGACTCGTCCGACGTGAGCGATACTCTGCCAGAGATGAAGATCCGGGTGCAGTACAAGCACCTTACGTATCCGTACCTTTATGACGGCGACACGCAAAAGGTGACACGCGCCTACGGACCCCAAGCGACCCCGCACGTGTTCATCTTCGATCAACAAAGGCATCTTCGCTATGAAGGCCGTATCGATAATAGCTACCGAACCGAGTTGGTCAAGACTCAGGATGCGCGCAACGCGATCGATGAGCTGCTCGCCCATAAAGAAGTGGCGGTGAAGCACACCGGCGTCTTTGGGTGCTCAACCAAATGGAGCGAGAAGGCAGCCGGGAGGCAGGCGGCGCTGGAAAAGATTGACGAGCAGCCCGTTACTGTCGAAACGATTTCAAAGTCGGAGCTGACCAAACTGCGCACCAACCCTAGCCATCAGATGATGCTGGTCGACTTCTGGGCGACCTGGTGTGGCTCGTGCGTTGTGGAGTTCGCCGATTTGCAGGATACTCTGCGCATGTATGGTGCGCGCGATTATTCGGTGGTGACGGTGTCGGCCAATATGCCGGACGAGCAGCCAAGCGTATTGCGTTTTCTCCAGAAGAAGCATGCGACCAGCCGCAATTATTTGTTTGATTCGCAAGATACCGCTAGCTTGCAAACCGCGTTTGATCCGAAGTGGGACTCCGCCGTGCCTTATACCATTCTCCTGTCAGGAGACGGCAAAGTGCTGTACAAGCAATTGGGTTCTGTAGACCTGCTTGAGCTCAAACGTACGATCCTGGCGAACCTGCCGTCGGACTACAAGGGCTTTAATCAGTACTGGAAGAACAACTAGAATCGTCGAACTCTGTGTCCCAGCAGTAGCCCGTCCGATTCCCATGAGCTTTAGCTAGGGCACAGACTCTTCTCGACCGCTAGGTTCCCGCTCTTTGCTGTTCAGGTAAAAAGCACACGCGATAACGCCGCATCAATCGCCAGGTGAATGGCTCCGTTCACCTGCGCGTCGGGCCCAAGAGTGCTGCGTAACAACTTGGGCTGCACTCGCTCATCCCTATGGATGAGAATCTCCTGAGTTAGCTTCCATAAGGCGGGATGCATGCCCACGCTGCCGCCTAATACAAACAACGGGCAGTTGAGGACAACCGCCAGGTTATAGATCGCGTAGGCGAGTGTCTGCGCAGACCTTTGGAGAACCGTCTGCGCTAACGCTTCACCCGCAAGTGCGTAGTCAAATATCTGGGTGGCGACCAGATCTTTGGGAAGCTCGGTACGGTCTTCGCGCCATACACTCTGCCACTGCGCCTTGATGCCCTCGCCTCCGACAATACTCTCGAGAGCTCCCGGTTCCCCAGTTTCCACTGGCGTCACCGAGGTTCCGGGGACCAGCATGTAGCCGATCTCCCCGGCGGACCAATTCATGCCGTGAAAGAGCCTTCCGTTGAGCACGATGCCGGCGCCGATGCCAGTGCCGACAGCGAGAAAGACAAAGTCCCGTATTCCTTTTGCGGCGCCGATCCTACTCTCTGCAATCGCGGCCGTGTTCACATCGTTCTCTACTGCCGCCGGCACGCCGAGGGTAGTCTCCAGCAACGCGCGAAGTGGAACGTCTCGCCAACCCATGAGATAGGACGTAGCAAGTACGACACCCTCGTCCACATTGGTGACGCCGGGCGCCCCGGCCGCAACCGCGCGGAGCGAGCTGCGCGATAAAAACCTTTGCTGTAGCAGATCTTCCACGCCTTCGTGAATCAGGCGCACAACTACCTCCGGGTCACGAATGCCGGCAGTGGAGACCTTCCACTTAGCCAGGACTTCGCCATTCATGCCGGCAAGAGCAAGACGCAGGCTGGTGCCTCCAATGTCGGCACCTACGACATAGCCCGGCTCCGGCTCCATCGCTATCTCCTGCGGACTCGCACCGTCGCTGGAGGGTTCTTGTTCCAACATCGACTCAATAACCTCGGGTACGGATGAATGCACTGCTGGGCCTGCCTTCAGGTGTTACGGCGCAACTACGGTCTGCCGCGCGCTAATACTCTCCAACTCACGCCCTGCGGTCTCTGGAATGACGAAGCGCACAAAGACGAGGGTCAGAATGCAAAACACTCCGAAGATGACGAAGGTGAGCGAATTGCCCGCGGCTTTGATGAGAGACAGGAACGTAAGCGAAACCAGAAAATTTGAAGTGCCGAAGCTCAATGTAGCGGCAGCAACGCCCCGGCCGCGCACTCGCAGGGGAAATACCTCAGAGACAAGTATCCATGCGATCGGCCCGATACTGAACGCGTAGCACGCGATGAAAGACATCAGGCACACCGTGGCGATGATGCCCAGCGACTTTCCTAGCGCTGCCTGATTGTGAAAGCAAATCGCAAGCACAAAGAGCGAGGCCGTCATACCGCCGATGCCCGCATAGAGAAGCGGCTTCCGGCCCAGACGGTCCACAAGCACCAGTGCGATCACGGTGGCGAGCACATTGGTAATGGCAACCAGAAGGGTAGCGAAGATTGCACTCTTATCAGAACTGATGCCGGCGAGCGAGAATATCTGGGGACCGTAATAGACGACGGCGTTGATACCGGTAGCCGGCGTGAGCAACATAAAGCCGACGGCGATGAAGAGCGAGCCGCGAACCGCCGGGCTCCAGAGCGCGCTCCAGCGGCGCTCCATTTTCGTCAGCAGGCTGACGCGAATGTCTCCCAGTAGCATTCTCGCGCCGGCCTCATCTGTATAGGACTTGAGCACGGATTCCGCTTCAGCCAACCTGTTCTGCACATACAGCCAGCGGGGACTCTCCGGCACCGTAAGAACCATGAAGAGAAAAAGCAGCGCGGGGAGCAGTCCGAAAGCAAACATCAGCCTCCACCCCTGCGGTCCGGCAAACCAGTAACCCACCAGATCCGCCAAGGCAATGCCTGAGGTTAGGGCGAACTGGTATAAGCCGATGAGCATCCCGCGCGATTTCGGGGGAGCGAGCTCAGACACATATACGGGCGCCGTAACCGAAGTAAAGCCGACAGCTATGCCGAGCAGTGCGCGCGCTACGAACAGTACGTAGACGTTGGGGGAGAGCGGTGCAAGGATGGACCCGGCAATAAAAAGGATTGCCCCCCAAACCAGCGTTTTGCGTCTGCCGATGCGGTCGGCGACGGTGCCGCCCACAAGCGCGCCGATCATCACCCCGACCAGCACCGCAATGACCAGGACCTCTTGCATCATGGTCGAAAGATGGAACGAATCGCGCACAAAGATCAGGGCCGCGGCGATGACACCCATGTCAAAGCCGTAAAGAATGCCTCCCAATCCAGCAATGAAAGAGACCCTCCGGATGAAGGCCTGATTCACGTACGGCTGGCTATTGAGTGGTTCGTCCAATACGCTTCACCTATGCCGAATGATAACCTTTAACCACGGGTATTTGCCCTTCTTTTTAACGAATCTTTGCTAACAAAGTATTTATCTCCTCCGAGGAAAGTGTCATGGCAGAAAGCAAAACGGAAACGCCGCGGTGGATAGCCGGCATTGAGCCGGCTAAGGAATTGCTCGCCGCGACGGGAACCCAAATCCTGGAAATCGAGTGCCGGGAACAGCCAGAACGGCTTCGCCAGTTACTCGGGGCATACTCCAGCGATGCCACCATTGAGGCTGAGCTTAAAAAGCTTCGTGAACTGGCGTTGAAAAAGGGCCCTGTGCTGTTTATCGGCATGGGCGCTTCTTATTGTTCTTCCATCAGCGGGTCGGTTTTGCTGCAGTCGCACGGACGCCCTGGGTTCTCGGTCGATGCTGGAGAATGGCTGCATTATGCGTCCTCGGTGTGGGATGATGCGGCACTCTCTATCCTGCTTACCACCTCCGGGGAGAGTGCGGAACTGGTGGAGCTCTTCAAGCGAGGGGAGAACCGGGCGCTAGGCCTGATCTGTAACAATCCCGCGAGCACCTGCTGGCATCTGGCTAAGAATAAGCTCCCCATCCTGGCGGGGCCGGAGTACGGCAATGCTACCAAGACCTACACCAACGCTACGGCAGCCGCCATCATCCTTGCCTCTGAGATCGTAGGGCGGCCATGGCAGCAGGAGGCCGAGCGCGCAGCCGAAGTCTTCTCCGCTCATTTGGGTCCCATCTTTGCCATGCGCGGCGATCTGGAGAGATTCTGCAGAGGCGCGGCGAATACCGAAATCATCGGCCGTGGCGCGGCCTATGGCGGCGCCTTCATGAGCGCGCTCTGCATCCGCGAAATGAGCGGCCATCGCGCTGCAGCACACACCGGCGCCGGCTTTAAGCATGGGCCCAATCTTGACGTGGACGCATCGCATGTCGCCATCATCTTTGCCCTTGGCCGGGCCGCCGAGCTCGGCATCAAGTTGGCGCAGGAATGTAACCGTCGTGGCGGCAAGGTGGTGCTGGTTTCGAGCGAAGAGCACAACGGCACGGATAAGTTGTTTCCGGTCAGGATCGAGGCGGTTCCCGAACCCTGGGAGGGCATCACGTCCCTGCTGGTCCCGCAGGCACTGACGCTGGCGATGGTTGAGCGGACTGGGTGCCGGCTTACGCCTCGTTTCCAATACGGCGTTATGGAACAGTAGCTCTGGGGTGTATCGACGCTTATTAGAAATGAAGACTGAAACCGCAGGTCCCTCCACTACGCTTCACTTCGGTCGGGATGACAAAGGAGAGGGCGGTGACATTTATTAGGATGCGTCAGATCCGATGGACAGAAAGAAACTGCAGATCCCTCCCCAACGCTACGCTCCGGTCGGGATGACAAAGGGTAGATTTGTTCCTTCCTCTACAGTTTGTGATGTGGATGGAAGGATCGCTCGCTTCGCGCTCTGCGGACAGCTCTCTCAATCCCTATAACAGCTGCTAAGGTGAGCACCGCCGTCCCCTTTGTCATCCCGACCGTAGTGGAGGGATCTGCAGTTCTCTCCGCCGTCCTATGGCTGGTGTGGCAGGGTGAGGGTGGGGTTCTGGTCAAAAAAGTTGACCGGGCGAATCAGGAAATCGTGCCAGAGCGTCGGCATGACCGGCCAGTCTTCCAGGCGGACAACGTGGTGGAAGCCCAGTGTGTACCAACCGACAATATCTGTGTTCTCAATGGAACGATTCGCCTTGGTCCATTCGGGCAGCCCGCGAAGGCCCTCGTTATTGGTGACATAAGTGCCGGCGGCATAGCGTTCGTCCGGGCGGTAAGGCGTAACCCACATCTGGTGCCCTGAAAATGCTCCTACGCGCTGCGCCGGGTCGTCGAGCGGAATGCTCGAGACCGCCGTGGCTCCGGGCATGATCTCCCATCCGGTCGGGTACCCGCGCGCGTCATGCTGGGTTGGGTTGATGAAGTGCCACATGGCCGGATGACGCAGATCAAGATCAAGAATGGCGTCCTTTTCCGTATGGGCGATGGAGGACTGGGCCGCCCAAATTATCTTGCGCGAATGCCCGGAAAGTGGCTCCTGCACCAGGCGGTCGACCATAAAGCTGTTCGCTGTACCGTCGACATCAAGATCGAGCCGGTAGGAGAAATAGTGATCGTGATTGACGGCCAGCAGGTTAGGCGCAACCAGTGTGCCGTGTTCGAGCTTGCCGGGCTCCTCACCCATGGAGTGCGCGACCGTCTCCTCTTTCACTCCTTTGGTCTCGACGATGCCGGTCGCACCTACCGCAACCCGGATGGTTCCATCCTGCTGGAATATCCAATCGAGCAGGTAATCGTAGTTTCCGGCGACCGCAGCGGTGCGCAGCACCAGCTCACGGCTGGGGCGGGCGCTGATCACATCCCCTTCGAGGTGCCTCCATGCCGGGCTGTCGCTGGCATGTTCGAAGAGACATGCCAGTTGCGGTTTCAGAATCGGAGCGCCCGCATCAGAAGGCACCAGCCCGGTAAAGTACTGCGCATGGGCAGGACAATCGTCCGGACCGACCGGCTTAATCAGGCCGCCAAGAAGAAACTCTCCGGCGTCGACAAAGGCGCGGGAGTCCCAGCCTGCATCGGAGTCCATGTAAGGCACATACATCTCTGAGAGCGAGCCCTCGTACATAACAGAACGCAGCCGGTCTCCATCCTGGTAGCGCACGAGATTGATCACGGGACCGACACGAGGATCCAGGCGAAAGCGAAAATGCCAGTTCTGCCAAACGACTTCGCCTTTGTCGATCGTATAGCTGGGGCCAAGCGGCTGGGTCACAAGCAAAGGCTTGGTGCCCGCGCGCGGCGTAGCTTCTCCTTCCTCGTAGTTGATATCCCCCGGTGACATGGGAACGGGATCGTTGTCGATTACTTTGAGGACCTTTTCGCTGGTAAGGTCGGCGAGAATAAACACCCCTTCGATCGCGCGGCCCCAGGGATGGTAGACGCCGTGAGAATCGGTGCAATCGCCAAAGCCGATACGGCCGCTTGCCTGCTCGGGAAAGATCATCCATGTGATCGGGATAGGCTCACAGCGCACGCCCGACAAGTCGGTGACCCCGTGGCGCTTGAGCGCCGCGATAACGCGGGGATCCTTCTTGACCACGTCATTCATGGTGTCCAGCTCGGACTCGGTAATGGGGGCCTGCACGCCGGGAACCACATTCCAGAACTCGAGCTTGTGGGCCGCGATGTCGACCCGGGCCTCGATGGTCTTGCCCTGGTCCTCGAGGATGACATCGGCCTCGCGAGGGATGGGACCGCCCTGCTTCCAGGCCAGTACTTTTTCCTTGTCCGGCTCGTGCAGCAGCACGCTGGAGAAGAGCGTCTTATCGGTCAGATGGCCGCTCTGCTGGAGCACATCATGAACGGTCCAGTATTCTTCTGTGGTGAGAGCATCCAGCGGATGGTGCGGCACCCTGGTTTGGGCACAGAGCGAAGCGGTTATAGCGAAAAACGCAATCACGCTGTAGAGAGAAGTCCTGGCGCTCATCATCAGTGCTTATGTCCTCGCAGGGCCGTGCGGCCGAGAATCCAAATCGTAGCACACTTCATAAACTTTAGTTACAATGATCGGCAGGAGGGCAGGAGCTTCTTATTCTTTGTCACGTGATATATAAAGGGTGGTTACATTTTGGGCAACGGAAAGGCCGCTTGCCTGCTTTGTAATCCTGGATTCACAACGCCGTAATTTTCTCCCATATTTGCAAGTCGGTTTTCTTTGAAGAACGAAACTATTCCGGTCGGCAGGCCCTCACTTCTTCGCCATACCAACGCGCTTCGGGTCCTGAAGCTCCTGCGTGAGACCGGTTCCTGTTCGAAAGCGGACCTGGTGCGCGCTTCCGGCCTGAGTGCTCCGACAATTACCAACGTGGTGGGCGATCTGTTGGCGGCCGACCTGATCAAGCCTCTGGGCGAGGGTGAGTCAAACGGGGGCCGGCCTCCGGACATGATTTCGTTCAAGGCAGAGCGCGGTTGCGTGCTCGCCGTGAAGATTACCGCCGACAGCCTTTCGTTCCTGCTTACGGACCTGAACGGGCGGGAACTGGACAGCCATACAATCCCGCTGGCCAACCGGAAAACCACACCCGACGCCATTTGTATCTACATCGGGGAAGAAGTGCGGCGCCTGCTGCGCAAGCATCGCAAGAAGCGGGAGCAGTTGCTCGCGCTGGTCGTGGGGGTGCCGGCCATCGCCAATGTTGACGAAGGCGTTGTGCTGTCGATCAGTACCCTGGAAAACTGGCGTTCCGTACCGCTACGCGCCAAGCTGAACAAAATCGTAGAATGCCTGGTCATCATTGAAAACGATACCAACCTGGCCGCCCAGGGCGAGCGATACTGCGGCGCGGCGCAGGCAGAAGAGACCTTCATCCTGATTCACATCGGCCCGAATGTGGGCGCGGGGATTGTTCTGGGGGGCCAGATTTACCATGGATCGCAGTGGTCCGCGGGTGAAATTGCCTACCTCCGTTTGCCCAATACTTCGCGCAAACGCCCCACCCTTTATGAGTTTGGTGAGCTCGACACGTTGCTGACCAGCTCGGGAATTCTCGAGAGCTGGCAAGAGGCAAGAAAGAAGCCCGGCCAGGACGCTGCGGAACTGGAGAAGATGGACGTCCTGGGGGTTCTCGACCTGGCCCAAGCCGGGGATGCTCGCGCCGAAAAGGTCGTCCAGCACCGTGCCAGCATCGTGGCGGACATCATCGTGAACCTCTCGCTCATTTTGAACCCTGGCCTTATTTTGTTGGAGGGAGAAGTGGGCAGCCATCCTGCACTCATCAGCGCGGTGCAAAAGCAGCTTCAGGAGAGCGAGTTCGCGGTTACCAAGATCGGCGCAGGTAAGCTTGGGAACACGTCCGTCCTCTGGGGAGCCGTTGCCATCGCTCTGGAGATGATTCCCTCTGTATTGCTCCCACAGCCATCGAGCTAACGGGTGGTCAGGGCAAAGTAAAGGCGACATACGTGCTGCCGGAAGGGGCCTTTGGATCTTTGCCCCCGCCACTCGCGATCACCACATACTGCTTGCCGTCGATCATGTACGTGGCAGGAGTGGCAGTGCCCGCAAAGGGCAAGACGGTTTCCCAAAGCAGCTTACCGTTCCTGCTGTCGAAGGCTCTGAATTTTTTGTCGTAGACCGTCGCAGCGATGAACAACAGATCCCCTGCGGTGATGATCGGGCCGCCGTAGTTCTCTGAACCGGTGTTGGTCATGCCCTTGGCGGCGAGTGCCGGATATTCCCCCAGTGGAATCTTCCAGAGGTAGCGGCCCGTGTTCAGGTCGATTGCATTGAGTGTGCCCCAGGGCGGAGTAATTGCCGGGTAGCCTTCAGCATCGATAAAATCTCGCGACCCCGTGACCTCATACTTCATGGTCGTGCCGTCGGCGGCGCTGGAGTAGATCGCTCCATGGTCGGGATCCGCCGCAGTCTCTTGCGGAGACTGTTTGGTAAGAAACTGGATGAGCGCCCGCAAGTGCTCGTCGCGAAGGTTGGGAAAGGACGGCATACGGCCGCCGCCCAGGGAGATCCTGGCTTCAATCTGTGCGGCCGAAAGACGCTTGCCCACGTCGACCAGGGAAGGATAGGTGGGGGGCGAACCGGTCATGTCCTTGCCGTGACAAAGGCTGCATTGGTTATGGTAGATTCTCTCGCCCGTACTGGCAGTGGGATGATTTTCCGTCAGGCTTAGAACACACGCCGCCTCGTTTGCGTTCACGTAGATCACGCCGCGGGTGCGATCCACTGCCGGCCCTCCCCATTCGGCGCCGCCAAGAAAACAAGGAAAGACGACGGTCTCCTGATCCAGGCCGATGGGAAGAAACTGACCGCCGCTGCGGAATGTGGCAAACTCCTTCATTGCCCTTTCGTGCGCTTCCGGGGTGCGCGTAGTCAGTAAATCCGCGGTCAGCATCTGGCGGGTGAACGGCGCCGGCATCAGCGGTGACGGCTGGGTGGGCGCAGTAACTTCCCCTGGAACCTGGCTCGGAGGGTAAGGCCGTTCCTCAATAGAAAAGAGCGGCTTGCCGGTGGTGCGATCGAAGAGATAGAGAAATCCCTGCTTGGTTGTTTGTGCGACGGCATCGACACAGCCGCCATTGTGTCTTACCGAGAGCAGCGCCGGGGGCGACGGAAAGTCGCGATCCCAGATGTCATGATGCACCCCTTGAAAGTGCCAAAGGCGCTTGCCGGTTCTTGCATCGAGCGCAAGGAGGGTGTCTGCAAAGAGATCATCTCCCACCCGATCCGCTCCGTAGAAATCGAAGACCGCGGACCCAGTGGGAACGTAGACGATGCCGCGCTTTTCGTCGAGCGCCATACCGGCCCAGTTGTTGGCCGCGCCTGCGGTCTTCCAGGCATTCGGAGGCCACGTAGTGTAACCGAATTCATCGGGCTGTGGGATGGTGTGAAAGCTCCAGCGAAGCGCGCCCGTGCGCACATCGAAGGCGCGAATGTCGCCAGGAGGAGATGGATACGTCTCGGGGTTCCGGCCGCCAACGATGATCAAATCCTCGTAAACGATACCGGGGCTGGTAAGGTCGATGGACTGAGAAAGGTAGTCTCCCCGCAGCCCTTTGCGCAGATCGATCCTTCCCTGTTCGCCAAACGAGGGAATGACTTTGCCCGTTTGTGCATCGAGTGCGTAGAGATAATGCGTTACGCCGGCCAGGATTCGACCATGCCGGCCGTCAGTCCAGTAGGTGAGACCGCGCGCCGGTTGCTTGCTGGGCAAACCGGAATCAAATTTCCAGAGAAGCGTACCGGTCGAGGCTTCGAGCGCAATCACTTTTTGCGAGGCGGTATAGGCGAAGAGAGTCCTCCCGATGATGATCGGGCTTGTTTCCAGACCGCCCTCTTCGGCCGCATCGTACTTCCACGCCTCTTTTAGCTTGTGTACGTTCCCTCGATTGATTTGCGACTGGGAGGAGTAGTGATCACCTTCGGCTTGGCCGCCATAGACGGGCCAGTCGGATCGGCGCGGTAAAGGGCTGCTCTTGCATGCGTCCGCATGCAGGCCCCTGGGCGCTGTCAACAGGAACGTGAAAAGCAAGGCCGAGGCGGCAGAACTCCGGCGAGACACCATTTCACCGGCCTGCACCCCAGAAAATCGCATTCCTGAAAAGCTGGGTGAAGTCTTTGTTCTGGAACAGGTCCGCGTGATGACCCATAAAGATGTAGATATTCCTGGCCTTGACGTGTTCGTTGGTCCAGACCACGGGATGGTCTCCCATGGTGATCATGCTTTTGGGCTCATAGGTCGACTCGTCCACACTGGCCAGGACATGAACGGTCGAACGATTCGACTTGCTCCAGGTGTACCACTCCTCCTGCTGCACAACAAAGGAGGAAGGCAGCCCCTTGGTGGCCGGATGCCCCGGATCATCCACTTTCACCGTCGCCGTTGCGAACTGGGCGATGTAGCTGGTGTACCTGATATCTCCCATGAAATGGGACCACCACGGCCACATCTTGTATCCATCAAAATCGCCCAGCAGTCCGGCATGGTGAAAGCCGATCCAACCACCCGTGCCGCGCTTGATGTAGCGTTCAAAGGCTTTCTTGGCCACCGGAGTCCAGCGATACGGAGGATAGTTGAGCTGAATGAAGAGCCGGTACTTCGCAAGGAAGGCATCGTTGATAGGATCGGTGTTGGTGATGTAGTCGACGGCAAAATTATTCTCGTCGGCCAACTGCTGCAGCCACACTTTGGCGGCAGCCACAAAATCATTGTGGGGAGTGTTCCCGGATTCTGCAATCGCCACTACCCGGAACTTGACCGGGTGACTGGAAGTGGCAATGGTCTGAGTATGCGCCGTGACGGCCGCAGCACATACTACGAGAAACATCCATACGCTCATTGCGCAGCCGCGCCGTGTCATGCCCACTCCGCTAGTTGATTAATTAGGAACGATTCATTAGTATGTGCCATCAAGTATGGACGGGTGCAATCCGCGAGGCAATCTTTTTCTCAACCGAAGGATAAATGGCATGAAGCTCCTGAGCTGTTTCGTTGCTTTCTGCGCGCTGGCAGGCACTGGCTACGCGGAAATGCCCGCCTGCTACAAGTCGGTAAACAGCGTGACCTGGCTGGTGCAGAATGTCGACTTGGCCAAAAAGGGTTGGATCGCGCTCGGCTTGTCTGACATTCATGAATACCCGGATGTCGTGCTGACCGGGAAGGACCACGGCAAGCCAGTGAAAATGTGGGCTTGGGAGATCACAGGCCACCTGGGAAACCTGACGGTGGATATGATTCAACCGGCAGAAGGGCAACTGAATACCTGGAACGATTTCCTGGGCAAGCATGGCGATGGGATCTTCTCGATCGTGCACGAGGTAAAGTCGCAGGCGGAGATGGAAAAGGAAATCAAGCGCATGCATGCTCTCGGTGTCGGCGTCCTGCAGCAACTGAGCCTTGACCGGGATGGCAAGCGGGTCACCTACACCTACTTCGACACCGAGCCGCAGGGCAAGTTTGTCCTGGGCCTGGTTTACTGGCCCGGTGGCGCGCCTGCTCCTGGGCCTCCGGGAAAGGTTTCTCACCTGGCGCCGGTGGTCCGGGAATTAGAGCCCGTCTCGGCCTACTGGCAGAAGCTGGGCTTTCCCGCATTTCGCATGGAGCATGCGACTCCGCGGCAGGATTCTACCTACCGCGACGAACCATTGTGGTTTGCGTTTGAAGTCGGCTATCAGAATTATGACCAATTCAGTTACGAATGGATCTCCGCGCCGGCGACGCCCCCGAACATCTATGCCGACTTTCTCAAAAAGCACACGGAGGGCATTCAGCATCTCGGCATGCCGGTGGACGATTTGAATCAGGCAGTGGCCGAGTATGAGAAGCTCAGCTACCACGTATGGCAGTCCGGAGCTTGGGGGGACGTAGGCAAAAAGGACTCCGGCCAGTACGACTACATGGATACTGACTCCATCGGCGGCGTGAGCGTGGAGCTGATCCACGCCTATAAGTAGGCTAAGGTTTCGCTGGAGGCTGCGCCATCTCCATCGCCCAAACACCAGCCGGCCGCATGTACATCCCGGCGCGAAAGTTCCCCGTGATGTCCCAGGCCTCGGGCGTGCGGAACCAATAACCCTTGCTCTCGTAAATGACGTGATAGAGCCCCCAGGCCGTCTTATAAGCCTGGTCGTTCATCCCTTCGCTCAACAGCAACGCCGCAAAGCCTAACGTGGTTCCCGCCCACACTTCTTTTGCTTGTTCGTTGTCGATGATCGAACCATCCGCAGCCATACCATTTGCGGCGCCCATCTGCCCCCCGGCAAACTTCATGACGTTCAAATCAAATATTTTCTTTGCCGCGGATAGCTGCATTTCGTGCGGAACCAGGTCTCCCAGGCCAAGCATATTGGCATACCACTGGCCGGCTAGCTGATCTGCCTGGATCGCGTTCTGGTTTTCGCTTTCGGTATCGTAGCGGAAATACTCCCCGTTCCAGAGCTTGCTGATGTAGGTCTGCCGGGCCTTTTGGAACAGCTGGCGATACTCTTCCGCGGTGACCTTATCGCCGAGAATGAGCGCCGTCTCTTCGCCCGCACGCAGGGCTGCAAGCCACAGGCCACCAGAGTAGGCGCTCACCCCACGCACAGTCCATGAGTCGTAGGTCTGGTCAGGGTAACCGCTGTTCTCGGGTACTCCACCGCCATGGTCGAACTGGCGCAGATACGTGATCGCTTCTTTCACGGCCGGCCAGGTCTCGCGCAGAAATGCTGTGTCCTTTCGCCCGGTAAAGACGTAGTCGCGGTAGATCATCAGGACGAACTTGGAGTTGAGGTCCTTCCAATCGTTGGTATCCTGCCAGCCGGGCTGATTGACGGCAACGAAGGGATCGCCTTCGGGCACGCCAAGGTCGTGAGGCACGGCGCCTTTCTTTTTCCGTTTGTGCAGAACGGGCTCCCCTGTCTGCTCAGTTTTCCAAACCCACAAGCCCTTCTCCGGCCACTCCTGCGGCACGGTATCCGCGAACTCCCGCAGGACCTGCTTGTCTATGTCTGGCCAGAATTTCAGCAGCGGTAGCGAAGCATAAAAGCGAACATCCAAGGTGGCGTAATAGGCGTAATCAAAACACTCCAGCAAGGCAAACGATGCTGGGAGCTTCTTGTCTGTGCCCACCTGCCTGCCCCAGAACGTTCCGCCATCGGCTAGAGCGTAGAGCTCGTTAAAGAGCATGCCGCGATACCAGAGTGGTTTGCTTTCGTCGTTTACGTAAGGCGCCTGCCAGGTGTCGATGGCATCGCTCCAGCGGGCGGCATTGAGCAACCCGTCGCGCGCGATCGCCCATGCATTGGTGCCCGTCGTGCCATAAAAATCTGTGTAGCGCCGGTTCCATTTGCGTCCCTGGCCGAATTGCACCACGGGAAGGTCCCACGAGATCACCATGGGGATGATCTTTTTCTCTCCCGGTTGCAGGGTAAAGCGCAGCGCAATGGCGCCCGCCAGTTTTTCGCTGTCGCTGACCCAGGACGTTTCGCTGTTGGCGAGCCGGCCGTCTTTGGCGAAAGGCGCCCAGACGGACTTGCCGTCTCCCTGCGCGAGAAAAGTAGTCTGATAGGTAACTTCAACGCCTGGGGTTTCGAGGGCTGCAATCGCAAACTGGCCGTCCCACTCATTCAGCGCCTTATCGTCACGGCCGCGGTCAAAGACGATGCCCTTCATGGTGCCGGCCGATCCTACTGTTTCGCTGGCAAACTGATTGTAGTTGCCCTGGTTCGGCGTGCCGTTGAAGTCGTGGGTAAAGGTGCGAAACCATCCGCCCATATTCGCCCAGGAAAGAAGCACAGAGACGGTTACCGCATGGTCAGTCGGATTGTCTGCGTGCCAACGGTAGACCGCTACCGGGTAGCTGGATTCGCGGTAGTTGTCGGGGAGCACGGGTGAGAACTGCTCCAGCACCACGTGAGCAGGAAACTTCTTCCACTGATAGTCGTACCAGGACTTTGGATACAGGGCGGAGTATTCTCCCGCCCCCACGGGATAGTCCCACGCCCAGCTTGCCAACTCGCCCTTATTCGGATGGCCGGTCATCAGGACCTGCGCGGTCCCCTGGGTATCACCCTCCGACTTCTGGTACATCGCGAATTGATTTACATAAACGGATTCATACTTGTGCACACCTGCCTTGATGTGCCAACGGGCGAAGTCGCCGCGGTACGTGCGCGAGAACGTGCCCGCACCCATGCCACCCACCGGCGCGCCTTGCCAATAGCCGTCATCAATGTCGGTGCCATTTTTCGCTACGCCTGGGTTCTCAAGCGGAAGTCCGATGGGGCGGCTCCATGCCGCCTTCGGTATCTGGCTGGCAGCGAATGCTGCCGATGCCCATACGACCAGGAAGAAACACACGACCGCCCGCGGCAACACTTTTTTGGTCAAGATTCCCCCGATTAAACCGGTTCCCAAATGAGCTTGGCGTTGGTAAGCTCTCGAGCGCCGAGCGCTCCCAATTCCCGGCCAACGCCGGAGCCTTTGACGCCGCCAAAAGGTGCTCGCGGATCCGAGCGGACAAAGTCATTGATGAACACAGCGCCGGCCTCGATCTGCGCGGCGACGGCATTGGCATGGGCTGCGTCTTTGCTGAACACGGCCGCGCCTAAGCCGAACTCCGTATCATTGGCCAACCGGATCGCCTCTTCTTCTGTCTTGAAAGTAAAGAAGAGCGCCACAGGACCGAAGAACTCTTCCCGCGCAACGGGCGCGTCATGCGGCAGATCGACCAGCACCGTCGGAGGATAGAAATAACCTGGTCCATCAACAGACTTGCCGCCGGTGAGCACACGCGCACCGGCAGCCTTTGCATCGGAGACCTGGCGCTCCGTGGTCGCACGCAGGTCTTCGCGAGCCTGGGGACCGAGTTTCGTGTCAGGCAAGAGCGGGTCGCCGACTTTGAGCGCAGATGCCTGCTCAACAAAGGCTTTGGTGAATGCATCCGCGACCGGCTCGGCAATGAAAAAGCGTTTGGCCGCAATGCAACTTTGCGCATTATTGGAGTAGCGCGACGTCACTCCCAATTGCACTGCCTTTGCGATGTCGGCATCCTCAAGCACGATGAAGGGATCGGAGCCGCCGAGTTCCAGCACCACCTTCTTGCCGTGCAGGCCGGCCTGCTGCGCTACGGCCCGTCCAGCGGCCACGCTACCCGTAACTGTCACTGCGCGAATGCGGGGATCCGCAATAATGGCCGGGACCGCACCACGCTGAACAGAGAGATTGACGTAGAGGCCCGCAGGACCATCGGCATCTTTCACCAGGGCCTCGAGCGCAAGCGCGCAGCCCTGCACGGTCTCAGCGTGCTTCACCACAACAGTGTTTCCCACCAGCGCAGTCGGGATGAAGAAACGCAACACCTGCCAGAAGGGAAGATTCCAGGGCATGATGGCCAGGATCGGACCCAGCGATTCATAGACGACGCGGCCCGGCGTTCCTGGAATAGGCTCGGGCTGGATATACGCGGCGCCCTCTTGTGCAAAATGAGCCGCACCGAAGGCGGCCTTCTTTACCTCGCCACGCGCCTCCCCGATCGGCTTGCCCATCTCGAGCGTGATCAGCCGCGCGTACTGTTCCACGCGGCTCTCCAGCAGATCCGCCAGGCGAATGAGAAATGCTGTCCGCTCGGAGAGCGGAGTATGCGACCAGTGTTTCCAGCCGTCCCAGGCGCTCTGCAAACGCTGCTCTACATCGTGGGCACTATGCTCCGGATAGGTGCCCAGAAGCTCACCAGTAGTTGGGTTTTTTGATTCGAATGACATAGGACCTCTTCATAAAATGACTGTTCAGACTAGGTACACGTGCTGAGAAAGCGCTCAACACACGTAGCGAGCACTTCTTCGCCCGGACGCTTCCACCAGTTTTCCGCGGAGAATATCTCGACCTCCTGCGGCCCGTGGTAACCGGCGCTTTCAATGAGGGAACGAATGGATCGCAGATCGATCACTCCGTCGCCCATCATTCCGCGGTCCAGCAAAAGATCGCGTGTCGGCACCAGCCAATCGCAGATGTGGTGAGCCAGGATGCGTCCGCCGGCGCCGGCCCGCATGATCTGCTCATCCAGCTTCGGATCCCACCAGACATGGTAGACATCAATAGCGACGCCCACCCCGTCGCCCAGCAGATCGCAGAGATCGAGCGCCTGTTCCAGGGTGTTAATGCAGGAGCGGTCGGCGGCATACATGGGATGCAGAGGTTCGATCGCTAGCGGTATGCGCCCGGCACGCGCATGGGGCAGGATCGCGGCCAAGCCGTCGGCCACCATCCCGCGTGCAGCGCCGATGTCGTGCGAATCCCCTGGCAATCCGCCCACCACCAACACCAGGCAATCGGCTTGAAGAGCAACCGCCTCATCGATCGCGCGCTTGTTGTCATCGATGGCGGCAGCCCTGCCTGCCTTGTCTGCGGCGGGAAACATGCCGCCGCGACAAAGCCCGGTGACGCGAAGCTTGTTGGAGCGAACAATTTCGGCTGCTTCCGCGAGACCCGCCAACTGCACCTGGTCGCGCCACGGCGCTATCGACGTAATGCCCTGGGCCAGGCAAGCATCCACAGCCTGACCCATCGTGTACTGTTGGCGCACGGTGGCCAGATTGATGGACAGATTGCTTACGGTGCTCAAGCAATTCCGCCTGTGACGTCGGGAGATAACGCCGGCACATCCACCCAGCGACGCTCGGCCCAGCTTTTCAAGCCAAGCTCGGCCAATTGCACGCCTTTCGCACCTTCCAGCAGGTCAAAGCTCCAGGGCCTGTTCTCCACCACGTGACGGATAAAGTCCTCCCACTGGAGCTTAAAGCCGTTTTCGTAGACCTGGGTGTCGGGCACCTCGTCCCATTGCTCGGTGAACTTCATCGTCTGTGGAACGTCGGGGTTCCACACCGGCCGCGGGGTGTTCACGCGATGCTGGGTGTAGCAGTGGGTCAAACCCGCCACGGCTGATCCGTGCGTGCCGTCGACCTGAAAGGTCGCCAGGTCATCCCGCCTTACCCGCACCGCCCAGGACGAATTGATATGCGCGATCACCCCGCCCTCGAGCTGAAATGTGGCATAGGCGGAGTCGTCGGCATCGGCCTTGTACACTGCCCCGCTCTCGTCGACGCGTTGCGTGATATGGGTTGCGCCAATGCAACTGACGGAATGTACGGCGCCAAACAGATTGTCCAGCACGTATCGCCAATGAGGCAGCATGTCGAGGATGATGCCTCCCCCATCGGCTTTGCGGTAATTCCATGAGGGCCGCTGCGTGGGCTGCAGGTCACCCTCGAATACCCAGTAGCCAAACTCACCGCGCACGGAGAGGATGCGACCGAAGAAGGCTGCATCCTTCAGCATGCGGAGCTTGCGCAAACCCGGGAGATAGAGCTTGTCCTGCACTACTCCACTCTTCACGCCGTGCTTGCGGGCCAGGCGCACAAGGGAAAGGGATTCCTCCAGCGTTTCCGAGAGCGGCTTCTCGCAGTAAACGTGCTTTCCGGCCTCGATGGCGCGGGTCAGCAGAGGAACCCGCATCTGGGTCGAGCCGGCGTCGAAGAAGATCGTGTCCTCGGGATTGGCGAGCGCTGAATCGAGGTCTTTCGCGACCCGCTTGATGCCATGGCGCTCCGCCAGGCTCGAAACCTTCTCCAGGTTCCGGCCTACGAGGATCGGGTCGGGCATGGCCCGGTCGCCATTGGATAGCGTCACCCCACCCTGGTCTCTGATAGCCAGAATTGAACGGACCAGGTGTTGGTTGTAGCCCATCCTTCCGGTTATGCCATGCATGATGATGCCGATGCGCCGACTAGACAAGGTCTGCTCCGTCCCTTTTAGTTTCTAATGTTTGTTTCATAAGCCGCGCTAGTTCGTCAACTTCGTCCACGGATCTGCACCCGTAACCTTACACGATAGGGAGTTAGGAGGGTGTGTGCGTACCGGGGAAAAAACCGCAAGGTCCCCTTCGAATTCGCTCCCACGGCAGCCGCGGCAGGCAGGGCAGGTTCTACGCTACGCTTCGCTCCGGTCGGGATGACAATTCTGTTGCAGGGTCAAGTATTTCTCGCTAAAGCTTTTACGGGCACAACAGAATTGTCATGCCGAGAGGTTGTGACTTTTTTGGATTGCTTCACCGTCAACGAAGGCTGGGTGCCCCATTGCCCCGATTTCCTGCGGAGGCTTCTGGCGTTGATACGCTTCATGCGCCTTTCCTTAATGAAAGGCGCACACGCGGATCTCTCTAGCACAGCGTGGCAGGAAATCGGGGTCAAGCCCGGTTTTGGCTTGAGTGGGATACCAAAGCACTCGACGCACCTTTTTTGTCATCCCGAACCGGAGCGGAACTGCGGTGTGCCTCTCCATCAAGCAAGTTCGCAGCCTTTAAGCCTTCACCCTCCGCAGTTGCGTTCAGGAAGAGCGCACTGCAGGTCCCTCGGCTGCCTCCGGATTTCCTGTCAGGCTTGGTGGCTTCGGTGCACCTCATGCGGCTTTCCTCAAAGAAAGCCGCATACGTGGTCGTTCTTGAGATCTGCGTAGTAGGAAATCCGGAGTCCGCTCGGGATGACAAAAGGGGAGGGCAGCGTTCACGTAAGCAGCTGTTACAAGGGATGGAGAGAGCTGTACGCAGAGCGCGAAGCGAACGATCCTTCCATCCACATCACAAACTGTAGAGGAAGGAACAAATCTACCCTTTGTCATCCCGACCGGAGCGTAGCGTAGTGGAGGGATCTGCAGTTTTTCCCTGCTACGCCAGCAGCTGGTTCACGGCGCGATCCGATTCGGCGATGGAAGCGCGGTGATCCATAATCCCGGAAAGATCGGAATTGGCGAACGCAATTTTGCCAAAAGGAGCACGCCGCATTACCTCCCGGGGAGCGATCTTGCCCTCAGAGCCAAAGAAGAAACCGGGCTGGCCACAGAGATACGCGTGGCCCCAACGATTTACGATGATGCCGGCGATATCCCGCCGCGCATCAAAACCGCTACGCGCAAACATCAGAGTCATTTGCTCGCGAATCAACCGCTCATATTCGGAGTACGGGGTGCTCAGAAGGCGCATCCTTCCTCGCGTGCACTGCTGCGGCAACGGAACGCCCGGCTCGGTAAACGTGATTTTCATACGGAGCACGGTTGGATCGTCGGGGGTGACGGCGGGCGGAACGTCCCCAAATACGGCGACTTTGCGGACCGCGAGCCAGGGGTAGAGCCCCTCGAAACACTGGCATTCCGTGATCCCCATCTTCGCCATGAAACGCCAGTTGCGTATAGCGACGTTGATGACGGCGCAAGGCATGCGGTAGAACTGCTGGTAGGCTGCGCGATAGTTTTCCGGCAGATCGGAAATGGTTCTCGCCGTTGTCCAGCCCGCGGACATCACCACCGATCGTGCGTGTACGGTGTGTAGCTGGCCCTCGACCGCGTAGCTAACCCGGACGCCGTCGCCCTCATGCCGCACATCCGCCACCGTTGCACCCAACCGTATCCGCACCGGCTGACCTTCACGGTCAAGCTTGGTAAAGTCCACTGGCCCGAGGCACATGCCGGCCAATGTGTTGGGTCCGGGCATCGCCTCCGGGATCATGGCTTTCACAATAAAGCGGGCGATACCGGTGTTCCCCCCAGGGAATATCTGCTCGCCAACTTCGTTCTTCCAGGGAAAAAGAACCTCTGGAGCGTAATACGCATAGGCGGAATTCTCGTCCGCGGAGGAGCCTGCCCAATCGGCCGCAACAGGCATATAGGTACGGATAAATTCGCGGGTCAGGCCGTCGCGCTGCATCAAGTGCTCTTCAAGGGTAATGCGATCCAGAGCCCGCGAAATCTCGTCGCCGTCGACCTTAGGTGGAACAAATGTTTGATTACCTGCGCGCGCTCTGAGAAGCTGTTGCCTGGTAGCCTCGGGCAGGGGAGCGCCGGCGAGCTTTTTGCCCCATGGATCGAAGAGCCAAACTCCCTCGGGATGACCGAAGCGCGCTCCAAAAAACATTCCGGAATTTTTGCTGCCCCTCGCATAGGGAAGAGTGTTTACATCCAGCTCAGGCTGGCCTCCGCCCCACTTCTGGTATTCCAACGGTTTACCGTCAAAGCCGATCGATTCGTAAAACCTTTGCGTGAGCGAAGACGGAAGGGAAGGAAAGTACGTGGCAGAGCCCTGGCCTGCGATCAGCCGGTGCCCATCCACCATAAATTCATTGCGGCGAGCTTCCCCGCCGAAGATAGAGTGGTCTTCCAGCACCAGGCAGCGTTTCGACCGCCCGGTCTTTTCGGAAAAAAGATGAGCGGCGGCCAAACCACTGATGCCTCCGCCGACCACCACGCAATCGAATGTCTCTCCGGTCGCTTGCGCGTTTTTGAGCTCCCCGGTATACAGCGCATCGCGAATGCCGTGGCCCGCGGTCATTACGGCATGGGTATTTCCGTTCGCTGTGGCGTAATCTCCTACGCCGCCGTAACCGTCCCAGTCCTCCTTGGCCATCATGGCTGGTGCGCCTGCAGGGCCGGCGAACGGACGCCCGTCGAGGAAATCTGCACGGGCCATCTCCGCATCCATACCGAGTGCGCGATCTGCTTGCGAGCCCTGCGGTTTTTGCGGCGGATATTCCACTTGGTTGTGCCCTCCGAGTGAGCGGTGATGTTACACTTCGACCACTGTACTATAGAACGTTTCGTTACAAAGTTTCAGACGAATCGATAACGTTTTCGAGGTAGACGATGAGGCGCAGACGCTTCCTTCAACTGACCGTCAGTGCCGCTGCCGCCGCGGTGGTCCAGCACGCTTCTGCCCTTACCTCTCAACCCGCAGCAGCCGACGTGTTGTCGTTAGCGGTGGACCAGCCGCCCTTGGCCGCCTTCGACGCGGCGCATGCGGGATTCGGCGCCAGCCGCCGTTCGGCCGTCGCGCCCGACCAGATGATTGAGATGTTGCTTGAGAAAAGGAGCGACGGCGTCTATCAATGGACCATCGATGGACGATCCCACCCTGCGGATGCTTTGTTTCTGCAGCAGGGCCGGCGGTATCGACTGCGGATGATGAATGCGACGGGTGGGGTCCACACCGTATCCCTGCGCAACCACAGCTTTGAACTCACGCGCATTCACCAGGTCCCAGTTTCAGGCATCTTCAGGGACACGCTCCGTCTCGAACGCTACAACGTAGTTGAAGCAGATGTCCTAATAAGCCGCCCCGGCCCCCTATTGCTGCGTTACCCGAGCAGTTAGCCGTAGACTAGAGAGAGCATCTTCCTATGTCAAAACTGACCGAACTCGCAGACAAACAATTTTCCCGTCGACGCTTCTTTCGCTGGACTGGTGGGCTGGCCGCCAGCTTTGGCGTCGCCACGTCTTTCGCCTCCACGACGAAAGAAGAAGTGGAAGGGGAAGACTACTACGACAAGCTGGGTGTGCCCAAGATTATCAATGCGGCCGGCACCTACACCACACTGACCGCGGCCTGCATGCCCCCGGTGGTCCTGGCTGCCGTGCAGAAGGCGGCGCTGCATCCGGTGCGGCTGCAGGACCTGCAAACAAAGTCGGGTGAGTATATCGCTCAGCGTCTCAAGTGCGAAGGTGCGGTGGTGACCTCAGGTGCGTCAGGAGCGATTACACTCGCCACCGCCGCGTGCCTGCAATATGCAAATAACATCTCGCCCTTGGCCATGCCGCAGGCCATCGATGGCCTGAAGAACCAGGTAATCGTGCAGAAAGCACACCGCTACGGTTACGATCACGCGATGTTCCTCTGCGGCGCCCGGGTGACGGAGGTGGTCACACTTGACGACTACAAGCGCGCCTGCGCTGCCGGCAATGCCGTCATGACCAATTTCTTCAACGCAGCTGAAGAGGAAGACGGCGAGGCGGGCACTGCGCAAATCGGCCGCGAGGAATGGCTTCGCGTTGCCCACGAGCACAATATCCCCTGCCATCTCGACGCGGCGGCCGATATGCCTCCTATTTCCAATCTATGGAAGTACACCGGCATGGGCTTCGACCTGGTTGCCTTTTCCGGAGGCAAGGGCATGCGCGGTCCGCAGAACGCGGGTCTGCTGCTGGGCAAGAAACATCTCACCGATCTGGCACAGCAGAACAATAACCCCAACGAGGGCGTGGGCCGCGGTATGAAGGTGGCCAAGGAACAGATCGTTGGCATGGTTGCAGCCGTCGACTGGGTTCTTTCGCATACAGAGGAATCCATGCAAGGGGACTATCAAAAACGCGCTGACCTGATCATCGCAGCGGTCAAGGGAATACCCTCTGTCACCACCGAGACGGTCGTTCCCAAGATCGCGAACCATGTCCCGCATGTACTCATACGTTTCGACCCATCCGTGCGAGGCATAACGACAGAAGAGGTTTTGACAGCGCTGCGCGAAGGCAAGCCCTCCATCGAGCTGAACCCCAACAGCGGACAACCAGCGAACCAGGGTATTCCGTCGAACGCAAACACACTTGTGGTCGGGGTCTGGATGCTGCAGCCGGGCGAAGATGCGATCGTCGGCCGCCGCATCCGCGAGGCGCTCACCAGCAAGACGTAGTTAATAAGCGAGGTCAGGTACCGACCGGAAACAAGGCGCTCCAGGAAGGATCGAGGTACAGCCATCTTTGGCTGCTGAACCAGCTTGTCGGTATATCAGGCACGTGCAGCAAGCCGTGACCGCTCAAACAGACAAGCTCGGTCCCGTTCCAGGCGAGGAAGTTTCGTGAGAATTGCCCGACTCGCGCCGGATTGGTCAAGGTACACAGGCAGACAGGACACCGCCGTCGCTGATCGCGCAAAGCCCAGCGGAACGCCAAGAGCAATGCCCAGAATGAGCTGAACACCTCTAGGAGTTCGGACGTGCCAGCAGACATGGAGCTACTTGAGTACGCGACGTCGAGCGACCCGAAGTAAACGATGGGGACGATCAGGATGAACTTAGCAGACAGGAAAGCCCACCGGCGAACTCTTGTCGTCCAAGGGACCTGTTTGCTATGGGCCGGGTATTCTCCGAGCGGCAGAGACGTGGTCGCAGGCAAGGCCAGGCAGGCAAGAAGCAGGGCAAATGAAAAGATCGACCATGGCTCCCGAATGCGTTCGGCGAGCGACTCGCACACGAACCAGTCATAGCCGCCTTCTTTTCGAGCAACATACATTTGACGCCGGCCGTCGGGCCTAGACCTGAATACCGACGGCGAAGCGTGGGCGAGTACGTATCCAGCAGTGTCAGGCTGCATGGTCGATAGACGCCGGTCATCCTCTAATAGCCAGAAATCCGTCTGGCCTGGAAGCCGCCAATCCTCGTCCTGGATCACCCCTGCAATCATCGCCTGCTGCCCATCCACCTGCAGCATGTGACCGAAGACGTGTGCATCCCCGTTGAAGTACTTGAGCCACGCATTCCGGCTGAGGACGAGTCTTGTAGGGTAATCAGCCATGCCTCGAACTTCAAATGAGATGGGAACTCCCAGCAGCTCGAAGAGATTTGAGCTTGCGCGGGCGATCGGCAGCTCTGCTGAAGAACCTGTCCCGATGGTGAGTCGCTTCGCCGCCAATCGATAGAAGGCAAGGCCGGTGAATAAGTGTCCTGAGTTCCGGCTCCACGCTTCATAGTCTGAGACTTCTACGGTTGGGTAGGATGCGCTCTCGAAGCCGCCGCGTGAGATCATCACCAGGTCGCCTGCATCCCGATACGAGTTCGGTTGAAGGACCTTCCAAACGGTCGGGCAGTCATATGCAATCAGCAAGCTTGCGATTGCGAGGACAGCAAAAGTCAGGAGGCAGCGCGAAGGCATCCCCGGCCTGAACCATTGCCGCGGCGCCGAAAAGGCATGGTTTCTCCTCAGCCAGAGCGCGTCTTTGAAAGCACCGAGACTGAATGCAGTTATTTCCTTTCTCTGGTGCGACGCCGCGGGCCCATCGTTCTGATTGCAGATGCGCCAAACATGCCAGAGTTCTGCGCGCCATTCTTCCAGCCACTCTGCACGGGCTTTCCTAGGCACGAGGATTGCAGCCATCTTTAGAATGCCGGTGCAGACGAAGAGTGAATGGGCCAGTCCTCGCATCCTCATGCGTTCTCGACCTCGGGAGTTGGGATCAGCTTGGTGAGGAGCGGGTAACGCTTGGATGCTGTGTCGAGGATCGTTCGGCCATTCCGGGTGAGCTTGTAGTACTTGCGCAACGGTCTTTGCTCTGCATCCGCAATCGACTGGCGCTCCCAGCGGGAGACAATCAAACCGTCCCGCTCCAGTCGACGCATCGCCGGGTATACGGTTCCGCTGGGAAGACCGGTTACCTCCATCACGCTAAAGCCATAAATATGGCCGGCATGAATCGCTTGCAGAATCATCGCAGCGGTATGCGAGAGTTTAGGTTCACCTGCCATGCGCGAATTATATCTATGTAGCAAACTACTTGACAATTCGCTAAGTAGCTTGCTACATAGGTAGTACCAGATCGGAGGGCCCCATGCTCGAGGTAACGAACCTTTGCAAGCGATATCGGGGTATCTCGTCGATCGAGGACATCAACTTTCGTATCCGGGCGGGCGAGATCGTCGGTTACCTCGGACCCAACGGATCAGGAAAATCGACAACGGTAAAGATCATCACCGGGTTGCTCCAACCGAACGAGGGAAGTGTCCTGTTCGAGGGCAAAGATATCCGTGAGGATATGGTCGGTTTTCGCAGCACTTTAGGCTACGTCCCCGAAGAAGCACACGTTTACACCTACCTCTCCGGGTTGGAATACCTGCAACTGGTGGGCAGGCTGCGCGGCCTGGGCGAGCGCGACATCGAGCGCAAAGCTACCCAGATGTTGAAACTGCTGGGGCTGGAATCCTGGCGATACTCGCCCATTTCTTTCTACTCAAAAGGCATGAAGCAGCGTGTCCTGATTGCCGCGGCATTGATGCACAACCCCAAATTACTCGTATTCGACGAGCCTCTCTCCGGACTGGATGTCGTCTCCGCGCGGCTGTTCAAGGACCTGCTGCAGGAACTGGCTGCACAAGGCAAGGCAATTCTATACATCTCCCATGTTCTCGAAGTGGTAGAGCAGGTCTGCGACCGGGTGATCGTGATTGCGAAGGGAAAGATATTGGCCGACGCTGCACCCGCTGAGCTTGCGAAGGTCATGCAATTGGCCAACTTGCAGGATGTCTTCGCACAGCTGGTTCAGCAGGAGGACACTCGAGTCTTGGCCCGGCAGCTCGTCGACGTTATGGGGGTGCGCGATGCATAGCCAATCCCCTCTGCTGAGCTGGCAATCGGATGACGCCTTACTCTCGTCGGCAGGACAGAAGCAGTTCAAGCTTCTGGTTCGACATCTCCTTGACCGATTTTTCAACAACGAGATTGTTTCCGTAGATGGGGAGACATTGCCGCTCATCATGACCGTCGCTTGGGCCATCGCACTTCCGACCCTGGTGGCCACCATCTTTCTGTTTCCTGCCTATCACGCCTTCCCGCCGAGGCCACCCATCCCACCATTCTGGGGCCGCGTGGCAGACCATTACGTCTTCGTGATGTATGCCTGGGTTGTCATGGGTGCAATCACCGTATTCGAATGGGATCTTCTGTTTCCAAATGTATTGGATGTCTTCGTACTTTCGGTCCTGCCAATTGCCGATCGAAGACTTCTTCTGGCAAGAGTCGCGGCCATTCTCATCTTCTTGGGCCTTTTTCTGTTGGGCACAAGTTCGCTGGGAATCATTTTCTTCCCCCTGGCTACGGAAACCGGCGATGCGATATCGGCTTACGCCGCTCACTTCGTCGCAGTGACAGCCGCCGGCCTTTGCGGTGCGTCCCTGGTGCTGGCTTTGCAGGGATTGCTCATCAGTCTCCTGGGTGCACGGCTCTTTCGCGCAATCTCTTCGTTTCTCCAAAGTCTTGTCGTGATGGTGCTCTCGATTGTCTTATTTCTGTTCCCGGTTTTTTCGCGGTCTCTTGAGACATTGATCCAATCCGGAGGCACAGCCGTGCGTTGGTTTCCTCCGTTCTGGTTCCTGGGCGTCTACGAATCTATAGTGGCAGGTCCATCCGCCTTGCCGGCATTCACCCAGCTCGCCCATACCGGCTACCAAGCAACAGCTTTGCTGATGGCGCTCGCGATCATCACGTATCCGCTCGCGTACGCGCGCAGCACGCGCCAGGCAGTGGAAGGCTTCATCGCACCCAATACAAGGAGTTTGCTTGTTCAGCCTGTTATCCGCGTCCTGCATGCGACGCTGGTACGAACTCCACCGCGGCGCGCCGTCTATCACTTCATAAGCCAGACATTGTTTCGGTCACAACGCCACCGCCTTTACCTTGCGATGTACGCGGGGGTGGGCATCGCACTGGCGTGTGTGTGGGTCGTAGTCTTCCGAGTCGAGGGCGGCCATATCAGGGTCACTGTCTCGTTGAGCGGTGTACGCCTGGCGGTCCCGGCGCTTGCCTTCTGGATCGTCGCTGGGCTATGCACTTCGCTGCTCTCTCCCGCCGATCCGGCAGGAAGCTGGGTCTTTCGGCTGATCCACGGTAAGGCCTCATCGGATCACCTGGCCGCTACCAAACTTTGGGTGTTGCTTTGGGCAATGACCATGACCCTCGGCGCAGTTGCCGTTTTGCAAATCATCTCCTACCCAGAACTGCGTGCACCAAGGGAACTGGTTGCCCAGGTCCTGGTAGCGGCCGGTATTTGTCTTTTGCTCACCGATGCTTTTTTGCTCCAGACAGCGACCATCCCATTTACCGAAGCGCGGGTGCCCCACAACACAGACCTGGCTTTCATCCTTCTGCGTTACATTGTCTTTTTTCCTGTGCTGGTGATCGCAACCGTGAACTATGAATGGTGGATTGAGGTAAGTGCATCCCATCTGATCGTCACGACCTTGGGCATCATTACGGCGCACTTTGCATTGCGCTCCGTTCAGTGGCGAATAAGACGGGAGCGGGTAAGTCGAAGCGTCGCGCAGGAGGAAGGAGAGGTTTCCCGAGTTCTAGGCCTTAGCATTTGAAACTCAGGAAACCTACTGCTCATGTCCTATCCGTCTTTGCGGAAACTCTAAGCCGATGTCGTGACCGGATCCAGCTCCACTGTAGGGCGCAGGGTCTATGAGATGCGCTGTGCGTTGCGCGAGATATATTCGTCGAGTGACGCATCAGGGCCGATGTAGTGGAACTCCTCGGCATATTGCAGCCCGTACTTTCCTCCGGTGGTGTGATCGCGGGTGACAAACGCCGCCTGGATAAACTCTTTCGTCGCCTCATCGAGATTCTCGCTCAAAACGGGAACGCGCAGACCCCGCGCCGTGAGGCTGTCTACAAGGTCCTTCACCATATGCACGATCATGGTCTCGCAGGATGCAATGGCTGCGATCTTCTGTGGTACCCAGTCTGAAATATCCACCACGCGGTTGACCAGCTGCGGTCCGCGCGCGAAGTAGTACTTCTCTGAGACTGAGTGCGGTTTCAGGCCGGCATCGAACTGTTCGGGAAAATCGAGGAGGCCACCGGCCATCCAGCAAGCAGCCTCCACGGCTTGAGCCGTCACGTAATGGTCTGGGTTTTCCTCGTAGTGACCCCAGGGATCGTAACTGAGAACAGTATCCACTTTGAGCAAGCGGAACAGGAAGATCAACCGGCCACGAAGTTCGGTTCTCGATACGTCGTCGAGGCGATGATTGCGATAGCTCAGGTCATAGGCCTTCTTGAAGCCAATGGCCTTGACCATTTGCGCCGTGTCACGCTCGTTGGCTAGCACTGTCTCTCCCAGCGTCAGGTGGTAAGAGTCCTTTTCGTCGTTGCTGGTGCGGATAAAGTAGCCGGTGTAGCCTTCGCTCAGGAGCTTCGCCAGCGTGCCGCCGGCGAAGATCGGGCCATCATCCAGGTGCGGGGTAATGAGCGCCAGGACCTTTCCCCGATGAGGCTGGCCCGTTTTGGATCGCTCAGTGACCACCTGCTCCGCGGCCCCGCTCAGAGCTTCTCCTCGGCCACTGGCCGCCAACGTTGCCGCCGCGATCTCCAGAAATTCCCGACGCCGCACAAAACCTCCTTGCCCGACAAAGTCCCGATTCGGTCAAAGCAATCCAACCCTGGGCGATTCCAAATGTTACAGGATGGACATCCGCCTGCCAGGAAGAACACTTGACAGGTGTAGTATCTACATCGGCATGGCGATTCAGGACAAGATTTTTGGCAAACCGCTGGCGACGAGCGAAGAACGCGCGGAACAGATTGGAGTGGGAGCGGGCATCCCCATCTTTGGGCTCGATGCCTTAACCAGCGCGGCGTATGGCCCGGAAGCGGCTCTGGCGCTGTTGATCCCCTTAGGCATAGTTGGGACACAGTACCTGCTGCCAATCGTCACCTCCATCCTGATCCTGCTGGTAATCGTCTTTTTCAGCTATCGGCAGACCATCGCAGCCTATCCGCATGGCGGCGGCAGCTATACCGTGGCCACGGAGAACCTGGGCGAAAAAGCAGGATTGCTTGCCGCAGCGGCACTGATGATCGATTACATTCTTACCGCGGCGGTCGGGATCTCGGCTGGTGTGACTGCATTGACCTCGGCGCTGCCAGGACTTCAACCCCACACGCTGGCACTCTGCCTGCTGATCCTGGTCATCCTTGCGATCGTGAATCTGCGCGGGGTAAAGGACACCGGCACGGCATTCATCGTGCCCACATTTCTGTTTATCGGTACATTGCTGACTCTGATCGCGGTGGGAGTTTACAAGACACTTGCGGCCGGGGGCCACCCACTTCCGGTGACCGCATTGCCCGCCCCGTTGCCGCAGACGGTCCAGTACCTCGGCCTGTGGATGTTGCTGAAGGCATTCTCCAGCGGTTGCGCGGCCATGACCGGCGTGGAGGCGGTCTCGAATGGCGTGATGGCGTTCCGGGAGCCCCGCTCCAGGAATGCACAGTACGCGCTCACGGTCATCATCGGCATTTTGATCGTGCTGCTCTACGGCACGGCGTGGCTGACCAAGCACTATCAAATTATGGCCATGGACCCTGACCAAACGGGCTATCAGAGTCTTCTGAGCCTGCTGGTGACGGCTGTTTTTGGGCGCGGATGGTTCTATTTCCTAACCATGGGAAGCGTGCTGCTGGCCCTGGCTCTAAGCGCGAACACAGCTTTTGCGGATTTCCCCCGCCTGACCCGGGCGATCGCCTTACATGACTACCTGCCGCATGTCTTCATTCTGAGAGGACGGCGCCTGCTGTTCTCGCACGGCATCTATGCGCTGACCGGCCTGACGGCCGTGATTCTGATCCTGTTCAAGGGGGTAACCGACAGATTGATTCCGCTCTACGCAATTGGAGCGTTTTTGGCATTCACGCTCTCGCAGGCGGGCATGGTCGTGCACTGGATGAAGCAGGAAGGCGAGCATAAGGGCCGGACATGGCACATGTTGGTGAACGGCACCGGCGCGGCCGCAACAGGGATCACAACGTTGGTGGTATTGGCCTCAAAGTTCAGGGCGGGAGCATGGGTAACCGCGCTGCTGGTTCCGACATTGATTCTGCTGATGTATTCCGTAAAGAAGCACTACACGCGGATTCGGGACGAAATGAGGGACATGAACCGGCTCAACCTGGCGAATCTCGAGTCGCCCTTGGTTGTCATTCCCATGGCAGGGTGGAACCGAATATCAGAAAAGGCCTTGAGGTTTGGCCTGCTGCTTTCAAAAGAAATCAAGGTCGTCCATGTTCATTCCGAAGATGAAGCTCACGGAATTGACGAGGATTGGGATGAAAAAATACTTGCCCCCATTCGCGAGCAAGGCATGCCAGACCCGGAGTTAGTGACCATCCCTTCAAACTATCGCTTCATCATCGCGCCACTGATGGATTACATCCTTCGCCTGGAGGCGGAAAATCCGGGAAGGAAGGTTGCGGTATTACTGCCGGAGCTGGTGGTGCGGCACTGGTGGGAGAACCTGCTGCACAATCAACGGGTCCAGGTGCTGAAACTATTGCTGCTGGTGCGCGGTAACCAGCGCATCGTGGTGGTGAACATCCCCTGGTATCTGTAGCCATCCCCTGGTATCTGTAGCCAAAGACCATCATTGTTCCTCGCCGCTAGTACAGATCTTCGAGCGCCCTTTGAGACTCAGGCAGAACTTGCCCCCCATCGACGACGATCGTTTGCCCGGTGATATAGGCTGCTTCATCGCTCGCAAGAAAGAGCGCAGCGTAGGCGATATCCTCAACGGAACCGAGCCTGCGCGCGGGAATCGCTGACGTCATCCCGGCAATGTATTCGGGCCCCAAGTCGTGTAGGCCTTCGGTAAGAATATTACCGGGAAGCACGGCATTGACCGTGATGTTGTGGGGAGCAAGCTCAATGGCCGCAGTCCGTATGAAGCCGAGTTGCCCCGCCTTGCTGGCTGCGTAATGGCTCCAGCCGGCATAGCCGGTGATTGGACCGGTGATGGAACAAGTAACCACGATGCGTCCCTTGCCCCGAGCCTTGAGCGCGGGCAGGCACGCGTGGACGGAGAGAAAAGTGCCCTTGAGGTTGATATCCATCACCTGGTCCCAATCGGCCGCACTCATATCGAAGAGGGTCGCGGATGGATAAATGCCCGCGTTACAGCAGAGGATGTCGATGCCGCCATGCCGTTCGATCGCAGTTTGCGCCATGCGGACGTTGTCTTCCACCTGGGAAACGTCGGCGGCTATGGCGCTCACGCTCCCGCCGACGGTTCTGATTTCGGCAACGGCCGCTTCGGCCTGGGACAGGTCCCGCGAGGCAATGAGAACACGCGCTCCCTTGCTCGAAAAGACCCGCGCTATGCCCTTCCCGATTCCCTTGCTTGCCCCGGTCACGATGACCGAGCGCCCTTCGATCGATGTCAGCATATTCATCCATTTGGTTCGAGGATGAAGCCATCATAACGTCCCGTCACCGGAGCGGCATCCAGGTTAGCAAAGGCGTGCAACGGTCCTCGGGCAGGCACCTACAGAAGCCGGATCCTGCCGGCGCGCCGCTGGCAACCAGAACAAATCCTGTGGAATCAAAATATTTTGTGGCCGTGGCCGCGAGCCTTGCGGGTTAGTTCGGGGGACAATATGGAAAAACGCAGAGAGCCGGCGGGCAACGCTACCGGCTCAAGGTCAACCACTGTTACCACGGCTGAGCACAACCAGGAGCGCATTCAGACCGGCATAGCAGGCCTGGATGACATCTTGAACGGCGGCCTACCCCAGGGACATTTGTTTCTGGTCGAAGGCGATCCGGGAACGGGGAAAACAACGCTCGCGCTGCAGTTCCTGCTGGAAGGTGTGCGGCGGGGGGAAAGCGTGATCTACGTAACACTTTCCGAGTCCCGAAAGGAACTCGAACAGGTCGTCCACTCGCATGGATGGTCTACCGACTCACTGCAGATTTACGAGATGGTCCCGCCCGAAGACGACTTGAATCCCGAAGCCCAGTACACCGTATTTCATCCTTCTGAGGTCGAACTTGCCGACACCATTACAGCCATTCTCGAGCAGGTGGACGCGACAAAACCGCAACGAGTGGTATTCGACTCCCTTTCTGAACTTCGTATGCTGGCGCGGGATCCACTGAGATACAGGCGCCAGATCCTTGCGCTAAAAAGACATTTTTCGGGAAGAAACTGTACCGTTCTGCTTTTAGACGACCGTACGGCGGAGGGGAGTCATGACCTGCAGCTGCAAAGCATCGCCCACGGAGTAGTGATGATGCAGAGTCTGGAGCGCGACTTCGGCATCAAGCGCCGTCGAGTGGAGGTGCGCAAACTTCGTGGGTCCTCGTACCGTGAGGGCTTCCACGATTACACCATCGAGACCGGAGGAATCTCCATCTACCCGCGACTGATCGCCGCAGAACATAAGCCGGGTTTCGAGCGCAAGAGGGTGTTGAGTGGAATACAGGAGCTGGACAGGCTATTTGGAGGAGGCATCGATACTGGTACAAGTACGTTGTTTATCGGACCGGCGGGTTGTGGAAAATCTACGGTGGCATTGCGCTATGCCGTGTCCTCTGCTCGACGGGGAGAGAAGGCCGTCATCTTCACTTTTGACGAGGCTTTGGCCACTCTGATCGAACGGGCCAAGGGGCTAGGGATGGACGTGTCGACGCTCCTGGCAGAGGGCTCACTGGAAATCCGGCAAGTCGACCCCGCAGAACTGTCACCGGGGGAATTTGTTGCAGAAGTCCGCCGATTGGTCGAAGACGAGGATCTGCGGCTGGTGGTCGTGGACAGCATGAACGGCTTTCTCAACGCCATGCCGCATGAGCAGTTTCTTGCCATGCAACTTCATGAATTGCTTGCCTATCTCGGCCAGCAGGGTGTCGCTACCATTCTCACGCTGGCGCAGCACGGCTTTATCGGCACCATGCAAACGCCTGTCGACGTTAGCTATCTCGCAGATACTGTGCTGCTCTTCCGCTACTTCGAATACGCGGGCGAGATTCGCCAGGCGCTTTCTGTGATCAAGAAGAGGAGCGGCCCTCACGAAAGAGCCATCCGGGAACTTGTCTTTGGTCAGGGTGAAATCTACGTCGGCGAACCGTTAAAGGACTTCGAGGGCGTGCTCACCGGCGTACCCAGCTTTGTTGGAGCAGCCTCGAAGGTGGAGAATTCTTCTGCTTCCTGAGATCGTTGTTTCGGGGCAAGACTTGCGCACCATCATCGTCGCCCCCACCGGCAAAGACGGGCGCCTCATCGCGAGTCTGCTCGAGCGCCAATCCATGGCCTGTCACATCGCGGAGAACGTGGCTATGGGTTGCCAAGCTATCCTTGACGGGGCTGGTGCGGCGATCATCTCGGAAGAGGCCTTTGTCGGAAATTCCATCTGGCCTCTTCTAGAGGTTCTGCGACATCAACCCCCGTGGTCCGACTTTCCGGTTATCCTGCTCACGGTCAGCGGGCGGGTCACGCTCGAGAGCGAGCGTCTGCGGGAATTGCGCCGGCCCCTGGGAAATCTCTTTCTACTGGAACGACCGATTCGCCCGGAGACTTTACTGAGCACACTGGAGATCGCCCTTCGAGGCAGGCAAAGGCAATATCAGATCCGCGATCAAATTCAACAATACGCACTTGCGCAGGCAGCCTTGCTTCGATCTGAGAAGTTGGCAGTCACAGGACGTCTCGCCGCCAGCATCGCGCACGAGATTAATAATCCGCTGGAGGCGGTTACTAATCTTCTCTATCTTATGCACGGCAATCTGTCGCCCGAGCAACGGAAACAATATCTTGCTGAGGCTGAGCAGGAATTGGCGCGCGTCACGGAGATCACCAAGCAGACATTACGTTTCTATCGTGAACCTTCGCAGCCGACAGCCACGGACGTCTCTACAGTGTTGGATTCGGTCCTCCGGCTTCACGGATCGCGTCTCACGGCGGCGGGGGTCAAGGTGCATCGCGAAATCCTATCAGATACAGCCACGGTGCTTTCGACCCCCGGGGAGCTCCGCCAGATCCTTGCCAACATCATTGGGAACGCTACGGATGCTATGCGCCAGGGTGGATGCTTGAGGATCCGGATCTCGAAGCAGTTGCAACGTACCGGTTGCTGCGTCCGCCTCACCATCGCCGATAACGGAACCGGTATCCCGCCCGATGTCCTGCCGTCGATATTCGAACCCTTTGTCACCACCAAGGGTGAAACTGGAACCGGGCTGGGCCTCTGGGTTACATCACAAATCGTTAAGAAGAATGGCTGGAAGATCCGAGTTCGCAGCAGCAGAAATCCTGCGCGGCGGGGCACGGTATTTTCCCTCCTGATTCCGAGATTGGCTTCCTGATCTCACGACCGCGCTGCCGTTGTCCGGCTACGCACGTAGATATGGCTCCAGGTAAGTGTCCAAGTCATGCCTGATTTCATCGGGACTAGTGACCTTGCGGCGGGAATCAGCACCGGGCGCCGGCGGAGCAAGGCGCGTCGTCGTGCCTGGGCGGAAGACACGCCGGGCAATTAACACGTCGACGTCACTTTGAGGAAACATTGAGCTGGCCGCCTCGATGCGGCCGAATTGATCGAACGCGTCGCGGACCTTACCCGCGTGATAGGAGTCATAGGCAGAAGCATAGAGATCCGCAAGGCTCACGAACGGGCAATGGCCGACGAAGCCCCGTTCCATCTCTGTAATCATGGTGGTGACTCCTTTGCCGGAAAAGCAATTGAGTTGGCCGCTGGTGCGTCGTCTGATTTCCGTAACCCGCACGAGAGGGTCGCCCGCCTCATCTTTCACGTAGCGAAATGTGGGGATGGTGTTGAACATCTCGATGACCAGGTCGACGCTGAAGTCACCGCCGGTCTGCGCAAACAGCGGCAAGGCTGTCACCTTGCCGAGCCGCTGATAGAAGAGGAGCAACTCGGAGGGAGCAGTCACTCCGGGCGGAGCGATACAAATGATGGCGTCCGCACCAAGCTTCTCCGCCTGGCGGGCATAGCGCTCGGTTTCCTTGAAATCTGCGGTACGACTCTGCACGCCGATCACGATCGCCGTGGTGCCGCCGCGGGCAGCAGAGAGTATGGTCTCCGCACCGTGCATCCTCTCCTCTTCGGTCAGCGTCGTCCATCCACTGGCAATCTGCGGCCACGCCAGGCCATGCACGCCACCTCGCCGGCAAAATTGCACCTGCGCCGCCAGGCCGTCGAAATCGACTTGGTTCTGCGCGTTTACCGGGGTAAAGCCAATCGGGAAAACGCCTGCCAGCCGCCGGGCCGCCGTCTGTGCGCGCATAATCTGTGGCACCGCTAACGCAGCCGCTCCTAGCGAGAGAGCCCCGAGAAATTGCCTGCGATCCAAACCGGGAACCCCTGTCATCATTCCTCCCTCTCCACCGTCCTAATGCCAATTCACTTGAAGAAGATCAACCGGGCTTTCGCATCCAACGCGGACGCGTCGACACCGGAAACAGATTTCAGGTCGGCCAGGCCGGTGAATTTCTGCGTGCTCCGCCGCGCAATAATTGCCTGCGCGGTTGTTGCCGAAACATTCAGCACGATCTCCAGTTCATCCGCAACGGCCGTGTTCACGTTGATCGTGGTTATGGTCCGGTGGAGATAGTCCATGATGTCATCGAACTGCTCGTCGGTGCCGCTGGCGCCTCGATCCACCATCTGCTGCACGGTGTCGTGCCAGTCGTCGTAGCTCCTGGGCGTGTCCATGACGATTTGCAGATTGTGGCACTTGGCGCAGACCGCTTTGAGCGCTTGGTCTTCCCGCGCCAGGCGGGGATTCGGAGGCGTATTCTCGGCGCCGCCGGCTGCGGTGAACAGGGTTGCCACAAGCAGCACCCCACCCATGCACGCAGGCAACATCGGGTTCGAGACAAGTGCCATGGTTGAAGGATTAATTTGTGGGAGCTGCATCTACGGAGGTCACACCCGTCAGGGTGATGGGTGCGCTGCCTCGCATCGGCGTGACATGCGGACCAACGCCCAGTTTCTCCGCGGTCTGGTAGTCGCCGAAACCATTGGCGAACTGGTTCGATACCCGCTGGGCGTGGCCGTTGTCGAAGGTCATGTCGAGCAGCTTTTCGCTATACATGGTGTGTCCATATTCGTCCTGCATCTGGGCGACGATTTTGTGCGTACTCACCTCGATGATGTCGCCCGATGAGGCATAGGCGTACTTGCCGTCCAGACCGAAGGTTATCCAGTAGGTGCCTGCAGGAGTGTCGATGGTGTCGATTTCCTTCGGATCATCGGTATTGGAGAAAATGTGAATCTTCTTGAAGATGCCGTCGGCAAGCCAGATCTCCTTTTCATCCGGGGTCAACGCGATGCCGTGGCTGGGGCAGCCATGGGGGATGTGCGGACGGGGGTTCGCGTTCCATTTCGATTTCCAGTCCACGCTGGTCACCTCGACTGTCTTGATGACCTGTCCGGTCGCTACGTCAGCAATCAAAAAGCCCAGGAAGTTGTTGTTGTTGGCGTAGATCCTGGTCGAATCCTTGTTGAGCACGAAGACGCGCACATTGTCGGGGAAGGCGATGGTCTTGATGACCTTGCGCGACTTGATATCGGAAATCGTCAGCACCTTGTTATTGGGTGACATAAAGGCAGTCTTGCCGTCCGCGCTCAGATTCAGGTTGTGCGAATTAGGGCTTTCCGGCGCTTCGAGTTTGCCGATCAGCCTGCCGTTGCTGGCGTCGACTTCGTACCAATAGTCCTGCAGGTCGCCGCCGACCACCACGATCTTGCCGTCCGGAGTGACCTGGGGACGCTCGCAACATTTACCGTCGAGCGTCACCGACCAGACCATCTTGTCGGTGCCCATGTCGATCGCACCCAACCGGCCGCGCGCCGCGACATAGATCAGATTCGTGACCGGGCTGGCGGCCACCCCTGAGATCTGCTCGGGGCTCATGCTGGCGGCATACTCCCAGGTTGGGATCCGCTTGACGAAGCGGTAATTGTCGTTGGCATCGAGCACTACAATGCCAACTCCATTGAGCCACCCTGCCCGTTCGAGCGAACCCGGCAGCGCGACATAGATAAGGTGGCGGCCGCGGGGGCGAAAACTGTCATTGACCTTGGCGGGCGCTGGCGACTGGGCCAGGGCGGCAATCGCACCGCCCAGGAACAAAGCGGCTGAAAGCCGGCATGTTGAGTTGAGGTTGATTTCCATTCCACCAAATGAAACGACTTTGCGCATGATTTTGTCCAGGTTTTTTGTCGACGACCGGTCTGGACGTTACGGCAGAGCCATCAGTGCCACTGGAGCGGCGCCCCGTGGCCTTCCGCAAAATCTGAGTTGACGACTACCGCGGCTAAAATGGTGGGACCGTGGTCATTGAGGGAGCGCCTTGCGAACTGCCATCCTATCCGACATTCATGGGAACCTCACCGCATTCGAGGCGGTGCTTGCGCATTTCAAGCAAACATCTCCAGACCTGGTGCTTCATGGAGGCGATTTAGCCGACCCCGGATCCAGCCCGATCGAGATCATTGATCGCATTCGTCACCTTGGCTGGGACGGGGTGCTGGGCAACACCGATGAAATGCTTGTCCGGCCTGGTTCGTTAGAAGATTTTGCAAGCCAGTCTTCAGCCCCGCCGGCTCTGTGGACGGCGATCCGGGAAATAGCGTTAGTGACCCGCTCCGCTCTAGGAGAGGATAGATTGGCGTGGCTGCGCGGACAGCCGCTAGTGAGGACTCAAGATGCCTTCGCACTGGTCCATGCGACTCCTGAGAGCTGCTGGCAAGCACCTGCAGACAAGGCGACCGATGCAGAAATGGAAACCATCTATGGCCCGCTCGACAGGCCGATCGTAGTCTTTGGACACACTCATCACCCTTCTATTCGCCAAATCGCTGGGCATCCCCGACTTCTCATCAATACCGGAAGCGTTGGGCTTCCTTACGACGGTGACCCCCGTGCTTCCTATTTGCTGTTCGAGGGGAACAGCCCGTCGATCCAGAGGGTCGAGTATGACCTAGAGAAAGAGTTGAAGGCCCTGTCTGCCTGTGGTCTACCTGGTGCAGCGTGGACAGCAAGGATGCTTCGCACCAGCTCTCCGCAGATGCCATAGACCGCCGCATTTTAGTATTGAGAATCGCCGGTTCAGAATTGATTCTCGGCGGAGCCCGTGTCTGAGAGAACCCATTAGGAACTGGACGGGGAAAGAAACCGCAGGTCCCTCCACTACGCTACCCCGGATTTCCTGTCGAAGTTGGTGGCGTTGGCGAACTTCATGCGGCTTTCCTTACTGAAAGCCGCACACGCGGGCGATGGTGAGTGCCGCGTAGCAGGAAATCCGGGTTCGCTCCGGTCGGGATGACAATTTTGTTGTGCGCGCAAAGAGCTTCAGGGAAAAATACTTGGCCCTGCAACAAAATTGTCATCCCGACCGGAGCGAAGCGTAGTGGAGGGATCTGCGGTTTCTTTCCCGTCCAGCTCCTAAGGAGTTCTGTTAGGAAAACTGACTCCTGCTGGGTTGAGTTCTCACGCAAACACTGAAGGTCGTACCCCAGGAAAATGAGTTTTTTCTGCAGCCTGCTAGGTCGCACGCAAGAGTATGCAGGTAATGTCGTCGTGTTGCGGTGCATCTCCTACGAAGCGGTCAAGGTCAACCATGATGGTATTCAATAGCATAGCCGGAGTCCGCATCACGCCGGAGTTCAGCATTGTAATGAAGCGTTGCTCGCCGTACTCCTGCTGAACGTTGTTCTCAGCCTCGATGACGCCATCGGTGAAGGTCGCCAGCCAATCACCGGTTTGCATCACTACTTCCCCTGACAGGTAGAGGGCATCTTTCATGATCCCGAGTGGCAAGCCACCAGTTCCCAGACGTTCGATGACGCCCGATTGACGACGCAGTATGGGATCGTTGTGTCCAGCGTTGACATAGGTCAATCGACGCGATTGAGGGTCGAATTCGGCAATAAATGCGGTGGTAAAGCGGCGGCCATTCTGGCTGTTGCTGCAGGCATAACGATTCATCCGGCCGACTAATTCCGGGAGCGAACCGTGTGTACCACTGAGAGTTTTTAAGCTTGCCTGAAATGTTGCCATCAGCAGTGCGGCGGGGATGCTCTTACCCGCCACATCTGCAATCGCAATCAGAAAAGTGCCGTTTCCTGAACCTTCGCTTGGACGAGCGAAGACGTCATAGTAATCTCCGGCAACGGTGTTGGCAGGACGCGTGGTGAAGGCGATTTCGAGTCCCGGGACGTGGGGAGGACTCTCCGGAAGTAGCCATGTTTGAATCTCCTTGGCAATCTGCAGGTCGCGCTTCATCACAACGCGATCGGCAACTTCCAGAATTAACAGGGCGGACATCAGAAGGCCACCGTAGAAGTGAAAATCGAGACCGAATACTTCCACTGTTCCCGATCTTGTATGCCACGTCCATTCGCCACCCGGAACAAGGATCAGCACCAAAGCGACCAGAAATAACACCCGGCGGGCCGGCGTGAGCTTCTCGACAATCGCCCAGAAGAATTGAGTCGCCAAACTCAAGAAGTGCCGGCCGTGATGCACGCCTTCCACTCGCGTGGAATCGACCTCCCGGGAGTACAAGCGGTAGCTGGAATGAGCATCTGCCCGAAACTGCGACCATAGCTGGCTGAGTTGCATGCCCTCGGTTACGCGTAGCCAAAACCGATTCACGCGCTCCGATAGATCATGTTGCCCCATGCTTATACTCCTCACCCTCGTTCGTGAAGGTTGCAAGCATTTTAATATTCGCTCGCTCGAGTCGGCTTGCAGGGGATGGCGGCTAGGATTCGGGCACTAGTCGCAGCTTCCTATTGATACGCGGCCAATATTGGCGCACAACGTATCCAGCAAACTTCCAACCTTGGTCCGATCCGTAGCGGACAAAAGTACTCCCGAAGCCTCGGTTCGTTTTGGGATAGTAGGTGTTGGCCAACCCTTCGCTCGCCAAGGGCCCCAGCAATCCGTCAAAGTTAAACACTTGCTGACCCGAGTCGCTACGCGTGTAGACCAACCTCTGGGCAGCATACTTCAGTGATTGCTTGGGCGAGAGCCCCCTCTTTACGTAGAAACGCGGATCTTCGTGCAAGGCAGAAGCGATCAGGAAAGTACCAAATAGATTATCTGAAGCGCTGCGAGCCATATCGGCCCCAAAGCGCTTGGCGTACCCGTCGACTCCTTGTCCATACCCCGAAGCGCTATCGATCGCCTGGCTGAACCCTGCGGCCACCAATGCCTGGGCGATTGTGGACACCGACATGCTGTTGTTGGCCGCCAGCTTGAATTTCTGCCACGCGCCGAACTCCCCCGCGTTGGTCGCGATGTCAGGAAAAACCTTTGATTTCTGCTGCAGCACTTGAAACAGGGCGACGCTAGTCTGTATCGGATTAGTTGCCTGCGGGACCGTTTGCGATTGTTCGCCGCCCGCGGGTGCATCCGGCAACGTGCCGGTTTGGGTTTGTTGTGCGCGACTGCATGTACATACCAAACAGCAGATGACTGCTGCCCACGCAAAACGATGCATCCCGCGCCTCCGCCAGGAATTGACCTCCAAGCTGCGGGCATCGGCCCGTTCGGAACAACAGCACGGTGCGCCTTAACAACGGATGAGGCCCTGAAACTCTAGCAAGATTATGACATCTGCGGGAGTCGACTTCCTTACCGGGATGCCAAATTGGCCTCGATTGTAGCTGGGGCTGAACTCTTTGAGTTATGGGTCTATGATCGTGCCATCGCAAACCACGGAATCCCTGCGGTCAGGAGAGATTTTGCGGTTAAAGAAACTTTGAACAGGTCAAAGCTTCGAAGCGTGCCAGCCATCCCGGAGGTAACCCGCCTTGGGAGAGGCGGATTCGTACTCGGAAGTTGGGTTTAGGAACGGAACCAGGGCCCGTCCCTGGCGTGGCAGCTGTCCTCACCTTTAGGGGCTCTCAGCAAAGACACGCAGATTTCTTGACAAACAAAGCCAGCCGCTGTTTTCTACGACCATGCCTAACGAATCAGTGGGAACCTATGTCTGGTGACCGTACGCCGGGAAGATGGACGGCGTCCCGGCGCCGGATCTGTTGCTTCATTATGCAAATAATGGGCATCGTTTTGGCGCTGCTCGCCTATGCTTCCTGGCCGGCTATGGCGGCCCACGCAGCGACCCCGGATTTCGGCCCCAGTGTTCTGATCTTTGATCCATCCATGCCGGCGGCTGCCATCCAGAAGGCGATCGATGGAGTTTACGCCATACAGCAGCACAATGAGTTTGGACCTCAACGCAATGCTCTTTTGTTTCTACCGGGCAACTACCATGTGGACGTTCCGGTGGGGTACTACACGGAGGTGATGGGGCTTGGCGCTTCGCCCGACGACACTCGCATCGCTGGAAACGTGCACGCCGATGCCAGCCTGCCGAACAACAATGCGACCACTACCTTCTGGAGAGCTGCTGAAGGCTTTTCGGTCACGCCTGCGGGCGGCAATATGCAGTGGGCGGTCTCGCAGGCTGTTCCTCTGCGCCGCATGCACATTGCAGGCAACCTCGTTCTTCATCAAGATCGCGGCTGGGCAAGCGGGGGCTGGATGTCAGATGACCTGGTGGACGGGAATGTTGATTCCGGAACCCAGCAGCAATGGATCTCAAGGAATTGCGAGTGGGGTAGTTGGACGGGCTCGAACTGGAACATGGTTTTCGTGGGCGTGGTTCATCCGCCAGCGGGTAAGTGGCCGTCACCGCCCTATACTGAAGTCCCCGAAACTCCGATCGTGCGCGAGAAGCCGTTTCTACAAGTCGACAAGGCCGGAGATTTCAGCGTTCGCATTCCGTCGCTGCGCCCCGACAGTGCGGGGATCACCTGGCGGGGCGGGGAAACACCTGGTAGATCCATCCCAATCAGCAGGTTCTACATCGCGCGGGCCGGCGTCGACACTGCGGACACCATCAATGCTCAGCTGGCTGGTGGCAGGAATCTGCTCTTCACGCCCGGTATTTACGACCTTGCCGCTCCCATTCGCGTCACTCGCCCCAACACTGTAGTGCTCGGATTCGGCTTTGCCACGCTGCGTCCCACCCATGGCACCCCTGCCATGACGACTACGGATACGGATGGCATCATCATTGCCGGTTTGCTTTTCGATGCGGGACCGATTCAATCGCCGGTGCTGCTCCAGGTCGGGCCGGTTGGAAGCAAGGCAAGCCATAGCAAGAACCCGATCTCGCTTCACGATGTCTTTTTCCGGGTAGGGGGCGCCGGGGTTGGCCGCACGTTAGTCAACTTGACGATCAACAGCAACGACACGATCGTCGACCACACCTGGATATGGCGCGCAGATCACGGCTCCGGCGTAGGCTGGAACCTCAACACCAGCGCAAACGGGATGGTGGTGAATGGCAATGGCGTGACGATCTATGGTCTGCTGGTGGAACATCATCAGCAGTTCCAGGTCCTTTGGAACGGCAACGCCGGGCGAACTTACTTTTATCAATCCGAGATTCCTTATGATCCTCCAGATCAGGCGAGCTATTCGAGCGCACCAGGTGTAAACGGCTGGGCATCCTACAAGGTAGCCAGTTCCGTGACCACCCATGAAGCCTGGGGTCTTGGAATCTACAGCGTCTTTCAGCATCCCGGCGTGGTGCTGAGCCGGGCCATAGAGACCCCGAGGAACCCGAATGTGAGGTTCCACGACATGATCACCGTCTGCCTCGGCGACAACGGCCAAATCAGCAACGTAATCAATAACACGGGCGGGGCCACAGCGATTCACCCGCGCGTCGACGTAAAGGTCACCGATTATCCAGAGTCGACCGCAGATGCCAGTCGTTAAGCTCAGGATTTCAGCGACTGTTTAGCCGAGCTGTGCTTTGCAGCCGGAGAGGCATAGGATTGGAGCTAGGGGGAATTCAGATGCTATACAAAAAGATCAATATCGAATTGGTCGTGGTCGCCGATGAAGCCGAGGCTGTGGTCGCGGAGTTAAATAACGCGCTCGATCGGCTGGAAGAGAAGCACACCCTTTTCGGTGGTGGGATCGAGACCGTCGCTTTCAAGCACCGGGGAACACGGAAGAGATCGGCACTGGCGCACACTATGGCCGCAGGGGAGACGGTTGTGGACGCCGTCAGGACTGCACGTGACAGCGTAGCTGTTGCCTTCCGCGCAGTCATCTGATTAGGCCGTGCAGCACTCTCAGGCGAACAGCTGCGGGAGAAGTACTCTAGTCGAAAACCACCGTTTTGTTGCCATAACAAAGAATGCGCTGTTCCAAATGCCAGCGCACGGCGCGCGAAAGAACAATGCGCTCCAGGTCGCGGCCTTTTCCGATGAGGTCTTCCACGCGATCCCGATGCGAGATGCGGGCGACATCCTGGTCGATAATTGGCCCCTCATCGAGCGCCTGGGTCACATAGTGACTGGTCGCACCGATGAGCTTTACTCCCCGTTGAAAGGCGGCGTGGTAGGGCTTGGCCCCCACGAAGGCGGGCAAGAACGAATGATGAACGTTGATGATCTTCTGCGGATAGCGAGCCACAAACTCGGGAGAGAGAATCTGCATATACCGGGCCAGCACAATGAGCTCAATCTCGTTTTTCTCAAGCAGCGAGATCTGCTCCTCTTCCGCAGCGGCCCTATGGCCAGCGCTCACCGGAGTGTTGTGAAAGGGTACGTTGTAGAAGGCGGCCAGATCGCGAGCGTCCTCGTGATTACTGATCACCAGGGCCAGATGACAGGGCAACTCCCCCACCTGATGGCGGTAGAAAAGATCGATTAGGCAATGTTGATAATGCGAAACGAAGATGGCGACGCGGGGGCGCCGCCGGCCCATCACAAGCTGCCAGGTAAATCCAAATTTTTCCGCCAGCGGCCCAAAGGCGCCCGGAAACGTCTCCTGATCAAGATCGAAGCCGCTTAGAGACCACTGGATGCGCATGAAGAACATGCTTAGTGTCGCATCCTGGTGTTGATCGGCATGGAGAATATTGCCGCCGTGCTCAAGGATGAACTGGGCGATGCCCAAGACTAAGCCTTTGCGGTCCTTACAATACAACAACAGGGTAGCCGTGTTTTCCATGGCACTTCCTCCGGAGTTTTCTGCTCATGCCTCACGGCGACAGTGGAGGCTGCTTACCCAGCCTGCTCGTCCTTTTGTACCCCGCGTCATTTCTGTATCCACAAGGCCGGGAGCAACAGCAATCCCATCACGCATGGCGTGGCCGTATGAGCTTTCCGGAATCAGCAACCGCCAGCTTGGAAACGAAATTAATAGTGGACGGGACCTTATGGGAGGCAAGTTCTTCGCGGCATAGCAGCAAGATGTCTTGGAGAATGTGACGATCGCCGCCGCCCTCAGGCCCGGGTGCCGAGCGTAAGACAACATCCGCAACCACTACCGAGCCGATCATGGAACTCTTCTTGGTTCGGACCAGCGACATCCGAACCTTAGGGTGACGATTGATCACCTCTTCCACTTCCTCGGGATGCACCTTCAAGCCCCCAACATTAATGACTCCATCACGCCGGCCGACGAAGTAGTAGCGCTCGTTTCGCAGATCGAGGATGTCCAGCGTGTCGACAAAACCGGCCGCATCCTTAAGTGGGCCATGTAGTACATTCAGATACCGGCTCGCTGTGCGCGGAGAGCGAATGCGAAGAGAGTGATTCTCGACTTTCATTTCAACTCCCTGCGTGCGCTCTAGCACACTGCTGGGAAACCCGGTCAAACCGTCGTTGACGTCAAAGGCAACTCCAGCTTCGGTGGTGGCAAAGGCGTGAGCGATGCGTGCCTGCGGATAGACCTGCGCAAGATGGTTGAGGATTCCCTGATCCGCAATCTCTCCCGATAAACGAATGTATTCGGGTGCAATCAGGCGAGCGGAAGAACTCATCAGGGCGCGTCGCCAATGCGACGGTGTGCCGGAGATGTGGGTTACTCCATGCGCGCCGACGCGGGCCAGGAAGTCGGCGGTCGATCTTTGTGGGTCCGACAAGAGCAGTGAACTACCGGTCAGGATGGCGCGCAACAATATCTGCAAACCTCCATAACGGCGGATATCGTAGAACGTGCTCCAAATCACCGGGCCATTTCTGGGCTCGCAGCCGATCGCTCCTGCCAAGCTGGCCAATGTATGGACTACCAGCTTCGGCACTCCAGTAGTTCCTGACGTCAGGAGAACCCATTCCGTCTCGTAGCGCCTGCCCTGAGCTTGTCGAACGGGGCCGGGTGAGCCGTAACCTTTAGGGACGATTTTCCCGTCGCAATGAATAAAAGAGCTCACCCCGGCAGTTCCCGGGTCATTGATGATCCGATCGGAAACAATTGCATCTACTTCCGCAGACTCGACAATCGAAGGCAGATATTCTTCCAGTACGTCAGGTGGGCATAAAACCATGCGGCGGGCCACCCCGTCGAGCTCGATCAGCGCTGCCGCGGCGATAAGCTGGTCCGTGGTCGCAATGAGAACGGAACCCCCGCTTAGTTCCTGGGATCGGCCGCCAAGCACGGAGCCAGCCAGCAAATCGCTTAGAAAGAGGCTCGTTTCCGCGCTGGAAACAAAAGGATCGCAGGCGTCGACGGCAGTGCTGACCGCTTCCCAAAGCGAGGCCGGACTATTTTGCAACATGCTCATAAAGGTTGACGAAATCGCCGAACTTAAACCGGAAATTTCCGAAACCGTAAAAGGATCGAGTCCAAGGGAGTCTTCAAGCCGGCTAACAGGATAACGAAACAAAGTGAAACGAGTCCTGGGTTCAAAAGTTCCAGTTCGTCCGTCAGGGGAGCCAGCCGCTTATTTTGTTCCTGAGCGACTTGCTTGAACTGAGTTACGATTTCGTTTCGAACATTCACTGTCAGTACCTCGCATTAACGTGCTCTCTACGCGGGCAGATGGCATTTCCTTGTGTCTGGGCAGCCCTAAGGGTGCACAGAGAGCTTGACCGTTCCTGGACAAATGGCTCCACCAACAGGAAGCCGGCTACAGGATCCTTCGTGCAAAGCCGCGCTGCCCCTTAGGCCGCAGGTATGCTTGCAATGCCCCTTTCCGTTGATTGTCTGGATCAGAGCGCGAAGCTTGTTAACGCCTTCAAATAGATCGGCTGCCGGATCGGGTGGATTGATCGCTGCCTCTGCTGAGAGCGCCTTCAAGAGGCCTTCTGAGTGAGCAATGTCGCAAACACCGTGCACGTCGGTATATTCAAGTTCCGTAGAGCCTTGGGCCACTGCAAGGTCCGCCAAGTACGACATGAACCGTTGAATGTAGCTTTCAAAAAAGCCCATGGTAAGTACGTTCTGCACTCCCTGCAGGCGCCCCAGGAATGTGCGGACCTTGGTCAAGTTATCGCGCACCGCCATGGCGTCCGCCTCTGCTGGGTAGGCATGCGCGGCAACCGCAAACCTCCGTAGCATCTCGGGATGACAATCGGCAATTTCTTCCCGAAGATTTTCAATCAGGATGGGCCGTGCCTCCTCCGACCGGACAGATAGATACGCAGCCGTCATCCAATAAATGAAGTTACCTTCGAGAACGGCGCTGTATCGCGCTATGATCCCGCGCCGTTGTTCGGGAGTGAGGTCTTTAGGATCAGGCAGCGCAGCAACCAGACTATCAATTTCGCTATCAATCTGCCGCTTAATAGACGAGCGGTCATGAATTTCGGAATGGACGAGCGAAGTAGCCATTGCTATCCTCCGGTGGTGTGAAGGCCAGGTGACGGCAGCGGGCGTCAGCCTTGCCATTCAACAATGGTCAATCATCAGTGACCCGTCTGCGTCTGGGTCTACAGTCGACTTTCGTGCCGCCTCTGAAACGAACACTGTAGCACTAAAAGATGTACCGATAGTAGCTTATTTTGAACCGAATGAAAGTGAAACTCTTAACTGACTAAGACAGCCGTAACTCCGGATTAAGTAAAATGGTAACTGGAAGCAAATAGCACCTATATAGACACCGCAACAGCGCCTCAGTGGAAAGCCAGCGTAGCGTAAGTGATCGGGTTACGCTGCCGCCAAAACGCTCTGGCGTGAGTTGCGCCGCTTCTTCCCCAAGTTCCTCCCGAACATTGCGCAGGTCTGCCTCAGCCCTTACGCTGACGCATGACATCGTTGCGTGTAAAGAAGGCGGTCCTCTATTGTGAAAGCCGGCCAGGGAGAAAGAGGTCGATCGCGACGTCTTTGTCCGCTTTCCAGAACAAAAAGCTTGGATCCTTTAGTCCCCATTGGATGTACGGTACGACAAAATGAGCCTTGGCCGTTGCGGTTGTACCTTCAAGATGAACAAGGATGGGGATCGTGATCTCATGAGGCGTGCCGAGGAGTGTGAAGATACCAGTTACCCGGATGGTCGAGTCTCCTGATGGCGCGATGGCGCCAGCGTAGGACTTGGGCTCAAACGAGACAGTTGCGTGCTGTTCGACCTCAAGGATGTCCTTGTTCATTTTCTTGTCGCGACTGCCATTGCCGGTCTTGCCGCTGCCGGCGAGAACGACCACCGAACCCGACATCTTAGCAGCGCTGCGGTCAAACTCAAGCGATCCGGATTGGATGTGAAAGGTGCCGTTGACCACCTCGCGGGTCGTTTTCAGCGTCATCTTGACCTCGCTCGCATCCGGGTTGGCGACGAAGGTCTGCTGCTGGGCGAGCGCGACCGGAGCGAGTAGGACAGCGAGGGCGAATACCGTGAAGGATTTCATTGCATCTCCCCTATCGTGTTTTGACGACTGAGCGTTGTTTTGGCGTGACTCGATTCAGCTGGCGACTGCAGGGGTAGCAACGGCGGCGTGCTGGGCAACGCGTGTCAGCCTTGCCGTCACGCGCATCACCCCGGGCCAGACCCTGAGGCAAAACGGCAATACAGCGCGCGCGAGTGGGTTGTTCAAGCCATCGGCGGCGAACTCGGCAAGGCGCATCTGGGCCAGCAGCGCGGAGCGCAGTTTAGCCTGAAAGAGCGATGCCGGCTCTTCTGCAAGATACGCAGCGACGGCACAACGTGCCGTATGCAGCGCGATGGATATGCCATCGCCGGTGAACGAGGGGATGACGGCTGCCTGATCGCCGATGCAGTAGAGTCCATTCTCCGTTGTGCGGCGGACGTAACCATACGGGATATGGGTAATGGCGATCGGCCTGGCCAGCAACGGCTCCGCACCGGCAAGCCTCATAGCGAGGTGTGGACAGTCCTGCTGCATCTTCGCAAGGAAGTTCTCCCAGCGGTGACCCGCACGTGCAAGGTACCGCTGTTGCACCACGCAGCACAGGTTTGCAATGCCGCCTTCCACCGGTTGGATACCGCCATAGCCTCCAGGATAGAGCATCAGCTCAGAGGCGCCCTCCAGCTCAGAGGCCTGCGCGGACGATAAGCGAAAATACATCTTGAAGGCAACCCATCGCTGTGGGTCCTTCGGACGCAAGTGGCCGCGGACATCGTGCTTGCCCGTGGCCAGAAAGACCGCCGGGGCCTCACGGGTGGTGCCGTCGTCGAGCGTAGCTTGCCAGACGTTAGATGTCGTGCGGCTGAGCGCCTCCACACTGCGGCCGCGCTCTACCCGGACGCCTGCGGCGATGGCGCCGGCGATGAGCGCTGTATCAAGCGTCTTGCGCGTTAGCGAGGCTGCGGGGAAAGGCAAGGGAGCCTCCGCGGCGCGCCTGGCTGCGGCGAGGCGAACGTAGTCGATGGGCACGGCGCCAAGCGAGGCCAGATCGATGCCGAGCGCATGCAGGTCCTCAAGGGCCTCACCGCTTAGGAACTCTCCGCAAACCTTATGGCGCGGTGTGGGCTCGCGTTCAATCAGCGTAACGACTCGTCCCTTGCGGGCCAGCGCGATCGAAGCCGCACAGCCCGCCACTCCACCACCTAGGACGAGAACTTCGTCTTGCAAAGGAATCTGATTCAGATTGGACGTCGTAACGGGAATCTCCTTTTTCTGGATGCGATACGCGAAATTGCACCGCTCCTGACGGTATTGTAATGACCACTGTTGCAGTTGGGCTGTGGTGCAGTTTGCACCCACAGCACTGGCGCAGGGGTTTGACGGGGCGTCGGCGGGAATAGTGAGCCATAGCGTGCTCTGCCCGATCTTTGCACCAGCGGGATTGTCAAGGGAACCTCAATGAGTCACGGCGAGTGGTGAGCTCGCGCCAGTTAAGGCCGAGGTCAACGATAAGCAGCGAGGCGAGAGTAAAGGCGATCACGCCGACGGCGGCTAAGGAGTCCCCGAGGTGGCTCCAGTAACGGGGCCAAAGGTTCAGCACACGGCTGGAGACGAAGGTAAAGGTGACGGCGTAGGAGCGGACCATCCATTGGCGGTGCTGGATGATCTGGCGGTTGCGCGCGGTGATGAGGGCGGCGGTGGTGCAGACGACCCAGGCGGCAGCCTGCATCGAGGTTCCGGGGAAGCCCGGACGGCCGCTGGCGAGGGCGACCCCGGTTGCAGCGCCAATGAAGACAGAGAAGACGTAGATGCGGCCGAGGACGCGATGGACATTGAGGTGACGCTGGCGAAATCGTGATGAGAACTGGATCGGACCGATGAGGAGAGCCATCATACCGGCGAGCGTGTGCGGGATGAGGAGCTGGCGGTCGGCGATGACCTGCAGACGGTAGGCGTGGTACATCGGATAGTCGGTGATCAGGAGAACTTCTGAGGTGATGAAGACGAAGAGCGCGGTGAGTCCAAGAGAGATCCAGAGAACGGTTTTGAATCTGGAACGGCTTTTCGATCTGGAACGGGTGGGGCTGGGTGGGAGCTGCGTGGAAGTTGCCATTATTCCCCTCTCAGATGGTTAGACGTGATGAGGGGCGCTACGAGGGGCCCGAAAGGCTTCATGGTTGTTAGTCTACCGAGAAGCTTCAGCAGAGGGAATATATAGAGCATCAACACCCGCCTCACTTCCATCGCCCCACACACAACCGTCCCGGCCGCCAATGCTCCACCGTCACCGCCTCCGGCGGGACCTCAGCCGCCGCCAGCAACCGCGCCCAGTCCTCCTCCCGGAAGGACCGCCGGAAGGACACCAGGCCATCATGCCGCACAAACCGGTGCCACTCCACCATCCCCACCACCCACCCAAACATCCGACAACTCCACTGCGACCGCTCCAAATCATTGATAAACCAACCTACCTGCGTAGTCGCTTCCATCCACCGCAGCAGCGCAATGATCTTCTCATCCTCCAAATGATGTGCCATCAGCGAACTCACGACGATATCCACCGGCTTCTCCGGCCGATACTCCAGAGCATCGCCGGTCACCCACGCGATTCCTAGCTCCTTCGGCGTGGACTCCGCTGCCGCACGCGCCGCATAAGGATTCAAGTCGATTCCCGTTAACTGCACAGCAATGCCGCGCCTCCGTGCCCAGCCTGCAATCTGCCGCAGCAGATCGCCCCCGCCACTACCCACATCGACGATGTGCAACGGATCACGCAATCCATGCGGTAGCCGCTTCAGCCAAGCCATCGTCGGTCGATATCCTAGCAGCCAGCGGTTGACCTGCTCCAGGCTGCGCAGGCAGCCACGGAAATCCTCATAGCTACAGTCGCCATCCATCAGCTCCGGCAGCTCGCGCGGAGAGACCCGCTGTCTGAATTCGATCTCCGCACTAGACCGCATGGAAGCGCATTGTCTCCGCCGTAAGCCCCGGGCCAAACGACATCGCGCACCCGCGCTGCCCCGGCCGCGCCTGCTGCATCATCCGCTGCAGCACAAACATCACCGAAACCGACGACATGTTGCCGAAGCATGACAGCACCTCCCGCGACGCCGCCAGCGCATCGACCGGCAGTTGCAGTCCCTTCTCCACCGCATCCAGAACCGACCGTCCGCCGGGATGCACCGCCCACAGGTCGATGTCATCACGCTCGGCCATCAGCCCGCTCTCATGTAACGCGCGGCCCAACTCCGCCGGCACCTGCCCGGAGAGTAGCATGTCGAATCCCAGCCCGCGGATCTTCCATGTAATCAGACCCCTCGTCTCGGGCACCATCACCGCCTTAAAGCTATCCAGAGCAAAGCCCTGCTCGCACGCGGTAATCAGGCTTGCCGCCGCGCCATCGGCAAAGACCAGGAACGAGAGCACCTGCTCCAGCTCCTGCGTCTCCTGGAAGTGCAGCGTGCACAGCTCCAGGTTGACCATAAGCACACCAGCCTTGGGTTCTGAGCGCACAATGTGTCGCGCCAGCTTCAGCGCATTGATTGCCGCATAGCAGCCCATGAAGCCAACCATCGTACGCTCCACGCCTGCATGAAGCCCGAGGTGGTCGATGATCTCAAAATCCAGCCCCGGCGCATAGAGCCCCGTGCAGCAGGTCACCAGCACGTGGGTGATACCGGAGCGTTCCTTCTCATTGAGCATAAGCCGGTCCAGGGCCTTCCGCATCAGCACCGGAGCGTTCCGCTCAAACAGCTCCATCCGCCGCGCCGTGTTGGGAAAGTTGCCTAGCCGATAGAACTCATGCGCGTCGTGCGACCATAATTGGCCCAAATCTTTCTGCGGATCGAGGAACGAATAGCGATGCGCGATGTTGGCGCGGCTCACCATGCGGCGGAAGACCGGGCGTAGCCGCGGGTCGGCAAGCATCTGCTCGGCGAAGACGACGAAGGCGTCATGCACATCGTGCTCGGGTACGGCAGTGGCGATGCGGTTCAGATAAGCCGTGGTCATGCTCAGAGTCTTTAGCCCGGACTACAGACATTAGACGTCGCAGGAGGACGTTTAGATTCTGCACGGCCCCGCTTTACCGCTCCCACAAGGGGGTACTTGACAGCCAGTCTTAAGTAATTAAGACTAAATCAGTGTACATGCCTTTTGATCTTCATGCGGCTTCAAACCCCGGCTGCAGTTTGTGAGCAAGGCTGGGGTGACATTAGAGGGGACCAGATGGAGGCAGACGATCAAGATGTTCCGACTGCGTACTTGCTCTTTGCAATTGCAGCCATAGTTTTCATTGGAGCCACGGCGGCGGGGGCGTTCATCATCTTAATTCGTAACTGACGCATATTTTGGCGCTATCTCGCTGTGAGTTCTGCTGCACTGGGTGTGCTTTAGTGCAAACGATGGCCAAATAGGATCCGCTCTTCTGTCAACGATCGAACGCGATATCGCGGCAGGGTCGCCACCATCGACTCGGGAACGTCACGAGCTATCTACCGGGCCGATCGACTTCAAGGGCTGCAACTTGTGCGCGAAAGAAACAACAAAGTTACCCTCGAATCGTTTTAGCCTCCGCCTATTTTTCCGAGGCCCGTTCCGATGATGTAGGTCACGACTCCTTCAAGAGCGCCGATCCAGGTCATTTCGAAGCCACTCGCCCACCATGACCGGATCGTGATAAGAGACTTCGCGGCGCCGACAGCAAGTGCGCGAGCAGAGAGACAACGGCGGCGACAGTGACCGCAGGAATACCCGTCATAAAGAAGAATGGGATGATGGGAATGAATGCCCCGACTGCCGTCGATAGCGCGCCAGAAACAGCCGATAACCAGGGTTCCCCCGAACGCTCCTCGGGGTAGCATGCCCAACGAGTTAACAAGTATCTACTGGCCTACTTTTAGCCCGTCCCAGTGGCGTAGTTTTACTCCGCCCTGGACAGAATTATTTCGGTTGCGCCTTGTGAGCAAAACGCAGTGTTGCCGCCCGGCATGCGTTTAGCCTCGGCTGCCGCTTAAGAGTGATGCAATAGCCCGGATGCATGCTCCGTGCTATTGCCTTTTGAATACCAGCTTCTCAGCGATGTGCTGGCCGTTTTCCAACGTGCCTGTGGTGGTCCGCGTCATCTGCTGCCCATCGGTTGAGACCACCCACCGATCCCTTTCAGCCAGTTGATTGTCGCGGCGGTAAATCGAATCCACCGTGTGAGGTTCGACGAGTTGAAGCGTCACGGTATCGTTGCGGGAGTTCTTGAGATCGTACGGTTTACCGTCAAATCGGGCTTCATAACTGAAGTCGCCCGAAAAGCGGACCCCATCGATTCCGTTGGCCTCGATCCTGAGCATCAACCCCTGCCGCAAGCGAGTCTTGCTGAGATCCTGCGTCCACTCGCCGGCAAATCGGTCACCGTGGGCCTTATTGCCCCCGCTCCGCGTCCAGACGGTGACTCGGTCGGCATGACCGATGCTCGCAATCGTGGTCGTCAGCTCGTTCCCGTCACTGGAAAGCTTTTGCCGAACCGTCGCCACGAGAGCTCCATCCTTCATTTCCTTGATCTCGGCCTGGCTCTTGTCGATCTTGCGCAGCTCCACCTGATTGAACGCTGGATTTGCCGGAACGGCCATAGGGTGCCCGTCCGATTTCACCGTGAATTCGAAGTGTGTTTCGCCCGACATGACGACATGCACTCGATTGAGCTGAGATGTGATGGTGAGTCTATTAGGAGGATCCAGATTAGACTGCGCAGACACAAGCCTCCAGGAGCCAACGCGAGGATCTTGCGCTCCAAGATTCGCGGCAGCTCCAAGTGGAACGACGAAAACGAGTGCGAGCAACGCGAATGTGCGGATGGGTCCTCCTAAAGCACCTCTGCGGACGGATTCTAGTGTAGTTCGTCACACAGAGAATTGCCGGAGGAGAGTATCAATCTCTCACAGCCGACGGCGGTTTGGTGTGAAATCATGAGTCTCATGCATGTGCGCCGTTTTTGGTTGGCCGGTGTAGTCCTTGCTGCCGTTGTTGCGCTTCTTCCATTCTCCTTCAACGCCGAGCGCCATCTGGAAACGGCAACCCGCGTCGAAGGGAGCCAGGCGGAGACCGTCCAGCAGGAGCTGGGCAGTCGTTTTGATTCGCCTTTCGTTGACCGCGTGGTCCTGGTGGTTGAAGGTCTCCCCTCTGTGGATTCGGATGAGGGTAAGCAGGTGTTAGCCACCATTGTGGCGAATCTGAAAGACGAACCGGGTGTAACCGCTGTTGTATCCTACCTGGACTTACGCGATCCGATCTTCCTGGGCAAGGGCGGTCGAACATTCGTTCTCGTGGGACTCGCGCCAGCCGTGGGTCCGCCGGATTCGCTGGTTCCTGTCCTTCGCGGTCGCGCTCACTCCGTTGAAGATCAACTTCGGAGTCGTTATCCGGCCGTGAAGCTGGAACTAACCGGCGAGCTTCCGCTGAATTTTGACGTTCGGAAGGCGAGTGCAGACGACGTGCAACACGGTGAGAGTTTGGTGATTCCAGCCACACTAGCACTTTTGCTGATGGCTTTCGGTAGCATCGTCGCCGCGCTGATTCCATTGGCTGTTGGCCAACTGGCGATCGCGACCACTCTCGCGATTACCGGACTACTGGCCTCGCGCTGGCACCTATCCATTCTTGTTCAGAATCTTGCCACTATGCTCGGATTGGGCTTGGGAATCGACTACGCACTTCTCATGGTCAGCCGCTTCCGTGAAGCGCTTTCCGCGGGGCATGACGGGCCTACAGCCTCGGTCGTCGCGGCACGTCAGGCGGGTCGCACGCTCCTGATTTCCGCCGCTACAGTAGCCATCGGATTTCTGGCTCTCTTGACGGTTCCCATCAGTGAGATTCGTTCCATCGGCGTTGCCGGAGTGCTGGTGGCGGGAATGAGCGTGTTACTTGCCAATACGCTTGTCCCGGCAGTATTGGCCCTGCTCGGGGCGCGGATCGATATGGGCCGGATGCCCTTCACGCCGAGGTTGGACGCGGACCGGGCGGCACGAACGGGAAATCGCTGGAGGCGGTGGGGCAACGTGATTGTCGCCCATCCATGGCTTGCTCTCTTTCTTGCTGGCGTCCCGTTGCTTCTGCTCTCCTGGCAGGCTGCGCGGCTGGATACCAATCTCCCCAGAGGGGATTGGCTTCCGAGGGCGGCGGAATCGGTTCATGCGTTCCACACCCTTGAACAAATGGATCGGGTCGGCGTTGTTCAATCGTTGCGTGTGATTGTCGAACTGCCGACGAATTCGATTGCACAAACCGACGCGGGGTGGAACACACTCGATCGTCTCTCCCAGCGCCTCGCGAGCGACCCTCGTTGCGCCCGGGTCATTTCCATCACAACGATTGCGAACGGTAACCGTTCCTTCCTCAATGATCTCCCGCGGGAGACGCGGCGAACATTTCTGAGCAGTGACGGACGGGCGGCGCTGCTAGAGGTGATACCAGCGACTTCGGTTTCCTTGCCCGGTCAGGTCGACTGGGTGCGGGAGCTCCGGCAGACTGGCGCGACAGCTCTCACAGGAGTGCCTGGTGCCACGCTAATCGTTGGGGGTGGCCCAGCACTCAATGCCGACTATCAGACGATTGTGAGCGATCACTTTGTGACGGTTATGGCACTTGTGGTGGTAGGGACGCTCGCGGCTCTTCTGGCCGGGTTCCGATCCCTCTTCGCTGCCGTGAAAGCTATCGTACTGAACATGCTCTCGGTAGCGGCCTCCTTTGGAGCATTGGTGTTGGTCTTCCAGGACGGACATGGAAGCCGCTTCTTTGGGATTCCTGGAGGTACGGGCAGTATCTTTCCCCTGGTCCCTATCGTCGCGTTTGCCATTGTCTTCGGGCTAAGCATGGACTACGAAGTGTTTCTGGTCGCGAGGGTCCTCGAAGCAAGAAGAAGCGGACTGGGTGAAGCGGAGGCAATTCCTGAGGGGTTGGCCAGGACAGCCGGTCTGATTACGAGTGCCGCGTCGATCATGATAGTGGTATTCGCTGCATTCACCTTCGGAAGTTTCCTGGTCGTCAAGATGATCGGGTTCACGCTGGCGGTGGCCGTGTTTATTGATGCGACGCTGGTTCGAATTGTGATCGGACCCGCACTTCTCCGCATTGCAGGCGATTGGAACTGGTGGCCTGGGGGGCTCGCCACGGCACGCAAGGAGCCCCTGTGGAGCCGCAAATAATACGCACGTTACACGCCGTCCAACGAATTTCCCCCATCGCCATGTTCATCTTCAGCAAGAATTTCACGCACATTGCGGAGTTGCCGATCACGACGGAACGATCCGAGCCTATCTGCAAGCAGTTCAACAGTTCGCCGTACAGTTTGGGGTAATCCCTGTAAAACTGAGCGATGGATACAAGTTTCAGCTCACTTGACTTTGCGGGTATCTGAATGGAAACCAACTGCGTGGTAAAACTGGACCGGCTGCGACGAACCGACCTTCGACCAGCAGCCCTGATCCTTGGCCGCGCCATGCGCGACAATCCCGTGCACGTTCGGGCCTTCGCAATATCAAACGCGGAGCGCCGCGGTCAGGCGCTGGAACGGTTCTTCCGGCCGGTACTGCGCGGTCTCCACGAGAGGGGATTGATTTACGGGGCTTATCGCGATAACACGCTTGTCGGAATCTGCGGCATTGCACGGCCCGGCTTTTGTCAGCCCACTCCTCTTGAAAAGCTCCGCCTGTTACCCGCAATCGTGTTCGGCAATCCACTCGGCACGGCGCTTCGCGTTCTGAACTGGACCGATGCATGGGCGCATCGCGATCCTGCGGAGCCTCACTGGCATCTGGGACCAGTGGCCATCGAATCCTGCGTCCAGCGCCAGGGAATTGGAAGCGCCTTGCTGACCGCGTTCTGTGTGCATATGGATGCTTATGGAGCAGTTGCGTATCTCGAGACCGACCGACGAGCAAACGTTCATTTCTATCAAAAATTCGGGTTCACGGTGGTGGCGGAAGCCGACGTTATGGGAGTACCCAACTGGTTTATGTCTCGTCCTGGTCCCACTGCAAAAGTCGCTTCGCGTTCTCATCGACTTCAGACAACTATCCCGTACGCTAATCTTCACGGCTTTCCAGGCTTCTTCGCTTCAGTGGTATTACGCCCATTGAGGTTGCGGGACAGCATCAGCTTGAGTGTGTATTTGTCTGACCCCGCGGTTAAACCGTACCCAACTCCGGTTTCCACACTCAGGCCAAGGAACTTGCTGCCAGTGTAATCGGCAGTCACCCAGACTTCGTGAAATTGTTTGGAAAGCGGCTCGAACCCGTGCAGCGGGCCGAACCCGTCATACTCTTCGCCGGCAAGGGCCCATCTGTCGTTGAAGTTATAAGCTACTCTCCCCGCCGGATTGTACTGAAGACTGCCAAATCCGCCGGTGTAATCCGTATCGAGGATAGGGTTGTAAATGATGTCCCACGGATGCAAATGAAGTCCTATGATCGGCCTGATCTCAGAGCTGACCGTTCGAGGTTCCCAATAGCTCTTGTTAACACTAAGCTCGAAATTCGCTGCGTAGAAAAACGTGTGGTCGTGAGCGTTGGGGCGCGTGAAGAGCTCGCGAATCTTGAAGCCGTTGATGGTCGATCCGTGGTTTGTCGAATAGGGTGAGGACACCGGGAGATAAAGCCCCTGCTCGAACCACGGCTTCACGCCGTACGCCCATTCGGCGGTCACTTGATAGGAATGATTGGCGACGATCGCGCCAGGGTACGTGGGCACGGTCCGCCCCTTGGGAGTGAAGTTATTGTGGATCATCAGATTGAGTATCCCAGGCGGAGCGATCTCTCCGTCGTAGACCTGAATTTCGTCGGTCTGCGAGACAGCCAATACTGGAAACATGGTGAGACAGAGAAGGAGTAATGCACACGGCCGAAATTTCAGCAATTTCCTTGACTCTCCTTAGCCAATTCAACTTTCGTCATAGCTTCACGCCTCCGAAGAAACAGTGTGCTGACACATCGCACTCATGCGTCTGCGACTCGGCCGAACGACCAGCACTGCGCAGAGGAGTAGAACTTAAATGCGATGGGACTGCCGAGTGCGAATTCACTCACACGGCTATGATGCGCGGCTATTGTTAGGCGTATGAGGGAGGGGAGAGACTTTTATTCCATGGTTCATGGGCGTCCTCATTGTTCACGGCGCAGATCATGGTTGCGCTTGACATCTAGTCTTAACTCATTAAGACTAGATGTAGCAAGCGGGCTCTGCGATGTTCCGTGCTGGTTCACACGGCCTCCAAGACTGTGTACATTGCCCAGGTGGTGTCAGGAGAGGGACCCAGATGGAGGCACACGACGATGATATTCCGGTTGCATACTTGGTCTTCACAGTTGCAGCCATCATTGTCATTGGAGTCACAGCAGCGGGGGCGTTCATAATGTTGATTCGTAGCTGACACAGAACCTCGAAAGCCGCGCGAAATAAGTTCCACAGGAGCATAGGACAGATCCGTTGAAAATCAACTGTGCCCTAATTCATCTACTGGTCATATCGGTTTCAGTCATTGCTCCGGTCCGATCGCGCGCTCAGCAGCCTCTGCTACAGATTCCGCCCTCCACTCCTCTGCCCATACAGCTTGGGAAACATGTCCCGATGAAAAAGGGCGAGCCTTTAAAAGGCTATCTGCTGTACCCGGTGTACGCCGACAATCGACTTGTCATTCCTGCAGGTACCACGCTTCTCGGCAACGTCGTCAAACTAAATCCAGATCGAAGCCGCCGGATACATTCTCGTCTTCGAGGAGACTTCACTCCGTTTCACGTTCCTGTTGTGCAATTTGATCAACTAGTGCTGCCGGACGGATCCCTGCAACCCATCGTGAGTCAGAATGCAACCGACGGCGCAACAGTTTTGCACCTTTCCGCTGCACCTTCCGCTCGGCGTTCGGTTTTCACCCAGTTGCTAAACCGCGCGAAGCAGCAAGTCAGAGATACAGCCGCCTTGGTGACTGCGCCTGGCCGTGCTGATCGGTTGGTGCAGGCCTTTTACAGACAGTTGCCGTACCATCCGGAACGAATTGAGTCTGAAACCGCATGGACAGTGTCGCTGGAGCAGCCCCTGTCTCTACGACCGGACAGTTTTGCCGGCGAATTGGGCGCAAAACCAGCCAAAGGTTTCTTGTCTCAGCGAGTCAATGCCCCTGTCTTGCGCGAGCGATCCTGGCAACTACACGCTTATCTCGAAGAGACAATAAGTTCGGCACAAAAAAAGCCCGGAGACACTTTCACGGCTGTCGTTGCCGAACCGGTCTTTGACGCTAGCCAAACTTTGGAGATCCCCCAGGGGTCTCGACTGATTGGAACGGTCACGCAGGCCAAACCCGCGCGATGGTTTGGCCGCTCGGGCAAGTTGCGATTCAATTTTCGAGAGCTAAAGCTCCCCGACGGCCTTTCTCAGCACGTGGATGGCACCCTAACGGGTGCGGATGCGTCTAAGTCTTCAGACTTGCAACTTGATGCCGAAGGTGGCGTACAGCCGAAATCGAAGAACGGTGCCGCTATCCCTCTGGCACTGACTTTTCTGGCGGGTCGCGCTTTAGATGAGGATGGGAGCTTGGCCGGTAACAGCGCTGTAGCCTCGAACGGGTTTGGCATCGTAGGCCGCGTTGTCGGCATCGTTGCGAGTTCTCGTAATCTCGCCGCCGGAATTGGCTTTTATGCAGCAGCTCTCTCTTTCTACGATCGATGGGTCGCCCGTGGACACGATGTGGTTTTCCGCAAAGATACCCGCATTGAAGTGACAACATCGCCTGGCCGGAACCTTTTCCACGCAGCAGAAGTGAAGCAACCTCCGCCCATCGATCGATAAAGCCTGCGAACTCAGCGGGCTAAGACGAGTTCCTAAGAGAACATGACAATTCGGCGATTGCTTATTGTATCGATCACAGCACTGGTTCTCCATCTTGGCTTGTGTCCTGGAACAATGGCTCTCGGACAAGGTTCTCGCGAGACCAGCGAACCGGGGGCGGAAGGGCAGGTCGGTGCTGCACCTGGGCCGCCCGCTGCGGAGGTGCATGCCAGCACTTTGCCCGACGCCCCGAGCGCCGCTTGGCAAGAGAATAGTCAGAACACTCCCGCTCGCTCCGGAGCCATGAACGGCGCGCCTGCTGGCCAGGTGCCTAATGGTGGAAAACAGACGAAACGAATTCTCTACATCATTCCAAATTTCAGAGCAGTGAGCGTGGACGAGAAGCTTCCGCCGCAAACCATTAAAGATAAGTTTGTTACAGGTACACTCGATAGCCTTGACTATTCTGCGTTCATTTTTGTGGCCATCCAGTCTGGCGTCGCAGAGGCACGCAACGCAACGCCAGAGTTTCATCACGGCGCAGCCGGCTACGGGCGATACTACTGGCACACCTATGCGGATTACGTGGACGAAAACCTTTGGGTTGAGTTCCTTCTTCCCACAGTTCTGCACCAGGATTCCCGCTACTACACGCTCGGCCGTGGGGGCTTCGCTAAGCGGCTTGGATACTCTTTGTCACGTGCTGCCATCACGCGAAAAGACAATGGCCATGAGACCTTCAATGCTTCCGAGATCTTCGGCGCGGGTGCGGCCGCCGGCATCTCCAGTCTCTATTACCCCAGCCAGGAGCGCACCTTTACCAAAACCTATCAACTTTGGTTGACGAATATAGCGATCGACGCTGGATCAAACCTCTTTAAGGAGTTTTGGCCGGACATTAACAACAGGATCTTCCATCAGAAGGAATGAGAGACTCTATCGATTGGTCCATTGTGAGTCAAATACAAGGAGCGGTCATCTCATCTCGGAATGTTGGCACCGCTTGCCGAGGTCGACTGGCAGCGCAATCATCGAACTTCCAGCCAGCCAGGGATCGTCGTGCAGCGGCTCACCTGCCGCAGTGCCTTAAGTGGCGGGATGTCTGTGCGGGGCTGAGAGCTCAATTCATCGGGTACAGCAGTGGCGATGCGGTTCAGGTAAGCCGTAGTCAATGCGTAGAATCCTCAGCCCGGACTATATGGATTAGACGTCGCGTTTGCGTCTTGGGCATGCTGGACGACGAAAAGAGGATCATCCGTCGACAGGCCTGGTTTTGCCGGAAGGGCGTGCGAGGAAGCCGACGCGGCGCGAAGCGCTTGAGCAAGCGATCGCTGCCGCTTGGGCCACCGACAGGTTGCTGGCGACCTTTTTGAAACCGTAATGGGATGAGTCTTCATCGCGGGAGAAGCTCTTCAACAGAAGCATGCTTCCATTCACATGGATGCGAAGTTTTGCTGTCTTCCATTGCCCGGGAAAGACTTCCTCCCGAGTGATCGAAAAACTGCTACCGTTGCTCACCTCGCCGAGCAGGCCAAAGCCGAACTCCACTTTGTGGTCGAGATGTGCATTGATGCCGCACAGCCGCATGTCGGTGCTGTGAATGAACAATACCCCCGACATGGCATGAATTACCCGATCCTCATAGCTCTGCTCCTCAAACGACGGATTCGGCTGAAATGTAATACGGGTGCAGTCGCCCTGGGAACCATCGATCCTGAACAGAAAAGCTGTGGGGAGATCTCGCAGTAAACGCGCCAGCCGGCCCTCATCTTCTCTCCGCCCCTGGCTTTCGCGGCGAAAGTCTTCCGGGTGATTTACGAGATTTGCTATGCGGTCATCTTCGGCCTTCGCTTGCTCGGCGGATAACGGCTTACCATCCTCAGAAAGCAGACGGTGCATGCGACCCTCTGGGGTTTCTACCACCAACTCGTTCCAAAGATGACCCTTTGTGCGCGTCGACCGCGACTCCCTCGTGTATTGGAAGCGCTGGCGATCTTTCATTGCAGCCGTTTCGGCCTGCACCATCCGGTCAACCTTCTCTGTCGCCTGCGGTTGAATTTGAACTGGTACACTTGCGCACCAAACCTCGCTCGAAACAGAGGTCAGGCAGAACAACAACACAAGCGGCAAGCGAGGTAATCGGTAAATGGTCATTACTCTAATTGACGAGCCTTGTCGTGGCGCGTTACCAGCAGTGAAAAAGGACCCGGGCTTTTTGTGATCTTCGAGACCTCTCTTCAACATCTTAAACCATTAAGACTAGTTGACAGGTTAAATCTTAATACGTTAAGAGTTGTAAAGCGGGAAAGTTGCACTACCAATTTGGCAAGATGCTTCGTCAACAGGTAAGCGGGGAAGTTGCCGCCAAACATGCGGCATACGATGACAGTGTCGGGATTATGAGACATAATCGAGCGCAGGGAACAGAGAAAAGCAGGCATGGACTGCACAGATCCTCGACGGCATCAAGGATGTTTCATCAGCAACAGGACCAAACCGGAAAGGCCGCCGCTAGTAAGCGTCAAGTGGATCGCCCAATGTGGCTCGGATTGGCCTGGAAAACGGTCTGATCCGCAACCTGCTAACTCGGCCGGCACCTGCCGAGGCGGAGGGATAACGGTTCGTACATGGACTGAAATCCAGAGGTTCGCGTGCCAACTTACAGAGCAGTAAACCGAGTCGCACGGCCTCGAACGGCTCTCAGGTTCAGGCTTTTGCCCCCGTCTGAGAAGTCTCCCCGAGGAAATACATTCCGAGATGACAACCTCAACAGCGTTCAAGCCGTTCGCTTAGTACACCGCTACAGCGGTATCTTCTTCGCACCGACGATCCTCTTCTTCGCCGTTACGGGTGGCCTGCAGATGCTTGGCCTTCACGAGACCAGCCGCGGAATTTCTTATATTCCTTCGGCTATACTTGTCCATCTTTCGAAATAACACAAAAAAGGCACGCTTTATTTGCCTTCTCGCAAGGTCGGCCCCCCCGGCCCCCAGAAAGCCTGATACCAAAAAACCGGCGTCTCCACCCCCGGATACGCCTCCGCACAACCCGCTTCCAACTAAGATATTCTTCTCGGCGACCGCGCTTACCCTGGTGGTGTCCACCTGTACAGGCATTGTGATGGCCTGGAAGTACGTACACCAAAAATCAAAGGTTCTCGTCACGCTTGCGGCAGGAATTGTCGTTCCGGTCATTCTGCTGCCGCTATAGCCTCACTACTCTTCCTCGATTCTTTCTTGCAACAGAGATGACAAAACTGTCTTCTTGCTCTTGCGTCAAGCTTAAGAGTCGCGGTGCGAATGGTCGAGGACGAACTAGAAATTCAACGCCAGACAGTCAAGCAGTCTTTAATCGACTCTGGTTATGATGTGCAGATAGCGGAAGACGGAAGCACTGCGATCCCTAATTGCTGCCCAGCACCCCTACGATGGCCTATTAGTCGATCTTGGGATTCCAGATCAGGACGGCATCGGCCTCATACTCCGGTTACGCAGATCAGGACTCTTCAGCCCGTCGTCATTCTTCCGGCGAGACGGTCCGTAGACGACTGTGTAAAGAAAGCTTTTTTGGCCGGCACTCTTTCAGATGCCGACGGAATGCCCCTGCATGCCGAATTTTCCAAGCAGTTCGCTCCATCGACATGAACCTCAGTCTGTCATCGTAGCGCTCGACTCGCTGTTTGCCATTATTGCGACATACCGAGCCTAGTGCTCCCATGCAAATCAAACGTCGATTGTTTGTCCGGCGTCCAGCACGCGAAAACTTGCGGGGTCAATTCGTCTCAGACCGAGTTGACGAGCAAGCAAGGCTGGCGGTTCCCCTAGAGGCTCATCCGTAAGCTGGAAGGTGCCGAAGTGACAAGCAACGGAGAGCCTGGATTTGAGGTCAAGGTGAGCCTGAACAGCGTCTGCTGGATCGAGATGAACAGGCTTCATCAGCCAACGGGGCTTGTATGCGCCGATCGGGAGGATCGTCATATCGAAACCGCCAAATCGCTCTCCGATGTCAGTGAACGAAGCGGAATACCCGGTGTCGCCGGCAAAGTAGACCGTTCTCTTTGCGCTCTCGATGACCCAGCCGCACCAGTGCGACCGATTACGGTCAAACGGAGTTCGCCCGGACCCGTGTTGCGCCGGAACGCTGTGGATTGCAATCCCAGGTGATAGCAGTGCAGACTTCCACCAGCTCAACTCCGAGCAATCGCGGATGCCACGGCGCCGAAACGACTGGGATAGACCTTCAGGCGTCCAGTAGCGGACATCTTTACCCAGGGCTCGCACGCTCGGCAGGTCCAGATGGTCATAGTGCGAATGGCTTACCAGAACATCGTGAATTCGGGGTAGGTCCTCAATGGAGATTCCCGGAGGTACCGCACGCCTGAGGCTGCGAATTGGAAGCGGCTGGCAGTTTCCGAAGATCGGGTCAGTGAGGATATTTTTTCCCAAGTGTTGGATGAGGAATGTCGAGTGGCCGATCCAGGTGAGGCGAACGCTCTCAGTCGCTGAACTCCTGGAGATGGTCGGAACTGGCGAACTCCTGTAGCTCGGATCGAAGGCGTGAGATTCTGAGAGATCGATAGACTCCCCGTCCGGGGCAGTCTTCTTCCCCAGCTTCCACTGCAACAGATCGGAGATCCTATGCGGCTCGTGATCGTATATGTTGCGGAAAATTCTTCTTGGTTTCGTTTGTCTCATCAATTGTTCCCAACCCAATCACCGGCGAATTGCCGTGAGCCACAAACCGATAGCCTCAGGTCGCTTGCCGATACTTAGTCCTGATTTTCGCCGCGTCGATATCGCAATTAGCGCAACATCGAACACTTGGCAGATCCCTATCGCCATGGACAGTTGTGTCATCTGAGAACCTCAACAACAGCTTCTGGACGAACTCTGCATTCTCAAGCGCGGACAGCTCAGCTGCATGTTTCCATCCACTTCAGGAAATTCAATTTTTGCTTCTGACCTCAGCATTTGTCCCAACCCTGCTCGATTGATCGTGTCGATTATCAAGGGACCAGATTGGAGCCTCGTGACCGATCCAGGCCATGATACTAGCGGGCCCTGCGCCTCGGCTTGGCTTGGCTCGGCAGTGGAATTGTGACGAACATCAAGACAACCGGAAATCAATCTCGCCGACTGCGCCTGCACCCTGCACTTCCAGGAAAGGGTTCGAAACCATCGCTCAATTCGGGGAGGCACCGAGAACAGTCAATAGTGTTGCTCCCGGGCGCGGAGCGGCCCGGTCAACCAATTCTGGAATAGGGATAAAACGAAAAGGCTCAGATTGTGGTGGCAACCATTTACCCCGTGCGACCGAGCGGGACTTTGGTTAGATTTTCTGCAGCATCGTCAAGGCGGAGGAGACGGCCCGAGAAGGCGCAGCCTGCGCCACCGTGGGGCAGGTTCGTTACTCGGCCGCGGTGAGGTCCTTTGATCCTTTGGAGGGAATTGTGCTTACTCTTGTTACCTCTGGGCGTCCACCATTATCGAATGGATCCGCCGAGTTGGCCGATAGCGTAAATGAGGTAATATCCATGAGCGTGTCTATCAGTTCTGCCGTCGTTGCCGCAATTGCGCCTGAGGTTCAGAAAGCAGCATCTGCCACCGTGGCATCGCAACCATCTGCACCTTCCGCGCCTTCCGCACCGTCGGCGCCCGCCGACAAAGTTACTTTGAGTTCTGCAGCTCCCAAAGCGTCCCCAGCAGGCGATGTTGACAACGATGGCGACTCCCACTAAATAAACTCTCTTCAGATGTAGGTCTGAGCATAAAGGCTTGCGCGGCCCTCCTCAAAGGAGGGTCACCAATCCATAGGTTGATTGTAGGGATCGCCCCCATCGGTTCTCTATTCCTGAAAAGGGGAATACGTAAAATAAGGATTGTTCGAATGGTTTTTAACCTCCGCCTATTTTCCCGAGGCCTATTCCGATGATGTAGGTCACGACTCCTTCAAGAGCGCCGATCCAGGTCATTTCGAAGCCACTCGCCCACCATGACCGGATCGTGATAAGAGACTTCGCGGCGCCGACAGCAAAGTGCGCGAGCAGAGAGACAACGGCGGCGACAATGACCGCAGGAATACCCGTCATAAAGAAGAACGGGATGATGGGAATGAAAGCCCCGACTGCCGTCGATAGCGCGCCAGAAACAGCCGATACCCAGGGTTTGCTCAATCCCTCCTCCGTCGTGTTCATGCGTTCACGAGCGAGTGCGCGCACCAATTGCTCTTTGTCTCTCGCCAGATGCTCGACGAAGCGCTCTGCGTCCTCTTCAGGAAGCCCGCGAATCTGATAGCTGAGCGATAGCACTTCCCGGCCTTCGGCTTCATTGTCCTCGACCGCTTCCCGCTCGCGGGCAAACTCAGCCTCGTAGATTTCCCGTTCGCTCTTGGCAGCGAGATACGCTCCGGAGCCCATCGATAATGCACTGGCTACCATACCGGCAAGGCCGGCGATCAGGACAAAGTGACTATTGCCCAAAGTCGCGCCGGACACCCCGGAGACGATGCCAAAGATGGAACCGAGACCGTCATTAACCCCATAAATAGCGTCGCCAACCCAGCCCGCGGCTTGTGAGTGTCCTTTGTCACGTGCCGCAACAAGGTCATCGAGGGCTGCCTGAGCCTGCTCCGGAGGCAATGCCGGAAGTGCCCCGCGGGAGCGGATCAGGTTTCCCAGAGTTACGTAATGCTCACGCTCATCCGCAATCACCTCCTCCAGAATGGCTATGCTCGGTTCATCACCGAGCGCTTTGAGCTGCTTGCCATACTTCGCGATGTCCCGACCTTCATCAATCTCCAGCCGGCGGAGTGCCAAATCGGGTCCGCCTACGCGGTTGGCCAGCGACGCGGCTTGACCTGCCGGATCGCCGCTGTACTGGGGCTCTGTCCCGCCCAGCGTCCTGATGCGCCCAGCCCAGAGGTCTGCGTGGTGCTTCTCCGCCGTTGCGAGGCCACGCAATGCGTTGCGACGGTGTGGATCATTCTCATTCTTGGCGAGTGCCGAGTAGGTGGAGAACCCCTCCATCTCGGCTTGCCAGTTTTCGTTCAAGGCTGCAAGAAGTCGCTTGTTATCCGATGGGGTCATGGTCTCTCCGTTCAAAATGTTTCACTGATTTAATCAACCACTGAGTATCGTCCCGATCGAAACGCTTTCCTCAAAATGGTTAAACAAGTGAGGTGGTCCATCCCAGCAGTCGGACCATCGCCGACGCCGATTCTGCAACAACGGATACAAACCAGGGATATGTGCTGTTCTGCCCAGAATCAGCTGTTTCCGCAGGCTGTGCGCCTGGAGCCGGGCCTTGCGCCCTGGCTTGTCCGAATCCAGGGTGCGGCGCGCGCGAGCCGTCGTGTCTTCATCGTGAAGTATTCTTTCCTGTAGTTGCCTATTTTGTGTTTACTGACGACTTCTCAGACTGCTGCCTTTGCTCAGATTCGGACTGACTTCGCAGAGGGTTTTCCCTGTCGAAAGCCTCTGTGACAGCGGGAAGCTGTTGCTTATCTGCCTGTGCTATGAGTAAGCTCACCTGCCACATCTCGGATTCGGTGAGGATATGCTGGAAGGATGGCATTCCGGTAAGGCGAATGCCGTTCTTTACCTTCCAGTAGGAAACATTCGAAGGATCATCACTGACGCCGACGACGCCGTTTGCGTGTTTTGTCCAGAGTTGTGGAGCGGCGGGGTATTCCCATTTGCCCAGGCTGCTGTTTAGACCTGGTTTTCCATGGCAAACGGCGCAGTGAGCGACGTATACGTGAGCACCTGCCACGAGGTTGTCAGAAGTGGGACTGAGGGGAACCGTTGCAAGCTGACGGTCGATACGGGCGTTGAGGGGAATTTGGACGATGGTCTCTTCGTAAGGGAAGGGCTTATCCGCCGTGGCCACCGGTGGGTCACCATACCTGAGGTAGACAAACGCAGCCGCCGCCATGAGGGGGAAAGCTGCTAAGAAGCCCACGATGACGCTGATGGCCACAACACGTTTCCTTCTACTCTCGTCCATAGAAACTCCTCAGGTCATTCTTCAGGGGTGCCTGACACCCAAAGTCTTGGTGTTTTAAGACTATACTGCTGATATGGATACCGCCTGCCTCACCGCACGAAGATCACGCACAATCAGAATTCGAGGTTGGAGTTCATGCTTAACCGTGATCGCAAAAGTGAGGGAATTTCAATGAGGAGGAGGCGTTGCTACGTGCCGGACTGGCCACGGGTGGAGCGTCCGGTCTTCATTAAGGTCGGAGGCGTCAGTTTTGGTCTCCAGATCGGCCGACAAACGACAAACTTGGGATTGCTCTGCGCGCTGCCCTCGCGCCATTCGGGATGATCAAAGATGTCCGCGGCTAGGGCCTGTTCACCGGGATCGAGTTTCAGGTGCCTCGTAATGTCTCGATGCGGCTCTCGTTCGAGGCTTGCCGGGATCCTAAAAGACCGAACGCATACTACACGCGCGCCAACTGGCAAAAAGGCGTCAGTGGCGATCGACCTCAGCCAGCCGGTTATAAATACCAACTGCCGCAGTGGCCGATTGCTGGAGGGTCTGCTTGCGATTCTGATCTCCAGTCTTACTAACATGGCCCGGAGCATCCGGGTCTGTCAAAGCTACTGTTTGCTGCTTTGCACCGTTGCTGTCAGGGCCAAAGAATTTACCAGTAGCCGGCGAACGGCGGTGAAGGAGTTGCGGGCCCGAGCCGCTCTGCGTTGAAGATGGACCCTCAGTGTTGCTGTCTGCGGGAGAATCTGTTGGGGGTTGAATTCCTTCCGGCTGGCCCAAATTTGCAACTGCAGAGTCCGTGTTCCTAGGGGCTGGAAATGATAACGGACGAACCTTTCTTGTAGCTCTTGCTTCGGTTCCCATTCCGGAGTGAGAGGCGCCAGGCTCTGACGTCAATGGTTGCGACATCTGCTGCTGGGTGTAAGAAAGGAGGACTGCCAAAGATGGTGCGATGCCGAGAGAGCCCGCAAGGAGAATCAATCCGCAACCAATGCGCAAGGAAGTCAACCAACCAGAAGGTTTCCCGGATTCAGCCAAGATCGAGTGAACACGGGCCTTCAGATGTTCCGACGACGCCGCAAAATCCATTCCCCACGTCTTCGGGTCTTCCGATAGAGTCAACCGCGCAAAACGAACTAGACACTCCGCATACGTTGCTCTTCTTCCTGGAGAGTGAGAGACAACTGCAAGATCGCATGCGAGCTCACGGTCGAATTGCACCTTGCGGACCGCGTACCAAGCCGCCGGATGAAAGAAAAGAAGCGCGCGGCATACCATCGCGAATCCGTCCCAGAAAAAATCTAAGCGGCGAACATGGTATAGCTCGTGACGCAAAATATCTTCGAGCTCCGAGGGATCCTGCTCAAGACAAAGTGGCGGCAGCAAGATGGTCGGCCGTATCCAGCCGACTGTCGCCGGAGATATGACCCCCGACAGCACTAACAATCTCGAACGACCAACATGGAGGCTTTCGGCAAGCAGCTGAAAAGTTTCTGCGATCTCAACCGGGGGCTTGGTGGTGAAACCGAGGACCCATTTGAGGTGCCGCTGTCTTTTGATATGAGTAAGGAGACTGTAGCTCAAGACCAGGAGGTAAGCGATCCCTATCACACGAAGCGCGACACCAAGCGGGAAGGCCCACGAGCCAGGAATCTGAAACGCGCCGACGGTGGAAGCCGCTGGTTGATCCGAGGCGCGCTGAGCACCTGCAGACAACTGCCCACCTGCCAGAACCCCATTCGCCAGCCAGAGCCAATACGTTGCCGCCCCAGAAAGAAAACCCAGCCAAATCATAAATCTTCGGTTTGGTGAGTCGACGAGCCAACTGAAGACCAAACACACTCCGAAAGCAAGTGTTGTCTTCAAGAAAAAGCCCGCAAGTGCCGCCACAATACGAAGCAAAAGATCTGGATTCATAGCGTCCCTGGATTATTCGCGATCGCCTAGCTCATTACCTTTTACGATGCTCTCGGATATACGTTTGGAGTTCATCTAATTCTTTCTTTTTGAATGGACTGGCTTCCAGCAATTTGATGAGCAGCGTGGATACCGATCCGTTGAAGTTCCGGTACACCAGTGCCTCTACTGACAGGTAGTCTATAGTCTTCCGAGAGACCAACGGCCTGAAGACGAAGACGCGGCCTCGACTCTCATGCGCGATAAAACCTTTCTGTTCCATGATACGGAGCAAAGTCTGTGTTGTCTTGTAGTGGGGCCGTTCTATCTCGGGATGAGCATTCACTACCTCCTCGACGGTGGACTCTTCCCGGTCCCATAGAATCTGCAGGAGGCGCATCTCCGCCGCGGTCGGTACAGAAAACTGTTGCTTTCCTCGCGCGACCTTTAACCGTTTGTTTCGCATAGACTCCTCACAAGAATGTCTTAACGCCTTAAGAGTATGATAGTCTTCAACTCTTAAGCAATAAAGACTTAACTTTTATATGTAATGAGAGGGATTGGAAATTTTCGATCGCGGTTCATGGAACCTCCGAATCGACTCCGCCAACCCCCGAAGAGATCCGAACTGCTGGGCGGCTCTACCGACCCCGCCGCCGACCTCATCAAATTGCGCTCGTTCAAGGCCTGGTCAAACGCGATATGAGTGCCAAAGACCGCGTTATTCGAAGGAGTTGGCATGTATGGGCGGGTGCAGCAACTCGTTCTTTCGTTTTGGCGTCCTTGGTAGCCCTGCTTCCGAGTCTGTCGCTTGCTCAAGCGACATCCATCGAGATTCCTTCGACAACTCCACTCGCTGTTCAATTGTTCCAGCACGTCCCCATGAAGACTGGGGAATCATTGGAAGGTCGCTTGCTTTATCCGGTCTACGTCGAGAACCAGATCGCGATACCGGCGGGCACCGTTCTTCACGGTAGTGTAATCCAACTCGATTCAGACCGAAGCCGCCGGATCCACTCGCGTCTCAGGGGCGATTTCACGCCATTTCACGTCCCGGTCGTAAGATTCGATCAGTTGCTGCTCCCAGACGGGACCCTCCAAACGATTGTGAGTGATAGTGCCAAGAATGGGGTCCCAATCTTGCGCCTGTCGCCTCCGCCCGGCAAGAGAAAAGGGTCTTTCATCTCCCGCCAGATAGCCGAAGAGAAACAGCGGTTGAAAGATGCCGCCGCGCTAGTCACCGCACCGGGTCGAGGCGACCGGCTCGTTCAATTCATCTACACGCAGTTGCCCTATCACCCGGAAAGGATCGAAACCGGAACGTCATGGACGGTTGAAATGGCTCAGCCCCTCAATATTAAGTTCAGTCCGCCGGAAGAGGCTAACGATCCTCCTACTCACGTTGAGAGAAAGCTAACGGTCAAGGCAAAGCCAGATGCGGCAGGACCGCCTCCAGATCAAGGGAAAGAATGGCGACTGCGCGCATATCTGCAGCAAACGATCAGCTCCGCCAACGAAAAGCCAGGTGACACTTTCCAAGCTCTCATCGCGGAACCGGTTTTCAACGCCGACCACACCCTTGTGGTTCCCGAAGGGTCCCTACTTGTTGGAGAGATTACCCGGGCTAAACCGGCTCGCTCTTTTGGGCGTCAGGGAAAGCTTCGCTTTCGATTTCGGGAATTGAAGTTCCCGAGCGGCTTCTCCCAACCTGTCGAAGGTACCCTCGCCGGAGTGGATTCGAATAAGGCAGCAGATTTACAAATGGACTCCGAAGGCGGCATCCAGCCGAAAGCACAAAACCGCGTGATCGTACCGCTAGTGCTGACCCTACTCGCCGGGCGCGCCTTTGATGATGACGGAAGCCGCGTTGGTAATAGCGCAGTCGCCTCCAATGGCTTCGGAATTGTGGGTCGGGTTGTCGGCATCGTGGCGAGCTCAAGGAATGTCGCGGCCGGCATAGGCATTTATGGGGCTGCCCTTTCCTTCTACGACCTCTGGCTGGCACGCGGTCATAACGTTGTTTTTGTGAAAAACACGCGGATCGAAATCACCACCATGCCGCGTCCCAGTCCATTGAATGCACCAAGTATTAAGGAGAAGCCCTCTCCGCCTCCCAAGTGAGATCGAGAAACACATGTTGTGCGCCGAACCGGCACCGTGAGCTGTGTGAGCGGTGGCCGACTCAGTACCCGAGGTTCCCAGAGTGGGGACCGCGAAAGAAACAACAAAGTTACTGCACAAATGAGAAAGCGGTAGGCGCTGCAACAGCCTCTGAACAGCTTCAGGTTGCCATACGGGTTCGAATCGAGATGTCCAGAGGTTCGCGCTCCTAATGCGTTTCGGTTGTGACAAGAATCGATATTGTGCTATAACTACGCCATGCGTAGTACGCGAGACGTAGTTGTTGGTAAAGGCGATACGAACATGGGTCACTATTCGGACCCACCCTTGCTTGTGCTTGCGAGTCTTGCCAACGGCCCGAAGCATGGGCATTCCATGATCGAAGACATCGTGCGTCTAAGCGGAACCCGCCTGGGTCCCGGAACGCTCTATGGCGCGATTGCACGTTTAGAGCAGAAGGGCTGGATTGAGCCTTTGCGGCCCGTAGAGCGCCGCCAACCCTACCGCATAACGGCGGAGGGCTTGCTTGCTCTGCGCGCAAAATTGAGCACCCTGCAACAGTTCACCAAGGCAGGGTTGAAGAGGCTGGAGGCCCTATGAATCCAAAGCTCGCCCACCTCCTAATGCGCCTGTATCCGCGTCGGTGGCGAGAGCGATACGGAGCAGAGTTTGAAGCGTTTCTTCAAAACCGCCAGGGTGGGCTACGTGAGTCTGCAAATGTCGTCTGCTCAGCACTTCACGAACGTATCTTCCCAACGAGGGAGGGCACAATGGACCAGGATTCCCGTTCATTTCAAGCCTGGTGCGTTCGAGCGCCGTGGGCAATCTTCGTTTTGGCTCCGATCTTCCTCCTGGCAATGGCCTATTTCGTTGCATGTTTGTATTTGTGGTCTGGTTGGAAGATATTTCTGCCTGGAGCCGATACACCTTTCGGTGGCCCAATCTACGGGATACGAAATATCTATTTCCAGGCTGGGAAGTTTTACTATTTCGGCGTGCCAGTCCTCGTCGGTTGGGCGACCGCGCTCACGGCCGTCCGACAAAGGGTCAAGTCAGTTTGGCTCGTCGTGGGTTTAATTTTGATCGCGTGGATGGGTAGCACCGCCCAAATTCGTGCTAGCCGGACGGCAGTTCACGGGGGATTTGGACATATCCGCATGGACTTTCCTCTTAGCGCATCCTTGCAGAGCGTTTACCAAAGTCCATTGCACGCTTTGACGATTCTCTCGCTTACGGTGTTGCCCTATCTGATTTGGCTAGTACAGAAGAATCAATCCAGGTCCGTTTAGGCTGTCGGTCACGAGAAGACGTTAAAGACCGCATTAAATGGATGTCGCGAAAACTCCGTCGGGCCTGCCCGCCGGATGGGTTCAACTTACTCAAAATCAGACTTTTCAAGAGGCGTCCCCATTCTATTGGCGCATCCGTTCAAGAAAGGTCTTCGATTGTGGTGGCGCGGAAAACCTCGCGCTGGGTGGTATGCCGTCACCGGCTTCTACCTGTGTATCGATCGGTTCAACGCGAGAAGGCATATGAGAGCTGCAAGGCGTTGCCGTTGGCTGTCCGAAGTGCCTGCACGGAGAAGTGATTCCAGGCGCTTTGGGAGGAGCGGCGCTCAACCACATACCCGCCGATAACGTAACCGAGCGCTGCCCCTACGAAGACGTCTGAAGGAAAATGTTCGCGGGCCATCACTCTCGAAGCAGAGACCGTAGTGGCCAGGGAGTAGACGATCAGCCGGGTGGCAATGCCGCTGTATTGCGATGCGACGACGTGGGCAAAGGACCATACCAGGATGGAGTGATCGGAGGGCATCGACTGCCCATCCGGCCACGTCTTGGTGCCGTGCGGCCAAAAGTCCCCCATTCCGTTGCCCTGCATCGGCGTCTGCCGGTCGATGGCGTAGCCCAAGCCGGTGTTGAGAATGATGGAGTCGGCCATGGCTTCTCCGGCAAGCACGGCGGTTTGCTGCAGATGGCCGTTGTGGGTAACGCTGCCGACGATATATCCAACGGCAACGGACGCGGAGGGGCCGTAAAGGCCGCCGTAGTCTGAGATCCGGCGAAAATCATTCTGGCGGGACGTATCGAACCCCACCGCTTGCATGGCTTCGTTGTCCGTGTCGAGGGCGATGCCGGTGGCCGCTCCAAAGGGGAGAAGCCAGTAGTAGCTCGGCGAGGAGAGATGAAAGGGCGCGGTGATGATGCCTACCTCGTCCTGCGCAACATGCAGCACGCATACCTGGAGCGACTTCAGACCGCACTCCTGCACTGGGACGTTCACTTGGGCGCGCGTGACATTTGTCGAAAACAACAACAGAAGGATGACGAACAAGCGTGAGGGCATGCCCGAATATTCTACATTCTCACTTGCGAGGGAAACCGCAATGGACATGGACCGCAGGGGTCCCTGTGGGCCATACGCCGTAACGGGCAAATTCTAAGGGCTATAACGCGCTCACTCCCAGTGCGCCTTCTCCTCGGTGAGCCGGGCCATGTGCGCTGCCCGAACCTCAGCCTTTCCTGGGAGGTCACTGTAGAATGGGCCCATGAGCGTATGGCCACCTTCCGATCACTACTTCGCTGCTGAGTACGTCAGTGATGGAAAACCTATATTCCATTGTTTCGTGCAGCGTTCCACAGGCGGTTGGCGGGCGGCGGTCGTAGACGCAACGAAGGTCAATGACACTCCAGAAGGGCCATACGAACTATTCGGCGAGTATGTTGCAGACCCGGATGCCGGCAAAGCCGCTGTCGAACAGATAATACCAAAGCTGCTTGACCTTCGCCGTTTGCCCCATCAACCCCTCACAAACTGGATAGAGGTCCGGCCGGGGCAAAAAAAAGTCTGGCTGGATCCGTAGTTTTACTGCGGCATGAAGGGGTCCAGTCCTCAAAATTCGTTAAGACGAAAATTCGGTGACGACAAGATCCCTTCTTCATGCTGGAAACTGTCGCGGTTGTGGCAGGGCCGACTCTCAAACCTCCCATTCCCTTTCAGCGATACAATTCGACGCCGGGAGCGCGCCATGACGTGTAGCCGGCGTTTCCTGGCAGCTAGCATTACGCAGTCAATTGGCGAAATCAAATCGCTCGCTTAGAACACACTCGATGATCCAAACATTAAGCGCGACGTGACTTCTCGAATGCTGTTAAGGTGTCCCACCTGGGCACGAGCTCAATTCACGAGCTAGTTTGTCTGCAACACTCGGCTTCTGCTGCAACTCTGATTCACGCCCGGGATTCTTGGCATCGAGCAATCGGTCTAGAGCACGCGCCACGTATGCAACCATTGGGGGCAGAAGCAGATCGTTGTGTGCACCCGCAACACTAACAACCTCCAAACCACCCAGGCAGGCTCTCTTCCATACTCCGAGCGGGTTTGCCCAACGCGGATTGCGGATGGTTGACTGAAAAAACATGACCTTACCCGCATACGGCTTCGGGCGATATGCGGCCATGGCGACCCGCAAACCAACAATGATCCGTCGCAGGTTTGGCGGCAGAGTCAGTTCACCAAACGTCTGCTCATTGAGCCCAGAGCGCTTTGGCGTTTTTCCGGCTATGATACGAATCCTGTCGGCGAGCTGAGTGGCCTTAGCAAAAACGTAACGGACGCGCTCTCGCCGGGAACGAGCGCGAATTTCACGAAGTTCCAACGCAGCGCGGCTCCGTTGCTGCGCCAGCCAGGCTGGGAACGTCAGGCATTGCTCGTCCACGTGGCTGTCCACGAGCGCGAGCAACTCAACTTCCTCGCCACATTGCAACAGCCGTTGTGCCATTTCAAACGCGATCAACCCACCTAAGGAAAATCCAGCAAGAGCGTAGGGTCCATGGGGCTGCACCGAGCGGATTTGCTCGACGTAGTCCACAGCCATATCCTCCACACTATTATTAGACACTTCGCCTTCACGGAGTCCGCGGGCTTGTATTCCATAGACGGCGCAATCGCAATCCATTTCGCGTGCCAGTGCCCACAACTCGAACACTGTACCGGCGAGACTATGAGCGATAAACAGCGGCCGCTCGCGGTTGCCCTCGCAAAGAACGACCAGACTGGAAGAGGTAACAGCTTCTCCCGTTCGTATCACTTGCACCAACCGCTCGATGGTGGGCGCGTGAAGAAAGATTGCGATGGGCAGGTCGCAGCCCGTCAGAGTGCGAATCTTGGTAATCAGGCCGGCGGCGTGAAGCGAGTGGCCGCCAAGCTCAAAAAAGTCATCCTGCGGTCCGATGGGTGAGAACCCGAACGTATCCTCCCATAAGCCAGTAAGAACTGACTCCAGAGTGGTGGTTTCGTCCGTCACAAATACCTCTACGGGTGGATCATTGCGGCTCTTATCCGTCAACCTTGTGTCCGTCACAAAGTTACCTCCATACGTGGTCTCTTGCGCTTAGGGGGAAGGGAGACGGAGAAATCGCTTCTTTTACATTCATGCTGGGTCGTCCTCTGTCAGTCTTCGGGCTAGCCGCAGTTCACCTGCATTCGAGCTCCTTAATGGACGGGATCGAACTTAGCCGGGATTTCCCGGCCGTCGATACCTGTTGCTCGCTCCAGACGGGAATTGCGGATGGCCGCTGCCTTGCTATGGCATCGGCGGCGCGCATGGCCAAGTGCATAATGGTCAAAGTGGGGTTAGCACTTCCCGAGGATGGAAAGACGGAAGCACTTGCGACACTTAGATTTTCAATGCGATGAACTCTCAAATGGGGATCAACCACGGAATCCGAAGGACTCGTTCCCATTCGGGTTGAGCCCGCAGGATGGGCAAGGTCCAGGGCCAAATTCATCAACCCAACCTCCGAATTTAGAACCTCAGGCTTCCATTCCAGATCGCAAACGTCGGAAAGGTGGGCCCTCCAATAGCGATCGATTTTCTCAATCATCACTCTGAAAAGATTTTCGTCTGCATCTGTTTTCTTCCACTCAAGTTTTAGCTTGGGGAGCTGCAGGGCGTCCTTCTGATCCGAAAGGGAAATGCGGTTGTGCCATTGGGGCAGCTGTTCGGCCCGAATCGTTAAGTATACATTTGCATTCGAGGGCCAATAATAGTGCTTTCGCATCCATCTCCATTGTGCGGCCCAGAACAGAGAGGGAGAATCTTGAAGAATCGCGCGTATATCCTGATAACTAACGGCCACTTGGCCACGTTTGAGGCGTTGCAAAACCTGTTTGGCTTTGGCCAAGGCGGATGAATCGGGGAGGTCGGCTCCGAGTTCAAAATAAGCGCTGCCAATACCATGCTTTCTCTGGACTTCCGGACGCAACTCAAAATGCAAATGCCGCTGCGAGCTTAACCTTATGCGGTCATTCAAGATCCGATTAGTCAATGTGTTGTCTCGTGGGCGAATGATTGCTGCATCCATCCCGAGATGATCGTTGAAATATCGGCCTAGCGCGTCACAATCACGCGAGATAGAACCGTTTGATTGCTGGTCTGCCAACAAAAGCAAACGAGTCGTCTCCAGGGTTCCAGCAGCAATGAGATATTGATTTGCCATCACCCGCAAGGTTTTTCCGGCATGATTGATGCAACTTAGGGCCGTGATCTTTGTGCAATCCAAATGGAAATCAAAATGTGAAGCGGTCGCCCCGAGCCAGATTTCGAGGTTCTCGAGGCGCTCAATTTCTTTGCGAAAGACATAGGCCAGATTATGATTCTTAGGGGTTGGTCTTTTTGGCCATCTAAGACAGAAATCGATATCGTCTCTCGGAAGCAAGGCTTCGGGGTCGAGTTGTTGTTGCGCAATATCTCCGTCGTAAGGCTCACTATCAACTCCCATGAGAGCCTCGATTTCCTGCCGGTACGGCTCCAGTTCGGCACTATCGAAGGGCCACCCAGCCAGGTCCAGATAAGGGCGGCACAGCGTATCGTGAGGGCTGAGGGGAAGGAGTTTTCCGGACCAGAGCAACGATGTACCTCCCAAGCCTCTGGATCTGCCTAACAGGGCGCCCCGATACTTATCCCCGGCATTGTCGACTTCATTAAGAGCACTTAAAGAGGGGTCGAGCCTCTTAAGACCGCTTTCCACGACAACGATATGCAGTTGCTTGTTCCGGGCCAGGCGCGTGGCTGCAATAAGTCCTGCAATCCCAGCGCCGATAATACAAACCGAAGCAGATAAGTCGGTCTTCTGAGAGCACACTTGATCTAGTATCCGTAAAGGCATGTCCCTACTCCTGTGGCCCGCAACTATCTCATCGAGAACCCCTCACCGATCACAGCTTAAGGGTAACCGTCTTCACTTCCGTATATTGCTGCAGGCCGTATTCGCCTAGCTCCCGTCCTATTCCCGACTGCTTGAATCCACCGAACGGGGCCCTTGTATCCAGCACGTGATAGCAATTCACCCATACGGTCCCCGCCCGCACACTGTTCGCCACTGCGTGCGCCTTCTTGATATCACGTGTCCATACGCCCGCGGCTAGTCCATAGGTCGTACGGTTAGCACGCGCGATGACCTCGTCCATATCCTTGAACGCAATGATGCTCATCACCGGACCAAAAATCTCTTCCCGGGCAATTTTCATTTCATCCTGAACGTCAGAGAACACCGTAGGTTGGATGAAGTAGCCACGGTCGCCAACGCGCTCGCCGCCACAGGCAAGCGTCGCTCCCTCGCGCTTTCCAGATTCGATGTAACCCATGATTCTGTCGAATTGTGATTCGCTCACCTGAGGACCCTGGTCGGTGCGCGGATCGAGCGGATCCCCTACCCTGCGTTTGCGAGCCCGGGCAATGCTCTTTTCGACAAATTCGTCGTAGATCGTCTCTTCCACGAACACTCTGGATCCGGCACAACAGGATTGCCCCTGGTTAACGAACAGCCCCAGGTGCGCGCCTTCCACCGCGTCATCGAGGTCACTGTCCGCAAAAATGATGTTTGGGCTCTTGCCGCCTAGCTCTAAAGAAATTCGCTTGAGATTAGATTTTGCCGCAGCCTCCATGATCAGCCGGCCAACCTCGGTAGAGCCCGTGAACGCTACCTTGTCCACGTCCATATGGCGAGCAATGGCTGCGCCCGCGGTCGGGCCAAAGCCCGGTAGCAGATTCACTACACCCTCAGGGAAGCCCGCTTCCAGAATCAGCTCTCCCAGCCGAAGTGCGGATAGGGGCGTTTGCTCCGCGGGCTTCATCACGATGGTGTTGCCCGTTGCCAGCGCCGGCGCAAGCTTCCACGCTTGCATCAGCAGGGGATAATTCCAGGGAATAATCTGCCCTATCACGCCGATAGGCTCATGGCGTGTGTAGCAGAAGAAGTCCCCGTCAATCGGGATCGTCTTGCCCTGAACCTTATCTGCCCAGCCGGCAAAATAGCGATAGCAGGCGATGGTTTTGGTAACATCCACAGCCCTGGCTATGGAAAGCGGCTTACCGTTATCGAGCGTTTCCAGGCGAGCAAGTTGCTCCGCATTTTGCTCGATCAGGTCGGCGAGGCGGTGAAGCAGCCGTCCCCGCTCCGAGGCACGCATCTTTGTCCAGGGCCCTTGATCAAAGGCCCTACGCGCCGCCTGAACCGCCTTGTCGACATCGGCTGCATCGGCTTCGGCGACCTGGCAGATCTCCTCGCCGGTCGAGGGATTCACGGTCGCAAAAGTCTTGCCCGATTCGCTTGGAACCCAACGATTGTCGATCAAGAGCTTAGTAGCCATCGGACCCGTTTGCGACTCCGCTGGCATAGGCAGGGTAGAAATCATGGTTCCTCCGACTCTTAACCCACATCTCCCAACACAAGCGTTGGCGGGTACGGGGCGCCCGATATCTGTTCGCTGCCTGCCATTGCTTTCAGCCTCTTTGACACCAGCACGGTTTCTTTCTGGGCGCAAATGTGACCCAGCCAATTTCTATAAATACCGGCGGCACTGGCTTGCCACGTGTTAGCGATCGTTTTATCTCCCAGGATAGCGTTGAGCTCCGGTAGCAATTCCTCACTCTTTCGAGAGACTGCCTTCTTTTCCAACGTCGCCAATTCCTCGACCGTAGTCTCGTCGAAGTAGCTCCTTGGCATCAACGGGTACTTGGGCGCCTCACCTTTGATGTAGCGCCCGACGTCGCGGCGGTATTCGCGAAGCAGGGTATCGGATTCATACTCGGGATGGCCTTGGAAAAAGACGAACAGGCTTTTCTGCTGCTTAATAAAGGTATCCACGCCCACATTCGCCGAGCGCGTCAGCACCTTGTAGCCGCAATCGGCTAGCTGTTCTTCGGGCACGCCATTCCAACGCGAATGGGGTAGCCTGAATTGCGACGCTATTCCGGCCGTCAACGGATGGTCAGACACACGCGCACAGTCGAAGATGCCGAAGACCTTATCATTCTCTTTTACTCGCCGAATGCCATCCATGGAGAGAATCGCAGCATGCGCCGCCAGGCACGACAAAACAGTCGCATGGCAATTCTCCTCTGCCCAGGCGAGCACCCTGGTAAAACTGTCCCAGTAGGGCTCATCCGCCAGGTTCGCCGCCATGGGTTCCCTGCCGGTCACGATGAGCCCATCGAGATGTCCGTCCCACAGGTCTTCGATATTCGAGTAGCGGCTGCTGATATGGCTGGCGGTCAAGCCATTGCGGGGAACTCCCGGCAACGTGTAGAACGACAAATGAACCGGCATGCTGCCTGACGCCGAGTCGAGCAGCGAAATAAATTGGCGTTCCGTTGCCTTGAGCGCCTCGTCAGACATGTTGTTGATCAGGCCGATCTTGATGCAACTGCCGGGTTGGGAGTTAAAAAAAACGGGCATCACTCTCTCCCTTCGTAGTAACCAGAGTGGTGGCGTCGAGAGCCTGCTTCAAATCTGCAATGATGTCGTCGCTGTGCTCGATTCCGATGCTGAGGCGAATCATTTCCGGCACAACGCCGGCCTGGCGTTGCTCTTCCGGCGACATCTGCCGGTGAGTGGTGGAGGCGGGATGGCACGATAACGATTTGGCATCGCCGAGATTGACCAGGCGCTTGATCAACTTGAGTGCGTCATAGAACTTGACTGCCGCCTCGTAGCCGCCCCTAAGGCCCACAGCCATCAGTGAGCACGCGTTATTACCCAGGTATTTCTGTGCTAAGTCGTAGTAAGGGCTCTCGGGAAAACCCGCATACGTGATCCATGCGATCCTGTCGTCATCGCGCAGGAACTCGGCAATCTTTCTGCCATTCTCCACGTGGCGCTCCACTCGCAACGCGACCGTCTCGATGCCTTGCAGAAGTAGAAACGCGCTCAACGGAGACAGCACTGCCCCGGTCGTCCGCTGGTAAACAGCTCGGCATCGACCAAGGTAGGCGCCTTTGCCGAAATGCTCGCTGTAGATCAAGCCGTGATAGGAGGGGTCTGGTTGATTGAAAATAGGAAAGCGATCGGCGTGCTCTTGCCAGGGGAAATTACCGCTATCCACGATTGCTCCGCCGAGGGTTGTGCCGTGGCCGCCCATAAACTTGGTAAGCGATTGCACAACAATGTCGGCGCCGAATTCGATCGGCCGCAGCAGGATAGGGGTAGCCACCGTGTTATCCACGATCAGCGGCACTCCATGTCGATGGGCCACCCGAGCCAAACCTTCGATGTCGCACACATTCCCCGCGGGGTTGCCTACGCTTTCGCAGAACACAGCGCGCGTGTTGTGGTCGATCAACCTTTCTACTGACTCCGGTTGGTCCGTCTCCGCGAAGCGGACGCCGACTCCCTGGCTGGGCAGAAGGTGAGCGAATAAGGTGTGGGTGGTGCCGTAGAGCTGCGGAGTGGAGATGATATTGCAACCCAGCTCGGTTACATTTTGCACCGCGTAGGTCACCGCTGCCTGACCGCTGGCGACGCACATTGCGTCCCGGCCTCCTTCGAGCGCCGCGACGCGTCGCTCCAGCACAGCAGTGGTGGGGTTGCTGATCCGGGTATATCGGTACCCGTCCACCTCCAGGTTGAACAGCGCCGCTGCGTGTTCGGTGCTATCGAATGCATAAGCGACCGTTTGGTAAATCGGCACCGCGACAGCCTTCGTCGTGGGATCAATGTCGTAACCGCTGTGGATAGCAATGGTTTCCCGTTTCAATTGTTCACCCTTCCTTGGCCCGTTTCGGCGTATTGTTCTTCATCTGTAATTCCAGCCAGGCGATTCATCTCGCTCACCACCCAGTGAATGTGTCTTTCGGTCGTTCGAAAACTGGTAATACACGCGCGCACCACAGGAATATTGCCCACCCGCGCCTCTGACATCCACGCGATTTGGCGCTTATGCAGAGATGCCAGAAATTCTCCCGGTACCAGCCCGTCCCGGGTGAAGCAAACCAGCGGCAGTGGCGTCGAATTCATGATCGACCATCCCGAAGCTCTCAGCGCGTCTCGCAGAAGATTGCCCATGCGCGTCTGATGCTCGATCATCTCGGCATAGCCGGCTTCGCCCTGTTGCGCTAGCGCCATGAAGAGCTTCAGGCCAATAAACCGCCGCGACCACTGTGCTGAATTGGTGTACGGGTCGAACACCGGGCCGATCTTCTTGCCGGGCATATAGGAAACATCTGCGCGAAAAGCCTCCGCGACCGTATCAGGATGACGGCAGAAGAACATTCCGCAGCCCATCGAAACCGAAAGCCACTTATGCGCGTCGCAGGTGATAGAGTCCGCGTCACCGATACCATCCAGGTAATGCTTCAGGCTGGGAGCAAGGATGGCGCTGCCGCCCCAGGCGGCGTCGACGTGAAACCACAGCCCCTCCTCGCGGCAGAATTGTCCCATTCCCGGCAAAGGATCGATTACTCCCGTCGCCGTGGTCCCGGCGGTACCGATAACCATGAAAGGGAGGAAGCCATTGTTTCGATCCTCCGCCACACATCGTTGTAGCTCGCCGAGATTCATCTTCAAATCGCTGTCAGTGGATACGATTCGCAGCGCTCTCCGTCCCAGCCCCGTCATGTGAGCGATTTTGTTGTAGCCGTTATGCGCCTCAGCGGTCAGGTAGATGGAGGGTGTGGCTTTCAGGTGGCGAAGACCGTGCTCGCCATAATCGGGGAACGCCCGGGTGAGAGCGACCACCACCGCAGAGAGGTTCGCCTCCGTTCCGCCGCTGGTGAAAGTGGCAATATGATTGCGCGGCAGGCCAAACTTCTCCGCAAGCCAACCAAGCGTATGCCGTTCGATCTCATTGGCCGCGGGCGAGGTACGCCAATTTGCCAACTGGGAGTTATACATCGCGACCAGAGTGTCGGCGACCACAGAAGCCAGCGTAACGCTGGGATTAAACAGGCCAAAGTAGCGGGGATGCGTAACCTGGACCTGCCAGGTACGCAGCATCTTCTCAACATCGTTAACCACTTCCTCCAGCGGCATGGTCTGATGGAAGTCGTAACGAGACTCAAGGTAAGTTCGTACCTCTTCCGCCGTCACCGTGGGCAGGATGGGGCCGTCCGCAATATCCGATTGTAATTGCGCGAAATCGGACCGGATTTCGTCGATGAACATCAGTACCTTCCCCCCTACTGCGTGCCTAAAAGCGAATGGCGCCCATTTGAATGCGCTCATACAACTGCTGGTCGAGCCGCGTGAATGCGCCCGATTCCAGGTTGTTGAAATAAACGACATCATCGCTCGAGGCCGGGTTGAATCCCTGGCGAACCAGGTCGGTCTTCGAGTATTTAAAAGTCCCTGTCAGATCCATGTTCTTTCGGATCCGCAGAAACAAAGGCCGCGCGTAGGGGGGTAGCCGGTCCATCAGGTGCCGGCGGAATTCCGCCAGGTCCAGTTCATCTTCGGTGACCAGCGTAGCCATACCGGCGCGGCCCTCGGCCGCGGGAACGGTTACGCCGTATACATTCGCGTGTTTCACTCCGGGGAACGCGCAGATCGCTTCCGCAACCTCGCACGTCGCAACATTCTCGCCCTTCCAGCGGAAGGTATCGCCGATGCGATCGACAAAATAGAAATAACCCTGTTCATCCTTGCGCATCAGGTCGCCGGTACGAATCCACACGTCTCCCAGCTCGAACACATTGCGCAGGATCTTGCGCTCTGAGGCCTCAGGGTTGGTGTAGCCTTCGAAGCGGCTACCTATATTAGATGGATCGTCCGACCCCTTGCCGATCGCTTCGCCGGCCTCATTGGGAGCGCAGCGAATGCAGAAGCCCTGCGCATCCCGCACGGGTTCACCCTTCTCCACATCGAACACCACCAGCGCGGGTGAGAACCGATGCGTCAGGTAGCCGGGGATATAGCCGATGGCTCCGCGCTTGCCCTGGACGTTGAAGAGCGAAACCCCACCTTCGGTGGAAGCATAAAACTCGAAGATCTGAGGAATGGAGAAGCGATTCTTAAAGCCGTCCCACACTTCGGGCGCCAGGCCGTTGCCGCAAGCCATCCTGATGCGATGGGCAGTCTCGTTCGCCGACAGTGGAGCGTGCAGCAGGTAGCGGCAAAGCTCGCCGATGTATTGGAATAACGTACAATCCCAGCGCACAATGTCATTCCAGAACTGGCTGGCGGAGAATTTCTCCCGCAGGATGACTGTGCCGCCGGCCACCAGAATCGCCCCCGGCACCTGCACCCCCCCAACGCTGTGGTACATCGGCAGACAGTTATACATCCGGTCGGTTGCCTGCGCGCTCATCATGCCCGCAAACCAGTGGCCCCATTGCATGACCCGGGCGTGACTGATGTTGGCGGCTTTGGGCAGCCCGGTTGTACCGGAGGTATATATGTAGAGCGCTTTATCTTCTATGGTCGGTGGCCGCTTCTCGTGCTCGCTGAGCGGCGCGCCCGAATGTGCTTCGATCTCCAGATCGAGGCGCGGCCACGAACTTGGTTCGTTGCCATGAATCCAAATTGTGGCCGGCAGCGAAACCGCCGGGAGAGCCGCGACGAGCTGGGCGGCAAACTCTGAAGCGACAATGAGATGTTTGGGTGAAACGACATTGATGCAGTGGGCTAGCGAAGAACCTGTCAAATTTACATTCAGCAGGGAAACGACGCCCCCGACGCTGTTGATACCGAGCCATATAGCAAGGTATTCAGGTCGATTCGTCATCAGCAGGCCGACTACCTCACCCCGACCAATGCCCTGACCAAGCGCCCATCGCGCGTATTGATTGATTCGCTCCGAGAGCTGGCCGTAGGTCATACACTCTCGGTCCGAGAGCAGTGCCGGTGTATCACCCAGTTGCTCCGCACGCTCCTCAATCACTGTGGAAAGAATGCGATTGCGATTGCGCGCAATGGGCGCAGTCAGCTCCAGGGCGCGCAGCCACGCCTTTCCCGGCGAAACGCTGGTGGGTGCGGCCGCAATCGTTTCGAGTGGGTTCAAGCCGTGCTCCCCGCGTCCACTGTCATCACCGTGCCGGTGATGCTCTTCGCTCTGTGGCCGAGCAGAAATTCCACTGCGTTGGCCACATCTTCCACCTCGACCAGTCGCTTGAGCGCGCTACGGCGCACAATCTGTTCGCGCTGCTCGTCCGTCATGCCCCGCGTCATTTCGGTATCGACAAAACCTGGAGCAACAGCATTCACCGTGATTCCCAACTTTCCCACCTCCCGGGCAAGGGAACGGGTAAAGCCGACCAGCGAGGCCTTGGAGGCGCTGTAAACTGCGAGTCCGCTGTAGCCGGTAAAGGCAACCACCGACGCGATATTAACGATGCGGCCGCCTCCATCCACCATCATGGAGCGCACTACGGATTTCGTCATCACCATGGGTGACAGAGTATTCAAGTGCACCACCTGCTCCATCTGAGAAATGTGCATCATCGCCAGGGCTCCTTCGACGCTGGTACCGGCATTGTTCACCAAACCATAGATCGGCCCGTAGTCTTTGCGCAGTTTCTTCACCAGGCCCGCTATGCCTTCAAGATCCGCCAGGTCGAATGGTGCGAACTGAACGCATCCGGGCTGCGCGCTCGGCTGCATCAAAACCGTGAGTTCTGGGCTTTCGTTCCGTGCGATCGCGATCGCCCGATAACCCTCTTTCGCGAGCTTGCCCGCGATCCCCAGGCCCAATCCTCTGCTGCCTCCGGTGACAATCACATTACGCATGGCGTCGAATGAGCTTCCCTGACTCAGCAACCGCCAACGTAGTAACGAAATTAATAGCGGCCGGAACCTTGTGGGAGGCAAGTTCTTCGCGGCACAGTAGAAGAATTTCCTGCTGAATCTGACGATGGCCGTCGCTCTCCGGCCCGGCTGCCGACCGTAAAACAACATCCGCAACCACCAGCGCGCCGGTGATGGGATTCTTCTTGGTTTTCACCAGCGACATCCGAACCTCAGGATGACGATTGATCACCTCTTCCACTTCTTCGGGATGCACCTTCAGGCCGCCAACATTGATCACTCCATCACGCCGGCCGACGAAGTAGTAGCGCTCGTTTCGTAAATCGAGCATGTCGGTCGTGTCGACAAATCCCTCCGCATCCTTAAGTGGGCCGTGCTCTTCATCCAGGTATCGGCTAGCTGTGCGCGCCGAGCGGATGCGAAGAGAGTCATTCTCCACCTTCATCTCCACGCCAGGCGTACGCGTGAGCACGCTCAAGGGAAACCCGGTGATGACGTCATTCACCACGAAGGCAACTCCAGCCTCGGTGGTGGCAAAGGCGTGAGCGATGCGTGCCTTTGGATAAACCTGCGCCAGATGATTGAGGATTGCCTGATCGGCAATCTCGCCCGATAAACGAATGTATTCGGGCGCAATCAGGTGAGCGGAAGAACTCATCAGCGCGCGTCGCCAATGCGACGGCGTTCCGGAGATGTGGGTCACCCCGTGTGCCCCTACGTAGGCCAGGAAGTCGGCAGTCGACCTTTGCGCGCTCGACAACAGCAGGGAACTACCAGTCAGCATGGCGCGCAGAAATATCTGCAAACCTCCGTACCGGCGAATATCGTAGAACGTGCTCCAAATCGCATGCCCATTTCCGGCCTTGCCGACGTCGATCGCTCCGGCCAGGCTAGCCAGCGTGTGGACCACAAGCTTCGGCACTCCAGTGGTGCCTGACGTCAGCAGCACCCATTCCGTCTCGTAGCGCCTGCCCTGGGCTTGTCGCACGGGGCCGGACGAGCCATAACCTTCAGGAACGATTTTTCCGTCGCAATGAATGAAAGATCTGACCCTGGCACTTCCAGGGCCATCGATGATCCGGTCGGAAACAATTGCATCGGCTTCCGCAGACTTGACAATTGAGGGAAGATGTTCCGCCGGTAAGTCGGGGGGGCATAAAACCATGCGGCGGGCGACCCCATCGAGCTCGATGAGCGCTGCTGCGGCAATGAGCTGGTCCGTGGCCGCAATGAGAACGGAACGTCCGCTCAGCTCCTGGCATCGGCCGCCGAGCACAGAGCCCGCCAGCAAATCGCGCAGAGCGAGGCTCGTCTCCGCGTTGGCGATAAAAGGATCGCATGCGTTGACGGTGGTGCTGATCGCCTCCCAAAGGGAAGCCGAGCTATTTTGCAACGTGTTCATAAAGTTTGACAAAATCTCCGAACGTAACCGGAAACTGGACATCTTCCGAAGCCATAAACGGGTCGATTCCAAGAGAATCTTCAAGCCGGGATACAAGGATAGCCATAGAAAGTGAATCGAGCCCCGAGTTCAAAAGCTCGAGCCCGTCCGTCAGGGGAGCCAACCGCTTGTCTTGCTCCTGAGCGACTTGCTTGAATTGATTTACGATTTCCGTTCGAACATTCATGGTCACTGTTTTCCTTTAAGCCGCCGAAAAGACGAAAACAAACAACCGCACACTCCCGCCCGGTAGCGTCGAAAGCTGAGGGCTTGGAGCCTGCACTAGCGGGATGACCAAACTTTCCAGGCGAACGAGTGACGTCCTCTTGTAGACGCCCTCGTCCCCCTGTCGCCCGATCACCGCACCGGAGAACCTCAATCCCCTTGAATCCTTCGCCCAAAGCCACACTTTGCAGTGATGACCCCGTTGAAAGTCCGCCTGCTCTCTACTGCCTCGACTTAGACAGCAGGTACTGTGGCAGTCCCATTTCCGTTGATGGTCTGGATCAAGGCGCGAAGGTAGTTAACGCCTTCAAACAGATCTGCCGACGGGTCGGGTGGATTGATCGCTGCCTCTGCCGAGAGCGCCATCAGAAGGCCTTCGGAATGAGCAATGTCGCAGACACCGTGCACGTCCGTATATTCAAGGTCAGTAGAACCTTGGGCGATCGCAAGATCCGCCAGGTACGACATGAACCTTTGGATGTAGCTTTCAAAGACGCCCATAGTAAGGACGTTCTGCACTCCCTGCAGGCGGCCCAGGAACATACGAACCTTGGTCAACCCGTCACGCACCGCCATGGCGTCTGTGTCAGTGGGATAAGCATGTGCGGCAATCGCGAATCTCCGCATCATCTCGGGATGACAATCGCGAATTTCTTCCGTCAGGTTGTCAATCAGGATGGGGCGTGCCTCCTCAGACTGGACAGACAGATAGGCTGCCGTCATCCAATAAATGAAGTTACCTTCGAGGACGGCGCAGTATCGTGCTATGATTCCGCGCCGTTGTTCGGGAGTAAGGTCTTTAGGAGCTGGAAGCGCAGCAACCAAACTGTCAATTTCGCTATCAATCCGCGGCTTGATGGACGATAGGTTCTGCATTTCCGGGGCTACGAGCGAAGTAGTCATATGGTTATCCCTCTGTGGCTTGGAAGCCGGTGATTGATCCGAAGATCATACGTTGTCAGTTACAGGGCCCGGGTCGCAGGGGGTAGGACCAGCCATGCAGTCTAAAAAGAAAAAGGTCGACGGCAACGAAAGATTTATCGTTACAGGACACCTAGCCTTCTAGTCGGCTATTGTCAGCTGTGGGGGGAAGAGCGTTTGAATTACAGCAACCAGGAGAAAATACCAATGAGTCGACGTTCGTTTGTCGAGCTCGAATAAGGCAAAAAGCGCCTAATCAATGGCCTGGATTTGTCACCACTTATATATAGTGATGACTGTTTCGTAATAGTACATCCGAAATGCCGCACCGAAGAAAGAATGTGGTACTCGCTTACCAAAGTTTTTGATTCCTATCTCCCAACTATGGTAGATCGATCGTGACAATGAACAGATGTGCGGTCTGCTTAAACAACTCTGCATGATGTTGACCAGCGCCGCGGATCTCCATAGCAAATCCGAATACGAGGCCCTAACGGCACCGTGAAGGTTGCTAGTCGGAAGTACCCTATTCACCCTGTGAAACGTGCGCCTCCGTCGCAGTTGCAATCACTGAACTATTAAGGATCTCTGTCGCTGCCACCTCACCGGGGAAGTGTTTGTGCAGCCAGGCCTCAGCGTGCTCCCGAATCGCCGTGCGCCCAACCCGATCTGCAAATGAGTGATTAGTGCCCTCGATCGTGCGCAGTGAGAGCCGACTACTATGGCCTGCAAACGAGGTTATGTGTTCAAGATAGTCGAACATGCCAGCGCGCAGCTTGCTGCTGCCGAGATCTGCTGCCGGCTCGGTCGACTTGCAAACCAGGATCGGTAAGCCACTCGATACGAGTTGCTTCCAGTGGGTGACTAACTTAACATTCGCATTACCTGGCAATGTGGCATTGCCTCGCTTTGTCCGCGCCTCGCGAAGGCGCGCGTAAGCCACACGAAGCACTTCGCCAACCTTGGTCCGTCTAGCCCAGTGCACCATCCCTGCATTTAGTTTTGGAGTCAGCATATTTGCGGTATTAAAGTAGGGGTCGGTGATGATGAGGCCTTTGCACGCTTTGCACGCAGATGCAGCATAGATAGCCGTCGTTCCCGCCGCACAATGGCCATAGATCACGACGCCTGCTAGCCCAAAGCGGTCGCTAAACTCCTTTACTTTTGCGGCCGCTATGGCCGCATACCCCCCGTTGTTGATGAAAGTGAGAAGGTCCTTCGCAACCTCGCCGTAGCTGTCGCCCAATCCAGGCAGGTCGATGCGGAGAGAAGGATACCCCTGGGCAGCGAACGAGCTAGCCCAATAAACAGCGGCGTCACCTATCAATGATCGCGGCGTAGATAAAGGATTTAGAAACAGGATACCGATCCTCTTATCCGGACTAGTGGATCTGGTCGTTTCGCGAGGGACGCTATGATAGGTAGCACGCACCAGAATCCCGTCGGCGCCGAGGGTGATGAGTTGACGCGTCTCTAAAGTGTCGCAGATCATGCTACCTCCAAGGGGATACCGAAGCTTGATGCGATCCACTCGTAGTTAGGCGCGAAGAGCCAGCTAAAGTCTTTGCTTTCTTCAAACCCTAGCAATAAGCCACCCGGAACGAGGGGAGCGGCATTTTTGCCCAGCTGAACCATTCGAACTGGTCTCCTATAGGATGCAGCTGTATCGTTAGGAGGGACCATGGCCCCCGGCATGTCAAAGCTCAGCGATTCACGCCACAATTCTGGCGTCCATTCATAGCCATCCACCTCCACGCTTTGCCCCTCGTCAAGCAGACGGAAATAGTGCGACGGAGGATGCCGATCTTCTTCTCGCTTCAGAAGTTGTTGTGGTCCAATCCAACGTTGCAAAGCCGATCGAAGCACTTTATTTGCATTCAGAGGCGCTGACCACAACAGTAACGCGTCGGCTTCGCCGTTGTGGAAAGCCTTCGCGGCTAAAAGTCCACCCATCCCCAATCCATGCAGAATCAGCGGCGCATTTTGTTCCCGCTTCCGAAGCCAGGCAGAAAGACGCTCAACGTCATCGACCCAGGAACGAAAGCTCATTTCTGCAAATACTCCGGTGCTCTCTCCGATTCCCCTGTAGTCAAAACGGACCACTTCAATTCGCCGGGCCGCCAAATAGCGGGCCCATTGCAGCCATAGCCCATAGGAAGTGTGGCGCTCTGAAGCGAAGGGCCCTACGAGTAGAACGCGCGCCAGAGGAGCCTCAACCTGGTGCAGTACGGTGTAGAGATGAGCGCCGGGAACCGGGAAATAGCCGGCACGTTCTGCTAAGACGATCTCGGGATATTGCTGAACCTGCATAAACTGAACCACGGATTCTCTCAGCCTCGCAGAACATAACTGCCGCTACGTGCGATCCGGGTCAGTGGTGCCTGCGCAAAACAAAGGGATCTTCTCTCAAAGGCAGCGAAAACAAACTTGGCCGGCATATGTGGTTCACGATCGTTTGTTTTTAACCCATGGCCGAATTCAATTGATGGATCGCAGGCGGCGGACGCGTGAGGGAAGTTCACGTTCGGGGGGTGCCGTTCTGGAACCAAACAGAAATTACTGCAACAATTAGACTCTTAACAGGTTAAGACTTTACGGTACTGACATCTGCCCAAATAGCCGTTGGTTTGATTTGCCAACGCTGCCTTGACGAACTGATTGTAAGGTCAACCGTGAGGCGCGCAACTGAAATCATCTGAATTTGTGGTTTAGGGTAACGCCAGCACAGGTGACAAAGGTTCTCGGTGGTAACAACCGAGAACCGAACACGTGATTGGCCTAGAGACCCCTGATTCATGGGTGTTTTTTGGCTCAGTGATCTACACCAGAGGAGTCATGGACCTTTGGGCCCACCCAAGGTCATGAAAAGCGGCATCTTTTAGCAACTACTCGCCCTGGAGGACCTGCCCTCTCCTTGTCATCTCGCGTACCCGGCCTGCCGCAGGCGTGCAACGGGAATCCGCGGAATTTATAGTACGGCCCGGGGGAAATCTTAACGCATTAAGACGCTGTTGACAATTCTCCTCTTAACCCACTAAGATTTTATGGCTGTTGAGATCTGCCCAAGTAGCCATTGGGTTTAGTTGATAATTTGGGCCAGATGCGAGGTAGTGTATTGAATCTGCTTTAATTCGAATTTAGCCTTGGGGAGTGCTGAAGAGAACGGATAAGCGGCGCTAGCGCATTTCCCTGCTTGTCGTCTGAACAAGTGCTTCTGTCATTTATCTCACGGGCATCCTCTCCCAGCCCGCCCTCTTGATTAGTCGCGACATTCTCACTTGGGAAACCGAGAATGTTGCCCTGAACTTGGACCGTGACCGGCTGTCCGACTTTTGTTCCCTCCTCCGCTGAAAGCATTGGGTGGCGCCCCAGTTCTAACCTGGCACCGCACCATGGGGCACGAAGGCCCACGAATGCTAGATTGCTCGAACCATGCGGATCGACTTGGATGAACCCAGGTTAGATCGAGGGAAAAATAAAGTGCCGAGGGCGATATACGTAGCCAGCGTGGGGCCGGCTTTAACTGTGAAGGGTGGCGTCACTCGAGTGATCGAGTTGATCGGTGCACATCTTCCAGAGCACATTTGCGTTCGCTTTATCGCTACTTTCAACCGCTATACCGGTTACGAAGGGGCCACGCGCGCCGACAGGGGTAGTAGGCTCGCCCAGGCGTGTGTCTTTCTTCTGGCCTTTGTCCGGGTTCTGTTCCGCGCCCTCGCGCGTGGAACGATCTTCCACATTCATTTCTCGGGCCGCGGAAGCCTCCTGCGCAAAGGGGTCATCTGCGTGATGCTTCGCACCTTGCGATGCCGGTACTTAGTGCATTCGCATACGGCAGATACCGATCCGTTTTTCCCGTGGCTACCCATGGCCTGCAGGCGGCTGATCCTATGGGGTATTTGTGGGGCGGACCGGGTGATCGTCCTGACCCGGTTTTGGCACGGCTACTACTCCTCCATACTGAATTTGCCGCCTGAGCGTGTTCTCCTACTTCCCAACCCGGCTGACTTGCCGAAGTCCATCCCCGACCGGTCTCGGCGACAGGGCCTGAGGGTTCTGTTTTTGGGCAATATCGGGATCAGGAAAGGAGCGTACGATTTAATCCGCGCCTTCGGCGCTCTCCCTGAAGATGTGAGAGCACGCTGCCATCTAACCCTTGCTGGCGACGGTGACACCGATGAGGCACAAACACTGGCCCAGGAGTTGGGCTGCGCGAAACGGGTGGCAATACCGGGTTGGATCGGGAAAGCAGCTGTCGAAAGACTCTTGGCCGATTCCGATGTCCTGGTTTTACCAAGTTACGCCGAGGGGATGGCAATGGCACTCGTCGAAGCGATGAGCTGGGGTTTGCCGGTTGTGACCACAAGCGTCGGCGGGGCCAGCGAGTTTCTGGAAAAGGGGAGGAACTGCCTTTTGGTGTCCCCGGGGGACGTGGATGGAATCCGGGACGCCATCGCCAACTTGGCGCGCGATCCCGAATTCAGGCTGCAATTGGGCTTTGCCGCCCGCGACACGATAAGCCGCTTTAGCATTGACACCTACATCTCTACCCTGAGCGCGCTATACGAGGAGCTTGCCGGCAGCCAATCAGGAGGAAGTTCTGTCACCATCACCCCCACCAGGGTGGAGCGCAGCCCCTTGGCTCCGCTTGTCAGTCGTGCGACAGATCCTGTGGACTCCGCTCTAGGTTGACCTCTTCCACGAAATGACAGCTTTCGTCTGGGGCAACCGTTTGCACCATCTGCTTCATGCTGCCATTGAGCAGCAGTTCTGAACGGCCGGTTTAAGCTGATTCGATAAACTCCCTTCGCACTTGGCCCAAATGATTCGACTCAAACCAATGGCATTCGGGCAGACGTCAGCAGCTACAAGTCTTAAGTAACCAAGAGTACAATTGTCAAGATGTCTTATAAAGTTAAGAGATTCTCTTGGGAGAGCCCTTGACACTATCAACCGAAGCTATGTACAAAACGATGACCACAGCAGAAGCTGAATTCAGGGAAATTGAATTCAGCGCAAACCGGGCGTTAGCGTATGCGATACTGGCCGCTGAAGCACCCAACGGTTACGTGATGTTTTACCGCTTGCTCAAAGCTCTTGCAGAATTGGAAAAGTTCATCCCGTTCCTTACGCCGGACTACTTGGAGTCACTCGCCGATTCGCAACAACGTAGGCTATGTCTTCGCATGCAAGATGCGCACACGATTCTAACGCGGCTTCTTCGATCACCTGAAGCGGCAAGCATCGTGCGTTTTCCTCTCCTGGGAACTCTTGTCAGGAGACTGCAGGAGAGGACAGAAGATTTGGATGATGTTCTTGAGGCATGTTTCTCGCTTGAGACTCCCAGCCGAAGGCTCTGATGGCTGCTTGCGAGGCCACGGAGATCAGGAAGCGTTGCTCCGAGTAGGGGACCATTTATTGGAGGACACAGGGCATCTAGGCCCTACACCGGTGGGTAAGGGCCTGCGCGCATCCCCTTGGGAAATTTACTGAGGAGCATCCGATGCCTTTAATTTGCTGCCACGTGGCGTTGTGTTGATCTCAATTCGTGTTTCTTTAGCAAAGACGACGTTGTGGCCGCGTGCCAGCCAGAGGTCATAAAAAGAGAGCGCAGCACCGTAGAAACCTATACCGGCGGCAACGTTGCGTGAGCTTACTACCATGCCGACGACCCTACCTACGATCCCGAAACCATTCGAAGCGACACCATGATTGAACGTTCGATTTTCATCGGTGTCAAAAGCGCGCCCCGCGAGAAAGGTCAAAATCAGCGGCGCGACAACACGGTTTACCGCCTGCGGCTCGACGCCGCCCTCGGGGTCGATTTGTAAATTAGCCGATTTGTTGGAATCCGCCCCGGACAGGGAACCTTCGACAGGCTGGGAGAAGCCGGTCGGGAACCTCAGTTCCTTGAAGTGAAAGCGAAGTTTTCCTTGGCGGCCGAAAGAGCGAGCCGGCTTGGCCTGGGTAATTTCTCCCACCAGTAACGATCCCTCGGGAACTACAAGAGCATGGTCGGAGTTAAAGACAGGTTCTGCGACATAGGCTTCGAAGGTGTCACCCGGTTTGTCCTTGGCAGAGCTGATGGTTCGCTGCAAATAGGCGCGCAACTGCCAGCCGGCGACCTGCTTCGGTGGCTGCTTACTAAGATCCGGCGGCTGGCCGGTCACTTGATCTTTAGTCCCGGCGAGAGGCGGATCTGCCGAGCCCGCAGAGGGATCCTCGTTAAGCTGTAGGCGAAGCGGTTGGGCCAGTTCCACTGTCCATGTGGTTCCTGTTTCGATTCTTTGAGGGTGATATGGAAGTTGGCCATAAACAAATTGAACCAATCGGTCGCCCCGGCCGGGCGCGGTGAATAGGGCGGTCGTCTCTATGGCCTTCCGCTTTGCTTCACTCCATTGGCGGCCGATGAAAGAGCCTTTTTTTTGCCCGGGCGGGGCAGACAGGCGCAAGATCACCATGCCATCTTTAGCGCTGTCGCAGACAATTGCCTGCGGGGGGCCGTCCCCAACAACCACTTGATCGAATTGCACGACCGGGATATGAAAAGGCGTGAAATCGCCACGAAGGCCGGAATGGATCCGGCGGCTTCGGTCGGGATCCAATCGAATGACCCTTCCGTGTAGAATGGAGCCCGCCGGTATTGCTATTCGATTCTCAATGAAGACCGGATAGAGCAGTCGCCCTTCTATTGGTTCACCGGCCCTCATGGGTGCATGGCGAAGCAATTCAACCGATAGCGGACTGCCGGAAGGTATCTCGATCGTTTTCGCGTGGCCAGGGAAAGAGCCGGCAAGAAAGACGGCCGCAGACAGTAGAGCCAAAAACCGGGCTATAAAACACACCATAAGAAACAACTCTGCTGTCCCAAGAGGTTCATGGTGCTCAAATCGCCCTTAACCATGCACCGTGGCCGTGCAGCCGGGATGGGCGGACGGGTGAAAGCCTTGATGCTGAAGAAAAAATCACCTTAGTTTTGTCTTAAGCCATTAAGATTCTATAGTGACGCACCGTGGGGAACAAACCTTGAGCTCTAGGCCGGCAAAACAGCTTACCGAACCGACCGGGGCGGAGATGCGCCTGCTGCAAATTCTTTGGGACCTGGAAGAGGGCACGGTGGAAGATGTGGTGAGCGCCCATAGTCAAAGGGAGCGACCTAACTATAAGACTACTCAGACTTTACTGCGCATTATGGAGAAGAAGCGTTTCATCAAGCATGAGGTACGAGGGCGTGTTTTCGTTTTTAAGCCCATGGTTTCCCGCAAGAAAATTGACAATTTGTGTGTGCAGGCTCTGGTTTCGCGTAATTTTCGCGGATCAGCGGCAGGGCTACTCCTCAACCTGCTGGAATCCACTCCTATCAAGAAACAGGAGTTGGACGAGCTCGAAGCATATATCCGGGAGTACCGTAAGAGCCGGAGCTAGGCGATCGTAATTCGGGAGTGGTGGGAGCAATGAACCCAGATTTTTTGCTTAGTATCGTCGCTGCAATTACGGTTTTTTTGTTAAAAACAACATTGGCCTTCGGGGCGTGCCTGGCGTTGAGCCGGCTCGTTGTTTCGGCGAAGTTCAGATTTGTCATCTGGTCAGGGTACGTCTACGGGGCGGCAGCCTATTGGTTTTACCTGGCGAACGCACTTTGGGCGGACAGACAACAGTCGACGGCGGCTGCCGGGGTTCAATTGCCACCGGCGAGTTCCACCGTTGGGGCCTGGCAGATTCCAGCAGCTTGGGCCTTTCCGCTTGGGGTCACGTTGCGCATGATCGGGATCGTATACCTCCTGACCCTATGTTATTTGGTCTTCCTCCTTTTGCAGAAGCGGCGCCACCTCAGGTGGGTGCTCAATTTCACCACTGAGCCGCCGGTTGGGATCGCAGAGAGGTTTGCAGTCCTCGCGAAGAAGCTCCACGCCGGACGTTCCAGGCTGCTGATTCTTTCCGGGGCTACTTCTCCCGCAACCTTCGGCTGGATTCGGCCAACCATTCTGTTGCCAACCTCTTGTCTTGAGGATGATCCATCTGAATTGGAAGATATTCTGAACCACGAACTCCACCACATTCGCCGCTGCGATGCTATATGGAATGGATTCGCTCTTGCGTCGCGAATGCTGCTCTTTTTTCACCCCTCGGTATGGTACGCGGTGCGAAAGATGCAAGTCGAACGGGAGCTAGCCTGCGACCATGCAGTGATCTCAGCGTGCCCAGCAAGGCGGGGAAAGTACGCAGAGTGCCTGGTACGCTTTGCGCGGTTGAATTTAATGCAAGAATCCAGCAGCTGGGGGATAGATTTTGCGGCATCTCATCTGACGCTTCGTGTTCATGCCATTCTGGCCGACTCGAAGAGGTCTCCCGGTTGGATGCTTTACCTGCGTATTGCTTCGGGAGTGACGATCTTTGCCCTATTTCTTGGTATAGCGCCTTCACTGGGGGTATTGCTCTCCTTCGCGCATCAGCGGGAAGCCGAGAATGCCGTCACGTCGGTCTTCAATGCTCCTCGCCCCGAACTGCGATCCGGAACACGAGCAAGCAAGAGACCTCGCTCCTTGACACCTCTCTCAAATTCATCAGTTGCGAGCCTTAGCCCGATCGAAGCTTATCAACCCTCCACAGACTCGCAAACAGATGCCAAGATTGGGAATCCTGCCGCGCAAAGTAGTTCAGGTCCGCACTTGCTTCATCGTGGTGATGCATCTGCTGTGGGCAACAAGAGCGCAAAGCAGCAAACCGTCGCCTTGGTGGACACGGATGCCAAGGGGCAGCCGGTAAAAGCTGGAGACGACAAAGGATCAGTCGTCCAGCAAACTGCCACAACGGCTTTGGGTATCTATCAGCGAATCTCTCCCGTCGATCGCCGTTAAGTGCACTCCCTCATGCGGCTTTCCTTACCACGGAAATGATTCTCGATGGTCTGCAGGCGCGCGGTGGACTGGCCATCGCAAAGGCTGGCACTCAAAATCACCCCGCGCTAAGCCCACCTTCGTCGGCCCTGCTTCGAGCCGTCCTGTCGGGCGCGGTGCGCCCCCATCCCAGACGAAACGGTGTAGCATTACCGATGCTGAGAAGAAGTGCGGAATGAGAGAGTTATGAATACCTCTTCACCCTCCGGCGTGCTTGCACTTCGTGCGCTATGGGTAGTCTCAGCAGGGAGCTAGGCCAGGCAGGCCGTTGAGCGATGGATCCGAGATGCTCTCGCGAGAGGACACCTTTCGAAATGCTGACGAAACCGAAGAGACTTGTCGCACAGAGAATTCGTGGTCTTTACGCAGGGTGGGCAAAATCTGGCAGGATGGTACGCCCTATTTGCGCGGTGTTGCTCTCTTTGCTCCTGGAAGGTTGTACCAAGCCAGCTGTTCATGAACCGGTTACATTGACTCTTCAAGAGGAGTGGACGAACAAGGAGTTCAGCGAGGCGCGCCAGCAGGAGTTGCAGCAATTCACTCGGGAAACAGGAATCCGAGTCAGTGTTCTTCCGTCTACGGACTCCGCGCGGCAGAGGCTGGCTATGTGGAAAGAGTTACTCGGGTCAGGTGCCTCGGGGGCTGACGTTTACGGGATCGATGTGATCTGGCCGGGGATTCTGAACGAATATTTCATAGATCTCAAGCCATATTTCGCCAACGAAATATCGCTTCAATTTCCGGAGGTTGCCGCGAGCTACACCGTCGATAAGAAGCTGGTCGCCGTGCCTTATCGTGCCGACATCGGGATTTTTTTTTATCGCACCGACCTTCTGCGACAGTATGGGTATCGAGAGCCACCCAAGACATGGGATGAGCTGGAGAGTATGGCGGCTCGCATTCAGGCCGGCGAACGTGCCAAAGGCAAGAAACAGTTTTGGGGCTTTGTGTGGCAAGGGGCGGCCGACGAAGGCTTAACCTGCGACGCGCTGGAATGGCAGGCTTCCGACGGTGGCGGGAGGATTATCGAGGAGGACCGGACGATCAGCGTGAATAATCCGCAGGCGATCCGGGCGTGGCAAAGGGCGGCGCATTGGGTTGGTTCCATCTCACCACCTGCTGTGGTCGCATATAGAGAGTGGGATTCGCTAAACGTTTGGGTGGCCGGTGACGCGGCATTCATGCGGAATTGGCCGTCAGCCTACGTCGAAAGCCGAGCGCCAGAGTCGCCAATCCGAAATAAGTTCGATATAGCTCTGCTGCCCGGTGGTAAGGCAGGCCGAGTCGGCACCTTGGGAGGATGGGGTTTGGCAGTTTCCCGATTCTCGGCTCATCCCCGAGAAGCCTTAGAACTGATCCGGTATCTTACCCGTAGAGACGTGCAGGTGAAGAGGGCTAGCGTTATTTCGGAGCCACCCACTCTACCGGAACTCTACAACCTGCCTGAGGTACTTGAACCAAATCCCCGTTTTGCCCTTTTGAGTCAAGCGTTCCAGACGGGCGCGATTTCGCGTCCTTCGAACATCACTGGCAATAAATACCCGGGTGTGACTGACGCTTATATCCAAGAAGTGCACTCCGTGCTTACCGGCGAGAAGAGTGCGCCGGAAGCTGCCGCAGCTCTGGAGAATGAATTGGTTGGCATCACCGGTTTCAAAAAGGGACCGCCTCAGGGAATTCAGCACTGAATAGGACTCTGGGCCGGTTCAATAACCTCTCCCCGACCGGCTTCAGCGGCAAACGATAAGAGGCGTGGCGTGAGTTCGATGCCAGCGATAGCTCGATAGGAACAACCGATGGGACTTCACACGGCAACAGGATTGACCCGTTGGGTCAAAAGCGCTGGAGCGAAAACTCTTCATGGCGGTCGGCTCAACATCGGCCCCCGTTTGATCCTCGGCTTCGTGTTCATCGTGCTTTCGATGTTGGCCGCGGATGCCGTTATCCTTTGGCAATTCCACGTGATCCGCACTCATGCAGAGAGCCTGAACGATATCGACCAGAAGCTGGTTGCGGTTTTACGCGTCCATACCAGTATGTCGGCGTTTCATGATCGGCTAGATAGCCTCGCCCAAGTTGAAGATGCCGATCGCTTGCTGATTGAAGCTGGACCACTTCGTACCGCGGTCCTGGAGGACATTCGTCGGGCAATCAACGCGCTCAATCTCGGACCTTTCGACCTCGCGCGCGATCCGACCATACTGCCTATCCTTCACGTGGTTCAGAACGCGCTGCCATCCCAGCTTGACGCCATCACCACACTCGCTAGATCCGGCGACTGGCGGGCTGTCCACCTACGCCTGGAGAACCAAGTTCGGCCACTGGAATCTCTGACCTCGGCGCTCGTCGAAACCGTCGACCATGAAGTCGGTGAAGAGCAGGCTCAAACCGTGTTGAACATGAGGCGCGTGGAACAGCTTGTCTTTCTGGTTGTGCCGCTGACCGCCGTGTTCACCTTGCTGATCGCCGGGACCCTCGGCCTAGCCATTACCCGCAGCATCACGCGGCCACTGGCGCAATTAGTGGACGGCTCCAAGGCATTGGCGCGTGGCGAGTTTCAGTATCAAGTGTCTGTCAGCGGGAAAGATGAACTCGCTCACCTAGGGCAGGTCTTCAACGCCACCGCCCAGCGCCTGCGCGATCTTTACGCGACGCAGCAGCTCAGCGAAGATCGCCTCCGCCTTGTCATCGATACGATTCCGGCGCACGCCTGGAGCGCTCGTCCTGACGGATCCGTTGATTTCATCAATCAGCGTTTCCTGGAATTTACGGGTCGTTCTCTGGAGGAGATGCTGGGCTGGGGTTTGGGTTCCTTAGTTCATCCCGATGACCTCAAGCGGTACCTCGGCGAGTGGCAGGCCGCCGTGGTAACGGGGCAAGCAATGGAGAGTGAAGCACGGGTACGGCGGAGGGACCGCGATTATCGCTGGTTGCTGATCCGCAACGTGCCGCTACACGATGAGTTGGGAAACATCGTTAATTGGTACGGAACAGCTACCGACATTGAGGAACGGCACCAAGCCGAAGACGCCCTACGGCGGAGTGAGGCCTACTTAGCCGAAGCGCAGCGATTGAGTAACACCGGAAGCTTCGGTTGGAGCATCTCGAGCGGAGAGATCATCTGGTCGGAGGAAACGTTTCGGATCTTCCAATACGACCGCACCACGAAACCGACCGTGCAACTTATTCTTGAGCGCGTTCACCCGGAAGAGGTGGTCCACGTGAAGCAAACGATGGAAAGTGCATCGATGAATGCGGAGAACTTTGAACATGAATATCGCTTGCTGATGCCGGGTGATTCAGTCAAGTACGTCCATGTTGTGGCTCATGCCTTGAGTAATGAAGCGGGGAGAGTCGAGTTTGTCGGAGCGGTGATGGACGTGACCGAACGCAAGCGTGCTGAGGAAGCGCTACGCGAGGCTCAGACGAATCTAGCACGCGTGACCCGGGTAACCACCATGGGAGAATTGACTGCCTCCCTGGCGCACGAAATCAAGCAGCCGATTGCAGCGGCGCTTACCGACGCTCATACTTGCCTGCGTTGGCTTGGCCGCGATGAGCCCGATTTGGCTGAGGCACGCGAAGCAGCCTCGAGAATCATCAAAGATGCAAACCGTGCAGACGAAATCATCGGCCGGATCCGCATGCTTTTCCAGAAGGGCACTCCGCAAACGGAGTTGCTGGATGTAAACGAAGTCATACAAGAGATGATTGTTCTGCTTCGCAGCGAGGCAATGCGATACTCCATTTCATTCCGGATGGAGTTGACGGAACACCTTCCTCACGTCTTGGGAGATCGTGTGCAATTGCAGCAGGTCTTGATGAACCTCTGCATTAACAGCATCGATGCGATGAAGGATGTGGATGGGGCGCGGGAACTAATCGTGAAGTCGGAGCGAGCGGAGAACGAGCACCTGATGGTGTCAGTCAGCGATACCGGCGTGGGGCTGCCCCCAAATCAAACGGAGCAGATCTTCAATGCCTTCTTTACTACCAAGTCGCAGGGGACCGGCATGGGGCTTCGCATCAGCCGCTCCATCGTTGAATCGCGTGGTGGTCGCTTATGGGCTGACGATAACTCCCCGCGCGGCGCAAGCTTCTACTTCACCCTTCCCACGAAAGGCGAGGCCAACGTGTGACGCCCGCAGGGGCTCCTACGGTGTTTGTCATGCGGCACGATGCGGCTGTGCGGCGCGAGGGCCCAGCGGCACCCGACGCGAGCATGGCCCTCAATGGCGGAGGGAGAGGGATTCGAACCCCCGTTACCCTTTCGGGTAAAGCGGTTTTCAAGACCGCCTGTTTCAACCGCTCACACATCCCTCCGCGAGAGCAGCAATGCTTCTAATGATACGACGTTAGCCTTGCAGCCGTCCTGCACCTGCCCCAGGTAGCCCCACTGTTCATGGAAATCACAGACAGCTCGCCCTAAGTCCGTTACCATAGGGAGGTGTCGGGGAGCAGCGGTCGAGCCGTTCATCCACCTGTTTAGGCCGCGCCGCTAGCCGCACGTCTTTCGAGGGAAGGTCTAGCGTTCTACCCAGATGACAGCCGCCCGCACAGCCAGCCGCAGATCCTTCGAACGCACGCTCGCCAGCGCCAAGCGAACCATGGTGCTGAGCGAGATCGTGAGCCTGGCCATCGACAGCTTTCGCACCAACAAAGTGCGCGTCATGCTGACCTCGCTGGGCATGGTCATCGGCTCGGCCTCGCTCATCATGGTCTTTACCATCGGCCTGACCGGCAAACAGTACATTCTCCGTTTGATCCAGGCCATTGGGACCAACATGGTGGAAGTGGAGTATTCCGGCGGAGGACCGGGATCGAACGCGCAACACGATTTCCGCAACGACTACCTGAAACGCGACGATGAGACGGCGGTCCTTGAGCGAGTTCCGTCCGTGGCTTACTCCTCGCCCATGCTGGAGATGCATGACCGCATCAGCTTCGGCAATGGCGTGGTGAAAGATATTCTTGTGCTCGGCGTCGCACCGCAATACCGGCAGGTACGCAACCTGATCCTGATCGCCGGGCGTTTCTTCGACGAGGAGGACGATGCTGGCCATGCCAAGGTTGCCGTGGTAACCGAGGCTTTCGCACGGCAAAAGTTCGGCACAACTGCGGCAGTGAATCACACGTTCGAGATCAAGGGCATCCCGTTCACTGTGATCGGTACTTTCAAAGAGGCAGTGGATACTCTTGGCGAAACCGAGGTTGCCGATCAGACCATCCTGATCCCATACTCAGTCGCGCGCTACTTTACCGGCACCGATGACATAAAAATGATCTTCTTTTCCATCCGGGACTCCGGCGATGTGGAACTGGCCACGAAACAGATCCTGAGTGTGATCCAGTCGCGCCACCAACGCACCTCGGTCTATACGGCACAGACGCTGACCGAATTGCTGAGCACGGCAGCCCAGATTGCAAATGCACTGACCCTGGTCCTGCTGCTGGTATCGTCGGTCACGCTCGCAGTAGGCGGTATCGGCATCATGAATATCATGCTGGCGAATGTGCGGTCACGGATCCGGGAAATCGGCATTCGTAAGGCGCTCGGGGCGACCTACCGCGAAATCAAGCTACAGTTCCTGATTGAGGCAGTCTTCATTTCGCTGAGCGGCGGCGTCGTCGGGACGATGCTCGGTCTGGCGATTCCCTATTCTGTCCGGCTCTTCACCTCGTACCGCATTCCGATCTCAGGACTGTCCGCGATTATCGCACTGGCAGCGGCGACCATAGTGGGCGTTGTCTTCGGCACTCTTCCCGCCACGCGCGCAGCGCAGCTGGACCCGGTCGAGTCCCTGAAGTATGAGTAGTGGTAGAGCGCTGACGCAACAGCTTCTGCTTCTCATCTTGCTTTCGGGTCTATTCGCTCACTTTGCGGCCGCTCCGGCATCCTCCGCTTCCGTGCCGCTGCACACAGGCTGGAAGCTGCAGTCTGGTTGCGTGGCGAAGTCGTCAGGCGACCGCATCTCCCTGGCCGACTATCGGGCCAACGGCTGGATCGATGCGACCGTCCCGGGAACGGTGCTTGGTTCGCAAGTGGCGGCTGGGGTTTTCCCCGATCCATTCTTCGGGATGAACCTGCGCAAGATCCCCGGCATGGACTACCCCGTGGGGAAGATCTTCGGCTACCTGCCAATGAGCGACAAAAGTCCCTATCACTGCTCCTGGTGGTATCGTACCGAGTTCGCTTCGCCTACGACGGCCGGAAGAACCACATGGCTGCATTTCGACGGCATCAACTACCGCGCGAATATCTGGCTGAACGGAAAGCAGCTGGCGAGCAGCGACCAGGTTGCCGGCGCCTTTCGTTCTTACGATTTCGATACCACCGGATACCTCGCCCGTAGCCAGAGGAATGTGTTGGCGGTAGAGGTCTTCGCGCAGACTGAGCACGACCTGGGTATCGACTTTCTTGACTGGAATCCGGCGCCAGCCGATAAGAGCCTTGGACTATGGCGCGGAGTTTCCCTGAGCACGACCGGACCCGTAACCGTCAGAAATCCTGCAGTATCCACGCACTTCCCGCATGATGATCTGACCGAGGCCGAGCTACGCCTGGTGGCAGATGTCGCTAATCATGCGGAGCGTCCGGTCAAGGCTACGGTAACTGCCACCATCGGATGGATCCGCATGCAACAGCAAGTCACGCTGGCCGCGAAGGAAGCACGGGTTGTCTCGTTCGACGCGGCTGGTTTTAAGCAGCTTCGGATCAAGAATCCTGAGGTTTGGTGGCCCTACCAGTATGGTGAGCCGCATCTCGAGCAGTTGACGCTGGCCGCCGATGTGCGTGGTGTTGAGTCGGATGCCAGGAGCATCCGGTTCGGAATCCGAGAAGTGCAGTCGTCGCTTAACGATAAAGGTTTTCTGCAGTTTCGTATCAACCACCGTAACATTCTCATTCGCGGCGGCGGATGGGACCCGGATCTGTTCTATCGTGAGCCTCGGGAGAGGCTGCGTCAGGAACTGGCGTATGTGAAACACATGAACCTGAACACGATCCGGCTGGAGGGAAAGCTGGGCAGCGAGGAAATGTTCGATCTGGCAGATGAGATGGGGATCCTTATCATGCCCGGTTGGCAATGCTGCGATTTCTGGCAGCATTGGGACAAGTGGACGGCAAAGGACCATGAGATCGCCAACGCTTCCCTCTACAGCCAGATCAGCCGGCTTCGCGCGCATCCCAGTGTGTTTGTGTGGCTCAATGGCAGCGACGAAATCCCCGCACAGCCAGTGGAGAAGGATTACCTTGCCGTATTGAAGGAGCGCGACTGGCCGAACCCCATCCTGAACAGTGCGGCCGACCGCACGTCGAAGATCACCGGGCCCAGCGGAGTGAAGATGACGGGGCCCTATGACTACGTTCCGCCGGAATACTGGTACCTCGACAAGGATCGCGCCGGCGGCGCATTCGGCTTCAATACCGAGACTGGTCCTGGGGCCGCAGTGCCGGGCGTGGCGAGCATCCAGCGCACGCTACCGCGGAAGAGCTGGTGGCCGATCGACGAGCAGTGGAATTATCACGCTGCGTCAGGCAAGTTCGCGCAGTACACTCACTTCGGCGACGCCATGGCGGCTACTTACGGGCCGCCAACCAGCCTCGCCCACTACACCCTGAAAGCACAGCTCATGGCTTATGACGGCGAGCGGGCTATGTTTGAGGCCTATGGCGCTAACAAGTATCGCTCGACCGGAGTCATTCAGTGGATGCTCAATAATGCGTGGCCCTCGTTTTACTGGCACCTGTATGACTACTACCTGGTTCCCGGGGGCGGATACTTTGGCACACGGAAGGCAAATGAGCCGCTGCATATCCAGTACCGTTTTGACGATCGCAAAATAGTAGTCGTCAACTCCACACTTACGGATTACCAGGGTCTGCATGTTCATGCCAAGGCGCTCGATTTAGCCGGCAAGGAGCGATTTGCACACGACTCATCTTTGAACGTGGCCGCTGATGGTGTCGCCATGGCGTTCACTGTTCCTGCGCAAGGCGCTACCTCTTTCCTCAAGCTTGAGCTTCGCGACGCCCAGGGGAGGATGGTAAGCCAGAACTTCTACTGGGTCCCGGCAAAGCTGGCACAGCTCGACTGGGCCAAGACCACCTATGTGAACACGCCTGCTTTCAGCTACGCTGACATGCGCGACCTCTCGAGCTTGTCGCGGACATCGGTCCAATGGTCTGTGCGAAGAGAGCGCGGCGAGATCGCCGTGGATCTGAGAAACATCGGAAACTCGGTTGCGTTTTTTCTTCACCTTCGGGCGGTCAAGGCGGGCACGGGTGAGGAGATCGCGCCGATTTTCTGGAACGATAACTTCGTCTCCCTAATGCCCGGAGATGCAAGAGCATTGACCGTGAGCGGCCTGCCGGACGCGAACCAAGAGGTCGAGATTAAGCTCGATGGGTGGAATGTGGAACCGCGAAGCTTGTGGATTGCTGCTATTCAGTAGAGGAAAGCAACACCGCAGGGGCTAAAGCCCTCGTAGTTGTGGCTTTTTACGGCCCGACTAAAGTCGTGCCCTGATACAAAACATGAGTTTTTCCGCAGCCTGTAAAGCCCTGCCCTTCAGGAAAAAACGTACCTCAGGGCCTAAAGGCCTCATCAGTCCCAGTTGCGGCACGGCTAAAGCCGTGCCCTTCGTACGGGGAGTTTTTCCGCAGCCTGTTGGGCCCTGCCCTTCAGGAAAAAACGTACCTCAGGGCCTAAAGGCCTCATCAGTCCCAGTTGCGGCACGGCTAAAGCCGCGCCCTTCGTACGGGGATTTTTTCCGCAGCCTGTAAAGCCCTGCCCTTCAGGAAAAAACGTACCTCAGAGCCTAAAGGCCTCATCAGTCCCAGTTGCGGCACGGCTAAAGCCGTGCCCTTCGTACGGGGAGTTTTTCCGCAGCCTGTAAAGCCCTGCCCTTCAGGAAAAAAACGTACCTCAGAGCCTAAAGGCCTCATCAGTCCCAGTTGCGGCACGGCTAAAGCCGTGCCCTTCGTACGGGGAGTTTTTCCGCAGCCTGTTGGGCCGGGAGCTACCAACCGCGGAGTTCTCACGCCGACCCTACAGCCACGCGCTGAAAAGACGGCCGGCGGTTCCGCGGACCGCGAGTTGATCGGTACGTCCAATGAAATAGCGCGCGTTAATCTCCGGGCCGCTCAGATCCTCAAGGCTGTGGAAGCGCGAGAACTCAGCAGCAAGCTCGGCCGGCGTAAAGAAAAGCCGGAAGGGCTCGCCTGCTTTCTCAACCCTTGAGGCAAGCGAGTCATGCGCGAGCCGTTCGAGCAGTGGAAGTACGGCGCGTGGTTGTCCATAGTCCAACGTCACGCCGGTCCCGGGAGGCTGAGCAGAGATAAAGCTGAGAGTTCCGCGGAAGGCCTCCAGAGTGAGGTATGGAACCACACCCAGCCAGGCGAAGAAGGCAGGGGCGCGGTGGTTGAAACCGGCATCTCCAAGCTGAGTCGAGAGTGACTGCCGTTCAAAATCGACTGGTGCGTAGGTGACGCTTTCCGGAATGGCAATGCGGTTGCGTTGCAGCAGCTCGCGCTTCCACTGTTGGGTAGCAGGGTGGTCCACCTCAAAAACGCGAAGTTGCGCATAAGGGTTTCGGTAGGCGAAGGTGTCGAGTCCGGCACCAAGCAAGACGTATTGTTCGACTCCGCCCTCGACCGCCTTTTTCAGGTTGTCTTCGGCATAGCGGCTGCGGGCGACGAGAAACGCGCGAAGCGCGATCGAGAAGGGCCGGTCGCTCCGCACCGGGGTTCTCCGTAGTTCCTCAACGTAAGTCGTGCCGAGGAGCGCAACCGCAATCGGATCGTCAAATACCACGGGCGAGTCGTGAATCTGGTGAGCCGCACGGCGCAAGGCAACGCTGAGGGCGGTTCTCGATGGAATGGCCTGCTCCATCACTTTACGGGTCCCCTCTGGGAATCACGACCGCAAAGGCGGGACGGGTAGGTCGAGCGCGCTTTCTCGTTACTGTTTGCCTTGCACCAGCGCGCAAGATAGCTCCGGAAACGCAACCGGTTTCAGCAGTTCCACCAACGGATTCGTTCAAAAAAAAGAGCGCTAAAAGCGCTATAAGCGTCATAAGTTACTTCGCGATTACCACGGTTTGCCCGATTCTATGCGGGCGGCGTTTCGTCCGGTAATGGCCTGCTCCGGTTGGCTCTACCCGCCGGTTGTGAATAGGTTTGGTCATGTTGGCGGCTAGGGCGTTTGGTCCCAGGATCGTCATCAAGACACTCCGTCTATGGAGAAGCTTCCGCGAATATTTGGTTTAACTGCAGATATAGATTCCATTCAGGGTAGTTTCGGTTAAGGCGCAGGAGATTTATTTGTTGATTCGGTCCGGTTTCCAGGCTGCGTAATCCTTCGTGCGAGACATTTGCATCGTAAACCAGCTAGAAACAGTTCTCGATTGCGCCAACTGCGGGGTGGAATATGGCTCCGGATCGGTCCACTTCCACCATTCCTGACATTTCGTCAGCGGATTCAGATTCACAAATCTCAAAGATCGAGTCCAGTTTGGTGAGTCTTAATATCCAGCGCACGTGTTCGGTCGGTTCCATCAGTTTCAGGCGAAAACCAGCGGCACGAAGCGAAACCAGAACCCCTAATCCTCCAGCGTCGATCCCGTCAACCTTTCTGAGATCAAGAAGCACGTTTCGCCCATTCTGCCGAACAGCGGCGCACAAGACGGAAGTCTCCTGGCCGCGAACAATTCTTCCCTGACAATGTAGAATCGCCAAGTCACCCCACTTCTGAACAGTCACTCTCAGCATGGCTCAATCCTCCTTAGCTCCATCATCCAGATGGCCTACGCGAGACTTGCAGAACAGCAATTTCTGCTTTGTACACTAGATAGTCGTTTCGGCAGGCTCAGGATAGACATCGATCTTGAAATTTAATCCGCGCGCTCTTCGACTACAGTTTAGGAAGGTGACGGGCCTGTTATAGCTTTAAGAGTTCTTGCGCGTTCCCACCCTTCAGCTTCTCCATCTCCGCCTCGCCCAGCCATCCCGCTGCATCCTCCAGAAACTTTCTTCCGTGCGTATTCGGACTGAAGGGATAATCCACCGAAAATAGTATCCGATCGATCCCCACCACCTGCACCGCGCACTTCAGCGGCGGCTGCGAGAAGTATCCGCTGGTCGTCAGGTGAATATTCGTCCTGAAGTAGTCCGCTACCGTTTGCTTGAGGTGTGCCGGCCCCGATAGGATCCCGCTCGATCGCGCCAACGCGTACGGCAGCCCCTCACCCATGTGGCCGATGATCAACTGCAGCTCCGGCAGCTGGTCGAATAACCCTGACACGATCAAGCGCAGTGTATGCAGGCCGGTTTCCGCATGCCAGCCCCAGCCCGCAATCGACAGCAGCATCCCCAACTCTCCCGGCAGGCCGGAAAAGTACGCTTGGTGCACGATCTGCGGAGGCGGAGCCGGGTGCAGGTACACGGGAACCTTCAACTGCACCGCAGCTCCCCAAACAGGAGCAAACTGCGCATTATCCAGGAACAATGGTCCCTCGCTGGACGAAACCGTCCCGTCCACCAGCGCTCCCACAAACCCCAGCTTGGTCACGCACCGCTCAAGTTCCTTCGCCGCGCCCTGCGGGTCCTTCAAATTCAGAGCCGCAAACCCAGCCAATCGCATCGGGTTCGCCTTGATCGCCTGAGACAACTCGCTGTTTACATCGGCCATCACCGCCGTTGCGTCCGACGGTTCCAGCTTGTCGATGCCGATAGCCGCCAACGACATCACTTGCATGTCGATTCCAGCCTGATCCATGGCTGCAATTCGCTCAGGGCCCAAATCGAGCAGCTTTGGCTGGATCTGGGCCAGCTGCGGTGGTGCGTTATTCCCGTATGCGCCGGTTGCCTTCAAAAAGGATTCTGTAACGAAGTGTTCTTCGAGCGTAATCGTCTTCATAGAGCGTGAGATGCCTATCAGATTGAATCCGTACCGTTGAGCTGCGCGATCGACGAGAGGCTAGTTCCACTTCGCTGAAGTGCCTGGTTGACAAGGCGATGGTCGAGCGTCTACCATCCGGTTTAAAAGTTGAGGGTCGAACGTCTTCTATGGCGAAACAGGCAAAGCAAAAGAACGGGATACTCCAAGGCACGCTAGACATGCTCATTCTGCGAACGCTTCTGTATGGGCCTGCTCACGGTCACCAGATCGGTAAGCACATTCAACGGACAACCAACGAGTTCCTGCAGATGCAACACGGGTCGCTCTATCCTGCGCTGCATCGCTTGGAAAAGAGAGGCTGGGTTATTTCCAAGTGGGAGACAGCTCCGGACCGTAATCGAGAGTTCAAATACTACCGATTGACAGAAAAAGGCAGGAAGCAACTTCTCGTTGAAGAGTCGCAGTGGAAGCAAATGGCCGAGGCTGTTGCGCGCGTGATGTGGCCTGTAGCCGAGGAGAACTGACATGAAGTGGTGGCAGATCAGGAAACGAGATGCTGACCTGGAGCGAGAGCTCCGGTCCGATCTCGAACTGGAAGAAGAAGAGCAACTGGAGTCTGGGATGCTGCCAGAAGAGGCTCGCTATGCCGCCCGGCGCGCTTTCGGCAACACGACTCTGATCAAAGAGCAAACTCACGAGGCATGGGGCTGGGCTCCATTCGAGCGTTTGTGGCAGGACGTCCGGTATGCCTCGCGACAGCTCCGTAGATCTCCCGCATTTACGGTGACAGCCCTGCTCATTCTTGCCGTTAGCATTGGCGCCAGCACCGCTGTCTTCAGCATCCTTGAGTCGGTGCTCATGCGTCCCTATGCATTCCAGGATCCTGCGCAAATTGTGGCCCTTCGTGAGGTGGTTCAGGAGGCAGCTAAGGAGTATCCCTCGGTTCCTGACAATTACCGGCACTTCCTTTATTTGAGGTCGCACGCCAAGACGATTCAGGATGCAGCGCTTCTTCAGAACACAACCTTTGCGATCAAGGCCGGCGGCGATCATCCCCGGATCGAAAAGGGGCTCAGTGTTTCGCCAAACTTCTTCTCAGTGTTGGGCGTGTCGCCGATGCTGGGCCGATCCTTTCGCGCGGAAGAGGCTCAGCCGGGTAGAAGCAATGTGGTTATCATCAGCTGGGCCACGTGGCGAGATCTCTTTCATTCTGATGCGAACGTTGTAGGCCGAACCGTCAAGATCAAAGGCGAACCCACCACCGTCATTGGAGTCCTTCCGCGCGACTTCGAGTTTCCGATCCTGAATGAGATGCGCGGCGAAGCAAGCCCGGATCAGACGTCGCCGTACTCAGTGTTTCAGCCATTCGTTCCACAAGGAGAAGATGTCACATCGGACGATGCCGACTTCGCCTTTCTTGTCATAGCGCGCCTGAAGCAGGGCGTAACAGTCGTGCAAGCGTCCACTGAGATGTCCTCCATGCTCAGCGCATACTCAGCCACGAATCACTTGCCCATTCACCTGAGCGCATTGGTCGAGCCGCTGTCAGAGGAAGTGACAGGCAATGCAGGCAAGGCGCTCTGGCTGCTTTTTGCGGCAGTTATTGGGCTTCTGCTGATTGCCTGCGTGAACCTCGCCAGCCTGCAACTGGCGCGCGCCGTGGTGCGTGAGCGCGATAACGGCGTTCGCACCGCACTGGGGGCCAGCCGGACTCGACTATTCCAGGCGTCCTGCATGGAAAGCGTCGTTCTCTGTTTCGCCGGTGGATCGCTCGGCATTTTGCTGGCACTCGGCGGAGTTCGGCTGTTTGCAGGCATCGCTCCGGAAAATTTACCTCGCCTCCACGAGCTTCATGTCACTTGGCCGGTGCTCCTGTTTGCCTGCGGAATATCAGGAATTGCCGCGATGTTGTCGGGCACGCTTCCCGCTATGCGATCGCTCCACTCCAATCCGCTGCGCGCACTGCAATCTGCATCTACTCGCATATTTCGTTCCGGCCAAACGCCATCCATCCGAAAGGTACTCATCACCTTCGAGATCGCGTGCACGGTTGTGCCCCGCCGATCCAACATCGATCTTGGCCAGCGTGAGCATTCTGTTTATGGCCACGCTCGTCGCAGCTTTTATGCCCGCTTACCGAGCGTCGAAAATCGACCCAATGAAGGTCCTCCGATCTGAATAAGGGAGAGGATTCTCTACAGCCAAGTTCAGTTAGACACGCTTCGAAGGAGGAGCCATCGAGAGCAAGCGGCAGTTTCGATCGAAGTATCAAGGCAAAAACTGAAGGCCGCAACCGCAGCGAGCGGATGTGGCCCCGCCTGAGAGGAGAGCTGAGATGAAATGGTGGCAGATCAGGAAACGAGATGCGGATTTGGAGCGAGAGCTTCGGTCCGATCTGGAGTTGGAGGAAGAAGAGCAGCGAGACAGCGGAGCGTCGCAGGAGGAGGCTCGCTATGCCGCCCGGCGCGCTTTCGGCAATGTGACCCTAATCCGGGAGCGCACCCGTGAGACCTGGGGCTGGGCTCCATTGGAGCGAATTGGGCAAGATGTTCGCTATGCACTGAGGCAATTGAGCAGGTCTCCGGGGTTCGGAATAACCGCGGTGTTGATTCTGGCGCTCGGCATCGGGGCGGTGACGGCGGTTTTCAGTCTCATCGATGCAGCGCTTCTGAAGATGCTGCCGGTCGAAAATCCACAAGAACTCGTCCAGTTCAAATCGATCAACCCTGCTTTCCCGGTGAACGACGCGGTTTCGTACCCAGCGTACAAGATGTTTCGCGAACAAACCCAGGTGTTAGCCGGCGCAATTGCGTTTCGAAAACAGCACAAGATCGATTTTGAGATGGACGGGCAGAGCGCACTTGCCGAGGGGCAGCTGGTCTCGGGCAATTACTTCACCGTGCTCGGGGTGAGAGCGATCAAAGGACGCACGATTTTGCCTGCAGACGAATCCGTCGAAGGCCAGAATCCCGTAGCGGTGATTGGCTACGATTATTGGCGGTCCAGATTTGCGCTCGATCCCGCCATCATTGGGAAGAAGATCCTGCTGAACAATGCCCTTTACACGGTTGTTGGGGTGACGGAGCCGGAGTTTTTTGGCGTACAGCCAGGGGAAAGAATCGACGTCTCCGTCCCGCTGACGACCATTCCGCTGATCAACCCGGGCTATGCGGCGGCTGGAACTCCCTACGACACTTTGAAAGCGCCTTTTCGGAATTGGCTCGACGTGATCGGACGTTTGCAACCAGGGGTTTCGAAAGAGAAGGCAGAAGCGAGCTTGCAGCCTGTATTCGCTCAGTCCACGCGTGAAGTGGTGGCAGCTCTGGCGGGCACGCCGGGCGATTCTCCCTCACGACGCGAGGCAATTCTTCAGCTGAGGCTGCGCCTCGACTCAGCAGGGCAAGGTCTTGCCGTTCTGCGCGAGCAATTTTCAAAGCCCCTTTGGGTTGTCATGGCAGTGGTTGGCTTGCTGCTTCTCATTACCTGCGCCAACGTTGCCAATTTGCTGCTGGCTCGCGCCAATGCCAGAGAACGGGAAATTGCGGTACGGCTCGCGATGGGCGCCGGAAGAGGCCGCCTGGTGCGCCAGCTAATGACCGAGAGCCTGTTGCTGGGGCTAACCGGCGGCTTACTGGGAGCCGGACTGGCATACTGGGGCAGCCGCTCGCTGCTGGCTCTGATGGCACGGGGCCGCAGCCCGGTCCTACTCAGCGTGCATCCCGATCTCACGGTGCTGGGCTTTGCGATGGCGGTTTCCCTAGTCACAGCGGTGGTCTTCGGCACCATCCCGGCGTGGCGGGCTACAGATGTCAATCCTTCACGGGGATTGGCGCAGAATACGCGCAGCTCGGGCAGTGCGGGTGGGCGCTATCGGCTGGGAAAGTCTCTGGTCGTTCTGCAGATAGCCATTTCTCTCGTGTTGGTTGTCGGCGCAGGATTGCTGGCGCGCAGTCTTGCCAATCTAAAGGGTTTCTATCCCGGCTTCAACCAGGACAATGTGTTGCTGTTTGCGGTTAATCCGCCGGAGATCGGTTACAAGGATGTCGTTCCGGTCTACGAGCAGATGCTCGGCCGTATCAAAAACATTCCTGGCGTTCGGTCAGTGTCTCTCTCCGTGCACGAACCGTTGAGCACCAATGTGAGTGACTCGAGTGTAAAGGTTCAGGGTGCAACGCCCGGGCGGGGCGACGATCTCACCCCCGTTGACGTGGAGCCGGTTGGGCCAGATTACTTTCGAACTATGGAGACGCCGCTGTTGGCCGGACGCGAGTTCGCTGCGGCTGACCGCGCGGGATCGCCTAGAGTCGTCATCGTAAACGAAAGCATGGCTCGGCATTTCTTTGGCAACACGAACCCAATTGGACGACGGGTAAGCATCCCCGCCTATCGGGCCGATACAAGCTGGCTTGAAATTGTCGGCGAGGTAAGGGACATCAAGGTGCACGATTTGCGCGAATCATCCACCCTCATGCTCTACGTGCCCATGTTCCAGGCTCCTGAAGGCGGAGCCGCATTTGAAGTCCGGACAGCAATCGATCCTGCATCCGTACAGACAGCCATCCTCGCAGCGGCGAAAGCGATCGACAGTCGTCTGCCTATCTACTCGGTTAAATCGCTCAGCGATCAATTCGACGACTCCCTTGTCGAAGAGCGCCTGGTCGCTTCTCTTTCGGGGCTGTTCGGCCTTCTCGCCCTGCTGTTGACGTGCGTAGGACTGTACGGGCTGATGGCCTACACTGTGAACCGCAGAACAGGCGAGATTGGTATTCGCATGGCGCTGGGCGCAGAAAGGGGTCGCATCGCGAGGATGGTTCTGCGTGAGACACTCCTTCTTGTTGCGTGCGGCCTCGCAATCGGTGTTCCCGCAGCAGCCTTAGTATCCCGTTGGATTGGAAGCCAGCTCTTCGGATTGCACCCTGGCGATCCGACGACGTTTGTCGCCGCATGCGCCGCAATGACAACGGTGACCATGATGGCCAGCTATTTGCCTGCGCGCCGTGCGGCTTCTGTCGACCCCATGCGAGCACTACGAAGCGAGTGACCGCGTGACCTGAGCCAGGGCTTCCTCAGTGCGGTCGGCACGAAGCAGTCCCGCAAATCTGGCAAATGAAACGGATGATTACAGTGGGGGGTGGCCCCACGTCTCGCTCGGAGCCTATCCTCGCTAAGGCAAAGAAGAATTACGCTACTCCATGAACAGTACTCGTCGCCGCTTCCTGCGCAACACTGCCGTCATCGGCGCCGCCGCCTCCACGGGACGGCACCTTGCCATGGCCGCTGCGGACGAGTTAGCGCCCTTTCGTACTCCCTATAAATACCCCAAGCTCATCCTCTCAGCCACCGGCCGCAAGGGCGATTTTGACCAGCGCAGCATCGACGACCCCATCGTCTTCCACGCCAACGGATCCTTCCAGATGCTTTACATCGGTTGGGACGGCATCGGCTACCAGACAGGCCTCGCCACCTCCACCGATCTCCTTCACTGGACGCGCATCGCTCTCGTAGCACCCCGTGACCCAGCGTCAAGGTATACGAAGTACAACCTCGCTCTGAGCTCCATTCTTCGCGACAAGCAGCTCCGGTCCCGTGGCGAAGCCATCAAGGTCGACGGCAAATACATCGGAGCCTGGAACGCTTATCCCAGCGCCGGCTACGAAGAAGGCGCGGCCGTCATCGGCCTTGCCACCTCAGAAGACCTTCTCCACTGGCAGCTCGCCGATCCCATCCTCACCCCGCAGGACGGAGCTCCATGGGAGCACGGCGGTCTCTACCGCCCGGACCTTATGCTCGACCGTGGAACCTACTATCTCTACTACAACGCGAAGACTGACACCCTCCCGCCGAGCGAAGGCGGAGGCTGGCGCGAACAGACGGGTGTCGCAACCTCGAGCGACCTAAAGACCTGGGCCCGCTACAAACAAAATCCCATCCTACCCAACGGTCCGCGCGGCAGCGCTACCTACCCTGCTGCCAACCCTATCTCCTCAACCCAGCCGGCCACGCCTGACGCCCGCGACAGCCGCTTCGCCTCGAATCCCTACGTCATGCAAAACGGTCGCGACTACGCCATGTTCTACTATGGCTTCCGCTATGAGCGCCCCGGCCGCGCTTGCGAGTTGCTCGCCCTCGGTTCCACTGCCTACTCCTTCGTCAAGGTTCCTGAAATCCTCATCGACACGGGCGCTCCCGGCACCATCGACGAAACCTTCGCCCACAAGCCTTCCGTCATCACCCGTGAAGGTGTTCTCTATCATTTCTATTGCGCCGTCAGTGGCAAATATCCCAACGAGGTGCGTGGCATCGCTGTCGCCCGTTCCCAGCCCTGGTAGTTTTCCTGGATGAAACAGACCAGCGCTATTCGGAGCGAAGAGCGACTGCAGGATCGACTTTCATGGCCGCTCGTCCCGGCAGCAATGGGGCGGCGAGAGCGACGAACGCCAGTAGCATTGCGACCGCCAGAAAGCTGAACGGATCATGTGGTCCGACGTTAAACAGCAAGCTATTGAGGAGCTGCGATATTCCGAGAGCAGCGCAGATTCCAATGAACCCGCCCAATACCGTGAGGCGTGCTCCCTCCCAGGTGATGAGCCATAGTATGTCGACTCTGCTCGCGCCCAGAGCCATGCGCAGGCCAATCTCTTGTGTACGCTGGGCGGCGGCAAACGAAATGATGCCGTAGAGGCCAATGATCGCGAGCAGCAGTCCGGAGGCCGCGAAAAATAAGACCAGTGCCGTAACAAACCTCGGGCCTTGCGCCAACTCGTCGACGCGCTGCCGCATGGTTTCAATGGTGAAGGGTGTGGTTGCATCGACCGCGGATATCTCCGCACCCATCCATTGAGATGCAATTTGCGGCGGCAACGATGTTTTCAGAACAATGGCGGACGTACCGTCCCAATCTTCGGCCCGGTTACGTCTGAGGCGGTAATATTCAGGCTCGTCTTCACCCGCGAGACCGCCATTCTTTACATTCTGCGCGACGCCGACGACGGTATACAAGGGTCCAGTGAGTTTCGGTAACTGGATCTGCCGCCCGATGGGGTCTTCTCCGGGGAACAAGCGATCCGCAAGCAATTTACTCAAGACGACAAAGCGCCCGGTGGAACTGAGCTCTCCTTCGCTGAAGCCTTGGCCTTTGAGGAGGGGAATGTTTAAGGCGCGAAAATACTCTGGAGAAACCCAGCGCCAGGTAACTCGGCCGCCGGTCGGCCCCGACGGCAGCGGTTTACCGGCGACGGCCATCGAAGCATAAATCTGGTCCTGGTGGTTGCCCCCGGGTGGGAGTGTATCGCTTAACGCGACCGCGCCGGCGCCGGGTAGCTGCCGCAAACGCGCTTCCACCTGTTGAAAGAAAGCCATCTGACGTTCCGGCGAGGGATAGTTCTTCTGCCCCAGTGTGATGCTGGTGGTCAGTATGCTCTGTGTCTGCATGCCGAGCGATTGCGATTCAAGATTCAGGAAGCTGCGGGAGAGGAGCATGGCTGCCGCAAGTAGAACCGTGCTGATGGACAGTTGGGAAACCACCAGCCATTGCCGCAAAGTAGTCTTTGTGACAGCCATCGATGAGCGCCCCACGAGCGCCTGTGAGCGTGGGCGTTGCCATGCGGACGCGACACCAAAGAAGATTCCGCATAAGAATGAGACCAGGATGGTGACCAGGATAATGCGAACATCAAGACGAACCGTCATGAGAAAAGGAAGGTCTTGAGGAGCCATCGCGATGAAGAACCGCAACAGCACTTCCGCGACTGCACACCCTACCGCCGCTCCGGCTGTGGACAGAACCAATGCCTCGGTCAAGAACTGACGTGTCAGCCGGGCGCGGCTGGCTCCCAGCGCCGAACGGACTGCCAACTCTCGTTCTCGGCTTGCACCGCGGACCACCAACAACCCAGCTACATTCGCGCATGAGATCAGCAGCACGGCTAAAACAGCCCCGAGTAATACCCACGCCATAAGGCGCACGTTGTGCATTTGGCGATCGCGCAGGGAGCGAACCCGGAGGTGAACCTCATTGCGAAACGCAGCAGGAGCCAAACTGAGAGAGTAATTGAACAACGGTTGCAAAGCAGACTTGGCCTGCTCGATATTCATTCCCGGCTTGAGGCGGGCAAACGCATACAACACGCTTCCAGAACCCACTTTGCGTTGTTGGGCTTCATCGAGGGCTTGGGGAATGACTACATCCGCGGCTTCAAGGGTTGGCATCTCGAAATCAGGAGGCAGTACGCCGATCACACGCGTTTTGCGGCCATCGATGTTCACCGTTTTGTCCAGGATGCCCGTACTCGCGCCGAAGCGGCGCTTCCACAACCCGTAAGAAATGAGGGCAACTCTAGGCGCATTCGGGCGGTCTTCGGCGGCGGTAAAGTTGCGGCCTAAGACCGGGCTGATGCCGAGTGTTGGCAGGAAAGTCGATTCCACGCTGGCGCAGCTCAACCGGAGCGGCCGCTCTTGGGTCAGGTCGCAGGAATTGGCCCCGATCTCAGATGTCAGCGAACTGAAGGGCGTCTGCTGGTCCCGCCAGTCGTAGTAGGAGCCACCGAGCATAAACTCCTGTTGAATGATCGGCGCCACGAGGCCAACCGAAACCAGGCGATCGGCATGCGCATACGGGAGGCTGCGGAACAGAATCGGGTCCACCACGCTGAAGACGGCGGTCGTTACCCCGATGCCGAGGCCAAGAGTCGCGATGATCGTAGCCGTGAACATGGGATTGCGCCGAAAACCGCGCAACGAATAGAGCAGATCCTGAAGCACCGTCTCGGTCCACCATCCAGGACGCTGCTGGTGGCATTGTTCGCGCGTGCGTTCGAAGCCGCCAAATTCGATCAATGCCCTTCGGCGTGCCTCTTCAGGGGTGCTTCCGTCTGCGATCTTTGCCTGGACGGACTGCTCAATGTGGAACTGCAGTTCCGCGTCCAGATCGCCACCCCTCGCCCTCGACAGAAGGAAGCGTAAGCGAGTCAGAAACTCGTTGATCATGAAGACACCTCTGGAGCGCGGCCAGTGCCAGCTCTACCGCCGCAGATCCGCCTGACAAGAGACTTAATGTACCCTCTTGTCGAATGTCAAGGGGAAAACGAATGAGCCGTCCAGCTGGCTCTTGTCAGACTTATGGCTTGATAGCCCGGCCGGGAGGGCGAGCGGCGACGCATCAGGAGTAAACTTCGAGCGAGGGTTGGCCATGAGACACCTTCGAGCGCTCCTGTGCGCGGCTGTCCTATTGCTTGGGACTTTCTTCCCGGAATCAACGGCTCAAGGTCAACAAGGACCTTCCGACCCGAATTTCCTGTCGAACTTGGTGGCGTTGGCAAACTTCATGCGGCTTCCCTTACTGAAAGGCGGACAGGCGGGCGTTGGTGAGGGCAGCGCAACAGGAAATCCGGGTACACCGACAATTCAGGTGACGTCGCGCCTGGTCTTTCTGGATGTGACGGTGCTGGACAAGAAAGGCCGCCCGGTGGTCAAGGGGCTCGGCAAAGACGACTTCACCATCACCGAAGACAAGAGACCGCAATCTATCTTTTCCTTTGAAGCGCCCCAGACACACACCATCGGCGCGCTTGCCGGTGACGATAATCCCGATGGAAAAGCGCCACTGACCATCTTCGTGCTCGATCTGCTGAATTCGAGCTTCGAAGATTTTGCGTTCATCCGCTATTCGGTTCAAAAATATCTGGCCGCACAGCCGCCGCTCTTGAACTCCCCCGCCGAGATGATGGTGATCGGCAACAAATCTCTGGAGCTGATGCAGGGCCCCACCCGAAATAAGGCCGATCTGCTCTATGCCCTCGATCATTTGCCGCCTGCGATCCCATACAAGTGGGAGGCCGACAACTTCAATGGGGAGCGGTTTCAGCAATCACTCGACGCACTGCAACAGATTGCACTCCAGAACAAAGGCGTGCCCGGACGCAAGAACATCGTTTGGGTTGGTCATGGGAGTCCCAGTTTCAGCACCAGGGGTTTGACTGAGCCGGTGGTGCACGCACTCCAGCAATATATGCACACCACAACCAACATGCTGGTAGATGGCCGGGTAACCCTCTTCGTGATCTACCCGGGCTTGAAGATCGGGCACTTTGTGCTCCTCTCCGGGAGGTCGCCATTGCCCATCAGTGCGGCGGACGCACAAGCCAACATTGACAACGATCATCCTTTTGCGGAAGACATCAACTTCGGCGTCTTTGTGAACGAGACCGGCGGACAGCTCTTCTATAACCGCAACGACGTCGACGCCGAGATCGGGCGATCGCAGCAACTGGGATCGGACTATTACACGCTCACTTACCAGCCTCGTGGCGGAGACGCGAACGGAGAATTTCGGCAAATTCGAGTCACCCTGCGCAACCACAATCTGCGGGCCGTGACCAAGACGGGCTACTACGCGCCGGACAAAAGTGCGCCTATCGATCCTCGCTCGCAGAACAAGCTCGACCTTGCCGAGGCCGCGCGATCCACCGTTCCTTTTGCGGCGCTGGATTTGAAGGTCTCCGGCATCGTACGGCACCCGGAGAACCAAACAGCCGAGATTAGTTTGCTTCTGCAATCGAAAGGCATCGACTGGCAGGCAATCGACGACGGAAAGAGCCGCGCCGAGATCACCCTGGCCGCAGTGAGCATAACGGGCGGCCAGGAAGTTATGGCTTCAAAGGTGGAGAGATTGATCCTCTCAGTACACACGCAAGACCCATCGCACCTGGAAAGACTTGTGACCCAGTTGCAGCTCACGATACGGGTTGCGCCCAAGACACAAAGCGTTCGCGTGGTGGCGGAGACCGCGAATGGGGGGCGGACCGGCGCCGCCGACCTGGACCGTCAAGCCATCGAAGCTGCACCAGCTACGCCGGCGCCGCTGCCACAATTGCTGTGCCGCCAGCCATGTCCGGTAAAGCCTCCGCCGGCCCAATGAACGGACTCACCGGACTCCTAAATTCTTAGTTGACAAGAGAAGCCGGACGGGCATATTGTCCTAAGCAATTAGGAGACGGGATGGGGAAGACGTCGAACAAGGCCGGCTTAACCAAGCTCGAACTAAAGATCATGCAGGTGATCTGGAAGTGTGGCCGCTGCACCGTGAGTGCCGTGCAGGAAGAGCTGGAGTCACCCTTGGCCTACACTACCGTGCAAACCATGTTGAACATCCTTGAGCGTAAGGGAAAGCTCAAACGTGAGCTCCGGGGCCGCGCGTTCATTTACAGCGCAACCCTGACTGAGGCCAAGGCGTTGGGTCAGGGTGTTCGAGATCTTATCGATCGCATGTTCGGCGGCTCCAGCGAAGAACTCGTGATGAGCCTCCTCAAGAACGGCCAAATCGATGCCAAAAGGTTGGCGGAACTCACCGATCAATTCAACCAGAAAGCCAGGAAGCCATGAGAAGCCTCGAGTTCTGGATTTTGGCCTACCTTCTGAATTCCTTGTGGCAGGTTCCGCTGCTCTTTGTCGCGGGTTGGCTTGCGGCGCGAGCGCTCCGTTCGGTCGGCGCCGCGGCTGAGCACCGCGTTTGGGTGATTGTCCTGCTGCTCCAGAGTCTGCTTCCAGCCTGCTCTATTTTCCCCTGGGAGTGGTTGCGTACGCTCTCCTTTTGGAGCTGGCGCGCAAGCGGGGCGAGTGACGCCCATGTATTAGTAGTGACGGGCGCGGGAAATGGAATCGGTGTACTTCAGCTGCCGGGTGTGCTGCTCATAGCGGTCGAAATTTTGTACGCCGCGGTGAGCGTATATTTCGCCGCCAGATTTCTGTGGAGAGGGACAACCCTCTCTACCATGCGGCGAGAGGCGATCGCCGTGCTCCTTACCGGTGAAGCTGCGCTTTTCTGGGCGCGATGCTCGAGCAGGTTTGAGATGGACGATGTTTCGATTGCGGCTTCGTCCCGGATCTTCTCCCCCGTCACCATGGGTCTGCGCCGAAAACTTCTTTTGTTGCCCGCTAGCATGGTTGGCGTCTTACCGGAATTGGAACTCCAAACCGTCATTGCGCATGAGTTCGCGCATATGTACCGAAAAGACTTCGTGAAGAACCTGCTGTATGAGTTGCTCTCGCTGCCCGTGACTTATCATCCGCTGCTCTGGCTTACTCGCGCGCGCATCATGGAAAGTCGCGAAATCGTTTGCGACCAGATGGCGGCTTCAATGACGGGACGAAGTGAATACGCACGATCTCTCTTGCGGCTGGCTTCCCTGATGGTAGCGGGAACGCTGGGCAGCACACCTCATACCATCGGAATCTTCGATGCCAACGCGTTCGAAAGGAGAATTATGAAGCTCACGGAGAAACATAAGGAGATACGAGGTGTGCGCCGGGTGGCCGCGGTGGCTGTTTGTGCTGCAGTGGGTCTGGCAACATGCGGATCAGCACTCGCGCTGGGCATGCATGTAGATGCGATCTCAGCTGGCGACGACAGCAACGCGGCAAAACCACCCAAGCAGCATTCCGTCCCTGCTGACGTGATGGCTCGGAACCTCCTGACGAAAGCCGTGCCTGTATATCCACCGGAGGCCAAGAAAGCGAAGATTCAAGGAAAGGTGGTCCTCAGTGTCGTCGTTGGCAAAGATGGAAATATAGAAAACCTGCAAGTTCTTTCCGGCCCGACCGAGCTTCAGCAATCGTCGCTCGACGCGGTGCGGCAGTGGACCTACAAGCCCTATATTCTCAATGGCGATCCCGTCGAGGTTAAGACGACCGTGAACGTGATCTACTCGCTCAACCCGGCGACATTGCAGCACTGACCCGCCAGGCTGGTGCCTGCTCCACGGGCCAATAGTAGTGTCGAAAAAGGCGGAGGGCGAGTGAGAAACTGCTGCTCAGCCAACCTTGTCGCGAACCACGCGGAAGCCATAGTCAGCGTATTTGAATTCCGGCGGAATGCTGGAACGTGCCGAACATCGTGAGATCTTGATGTGGTGCCGCCAGGAGCCTCCGCGCGATGCTTTTCGGCTGCCCTCTTCCGGTCCTCGCGGATTCCGATCAGGAGAAATCGTATAGTAGTCGGCCGCGAACCAATCGCTACACCACTCATGTACGTTCTCGCACATCTCAAATAAGCCGTAAGCGTTTGGCTCTGATTGTCCGACCGGCTCAGGACCCGTCTTCCAACGAGCATGGTAGGCAGGACGGGACATCGGCGGATCATTGCCCCAGGGGAAGACCATCCCCTCGGCGCCGGCTCGCGCAGCCCGTTCCCACTCGGCTTCTGTAGGTAGCCGATAGTGCGAGCCGGTCACAGCGGAAAGCCACGAGCAATAGGCGACGGCGTCGAACCACGAAACCGCCACCACGGGTTGCTGTGGATGAGAGAAGGCGGCATCGCCCCAATAGGGAGGCGGCGAGCTCCCGGTGGCGTCCAAGAACCGCGCGTATTCGTCAACCGTGACTTGTGTTGCCGCCATGGCAAAGGAGTCGACCCAGACGCGATGAACAGGCCCTTCCACCGCCTGATGAGCGCCGGATCCCATGAAAAACCAGCCGGCAACAATGTCAATGCACGATGGTTCGGCAATCAGCGTGTGACTGTGGTCTAAACTCATGGCGGCTGACGGGAACATCTCTGTCCATTCGATGTTAGCTTGTGGCATGGGGACGGAACGGATGAAATTCGATTGGACCCAGGGTGACCTCGCTGAGGGCCTGCGACTCTATGATGCAGGGGAGTTCTTTGCCGCTCATGAGGCATGGGAAATTGTGTGGCTGCGCGCGCAGGAGCCGGAGAAGACGTTCCTGCAAGGGTTGATTCAGGTGACAGCGGCCTTCCATCACCTCCAACGTAATAATCCGCAGGGAACTGCGCTGTTACTGCAAGCCGCCCTGGGCCGGCTCGAGCATTATCCTGCGTGCTTCGGAGATGTCTCCGTTACCGTGCTCTGCGACGACATCCGCTCATGGCTGCAAGCGCTCGAAGCGGATGCGCCGGCATCCCAGCTCGGTCCAGAATCACGTAAGCGGCCTGCAATCGGACCGCCTCTGCATTCGCCCCTGGCAGAGAACATTATGGATCGATGCACCAATGATTGATGCCGGCTGTGAGCAAAATTGCTCAGTATTAATAATGCGGATCCTGCAGCATCAGCGCAGAGGCGTCGTCAATGCTGAAGAGATGTGTGAGCTGCTGGGCTACCGAGGGCCTTCTCGCATGCAGCAAAGAAGACTGCCCACACCTGCTGTGTCCAGTCCACAACAATCATGGCGGTCGCTGTCGAGGCTGCTGGGAGTCTGGACACGTGCTCCTTTCCCCGTGGCCGTTGGGCGCCCCGAGATCCAAATAAAAGCCCTACGCCGGGCTTGAGCAGTCCCACTTTAACTTCGCGAGCAAGAACCGCGAGCTATGCCTCGACCGGATCTTCAGCGATAGCAAAGGATTTTCGTTCGACTCCGGGCAGGTGCAGGGCCAGTGTCGTTGCCCGCAGAGCCATGAAGGCCAGCATGGCGCACCACAGGCCGTGGTTGCCGAAGCGAGCCGTGAGTATAACGGCCAAGCCGAGGAATCCAGCCAGGGAGATCACCATGCTGTTGCGTAGCTCCTGTGCGCGAGTAGCGCCGATGAAAACGCCATCGAGCAGGAAGCTCCACACGGCCACCAGGGGCAGGACGATCAACCAGGGGAGAAACTGTGCCGCGAGCGAGCGTATGGCTTCCTGATTGGTAAAGATGGCGATGATGCTGCGGCCGAAAACGAGATAGAGGAGCGAGAGCGCAGCGGCGACCGTGAAAGCCGAAACCGAGCTGGCCTTGAGCACCGCGCGGAAGTCTGCCACCCGCCGTGCGCCGATCGCCTCGCCAACCAGCGCCTCGGTGGCATTGGCAAATCCGTCGAGCCCATAACCGGCGATCCAGAGAAAGTTGATGAGCACCGCATTCGCAGCCAGGATCGCGTTTCCTGAGCGCGCGCCGGTGCGGGTGAACCAGGCGTAGGCTGCGACGAGGCTCAGTGTGCGCAGAAGGATATCGCGGTTGAGGGCAAAGAGCCGGCGCAGGCTTCCGCCGTCGATCAGTTCGCTCCAGCGCACGTGGCTGGGGCGAGCGCCGCTTGCCAGCATGAGCGCCAGGCCGAGAAAGCATCCGGTCCATTCGGCGCTCATCGTAGCAGTGGCGATGCCGGCGACGCCCCAGTGCCACCGCAAGACCAGGGTCAGAGCCACGACTATGTTGACGATGTTAATCGCCGCTTGCAGCAGCAGGGCGGTCCGGGCACGCTGCTTGCCCAGAAGGTAGCCGAGGATGGTGTAGTTCGCCAATGCCGCTGGTGCCGACCAGATGCGAATACTGCAATAGAGGAGCGCGTTACGATGCACTTCGGCGCTAGCGCCAAGCAGCGCCAGGGATCCGGAGATGAGCGGCTTCTGGAGGGCGAGGATCAAGGCTCCGATGAGCAGTGCGGTGAGCAACGCGCGGCCGAAGTGGTGCACGACCTGGTCCTGATCACCGGCGCCATGCGACTGCGCGACCAGGCCGGTGGTCGCCATGCGCAGGAAGCCGAAGGTCCAGTAGACGGAATTGAAAAAGATGCCGCCCACGGCAACGCCGCCCAGTGCTGCCGGGCCGGGCAGGTGGCCGGAGAGGATCGTGTCCACCATGGAGAGCAGTGGCTGGGTCAGGTTCGAAAGAATGAGCGGGATGGCGAGCAGGAAGACTCGCCGGTACCAGTAAGACATTCCCATCACGTTGTGGACCTAGGGTTTCACATCGGCCGCTGTTTTGCTATCCGGGAGCGATGGGATACACCATCGGGTGAATGAAATTCATTTTCATAAAGGGTACGGGCTTCAGCCCGTAAATGCTGGACGAAAGAACGATGGGCTAAAGACTCTGCGTGAGAACTACGTCCCATAAGCGTTAACTTGTTTAGGGTGTTTTTCGTCAATACTCCCACAAAATCGTCATCCTGAGCGGAGCGCCTTACCCTTTTGTCGCCTAATATAGCGTTGGTGGCGCGGAGTCGAAGGACCCCGGCGGTGCTTACCTTACCCATGCTGCTCGGAGCTTTTCGACCACCGAGCCGCACCGGGCGGGCCCGCTACAGTTTTTTCCCTAGGGCCGAGAACCAAGAACTTGCTAGCACCTGGGGAAGATGATTACAGTGCATGAAAAGATGTACCCGTGACCATCAAGTGCGTATCGCACCAGATCCTGTTGTCGGGCTTCAGTGGTCGAAAAGCTCCGAGCCGCATGGGTAAAATAAGCATCGCCGAGGTCCTTCGACTCCGCGCCACTAGCGCTGTGTCACGCGATGATCTGTGAGGCGCTCCGCTCAGGATGACGATTTTGTGGGAGTATTGACGAAAAACACCCTAAACAAGTTAGCGCTCATGGGACGATGTCGTGGGTAATTCTCAATCGTCCCTGCGGGACTCAAACCTTAACCGGCGGTTCTCACGCAGACTCTTTAGCCCCTGAGGGCACCGATTTTCGATCGGAGCGGATGATTTCCCCTCGAGCGGCCACGGCCGCCACCGCTAGTCAGTTTCGCAATTGGTGTAGACCGTAGCAACAGGTCATTAACGTGGTTTTGTTCCGAGGAAAACCACACCTCGCGATCTTTATTAGGCCACAGTCATTGCGAAATTGACTTAGTCGCAGCGAAGTGCCTCCATGGGCTCAACGCCGGCAGCTCGGCGAGCGGGAATCCAAGTAGCGAAAAAGGCCACGACCAGCAGCAGGAACATCGCCCCGGCATAAGTAAGTGGATCCGTGGCGCTCACACCAAGCAGCTTTGTGGGCGTATCCATGGAGGATCCAAAGATGGACATGGCCGAAACGCTTCGTGACACCGCCAGGGAGAGGCAGAGACCTACCGCAAGTCCGGACGCCACCAGCGAAAGTCCCTGTCTAACTACCAGGCGAAGCACGTCGGCCGGGCGCGCGCCCAGGGCCATGCGGATGCCGATCTCATGCGTGCGTTGCGCCACGGAATACGCCATGACGCTGTAGAGACCTACTGCAGCGAGGACGACGGAGAGCGCGCCCAGAACACTCAGAAAGCTGGCAGCAACCTTTTGCGGATAAAGCGAGGCTCCAATGAACTCGGATAAAGGCGCCGCATCGAATACCGTAACGCCGGGATCGATTTCCCGGGCGTTCTGCCGGAGAAGAGATAGGGCAGTCTCCGGATTGGATTGTGTTCGTACAAAGAACGCCAACTCCAGATCCGCGCGATACATCTGGCGGAAGGGTACATAGAAGTAAGGCAGAGGCGCTTCGCTAAGGTAATGGTATTTGCTGTTAGCGGCAACACCGACCACGGTGAACCACTCGCCCCAGCCGTGGATCTGGCGCCCGATTGGGCTGTGCCCGGCAAAAAAATGATCGACGAAGGCTTGATTGACAATCATGACCCGCGGCGACTTCTCGTCGTCGTGTGCAGTGAAGTCGCGGCCTTCCAGGATGGGGATTCCCAGCAGCTTCAGATAATCCGGTGATATCATGTTGCGATAAATCTTCATGTTCTCGTCGCGGCTCGGCGTGTATCCACGTACCTCCAGATGTTCCCAAGAACCGGCGTCGAAACCCAGCGGCACATAATCAGACCAGGCTACATCGGTGATGCCTGGAGTGGACTCAAGCTTTTCACCCAGCCGGCGGGTGAATTCCTTACGCTGCTCAAGACTGTAACCGTTGCTGGCCAGATAAAACTGCGAGAGCAGGACATGGTCGGGATGGAAGCCGGGATCGATCTGGCGGGCGGCTGAAAACCCTCGAACAAACAAGGCTGCGCCAATAAGGGCGACCAGCGCCAGCGAGACTTCGGCGACTACCAGCGAGGAGCGCAGGCGATGGGAGTGTACCCCGCCCACGCCGCTGCGGCCGGCCTCATTCAGGTTCTCGTTCAGGTTGGTGCGTCCTGCCTGGAGAGCAGGAATCAGGCTGGCGGCAAACGTGGTGACGATGCACAGCATCGCGCTAAAAGCGAATACATGAAAGTTCAGGTGAAGATCAAGAGCCACGGAGCGCTGGGCCGATGGCAGCAACTTAACCAAAAGGTGGCTCATCCACAGGGTGACGACCATGCCCCACACGGTTGCTGCGATAGCGAGCAGAAGGATCTCCGTCACCACCTGGCGGGCCAGCCTTGCCTTTCCCGCACCCAGCGCGAGACGCGTACTAAACTCCTTCTGGCGAATGGTGGCCCGAGCAAGCAGTAGATTGGCAACGTTGGCGCAAACGATCAGGAGCAGAACGCCGCACACTCCTACCAGGATGCGCAGCGGAGCAAGCAACAAAGACTGGGGACCGAAATGCGACTGAGCCAGCGGCAGCATGGTGGCGCTCAGGCCCTGGTTGGTGTCGGCATCGGCCACAGCCATGCGCGTTGCCAGCGAGGCGAGTTCGCCTCGAGCCTGATCCAGCGTGACTCCCGGCCTCAGGCGTGCGATGCCGAACATATTCCGGTCTGCACGGTCGCGCAGCATCCATTCATCCACCCCGTTGAGTTCCGGCTGCATCATGTATGGCACCCACAGGTCAAATGCTTCTCCTGCGAACGAACCGTGAAAGGCGGGCTCCGCGACCCCAATCACCGTGAGTTCGTGCTGGTTGACACGAACGGTCTTGCCGGCGATGGAGGGATCCGCGTTGAAGTGCGATCTCCAGAAGCGGTCGCTGATCACGACCAGTGGGAAGGCGCCGGGCTTGTCGCCATACTCCTCCGGAGCAAAAACGCGCCCCACGCCGGCTTTTGTGCCGAGCACGGAAAAGAAGTTGCCAGAGACCAGTTCACCCCAGACGCGCTCGGCATGATCTTGCTGCCCCACGCTGAAGGCTGCGGGATGGGTTACGGCCATACCGCTCACGAGTTTTAGGTGGTCGCGGAAGTCGCGGTAGTCGGGGTATGAATTGGGAACGAAGGCTCCATTCGGAGTCAATGTCTCAACCGCTACCAGGCGATCCGGCGATGCGACGCCAGAGAGCGGACGAAGAAGCATAGCATCGACCCAGGAGAAAACAGTTGTGCTCGCTCCGATGCCAATGGCCAGCGTGAACACTGCAAGGATTGTGAACGCCCGATCGCGAAACATCATCCGCAGGCTATAGCGAAGGTCTTGAAGCAGGCTTGACATGCATAGGCTCCGATCTCGCCCTATCGTTACTCTATCTAAAGACTGAGCACGTTATCCTCCAAAACCCCATGGCGGTAAGTAGTTCCAAACCAGGGAAACCATGATTGGCTTAAGGCAGTTTCGCAATTACTGTGGATTGATAGAGATCGCGAGGTGTGGTTTTCCTTGGGAGAAAACCACGAAAAGGCCTACCGCTTCGGTCTATACCAATTGCGAAACTGCCGGATCGCGTCATGGTGTTCATTTTGCGGCAAAGCTGTCCAACAATGGACAACTTCGCCTGCTGGAAAAAAGCGACCTATTATGTGGAACCGATCTGACTAAGTACCTTCAGCACTTTTGACGCCTTTTGCTTCCGCAGTTTCTTCCAATCCGCGACGGCCACCTTGCCCGCTCGGTCCGACAAGAAAGCCCACTCTGGATTTGGCCTTAAATGTTCTCTCGATGCGCGCATCCACGCGGATGCGTATTCCCGGAATGTCGGGGCTTTACCGTTGCTCCAAAAATCTCTGGCAAGAATTCTGGCGGTGGCTCCATTCTCGAATTGTCCATCGGTCAAGCCCTTGAGAAGGGCGATCATGGTGCGGTTCGTCTTATCGTATTGCCCGTAAAATAACCTGTCATCAGCTGTGATATTGTCCGAAAGCTTATCAAAACAAACCACGGATGCCCGAAAACACGTCTCTTCCAAAATCACGCGCGTTCGCAGGAAATGTCGAATCCTATTCAGGATCACACCTTTTCTGTCGTCGTCTCTTGTCATTCTTCGGCCCCCATCTTTCGTTTCAACCGCAATCCTGTAAGGAATCGAATGACGCTTGCAGAACGATTTGATCTCCGCCGCATTCAGATAGTTGAGATCATCCAACAATTCCTGCTGCTCGCTTTTTGGCAGCTTCGAAATGAAGGATAGGGCCATCGATTCTCTCCGGCAACTAAATCCAGCGCAGCACTTCCACTGCTCCCTGTCGCAACATTTTGGCATAGCCTTGAGGCATGCTCGTTTCCCGGCCGTTCCGCGATCGCCGAAGAGCTGACTTTGCAACCACCCGGAGTGCTGAGCGGGGGCCCTAAACCGGCCTGCCCCACCACCCATTGCTTTCTTGACTCGTGCCCGCGAAGACGCCTATCATCCAGCATCCATGGCACATAAGTTTCTAGGCTCATGATCGGGACCACAGTTTCGCACTATCGCATCCTGGACAAGCTGGGAAGTGGGGGAATGGGGGTAGTCTACAAGGCTGAGGACCTCAACCTCGGCCGCATGGTCGCGCTCAAGTTCTTGCCGCAGGACCTGGCTGATGATCCTCAGGCTTTCGAGCGTTTCCGGCGAGAGGCCCGCGCCGCCTCAGCCCTCAACCATCCCAATATTTGCACCATTCATGAGGTAGGGGAATTCGGCGATCAGCCCTTCATTGCCATGGAGTATCTGGGAGGAGAAACCCTTCGGCAGCGCCTCATCGCCGGCCCCCTGGGAACTGACGAACTCCTGGACCTGGCTATCCAGATAACAGACGGGCTGGATGCGGCTCACCAGAGAGGCATTATTCACCGCGACCTGAAACCGGCGAACATCTTCATCACGTCGCCCGGCCTGGCAAAGATTCTGGATTTTGGCCTGGCAAAATCGATCGGGCCGGCGCATGAAGCAAGCTCCCAGAGTCCTCTAGCCTCGGCGTGGTACACCTTAATGACAAGCCCACTCTGGGAATCGATGCCCATCGGTTGACCAGTCCCGGCATTGCTTTGGGTACGGCAGAATACATGTCCCCCGAGCAGGCTTGTGGCAGAAGAATCGACGCGCGAAGCGACCTATTCAGCCTGGGTGCAGTGCTCTACGAAATGGCTACAGGGCAAGTGCCTTTCCATGGCAACTCCTCGGCACAGGTTTTTGCCGCGCTGCTGCGCGAGAACCCCGAGCCCATCACCAGTCTGAATCCCTCCGCGCCCCTCGCGCTGGAAGGAATCATCAACAAGGCACTGGAGAAGGAACGTGATCTGAGGGCCCAGAGCGCGGCTGAAGTGAGAAGCGATCTGAAGCGACTGAAGCGGGACCTCAATTTAGATCGTTTGACCGCGGCGACCGCATCCTTTTCAACTGCAACTGCCCCGGTAAGTGGCGCCATGCGGCGGGCGTCAACCCCGGCAACCGGGGTAGGGATCACAGCTGCCCAGCGCCGGCGATGGCTTGGCTTCGGCGCCCTGATCCTCGCCGGCTTGGCTGTGCTTGCCTTTGTCATGAGGCCGGTGCTGCCTCCGCCCAGAGTGGTCAGCTCGCTGCAGGTCACCACGGACGGACAAGAAAAATCAGGAGCGGCCACGGATGGCGCCAGGCTCTACTTTTCCGAGGGTGGACAGATCTTCCAGGTCTCTACGGCCGGAGGGGAGATCGTCCCTATACACGAATCAGTAGACGATATATTTCCCGTCGACATCTCAAGAGATCGCTCCCGCCTTCTCGTATTGAATAAGAGCTTTGTTCCCGAGGGAAACGCCGCCTGGATTCTGCCGGTTCTGGGTGGCGCCGCGCGCCGATTGGCCAATGTGGTGGCAACCGACGCGTCGTGGTCTTCAGACGGAGATAGGTTGGCGTATACGTCGGGTAAGGAGGTCTACGTCGCCAACGGCGACGGCGCTGAACCTCGCCGGCTGGTGACCGCTGACGGCACTGCCTCCTGGCCGCGCTGGTCGCCCGATGGAAGCCGGTTGCGTTTCACTGTAAACGGCGCCAACGGCTCAGCCATCTGGGAAGTCGCTTCGGATGGAACACGGCTCCATGCATTGCTGACCGGCTGGAACAACCCGCCGGCGGAGTGTTGCGGGAGCTGGACGCCGGATGGAAAATATTTTGTCTTCCAGTCGTCGCGCGGTGGTGTAGCCGATATCTGGGCTATGCGCGAAGCGGGCAGCCTGGTCCGCCGAGTGAACCACCAGCCAGTCCAATTGACATCCGGCCCCACCAGCACGTTTGCTCCCTTGCCGAGTACAGATGGGAATCAGCTCTTTGTCCGGACGATCCAACCACGCGGGCAGTTGGTGCGCTTTGACGCGAAATCCGGGGAGGTTCGCCCGCTTTTTCCGGGCGCGCCACCGGGCATTCAAGGAACGGGTGTGGACTTTTCCCGGGACGGGAAATGGATCGCTTATATGAGCTACCCGGAGGGGAGTTTGTGGCGCAGCCGTCCCGATGGCAGCGAACGTTCGCAACTCACCTACCCTCCGCTGCTGGCCTACATGCCACGGTGGTCCCCCGATGGAAGCCAGATTGCGTTTATGGGCCAGATGCCGGGCAAACCGTGGCAACTATATATCGTGAGCGCGCAGGGTGGCTCCGCACAGCAACTTATACCGGAGCAACGCGACCAGGCCGATCCCACTTGGTCGCCGGACGGAAAGTCGCTGGCGTTTGGAGGCCAGGCGGTTTCCGAAAAAGACGCAGCCAGCGTGAATGCCATTCGCCTGCTTGATGTGCGAACTCGCAGCGTCACCGTCGTACCCGGCTCACAGGGTCTGTGGTCACCGCGCTGGTCACCGGCGGGAGACCGTCTTGCGGCCATGTCAAACGACGGAAACGAACTATTCGTCTACAGCTTCAGCACCCGGACGTGGACCAAAGTAGCGAAGGCCTCCATCGGTTACCCGACTTGGTCGCATAACGGAGACTCCATCTTTTTCCTGAACCACCTGGCGGGAGGGGACCAGGTCTTTCGCGTCTCCGTGACCAGTCACAAGCTCGAAGAGGTGGCCGACCTGAAGAACTTTCACGGAGCGCCATTTCTGATCGGTTACTGGTTTGGTCTGGCACCAGACGATTCGCCCTTATTGATACGCGACGCCGGGATTTGGGACTTCCACGCACTTACTTTGGAGCTTCCCTGATACTCATCCCTGGAACGAGTCGGTTCAGCAGAGGCGAGATCCATTCAGAACTGGTCTTTCTATGGACGCAAGCACTACACCTTCTTTCCCCTGGAAGCCCGTCAACAGAAACTGCGAACGAAATGGTCCGATCTGCTTTTCAGGGAAATTAATGACACCGATCACCTGTCGCCCAATCAATTCCTCCGCAGAGTAGAGGGTCGTTATTTGGGCGCTTGTTTTGCGTTCGCCGTATTCGCCGAAATCGACCCAGACCTTGTACGCAGGATGACGAGCCTCGGGGTATTGTTCAACACGCGTTATCGTTCCTGCAACAATCAGCACTTTTTCAAAATCCGACCAGCTTATCGGCTGACCCGTATCGGCCATACAGAGCCTCCTTTGTCCATGCTTAGCTGACAGTCCACTATTTTTGAGAGCATCGGGAACAATCGTGTAACCCTCGTCCCCTTCTCGCCGTAAGCAAATATAGAAGGGAAGAGAATACCAGTGCTGGAACAGCCATCGGACGTACTGCGGCAGTTTTGTCACGGCGACCTTGACGCCTTCGAGTCCCTGTTTCGCCGCCATCAGAGCGACGTCTACGGCTGGATCGTTGGCATCGTCCGCGATCCCGCCGCTGCCGAAGACCTCACCGTCGAAAGCTTCTGGCGCATCTATCGCAGCCACGCCCGTTTCGACCCGGCGCGCAAATTCGAGCCGTGGGCGCGACGCATCGCCACCAACGCTGCGCTCGATTACCTGAGGACCGTGCGGGCGGAAACGGAACTCCCTGAAGATCTGCCCTCGTCGGCGTTGCCGGACCCCAGCATCTCCCAGGAACTTCGCCGGAAAACAGCGCATGCGTTCCGCCGGCTACCGCCGAAACTGCAAGTCGCGGCCACGCTCGCGCTCATCGAAGAGCAACCATACCAGGTAATCGCCGAAGCGCTGGGCATTTCCACGGGAGCTGTTAAGCTGCGCGCCGCTGATTTTGGTGTCCATCGGAGCCTTCTCGGCCGTATGTGGCGGGTTCCTGGCGATCGGCGCGCACGGCGTCACCTGGTTCCAGACCATCAGCGTTCCATACGTGCTCGTGGGGCCCTGGTTCCTCAGCGCACTGGTGCTCTATTACCTCGTATGGAAGTATGTGGTGGGATTTCTGAACCAGGTATTGGGAATCGCGTAAAGGGCATGCCAAATTCGGCTTGGGGATGAACTGCGCTGTGGACCCAACACGTGTGAGATAGGGGTCCGAGTCCCGAGAGATCCGCAGGAGAGGATGAAGCTAAGTCTAGCGCCATCACAGCATTAGGCGAAGACAAAGTCAATAGGACGAAGAGATTCATGGCGAATTGAGGCTTCTGCCCAGGAGCATGAAGCTCCTCCTCACCGCTACCGCGGTCGAGCGAGAATTCGATGAATCGTTGGCTGCTTTCTCTGGCCTGTGTGTGCCTTTTCTTTCCCTCTGTTTCGCAAGCAGAGGACCAACCGAAGCCTACAGAAAACGGGTCCGTCAGCAAACTGCCGTTCCGGCTCTCTTCCGGGTACCTGATCCAGGTCGAAGGCCGCATCGGAGACCAAACCAATCTGAAGTTCATCCTGGACACTGGCGCGAGCATCAGCATGGTCGACCAAAGAATAGCCGCAAAGCTGAAGCTGGATGCGCACACCGCTCAGAGTTTCAACTTTGACAGAAATCTCAAGTGGGAAACTGCAACCGTACCTGAAGTTCAGTTCGGTCCCATTCGTGCAGACAACGTGGTCGTGCTGGTGAGCGATCTGGCCCGCTATTCCGACTTCGCCAGGAAGGCCGACGCCATCATCGGCATGGACCTTCTCAAACTGAGCGACATCACCATCGATTTCGGCGCCGGGAACCTGATCTTCGAACCCACCCTGCCAAGAACTTACTTGGCGGGCGGCGATCCGATGACCAAGTGCCTGATTGTTGAGCTTCAAGTGCAGGGTCGTCCGGTACACCTGATTGTCGATACCGGCTCGCCAGGCATCCTTCTGTATGAGGAGCGCCTGCGCACCACCGTGCCAGAACTACGCACGGCGGGCAGCATCAAAAACGCGACGATGGGCGGACGCGTGCAAGTAAAACAAGCCACTCTACCCGATGTTGTATTCGGTAATAGGAGTCGCGAGGTACCCGTCTTATTGCTGCCGTCGCCCGGTCCAGACACGCTCCCGGGAATCGACGGAATCGTGGGCGTCGCCGCGCTCCAAGCTCGACGCGTGCATTTCGATTTTTCCAGCAAGACGTTATCGTGGGAGTAAGGACCTTATGAAACATGGGATCTAGCGGCCAGTTACTTCCCAACACCACCGGAAGTTACCACTTCATAGGTCAGTCCCACTGGACGCGTGTTTTTGACGAAAGGCAAGCAGAGTACGGGGCATTTGACCTTCGAGATCACCTGCAACACCGTGCTGGTGGCGAAATCTTCTTCCGCAAGCTCGTTTTCAGGGGAGCCGAGTACCACCAGATCCGCTGCGAACTTCTCGGCATATTCAGCGATCACTTGGCCTGCTGAACCGGAGGCGACAATGTGTTCGACAGGAACCGTGTGCGACTCATTGAAGGGAGCGAGAAAGCGCAGTCTCTCCAAGCTACGCAAATCCTCATTGTCATTTTCAGCCCGCGGAACATGGAGCAGTATCAATTGCCGCAAGGCCACCTGGTGCGCGCATTGCAGGGCTCGGATAGACGCAGGCGAAAAGTCGGTGGCCGCCAGTACACGCCGCCAACACCCGGCCCACGGTAAAGAGGCAAGCGCATCTGGTGAAATCGTCATGATGGGGCACCGCGACCTGGCCAGAAGCTGCCGTGCGACAGTACCTAATGCAACCCGGCCTGCTTCAGTCTTCGCGCGTGTTCCCAGTAGGAGCAGCTCCGCATGGTGCTCGCTCATCACCTGCAAAATGCGCTCGCAGACGATCCCACTTTCAATAACAGAGTGAACCGGAATTCCCAGGGCACTTGTCTCTTCCTCTATCCTCTTCAGTTCCGCCCCCGCCGCCGTACTAAGCAGAGAAGGCGCCCCATTTGGGAATGCGTAGGCGAGAGGGTCGATGACATGCACGAGCACCAGTGTCGAGTCGTACATGCGGGCCATCGCTTGCGCGTAGCGCAGTGCCGCAGAGGCCGACTCGGTCAGGTCGATCGCTACGGCTATCGTTTTGAATTGAAGGGTATTGGGACTCATCGCATTCTTCTCCTGTGAAGCTGGTCTTCTTCTCTCAGTCATGGAGACTATAAGCGGATAACACTGGTTTGACCGTGATCCCCGTCACAGGTGTGAGAGCGAGAGGATGCATCGCCCGGATTCCTATGCGGCTTTCCTTAATGAAAGCCGCGCACGCGGTCGTGTCCAGCGCAGCGTACAGGAAATCCGGGTCGCGGACCAGCCCACGGCTTGTGATGTCGATCACAGACGCAAAGCTGTTCTTACGCGATCCTCACAGCAGACAAGTCCGCGCGCTCGCAATGCGGACACGTTGCCTAAGAAAAGAGGTCCGCCATGACAGCTGCTTATACCAGCTCATTACAAAAGGAGCACGAGGGTTCTCGTTTGGGGCCAGTGGGTCTTCGCTTCCGATCCATTCTGGTGGCTACCGACTACTCTCCCGACAGTGCAACCGCGGTAAAGTTGGCTGCGCGGCTCGCTAAAGAATTTCACGCCCACCTTTACGTGCTCCATGCCGTTGAGCCCGATCTCTATGTTGCCGACATGGCCGGGCCGGTTCCCGATCTCCAGATGGTGAATCTGGAGGCTGAGCGCGAGAACCTTCGAAAATATGCCGAGCACATCCCTGATCTGCGAACTGTGAAGCATAAGCAAATAGTATTTCTGGGTTCGCCGAGTGACGCGATTCAATCTGCCGGTCAAGCAAACAACATCGACCTGCTGGTGGTTGGTTCCCATGGACGCCATGGATTAGCCAAGCTGGCCCTTGGATCTGTGGCCGAATGGGCGACCCGCCGCCTCGACTATCCCGTTCTCGTGGCCGGACCCATGTGCGACAAGACCTTTCCCCCGATCAGGTCCATCGTGCTGGCGACCGACTTTTCTGAGGAGGCTTCGCGTTTGGTGCAATATGCCGGCTCGTTGGCGCAGGATTACAACGCCAGGTTGACGGTAATGCACACGCTGTCTCCTACCGGCACGCAAGAGGAGCAGCAACAAGTCGAGCTGCGGACGCTGGGAAAACTTCGAGAACTGTTGCCCAGCGACAGTGGAGAATGGTGCACCCTGCAATATCAGGTGAAAACCGGCGATATTGCCGCGGCAGTCATTGGCTCGGCACAGGAAAACAAAGCGAATCTGATTATCCTGCGCGCGCGGCACCGGTCCACTCTTGCGGATCATCTACCGCGGACCAAACTGTCCGCAATCATCCGCGGCGCCCACTGCCCCGTACTCGTAGTTCCGGCTCACAGCTCTTGAACCAGCTCTATCCGAAAGGAGCGCGCAATGGATCCGATGCATCTGTCCTCGATTACCCGGCCCAGGTCCATTTTGGTAGCCACCGATTTGAACGACCTGGAGTTCCTGCTTCCCGTGGCCATTGACCAAGCAAAAGCGACTGGAGCCATGATATGGCTACTCCACGTCATTCCTCCGGATGCCTATGTCTCAACGGAGTCCGGTGCATTTCCTCTCACTAAAAAAGAGAAGGCGTTTCGCGACGCCGAGGCTGTCCTCGCCAAAGTCGCAAACGAATTGAAAGCACAGAATCTGGCGTGTGCGTATGAAGTGCGTCGCTGGTATCCGGTTGACCGGGTCATCGACTTCATTCGCGAACGCGGGATCAAGCGCTTGATTCTTGGCACCTCCAGCAGGGGGAAGTTAGGCAAGCTCCTGCTCGGGTCCGTGGCGGAGGAATTGATACGCAGCTTGGATATTCCCGTTTGCACTGTGGGTCCGCATTTCAGGCCAATGCCAGGGCGCAGTCCGCGCCGGGTTATCTTTGCCACCTCTCTGCGCCATGATCCCGAAAAGAGCTTCCATTTCGCGGTTGAGCTTGCCGCCGGAATGGCAGCCGAGCTCACGGTGCTTTACGTACTGGAACAGGAGCATATGGACGATGGGACCTATGCGGCAGCCGTGTCCGCCATCGACAAGATGCTTAAAGGGGCAAAGCAGCAGAATCTGGTGTCCCGGATTCGGATTCGCTATGGTGAACCAGCGGAAGAAATTGTCGCAGAGTGCTCGGCTCTAGGCCCCGAGTTGCTAATCCTCGGTGCGCTTCCAGCATCGCCCATGGCGGCAAACTTCCGTACCGGCGTTGTCTACCGCGTGATAGCCCAGGCCCCATGTCCCACGTTCACACTCCGGACCGCAACCAAAGCAAAGCAGCGCCAGGATGGGTGCGCATCTTCTGCGGTGCACACTGTTTCGTAGCCGATCTCGAAGAGCCTCACTTGTGACGGCCGTCACCGCCTTAGTTGGGAAATCCTGCCAGACTCCAAGCTGGCAGGTGACGCATATGATTCGATTGACGGAAAACACACGCATCAGGTTGATGGCAATTCACGGCTGGACCATGTTGGGCCTGGGACTGGCGCTCTTCTATGTTCGTGCGACGATGACAAACCTCTTGTTTTACGTCGTCGGGGGCGCCTTCGCATTGTTATTGGTGGCGGCATCTTTGCTCTTCATCGCCGGCGTGGATTGGATCTGCGCTGTCGGCCTCGGCTGCCATCAGGTGAGCAGGCTCCGGGGCTTTCTGCTCGTGAGCACGGTCGCTGCCGCCTGCAGCGTCTTCCTGATTCTCTATCCGGGCGCAACGATGCAAATGCTCTGCTACATCCTCGCCGTTTATGCCCTTTCCCTCAGTGCAGGCAAAGTTGCTCTTGCCAGCTCCTGGAAGGGTACCGCGCGAGAATTGACAGGCATGTATATCCTGGCTGGTATCGGCTTTGCTTTCGCAGGCGCTTTGCTTGCCGTCGCAGGCCGGGACGAACGAGACTCTCTGGCAGTGGTGGCTGGTTATTCATTATTTATGGGGGTTCAGATGCTGCTCTCGATGTACTTCCTGCAATGGCAGGTGGTGAAGCCGATCGAGTCGGCGGCCGGGATCAACCAGGTACGTATCGACACTCTCCGATAAGCTGCGCATCAAACAACGACACTCTCACCGTAAGTGAAAGTGTCGCCGAAGTTTCAACCGGAGCGAAGCGTAGTCGAGGGCCCTGCTGTTAAATCCGATTTGTCAGTGGGTCCAAAATAGGGACCTGATTTGATGTTGGCCAAGCTCTCCTAATAGAATCAGCCGACTAACTGGTCCAACAAGCGGCTTTCTCGCTAATTTGGACAGCTCTGACTCTCAGCCGTCCCTCCGGGACTCAATTTGGAGAGAATAGTTCTCACGCAGGCTCTTCAGCCCCTGCTATTGCGCATCCTGACAAAACGCCTCTTCGAAGACAATTCTGAGCCCTGCACCTTCTTCTCTAAAGGTAGAAACTCCAGCGACAACTCTCGCCATAGCGAGAGTGTCGTTGTTCATTAAGGTCCGATGCGGGCCTAGTACTCCAGGACGGTCATTACCGGGCAGGGAGCCTCGATCAGCACCTTCGCCGCGGTTCCAGGCGACAGATGTGTCGCCATCGAGGGTGCTGGGTGTGCGCCCATCACAATCAGATCGCAACCACGTTGTTTGGCGAGGTCCACGATGCTGGTTCCCGGTGCAGTACTGACCAGCCGGGTGCGCAAACACGAGCAGGTGCCGAAACCTTCGGGAACGTAGTGGTGAAAGGCCTCTTCAAACGAAACCCAATCCGCGTCTGGGCTGCTCGGATTCTGCGCATGAAAGAGAACCAGGTCCGCGCCATGCTGGGCGGCGAGCTTATGGGCGAATGCGGCAACGTGCGCCGAGCTCGGATCGAGAGTTGTGGCACAGATCACCTCACGTAAGTGCCACGTTTTATCCTGCAAAGCCGGCGCCGCTGGCCCTACCAAAAGCACGGGGCAATATGCGGTCCTCAGCACCGCTTCTGCGTCTGAGCCAAGCAAAAGCCGCTCGTAGCCTTTTCTGCCGTGGGTTCCCAGGACAATCAAGTCCACCTCGTTTTGCTTCACCGCGGAAAGGAGCTCATCGTAAAGCGCTCCCGTGAGCGAGATCGTCCGGGCTCGATACCCTTCGGAACGCAACTCGGCGCCACTCTGTTCCAAACGTTCCTCCTCTGCCGACTGGATCTCATCCACGTCGACCCAGGCTGCTTCGGGCGGGGTAATCAAATTCATCGGTGGACCTACATGAACAAGCAGTAATTGCGAATGGTCCTGCTTGGCGATTGCTTTCGCGTACTCTAAAGCACGTTCCGATGTTTCTGAGAAGTCTGTCGGAACGAGGATTCGTTCAAACGTAACGGCGACGGGATTCGTGGTAGCCATAAGTGCTCCTCTTACTGAGACGGTCGAACCCGCCCGGATATCTTAGGCGGCTTTCACAGACAAGATAGTGGACCAAAAGCCCCACTGGCTGTGACAGAAATCACACTGGAGAGTTGGAGAGACGCTTTGTCCGGGTCACTTGATGTGTCCTGGATCACAGCCGAGAAATCAGGAATGGGGGATCCTGCTTCAGGAGGGCTCGTATGACTACCGCTGCAACGCACCACCACCTCAGTACCTCGGCATTCATGGTTCCAGACAAGATTCTAGTAGCGAGCGATCTGACAGACATCGACTACCTTATCCCCCATGCGATCTCACAATGCAAGGCGTGTGCAGCGTCGCTCGTTCTGAGCCACGTGATTCCACCAGTAGAATCTGAGTCTCTGGAACAAGCCGTGCTCTTGATCGCGGACGTTGCCAGGCGAGAGGAGCAAAAGGCTCTTAACCAGGCGCGGCGCATTCTTGGCGGAGCTGCGGCGCATGTGCGTGCTGCCGGAATCGACTGCGAAGTTGTGATCCGGCGCGGCCATCCTCGCGATGAAATCGCGGGAATCGTCGGACAGGTACACGCCGGGCGAGTCATTCTGGGTACCCATGGCCGGCGTAATCTTAAGAAGTTCTTCCTGGGCTCAACCGCACACGAAATTCTAAAAAGCACCAGCGTTCCCGTGTGGACCGTGGGACCCCACGCGCGGCCCTTTGCTCACGGTCAGCCCAGCAGAATTCTGCATCCTGTTTCCCTGTCATCCGGCTACCAGGAGACTGCAAAGCTCGCCGTGGGACTGGGACAGTTCTACAAAGCCGAAATAACGTTGTTGCATGTGCTGCCTCGCGATGTGCACGCCGAGTATGCATCTGAACGTCTTGTCCGATGGACGGCCTTCGAGCTTACGCGCCTCATACCCGATGAAGCGCCACTGTGGACGACAGCCACGGTGATGGTTGGGGCAGGGGAAATAGTGGAGCAGATTCTTCACGCGGCCGAGAAGCTCGGCGCGGATCTGATTGTCATGGGCTCGAACCCCGACACGGCCTTCTGGCCGGTTTATGGCGACAACACCGTGTACAACGTAATCGCCGAGGCCAAATGCCCGGTTCTCACCCTACGGCATTCGCTAGGCAAGTAGAGTCTTGAGTTCACAGAGCTTGTGATCCAGAAGGGTCTGGATCGCACTTCATCATCGCTGATCTCGCTTTGGCTCGATGAGATGGAGGTGCAAAATGCGTTATGTCCTCGCATCCCTGGCACTCGCTGGAATCGGGGTGTCATTCCTTGCTCTTGGTGAACACTATAGGGCGCCGGCACGGGCGCTCGATCTCTTGCATTCCCGTTGGAACTCCGCATACGTCAATCAGAGTCCCTATGCTGAGGTCCATGGCATCCCGGTGGCCGTGTTGGGGATTGCGGGCTACATAGTGCTGGTAATCCTCGCGCTGCTGGGCCGCAGACTGCTTATGGTCTGTTTCTCAGGTTTTGGTCTTGCGTACGCCCTTTACCTGACAAATATTGAAGCCCACATCCTAAATGTCTGGTGCGTGTACTGCGTCACCTCCCTCGTTCTCAGCACATCGATCGCGTTCCTCGCTTTTGGGTGGCTGCTCTTCGATCGCACTCCAAAGCTGCAGGAAGACCAGCATTCTATAAACTGATTCCGGTCGTTGGGACGCCCCCAGGAGACGATGCCATCGTCCGGCCGACGATATTTCGTCTCAAAGCTCGTCTCCCAGTCCAGCCTCGTCTCGTTTTTGGGCGAACCTCCCTTTCCTAAGTCGCCTGCTTTCAACAAGCCTCAACTTCGCGCGGCGCGCTCAGCCTTTGGTACCCCACTTGCACTAGAGGGAGGCAGTGAAGGAAAAACAAATGCTGAGAATTTCCATGAACCACGAGACAGCCCTGGCAACACTGAAGGTCGAGGGCAGAGTAGTAGGCCCCTGGGCGGCCGAGTTGGGAAAGACATGGCGCGGCTTGTGGGCTTTGAGCAAGCAACCAACATTGCAGCTCGATCTCCGCGGAGTCACTTATGTCGACTCAAACGGAGCTCGAATTCTTCGCGAAATTGTAAGGTCGACCGGTGCGAAGATTTTCGCCGACTCGCCCTTAACGCAATATTTTGCCAATCAAGCCAAGCGAGACACAGCGCTGGAACCGATCGAGGAGAGATAGCATGCCGAATACAAGCGAACAGACGCCGACTTCCACTTGCGACAACTGCACTCTCAAGCAGAATGGATTTCTCTGCCACCTGACGCCTGCGGCAGCGAAGGAATTTGAGTCGATCAAGCTTTCTTCCCATTATCCGGCGGGATCGATCTTGTTTATGGAGAACGAACCAGCGCGCGGAGTCTTTCTTGTCTGCTCTGGAAAGGTCAAGCTTTCGGTAAGCTCAAAGGGCGGCAAGACGCTTATTCTTCAAATGGCGAAGCCGGGCGAGGTCATTGGTCTAAGCGCGTCAATGTCCGGAATCCCTTACGAGGCCACCGCAGAAGTTCTTTATCCTTCGCAGGTCGTGTTCATTCGCAGAGAAGATTTCCTGCGCTTCGTTCACCGCTTCCCGGAGGCATACGAAGCTGTCATCCGTCAGCTGAATTTGCAGTATGGACGCGCCTGTGAGCAGCTGCGCACAATTGGCCTCTCAACCACCGCCCATGAGAAGCTGGCCCGCCTCTTCCTGCACTGGTCTTCGGATGAAAAGCCGGCTAAGGAAGCAAATCAAATCAGAGTGCCCCTGACCCATGAGCAGATTGCCGCATGCCTGGGATCTACACGTGAGACGGTCACCCGGACGCTCAGCGATTTCAAGCATAAACATCTCGTTACTCTTAGAGGAGCCACCGTCATGATTCCCGATCGCTCGGCCCTGATGGCGATCAGCGGAGACTGAGGACAGTCGCTCTGCAGATGAGCCCTGCTTACCGTGCTGGTATACTCCTCGATAGTCTAAAAGCATCGACGTCAGAAGTGCACCATGAAGCACCCTGCAGGTAAGCTTGAGCCCCTGGTTCCGAAGGACGCTTCTGAGCATGCGCATGCTCTGTTTGAGAAGCTTTTTCTCGCTTCTCCAGATGCAATCATTGTTACCACCATCGATGGCCATATCTCCGCGGCTAGCCCGGCAACGGAACGGCTTTTCGGCTACAGCCAAAGCGAGTTGATCGGAAACCCGGTAGAAATTCTCGTCCCTGATCGATTTCGCGGCCGGCACCCTCAACGTCGCCGTGCTTACGCGGGGGCGCCCGTTGTCCGTCCCATGGGAACCGGCCTCGAACTCTATGGCCTCCGGAAAGACGGAACGGAGTTTCCCATTGACATCATGCTCAGCCCTGTCGATGCCGATGTCGAGCACTCCATCTTGACGGTGGTGAGGGACGTCACCGAGCGCAAGCAGGCAGAGACCGCGCTGCGCCATAGCGAAGAGCGATTTCGCCTCCTGGTGGAAGGCGCCATAGACTATGCGATCTTCATGCTCGATCCTGAAGGAAGAGTCGCCACTTGGAACTCCGGCGCGGAACGAATCAAGGGGTACACTGCGGACGAGATCCTCGGCCAGCACTTCTCCAAGTTCTATCCCCAGGAAAGTGTGGAGCGAGGCAAGCCCCAGCACGAATTAGAAGTAGCTGCCACCGAAGGCAGATTTGAAGACGAAGGGTGGAGGATCCGTAAAAACGGATCGCGCTTCTGGGCTAATGTGATCATCACCGCCCTACGGGGGCGGGATGGTCAGCTCGTCGGATTCTCAAAAGTCACGCGTGACTTCACAGATCGCAAGCGGGCCGAAGAATCACTGGTGCTTGAACTCGGCAAAGCGGTTCTGGCCAACCCGGACATCCGGCAGATGTTGTCAGCGATCGAGGCCAGCCTTCAGCGGTTGATCCCCCACGACTATGCGGCCATTGCGCTTCATGACCCCAGCAACGCCCACGAGCTGCACATGCAGGAACTACCTTCCGCCAGCCAACCGGCCTCTCGTCAGGAGGGCATTCTCCCTATCGAAGGAACACCGGAAGGCTGGGTCTTCATCAATCAGGAACCACTCCTGATGAGCCAACTCGACAGCAAGAGCGCCGGTCCAGCCACCTATCAACTGAGGGCGGGAGTGAAGTCGGGCTGCTGGGTTCCTCTCGACTGCCGAGGTGAAGTGCTCGGCACCCTTTTTGTAGGTAGCCGGCGCCAACCCGTCTTCGACCAACGCCAAATCGATATGCTCCTCCAGGCGGCCAGCCAGATCGCCGGGACAATCAAGATCGACCATGGCTACCGCCGAATTGTTCAGCTTAGCAGCAAGCTAAAAGAGGAAAAGCGCTACTTGGAGGAGGAGCTGCGCACCGAGTACAACTTCGAGGAGATCGTCGGTGAAAGTCACGGTCTGAAGACTGTCTTGAAGCAGGTTGAAACCGTCGCTTCGACCGACGCGACCGTACTGATTCTGGGCGAGACCGGAACCGGCAAGGAGTTGATCGCGAGGTCGATTCATACCATCAGTTCGCGACGTGACCGGACCTTCGTCAAGCTAAATTGCTCAGCCATCCCTCTTGGTCTGTTGGAGAGCGAGCTCTTTGGCCATGAGAAGGGCGCTTTTACCGGCGCGATCTCCCAACGAATCGGACGATTGGAACTGGCTCATATGGGCACGCTCTTCCTGGACGAGATTGGAGATCTGCCTTTGGAGCTCCAGCCCAAACTCTTGCGGGCTCTGCAGGAGAAGGAGATCGAACGGCTTGGTGGAAGAAAAGCGATTCCGGTGGATGTTCGGCTGATCGCGGCCACCAACCGCGACCTCGCCAAGATGATAAAGACCGGCGAGTTTCGCAGCGATCTCTACTATCGTCTGAGAGTCTTCCCCATTACCATCCCGCCGCTGCGCGTAAGGACCTCGGATATTCCACTGCTTGTCCGTTACTTCGTCAACAAACACGCAAGGCGCATGAACAAGCCCATTCAGGAGATTCCGGAGCAAACCATGTCAGCCCTGGTTGCCTGGCCGTGGCCCGGCAATGTAAGAGAGTTGGAGAACTTTATTGAACGGGCTGTCATTCTTACCCAGGGCTCAACCCTGCGTGCCCCCCTGGCCGAGCTGGAAAAGGTGGAGGAGGAAGGTGTAGTCATGTCTGATCCGAATTTTCATGCCGCAGAGCGGGAACACATCCTCCGTGTTCTCAGGGAGACAAAAGGAATGATCGGCGGAAGCGGCGGGGCAGCCGAGAAGCTCGGACTGAAGCGGACGACTTTGAATTCCAAACTCAGAAAGTTGGGCATAGAAAGAAGCGATTACGTTTAGTCGCTTTTTGACCTGCGTCCTGAGGCTACTCCCGGATAGTAAGCACCGGGCAGGTGCTGCCGCTAATCACCTGGAACGCCACGCCGGTTTTGAAATTGTCGAACCAGTGTGATGTTCTACGCGTCCCCAGCACAATGAGATCGGCTTTCACCCGCTGGGCGAGCAACAGAATGCCATCCGCCGCAAACCCATGCTCGAGAACACATTCTGGTTCGCACCATTCTCTGGCGACGTCGGGAACTAGTCTCTGCAACGCGCTGACAAACTCGTCGTTCAACTCCTGATCGTTCTTCTGGCCCGAGCCGTCTGTGCCGGGCACCACATGACACAAGTAGAGATGGGCGCCGAAATCCTGGGCAAACGATAAGGCAAACACGCATGCCTTTGCCGCCTCTGGAGAAAAATCCGTAGCGTAGACGATTTTCTGAAAGCTTATCGGAAGCTTCGGCGGGGACACAGCGGGTCCGATGGCGAGAATTGGACATCTGGCCTGGTGAATCAGCTCTTCTGCTGTCGATCCAAGAACCAGCCTGGCCAGGCCCTTGTGGCCGCGTGTGCCGATCACCAGCAGGTTGACGAGACTACCCTCGGCCGCCCTCAAAATCTCGGTAGCCGGATCTGTCCCTTCGCACAGGACGGCCTCGGCGCGTATGTGCTCTGAGTCCAGTTCCTTCTTTAGACGGCCCAGAGATTCTTCTCCGAGCCTGCGAAAGAAGTCAATGCTCACCCCGGCATCCGAGGTCTTGAAAGCCGCCATAAGGTCGACTACATGCATCAGACGAACCCTCGATTGATAGCGCTCTGCAAGGGCTTGCACATACATCTTGGCGGTTTCTGCGCTGGATGAGAAGTCTGTGGCAAACAGAATACTGTCCAGAGTCACTGCAATTTGGTTTCCAATAATCGTCATACTAAGCCTCCGCTCCTGCTTAACTCTGCCTGTTCTATCGGCATCCGCCCGGGAAGTTGGAAGGCACTGTCATTACTGGACAGTGCGCTTCGCGAATCGTGGCGCTCACTACGCCGTCGGCACAATCGACAGCCTGGGTACCACCGCGGTGCAGACCGAAGAGAATGAGAGAGGACTTCGACTTAGCGGCACGAACGGCAATTGCCTCGTCGGCTCGGCCATGGACGACCGTCCAACTCACCATGATGCCTCGATCGCGCGCTTTGCCGGCCCATTCTTCGCACAGTTGCAAGTAATCTTTGCGCGGAAGATGCTTATGGGTAGGATCCATGACATGTACGAGCTCCAGGGTCGCTCCCATTTGGGCAGCAAAGTGGCCGGCAAACGAGAGAATATCGTCAGGCGACTCGTCTGAGGTCATAGCGCAGAGAATGCGCCTGATGGGAGGAGCCTCGCGATCGCGGAGAAGGGCGTGTGGCCCCAGAACGAATACTGGGCAGCGGACTGTTCGAAGGAGATGCTCGGCGGTTGAGCCAAGACGCGGCCGGTCGATTGGGCCGTAGCCAAAGGCGCCAAGCAGAAGAAGATCCGGCGTACGCTCGAGAATGGCTCCTTCGATCGTGTCTGAAACGTTGCCAATCCGCCGTACAGAATCACTCCATATCCCCTCTCTTCGGAGCCGCTCTTCTAAACTCTTGAGACCGAATTGAAGATCACGCTGAGACATCTGCATCGCGAATGGGCCGGCCTCCAGAGCGCTGGCGTATTCGGCCGGGCTCTGCACGCCGATGAGGTGAATGAACGAGCCAAACTTCTTCGACAACATCACCGCATACTTCAACGAGGCGTCTGCCGCTTCAGAGAAGTCGTAGGCTACGAGCAATTCCTTGAGATCGTAGTGAATGGATTCTGCGTAAACGGGAAACGGAATATTTTGCGTCATAAGGCCACCCGCCGTTCGTCTTGAGTCTCGGGTACTGGGCCGACTACATCTCTCAGCACCCTCCGAATTCGAGAATCCCTTCGGCCCCACTCGTCCTTCAGTGCGGCAGGGGCCAGCGAGGGCTCCCCGTCATGGTCGAAAACCACCTTGAAGATGGGAGAGCAGGCCGGGCATAACCAGAAAAATTCCGAGTGGAAGTCTTGCGCAACGCCCTTCTCCCATTGATAGACCGAACCTTGCCGTAGATAGCGCAGCTCCTCGTTGCACTTCGGATTGAAGCAATGTCCGATCATAAGGGCCTCTTTCATGTGGTCTTAAGAGAAGCCTACGACCTATCGGGTTACGCTTCTGTGATGAACATCACTTCGCTGGGGAGGCAGGTCGGCAATCGCTTGCGAGTACTGCATGGCGATCACGATCAACGGTGGGCAGCGATGTTGTGACTTGCAAAGCAGGCAGCCCTTTTCGATGCTCTTGTAAATACAGGTGTAACGCTTCTCAAGATAGTCGTTTGCCATTCCGGTCAGCTCCAATGCTTATTCTGGAGTAGGTGGAATAACCGGTCTGTGATCGCTGTCACAATATGGCGTCCCTGATTGCAGGTTCACCGGAATCGACGTTTACACGGCGAACCGCGTTACCGCCTTTTCATTCCAGCTTACGCCGCTGCCGGCGGCATTCCCGGCGATGGCCACGCCGTGTTCCACTCGTAGAGGTTCGTCAAGAATGGGGTTCCACCAGTCGGCGTATTCGAGGTAGTGCGCTACCGGCGATGCGCACATCAATTGCGCGCTGATTTCTGGCCATAGGTGGTTCGAGAGCGGAATGCTATGCACTTCCGCCAAGGCTGCGGCACATAGCCAGCCAGTTACGCCGCCGATCTTCATGATGTCCAGCATTACGTAATCCGAGGCCCGGACATCGATGGCTCGCTGCAATTCGTGCGCTCCCCACCAGTTCTCGCCACATTGAATCGGCGTATGGATTTCGCGCGCCACGAATGCGTGGCCATCGTAGTCATGCGCCAGGACGGGTTCTTCCACCCACGTGAGTCCTTCCCCGTCTAATGTGCCGAGCCTCCGCAAGGCCTCGGCAGGTGTGAGGCATTGGTTATAGTCAACCATGATCGCCATCTCGTCACCCACCGCCTTTCTAATCGCACGAACTACCTCAAGGTCTTCGCGCACGGTTGCGTAGCCGATCTTTGCTTTCACCCCCTTGAACTCGCGTTTAGCCCATTCCTCCGCTTCGTGCGCGGAGCCTAAAACACCTTCGTATCCCACGGCGCCGTACGCGGGAATGGGCTTTTCAATGCCGCCCAGAAGACGAATCAGTGATACGCAATGTTTTCGCGCCAGCGCATCCCACAGCGCCATGTCAATGGCGGCGAGCGCTATTCCAACCAAGCCCTGAGGACCAAGCAGCCGAAACCGCCGCGCAAGTCTCTGCGCGATCTCAGCTGGAGCGAGGGACTCGCCGACGATCAGCGATTCGAGGTTTTGGATGAGGTCAGCTGTTGGCTTCAGTGCGGCCGCCGTGTAAGTGAAAACCAAACTGTGCCCAACCACGCCGTCGTCGGTGACGACGTCGGTCAACACGAGTGGAGATTCTGCGATGGTGCCGCTGGCAGTTCGATGAGGCTGAGCCAGTGGCACCTTGACGGTTCTCACCCTAAGTTCACGAATGTTTTCGCTTGTTGGATTCATGAGTGATCGCCGATCTCGTTTCCGCGACAGGATGTCCTCATCTGCCGGTAGGTTTGTGCGTTCCTGTCCTATTTAGCCGGCAAAGCGGCTCTTCGAGACGTCGGCAGAGACTACCGCCCGGAGACTGGCCTCACGATCAGCACAACTTGATACCGCTTTCCCCAATGGTCGCGAATACCTTCATGAGACCGGTAGTGCCAAGCAGCAGCCGAACCTGTTTGCCGAGATTGATGAGTTCTACGCTGCACCCCGCCGACCGCGCGGAAACCTTAAGACGAACCAGCGTGCCCAGGCCCATACTGTCGACACGGGTGAGGTTGGTTAAGTCCAACACAATTCTCGTGGTGGCCGGGATCAGTTTAGAGACCTTGACGTAGAGAATATCGTTTACGCCGGCCACCAACTTGCCGCTGCAGTGCACAACGAATGCGTCGCCCGCGCGGACAACGTCAAGCGTAAGGGGACACGCGGTTGCTTTGTCAGACATGAGACCTTGCCTTATAGGAATTCCTGGATTTAGGCCGGAAACCGATTTTCGCATATCGCGGCCCGAATTTCCTGTACGTGCCACCAAGCAAGGGCCCCGCGTGCGGCTTTCATTGAGGAAAGCCGCATGAAGTTCATCAACATCAACAGACTTCACAGGAAATCCGGGGTTAGCGATTACACCCGAAACTGCATTTGATGTATGATGTTTGATGCGGGAGGAGTTGTGATGCGGACTACGCTTTCCATTGATGATGATGTGCTGAGTGCAGCGAAGGAAATGGCCGCCGCGCAAGACAAGACCGTGGGCGAAGTCATCTCCTCCCTTGCCAGGCTAGGATTGAATCCACTCGAATCCCGGCGCCAGACGCGGAATGGAGTTCCCCTCTTGCCGGTGCGCCCAGGTACTAAGAGGGTGACATCAGAGCTAGTGCACCAGTTACGCGAGGAACTCCGCTGAAACGGTTCCTGATCGATATCAATGTCCTCATCGCGTTGATCGACCCGGCTCATATTCAGCACGACCGGGCCCACGAGTGGTTTGCGGTCTCGGGGCGGAAAGCCTGGGCTACCTGCCCGCTTACGGAAAACGGTGTCCTGCGAATCGTCGGGCACGCCCGCTATCCGAATTCCCCTGGCACACCTGCCGCGGTTGCAGAACTCCTGACAGCGTTGTGTAGATTGCCCGGCCACGATTTTTGGCCCGATGACATTACGCTCCTTGATTCAGGGCGGGTGGACAGCAGCCGGATTCTGGATTCCACGCAAGTGACGGACAGCTATCTGCTGGCGCTCGCCGGCGCACATGGTGGACAACTTGCCACCTTCGACCAGCGCCTGGTCGCTGATGCCGTTGTGAACGGAGCGCACGCGCTTCATCTGATTCACTGAATACTGGGCCGATCATCCAGCGTTTGAAACCTCGAACGCCGCGCGGCGGCGTTCGAGGAAGCGCCGGACTGCGGGATCGCGCTCCAGGCCGATGGCAATTTCGTACGCATGGCGAGCTTCGAGGTACGCACCCGTATTAGCCATTAGCTCCGCGCGCGCCGCCCAGTAGGGCTGGTATTCGATCAGTCGAGTATCGCAGGCGGGGTCGGGCATGGCCTCGAGAGCTGCATGCGCGCCCCCTAGCTCCGCCAGAACCAGCGCGCGATTGATGGCCACCACTGGTGAGCCGGTGATGGCGAAGAGCGCGTCGTAGAGTTGCAATACAGCTTCCCAGTTGGCGCGGCCCGTGCGGCAGCGATGCACGTGCGCCGACTGGACTGCGGCTTCGAGTTGATAGCGGCCGATGACATGGAATTCTCGCGCGCGAAGCAGCAGCCCTTCGGCTTCATCGATCATCTGGAAGTCCCAACGGGCAACCTCCTGATCAGCCAGGGGAACATAGTCTCCCGCATCGCTGCGTCGTGCGCGGCGGCGGGCTTCTGCGTGCAGCATCAGGGCGAGCAGGCCCAGCGCTTCCGGCTCCGTAGGCAAGAGCTCGGTCACGAGCCGGGCCAGAAAGAAGGCTTCACCTGTAAGATCGCGTCGCGCGGTGTCAGTCCCTGCCGCATCGCTCCACCCCTCCGAGAACGCGGCATAGATAGCCTCAAGAACAGTATCGAGACGTCCGGGTAGGTCCTTACGCTCAGGAATGCAAAACGGGATCGCGGCCTCCCGGATCTTGCTCTTGGCGCGCACCAGCCGCTTGCCCATGGCCGTCGGCGACATAAGGAACGCCGATGCGATGGTTGCCGCATCGAGTCCCAGGATGACCTGCAGTATCAAAGGCGCGCGGATGCCGGCGTCAATGGCGGGATGGGCGCAAGCAAACATCAACGCCAGCCGGCGGTCTGGGATCTCCCAGTCCGCAGGAGTCGCGCCCTCCACTGTGGCGATCTGCTCCAGGTCCTCGTCCACGAGGTTGCTGCTGTGCTGTCGCCGGGCCATATCGATCAGCTTGCGCCGGGCCACGGTCAGCAGCCACGCTTCCGGATTTGCAGGGCAGCCCTTGCGCGGCCAGTCTGCCAGCGCAGATGCGAAGGCCTCTGAGAGGGCGTCCTCAGAGGCAGCTACGTCACGTGTGCGTGCGGAGAGAAAGGCGACGAGCTTGCCGTAGCTGCGGCGCGCGACTGCTTCCGCAGTGCTGCGCGCCAGCTCATCGCCTTCGCATAAGTGCATGGACAGTTTCTCAAGCCGTAGCGTGTTGGAGGTTTTGTCCCTGGCCGACCTCGGGCATGCCCCAGATCGGTCGAACTTCGACCACCCCATGACCGGCGCCGGGGCAGCGAGCGGCCCAGGAGAGAGCGGCATCCAGATCCGGTACGTCGATCAAATAATAGCCGCCCAACTGCTCTTTCGAATCCACGTAGGGGCCATCCAGCACCTGCGATTTGCCATTGATGTTGCGCACCGTGGTTGCTGCTGAGATTGGCTGCAGGCGGTTCGAACCCTTCCAGGCGCCCGCCGCTTTCAGTGCTTCCCCGTACGCCATGTAAGCTGCCATTCCCTGTTGCTGCTCACTCTTCGACAAGTTGGACCAGCCTGCCTCGTCCGCATAGAGCATCAATAGATATTGCATAGAAAACCTCCGTCATGAATTTTAGGCGGATGTTGTCATCCGCTACTACCATGACGCGCCAGAGTCGGTGATTTGGACATTCGGTGATCTTTTGTTTCAGCGCAGAGCAGCGACGCGCTTGCTCACCTCTGCTCTCTCTTTCACCATGTCTTGTTTGAGCATCGCTCCATTCTGCACCAGCAAATCGCCGCCCACGTAAACCCGTTCCAGGTCGCGCTCCCCGGCAACAAAGACCAGGGAAGCATAAGGATCGAAAATCGTCCGGAAGCGCGTCGGATCAATCACCAGGAAGTCGGCAAACTTCCCCGGCTCCAGGCTGCCCAGGCGATCAGACACGCCGAGAACGTCCGCGCTGCCCATGGTGTGCAGCCGCAGCACGTCGTATGGACTCATGATGGTCGCGTTCTCATACTTGTCGCGGATCGCGTACAGCCCGGTGCGCATATTTTCAAATGGGTCGGCCAGGTCGGCGCTGGCCTCGCCATCGACCCCCATGCCCACCCGGATGCCGGCCTTCAAATAAGCGGGAATATCCGCCACTCCCGAGGCCAGCCGCCCATTCGAGAGCGGATTCCAGGACATTGCCACTCCCGCCTTCGCGCTCTCCGCAATGATAAAGCTGTTGGTATGAATGAAATGCCCGAAGGTCAGCTGTTTCGAGAGCAACCCGCTATCCATGAACCAGCGAAATTTGCTCTGCTGCTCATACTGCGTCTCCGGAGGTTCCAGGTAGTGGGTTTGGTTGCCCAGGTGGAACTCGTCACCCAGCTGCTTTTCCATTAAGGCTTGTTGGTACGTGTCGTTGAACGCCGTCCCGCCGCTGATCATCACGGATAGAAAGTTGCTCGACTTGGGCTGCTTGCTCGTCCAGTCCAGAAAGGCCTTGAGGGGAGCCCGCGCCTGCTCTGCTCCGTAGCTGGGCTGCACACCCAATTCGGTGGCCCGGCCCACCGAAAGGCCGTGGACAAAGCGGATACCGGAGTCCATCTCCGCCAGAAAATCGTTCCGGTCAAATTCGTCCAGGGTTACCGTGGGGCTTGTTCGGGCGCTGGACCACGCTCCGTAGTTGAAGTTGTAGGCCGCGGTGATGCCATGCTGCAGATGGTCGAGAGCGCCGTCCAGGGTGAACCAGTACATATCCTGCGGGCTGTATTTGGCGGCGGGTTTATAGAGCGCGTCGATCCATCCCATCAGCGTCTGGTCCGCGCCCAGCCCGCGGAAGGCGCTCTGCCATAGGTGGCTATGCGCAGAGATAAAGCCGGGGATCACCCAGTGGCCGGCGGCATCCAGGCTTTGCTTTGCTTGCAGTCCGGCGGGAGGATCGCCCGCCGCAACCGTCAGCAGCCGGCCATCGTCTCCCACAACCAGGTAGCCTTTCAATGGCTCGCGCTGGCCCGTTGCCATGGTCAGAATGAAGGCGTTCTTGACCACCAGTTTGGCTGGAGCAGTGGCCGGTGCTTGCGCGAATACCAGTGCTGCGCTGGCCAGCGCGGCCAACAAACAAAATGTCCTCAAGGTTGAGAGACTGCGGCAAGGCTTAGGAGTCATGCGCCATTACTAAATGAGACCGCACCGCAGAACAACAAGAAACTAGCTGCGGGCCCGTCGCAGCAGCGTACATGGGCCGAAAAAGACGGGGCGCAGCCCCATAAGCGCTAACGTGTTTAGTATGTTTTTTTCGTCAATACTCCCACAGAATCGTCATCCTGAGCGGAGCGCCTCACCGATTTATCGCGCGATACAGCGCTTTGTGGCGCGGAGTCGAAGGACCCCGGCGGTGCTTATCTAACCCATGTTACTCGGAGCTTTTCGATCACCGAAGCCCGACGAATAGGATCGGTGCCATTCGCACTTGATGGTTACGGATACATCTTTTCATGCAAGATGCTATCAAGTTCTTGGTTCTCGGCCCCAGGGGAAGACCGTGGCGGGCCCGCCGGGTGCGGGCTCGGTGGTTGAAAAGCTCCGAGCAGCATGGGTAAGATAAGCACCGCCGGGGTCCTTCGACTCCGCGCCACAAAGCGCTGGGTCACGCGATAAATCGTTGAGGCGCTCCGCTCAGGATGACGATTCTGTGGGAGTTTGACGAAAAACATCCTAAAGTTAGCGCTTATGGGGCGCAGCCCCTCCAACGCTCTTGCTAAGCGGCCAAGAGCAGGATTGCGATGGGTAGCATTCGTCGACCAAGAATGGACACGGACCCGACTAACATCCACGCTATTATGTAACCTCCAATGACAGCCTCAGCTGACCCAGACGTTAGCATGGGCCCTCGCAACCCGGCGGTGCTCGGGTCTGCCGGTATGCCAGCCTCTGCCGACGCGATCGATCAGGTCGAGGGACTTCCGCAGTTGTTCTTGTTCGGGCTGCAGCATGTGTTGGTGATGTACGCCGGCACGGTAGCAGTGCCGCTGATTCTCGGCAGCGCCCTCCAGTTCACCCCGAAGCAGGTAATTGCGCTGATCAGCGCGGATCTGTTTACCTCTGGCGTGGCAACCCTGCTGCAAACGATGGGCTGGTGGAAGTTTGGCGCGCGTCTTCCTCTGATCCAGGGCTGCTCCTTCATTTGCGTCGCGCCTATGATCCTGATCGGTAGCCACTACGGCATCCCGGCCTTGTATGGGGCCGTGATCAGCTGCGGGCTGTTCACCATGCTGGTGGGACCCTGGTTCAGCCGCATGCTGCGCTTTTTCCCTCCGGTAGTGATCGGCTCCGTGATCACGGTGATCGGGCTATCGTTGCTGCCGGTGGCCGGAGGATGGCTGGGCGGCGGCGACCCCTCGGCGGCCGACTTCGGAGGCTTCGTCCACTTGGGATTGGGCTTGGCAACGATTGTGCTGATCGTGGCCATCCAGCGCTTCGGCCGCGGCATGATCGCCAATCTCAGCGTGTTACTGGGGCTAATCGGGGGAACCGCGCTGGCCGCCGTGGCTGGCCAGGCTAGCTTCAGGCAGGTGACGGCAACGCCGTGGTTTGCCTTGGCGCATCCGCTGCTCTTCGGTCCACCGCGTTTCGTGTTGCTGCCGGCATTGGTGATGAGTCTTTCCATGCTGGTGGTGATGACCGAGACCACGGGCAACTGTCTGGCGATCGGCGAGATCACCGGCCGCCCGATCGGCCCGGCAACATTGACGGCAGCCTTCCGCGCAGACGGCCTTTCGACGGTGCTGGGTGGGTTCTTTAACAGCTTTCCTTACAACGTGTATTCGCAAAACACCGGTCTGCTTGCCCTCTCCAAAATCAAGAGCCGCTATGCGGTAGCGGCCGGCGGCGGCTTGCTGGTCGTGCTTGGATTCCTGCCTAAACTGGCCGCGGTTATCGCCGGAATTCCACGGCCTGTCCTGGGTGGGGCGTCGATTGTGATGTTCGGCATGACGACCATGGCCGGCATTGAGGAATTGACCCGGGTCCGCTACCAGGGCACCAGCAATGCGATCATCGTGGCCGTCTCGGTGAGCATGGGCGTGCTGCCTATTGCTTCACCCCAGCTCTTTGCCCACGCTCCCGATGCGGCGCGGCTGTTCTTGAACAGCGGTATCTTCCTGGCCGCCGCGACTGCGGTACTTCTCAACCTTTTCTTTTCCTCGAAGACGGAGAACTGAACAGTGGAACAAGTAACCGAGCAGGACCTGGCTTTTTTAAGGGAGGCGATCGATCTCGCGCGCAAGGCGCGGAACGACGGGCGCCACCCGTTTGGCTCCTTGATCGTCAATGAGCGGGGCGAGACGGTCGTTGCCGCGCGCAACAATGCAGTCCGGCCCAAAGGCGACCCGACCCAGCATGCCGAGATGCTGGCCTGTGGCCAGGCGGCCCGGCTGCTGACCGAAGCCGAGCTTGCCAAGTGCACTCTCTACACCAGCACCGAACCCTGCGCCATGTGTGCCGGCGCGATCTACTGGACCGGCATCGGCCGCGTGGTCTTTGCACTCGCCGAAACCGGCCTGTCGCGGTACACCGGGAGCCATACGGAAAATCCCACCCTCGATCTGCCCTGCCGCGAAGTCTTTGCCCGCGGGCAGAAGCCGATCATCGTCGCTGGACCTTTACTGGAGGACGAAGCGGGCAAGGTGCACGAGGGTTTTTGGGTTTCCTAAGGGTCCGTGAGTCTCTCCATTTACACTGGCTAAATGACGAAGCCGTCCAAGGTTGACCTTGTTGGTGTGGGGCTGAACGCGACAGACACGCTCGTCGCCGTCGCGGATTACCCGGCACGCGGTTCCAAAGTCGAATATCGTTCTGCCAATGTGCTTCCCGGGGGCCAGGTCGCGACTGCCGTGGTGGCTTGTCAGCACTGGGGCATGTCGACTCGGTATGTTGGAATCCTGGGCGACGACGCGGCGGCGGCTCTCCATCAAGAAGCGTTCGCCCGTGCAGGCGTAGAAGCCCAGATCGTCACAGTTAAGGGAGGAGCGAGCCCGCAGTCGCTCATACTGGTCGACGGCGGGGGCGAGCGGACCGTGCTTTGCCGGCGCGATGAGCGGGTCACCTTGAAGCCGGCCCATCTCGATCGCCAATGGATCGTCAATGCCCAAGCCCTGCACGTGGATGGCTACGACACAGAGGCCGCGACCGTGGCCGCTGGTTGGGCGCGTGCCGCCGGCATACCCGTGATTGCCGATCTGGACGAGCTGTATCCAGGTTTGGAAAATCTCTTGGAGAACGTCGACTATCTCATCGTGAGCAGGGATATTCCCTCCCGGCTTACGGGGGAGCCCGATTTAGAAATGGCCTTACAGCACATGCAGCGCCGCTATGGATGCCTTCTCACGGCGGCAACGCTGGGCCACGATGGCGTGCTGGCTTGGAACGGGAAGCACGTTCATCACGCCCCCGCTTATCGCGTTCCGGTGGTCGATACCACCGGTGCTGGGGATATCTTCCACGCCGGGTTTATCTACGGACTTCTTCAGGATTGGCCTCTGGAGCGACAACTCGATTTCGGTTGCGCTGCGGCCGCAATGAACTGCATGGCGGTCGGAGCCAGGGGTGGAATTCAGGCGATCGAGACGATTGAAGAGTTCATGAAAACGGGCGTGCGGCACGATACCGCCTATTGCGTTTCAAGTTCAGACTAGGGCCGCCTTGCGTTGCGACCGAGTAAGCCAATCAATGCTCTAATAGCTCATGATTTCGGTAAGGCGTCGCGCGGCTTTTTGCGTTCCTATTCTCACGCTGTTCTCGATTGCGCTTGGATGCCATTCGCAAATCGCGCCTACTCCATCGCAGGCGGGCCCTACTCTAAACGCAGAGGCGGTGGCCGGGCAGCTGCGAACCATTGCCGCTGCGGGGACACTGGCCGACCTGACATTTCCCAACTTTCCCGACTATGGTCAGCACGTTCAGGCGCTATATCAGTCGGTGAACTACGCACCGGTGTGGATCCGCGACGGACAAGCGACACCCCAGGCTCTGGCGGTGATTACCGCGTTCCAAAGCAGCCGGCAAAAAGGGCTTAACCCGGAAGACTACGACGCATCGCGTTGGCCTCAGCGCCTGGCCGTGTTGAAAAACTCACCTGGAGATGCAAACACAGTTGCTCATTTCGACGCGGCGCTCACCGTGAGCGTGATGCGCTACATCTCTGGCCTGCACATAGGGCGAGTGAATCCAAAGCACTTCAAACTTGGCTTCGATGTGGACCAGAAAAGGTACGATCTGCCACAGTTTCTGGCACAGAAGCTCCTCGTGGCAAGCAACGTGCCAGACGTACTGAACGGAGTAGAACCCTCTTACTATGGATATCAACGTACCGAGTTGGCCCTTCAGACTTACCTGGCGCTTGCGGATAAGGATCACAGCCCGCCCCTGCCCGATGTGCAAAAAACGCTCGCCCCCGGCGATGCCTATCCTGGGGCGGAAGCTCTGGCACAACGTTTGCAATTACTAGGTGATCTGCCGCAGGGCCCGGTTACCGATGCAAAGCCGGGAGTCTACGAGGGTGCGTTGGTCGACGGGGTCAAGCATTTTCAGACCCGGCACGGATTAGGAGCAGACGGCAGGCTCGGCAAAGACACGCTGGTTCAGCTGAATACGCCTTTGAGCGTCCGCGTCCAGCAGCTGGACGACGCGATGGAACGCTGGAGATGGCTGCCTGCGGACTTTTCGCCGCTGCCCGTAGCAGTGAATATTCCTGAGTTCGTCTTGCGCGTATTTTCCCCCGATCACCGCATTGCCATGCGCATGAATGTCGTTGTAGGCAAAGCGGTACGCAATGAGACCCCTGTCTTTGCAGACGAGATGAAGTACATCGTCTTCCGCCCGTACTGGAATGTTCCTTTGAGCATTACCCGTGGAGAGATCATTCCTGCGCTGCAAAAGGACGGCGGCTACCTGGCCAAGAAGAACTTCGAAGTGACTGACCAGAGCGGCAAAATTGTTACCAGCGGAGCGGTAAGTGCTGACGTCCTGGCGCAATTGCGGTCAGGCAAGCTGCTGGTGCGTCAAAGGCCGGGACCATCGAACTCGCTCGGCCTCATCAAGTTCATATTTCCCAACGAGCACAATGTCTATCTGCACAGCACTCCGGCTCAGTCCCTATTTTCCCAATCCCGGCGCGATTTCAGCCATGGCTGCATACGCCTCGAGAAGCCGGCCGACCTGGCGGCATGGCTCCTGCAGGACCAGCCCAAATGGACACTGGACGCGGTAAATGCGGCGATGCAATCCGGCCCGGACAATCAGCAGGTAAATCTGACCCGGCCAGTTCCGGTGGTGATCATCTATCTGACCGCGCTAGTTGAGGAAAACGGCGAAGTTTATTTCTTTAACGACATCTATGGTCACGACCAGAGGCTCAATGCAGTGCTGGCCAAGGGGCCGCCTTATCCTTAAGAAAGGGAAGGTGCTACCAGCGGCGAACGCGGCCTACGTCTACGTGAACAAAATCGGATTGCGCGTAATAGCCCACTCCACCACGGCCCAAAGCCAGCGCCGCATCGCGAACTTCCGCGCTGGAAACTCCTGGAACACGAATATCGATGGCTTTTGCTTCCATGTGCTGGCTATGCTCGGCAACCCCGTGCCCATGTTGCCGCAGGTAGTTATTGCTCCACGGGGTGCGGTACCCGCAGACAATATCGATTTCGCCGTCGGAGTGTCCCAGCTTGACCATCAGATCGTGCAGCAGATCGAATTCCTTGAGGTCGTAATCCTTCACGTCACCCGTGCGATGGTCACGCAGAAAATGGTCCAGCTCCGCGATACGGTCGGGCAGGTATTGATCACCGATCCGATAAACCACATCGATGTGTTCGCCAGTGTGCAGATGATAGAGACGAAGCCTATAGGAAGGAGGGTCCGCTTGGCTGCCAACGTTGCCGGCGCCGGATGGGAGCGCAGCCAGCAATGTAAAGAAAATAAACAGCTTAGCGATAGCGGAGCCCTTTAGTGCCATGCCTGTTTCACCCGTGAATACTCCTTTATTATAGCGGTCATCAAAGGGACGGCCGAGAGTTTTGCCGGATGGGATCCAGGTTTTGATATCGGATGTAACCTCTGTAGCGTAAGTTCGTCTCAATACCGGACGGAGGTCCGTATGTTCAGTACCTTTGCGATGCGTAATACCTTGGCTGCACTTGTGGTGGCGGTTGCTGCCTGTACTGGGTGCAGCGCAGCTGCCAGGGCGCCGATACCCCCTCCGGCCAGCGATAGTCCTCTTGCCCAGAGCAAGGGAAAGCAGACCGCTGTTTTTGCCGGCGGCTGCTTCTGGGGTACCCAATCGGTGTTTGAGCGGGTCAAAGGCGTCATCTCTACCACAGCAGGGTATTCGGGCGGTTCCGCATCCACCGCGACCTACGACCAGGTGAGCGAAGAGAATACCGGCCATGCGGAGTCGGTGAAGGTCGTCTTCGATCCCTCGCAGATCACCTATGGCCAGCTCCTGCGCATCTTCTTCTCCGTGGCCCACGATCCTACACAGCTGAATCGCCAGGGACCGGACGTGGGCTCGTCTTACCGCTCGGTTATCTTCTATACCAACGACGAGCAGCAGAAGATCAGCAAAGCGTACATCGCGCAATTGGACGCGGCCAAAGTCTTCCCCAAACCGATCGTGACCCAGGTTGTTCCTCTGAAGGCCTTTTACGATGCCGAGTCGTACCATCAGGACTACGCGCTGCACAATCCGAATAATCCTTACATCATGGTGTGTGATCGCCCGAAGATAGAAGCCCTCAAGCAGCAGTTCCCGGAGTACTTCAAGGATTATCACGGTGAGTAAAGGCTCAGGGGCTCCTGCGCTTCGCCGGCTTTTGTGCGGCGATTCCCGCAATAATTAACTTCAGTCCTTCTTCAAAATGTCGATCGAAGTTTGAGAACAAGTCTCCGGCCTGGAGCGCAAGCGGGAATTTCTCTCGGTCGGGCCGCCAGCCTCGCTGTTGAGGGCCGTAGAATTCGTCGCGAACATGGGGCACCCGTCCAGGGGGCAAGGCTTGTGAGGAAGCGAGAGATTTTTCGCACAACCAACGCATGATGCTTAACTCCAGGAGCCGAGAGATCTGCAGTTCTCCGCCCCTATCCGCGACCCTCCCGGAAGCGATTTTCGACAGAACGCAGGGGAGTGGGGAGTTTATAGACGCCCTATTGCCCCTTGCCAAGGCGGCGGAAATATTCGGCTACTGCTTCTTCGTACCCGGGCGGCACCGGCGGCTCTTTCGTCGTACGCACCTGCCCTGGCGTCTGGTCGTCTGAATCGTGGCGCAGTTGCAGTTCCAGTTTGTCGACTCCGCTGAGCACCTCGGTATGAAGTTGTTCTACCATCGCCGGATTACCCGGGAAGCGCTTCGGGTCGAGGCGCTGCATCTCGCGTACCAGGTCCTGAATCTCCTTGAGCGCTGTGGGATCGTTCTGGGCGAGGTGGTGCAGCTGATTCAACTCCTCCAGCCCCTGCCGGTAAGTAGCTTCTGGATCGGCAGGTACTGGCGAATTATCAGGAGCGGCCCTGCCTGATCTGTCGAAATGGTTGTTCCCCGTATTGATGTTGTTCCAGGCTGTGCCGACAGCACCGCCCCCGGAGCGCCAGTTACCGACGTCGCCGCTTAAGTTATCCTGAGCGACCTGGTTTCCCCCGCGCTGATTCCCCCCGCCGTTCTGAGTAATCTGAGCGCCTGGGCCACCGCGGCTGCTCCAACTCCCTTGACGTTGACCAAACTGCCCATTCTGACCTGACTGCTGGCCGGGCTGTCCACCCTGTCCCTGCTGCTGTCCAGCCTGACCCTGCTGCTGGCCAGGTTGGCGGCCCAATGGACTCTGCCCGCGCGCAGTCAGAGACTCGATCTCGTTACGAAACCGTTCGGCGTGGTCGAGCGCAGCGGTTTGCTCGCCCTGGCCTTGCGAGGGTTGACCCGGGCCCAGACCTTGTTGCGCCTGGTGTACTTGTTGGCTCAACTGATCGAGACCTTTGCCGATACCCTCTTCCGTTCCATTCGCGTTGGGGTTGATTCCGCGGCGGAGCCAGTCGGCAGTTCGCTGCACGCGGTTCGTCAGGTCAGTCTGGTCCATACCGCCCAGCGCGTCGCGCAACTTCGAAGCTGCTTGCGGCTGCGTCGGCGCCAGCTCACGGGCCGAATTCCGCAAATTCTTTTCCAGCTGAGAAAGATCGTCGGACAGTTGCTGCCGATCCTCCGCCAGTTTATTGCGCTGCTGCTGCCTGGCTGTATAGTCTGCCTGGCTCGATGCGTCTGGGTGCCCAGCCAAGCCCCGAATCCGATCGGCCTGGGCATGTTCTTCCTTGCTCAGCCGGTCGGTTTCACGGGAGAGCGAATCCAGCTTGCCCGTGGCTTGTTGTTGCTGCGTACTGCTCATGAGGCTTGCAGCCTGGCGGAGTTGGTCGGCTGCCTGCTTCGCAGCTTCTGCACTCTGCGGCTGGTCGGCGCTACGCTTCATCTCTTGATCAGCCTCGCGCAGCCGATTCAATGCCTGGGTCACACGAGGGTCGCCCGCACTGCCGTCAGCATTCGATTGAGCTCTCGACCCTCCAGCCCGAGACTGGGAAGACTGACCACCGGAAGACGATCCACTCGACGAGCCACCACCGCTCTGCTGCCCTTGTTGCCCTTGTTCACTCGCCTGACCCTGCTGGCCTTGTTGTCCCTGTTGCTGCTGACCACCCTGACCTTGCTGATCGCTCTTGGGCTGACTGTTCTGGGCCATCTGCTCCATCTGCTTCTGCAGCTGCTCGGCCTCACGCCGCAGCATCTCCTGCTGCCAGCGCTCCTGCATGGTTTGCGGGGTGTTGCGCCGCTGCTGGGCCAACTCTTCCTGGCGATGTGCGAGCGCATCGAGCTTTTGCAGAGCATCGTCGACCGCTTTGGCGCGCTGTTCTGCCGCAGAGCCGGTTTGGGCGGTCTCGTACTGGTTCTTCTCTGTGTCCAGTTCAAGGTCGAAGAGGCTGGCCAGATCACGACCCGCGCCTCCACCTCCTCCGCCGCTCCCACCGCCGCGCTGCTGGCTGAACGCAACCTCTATCTTGCGGAAGGTCGCCTCGGCGCGCAGCAGGTATTGCAGCGCCTTCTGTTCCGCCGGGATCGCGTCGTGCCATTGCATTTGCTTCAGCTTGTCGGACGACGGCGTCATAGCTGCGGCGGCCGCTTGCATGTCATGCCCGAAGCTGTTGAATTCCTCGTTCGCGGACGACAAATCCCTGCTATCCATCCGCGCTGCCAGGGCCAACGCCTGCTCCTGCAGTTTGGTTTGCACTCCAGACAGGAAATTGCCCGCTTCCGCCGAGTCCTTGGGCGTGGCTGTCTTCTCGTTCTGGCGCTTCCATGTCGCGGCGATCAGCTCCTTCTCGCGCTTGGAAATATCCGTCTGGCTCCCGCCGCCACCACCGCCGCCGCCACCTCCGCCCATCTGCTGGGATTGCGAAAACTCCCGCTCAAACGGATCGGCCTGGATAAACGACATGTCGGTGCGCGCTTCCGCGTGGCCATCCTTGGCCGTGGCATAAAGGCTGACCAGATCCCCGGGAATCAGCTTGAAATCTTCCAGGCTCAAAGTCGCGGTGCCGTCCGCACTCTTGGCGCCCGGCTTCTGCAACAGGTCGATAGTCTTTTCCGGTCCGCCGTTGACCGAATAATGAAGGCTCATTTTGTTGAGGCCAAAATCATCCGAGGCCTTCACGCCGACGGTGACTTCCTCAATGGGACTCGCGCGGTAGTCGCTGATTGGCCGGTCGATGGCGATCTGCGGTGGGTTCGCTTTGTCGGTAGCAATAAAGTAATCCTCCGACAGGCGGACCGGCTGGCCCTGATCGAGTGCGGCAACATGGTAGGCGCCATCCTTTTGCATCAGGATGGAACCCTTGTAAAGATTGCCCTCGCCGCCGCTGAGCGTGATCTGCTTTCCGTCATCCAGAGTGAGTTGCCCGTTGCGCAGAGGGTGGTCCATCTGGACCGTCAGCTCTGCGTTCGTCCCCTCGATAGCGCGCAAGTCCCCACCGTGCTCCTCCGTAACCTCAGGCATGCCCGTCCATTTCGGGTAGTGGTAGGTCACCTTCATTTGCTTGACTGCCGGCAAATCCACCACCCGGACCTTGAAATGACGCGAAGTCAGGTGATCGGCCTGGACGTAGTATTCGACGTCTTCGGGAAGGCCGGCGAAGAGGAACTGATAATTGGAGGCGCCAGGCCCGACGGCAGCATCAAGCTGAGGCTGCATAGCGACCGGTTCCCATGCCTTACTCCGCGCGCTCTGGTAATGCGCAAAAAGCTGCACCTTACCCGGTTTCAAACCAATCACTTGCGCTGTCACCAGTTGATCGCTGTTGCGCCGCACCGCGACATCGCCCGGCGTAACCCGAATGTCATAAAGCGGCGCAGCTTTAGGCCCGGTCCAGAGTAGTGACGCGCCGTAGCCAAGATAGCCCGGACCCGCGGCAACCAGCCAGGCAAGTACGGCAAGGCAGGCGAAGCCGGCGCCCGCCAGAAAATAGAGGTGGTTGTTGGGCGCCAGGTTTGCTGGGGGAACGTTCTTGGCTACGGAAAGTGTGTCGGCCGCCAGCAATTCGAGGAAAGGATCGTTTCCTCGCTTTTCGCGGTCGTCAAAGGTGAGCAGACGTTGTTGGAATTCAGGATAGGCGGATTCGGCTACCGCCGTGGCCCGTCCACGCGTAAGACGTCGCATGGGAAGTGCAAGGCCGAAGGCCGCAGCTAAGGCAAGGATGAGCAGCAGCAGCGATCGAGCGCCCGTGAGCCCGCGCACCGGAAAGGCGAACGCGTTCAGAATGAGAACCAGAAATATGGTTGTTATCAGTGCCGTGGCCATGAGTATGGCCACACCACGCAGGGATACCCCCAGACGCATCCGCTGGTGCAATTGGTGGATATAGAGGTTGAGCCTATCTCGGTTTGAGTTGGGGTTGCTCATGCCTCCTCCCTCTGTGTGCCGAGGTAGCGGCTGGCAACGATGGACTCGGCAACCGCCGCCACCAATACAAGCAGCATAACGTACCACCAGACGCTATGGGGCGTATATTTTTCCTGCACGTAACCCGACGCGGCCGACGGAGCGGGCGTTGCCGAGCCTTTACCCCACAGTTGCAGCAGATCGTTTGCCATCGGCTGCAAATCCGATTCTCGGCGATCTGGATTTACGCCAATCAGCGCAGTGTGGCCATTCGCGAAGCGGATCTGGTAGAAGCCCGCGTGCGCCAACTCAAACGACTGTGCCGACGCGGCCTCGGCCAGTGACAAAGCACGACGGCCATCAGGACCAATGATCTCGACCCCGACGGATGGATTGCCGGCTCGGGCAGCAGCAGTGCGCAAGGGAACATACGAATCCACCAGCCTGCTTCCGCTGATGCTGTCGCTCCCCGCTAGATAGCGTGCAGTCCGATCAACAAATGCTACAAACGCAGGCCGAACCGGCAGGTCGTTGGTGAGGTTATCGAATCCGGAAGCGAGCAGCAGCACGTGGCCCTCTCCAATCTGCTTCTCCATCAGCAGTGGTGTTTGATCGGTGAGCCGCGCGATCACGCGCGCTCCGTCCGCGTCCACGCCTGCGACGTAATAGATCTTCAGATCGGTCCATCCCGCGGCGTCGTTCATTGCCGGGTGGGTAAGGTCGGTCTGCCCGACCACAGCATAGCCATTGCGCGAAAAAGTATGCGCGTCCGAGTTGGTTCCACCGAAGATGGGGATGCGCGCATGGTGCGCGGCCGACGTTCCGGCTGCAATCAGGACGCTGCCGCCGCCACGCACGTACCGCATCAGGGCATTCTCAAAGATGGACGGTAACGCAACTGCGTCGGAAAGCACCACAAAGGCGTACTTCGACGGATCAATGTCGGTGGACTTTTCACTATCGATCGATTGCAAAGTGAACGATGCCTGGCTCGTCGCCGCCAGTGCCGCGCCGAAGTAAAGAGGAGAGCGTGCATCGTTGGCCTGGTGCACGAACAACACTCGTTCCGGATCAGCGCGTTTGACCGAGAACACGCTCACATCGTCTGCTGGAAAGCCATCCACGGAATCAATCTTGACCGCACAATGGTTGAGCCCGTAAGGCACATCGAGCGAGGGAAACTCGACCGTTGCCCGGCCATTCGCTGGAAGATCCACTTTGCGGGTGGCGACGGTTTTGCCGTTGACGACGAGAGAGACCGTTCTTGAGGCAGCCGGAGTTCCATAGCCTGCGATCACCGCCTGCACTCGCGACTTCTTCGGGTCCTTGGCATCCGCAAGCTCCGCTGGAGCATTGATGCTTTCGACAGTCCAGTTCGGCGTGAGTGAACCAGCGGGGTGCAGAACAACCGTCACATTGGCAGGCAGTTCCATGTCGGCGAAGTTTGCCGGCATACCAGTCTTCTGCATATCGCTGAAGAGATGCAACTCCACCGGTGTGCGCACTGTCTCGACCAGTGTGCGGACTCCGTGCGCAAGCTCGCTTAGATTCGCGCGCGAGTCCCCGGGCTGAATACTCTCCACCGCCGAACGCAGAGCTCCCTCGTCCTGGATCGGCTGGGTCAAAATCGCCAGCCGGCCGCCCAGGGCCATGACCTCGGCACGCTGCGATCGGGGCCTCGATGCCAGCACCTGCAACGCGGCTTGCTTGGCATCCGCAAACCGTGATCCGGCCTTCATGCTGAAGGAGTTGTCGACCACTATCAGCAACAGTTTGCTGTTCACCCCGCCCGCCGCCAGCCGGATGAAGGGATTGGCAAATGCAAGCACTAGCAGCAGCAGCAATGCCGTACGTAGGGAAAACAGCAGCAGGTAACGCAGCCGGCGGTGGCGTGTGGAGCTTTGCGTGCCCCGCTCGAAGAACATGAGTGAACTGAATGGCTGCGGCGGAACGATGTGGCGACGCAGCAAATGGATGTAGACGGGCAAACCAATCGCCGCCAGCGCAGCCAAAAACCATGGATTGAGAAATCCCATCATCGCCCTCCCTGGCGAATGGCGAGGTATTCACGCAGCGTGGTGTCGAGCGGTTGGTCGGTCACCAGCAGGTGGTAATCCATGCCGGCGCCGCGGGTGCGGTTGCCCAGCTGCTCGATATGATCGTCGATCTTCCTGCTGTACTCGGTGCGCGTGTACTCCGGGATCACTTCCATGCGTTGCTCGGTCTCCAGGTCTACGAGAATGGCAGGCCCGTGCAGATCCGGCCGTATCTCTTTCGGATCGAGCACATGGAACAGCACCACCTCATTGCCGTGGTAGCGCAAGGGCTCAATGGTGCGCACGATGACGGCCGGGTCTTCATAGAAATCGGAGAACATGATCACGATGCCGCGCCGATGCAGAAGATTCTGGAAGTGGAGCAACGGCTTGTTGAAGTCTGTCCGAGCATGGGGCTCCGCCTGCTCCAGCCCGGCTAACAGCCGGTGCAGCTGACCTTGCCGCGTGGAGGGCCGGACGTAGTTGCGCACCTCATCGTCAAAGACGATGAGGCCGGCTGCGTCCCGCTGATTGTGGATGGCGAGATAGAACAGCGAGGCGGCGGCGAAGCGGGCATAATCCATCTTGCTCGGCCTGGCTTGGCTCGAGGTGTAATCCATCGAATTGCTGGCGTCGAGCAGGATAGTGAGCTGGCTATTGGTATCTCCGCGATAGCGCTTCAGGTAGCAGCGCTCAGTGCGGGCAAATAAGTTCCAATCGACATGGCGCAGATCGTCCCCAGGCGTATAGGCGCGGTACTCGGCGAACTCCGAACTGAAGCCAAAATCCGGAGAGCGATGGAGACCGGCGACGAAGCCATCGACCACAGTCCTGGCGAGCAGGTCAAGGCTGCTGATACTGGCGAGCACACCGGGATCGAGAAAGCGCTGCAGCATCAGGCCTCCTTCGGCGGCGGCATATGTTCGATCAGGCGGCGGAGAATTTCATCGGCGTCCACGCGCTCCGACTCAGCATGAAAGTTGAGCAGGATGCGATGGCGCAGCACCGGTATGGCAAGCGAGATGACGTCGTCGTAAGTGACGTGGTAGCGCCGGCGGGAGAGGGCACGGGCCTTTGCCGCCAGCACAATAAATTGCGCGGCACGAATGCTGCCGCCGTAGTTGACATACTTCTTTACGAAGTCGGGCGCGTTCTCGTTCTTGTATCTTGTCGCGCGCACCAGGCTGACAACATACTTCGCCACCGGTTCGCCGATCGGCACCATGCGGACAAGTTGCTGGAAGTCGAGCAACTCCTGGGCAGTCGTAACCGGTTCTACTTTGGCCACATGGGTCGTCGTAGTAAGGTCCACGACCTTGAGTTCGTCGCTGGCGCTGAGGTAGTCGAGGATGGTGTTGAAGAGGAACCTGTCGAGCTGGGCTTCGGGCAGCGGGTAGGTGCCTTCGAGCTCAATCGGGTTCTGGGTTGCCAACACGAAAAAGGGCGCGGGCAGGGCATAAACGTGGCCGCGCACGGTGCAGGAGCGTTCCTGCATGGCTTCGAGCAATGCTGCCTGGGTCTTTGGCGGCGTGCGATTGATTTCGTCGGCCAACACGATGTTGCCAAAGATCGGGCCCTGGACGAAGGTCCACTTACGATGTCCGGTGGTGAGGTCTTCTTCGATAATGTCCGTGCCGGTAATATCGGAGGGCATCAGGTCCGGCGTGAACTGGATGCGCCGGAACGTCAGGCCCAGCGTCTCCGCAATGGTGCGCACCATCAGCGTCTTGGCGGTGCCGGGCAGGCCGGTGATCAGGCAATGCCCACCAACGAAGAGCGCGGTAAGAATCTGGTCCAGCACATCCTCCTGGCCGACGATTACCTGGCGCACCTGGGCGAGAATGCCATCACGGACCGCATAAAACCTTTCGATGCGATGTTGCAGTTGGGCTGCGTCCTGGCTAAGTTCAGGGATCGTGACCATTCGGCTATTTTCCTTTCCTCTCGACTACACGGTTTTAAAAAGGTGGAAGATTGCAACCGCAGATCCCTCCACTGCGCTGCGCTCCGGTCGGGATGACAACTTTGTTGCACAAGAAGAATTGTCATCCCGACCGGAGCGTAGCGCAGTGGAGGGATCTGCGGTTGCAGCGATTTGTTCCACGAATCTCGACCCCTTGCACATCTCTCCGCTCCGTCAGTTCGTTTTAGGCGAGTCCTTCTGTTCCGGGTGTTCGATCTCCAAGAGCAACTTCTGCGCCGGGCGATACCCCGGCGCGGCTTCCAGTGCAGCGAGCACGCTTTCCTCGGCTTTGTCGCGCAGTCCTGACGCGTAGTACGCCTGGGCCAGATTGAACTGCGCACCGGCTTTGTCGAGCGGGTTCAGCGCCACCACGGCGGTGTATTCGCGGATCGCTCCGGGGTAGTTGGCTTGCGCAAACCACAAATCACCCAGGTGCCGGTGCAGCTCTTCGTCATGGACCGGGTAGATATAGTTGATACGTTCCAGCGTCGCAGCCGCCTCTTTCGGTTGGCCCAGCTCCTCTTCGAGCGAAGCCAGCTTCTTGAGGATCGATGGATCCTCGCCGCCCATCTTTTCGTAGTCCGTCAGCACGGCCGCTGCGGCCTTCTTGTCGCCTTTGGCCAAGTCGGCTACGGCAAGAAATTCGTAGGCATTCGCATCCCCGATGTACTCGGGATACATGGGCCGAACCACCTCACCCTCTCGCAGCACTTCGTCGTACTGATTCTGTTTCGCAACCGACACCAGATGTGCCAATAGCTTCTGCCATTCATCGAAGACCTCAACCGTCTTCCCATAGCGCTGGTTCAGCCACGCAAGATATTGCTTATCGAACGCCTCCGGTGAGAGGCCGAGATCCGCTTGAATCACTTCCGGAGTGGTCTTGCGTGCCGCATAAGAATGGACCATGTCAAGCAGCTTGCCCTCACCCCACTGGCTGTGGACGTAGTCGCAGATGCTCCCTGCCTCGAAATAAGAGACGACTACCTGGGCCGGATATTCCGGAAAGATAAATCCGCGGTCCAGCTTGGCCACCGGCAGCAACTTCTTATCCCGGATAGCAACCAGGATCTCCGGCGAGATGCGATCACCCCACTCCGGGGATACTTGGGTCTCCTCATGCACGGCAAGGCCTTCCGTAAACCAGCGCGGCACCCGGCCGTTGGTGGCCGAGAGAATGTAGACGTGGCTCATCTCATGCCACAACGTGCTGCCCCAATTAAAGTCGCCTGGCTTGCGTGCTGAGGGGCTATCCATCGCCACCACTTGCCCGAAGGTAACGCCGAGCGCGCCCAGGCCGGGCATTCCCATGGTGCGCACAGCAAAGTCCTCGTGGTCGGGATAGACCTCAACCTGAACCGGGCCAGTGAGCTTCATCTTATATTTCTTGTCGTAGGTAGCGATGATGCGTTGCAGCTCCGCTTCAAAGTAAGGATGTAACAGATCCGCTTCACTCTTGCGCAGCCGCAGGATGGTCCCGTTCTCTTTATAGGTAACGAAATTCTTGTAGCTATCCAGGAGCCGCAAGCTGTTCACAGTCTGAGCATCGCGGTAGCCGTTGTTGTAGCACATCTCCAGTTGCTGGAAGGGCTCATCTTCCTGACCTAGGCGCATCAGGCCCACGCCTAGTTGAGAACGGGCGGGCCAATATTTGGGATCAGCATCAATTGCCTTGCGGTCGTAGACGATGGCATCTTGAAAGCGGTAGTTGAGTTCAAGATAGTGAGCCACGTGGACGTAACCCTCTGCATAGCTGGGGTTCACTTTCCGAATCTTGTCCAACCACATGTCGGGGGAGCGGTCCGCCAGCAACTCCACCGCAGCGTGGATGGCCATCGCGTTCAGGGCGTCGGGCGACAGACGGAGAGCCTCATCGGCCTCAGCGACAGCGTGTTCTGTATCCGCGTCTTCCAGTGCGAGATTGGCAGCGAATTCATGCGCTTCCACCAGCTTGGGATCAAGCACCAGGGTCCGGCTGATATAGTCCGTAGCTTTACCGTCGAATCCGTCCGCGCTGACGATCGCAAGTCCTAAATAAGCTTGCGCATTCTTGGGATCTTTTTGCAATGCCTCCTGGAAGAGGCCCACCGCATCAGTGTTATTGAATCGCTGGTGCAGCAGCATGCCCCAGCGAACCTTATATAGAGGGTCACTCTCAGCGGGCGCGGTTGCGATCCTGAACTGCTCGTTTGCCTGGTCATACTGTTCCAGCCCCCAGTATCCTTCCGCCCGGTAGTAGGCGGAGTTGGTGCGGACCAGCGACTCGTAGCAGGCCTGCGCTTCGGTCTTCTGGCCATGTTTGCGCAGAGTCTGACAGCTATCCGGGCTCGCAGCCCAGCAATAGCTCATACTTCCGAGCACCATCACCAGCAACGCAGCGTATTTCTTCGTCCAGTTCATTTGTCCAGTTCCTGTTGCACTTGCGCCAGCTGCACGAGCGCCGCCGTCAGCTGCTGCTTATAGTCGGCAGGATCCATGGCAGCCTTCTGATATTTGAGCGCATCAATTTTCTGTTCCAGATCTTCTTTCTTCGCCAGCAGCGCCTGCTTCGCAGGATCGTTCGCTTGCTTCTGGGCGGCGCCAATGCGCAGCACGGGGAAACTCGCCAGCAACATCCCTTCGCTCTTTGACGGCTCGCGGACCGGTTCGTTCCTGCCCGTGTCCTCAAAAATAGGATGCTCCGTCGCCAGGCGCTTTTGCGATTCATAGAACGCCGCCGTCTTCCGTTGCGCGTAAGCGAATGCCTCCATCGCGCTAATGGAGTCGCTTTTATCCAGATCGGCGGTCGGGTCCTGCAACGCCTCAACCCAGTAGCGTGCAAAGACCGTGGCATTTTTCTCGGTCCCGTTCTTGGTAGCAGCAATCACGCCTCGCCCCGGTTTTTCGAGGGCGGCCACTGATCCGCCGCTCGAGCTGGTCGTGTTGACAATCAGCTGCCGCCTGGCGGGAATGTGATCACAGAGATTAGCGAGATCTTGCGCAGTGATGTCCGGCCCAACCAGGTTGAACTTGTAGTCGTTGCCATCGAACGATCCATGCCCGATCAGGATGAGCACGAAATCATCTTCGGGCCGCGCGTCATGAGCGACCGACGTGAGCGTCTGCGTTAGCTGCGCTTTCGTAGCCTGGCTCCCGGTCAGGGTATAGACATGCGCGCCGCTGCCGGAGTCTTTGAACAATTTATCCAGGTCCTTGGCGTTGGCCGTAAATCGCTGCTCGTAGTCCGGTTCGCCACCAAGTCCGGCGACCGTCACGTAATAGACGCTCGCATGTGCGGAGAGTGCGGTCATCAGCAGCCACAGCGGAGCTAGTCTCATACCACACCCCACTTGCGCCGCAGCAGCCATTCTGCTGCCATCAACAGCAGCAGACATAGGAACACCACCGGCATGTTCCACAGCTCTTTGATGTCTCGCACCGAGATGCCCGCGTCCGAGTACGAGATTTCGTTGGGCAGCCGGCTCAATTCGTCCGGCTTCCAATAACGTCCGCCGGTTTCTGTCGCCAGCTTTTCCAGTAGCTCGCGGTTCTGCACCGTGTGGAAGTTCTCCGCAACTCCATCGATTCGTTCAAAGGGGAAGGTGTCGCTGCCCAACTCCTGCGAGCCCTTTTCCGCCGACACCTCAGCCAGGTAGGAGCCAGGCTTGTCCGCAGTCCACGCAGCATGAAAAACTCCGGGATTGTCCGCGGCCGGCGTCATGTCCAACATCACAGAAACGCCGTTCGGTCCGATGAGATGGGCGGTCACCTTGGCGTCGGGAGCGGGCATGTATTCCTTATCGCGCACATTTGCCGAAAGCTCAATGTGGCCGTCATCCATCAGCATGTGATTGGCAGCAGTCACCACCACTTGTCCCGGCGAATCCAGCACCAGCCAGCGGAGCAGCTGCTGCCAGAAAAGATCGTGCGCCGGGTCCCCCAAGGGCTGGCTCATCTGCCAACGCCACGTGCCCGAGGTGGCCATCACCGCGGTCCGGCCGCGGCCGTAATTCTGCGTCACCAGCAGCGGCAATTTGCGCGCACCGGCGTTCATCTGGATTAACACCGCGGCGCCGGGCTTGGCCGTCCCTGCGTCCTGGTAATCCATCAGGTAGGTCAGCTTCTTCCAGCGGTCGATGTTCTTTGCCGGATCATCCATGAGACGCGTGATCGGACTATCCGATCCCGCGGCCGTCAGTTCGACGGTTGCCGGATCGCGGTGGAACGTGTTCCTGCTGCTCGGTAGATAAGTCGGCAGCAGATCCACCAGGCTTGAGCCGTTCCATCCTCCATCCCCGAGCGCGAACCGCCCGCCAAGGAAAAGCAGCCCACCGCCGCGCCGGTCAACGAACTCACGCAGCAATTCCTGTTGCAAGGGGGTAAAGTATCCCGCTTCTACCGAGCCCAGGATGATGCCCTGGTAACCAAAGAGATCTTCCGGCCGCACCGGAAACCCATTCGCCAGTTCCGTCGGATCGTTGATCCCTTGCCGGTAAATCTTGTTCTCGGTCGTGCGCAGCATGGAGGCCACCTGCACGATCTTGTCGTCGTCTTCGGCCCGGCGTATGAATTTGTATTCCCATCGGGGTTCACCCTCGACGTAGAGAATGCGCCGTTTGTCATCGGTCACGCCCAACAGGCGGCTGACCGCATTGTTGTTCACGTTTTCTTCATTGGCCAGCGGGCCGAGCGAGAAATGCAAACTCTTGACCCCGGCATCCCCGGGGCTGAAAAAGACCGTTTCCACCTGTGTTGCACCGTCGGCGCCCAGCGTGACCTCGCGGGAATCAAGCGTTTTGTCTCCGTCCCGAATGGCCAGAATCGCCTTGCTTCCGGCGTACCCTCTTTGGTGAAAGGTAACGGTAGCGGGGATGCGCGAACCGGCCATGGCGCGGGAGGTGATCCGCACGTCGTTCAGCTCAATATCGTGTGCCGCCTGCTCTTTGCCGAAGCCAACGGTATGGACGGGTAAGCGGCGATTGCGCAGCGCATGGATGGTTTCGAGGTCCAGGTCCCCCGAGCCATCCAGGGAGTTTTCTGAACCATCGCTGAGCAGAACCACTGCGCCGACGGGCAGATCGGAGGTCTCGGTTACCAGTTGTCTCAGGCCGTCGTTGATGTGGGTAGCTGGGGCGGTGGGCTGTATTTCCCTGAGCGTCGCAGCCCGGGTTACCCGGCTGTCAAGCCGGTAGAGCCGGACCTGAAACTTCTTTTGCAATCCTGCCAGCACACCGTCCTCAAGGGCCTTTTCCGCCGCAGCTTCCCGCGTAAGGTTGCCGCCGCCATCGGCAATCGCCATGCTGCGTGAATCATCGAGCACAACGGCGATTACGTTCTGCTGCGACGCCAGCTCGGCCACGGTAATCGCGGGTTGCCAAAGCAGCACCAGCACGGTGGCGATGAGCAAAGACTGCAGCAGCCAGACCGCGCCTGCACGCCACTTGCTGATATTCGGCGCCGCCTGCGGCAACCGCGTCCGGATGAGTAGCGCCAGCCCGGCCGTGGACGCGGCCATCAGCAGCAGTAGCACCCAGCCCGGCCACGAGCCAAGCAGGACAAACTGGCCTTTGGAAAACACCGGGATCGGATACTTAAAGAAAAATTGGAACATGGTCCGAAGTTTCCCGCGGTCGATCAATCATTCTTGAGAACTGCTAGTCGTGCTATGCGACACGCGGCGAAAGCTTCAATGCGTCATGCCGTAAACGATGTAGTTCAACGCCACCCGGAAAGCCATGGAAGCGAACGGTTCGGGGTAATCCGGATCGTCCGCCCATTCCCAGGCGTCGCCCAGGTGCATGTTGTGACAGATGGCGACCATGATACGGCCCTTGTCGTCGCGAATAGCGCGCCACTTGGGCACGTATCCGTCCTTTTCGTACGTCCTGCCGGTCTGTATATATTGTTCCCCGGGAATTTGCATGCGCTCATCCAGATCGTAAAGCACGTGGAAGATTTCGTCCTTGCCGTCCAGATCTTCGACCGGCCGGTCCGGAAGGACCTCGCGCATGCCGTTCATAAAATCTTCCCAATCAGCGGTACCGTGGAAGTCGTCCACCATCAGGAATCCGCCTTTCAGCAGGTATTCCCTTAGACGCTTCGCTTCCTCGTCGGTAAACGACCAGGTTTGTACCTGCACGGCATAAATCCAGGGATAGTTAAATATCTCGTCGGAATCGAGATCGACCACTTGCTCCGTAGAGCGGCCCTGGATCCGTGTCAGACGTTTCATCGCAAGTAAGACCTGGCGGTCTGCCTTGGGGTAGTCGCGGGACCAGGAGTGGCGCCAGCCGTAGCCGCCATAACCTCCGTAACCGCCCGTGAAGCTGCTGCCGACGGCTGCGTTGTAACTGAGACGGGACCAATAAAACTCCGCCTTTATGTTGGTTTCCGCATCATCCCCGAAGCCGAAGTCCGCCGTCCGCTGGTAAGCGTAGAGCGCGGAGCACAGCGCCATGCCGACGAGCGCTGCCGAACTGGCTTGCAGGAGCTTCATGGGCAGAATCCTAAATGGCATTTCGTTATATCGTGGATCGCGGGGAGATCTGCGAGGTGCGCCCGATCCCTTGACGGACGGTCGCGTCGAGATTAGCTCGCTGGTCAAGCCCGATAGCGAAATGCCGTACGCGCGTGTCTTGAGATTACCAGAAGGTCTGGGGCTCTCGTCTGATAGACGCAGCCGGATAGCGAGTAGTTTGTGGCCCCATGCAAATGTTCCGCGGCGCGCTCGGCTTGCACGCCATCTTGCCGCGTGAGACGATTTGCTCAGGTCAGGCTACCGGGGGCAGTCTTTTGAAGCGGCGCGACTTCATGAGGATGGGCAGCGCGGTCATAGCCCATGCGGGAACCACCAGGCTGCTCGCCCAAGCCCCGCAGATGCAGATGGGCGGCGCGCCCCCCGTCAACGAAACCGGCAAAGCGGACTACACCCTTCGCATCGCTCCTGTCACCGTGGAGCTCGCACCCGATCACATTCTCAGCACCATCGGGTACAACGACACCTCTCCGGGGCCGGTGCTGCGTATGCGTGAAGGCAAAACCGTAAGCGTGGATGTAATAAACGATACGGATGTACCAGAGTTGGTGCACTGGCACGGCATGTTGATCCCTTCGGATGTCGACGGAGTGGAGGAGGAGGGCACGCCTCCGGTGCCTGCTCGGGGAAGACGCCGCTACCAGCTGACCCCGCGACCGGCCGGATCGCGCTGGTACCACTCGCACGCCATGGCCGAAGCCGATTTGCATCGCGGCAGCTATACCGGCCAGTTTGGCTTTGTCTACGTCGATGCGGGCAATGATCCCGGGCAATATGATCAGGAGCTTTTTCTCTCGCTTCGTGACTGGGAGCCGTTCTTCACCAGCAGTATGGAAGATGACGATGATGACAGCCATGGCGGGCCCCAGTCCGAGAAACCCGCTGTTCTGAACACCGATCCCAACGGTCTTGAGGTCAACTCGATGACCTACTCGATCAATGACAAGTCGCTGGGTGCGGGGGAGCCGATTCGGGTCAAGCAGGGTCAGCGGGTGTTGATGCACTTGCTCAATGCGAGCGCGATCGAGAACCGCCGCATTGCGTTGGCGGGTCATCAATTTCAAGTGATTGCGTTGGATGGCAACCCGGTGCCGTCTCCGCAAAAGGTGGATAACATCCTGATCGGCGCGGGGGAACGGGTGGATGCAATCGTCGAAATGAACCAGCCGGGCGTGTGGATCCTGGGCGCAACCGAGGAGAGAATTCGCAACACCGGTTTGGGCATTATCGTGGAATACGAGAATCAGCATCGCCAGCCGCAATGGATGGCCCCACGCGCCCCATGGGACTACACCATCTTCGGAAAAATCAACGCTAATCCTGTTCCACCGGATCAGACGATCGACATGATCTTCGAAAAGATTCCTGGAGGTTCGGGCAAGTTCAACACCTGGCTGGTCAACGGAAAGCCATACCCGCACGACAAGGAGTTCGTCTTAAAGCAGGGAACTCGTTACCGGCTGGTATTTCGCAACCGCACCGATGACGCCCACCCCCTCCATCTGCATCGCCACCAGTTCGAGCTGGTAGAAATGAACGGCACTAAAACGGGCGGCATCATAAAAGACACGGTAGTGGTTCCGTATTATGGCCGGGCCGTAGTGGACTTTGTAGCCGACCAGCCCGGCCTGTCCCTGTTTCATTGCCACATTCAGCAGCACATGGACTACGGCTTCAAAGCACTCTTTCGCTACGCTTAAAAGCCATCGCGGTATTGGCTGCTGAGGTAAGCATCACCTTCCCCTTTGTCATCCCGAACCGTAGCGGATCTGCGGTGGGCCTCTCCATCAAGCAACTCCACAGCCTTTAAGGTTTCACCCTTCTCAGTTGCGTTCAGGAAGGGCGCACTGCAGGTCCCTCGGCTACCTCCGGATTTCCTAGTAGGAAATCCGGAGGTAGCTCGGGATGACAAAAGGGGAGGGCAGCGTTCACCTAAGCAGCTGTTATAAGGGATGGAGAGAGCTGTAGGCAGAGCGCGAAGCCAACGATCCTTCCATCCCAATCACAAACTGTAGAGGAAGGCACAAATCTACCCTTTGTCATCCCGAGCGTAGCCGAGGGACCTGCAGTTCTCTTCACTCACCCAGGAGCCCACCTGAAAATCCAAAGGCAGGCTTCATCGAAGATTGGTGGTCCCTTATTTGAGCCGCTCCGCCAACAAATGGTCGGCGATGCGAATGGCATTGGCAATAATCGTCAGCGACGGATTCACCGCACTTGCCGAGACGAAGCACGACGCATCTACAACATAAAGATTGTCGAGATCATGAGCCTTGCAATGTGGATCGAGCACGCTGGTCGCAGGATCGGTTCCCATGCGGCAAGTGCCGTTTTGATGGCCGACACCCTCCAGCGGAATACGCTTCTTGAAATAAGCGTGTAGCGGAACCGACGTCGTCGCATGTCCAGCCTGCTTAAGTATGTCGACCCAGCGGTCCTTGAGGCGATTGAACGATTCAACGTTGTTTGGCGTGTACGAAAGCTGAATTCGCTTGGGTGCTGAGTCCGTAACCGGCTCGGACTCGTTGGTGCGCCCAGTGTCTCCAGCGGGATGGGGTCCGCTCACACCGGGCTGCCAATTCTCAACCGTCAGCGGCGTCGCGTTGTGCACGGTCACCCGATTGTCCGGGTCAGGAAGATCTTCCGTCGTGAGCCACCACGGGACGGCGTGCTGCTTCATCTTTTCCAGCACAAAACCCGGAGTGAGCGGTGGCGCGTCCCCCTTCATCATTTCGTGATGGAAGCTGCCCACCGGCTGCACCTGTCCCAGGGGAAATGGATAAGCGGGGTCGGAATCCTTGAAATAAAAATCGTTGGTGCCCCACGTCTTGGTGTAGCTGTCCTCGTTGCCCTCCGACCCAAGCGCGAGCAGGGCATCGGCCTGGTGGTACATGAAGTTCCGTCCAACCTGGTCGGACCGGTTGGCAAGTCCGGTTGGATGCTTGTCGTTGGCAGACGCGAGCAGAATCACCGCGGAGTTGATGGCGCCGGCACATACGGCGAAGATACCGGCGCGATAGGTCGCGGCGTTACCGTCTTTGGAAGCAGCGTCCGATCCGGAGTGGATGACCTCAACCGCGATCACCGCAGTACCGCTGCTATTGGTGAGCAACCGGGTCACGCGCGAGTTCGTCATCAGGGTGACGTTAGGCCAATGCATGATCTGGCGGATACAGTTGATGTCTGCATCAGACTTGGCATGGACCAGGCAAGGGTAGCCGTCGCAGGTGTCGCAGCGCACACACTTTGAGGCCAGCGGGTTTGCCTCGTTCCGCTTAAGCCCCAGCGGTATGGGGAAGGTATGGATGCCGAGCTTGCGCACGTCGTCCTCGATGGTCTGCATGCGGGGCTCGTTGGTAAACGCTGGATAAGGGTACTTGATGGAGTGAAATGGCTCCGTGGGGTCAAAGGATGACCCGTATCCGCCGGGGACGGCGGGCGCCGTGCCCAGGTCACCGTGGACGTGAAAAAGATCTTCCGCGCGGCAATAAAACGGCTCCATATCAGCGTAGGTGATGGGCCACGCAGGAGAGATGCCCCCGTGATGCTGGATGACGCCAAAGTCTTCGGCGCGCATGCGAAACATCGCCGCGCCGTACACCTTGGTCTGGCCCCCCACGAAATACGCCTGCTGCGGGTGGAGCGGCTCGCCGTGCTTGTCCTGCCAGGTCTCCTTGGTGTGGTAGCGGTTGTCCAGGAAGACAGCGGATGTATCCCAGTTGAGCTTTTCCTGCGGCATGAAAGGGCCGCGCTCCAGGATGAGGATGTTCTTGCCGCCTTGGGCGAGGTGCAGAGCCAATGTTCCTCCACCCGCCCCGGTGCCTATGACAACCGCGTCAAAATCGCTTGGTGTGCTCATCTAGTGCACGGTATCAGGTTTACCTGCTTGAAAATACGAATTCATTGCCGTCGGGGTCCTTGAATTTTGCCATCGTTCCCCACACCTCCTTCTTCGGCTCCGACGCCAATTCCACACCCTTGGATTTGAGAATCTCCGCCGTGGCAAAAACATCGTCGCACCAGAAGGTCATCGGTTGGAAACCGCCAATCCTATTTTCCTGGCCCGGCGGTGTAAACAGTGCGAGCGCCGTGTCAGCCCCCGGGATGCGCAGCTCAATCCAGCGCTGCCCCGGCGCAAACGGCTGATCGGTAGCCACCTTGAACCCTATTTTCTCGGTGTAGAACTTCAACGCAACATCCTGGTTGCGCACGGGAATACTGACAATCTTGACTCCGCGAATCATGTCGCTTCCTCCAGCCTGCTGGCAACATAACGTGCGCCTCTGACAGATGCAATCAGGTAGTCGCTGCTATATTAATAGTCGGTATAGAGATGCTGATGCTGGATGAATATGTCGTTGACGTTTTGATGCGCGACCTGGTCGGGCACGATCGCAGGCCGGTGAGCTTCCTGGTGTACTTGTGGCTTGCCGCGGAGCAGCAGCGCCAAGGCAAAGCCGTTAGCATTAGCTATCAGCAACTCGCCGAGTCGGTTGGGATCTCGAAGAGCTCGGCGCAAGCAGCTGCGGGGTGGCTTGCCCGGCGAAAGCTCTTAACCGTCAGCAAGACCGGCTCCACAGCGACCCCCAGCTACTCGGTGCAAAGGCCCTGGTTGTCCAAGTAAGAGATTCGGAGATAGGAGCGCCCTTGTCTTTCGCCGCGTGGTTTTTCTCTGATCTCGAACGCCCCCAGAGTGCTCACGCTCACGGCGACACCAGCAAACATCCCTGGTGGCGCGTCATGTGCCTTACCGGGGTCGACTACTTCTCCACCCTCGGTTACCAGTCCGGGATCGCTTTCCTCGCGGCCGGTTTCCTCTCGCCGGTCGCAACCCTTGTCCTCGTCTTGGTAACCCTCTTCGCCGCGTTGCCGGTTTACAATCGCGTCGCTGCCGCCAGCCCGTACGGCCAGGGCAGCATTGCAATGCTCGAAAAGCTGTTCCCGGGCTGGACCGGTAAAGTCGTCGTGCTCGTTCTTCTGGGTTTTGCCACCACCGACTTCATCATCACCATGACCCTTTCCGCCGCCGACGCAGCGGCCCACTTCGTCCACAATCCCTACACTCCGCATACCCTGCAGAACCAGATGAACGTCACTCTCTTCTTGCTCGCTATACTGGGCGCCATTTTCCTCAAAGGCTTTAAGGAAGCGATAGACATTGCCGTTGTTATTGTGGGGATATATCTCGCGCTTAACTTAATCGTCACACTCGTGGCTTTCGTTCATATCCTGCTGCACCCCCACCTGTTGCTCGACTGGAAAAACGCCATCTTCGCTCAACACGGAAGTCTGCTCTCCATCATCGGCATTTCAGCGCTGCTCTTTCCCCGCCTGGCCCTCGGCCTCTCGGGCTTCGAGACCGGCGTCGCCGTCATGCCGCTGATCGACTCTGAAAACCTCGACGCCCGCATTAGCAACACCAGGCGTCTGCTCAAGACCGCAGCGGTGATCATGAGCGTCTTCCTCATGGCCACCAGCATTGTCACCACCTTGCTCATACCTGCGGCCGACTTCCAGGAAGGCGGCCCGGCCAACGGCAGAGCCATGGCCTTTCTGGCCCACCAATATCTCGGCAACGGCTTCGGCACTCTGTATGACCTGAGCACCATCCTTATTCTCGCCTTCGCCGGCGCTTCCGCGATGGCCGGCCTCCTGAACCTCATCCCGCGCTACCTTCCCGGCTTCGGGATGGCGCCGGAGTGGGCCCGGGCCTCGCGTCCGCTCGTTCTCGTCTTCCTGTCCGTCGCATTCATGGTTACGGCTCTCTTTCACGCCAATGTGGATGCCCAGGGCGGCGCCTATGCCACCGGTGTGCTCGTCCTTATCACCTCCGCCTCCTTCGCGGTCACCATCGCAGCACGCACGGTGCTCTCTCGCTTCGCTCTCGGTGTCGTCTCCCTCATCTTCATTTACACCACCCTGGTAAACATCTACGAGCGTCCGGAAGGGCTCAAAATCTCCTGCTTCTTCGTCTTCACTATGGTCTTTTTGTCTCTGGTTTCCCGGGCTTTCCGCTCCACCGAGCTGCGGATCACGGTCGAACTTGATTCGCAGGCCGAGGCGCTTCTCGCCGAAAGCGCAAACAAGACCGTCCGGCTCATCGCCTGGAATCCGTATAACACCTCCAAGGACCGCGAGCAGGCCAAGATGGAACTGCGTCAACTTCACGGGCTCGTGCACGATGAATCCATCTACTTTATTGAGGTGGTGCGCGGAGACACCTCCGAGTTCACCGAGACGATTGCCATTCAGGGATCCCGAGAAGGACCCAATCGTGTACTCCATGCCAGGAGCCCCGCCGTTGCCAACGCCATCGCCGCTCTGCTCATTCAAATAAAAAAAACGACGGGATGCATCCCCCAGGTCTACTTCCACTGGGCTGACGTTGATCCGATCATTAACATATTGCGGTTTGTCTTCCTGGGCGAAGGGGATACCGCCCCACTGACCCACGAGATCCTGCGCCGCGCCATCAAAGACCGCACCCAGCGCCCCATTGTCCATGTGAGCTGACGCCGGTGTACGTACGAAAAAAGGGCGGATTTGCCGCCTGCGAAAACTAAATCCGGTAAGACCGCATCGAATCTGCTGAGATCATCTTGAGCACTGTAAGACACGACGTGGTGGAAAGCCGGGCGACGCAGAGCCCGCGAGAGCACAAAGGCTGGCGATTGGTAATCTGGATCACGCTGATCGCCCTCGTGGTGCTTCTGGCGGTGGGCGAAGTGATGCTGAAGAGAGCGGAGCCGATCCTGAAGGGGCGGGTGATCGAAACCCTTAGTACCCGCTTCAATAGCCACGTGGAGCTCGACGACCTGCAGGTATCCATTATCAAGGGTCTGGCCGTCACCGGGAAGGGGTTGCGGATATACGCCCCTGACGATGTGGTGGCCGCAGGCGCAAAGGATCCGCTCATCGCGGTGCAGCAATTCGAGTTTCACGCCAATCTGATGGGTTTGTTCCTGAAGCCGACGCACGTAGGGGCGGTGCACGTGAAGGCCCTGGTAATCAACATCCCGCCCAAATCCATGCGGCAACAGAACGCGGCGAAGTCCCGGCATCAAGGCAAGATCAAGATCGTTGTGGACCAGTTCGTGTGCGACGATTCCCGGCTGGTGATTGGCACCGACAAGCCCAACAAGGATCCCAAAGTGTTTGTACTCAGCCACATCGTCCTGCATAACGTGGGCCCGAATGCACCGTGGCGCTATGACGCGAGCCTGACCAACGCGGTGCCGAAGGGGGACATTCACGCAGTTGGCACCTTTGGGCCGTGGGATACGGAGACTCCTGGCGACTCAACCGTGACCGGCAAGTACACCTTCCAGCATGCTGACTTGGACCCCATCAAGGGAATCGGCGGCACGCTTCATTCCGTAGGTGACTTCACCGGCCGTCTTGACCGGATCGAGGTCCATGGAACCGCGGATGTGCCGAATTTTTCGTTGGATATCGCAAACCATCCCGTTCCCCTGCATACGCAATTTTCGGCGATCGTCGACGGGACGACGGGCGACACCTATCTCCAGCCGGTCGAGGCGAAGCTGGGTGGGTCGGAGTTTTCCTGCCGTGGCGAGGTTGTCAATGTCAAAGGACAGGGCCACTTCATCGACCTTGACGTCGATGTCCCCGCCGGCCGTATACAGGACTTTCTGCAATTGGCGGTCAAGACGCAGCCGGTGGTGATGACCGGCATCCTGACCATGAAAACCAAGCTGCACATCCGTGCCGGCAAGGAAAGCGTAACCCAGAAGCTGGCGTTGAACGGAGGGTTCACGCTGAAGCAAATACATTTTACGAACCCGGATGTGCAGGACAAGGTCGACATGCTGAGCCTACGGGCACAAGGCGACCCAAAGGACGCCAAGCCCGGAGCAGAGGACGTGAACTCCCACATGACGGGAAAATTCCAAATGGGCGATGGAAAGCTGGCTTTGCAGGACTTGATCTATACCCTGCCTGGGGCGACGGTAGGGCTGGCGGGGGTCTACACGCTGGACGGCAAAACGTTCGATTTCAGGGGCAAGGTGAGGACCGATGCGAAGCTATCGCAGATGGTGGCTTCGCGGTGGAAGAGCTTGGGGTTGAAAGCAATCGATCCGTTCTTTCAGAAACACGGCGCCGGGGCAGAAATTCCAGTGAAAGTGACCGGGACGAATACCGCTCCTAAATTCGGCCTGGATATCGGCCACAAGGACAAGAAGTCGGAATAAGGAGCCTTGGAGTTTCTAGATTTCAGAGAGGGTGGATGGGGTGTGGGCTTTAGAATTTGCGTGAGAACTACTTTCCCCAAATTTAGTCCCGGAGTGACCATAAGCGCTAACTGGTCTAGGATGTTTTTCGTCAATACTCCCACAAAATCGTCATCCTTCGACTCCGCGCCACAAGCGCTGTGTCAGGCGATCAGCCTGTGAGGCGCTCCGCTCAGGATGACGATTTTGTGGGAGTACTGACTGGCATCGTTCAAGAGCGGTTCAATCGCTGTAGATCAGCTCATGACCAGCAACCAGAAGTACACTCAACCCCGGTAATATGCCGACCGCGATGGGCTTGTACCGGAAGAGCCATCCGGTCAACACAGCGGAGAGAAAATAAACAGACAAGACCGCGGCCTGCATCGCCAGCCGCTTCTCGAATTCGGCCTCTTGTTCAGGCTGCTGCTCATGTCTCACCAGGCGCACCAGTCCGCTTAGCATTGTGGTCCAGGTGCCGGTGATGTACGTGGTGACGATACCGGGAATTTTCAACTGCACCATGGCGCCGCTTTGCATCCCGATCGCAAGCGCTACGGTGGCCAGCAAAAGTTCAAGGTTGGGCGAGTGACCAATGTGGAGGTGAGTCACCATCCAACCAGCCTCAGCGGCCAGCAACAGGAGAGCTTCCAGCATCAGGGTCCAGGAGATCGCCTTCGACCAAACCGCGCCGGGTTGTACTCTTCCTGTCAGAAGCGAACCAATCACCGCGCCGGCGGCATAGCACCCAAGAGAGATTGCTGGATGAAGCAGACCGCCATGGTCCTGAAATACGGCAAGACCCAGCATCACCGTGTTGCCGGTCATATTCGCGACAAATGCGTGGCCCAGCCCGAAGTAGCTCCACCCATCCGACGATCCCGCCGAAGCGGCCAGGATAAGCAGACGCACGTCTCGTCCGACTGAGGCCATTCGTCGCTACCCTCTCCACATGGGAAGGGGATTCTCGGAAGGCATGCGCAGGAGTTTTAGCAGCTCGTGATTCGGACTGTATTGGCAAACCGGGTCGATGGCGTCGGCATCGCCAGTAAGCAGGAACGCCTGGCAGCGGCAGCCGCCGAAATCACGTTCCTTGCGGGGACAAGCAAGGCAGGTCTCCGGCATCCAGGCATCCCCCCGGAACCGGTTAAACGCCGGGGAAGACTTCCAGATCCAAGAGAGATCGTGGTCGCGAACGTTATCGAAGTGCAGCTCAGGAATGATCGCGGCTGCATGGCACGGCAACGCCTGCCCGACTGGATCGATGAGCATCATCTGCCGTCCCCAACCCCCAACACAAGCCTTGGGGAAGCTGCCAAAGTAATCAGGGAAGACGGCTTCAAGATGGATCCTGCCTTTCAACCGTTCTTTGGCTGCCTCGATGATCGGTAACGACCGATCCACCTGCTCCTGGGTTGGCATCAGGAGGGAGCGATTCTTCAGCGCCCAGCCATAGTACTGGACGTGGGCAATTTCCAGCCGGTCGGGAGCGAAGTCCTCCGCCAGCGCGATAAACGCCTCCAGGCGGTCCAGGTTCATGCGGTGGACGACCAGGTTCACAGTGAACGCCAGCGGAAACTTTTTGAGGATGGGAATCAGCGCCAGCTTGAGGGCATGGGCTCGAGTGCCCGCAATGTGGTTAGCGGTGGTCTCGTCCAGGTCTTGAAAGCTTAGTTGCAGGTGTTCCAGGCCGGCGTCGACCAGCGCAGCCAGACGCTCTTCGCTAAGTCCTACGCCGGAGGTGATCATGTTCACGTACAGTCCCGCATCGCGGGCCGCGCTGATCAGCTCGGCTAAGTCTTTCCGGGCTAGTGGCTCGCCCCCCGTGAGATGTAAATGCAGAATGCCGAGTTGAGCTGCTTGCTGAAAGACTTGCTTCCAGTCGCCCGTAGAAAGCTCCTCTTCTGCCCGTTGCAGCTCTAGCGGATTGGAGCAGTAGAGACAATGCAATGGGCAGCGATGCGTGATCTCGGCGATCAGAGAGAGTGGCTTAGCAGGCGACGGTGATTCGCTGTTGGCTGGCATCTGGTTAAACCCGCACTACACCACGTTGCTCCATCCGCTCCAGCAGGCTGAGGACATCCTGCCGTATGTCGTCCTGATCGACGCCGTCATATTGTTTAACCAGCTCGTCCACAATGGACGCGACGCTCTGCTTCCCATCCAGCTGCGCGAGGATGTCGCGCGCCGGCCCCTGCAGCTTCAGGGTTCCCTCCGGGATAAGCATGACAGCTTCCGTCGGGTGTAAGCGGCATCCGGGCGCGAGCCTTGGGGTAGCATTCAAGTCCATCTCAGCCTCTTTCCGCCTTAGGGACGAAGCATCCAGGCGGTATGTTGCCGGGAACCACGTAAGCGTAGTCGATCGCGTCCAGCTGCGCCCACAGGATCGCGCATTTCCGTTCCAGTGCCTGGATCACCTGCTCCTGCTCCGCGCGTGTCGCAGCGTGGGTGGAGACATAATCCAGAGCGAACGCCGCGTCTTCGGGCGCCTGCGTCAAGCGACCCTCAAAATAGCTCAAACCATGAGCAAGATAGGGATAGTGCAGCCGCAGCTGATCCATGCGCAGAGAGATGAGGCTGCGCGAGAACAGCTCGGTCAGCGAAGAGGCGACGGCAATCAGCAGCGGGCTGTCGCGCACTAACGCAAGATAGGCATCCACGGCAAAGATCACACCCGGCAAGACGCCGGTGCAGGGAATCACCTGGTCGCGCGAGAGGCCGGTGGCCTCAGCGAGCTGGATCCATTTCTCAACCCCGCCAAATCCACTCTGATCCCCATCGTGGTCAACGATTCTTTTTCTCCACGCGCGCCTGAATGCGGGGTCATCGCTCTTAGCAAGCAGCAGGGAATCTTTGATCGGGATGCGGCTCTGATAGTAGTAGCGATTGAGCGCCCATGCCTGCAACTGACCGCGCGTCAATTCGCCTGCGTGCATCCGCAGATGAAAGGGATGCAGATGGTGGTACCGGCTTTCTCCTACTGCCTGGAGGCGGCCGCGCAGCTCCTCCGGGGAAAGAAGATTGCCGTCTTCGCGACCCTTGGCTGTCAGTTGAGTTGCCATCCGTCTTGTCCTATTTGCCAACCGGCATCGATTACATACTTGTACTCCGGGCCGCGAGTATCAAGTACCGGGTTCGTGTTATTGATGTGGACGAAGATTCGTTGCCGCGCGCTTATGCTCGCCAACAGGGCGATTGTGCCATCATCGCCACTCATTGGTACATGACCGATTGAGCGCGCCAAGGGTGTCCCGGAATGCGTGCGGCTGAGTTCTGCATCGCTCCAAAAGGTGCCGTCTACCAGGACCACGTCGCAGGAGTCATACATCGCGCGGAGGGCCTCCGTGACTTCGGGGAGCGAAGGGGTGTAGGCGAGACGGTGGCCATCGGCTTCCAATAAAAGACCGAGCGACGCCTGGCCTGGCTCCTCTGCAGCAAACTCACGCGCATAGTACGGAAGAGACCCGGAGAGGGATATGGGAGTGCATGTCACTTGATCGCCCAAAGTAAATGCTTTTCCAGGATGTATTTCCACCCAGGTTAGCTGGTTGGGCACCCGCTCCAGCATGCGAAAAAAGCTGTTTGCTTCGAGCACCCGGCGGACCACGCCGGTGGAGTAAATCGTAAGCGGTTGGAACTCCCGCAGCAGGAGCAATCCAAGCACCTGGTCGAGGTCGGCGCTGGTCAGGATGATTCCTTGAATAGGGGTATTACGCTTGCCGTGCAGAGCTAAGGGCTGGAGTTCCGGGTTTGACTCGATCTGGAACCTGAGATCCGGCGATGCATTGATCAGGAACCACTTCTCAGCGTCCGTGGAGAACGCTGCTTGCAGTTGCAAGCGAGGCGGCACGACATCAGGGAAATTTCGGCAGAGATCGCACAGAGTGCAGGCACAGTTCCACTGGGGAAAACCGCCACCTGCGGCGGTCCCCAGCAGTTTGAAGTTCATTAATGCTTATTCTGCGGGGGCGTAGCAGTTGATCTCGCAACCAAGGCTTACTTCTTCGAAATCAGGGCGGGTCCAGACTTTCGTTTTCATTTCAATCTCCCTTTGAGTAGATGAACGGCTTTCTGCCTTCTTGCAACCTATTATAGCCGACGCTCTTCGACGAGTGATTGCACCGGTAACGGGGCAAAGTGGTTACCGTCCGAAGGAATAGGTCACTTTGAGTACGCCTGAATCGATGCCTGGGTTTTCGGCGGCATTGCCGGTGTTGGCAAGATGATGGTAGCGATACTCGAACCGGCAGGACCGCGTATGCGTCTGAAACCACTCCACCCCGCCCCCGAATTCGAAGGTGTAGTTGAAGGCTGAGCTATTGAATACCGGTATGTCTCGGGTAGCTACCGCGAAGCCGCCCAGACCGGTCACGAAGGGCTGTATGCGCCTGCTTGGAAAGCCACTGAGCTTGTATCCCAGCGGGCTAAAGGCGGTCACGTAGGTCGATCGCGTTCCACCGATGTAGGTTGCGGTGCCTGCGTAGACCTGGTTCTGGGTTATCAGAATCACATTCAATGGTGTGCCGGTTACCGGCGTATCCACCGGAACCGGCGAAGTGAAACTGACTACGCCCGAATACGCAGGCTGTTGCGGAAACTGTAACTTGAAGCCGGTCATTGTAGGATCGGTTTCGGTCATGAAGGGCCGCACCTCGGCCACCCACGCGCCCGAGAGGTGATTGCTCAGAAAACTCCGTCTTTCCATGCTGGCCCCGATTGCGCTTATCTTGCGCCCGTCGGCGTATCCCAGTAGCATGTGACTGGAATCGTTGGAATACTCCACAAACCCACTGAAAACCCTGCGATTGGAGTAATACCCACCCACATCCTGTGCCCAGGTCACGGCGCAAGCAGTCGACCCGATCAGCAGGCACAAGCCAGTCTTCCGTAACCATTTCTGGAGGAGCTTGATTGGAAACATCCGATCCTTTTCCCCAGCGGCGAAAACGCACCGTGGGCTATGTCCATAATTCACGAAATCGCGCGGCGGGGGGACCGGGCATTCTCCTGCTTTGGAAAATCTTGAATTTCTCGACCCACCCTCCGGTGTGAAGGGGCTCATATCGAGAGAATTTCTAAAGTACAGTGGCTGTTCTAATATCGGTTCTGTTCAGCTTTTCAAATAGGGGGCTGCGCCGATTTTATTTTGCTTGTTAGCAGGGAACGGGGAGCCACAGATCTTCTCGTACCCACGATTCAAGGCAATCCGAACACAAGGACATACCCCTTTGTTCGGCGAAGCGCTAGCTCGGCAGGAATTAGTCACCTGTTTTTTTAAACTTTAGTGTGGTCGTCGGTCGGAGCTTTTCACCTTTGTTGTAGACGACGCATCGCGCTGCCGCAATTGGGTAGGTCGAGGCTACATCGCTAGCGGGACAAGGCAGTTCGCGCACTTCCCATGCGGGAACGAAGACTCGAAGTATGTAGTAAACCCCAAATTTTGTCATCTGAGCGGAGCGCAGCGGAGTGGCGGTACTTGCCGTGTCCTCTTCATCCGATCCCACGGCTCCGAACAAAATAACCGCCCAACATTTTGTCATCCCGAGCGCAGGCGAGGGACCTGCCGTGCGCCCTTCCCGCTCGCGACTCCAAAGGGTGTGCATCTACCCAGCATCGCTTTGTTCCGCAGTTTGCGCGGCACCGCTTGGTAGACGGCGCATACCTCAGCCCGGGTGGGAAAAGCCCACGCCTCATAGTCCTCGTCGCTCATAGGAAACTCGTCCTGCCAAAGCCTGATGAGCCACGGAAGCCTCGCAAGCATCGACTCCAGTTCCGGGTGGATGTATACCAGGTACAACTCCCGTGGCTCATTTTTGAGCGAAGATTCCAGGTTACGCAAGACACGCTCGATGACCGGCCGGGTAAACGCATTCCACATGTAGACGATTAACGGACCGGGTGGCCAGGAAAACTCGGCCGCATCGCCCTGCATGGAAATCACCGGCGGTCGAGGAACCAAACTACCCTTTGCTTCGGCGCAACGCGGGACGTTGTACCTGGCGACGCGCTCGAGCTCGGGAGAGAGCTCGACTCAAGAATCTCGCGAAATGGATAATCAAAGGCGAGTAGCATCGCGCGGCCTTTACCCGATCCCAGATCGACGAAGCGGAATCGCTGCCAGTCCAGATGCAGCCGTTCCAGCATCGCGTGCATGATCGCGTGGAACACCGAAGGCGCAACGGCAAAGTAACCATTGTTGTGGAGATCGTGCTGGTGGCCGGAAGGCAGCTCGTAGATCAGCCCGCTGGTTCGACGCCGAAGCGCTCATCGAAGGGATGCACGACGCGAAAGCTCCGGTACTGGCCCTGCTCCATGCGCGGCCACGCGTCCTTCTTCCTTCGGCCCAGTTGGCGCCACAATCGCCCGATCTCGTCTCTCATCCGGTACCGCTCTAGTCCAGTCCCAGCTTCTTCCAGATCTCATCCACGCGTGCCTTGGTGGCTACATCCATGGCGATCATTTGCGGCCATGGCCGGGAAAGCCCTCCGCGTTCCATTTGCGGGTGGCGTCAATACCCATCTTGCTGCCGTAGTTGGGCAAGCGTGAGGCATGATCGAGTGAATCAACCGGGCCCAGGGTGAACTGGATGTCTCGCTCAGGGTCGATATTATTGGCTACCCGCAGCGTCACTTCGCCCAGATCCTGAACATCGCAGTCCTCGTCGACTACGATGACGCACTTGGTAAACATCGCCTGGCCCAGCGACCAGATGCCGTGCATCACCTTTCGCGCTTGGCCGGCATAGCTCTTGCGAATGGAGACGATCATCAGGTTGTGAAACACGCCTTCCACGGGCAGGTTCACGTCCACAATTTCCGGTATGGCCAGTTCATCAGGGGCAGAAAAATACGCTCCACCGCTTTGCCCATCCACGCATCTTCCATCGGCGGCTTGCCTACAATGGTCGCGGCGTAAACCGGCTCTTTACGATGCGTAATGCAGGTGAGGTGAAAAACCGGGTACTCCTCCTCCATGGTGTAGAAGCCAGTGTGATCGCCAAACGGGCCTTCCATGCGCAGTTCATCCAACTCCACGTAGCCTTCGAAACGATCTCCGCATTCGCCGGGATTTCCAAATCCACGGTTTCGCACTTCACCAGGTCGACTGCCTGCTGGCGCAGAAATCCCGCAATGACGAACTCTTCGACTTCTGGCGGAGCAGGCACAATGGCGGAGAAGGTGAGTGCTGGATCGGTGCCGATGGCCACCGCCACTTCCAGCCGGCGGTCTTTGCTCTGCGCCAGGGTGATCGCGGTAAGCCGCCCAGCGTTTGCGGCGGACGGGTGGCTCCTCCTGCCGTCTCCGCCATCACTCGCACCCGTGCGGCGCTTGCATCTCCCGAAACATCCGCGCTCGCCGCCGCCCGCAGCCGCTCTCGCAGGTGCTCCGCGGCCACCTTCTGCCTTTGCCAGTGCATGCCTGTGGTTTGCCCGTCGTAGACCTGCATGCGGTACATGCCCACGTTGCGTTTTCCGCTCTTTGGGTCGCGGGTAACGACGCAGGGCAAGGTAATGAAGCGTCGCCATCCAGCGGCCAGCACTGGAGCACGGGAAAGTCCAGCACGTTGAAATTCTCCCGCAGGATAACCTGCTTGCAGGGCGCGTCCTTGGCCGCAATGGTGCGGGGAAAAAACCGGCCCACTTCCGCGAGCAGGGAAGCATCTTCAACTTCCCCAGAAGGCCTTCGGGGGATTTGAGCTGGAGCAGTGCCTCGATGCGTTCCGCCACCGCATCCAGGCTATCGACATTGAGCGCCAGCTTCATGCGCTGCTCGCTGCCGAACTGGTTCATCAGCACCCGGCTGCCTGGGTATCCTTTTACGTTTTCAAACAGCAATGCCGGGCCGCCCGGGGCACTTTTCGCTCCGGCGCCTACGCTGCCTGGCCTGCCCCACTTCGACACCCGGTCGGTAATTTCGGCGATCTCCAGAATGGGATCCACGGGCTCGTGGATGTGCTTTAACTCCCCTGCTTTGTCGAGGGCCTTGATCCAACCCCGGAGGTCGTCGTATGCCAATGCGGTCTCCAGGCCCCAAATCCTGGGGCCGCCGTCACACCATACTATCCGTGGCAAGGAAACCAGGGCCGGTTGGACAGGCTGCCGAAAATTGGTTTTTGAAGGAACGGGCTTCACAGGCTGCAGAAAAAGTCTGCACCGGCCAGGAAAGCAAAACCTCAGGGGCTAAAGCCCAATTCTCTTTCACTCCTGTACGGCCCGACTAAAGTTGGTCTGATAAAAACATGAGTTTTTCTGTAGCAAGTAAAGCCCACCTAGACCTCAGAAAAAACGTACCTCAGGGCCTAAAGGCCTCATCAGTCCCATATCTGACGGCACGGCTGAAGCCGTTCCCTTCGTACTGAGTTTTTCCGCAGCCTGTAAGGTCGTGCCCTAATACAAAACATGAGTCTTTCCGCAGCCTGTAAAGCCGTGCCGTCAGATGTGGGGTCTTGAGGCCTTTAGGCCCTGAGGTATTTTTTTTCCGAAAGGTACGGGCTTCAAGGTTGCGGAAAAACTCATGTTTCGTATCAGGCACGGCTTTAGCCGGGCCGTACCGGACCTCAACAATGAGGGCTTT
>CAWBBY010000003.1:0-625156 GCA_963787145.1 uncultured Acidobacteriaceae bacterium
TCGCACCTGAAGAGGTCCCTGGCCAACCTGGCTAAACGCGACATCAGCCAGCTGACCGCGCTGGCGAAGACCCGGCTCAGGCGGATGCAGTACCGGCCCGGCCTCCTCGACGGCTTCCTTGCCGGCACTGGACTGGACTTCCGCCCCTTCCATACCCTCCGCGGTTGAAGATCGTGTTAGCCGTTCTTCCGCGCGATGGCTGTTCGCGCGGAGTGCCATAGTGTGCGGAGGTTCTCCCAGCCGGGATAGAGCTCGGCCATCCGGGCGACGATGCCGGCCGTGGTGGTCTGCTCGGCGGCGATCCGGGAGAAGTCCCGCAGGTACTGCTGGGATTCCGCGATGATCTTCGGGTCGTTGCCGTTCTCGACCTTCTTGTGGCCGGCGACGACGACGGCGGGCTCGAGCGCGGCGATTGCGTCCAGGTTGGCGATCCACTGGTCCCGTTCGGGTTCACCGGTCTCGGCGGTCATCATGTGCACGCCGTTGTAGGCCAGGTCACCGGTGACGGCCGCGGCCAGCGACGGGACATGCAGGACGGTGGAGTGCGCGGTGTCGGCCTGGCCGATCCGCAGGACCCGCAGTTCGTTGCCTTCCAGGTCGAGCGTGCCGCCGTCAGCAGCTGCGGCAGCACCTTTTCTCCGGCCCCGGGGATCTCGCCGGGGAAGAGCGCTTCCCAGTACCCGGCCATGGCGGGGTCAGCGGCCTGGGCGAGGACCTCGGCCGTGGCCAGGCCGGTGGCTCCGGGAAAGCGCTGGGTCAGCCGGGCCAGCCCGAGCCAGTGGTCGCCGTGGCCGTGGGTGATGTAGATGCGCGACAGCCGCCGCCCTTTCGCCTCGATCCAGTCGGCCAGCGCGTCCACCTGGTCATAGGTGATCAGCGTGTCGACCAGGACCGCGTCGTGGCCGCCGTAGATCAAGGTCGCCGACGACGGGGACCAGGTGGGTCGTCACCGGGGCCTTCGGGCGTGGCGGCACTGGCGAACGGCCGGCCCGGGGTGGTGTAGACCTCGATCGTGAGGTCAGCCGGGGCGTGCGCGGTGTCTTGGGAGGTCATGGTTTCCGTCTGTCTGGAGGGCGAACGGCCGCGGGGCTTCGGCCAAGCCCGTCACATGGGCCCGTCTCAAGATGATGGTCGTCATCCACACTGGGAAGAGGATGACAGATATCATCTTGCTGGTCAAGCACCCCGGCAGCTGGAGGATCCATCGTGGGCACGTCTCAAGCGGCGAAGGCGGCCAGCCATGACCGCATCCTGGACATCGCCGCGGCGCGGATCCGCCGCGGCGGCATCGGCAGCCTGGCCGTCGCCGAGCTCATGAAGGAAGCCGGGCTGACCCACGGCGGTTTCTACCGGCACTTCGACTCACGAGAACAGCTCATCGCCGAAGCCGCGCAGCGGGCCCTGACCCAGGGCAGCGCCTGGACCATCGCGGCCGGCCAGCTCGGCGGGCCCCAGGGATTCACCGCGCTGGTCGACGGTTACCTCAGCACCTGGCACCGGGATCACCCCGAGTCCGGCTGCGGGGTGGCCGGCGTCGCCGCCGATGCCGCCCGCGCCGGCGGCCCGGCCCGGGCCAGCTATACCCGCCAGGTGCAGGAATGCCTCGCCGTGCTGGCCGGCCTCACCGGCAGCCCCGACCGCCAGGCCGCAGAACGCGAAGCGGTCCTCACCCTCAGCGTCCTCGTCGGCGCGATCTCCATCGCCCGGGCAATCGACGACCCCGGCCTGTCCGAACAGATACTGGCCAACGCCGCAGCCGCACTGAAGCAGTGCATCCTGAACTGAAGATCCCAAGGACGCGGGCTGCGCAAAGGGGTGAGCTCCAGCCCGGCACTGGCGAGGAAGTCGTCGAGGAGTCCGGGCCAGTCCCGGGCGGCGGTCAGGCCGGCCATCGCCTGGCTGACGCAGGCGCTGAGGTTAGGGGCGCCTCCCGGTCACCGGCCCCCGCCTCGATCAGCTCAGCCGCCGCCAGCCGCACCCGCTCCCGCCAGCCCGCTCCCCGGCCCTCAGCCCGCCACCATCGGGATACCTCACGACTCCGGCATACCGCCGGCCCGCCGGCCGTCAGCAGAACTTGTAACCTCCGCCATTAAAGATCGTTAGTCGCAGGCTTCGATGGCCAGGCGCAGCGGGTCCGGAATCGACGGCTAGCCAGATCCGGCGTAAGTTCGATCTCAAATCGCACCTGAGTGACGGTTTCAAGCTGTCCGCGGATCCGCTGTTCATCGGGAAGGCCGTCGATATCGTCGGCCTCTGTCACCACCCGCTGGAGAAGGCGGTGGTGCTGTGCTTGGACGAGAATCGGGGGGGTTGCAGGCCCTGGACCGGTCCCAGCCGATGATGCTCGGCATGCCGAGGCGCTCCCACGACTATGGCCGCCATGGCGTGACCGGCCTGTTCGCCGCGTTCGATATCGCTGACGGCACGGTGATCTCCGAACTGCACCGTCAGCACCGCGCGGTGGAGCGTGCAGATCCCGGGAAAGGAAGCCCGTCCTCTGGACGAGGCTGTGCGGCGGCCTTCATGTGAGGCGATCGTGATCAAAGGTCCGCGACGGGCAGGTCGCCAACCGCCCGCTTGACGCAGTGAACGAGATCACTTTGCCCTTCCCGCAGAGCAGGCCCACAGCCCTAAACGGACCCCGCAGATCCGCCGGGGTCTGGGTGGGTACTTCGAGAGCATCCGTCGGGTCGTGGGTGGCGGCCCAGCTGGCAGGAGCCGCAGGGCATCGTCATCGGGTGCACGGGCGGTGGCGCTGAAGGCGAGCAGGGACATACCCGGGTCGGCGGGCAGTTCCATGGCCTCGAAGTTACGGTGCAGGTCGCCGACAACGGGGTGGTGGAAGTGCTTGAGGCCGGTGCGGTGCAGGCGGACGTTGTGGGCGGCCCAGCGGGTGCGGAATGCCTCACTGCGGGTGGACAGTTCGCCGACCAGGCTGGTGAGGGCCTGGTTGTAGGGGTGATGGCAGGCTTCGGTGCGCAGCTGGGCCACGCTGTTGTTCGCCGTCGCTCAGAATGTCCATGACGGCGACGTTCAGCGTGGCTATGTGGGGGCGTGAAATGCCCCGCCCGGCGGGAGCCGGGCGGGGCTGGTGGTGGACGGGGTGGCGCGGTGGTGGTCAGTCTGTCGCGGCGGCGGCTTCCTCGCTGATGGCGGTGCGGGCGGCCGATTCGTCGACGATGGTCTTCCCGGTGGCGCATGCGGCCAGGAGCGCGGTGACCGCCAGCCGGTTGACGGCCCGGGGCAGGGCCCGGGCGTGGGCATGATGGCGGGACGGCGTCGTCGGAGAACAGGGTGTCGGACCGGCAGGCGTGCTCAAGGTGGCGGCGGATGTACCGCTGGCTTCGGCTGGGGTGAGCGCGGGCGCGGGGATGTGGTAGCGGAGCTGCACGCGCTGATCGAGGGCGGTCATGTAGCCGACGCGGAGGCAGGCGCCGCAGGGGGGCTGGCCGATGAGCAAGATGGCCAGCGGCGACCCGGAATCGAGGTCATGGTTGGTGAGCATCCTGACTGCCTAGAGCTGGTCGCTGGTGAGCAGCTGTCGTTCGTCGATCGCGAGGATGACGTGCCGGTTTCTCTCGTCGGCTTCGGCGGCCAGCGCCGCCTCGACCTGGGGGATGAGGGTGGCGTGGTGGAAACGGGGCACCTGGCCCAGCGCGGTGGCCACGGCGCCGTGGATGCCGCGCACTCCGATCTGCGGGTTGGGCCGGTAGATCAGGGTGTGCCGGGAGGGGTCCAGGCCGCTGGTCGCGGCGCGGACGGCCGCCGTCTTCCCGGAGCCGACTTCGCCCGTGACTATCGCAGCCCGCGGGCGAGATCGGCCGGCGGAGCCGGGCGACGGCTTCTTTGTGCGCGGCGGAGCCGAACAGGGCCGGGACGGGGATGGCTGCGGTGAACGGCATGACGGTGAACCCGTAGTGCTGCTGCATGCGGTCGATCATCGGGTGTCCTTCCGGCCGGGCCGGGCGGGGCGGCCGTTGACGGGGGCGAGCTGCTGCTCGGCAGCGTCCAAGTCGCCGGCCAGGGCGGCGGCGCTGGCGGCCGCGTCGGACAGGAAGACGGCGGTGGCGTCCACGGCGCGCGCGGGGTCCTGGCCGTGGTCGTGGCCGAGGCGCCCGGCCGCGAGCGCGCGGTCGAGGTAGCGGGTAATCTACGCCGGGCCTGGCCGATGCGGGAGGCGGCCGGGACGGGCGCCGAGAACGTCGTAGGCGGCCGACGGCTGGCCCAGGCCGGCCTCGTGCCGGGTGGCGTGGTTCAGGCCACAGATGGCCTCGGCGGCAACGCGGGCCAAGGTGACCGTGTCGTCGCTGGTGAGCTCATCGACGTTGATCATCTGGCGGAAGTCATCCACAGCTATCCTCCTCCCCCGCAGGCATGGGCAGCATCGTCTGGGCCGGGGTTGCCGCTCTCTTGCGCGTCGTCGATGAGGGCGGCGAGGTTGAGCTGCTCGCCGAGGGCGGCGGTGTCGGCGTCGGTGACCAGCTGCAGGTAGTCGATGCCGGTCAGGGCGGCCGGGGCGGGGTGGTCGTCTGGCGGGGCCTTGGGGTGGGCGTGCCGGCCGATGACCTGCGGGATGGCCCGGCCGACCTTGCGGCCAGCCCAGTACACGGTGATGTCGGTCAGGTCAAACGGATCGAAGACCAGCTCCACCTTCCGGCCCGCGAGGAACGGGTCGACCGAGCACAAGTTGCCCTCGAAAGCCACGGTCGCCGCCGCCGCCGCCGCCGCCATGGCGCTGCCGCTGCCGCATCTACTTCGTTCAGCGTATTGCTCACTTCTTCCGCAGCGTGCCCGTCGACATGATGTTTCGCTATAACTTCGTGCCCTTGGAGCAGCTCGAAGACCGGCTTGTGATCGCGGTCAGCGATCCCAGCCGGCTGATGATCCTGGACGAGATCAGTGGACTGCTGGGTCAACGAATCACGACCCGCGTCGCGACCCTCTCCCAGATCACCGACCTGCTCAAAAAGACGGAGCAGTCGCAGCGCGTGCTCGACGAGGCGTCCGAAGGGCTCACGTTCGACGTGATCTCGGCCGAAGATAACCCTGATGAGAACATTTCGATCGAGAAGCTTACCTCGGAGGAAGACATCAGCCCCATCATCCGGCTGGTGGATACCACCATCTTCACCGCGCTCGAGCGCCGCGCGTCAGATATCCACCTGGAAACCTACGATGATTCGCTGGTGGTGAAGTACCGCATTGACGGAGTACTGCAGGCAGCGATGGCGCCGATCGCGCGTGAGCATCACTCCACCATTCTTTCCCGCATCAAGGTCATGAGCGAACTGGATATCGCCGAGCGCCGCGTCCCCCAGGACGGCCGCTTCCGCGTCCGCTACAAAGGGCGCCTGATCGACTTCCGCGTCTCCATCATGCCCACCGTGCACGGAGAAAACGCCGTGCTGCGCGTGCTCGATAAGGAGTCGATGAGCGAGAAGTTCCGTAAGCTCACCCTCGACGTGGTCGGCTTTGGAGATGAAGATCTGCGCCGCTTCCGGCGCTATATCCGCGAGCCCTACGGCATGGTGCTGGTCACCGGCCCAACCGGATCAGGCAAGACCACGACCCTCTACGCCGCGCTGAATGAGATCAAGAGCGACGAGGACAAGATCATCACCATCGAAGACCCGGTGGAATACCAGATTCGCGGCATCACGCAGATTCCAGTGAACGAGAAAAAGGGACTCACCTTCGCCCGCGGCTTGCGCTCCATCCTGCGCCATGATCCGGACAAGATCCTGGTGGGCGAAATCCGCGACCAGGAGACGGCGCAGATCGCCATCAACTCCGCGCTCACGGGCCACCTGGTATTCACCACGGTCCACGCCAATAACGTGGTCGACGTGCTGGGACGCTTTCTCAACATGGGTGTGGAGGCGTACAACTTTGTCTCCGCGCTCAATTGCATCCTCGCCCAGCGGCTGGTCCGCACCATTTGCGAATACTGCAAGCACCCGGTGCGCTACGACGATGAATTCCTGCGCAACAGTGGACTTGACCCTGAGCTGTGGCGCAGTTTCGACTTTCATGAAGGCGCCGGTTGCATCGAATGCGGAGGCACCGGCTATCGCGGCCGAACCGCGATTCACGAGTTGCTGGAACTGAACGATCCGATTCGAGAGATCATTTTGGAGAAGAAGCCGTCCTCCGAGGTGCGCAAGCTGGCCCAGGCCCAGGGCATGCAGTTCCTGCGCGAATCGGCCGTGGAGCGCGCCAGCCGCGGCTTGACGACACTTAAGGAAATCAACAAGGTCACCTTTATCGAGGCCTTTCGCTAGACATGCTTGCAAAGATCGCCAACCGTATCTTCCCCTCCGAAGCCGATGCGCTGCGTCCCCGCCTGGCCTGCGAAATCACCAGCGCCGGCGTGGTTGCAGGCCGGCCAGGGGAGGCGGAACAGGAAATTGTCTCGTCCTTCGCTCCCTTGCGCCCCGGTGTGCTTGCCGCCGGCCTGAAACCGCCCAACTTCACCGATCGTGCCGCGGTGGCCAGCGCACTGCGCCAGGCCCTCAACGAGATCAGCCTCAAAGAGAACCAAATCACCGTCGTCATCCCCGACGCGGCCGTGCGCGTTCTGCTGCTGGATTTCGACCTGTTGCCCGCGAAGGCCGCCGAAGCGTTGCCCATTATCCGCTTTCGCCTGCGCAAGCTGGTTCCGTTTGAGGTGGAAGACGCCGCCGTCAGCTATCAGATCATGCCCGGCAAACCGGGACTGGTGCGCGTGATCGTCGCCGTTTCCCCGGCCGCTGTGCTGGCGGAGTACGAAAGCGCGGTGCGCGAAGCGGGCTACGAGCCGGGAGTGGTTTTACCCAGCACCCTGGCTGCATTGGCGGCGGTCAGCGCAGAGGAACCGTCGCTGGTGATCAACCGCAACGGCAGCTCGGTCACTACCGCCATTACGCGCCGGAATGAGCTGCTGCTGCACCGCACGCTTGAACTCACCGAAAAGGAATTGATGCCCGAGGAGAACTCTCTCCACGCCGCCGACGAACTGCAGCAATCGGTCAGTGTTGCGGTGGCCTATTTTGAGGATACGCTGGAATCGCCACCGCGGCAGTTGCTATCCTGCGGCCTGGGCGGCCCGGAGGAACTAATCCGCCTGCTGGGCGACGAGAGCATCCCGGTGCGCGACGTCGTTCCCACGCCCTACAAGAGCCAGGCTATGCCTCGCGGCATCCTTGCCGGGGTAGTTGGAGCCCTCGCCAACTGATGCGCATCCAACTCAATCTCGCTACCCGTCCGTTTGTCGAGCTTGGTCCGCTCTACATGCGGCTGCGGATTCTGATCATCCTGCTGGCTGTGATCGCGGTGCCGCTCTGGATATTGCTCGCCACGGAGAAGCGCAAGGCATCCGAAGCCCAGGCCCAGCTGACCGCGGTGGAACAAAAGATCCAGGCGATCGAATCTCAGCGGCAGGCCTTCCAGGCGCAGATGCGGCAGCCGAAAAATGCCGCGGTATTGTCGCAATCACAGTTTCTTAACCAGATGTTCGCGAGTAAAGCCTTTTCCTGGACTGCGGTCATGATGGATCTGGAAAACGTGCTGCCCAGCGGCGTGCAGGTAATGAACATCGACCCGGTTATCACTCGCGACGGAAAAGTGACCATCCGTCTGCGCGTCAGCGGCCCTCATGATCGTGGTGTCGACCTGGTCCGCAACCTGGAACATTCCCACCGTTTTCTCGCTCCCCGCCTCGCCCGGGAGACGGCGGAGAGCAATCAGAATGGACGGCCCGTCGAGCAGGTGAGCGCCGTGTCCAATGTGAACTTTGATCTGCTCGCGGAATATAACCCGTTGCCCGAGACCGTCGAGAAGCCGGCGGGGGCGGGGCAGAAGAATGGCAGTGCGGCCGGAAGCAAGCGGCGGTCGAAAATCGCCCCCGGCACTGCCGGGAGTGCTGCCCCCAGCGCTGCTGGGAAAGCCTCTCGCAAACCGCGCGCTGCCAAGGTGGGTGCGCCATGAAGAAATTCAACGGCAACCTGCTCAGCTTACTCAACCTGCACATCGCCGGGGTGGCGCTGCTGTTGATCCTCAACCTGGTCCTCGGGGTGCGCCTTTTTCTTGCCTGGAGCACGTTGCGCGCCGCCGGCCCCGAACAGATCCAGCAGCGGCAGACTGCTTATCGTGCCCTGCAGCTGGAGATGAGCCCGTTGCGAGGACTGCCCCAGAAAGTCGATCTTTCGCGGACCAAGGCGGACGAGTTCTACGCCGCGCGCTTTCCCGCCGCGTACTCCACCATCTCCTCTGCGGTTAATGACCTGGCTACAAAAAATTCTGTCCGGCTTACTAACCTCGCCTACAGCCCGAGGCCGGCGCTCCCCGGGCTGATCGAGCTCCGCCTGGACGCCAGCCTCAGCGGGGAGTACGCGCCGCTGATGCACTTTATCAACGGGCTGGAGCGCAGCAAGACCTTCTTCCTGATCAACGGGCTCACGCTGACCGGGCAACAGGGCGGCCTGGTAAATCTGCGCCTTCGCCTGATTACCTATCTTCGTGCCAGCGACCTGAGCCAACTTCCTGCCCTCACTCGGGGAGATGAGGGGCCGCCGCCCGGAGAGGAGGAAGCCCGCTAATGGCCATCAAAGTCGGCACGGAAGATAAGAAGAAGGTGTACCTGGCGAGTGGCCTGGGCTTGGTGATGCTGATCCTGCTGGTGCGTTTCCTGTGGCAGAACTTCGGCCCTTCGCCATCTCCGGCGCCGGCTCCGCCCCCAGTGGTCACTACGGGCCGTCCGGCAACCACTCCTTCAGGCGGCGAAGCAGCGCAGGAGAACACCAGCGTGCCGGCTTATGCCCACCCGGCGGCAAAGATCGGCGGCCTGGCGGCGCTTGACCCTACGCTGCACCCGGAGATCATGCGTCAGGCCGAGTCGCTCGAATATACCGGCACTGGACGCAACATCTTCTCCCAGTTCTCGGCGCCCCCGGCCATACCCAAACCGATCGCTCCCATCCGCCAGGCGCACGTCGATACAGGGCCTCCGCCGCCTCCGCCACCCCCGCCCATCAATCTGGGTTTCTATGGATACGCGGCAGAGAAGACTGGGCAAAAACAAGTCTTCCTGCTGCACGGGGATGACATTTTTATCGCTTCGGAGGGGGATGTGGTCGACCGGCGTTATCGGGTGGTGAAGATCGGCGTCGCCTCGGTCCAGGTCGAAGACATTCCTTACCACAACACGCAAACTTTACCGCTACGCCAATGAGCGCGTTATGAAGTTAACCATGAGACGCAACTCGACACAATCCGGCTCTCGAAACCACTTTGGAAACGAGGAGGGATTTCTCCTGCTCGGCGTTCTTTTCATGATCCTGCTGATCACGATTGCGCTGGCGATAGCGGCGCCCAAAATAGCTGAATCCATCCGCCGCGATAAGGAAGAGGAGACGATACAGCGTGGAAAGCAATATGCCCGTGCGATCCACATGTATTACGCGAAGTACAACCGTTATCCCAACAGCATCGACCAGTTGATGAAGACGGACAATGTGCGCTTCTTGCGCAAGCGCTATCGCGACCCCATGACCGGGAAGGACGACTGGCGAATCATCCACCTGGGCGAGGCCACGGTTCCGGCCATAGGCTTGTTCGGGCAGCAAGTGCAAATGCCGCAGAACGGAATTACCCCTACCGGGATGACCAATGGCGCCGGCGGCACCTCAAACAGCACGTTCGGTTCATCTTCCTCTTTTGGCTCGTCCGGGTCTTCGCCAGGCGGGGGCAGCTCGTCGTTAGGATCTTCGGGATCTTCGGGAATTTCGTTCGGTAACAGCAGCGGTTCGTCGTTTGGCTCTTCGCCTTCATCCTTCGGCGGAAGCTCCGGATCGGCTTTCGGCAATAGCGGCTCTTCCACTTCACCCATTGGCGGCACTGACTCCGGCTCCGGCAGTGGTTTCGGCTCTAGCTCCGGGAGCGGTTTCGGTTCGAGTTTCGGTTCAGGTAGCGGCTTTGGCTCCAGTACAGGCAGTGGCTTTGGTTCGTCTACTGGAATTGGCGGAACAACTACAAGTGGCGGGACAGCCACTACAAATCCCAGCGGAACGACCGGGAGCAGCAGCGCCTTCGGTACACCTGGGGCTACGTTCGGTGGTGCACCGATCATGGGGGTCGGCTTGCTCAGCAAGAAAGAATCGATCAAGGTCTTCAGGAAGCAGACCCACTACAACAAATGGGAATTTGTCTACGATTACACCCAGAGCGCTCTTGATGCGACGGCCGGTGCCCCGACCAACATCAACGGGAGCATGTCCGGCACAGGTGCGACCGGTAGCACTGGAACCGGCTTCGGTTCCAGCAATGGTTTCGGGTCCAGTAATGGCTCAGGTCTTGGATCGAGTTCGGGGTCGGGATTCGGGTCTAGTTCGGGTTCTGGTTTTGGCTCTAGCTCGGGCTCAGGTTTCGGGTCCAGCAGCGGCTCTGGCTTCGGATCCAGTAACGGGTCCGGCTTCGGATCCAGCAACGGATCCGGGAATGGCAATGGTTTCGGTGGATCGCCAGCCCCTGTGAGCCCCACAGCCCCGGTCAACAACCCGCCCCAGTAGGGCCGCAGATACCCAAGGCCAGGATGTGGCAGTTCCGTTTAACGGCTGCCTGTCAGCATCTGCGAGCGGTCCAGGTTGACCCCGGATTATCAATCTTCCCCGCCGAGTCTGTGTCATAGCAGGAGCGAGAAGATCCGGTTGAATGCTTTTTGCTGTCCAAAGCGCGATTTGCAGGCATTCAGCCAATGCGGGTCGTGGGGGCGACACCCCAGAAGCGCTAACTTGTCTGGGATGTTTTTCGTCAAACTCCCGCAAAATCGTCATCCTGAGCGGAGCGCCTCACAGATTGATCGCGTGATACAGCGCTTGTGGCGCGGAGTCGAAGGACCCCGGGGGTGCTTAATGTACCCGTGCTGCTCGAAGCTTTTCGACCACCGAGGCCGGTCGATCGTTTTTCCCTGGTGCCAAGAACCAAGAACTTGCGAGCATCTTGCTATGCGTATCGCAGCGGATCCTGTTGTCGGGCTTCGGTGGTTGAAAAGCTTCGAGCAGCACGGGTACATTAAGCACCCCCGGGGTCCTTCGACTCCGCGCCACAAGCGCTGTATCACGCGATCAATCTGTGAGGCGCTCCGCTCAGGATGACGATTTTGTGGGAGTTTGACGAAAAACATCCTAAACAAGTTAGCGCTTATCGCCCAGGTACGCTTTGACGATGGGCACCCGTCCTGTTCCTTCTGACCTTGCTATGACACAGACTCCGGCGGGACTGGTCCCGATAGACCGCGAAACCGTTGGGCAGGTCCGGGCTAAAGCGTGGACCTACCCAACAGCAGACCTTTTTGCAGCCTGTAAAGTCATGCCCTGATACAAAGCAGCAGAGCGGTGGCGCGCCAACTGCCCTCTACCGTTTCTGGAAATCGGGCGAACCCAACAACAACCCCGCCACCAGCGCGGCTTGTTTATCCGCCGGCGGCGGTATAGGCGTCGCCAGATCCATCACCTGAATAAATGCCGGTCGCACAGACAGTGCTCCCGCTTGCTTGGCGCCCGGCTTGGGTGGTTCCGACCCGGGCAGCGCGATCGGTCCTTGCGCGGCCAGTTCGTCCGCCTGCTGCAAAACCGTTTGCCGCTCCTGCGGATTCAACTGCCCATCCAGGAACACCGCTTCCAGCCTGGTTTCCTTCTCCGCAGCAGTGGCGGCATCGGGTCCCTTGATTTTCATCAAGGCATCCAGATCCGTGGCCGTGCCCAGCTTATGGCTGGCGAGAGCCAGAGCGATGTTGATACGGGTCAGCAGGTCACCGGAGTTTACCCACGCCCCAGCAGTCCAGGAATAACCGTTCGGCGTCTGGCAGCCGAAGAAGGGCATGCCCAACTGGTTCATTGCATTGAGGACGATAGCCGGCCGCTGCACTTCGCCTCCAGTGGCACGCACCACCGAAAGCACAAACTCTTCCGGAGTCTTGACCTTGGCGCGATACGCCTCGCGGGACCAGAACTCCGGCGAGGTAAACATGGTGCGCAGCACCTGCCGGATATCACCATCGCTATGCAGGTAGGTCTTTGCCATGCGATCCACCAGCGCCGGCGGCGGCGTGTCACTCACAAAGCGCTCCGCCAACTGCTGCGAGAGATGGTGCGCCGTCGCGGGGCTGCTTGCGAGCTGGTGCAGTACGGCGAGACCCTCCTGTTCGCCATTCTCCTGAATGGTCTGGCCCAGGACGTACTTGGGACCGGGCTCGTGGCGCCGCTCATTGAAAGTAAATCCAACTCCCTTACGGGGGTCTTCGACGGTCCAACCAGTAAAGACCTTGGCCACTTCGGTCACGTCTTTCTGCGTGTACCCGCCGTCCACACCGAGAGTATGCAACTCCATTAGTTCGCGGGCATAGTTCTCATTCAGTCCGGGGTCTTTGTTCTTGGACGCAGGATTGGCCTGAGCACGTTCCGCAACCAACGAGTGCGGGCCAATGCTGGAATGGTTATCAAGATAAAACAGCATCGCCGGACTTTTCGCCGTCGCCACCAGCAGATCTTCGAACTTGCCCATGGCGTGCGGCGCAATCACGTTTTGCTGGTAGTCCACCAGGTACCAGGGCGCGAACTGCCCCTTCTTGAGAAAGACGTTGAAGTGGTTCAACCAGAAATCCGTCATCACCGCTTGCAGCTGCCGCTGGCTGTAGATATCCGTGAGCAGGCGCGTTTGCAATAGCTCGCCGGCCACCAGCAGCGTCGGGTTTATCAGCGCAACCACTGTTTCTTTTTCCTGCGGCGTCATCCCAGCCGTCAGCTGGACGCGTTCTTCCGGGGTCAGGCTCTTCATGAAGCCGGGCAGCTGGCCCGGCTTCATACTCACCAGCCGCTGCAATCGCTGGTCGGGAGATAGATTCACAATTTGGGTTGAGGCCAGATCGGCATACAGCTTTTGCTCATGCACTGTGATCGACGGTGAACTCGCTACATCCTCAAGCGCCATCGCGTCGGCCATCACGCTTTCGCTGGCCGCGGCCTTGGCGTTCTCCTGGCTGCTCTCTGCCGCGACGGGCGGCGCAGTGGCATTTGACCCGGGAGCGGCAATGGTCTCAGACCCGGGCTGCCGGGCCGCTTCCAGCGCTTGTTTCTGGCGCTTTTCCTCGTAGGCAAAGACCTGGTTCTGGTAGATTGCGCGCTCCATATGATCGGTGGGCAGGGCTACCTTTCCGTCGGCCACGGCGCGAATCAGCGTCCCGGACGGAAACGCTTGTAGCAAATCCTGCTGGCTCAGCCGCATCGCGGGGAAGCTCTGTAAGCGCGCGTCGAGCAGGCTATCGTCGACCTGCTCCGGGTTGAGCTGCATCTCGACCCACTTCTTAACCCCAATCGCCTTTACTCGCTCCAGATCGCCGGGCCTCGGCCCAAAGGTCAGCCGGTTCAGCGCTTGGGTCGCGCGTTCTTCTTCCGTCAGGGGCTGCACAGCCGGCGCCCGCTTGCTATGCCAACTGGGGTCGGCCGAAGCCAGCAACGCGGCCGGGACCACGGAGAGTATCAAGCAGCCGGCCAGGGCATGGGTGAAGAGTTTGGCGATAGAGCGCGAGGATGAGGGCATGGTCGAGCACCAATCCAAATTACGAAACTAGGCATTCAGACCCCCGGATGGGGGCGAAGTCGCGTGCGTAGATCTGAATTCCCCGATGAGCCACTCGTAAGTCGCACCAAGAATAGGGGTTGTCCCATAGCTTCGGTTCAACCAAAGTTTGGTTTATCCGGCGGCATCTTCGACCACTGGCTCCAGGCTGGCCGGCAGGATGCCCAACGCCTGGTAGATGGGCCGGATTTCGACTCGGATCGCCTTCAGCCTGGTGGCAAACCAGATCGCGCCCAAAATGACGACGCTGCCGGTGATCATTACCGTCCGCGGAGCGCCCAGCCAATGCGCCAGGCTGCCCGCCAGCAGGCTGCCGAAGGGCGCCATGCCCACGAACGCCATCGTGTAATAGCTCATTACCCGGCCGCGGCGGTCTTCGGGCACCAGGGTCTGCACAATGGTGTTGCTGGCCGCCATGCCCTGCATCATACCGAAACCGGTCAGCAGCATCATCAGCATGGAGAACCACATCACGTGCGAAAGGCCGAAGAGAACCAACCCGGCGCCAAAGGACGCGGCGGCGATGGGAATCATCCGGCCCAACCCCAGCACCGTCTTGCGTAGCGCGAGCGAAAGTGCCGAGACCAGAGCGCCCACGCCCGAGGCACCCATCAGCAGGCCCAGGGTATGGGCCCCCCCGTGCAGCACCTGGGAGGCAAAGATCGGCATCAGCACCACGAACGGCATGCCCATGAGGCTGACCAGGGCAAAGAGCAGCAGGATGGTACGCACAGGCGCGAAGCCAGAGACGTACGTCCACCCCTCCTTCAATTGCGTCCACATGGAAGCAGCGGCCGCTCCCCTTCCCGGCAGCGGTTTGATCTGCATCAGGGCCAGCGATGCGATAACCGCAAAGTAGCTCACACCGTCGATGGCAAAGCAATAACCCTCGCCGAAAGCCGCAATGACCAGACCTGCCAGCGACGGACCCACCAGCCGCGCCAGATTCACCATCGATGAATTGATGGCGATGGCGTTGCTTAGGTCCTTCCGGTCTTCCACCATTTGCACCAGAAAGGCCTGCCGGCCGGGCATGTCAAAGGCGTTGATCAGACCTTGAAAAGCGCTCAGGATCAGGATGTCCCCAATCGTGATTCGTTTGGAGAGCGTCAACCCAGCCAGCAGCAGGGACTGCGCAGCGGCCAAGGCTTGCGTCCAGAGCAACACCTGCCTGCGATCCAGGCGATCGACCCATACGCCGGCGAACGGGGCCAGCAGGAAGGTGGGAATCTGTCCCATGAAGCCGACCAGGCCCAGCAGCAGGGCGGAGCCAGTCAGCCGGTAGACCAGCCAGCTGGTGGCGATCCTGGTCATCCAGGTGCCGATTAGGGAAATGCTTTGTCCGCTGAAAAACAGCCTGAAGTTGCGGTGCCGCAAAGCACGCCAGGCATGGGAGATACCGCCCCCGGTGCGCGAAACCTCAAGGACTTCGGGCGGCCGGTTATTCTGTTCCCCTTCAATCGTTGTGAGATTCCTCGCCGGATCACTCTTTAGATGCCGTCAGGCGACAGCGGCTGCAGCAACCCGCAGAGCCCTGCAACCTCTGGCCGGTATCCCGCACCCAAGCAGACAGACCTATTTAAACCTACCGATAAATTGCGTTAAGAACGAGGAGAAAGCAATGGCCACAGCCACCGTCCCCACCGAAAAAAAACTAACCCGCGAGAAACTGGTCGCCCTGCTCAATGAAGATCTAGCCCGGGAATACCAGGCGATTATTGCTTATGTGAACTATTCCCAGGTGCTGAAGGGCGCTGCCTACATGAACATCGCGGCGGAGCTGGAGGTGCATGCCAAAGAGGAACTGCAGCACGCCATCATTCTTGCCAACCAAATCGACTACATGGGCGGCATGCCGGTGGTGGTCCCAAAACTGGTGAAGACCTCGGAGAAGGCAGAAGAGATGCTGCGCTTCGACCTGGACAACGAGAACGAGACCATCCGTAACTACCGGCAGCGGATTCGTCAGTGCGACCAGTTGGGCGAGTATGCGACCGCGGAGCACATCCGCACAATCCTGCTGCAGGAGCAGGATCACCAGATTTCCTTGGCTACTGCGCTGGGGATCGACGTTCCCAATCTGAGCGAGCCGTCAGCTTCCTCCCAGGAATAAGTCAGCAGGCTGGGGCCCGACCCCAGCCTGCTTCGTCGGTTAAACTGTAAGTACCGCCATGTTCGAAAACCTATCCGACAAGCTGCAGCGGGCCTTCAAGAATCTGCGGGGCCAGGGCACCATCACCGAAGAGAACATCGGCGAGGCCCTGCGTGAGATCCGCGTGGCCCTGCTCGAAGCCGACGTCAACCTGAACGTGGTCAAGGAGCTTATCGACCACATCCGGGAGAAGGCGGTGGGCCAGCAGGTGATGACAGCTCTATCGCCTACTGAGCAGGTAATCAAGATCGTCCGTGACGAGCTGATCGCCCTGCTGGGCAAAGACACGGCCCGCTTCAACTTCGCTTCCCGGCCGCCCACGGTGATCTTGATGGCCGGCCTCCAAGGATCAGGCAAGACCACCACCTCAGGCAAGCTGGCCGCGTGGCTCAGGAAGGGCGGCCACCGGCCCTTACTGGTATCGGTCGACGTTTACCGCCCCGCTGCCCGCGAGCAGCTGCGGGTGGTGGCCAACGCGATCAAAATCAACCTGTATGAGGGCGACACGAAGGGTGAGGCGCCGGGGACTGCGCTGGTCGAGCGCCTGGCGAAGGAGGCGCGCCGCGAGGCAGTCAATACCGGCTGCGACACGCTGATCGTCGATACCGCCGGCCGACTCGCCTTGGACCAGGAACTGATGGAGGAGATGCGGACCCTGAAGAATCTGCTCAGCCCGCAGGAGATCCTCTTCGTGGCCGATGCGATGACGGGCCAAGACGCAGTCCATTCCGCAGGAGAATTTCACAAGCAGCTGGCGTTGACCGGCATTGTCCTCACCAAAATGGATGGCGATGCCCGCGGCGGGGCTGCACTCTCCATCCGCCATGTCACCGGCCAGCCGGTAAAGTTCATCGGCACGGGCGAGAAACCGGAGGCCTTCGAGCCTTTCCACCCTGACCGGATCGTAGGCAGGATTCTGGGCATGGGCGACATGATGACGCTCATTGAGCGGGCAGAAGAGACCCTGGACAAGAAGAAGCAGGAGGAATTTGCGCGCAAGGCGCTCTCCGGTGACGGCTTCTCCCTGGAGGACTTCCGCGACCAGTTGCGGCAGATTCGCAAACTGGGGTCCATGCAGAGCATTCTCAAAATGCTGCCTTCGATCGGCCCGTTTCAGGGCATCCAGCAGATGGCTGGGCAGGTGGATGAATCGCAATTTACGCGCATTGAGGCCATCATCAACTCGATGACCAAGCAGGAGCGCGAAAAGCACGAAATTATCTCCGGCAGCCGGCGCAAGCGGATTGCGCGCGGCTCGGGAACCAGTGTGCAGGAAGTGAATCAGCTGCTGCGCCAGTATGCGCAGATGCGTAAGATGTTCAAAAGTGCCGGCAAGGGCGGCGGTATGCAGCGGCGGATGATGGGCGCCTTGGGCGGGATGCGCGGCATGGGCCGCTAAAGCTGTTTCGCAATTGGTTTGGACCGAAGCGATATGCGTTTCCGTGGTTTTCTCCCAAGGAAAACCACACCTCGCGATCTTTATCAGGCCACGTAATTGCGAAACAGCTTAAAACCTGCTCAAGAAAAGCTCAACTTTACTGAAGCCGTTCGGGGACGGGGATCGTCAAACCGCTTAAGGGCAACTCCCGATTAACTTTGCTTGTGCGATGCGACGGGCCTTCAGGCCGTCCTTGGATGTTGCAGTTTGGCTACGGCCTTCGCCGCTGAGGGATTTTGAGAGCTTTCCCCGAGAGAACGCCTTTATGTCGAAACTGCAAGACCAACTCGATCAGATCACGGCCAACACGCGAAACCTTGTCCAGCCGGAACGCCTCGAGATCAGCGAGCGCGCGGTGGCGGAACTCTACGCAGCGGGGGTAGAGGATAGAATCCTGCAGGTTGGCATGCAAGCCCCGGAGTTTGCCCTACCCGACGCCGCGGGTCGCATCGTGCACAGCGCCGACCTGCTGGCCCTGGGGCCGCTGGTCATCAATTTCTTCCGCGGGCGCTGGTGCCCTTACTGCGTCACCGAGCTTGAGAGTTGGCGAGATCTATACAACGCCGTGCGCAAACGCAGCGCGCTACTGATCGGGATCTCCCCGCAAACCGTGCGCCAGAACGATTTCACGGCGGTGCAACACGGGCTTCCCTTTCCCGTTTTGACTGATGCCGGATGCCGGCTGGCTGCCCAGTTCGGGCTGGCCTACGCGGTCGCGCCTTCCCAGCAGCAGTATTACCGCAGCATCCTGGTAAATATCCCCCTGGTGAATGGGGACGCGAGTTGGCGGCTGCCTTTGCCGGCAACCTACATTGTCGGGAGAGACGGCACGATCCTTTTCGCCGGCGCGTACGCCGACTTCCGCGTCCGCCCAGAACCGCGGGAAGTGCTGGATATACTCTCGCCGTAAGGGGCCGAGTCATCGTCCGGAATCGCACATAGTTTTCCGATATCGAACAGCAACTCCACGGTCCTTCCGGCCAGGCTTGCACCAAAGACCGCTATTTCACCTGTGATCCGCCCTTCCCTTTGGCAGGGAAACTGCTCTCCCCTGTGCTGGAGAGTCGTCTCCCAAGGCTTAGAAGAGAAGAGGTCCCATGCGGAATCTGCTCCAGAATCTTCGCTACGGTGTGCGCATGTTGCGCAAGAATCCCGGTTTGACGATTGCGGTCATCGCGACTCTCGCGCTTGGTATCGGCGCCACCACGGCAATCTTCACCGTGGTTTACTCGACGCTGCTTGCGCCGTTGCCTCTTCCGCATCCTGATCAACTCGTCATGGTGTGGGCGAATCCAGGGCAACGCAACGCGATCTCCGCCGGGGACTTCCTCGATTGGCAGCGCAATAACCACTCCTTCCAAGGCCTCTCGGCAATCACCGGTGGCAACTTCAACCTGTCCACGAAAGGCCAGCCCGAGCGGGTGGATGGCAGGCGCGTCACTCCCGGCTTTTTCAAGATGATGGGGTTTCCCTTGATGTTGGGTCGCGATTTCCTGCCGGAAGAGGGAGTTCCGGGGAAGGATCATGTTGTTATCCTGACGCACAAACTATGGGCCAGGCTGGGCTCCGATCGCAACATTATCGGGAAGCCAATGCGTATCAACAATGAGCCGTATACCGTGGTCGGTGTGGTGTCGGAGGGACTCTATGATCGATATGAACAGCAACTCACGACGCCCCTTTCCTTCCGGCCCGAACAAATTAATCATGACTACCACTGGATGATCGCTGCTGCCCGGCTCAAACCCGGCGTTAGCCTCCAACAGGCGCAGGCAGATATGGACGCCGTGGCCGCCCGCATCGCCGCCGATAATCCCAAGAGCAACAGCGGGTGGGGCGCATTGGTCGAACCGCACCAGAACGACTTCCTTTCCAAAGACAGGATCCAAACCCTGTGGCTGTTGTTAGGCGCAGTGGGATTCGTATTGCTGATTGCCTGCGTCAACGTGGCCAATCTGCTGCTGGCGAAGGGCACGGCGCGACAAAAGGAGATCGCGGTGCGCGGCTCCCTGGGGGCGACCCGGGGACAGGTCTTTGCCCAGTTCCTCACTGAAAGCAGCCTTCTGGCCCTCATCGGTGGCGGGCTGGGCTGCGCTCTGGGTGTGGTCCTGCTGCGCGGACTGGTGGCCGTCATGCCGGAAGGCACGCTGCCGGCTGAGTCCAGCTTGCAGTTGAATGTTCCCGTTCTGGCCGTGACCCTCGCGGCCACGATGCTCTCCGGGCTGCTGTTTGGATGCGCTCCTGCATGGTATGCCTCGCAGGTTGATCCCGGCGAGTCGCTCAAGGATGGCGGGCGCTCCGGCGCCGGCTCATCTCACAACAAGCTGCGCCGCGCCCTGGTGGTGAGCGAGTTCGCCCTGGCCCTGGCGTTGCTGGCTGGCGCGGGGCTGGCCATGCGCAGTTTCTGGAACCTGACCCGTGTGGACCTGGGAGTGCGCACCGACCATGTGCTCAAGTTTGAGTTGGACCAGGCCGACGGCCGATTCAAAGATCCCACGCAAATCGAGACCTACTACCGGCAAATTCTCGATCGTATTCAAGCCATTCCAGGAGTATCAGCAGCCGCCGTAGTCACGGGCTCGCCCTTGCTGGGGACCAGCGATGGAATGCCCTTCTCCGTGGTGGGCGGCCCAAAGGTCGATTTCGCCCGGCGGCCTTCTGCTCCCTTCCAATCCGTCACGGCGGATTACTTTAAGACCTTTGGCATTCGGGTGCTACGCGGCCGGACGTTCAATGACCAGGACACCGCGACCAGCGTCCGCGTCGCCATGGTCAATGAAGATTTTGTTCGGCAGTACTTGAAGGGCTTGGACCCGCTCCGGCAGCGGCTCTCGATCGAGCAGATCATCCCCGGCTTGCCCAAACTGGGTCCACTGGTGGAGTGGCAGATTGTCGGCGTCTTCCACAACGTCCGGTCCTTCGGCCTTCGCCAGGAGTCCCCGGAAGTCGACGTGCCCTTTGCGCAATCCCTGTTACCCAGCGTTACCATCGGCGTGCGCAGCGCAGAAGAGCCGGCCGCCATGGCAAGGACAGTCACCGACGCCGTACACTCTGTCGACCCCCAGATCGCATTGGCGTATTTAAGCACCATGGACGAGGTGAAAGACAAGCTCGTTGCGGGAGACCGCTTCACCCTGCTGCTCTACGGCTGCTTTGCCGCACTGGCACTCTTGCTGGCGTCCATCGGCATCTATGGCGTAATGGCCTTTATTGTCTCTCAACGGACCCAGGAGATTGGGCTGCGCATTGCTCTCGGCGCCAGCCGTAGCAACGTAACCAGTCTCATTGTGAGGCAAGGAACGATTCTTGCGATGATCGGCCTGGGTTTTGGGATAGGAGGCGCAGTGCTGGTGGGCCGCGCCATGCAGAGCACCCTTTACGGTGTTGCGACGTTGGACCCTTTCGTCATCGCAGCGGTGGCAGCGATCCTGTTGGCGACAGCCTTGTTGGCTTGCTACCTGCCTGCGCGGCGCGCAGCGGGCATTGATCCCATGCAGGCCCTGCGCACCGAGTAGCAAAAACAAAGCTTCATAGATAGCTGAGCAATAGCGAAGGCATCGTTTCATTACCAATCTCGCGGACTGGAGTGCTCCACGTGCCGTGCACGAACGGAAGGGTCCTCCTTTTTCATAGCGCTTCTAGTGTCTCGAGGGGATAGCAATCGTCCGCAACCCGCCTATGATCGATCTCTGCCAAAGTCTGTTCGTACACCCGATGGACTTCGGCCTTCCTAAAAGGAGGAGAGAGATATGGCCTCATCACCATCCATCTCATCTGAAAGAACACGAACTATCGATTCTGACAAGCTGAACGCCCTGCTGGAACAGGCAGTGCAGGACATGGGCGCTGCTATGCAGGCGCCGCTAATAGTTATCGGAGACAAGCTGGGACTTTACCGCGCTATGGGAGATGGCGTATCCGTGACCCCGGCGGAGCTTGCCCAGCGCACGGGCACAGCGGAGCGTTATGTCCGTGAGTGGTTAAACGCCAATGCGGCCGGCAAATATGTGGAGTATGACGCCGCAAACGGCACCTACTTCATGACTCCGGAACAAGCGCTGGCCCTGGCGCAGGACGATACGCCATTCCACCTCCCGGGCTTCTATCACATGCTGGCGTCACTGATGAAAGACGAGGAAAAGATTACGGAAATCTACCGCACGGGCAAAGGCATGTCCTGGCATGAACACGAGAAGGGCTTGTTCGAAGGCTGCGAGCGATTCTTCCGGCCGACGTACCTGGCAAACCTGGTTTCGAGTTGGATTCCAGCGCTGGAGGGAGTAGAGGCAAAACTGAAGGGGGGCGCCCGGGTGGCTGACATTGGTTGCGGGCATGGCGCGTCAACAGTGCTGATGGCAAGGGCTTACCCCAGGTCGCAGTTCTTTGGCTTTGACTACCATGCGCCATCGATTAAAACCGCCTACTGGAAGGCGAAGGCGGCCGGAGTAAGAGACAACGTGACCTTCCAAGTCGCGCCATCAAAGGGGTATCCCGGAACGGGCTACGACCTGGTGGCGTTCTTCGACTGCCTGCACGATATGGGCGACCCGGCGGGTGCGGCAAGGCATGTGCGCGAGTCGCTGGCGCCCGGAGGTACATGGATGATCGTAGAGCCGTTTGCGCATGACGAGGTCGCTCGAAATCTGAACCCTATTGGGCGCATCATGTACTCCGCATCGGCATCGGTGTGTGTACCGTGTTCGCTCTCGCAGGAAGGTGCGCTTGGACTGGGTGCGCAGGCTGGTCCCGCGAATATAGAGAAAGTGGTCCGCGGCGGCGGGTTTACGCGCTTCCGCAAAGCAACTGAGACGCTGTTCAATATGGTGTTTGAGGCGCGCGCGTAGTGGTCCTGGCAACATCCACCGACGTTGATGCGTGTTTACTGGTAGCGGATGCCTGCAGGCCCGTCAGCAACACCAGTATGCCGCGCAACCGGCGGCGATTCTCCGCGGAACCCTTACATCGATTCTTTCGGGGGAAAGGCTCGATGAGAGGGAACGGGGAGAATCGCCGTTCGTAGTTTCAGCGTCGACGACCGGCACGAATCTCCAATGTGTAGGAGTAAAGTTGTCACATGCGGACACGACTCTGGCCCGCGGTCGCCGTATCCTTTGGCGCTCTGCTACTGTTCTCGACGCTCTTTGCGTGGCTTGTCTCACGCGAGGCTGCCAGGATCCACGAGCACACAAAGATTGCACACCAGATCTACCAGAGAGCGGACGACGCTATCTCGGATATCCAGGCAAATATCAACAAGGGCGCTCTCATAGAACAGAGCGGTTTCACCAACCCCAATGTTGTTGAGACCGAGAACCGAATCTCTGAGCTGCAGAAGAACACAGCAAATAGCTGCACAACCCTGATTCAGCTCATCGGCGCAAACCAAAGGCCGCAAATTCTTGCCCTACAGCAAGGCCTGGATCAGTACTGGAGCTCAATACAGCAAAGCCTTCGCTCATCGCGAACGCGGCAGGGGGAACAGACCCTCTTCAGTGAGCTGGAGAACCAGCCGGAAAGAGTTCTGGATCTGGCCGGGCGCATCGATGCTCTCAACCAAGCCAGCCTCGCCCGCGAGGAACAGGAAAGCGAGGCTCAGCAGACGAAACTGCGGCAAATCGCGATCGCGGCGACCTTAATGCTTCTCCTGTTGGAGTGTGGGATTGCGATCTTCAGTACGGCATATATGTATCGGCTCGATAGAGTCTCGGAGGCGGAGAGGAAGCGCGCCGAGAAGGCGGAACAAGAGCTCCGGCGTTTATCCAATCAACTGGTGCGGGTCCAGGAGGAGGAGAGAAAAACAATCTCTCGAGAACTTCACGACGAAGTGGGCCAGCTGCTGACAGGCTTGCGCATGGAATTGGGTACGTTGTCGCATTACGAACCGGATGACGAATTCAGGAAGCGACTCGAAAGCGTAAAGGGACTGGCGGAAGAAGCTCTTCGTTCGGTGCGGAATCTCGCTCTGTTGGTGCGGCCTTCCATGCTCGATGATCTGGGACTGGAACCGGCACTGCACTGGCAGGCAAAGGAATTCTCGCGCAGGTGCGGTATCCCTGTTTCCGTTAACATTGAGGGCAAGCTCGATAACCTGCCCGAAGCGCTTCGATTGTGTCTGTACCGCACAATTCAAGAGGCCATGACCAACTGCGGCAAGCATGCCAACGCTAGCCGCGTAACGGTCATCGTAAAGCAGGACGCAGCTCAAGTGATTGCTTCGGTACAGGATGACGGGAGGGGATTTGATGCCCTTGTACAAAACCCTGGTCTCGGATTGATGGGCATGACGGAGCGGGTGCGCGCCTTGCAAGGGCGCATGTCCGTGGCCTCGGAGCCCGGTCGCGGAACATTGATCAGCCTCGAATTGCCGGCCAGGCTCGATCCAAGCCCGTCCTAGTGGCAGTTGTCCGGCTGTCCCATATTGCGTCATCTCCTGTCATTTAGACTTGCCAATGGTGTCTCCAAGGGATTTGTTTCGGCGCTCCTTCCGCCTATCGTTGTTCTAGAGAGCAAATTGCTTCTCCAACGAGAAGGACCCGATGATAGACCTCTTGCCAGGCATCCAGGACCAGAAGTCGACAACCCGAAAAATCGATGGTTTACAGCGAGCAAGAGAAAACATGAGATACACGGTGCTCATCGCGGACGACCACGGAGTCGTGCGCAAGGGTCTGCGGCTTCTTCTCGAGCAATATCCCGAGCTTGCGGTGATAGGAGAAGCGGCCAATGGCCGCGAGGCCGTGACCATGGCCGCGACCCTCTCTCCACAAATCGTCGTCCTGGATGTCGCAATGCCGATACTGAATGGCATCGAAGCGGCGGAACAGATATTAAAAGTGAACAGCAAAATGGGCATCATTATTCTCACCATGCACGCAGATGAGAGCTATCTGTTGAGAGCACTCAATGTGGGCGTTAAAGGTTACCTGCTGAAGGAGTCAGCCGAAGAGGACCTGCTTTTGGCAATAAGGGCTGTGGCGCATGGAAAGCCGTTTTTCAGCCGGGCGATCAACGAGACACTGCTTGAGGATTACATGCGGATGCTTAAGCAACAGGGTCTATCCGATACTTTCGACCTTCTGACCGCTCGGGAAAAAGAAGTGCTGCAACTACTCGCCGAAGGAAAAACGAATAAAGAAGTGGCCGCGCTGCTGGACGTAAGCCCGTACACAGTCGAGAGCCACCGAACAAACTTGATGCAGAAACTCGGTATTCACAATACAGCCGAGATCGTTCTCTACGCGGTCCGGAAGAGGCTGGTTAGCTGAATTTGGTTCTCTATAGCTTACTTGTGTCCATCTAACTGGTCGTAACTCATGCAACCAGTCTGGGCACGGTCAAACTACGGGGCGCGTGACTCATGTGCGCCCTGCTGGGAAGATATCTATGGTCAAACGGGGCGACGTATTTCACAATCCGATCACGGGCGAACGAGCAACGATCCGCCTGGGCACGCGTGAAACGAGGGGCGAGCGCATGGTGGTTGATCTGGAGCTGCGCGGAGCCGGTTTTGGCTCCGCTCTGCATCTGCACCCATCTATCCATGAGCGGCTGAGAGTGGTGAGCGGCAGCGTCGGCATATTTATCGACGGTGCGATTTCGATTGCCGAATTGGGCAAGACAATTGAAATCCCCCCGGGAGTGCCTCACCGGTTCTGGAATGCCGGAATCGTCGAGGCGAAGCTGATGATGGACATTAGACCGGCGAATCGATTCGAAGCCTTTACCCGAAATATGATTGGCCTGGCCCAGGATGGCAAGACTGGCCCAAAGGGCATGCCGAATCTTCTGCAGCTTGCGGTCATAGCCAGGGAATTCGACGACGTCATCCAATTCCTAAGCCCTCCACGCTTGCTGCAAAGCGCACTATTTCCGATTCTTGCTCCCATAGCTCGAATGCGCGGCTACAAAGGCTCTTACAGCGAATATGTTTTTCGGTCGCCTTCGGAACGGGTCCAGAGTGAGGCGAAAACGCAGATGCTCGAGCATTCATAGAAAACGCCAGGAGGCAGCCATGCCAACCCATGAGGGTATAAGTTCTACTGGCGGCAATTTGCCCGCCGGCACACTCCTTTTTGTTACAGATCCCGCTAAGGATAGCCTGAACGTCCTTGAATTCGCTTGCGCATTGGCGCGGAGACACCGTGCCCGCCTTGAGCTAGTGCACGTCATCGATCCGGGACATATTTCATCGATGCCTGATGCGCAGATGGGTATTCAGTATCGTCTCGAAGCACTGGCTCGGAGTTTGAGAAACCTCAACAGGAGCGCACAGGCGGTCCTGCTGTTTGGAAAACCCGGGCATGTGCTTCGAGAAAGAGCGGAGGACCTCAAAGCGACTCTCATCGCGATTGCGTTGAATGGATCCGCCACTGACCGCGTTCAGAAGAGATTGGCCGAAGACTTAGCCAGGAAGTGCGATTGTCCTGTACTGACGCTTCCGCCTGATATTCGCGTGGGAGGCCCGCAATGGCTCTCAGTTCCAAGGCACCCGGCACGAAGGTTGGTTAGCTGAACCAACTAGAACGAAAGTTATGCCTACATTTAGAGTTAGCCGTATCCCGGGGTGTCACATGTTTCTCGACGCCCGCGTTTTTATCTCCGCTCTTTTATTAGGGCTGATGATTGGAGTTTGCGGCTTCGGGCTCGATTACCTGGTGCATCATGCGAGCAGGATCCATGCGTCTGATCTGTATACATGTATCGTCGCATCCGTGCTTTCGTATTTAGTACTGGCTTACGAAAAGCGACGACGTATGATTTTGGCGCGCAGGATGGAAATTGCGGCCGAGGTAAATCACCATATCCGAAATGCGCTGACCGCAATTGTATTTTCGGCGTCGGTCGAGAACGATCCGTCGCTGCAGTTGATCCTCAAAGAGGCGACCGAGCGGATCGACTGGGTGCTGACCACAGTTCTACCGGATGGAGAGGAAAGGCTGAAGTGGCCAGTGCAGAGGCCGGAATGGCGTCCGGTTGTGTGGCGTGCTCGATAGGATTCACTTCTTCTATCTGATGGCACCCGGAAATGCCTGGGAGCGAAAGATTCAGAGGCCCTTTTCGACCATCTGCAGAAGGCGATCGGATATTGCATGAATTTCCTTGTGGGACGAGCGGCTCAGGGGGCCCTCAATGATCAGGAAGGCCAGACCGTGAACGGCAGACCAGGCGAGATACTCCGCTCCCGGCCTCCGTTCCCGCGGAAGGGCACCCGCCTCTACCATCAGGTCGAGAGCTCGCGAGAGCAGTTGAAATGGATTGAGGCCGCTTTTGCCTGCCTTTGCGGCATCGACATCGCCCTCAACCCGATCAGCGACGGAGAATGCTGTTCGGAAGAGACCCGTCTCCGCGAGCGCAAACTTCAGGTAGCCTGTGCCTACTGCGCGCAGCGTCGCCCGTGCCGATGCCGCGGGAAGTTTGCTTCTGCGGACGCTGGCGATCTCTGCCTCAATCGCCAGCGCGAGCGAAGAGAGCGCAGCCGCTCTGACCGCATGCAGAAGATCGCCGTGGCTGGAAAAGTGCCGGTAGGCAGCGTTGGGAGCAACTCCCGCCCGTCGTGTTGCCTCGCGGAGCACCACGGCATTGGGACCGCCCTCGCGCGCCAGTGCGGTGCCCGCTTCCAGGAGAGCTCTCCGCAAGTCCCCATGACGAAATGTGTTGCGAACCGCTGGGCGATTTTTTTTTGCTGCCTTCATGGTGTCTTGTGGACAGTGTACAGTTCCTCTGATAGCTTGTTGTGGACGGCGTACACATAGTGACAAGCGCACATTGCGTACATTCATTCAGCAACCTCGAAACCAAGCCCGGAATCCCATAAGAGAGTGACCCAGAATGAGTGCCCTCGCAGAATTTCCTCGCATTACGCCTTTCCTCTGGTTCGACAACAACGCAGAAGATGCGGTAAATTTCTACCTCTCGGTATTCAAGAATTCCCGGCGGCTCGAAGTGGTACACAATACCGGCGGCGCTCCCGGCCCCGCTGACATTCTCACCATCGCTTTTGAACTTGACGGCCAGACGTTTACGGCACTCAACGGCGGCCCGCTCTTCAAGTTCACGGAAGCGATCTCCTTTGTTGTCCGTTGCGACTCGCAAGAGGAGGTAGACGATTATTGGGCGAAACTTTCTGCCGGAGGCAGCGATGGGCAATGTGGCTGGCTCAAAGACAAGTTTGGCCTTTCCTGGCAGATCGTACCCGCCCGCTTGCCCGACTTGATCAAGAAGCCAGGCGCGATGCAGGCCATGCTGAAGATGAAAAAGCTTGATATCGCTGAACTTGAGCGCGCAGCAAAAGCATAACGAAAAGAGAGGATTCACCATGAGCACAGCAGCACAGCAGGATGTGACCACGCCAGTCAAAGCAGCCACGGGCGACTTCGTCTGGCACGAGCTCAGAACCACAGACGCCAAGGGAGCACAGGATTTCTATACGCACGTTGTCGGATGGCAGGCGAAACCTTCTGGCGACCCCGGTGGCATGCCTTACACGCTTCTCACGGTCGGTGACCTTGGGACCGCCGGCTTGATGCAGCTAACCCCGGATATGCTTGCCTCCGGCATGAGACCCGCATGGGTTGGCTTCATCGGGGTCGATGACGTGGATGCCTATGCCAAACGAGTGGAACAGGCCGGTGGGAAACTGCATTGCCCGCCCATGGACATCCCAAGCGTCGGACGCTTCGTCTCCGCGCAGGATCCGCAGGGCGCGGTCTTCCTCTTATTCAAAGGCTCGCTGGACTATGCACCGCCACGTCCGCCATTCGGCTCCCCAGGAGTGGTCGGCTGGAATGAACTCTCCGCCAATGACGGAGAAACCGCATGGCCCTTCTACTCCGGTCTCTTCGGCTGGAAAGAAGACAGCACCATGGACATGGGCCCGATGGGCACTTATAGAATTTTTAATAACGGCGGTCCTGCTATAGGCGCAGTGATGACACGTGACCCCAAAAATTCGCCGGTCCCATTCTGGCTTTACTACTTCAACGTTGAGGATATTGACGCCGCAGCAACGCGCATCAAGGAGAAGAATGGCCAAGTGCTCATGGGTCCCCATGAGGTACCCGGTGGCCTTTGGATCATCCTTGGCATCGACCCTCAGGGAGCCATGTTCTCGCTCGTTGGCCCTAAGAAGCAGTAGCCCTTCCGGTGGCTGCGCTTCTATAGAGGTGCAGCCACAGGGTGTTTCTACATATTTCGGAAGTGCGAAACTCACTCACAAATTCAGTCCGCAGGGACTGCTGAGAATTACCCAAATTAGTTTTTTTGCGGTGGTTCTACCCATCCATCAGCGACAACATTGCATGGATGGGTAGAACGGAAATCCTCCGGCAACTTGATTTCGTACGCTCCCACCCGTCTTAATCTTTTCTACAAGATACACGCGAAAAACCGTATCTTCCCGCTAATTTGGACAGCTCTGATTTTCAGCCGTCCCACCGGGACTCATTTCTGAAGCAAGTTTCTCGCGCAGGCACTTCAGCCCTGGTGGCGGTGCAGCCACTTCCTTCTACTGAAGCTCCCGAATCCAGATATTCCGGAAGCTGATGGGCTCGCTCTTGTCGCCGTGCGCCTGGAGCTTGATCGGAGCAGCGCTGTACGCCTTGTAGAACGGCTTGCCGATATACAGCGTCTGGCCCTTCAACTCGAAGTGATTCTCCACCAGGACGCCGTTGAAAAAGACTGTCGCATAGGCCGGAGTCTTCAGTGAGCCATCACTATTGAACGTGGGCGCCGTCCACACCACGTCGTATGTCTGCCACTCTCCCGGCTTGCGGGTCGGATTGGCCAGTGGAATCGCTTGCTTGTAGAGGCTGCCCGCCATGCCGTTCACGTAAGTCTTGTTCTCGTAAGAATCGAGGACCTGCAACTCATATCCGTCGTCGCCAGGCCCAGTGGAAGCAAGAAACACACCGCTGTTGCCTCGAGCCTGACTAGTGCCGGTGATGTTTGTGGGAACTTTCCACTCGAGGTGAAGCTGGTAGTTCTTGAAGCTCCGCTTGGTCTCGATGTTTCCCTCGCCCTTGCTCACGGTCATGACGTCGCCGGCGATCGTCCATTTAGCGGGAGTTTTGTCACGATTCGAAACCCATTCGTCCAGGTTCTTGCCGTCAAAGAGCACGATCGCGTCGGAGGGAGGCGCCCCGCAGGTTGCACCGGGTGTCACAACCGCGGGAACCGGCTCCCAGATTTCCGTGTCCTCTGGTTTCGGTTTGGCCGGTGTTTGGGCGAAAAGTGGGGCGGCGGCGGCGGCGATCAGAGCCGCGGACACGAGGAGCCTGGAAAACTGAATGCGCATCATGAGACGAAAATATACTGAAGTTGGGTCGATTTGGCCAAGTTAGACCTCAACGGTTCTCGGCCTTGCTGAGCCGGGCCGCTTGCGTCACCAGGTAGTTCCGCTCCGGGATACTTGTCGTTCGGGCAGCGGCAATCCGGTAGTGCTTGATCGCGGTCTCGTGGTCGCCGGCCATTTCCAGTAGATGGGCCCGAACCGCGTCGAGACGATGATGGCCGGCAAGCCGTGCGTCTGAATCGAGCGCTTTCAAGAGCTCCAGTCCTTTGGATGGGCCATGAACCATGGCCGCGGCGATTGCATGATTGAGCATCACCATGGGATTGTCGGACATGCATTTGAGGAGTTCATACAACGCCAGGATCTGAGGCCAGTCGGTATCCTCGGCGCGGGCTGCTTCGTCATGACAAGCGGCGACGGCGGCCTGTAGCTGGTACGCGCCAATCGACCCCTTCGACAGTGCCGCGGTGAGCAGCGCGATGCCCTCGGAGATTTTCGTCTGATCCCACAGAGTTCGGTTCTGCCTTGGCAATGGGATCAACTCCTCGTCAGCTCCCATACGCGCGGTGGAGCGCGCATCCGTCAATAACATGAGCGCCAGCAATCCTGCGACTTCCGCATCTTCCGGGAGCAATGCATGAACAGAACGCGTCAGGCGGATTGCCTCGCGGGACAGCTCGAGCCGTTGCAGATGCGGGCCGACGCTGCTGCTGTAGCCTTCGTTGAAGATCAAATAGAGCACATGCAGCACGGCACGGAGACGTTGCGCTCGCTCCTCGCTGGTGGGCAACCGGAATGGCACGCCGGAAGCCTTGATGCTGTTCTTGGCGCGGCTGATGCGCTGTGCCATGGTCGCCTCGGGAACCAGGAATGCGTTGGCGATTTCGGCCGTGGTCAGGCCGCCGACCGCCCGTAACGTGATCGCGATGGCCGAGGGCGAAGTCAGGGCGGGATGGCAACACATAAACAGCAGGATGAGCGTGTCGTCTTGATCGGTTTCATTCCCAGCATCGACGGCGGGCGCCAGCTGCTCCATCTCCATGGCCGCAACGGTCTCGCGCTGCCTGCGGGCCAGTTCACTGCGCACGTGGTCCGTCATGCGGCGAAAGGCGACCTGGATCAGCCAAGCCCGCGGATTGTCAGGAACGCCTTCGCGCGGCCATTGCACGGCCGCGGCTATCAGGGCCTCCTGCACGGCGTCCTCGGCAGCCGCAAAGTCCCGAAAACGGCGGATCACAGCGCCGAGTACCTGCGGCGCAAGATCGCGCAGCAGGTGCTCGGAAGTGATGTCCAGCAATTGGTCCGTCACGGCAGATCCTCAGTCCTTCCGTGCATGATTTGCCGCACCTCGATGGGCATGCTCAACGGTACCCCGCCGGGGCCGGGGCCGGCCGACAATCGGGCAGCAATCTCATACGCTCGTTGCGGACCATCGACGTCGATCATCCAATAACCGAGGAGAAACTCCTTTGCCTCGGGGAAGACTCCATCGGTAATTGGCGTACCGTCCTTCCCGGCGCGCACCACCGTAGCCTGTTCCGGCGCGGCCAGGCCTTCATTAGCCACAAACTCTCCGGATTCTTTCAGCTCCTTGTTGAGGCCCTTCAAGTGTGCGAAGTGGGCCTGGATATCCTTTTCGGACCAAGCCTTATATGCGTCGACGCCTGCTTTCGCGCCGGCCATCAGCAAAATGTATTTCATGTCTTCTGCTCCCTTCCATCTTTGAGTTGGTTTCTGCGCTTTCACAGGGTAGTCGGAGCACGCGGCGTATTCTCGACATGCCGGGATAACGATTTTCGAAAAAAAATACTTCCCAGCGTCGTGTCGATTTCGCGGTTCGTGAAGCGACATTCATACAGAGGTGCGAGATGCCAGCGGATGCAGTGGTCATGGAAACTTTCGGCGAGTGGATCGCCGCCTACGAGGTACAGCAACGGTTTATGCAACACCTGGGGGCAACGATCGAATCTTTAAGCTACAGCGCGCGTTGCCGGCAAGTAGGCGAGCTCGGCGGCGATTGTTATGATTTTGTGCCGCTGCCGCATAATTGTCTGGCCCTGGCCGTCGGGGACGCCTCCGGCAAAGGTTTCGCTGCGGCGCTAAAGGTAGCGAATGTCCAGTCTACGCTTCGCACGGCGGCCTCGTTCGCAGAAAGCGACGGGGCCGCGGTGCTCGGGGCGGTGAATCGACAGGTGTACGCGTGCTCACTCGATGACCGCTATGCCACGTTATTTTATGGCGTTTTCGATGGAGCAACGCGCAGACTGCGATATGTGAACGCAGGTCACAACCCGCCAATGGTCATTCGGCGGGACGGGTCGATCGTTTGGCTGGAAACCGGCGGCCCACCCGTCGGCATGTTTCCGGATTTTACCTATGGCAAAGTGCGGTTCAGTTGAATCCGGGAGACCTGGGCCTTGCCTACACTGACGGGGTCATCGAAGCGGTAAATCCGGACGGCGAGGAGTGGGGCGTGGAGGGTCTGCGAAGGGCAGCGGCCGAAAGCAAGTCGCAATGCGCTGATGACATGGTCCACGAGATCCTCGCATCCATGGACGAATTTTCCCGAGGACGTCAGACGGATGATGCTACTGTCCTGGTCTTGCGAGTGCGTTGAGTGGCCGAAAGCCTGGTGCGCCTCGGACTGCTGAAGGACAGTCCCAAGGAACGTAGTGCGGCATGAGGTTGATCTACGGATCAGTGCGCGGCCGAGGACCCGCCACCAACCTTGAAGTATTTCGTTAGAAGGGCGAGCGGGGCTACTACTAACGTGATTACGCCGAGAATGAAGAAGCAATCCATAAAGCCCAGAAGCCTGGTCTGAGCGATGAGCTGGTTGTAATAGTGGCTGTATGCGGCGGTCATGGCGTCCGCCGGTGAATAGCCACGTTGTTGCAAGAATGCAGCGGTCTGTTTCACGCCTGATTGCAGCGCCTCCGAGGATCCAGCAATGGTGTCACCCACTCTTGACTGGTGGAGGTCTTGCCTGCGCTCCGCCATCGTCGTGACCAGAGAAACACCGACGCTTCCTCCCCAGTTGCGGAAGAAGTTGGTTAGGGACGAGGCCTTGTTATTCTGCTGCGGCGTCAGCTGCGAATAGGCGATCACGGTCAGCGGTACGAAGAAGAAAGCATAGCCGAAACCCTGCAGCCCGCGAGCCAGCGCATAGTGGGTGTAATCCGTATCCAGGTTAAAGTGGCTGTAGTGGATAAAAGAAATACCCACCGTCACGACAGCACCGAAGAGAAGGATGCGCGGATGGATGATGCCGCGTTGCACCAGTTGGGCTCCCACCGGCGCCAGAAACGTGATCACCAGGGCGCCGGGTCCGAGAACCAGACCTGCGTCGATGGCTCGATAACCATAAAGCGACTGCAGTATCTGGGGAATCATGGTGGTCGAAGCAAACAGGCCAACACCGAAGATGAAGTAAAAGACATTGGCGATAGCAAAGTTGCGAACTCTGAGCATCTTCAGATCAATCACAGGATCCGGATGTCGAAGCTCCCAAAAAACGGCTGTCGTTAGGCATGTTCCCGCAATCACGGCCGCCCAGAGAATGAACTGTGAACCGAACCAGTCGTCGATCTGTCCGCGATCGAGAAGAAACTCGAGAGCGGCCGAGCCAAGCCCGACCAGGCTAATGCCAATTCCATCAATCCTGAGTTTGCCGTCGGCCGATCGGACGGTTTTTCTTTCCTGCGCGAACGAGGGCGGATCGTGAACAAATCTGTTGGTGAAAAAGAGTGACAGAGCGCCGATCGGAATATTGATAAAAAATATCCATCGCCAGTTGTAGTTGTCTGTGATCCACCCGCCCAGCACCGGCCCAATTGCAGGAGCAGTGACGATGGCGACCGTGTAAAGCGCGAAGGCCAAGGCGCGCTTATTCGCCGGAAACGTATCCACCAGGATCGCCTGTTCAACGGGAGCCAGTCCCCCTCCCCCGACGCCTTGAAAGACCCTGGCAGCGAGCATGATGCCGAGGGTGGGAGCCAAACCGCAGCACAGAGAGGCGATGGTGAAGAGACTCACGCAAGCCATGTAGTAATTCTTGCGCCCGAAGACCCGGGATAGCCACGCGGACATGGGCAGCACCACGGCATTCGCCACCAGATACGTTGTGAGTATCCAGGTCACCTCATCGAACGATCGGCCCAGGCCACCGCCGATGTAAGGCAGCGAGACATTGGCAATCGACGTATCCAGCAACTCCATAAAGGTAGCAAGAGTAACCGTCAGAGCCACGACCCAGGGGTTGATGGCTGCTTGCGCAGGAGTTCGAGCCGGTAGGGCTACGCTGGTTGCCAAATCTTTCCCTCAAAACTCGTTGATCGAGAAACAGTCGACGTAAAAATTCGGAGATAACCCTGTTTGTCTTGTAATGGATTCAGCAGAAAAGAGACCGATGCGTCTTTTTTTTGCTAATCTAGTGGGTGACCATGGGCAAAGGAGAGAAAACCAGGCAACGCATCATCGAGCAGACCGCTCCGCTGTTTAACCAGGGCGGCATGGCCGGATGTTCCATGCAGGACATTTTGCATGCCACCGGCCTCACCAAGGGTGGAATCTATCGGCATTTTTCCAGCAAAGAAGAGTTAGCTGCGGAGTGTCTGAAATATTCGCTTGCGCTTGTCTTTCAAGCCCGCTCCGGAAATGCAGAACACATTCCCAACGCGATCGATAGACTTCGTTACCTGGTGGATCGATTTGTATCTACTCCTTCGCCGTTGAAGGGCGGTTGTCCCCTCATGAATGCTGCCGTCGATTCGGATGATGGCGACCCTCAACTGCGGAAGCTGTCTCTCGAAGGTCTGCGGGCATGGAAATCCAGGCTTCTTCAGATTCTGAAGGAAGGCATCGAACGGGGAGAGGTGGTGAGCGGAACCGACCCCGTCCGAGTGGTGAACACCGTGATAGCGACTCTGGAAGGGAGCCTGCTGATCAGCCGGATCGAACGGACGTCAAGCGCCATGGAGGATGCGAGATTGCATCTCGACATCCTCTTTGATGGGCTGGAGCCTACGGCAGACGTCTTGAGTAACGCGGCGGAGCATGGGTCAGCTAGGATTCCGACGAAGAGCTTCCAACATGGTCGGGTTGTCAATCAAAAATTGCGTTCGCGTCACTAAACCATCCCGGACGCGCCAGACGTGAGCGATAGGGACGCGATAGCTCGCACCCGTCGCGTTCACTGTCCCCTGGGTCCACCCGATCGCCACCACATGGTTCTCGGCGTCGATCAGTCTTTCTACATCCAGTGTGGAGTTGATATGCGAGCCCAGCTTGGCGAAAAACTGACGGGCTCCATCATGGCCCCGGTATAAGCCGCCCCATGGCAACTCTTCCGATTGGACAATCTCGATATCGGGAGACAATAAACTGAAGACCTTCGGGAGGTCGCGGCGTGAAAACGCATCATAGAGTTCCTGGACGGTCTGCATAGGTTTACGATACATAGAGCGGCTCCATACAGTGAGAGTTGGAAGGCCTGATCACAGCGCTTCGATGCAAGCCTTCAAGGCGGTTAGTTCCTCGTCCATCAGCTTCAGGCCGCCCTCGAATGCCCCCATGGGTATGCCATCGGGCTTGGTGAGCGTGATCATGTAGAGCGAAGCGGAGTCAGCAATCGGAACAGCGCGGGCCGTGACCGACCAGAAGCCCTCCCCCGCGTCGATGAAATCGTGATCAAGAATTCCGTTGAGCTTCTGATAATGGGGAATGAGGAAGCCTTTCCCCCGTGGCGTATCCATTTCCCAGCGCCCGTTCCCACTGGCTTGATCTATCTCACATTGTGAATGGCCCACTTGGGCATTGTGGCCGGGTCGGCGAGAAAGGTATAGGCATCGGCGACAGGCCGCTCTATCTGGACGTATTTTGTAACCGAAACAGGCATGATCGTTCTCCTTTAGGTTATTGGGATTTGCTTGAGTTTGTTGGCCACAACCAGCTTCTTCAAGGTTGCGACAAGCCGTTCTCGTTCCCCCACAGGCAGCTGGGAAAAGAAGTCGTGGTCGTTCTGGTCGGCAAGAGCCGCCAGCTTGGGTATTAGTGTCCGGGCGGCGGAAGTGAGACGGACGTCCTGAAACCGGCGATCATCGGCGGCTTCGGCACGGCTCACAAGATCCTTTTGAACCAGCCGATCAACCAGCTTGGAGATGGCGCCACGCGTCAGACCGGTCGCTGCAGCGAGCGCACTGGGAGACGTAGTACTGGTGTCAAACATCTCCCGAAGCACCACCCATTCGGCTACGGTGACGCCGCTCCCGACCAGTTTTTGGGCAAAGCCGTGGGAGACGTGATTGGAGACGAATCGCAGCCAGAAGCCAGTGTGACTTCTTACATCGCTTACCTCCGCTTGAGCAGCTTGAACTCTCATGTCCAAATAATAGTTTCCATGGAAACAGTTGTCAAGGATTCTTTTATATAAAATTCAGCCCCCGTGCCTAAATCAGTCCCTCATTGGTGGAGATCAGCTCGCGCGTTCACTAAATGCTTTGCGCGACCGCAGGATGGCCTCACGATGCCGCTCGGCCCAGATCCATACGCCGCAGAAAGCCTCCCCAAGGCTCAGCCCAAGTTCGGTCAACTCGTACTCCACTCGGGGCGGGATGACGGGAAAAACGGTGCGCACTACAAGGCCGTCCGCCTCCATCTGGCGAAGCGTCTTGGTCAGCATTTTCTGGCTCACGCCTCCGATCAGTTCACCCAGACGTGTGAAACGCAGCCGGCCATGCTCGCTGAGCACTTCGAGGGCAAGCATCGTCCACTTATCGGCAACCCGTCCGATGATCTCGCGGACCAGCGCCTCCAACTCGGGGTCATCCTGCTGCGGAGGTCCCGGGTGCGTCCCATGGTTGCGAGAGGATAATTCTGGCGTTACGGTGGCGTTTCTCATGGCGACACTCTCCTTTAGGTAAGTATGGCGCTTTCAAGTGCCTACTTCCCATTGGTTCGTGTTCATCATACGATCGAATTCAGGAGAACGATCATGCAAATAAGCGGCAATACAATTTTGATCACAGGCGGGGGCTCCGGCATTGGCCGCGCTCTTGCAGAAGCTTTCCACGCTGAGGGGAACAAGGTTGTCATCGCAGGCCGGCGCAAAGAACTACTCGACGAAACAACAGCGGCGAATCCAGGGATGAAGTCTGCAATCTTTGATATCGGAAACGGGAACGCGATCGCGAGCTTCGCTGACAAACTCAAAATCGACTTTCCGGCCCTGAACGTCGTCATCCACAATGCGGGCATTATGCGGTTTGAGTCACTGCGGGATGGGTCAGTTGGGGATGCCGAGGCGACCGTGGCGACGAATCTTCTGGGGCCGATCCGCCTGAATGCCGCGTTGCTGCCGTTGCTCCAGATACAGCCAAGAGCTGCGATCATGACTGTTTCCTCCGGGCTGGCGTTTGTACCGATGGCGGCGACCTCCACCTATTGCGCGACCAAGGCAGCGATTCATTCGTATACGCAATCGCTGCGTTACCAGCTCAGAGACACCTCCGTGCAAGTGCTTGAACTTATACCGCCCTATGTCCAGACCGAACTGAGCGGGACACACCAGGCAAACGATCCCAACGCGATGCCGCTGAAAGACTTTATCGCCGAATCCATGAAGATCCTCAAAACCTCACCCGGGGCAACCGAGATCTGCGTGGAGCGGGTGAACCCGTTGCGCTTTGCCGAGGCCAATGGGGGCTATGACGCATTCTTCAAGAACTTCAACGACGGAGTAGCGGCTGCCATGGCAGCACGCTAAGGAGAGTCGATGAGAGAACGGAAACCGATCGATGCGGCGCTGCGAAGCTTTCTGGATGCGCAGGCCGCAGCGGCGGTCGCCCCAGCGCCGGCCTCGATGAGGAGTTGGTACGCTCACGGCGGGCGCTCCTGGTGAGGGCGCTGGAGAGCCGCTCCTCCATCCCCGGTCTGCCCAACAAGGTCGAGGCACGCGACGTCACGATCTCCGCGCGCTTACCGGGCGCTTGTACACACCACCCCGCGGCTCAGAGACGTTGCCGGTCCTGGTGTATTTGCACGGCGGCGGTTGGGTGGCCGGCTCGGTTGCAACGCACGATCCGTTTTGCCGCCTCCTGAGCGAGGCGGCCGGCGTGATCGTCGCTTCGGTCGAGTACCGGCTCGCGCCGGAGCATCCTCACCCCGCAGCGTTGGACGACGCGCTCGCCGCCGTCTACTGGGCTGCCAACAATGCCGCGCAATGGGGTGGGGACCCGTCGCGGCTGGCCCTGGGCGGTGACAGCGCAGGCGGTCACCTGGCTGCGGCGGCCGCCAACCGGCTGTGCGCCACGGCCGGGGCGCCGAGGTTGCGGGCCCTGCTGCTGCTCTACCCGGCCACTGACCACCCCAGCGCGAACCATCTCTCCTACACCGAGAATGCGACTGGGTACGGGCTGGAGGCGAACCTTATGCGCTGGTTCTGGGAACAATATGCGCGCGGCGTTTCGCCGGACGATCCCGATGTGTCACCGCTTCGGTTACATAAACTGCCTCCGCTTCCCCCAACTTTAGTGGCAACGGCGGAGTATGATGTGCTGCGCGACGACGGTATCGCCTACGCGGAGAAGCTCGGAGCCGCGGGTGTTGGTGTCACGCACATGCACGCGCCGGATATGCATCACAATTTCCCCGTACACCCGGCGACGGTGGCGCGGTTCCCTCAGTCTGACGCAGCACTCACCCGGATCGCCGGCTGGCTGCGGAATCGCTTGCTGGCGCCACGTAATTTATTCGAGGTACGGAAGCCTATTTATTGGTTGCGCTACGCCTGGCCGGCTTCGTTTTGCTTCCGTGGCCAGACCGCCCTTTGCCTTTCAACTGTATGTTGTGGGCATTGACGATGGTCCTAATCAGTCCTGGAAAGCGGTTATCGATCTCTGTGCAACGAGAGGTGTTCTGCATCTCAACGCCTTGCCGTTCACTGCGGATCAAGCCTGCCTCTCTAAGCACCTTAAAGTGCTGAGAGAGCGTCGATTTGGGTATCGTTTTGTTGCTGACGCTAAGAAAGGTCGAGCAATTTTGCGAACAGTCTGAACCTACGATGTCAGCATAGATGGCCACACGCACTGGGTCAGAAAGTGCGTGAAGAATCGCTTCCACCGTAACGTCTTCAACCGAAGGGTGAAAGAGAGGCCTCATGATCGTTCATCATACCTTCAGGCCGCCGATTGTTCAATAGTTCGTATTTTTAGAACTATTGAATCCTTGCAGAACTGCCGCCCATCTTAACCTGCAGCAAGTGGTCGATTCGACACCTGCAATAGCATAGGGAGACACATATGAGCAAGCTCAAGGGTAAGGTAGCCGTGGTTACGGGCGCATCCAAAGGTATCGGAGCCGCCATCGCCAAGTCACTCGCGGCGGAAGGCGCATCTGTAGTAGTGAACTACGCGTCCAGCAAATCGGGCGCCAGAACAGTTGTCGACGCCATCACGGAAGCCGGTGGCAACGCTGTCGCCGTGAAGGGTGACGTTTCCAAGGCCTCCGAGGCCGCGGGGATCATCGACGCAGCCATCAAAAACTACGGCCGGCTCGACATCCTGGTCAACAACTCCGGCGTCTACGAGTTCGCCGCGATTGAGGCCGTTACCGAAGAGAAGTTTCACAAGATCTTTAACATCAACGTGCTCGGCTTGCTGCTCACCACGCAGGCAGCCCTCAAACATATCGGCGAGGGCGGCAGCATAATCAACATTGGCTCCGTCGTCAGCCGCATCACACCCGCTGCCTCCTCCATTTACACCGGAACCAAGGGCGCAGTAGACGCCATCACCGGCGTGTTGGCGCGCGAGCTTGGGCCCAAGAAGATCCGCGTGAACGCGATCAATCCCGGGATGGTTGAAACCGAAGGCACCCACGCCGCCGGCATCCACGACACCGACTTTGAGAAGGCGACCATCTCCCAGACCCCGCTCGGTCGCGTGGGACAGCCCGGCGACATCGCCTCGGTAGCCGTCTTCCTCGCTTCCGACGACTCTGGTTGGCTTACGGGCGAACAGATCCTCGCCGGCGGCGGTCTCCGCTAAACGAAAAAGATTACAGGAGAAGACAAATGGGCAAGCTGGACGGAAAAGTAGCAGTGATCACAGCAGCAACCTCAGGCATGGCCCTCGCCACCGCCAAGCTGTTCGTGGAAGAGGGCGCGCATGTCTTCATCACCGGCCGCCGCAAGGACAAGCTGGATGAGGCAGTGAAAGCAATCGGCCGTAATGTAACCGGCGTTCAAGGCGACGCGTCGAACCTCGACGATCTGGACCGGCTATACGAGACGGTCAAAAAGACGAAGGGAAAGATCGACGTCCTGTTCGCCAGCGCCGGCATGGGCGAGCTGGCGAAGCTGGGTGAGATTACCACCGAACAATTCGACAACGCTTTCAATCTGAATGTGCGGGGTACGTTGTTTACCGTGCAGAAAGCGCTGCCGCTTTTCAATGACGGAGGTTCGATCTTCATGAACGGGTCGATCGCGAGCATCAAGGGCTTTCCGGCATTTAGCGTCTACAGCGCAAGCAAAGCTGCAGTGCGCTCCTTTGCGCGCACCTGGCTGGTCGACCTGAAGGAGCGCAAGATAAGGGTGAATGTACTCAGCCCGGGAACGATCGATACGCCGATATTGGATCCGCTGGGGCCGGACGCGAAGAAGTACTTCGCGTCGCTGATCCCGCGCGGGGAAATCGGGCGCCCGGAGGAGATTGCGACCGCAGCGCTCTTCCTGGCTTCGAGCGATTCCAATTTCGTGAATGGCATCGAGCTGTTCGTGGATGGCGGTGTCGCCCAGATCTGAGCTTGCTTTATCGCCTGGGGCCTTTATCGGGCACGACCCCCATCCTTGAACCCGTTCTTTGGGCTTAAGGATGGGGTTTTTATATTGCGCAGGAAGCGCTCCACGCTCCGATAGCTGCATAATGGTTGCTGCAATCAAGACAGGGAGCGCCATGCATCGTCGTGAATTCGGCCGGCTGATGGTCGGGGCAAGTTTGGGAGGGGTCCTCTCCCCCGCGTATGCCCAGACCTCACCTTCTCAAAGGATCCCGGTTCTCCGTAATGCTATGGACACTGGAGAAGCAGGCGCCATTCGATCGATGTCTCGAGATGGTTGCCGACGCGGGATACCAGGGCGTGGAGCTGACTGGTCAATTTCAGAAATGGTCGAGCGACGAGACACGGCGAGTGATGGCAAAGATGCGTGCGCTGGGATTGACCTTCGATATGTTGAGCGGGGTCAAGGCTGGGTTTGCTGACCCCAGTGGTGCGGCCGAGTTCATAGCCCAAGCCACCGCGCAGGTAAAAGCAGCAAAAGAGCTGGAGAGCCCACAGATTAATCTAAAATCAGGCAATCGTATCGACAGCGTGTCGCGAAGCGTTCAGCACGCGGCATCTATTGAGAACCTTAAGCGTGCTGCTGACCTTGCCGCGGCAAACCAGGTGCAGATCGTGGTCGAACCGATCGATCCCCTGGAAAATCCGAATATGTATCTGACCTCGGTTAGCGAAGCATTCGAGATTATTCGCGCGGTCGATAGCCCGCAGGTGAGGGTGTTGTACGACTTCTACCACGAACAACGCGCCTACGGTAATCTGATAGAAAAGCTGGAGCAAAACATCGATCTCGTTGGGTTGGTACACATTGCGGATGTGCCCGGACGACACGAACCCGGAACAGGGGAGATCGACTATGCGAATATCTATCGCAAGCTCGGGCAGCTGAAGTACAACAAGTTCATAACGATGGAGTTCTATCCGACACAAGACCCGGTATCCACCCTGAGGAAGGCGCGGCTCGATGCCCAGCAATCTATAAGTGCAGCGACTGTTACCTAAGAACAGTAGAATCGAAGATTATGCAACTCGGTTTCATGAGCGCGATTCTCCCCGACCAAACGCTTGAAGAAGTATTCGCTATCGGCAAAGCGACGGGGTACACCTGTGTGGAGCTGATGTGCTGGCCGGCGGGTAAGGCCGATCGGCGCTACGCAGGCGTAACCCACATCGACGTAACCAACTTCAAACCACCCGACGTCCCGCGGATTTTAGGTCTTGCCCAGGCTCACGGCATGGACATCAGTGGCCTTGGATACTATCCGAATCTACTAACGCCCGATCAGGAAGCAGGACGAGTGGCGACCTTGCACCTGAAACACGTCATCAGCGCCGCAAAGATGCTCAACCTCACGGTCGTTAGTACCTTCGTCGGGCGCGACTGGACCCGATCCGTAGAGGAGAACTGGCCTCGCTTCCTGTCTGTCTGGAGGGATTTGATCGCTTATGCGGAAGACCAGGGAGTTCGTATCGCAATCGAGAACTGCCCCATGATTTTTACGGCCGACGAATGGCCCGGGGGGAAGAACCTTGCGTCCAGTCCCGCGATCTGGCGGCGCATGTTCGAGGATATCCCCAGCCCGCATTTCGGACTCAATTACGACCCGTCGCATCAGGTCTGGCAGCAGATGGACTATATCGCCCCGCTTAAGGAATTTTCTTCGCGCATCTTCCGCGTTCATCTGAAGGACGTAGCGGTCGATCGGCAGCAACTGGATCAGGTGGGCATACTCGCGTATCCGCTGGAGTTTCACAGTCCGAAGCTGCCCGGGCGCGGGGACATCGACTGGGCGAGGTTTCTCCATGCGCTTAAAGACTCGGGCTATGACGGACCTGTCTGCGTGGAGGTCGAGGACCGGGTGTTTGAAGGCGATCTGGCGCATCGCAAACAGGCTCTCGCCCTCAGCTCTCAATATTTGCGGCCATTGATGGGGCTGGTGGCCGGTTGAGAGAACAGCAGGTCCCTCCACTGCGCTCGTAATGACACAGGTGCGAGGCGGGTGGCTTCTAGTGAAGAGCTAGGGCTCAGATATATGGGATGGAGAAGACTTGGGCTGGGTCACGTTTAGCGGCGGCTTCCCCGGATTTCCTGTGGAACTTGTTGGCGTTGACTGAGCTTCATGCGGTTTTCTTCTATGGAAAAGCGCACACGCGGCTGTGTCCAGTGCAGCGTGGCAGGAAATTCGGGTTCGGGACTCGCATCCATAGCGATTTTGCAGTGTCATTTTTTTTCAACTTGACACAGGCAAGTTGGCTGCTCGGGATGACAAAGGAGAGATTTGTTCCTTCCTCTACAGTTTGTGATGTGGATGGAAGGATCGTTCGCTTCGCGCTCTGCGTACAGCTCTCTGAATCCCTTATAACAACTGCTTAGGTGAACGCTGCCCTCCCCTTTTTGTCATCCCGAGCGAACGCCGGATTTCCTACTACGCTGCTCTCAAGAACGACCACGTATGCGGCTTTCAGTGAGGAAAGCCGCATGACGGTTCACCGAAGCCACCAAGCCTGACAGGAAATCCGGAGGTAGCCGAGGGACCTGCAGTGCGCCCTTCCTGAACGCAACTGCGAAGGGTGAAGGCTTAAAGGCTGCGGAGTTCCTTGATGGAGAGGAGCACCGCAGATCCGCTCCCCCGGATTTCCTGTTGAGCTTGGTGGCGTTGGCGAGCTTCATGCTGCTTTCCGTAACGAAAGCAGCACACGCGGCTGTGTCCGGCGATGCGTGGCAGGAAATCCGGGTCCGGTTCGGGATGAAAAGGGGAGGGCTCCAGGTGGATCGCATAGCGGATGAAAGGCCTGTAGGATCCCGACTGTGCCGGAAAGGTCAGTACATGATCCAGCCGCCGTCAACATTAAGCGTCTGGCCAGTCATCGCGTCGCTCAACTCTGTCGATAGAAATAAACACACGCGGGCCACGTCGAGGGGGCCGATGCGCCGCTTGAGACTTTGCCTGTCCATGAACTTGTCAGATTCCTTCGTCGACATCAACTTTCTTTCCCCCTCGGTTTCGATGGCTCCCGGGGTGATGCAGTTGACGCGAACGTTATGGACCCCCATCTCTCTGGCCAAAGAACGGGTAAACCCAATGATCGCTCCTTTTGAGGCAACGTAATGGGTCAGGTTCTCGAGACCGGTAAAGAACGTGACGGAGGAGATATTTACGATCGCACCAGATCGTTGCTTAACCATGTGGGGCATAACAAGTTTTGTGCAATGAAAGACGCTCTTCAGGTTGATGTCGTGCATTGTGTCCCAATGTTCTTCTGTCATTTCCAGGAAGGGCTGCCGGGGATAAATTCCGGCGTTGTTAATCAGGATGTCGATGCGTCCAAAGCGGGAGATGGCATCTTCAACAACTTTTGCCATGTCGTGGCGCCTGCCGGCGTGGGCTTCAAAGCCGAACGCCGAGCCGCCTTTGGCTTCGCCTTTCGAATTTAGAGCCGCTGCGACCTTTTTGACCTGCGCCCCATCCAGGTCGGCGAGAAATACATGGGCCCCATTCTCGGCAAAGAGCCCAGCCACTCCGGCGCCGATGCCGGCGGCAGCCCCAGTCACAATGGCGACTTTATCCTTGATCAGCTCCATCAGCGCTCCCGCATCACAAGGGCTGATCTTATCAAACCTCGCTCCACAACCGCCCTATTCCGCCCGCCCCACCTCCAGCCCGAAGCGCGACAGATCGCGCTTCTGCAGGTTGTAATCGACAAAAAAGCCAACGCCAATCGACAGCGGAATCAAGCCGAAGGCGCCCCCGGAGAGTACTTCGTGATCGTTCACAATCCACGCCAGCACAAGAAAAGAGAGCATGATCCCAACGCCAGTCGAGATCAGCACGATGGCGGTTCTGCGCGTGCTCGCAAGGCCTTGGAGGGGGTCCCTCGCCGCTCTGCCGTCAGCATTCAATACTTTTTCAATCTCGCCGGCACTCATTCCACGCGCCAACATGGCCAGACGCTGTTCGGTTTTCAGCCTCTGCTTGTATGCTCCGCCGGCAATACCAGAAACAATGGCTACGATCCCAACCAAAAAGGCTCCCAACGGAACCATGAACGGACTCCAATGCCAATCCATAAGCCTTACCTTCCTTCCTGACCGCCTTAGACTGCGGGCCTGGTCGAGAGTTTCAGCCAGTGCGTGAAACTTTCAGCTAAATTCTTAGTCTGACTCTCTTTGCATGCCGCCGACCCCAGCTTCGAGCAGATCGTCCGAGACCATCAGGCCATGGTCTTTGGCACTCTCATTCGCCTCACCGGCAGCCGCGAACATGTCGACGACCTGGCACAGGAGGTCTTTCTACGCCTGTACCGGGCGCTTCCAACCTTTCGCGGGGAATCCCTGCTCAGCACCTATCTCTATCGCATCGTTGCCAACGTTGCCCAGGATGAATGGAAGCGTCGCCGCCGGGAGGACCGTCCGCTGGTCTCCTTTTCTGAGGAGGAGTCGGAGTGGGAGGATCGCCTCCCGCATCCTGGCCCCGACGCCGAGCAGCAATTTGCCGAGAGGCAGTTTCGCTATTCTGTAGAGCAGCAGTTACAGGAGCTCAGCCCGGTGGAGAGAACCGTACTGGTGCTTTATCATCAAGAGGAACGCAGTTACGAGCAGATTGCGCAGTCGCTCAACCTGCCCATTGGGACTGTGCGCACGCACCTGCATCGGGGCCGCAAGAAGCTTCGCGAAGGGATCGAACGGCAGCAGGCAGTTGAAAGGGGAACCACATGGCAGAAGACAAGATGAATCCTGCTTCGCATGCGCAGTCGCTCGATGCAAGAATCCTTCGCGCCCTGGAGAGCGCTCCCCGGCTCGAGATCCCCGCGGACTTCGCCGCCAGGGTCGTCAGGCAACTCCCTTCTCGCCCAGCAGCAATCCTCTCCCCTGCGCGATATGGTTACCGTGCGGCTGGGGCATGCCTGGTTGTGCTGCTTGCACTCATCCTTGCATTTGCCCGCCGGGCAACCGGCACATCTGTATTCTGGCTTTCGATCGAATCGATTTACTGTGCCGAGTTCGTTCTAGTGGCCGTGTGGCTGGCGGTGCGGAACGCAGGCTATACTTTCACTAGCCCTTTCTAGTAATCCCAGTCTGCCCGTAGCTGTCCGCAAAACTCTGTTAGTTTATGTCGAACTCGTCTTCAAACTCATCCTCGAACGCGTCGAGGGCCATCAAAATTGCCCGCACTGATCCGCGCTACGCGATGTTGCGCCGAAGCCGCAACCTACGCTGGGACGCCAACGAGGCCGAAGCGGTCGCCGAGATCGAACTGTGCGAGAGCGCTGAGCAGGCAGCGGAAGCATTGCAGCGCATCGTCACCGCCGGCATGCGCCCCACCATCCGCAGCGGCGGCCATTGCTACGAAGACTTCGTGGTCAACAATCCAGGGGGAGCGATCCTGGATCTTAGCTTGCTGAAGAGCGTCAGCCTGCCAAGCGACGGAACGCGCTATCGCATAAGCCCGGGGATGGAGTTGGGCGAGGTGTACATCGACCTGTACAAACGCCACGGTGTAACCATCCCCGGAGGCAGTTGCTACGAGGTGGGTGCCGGGGGCCACATCAGCGGAGGTGGCTACGGGGTGCTTTCGCGACTGCACGGTCTTACCATCGATTACCTTTCGGAGGTCGAGATACTCACTGTCGACGGCAAGGGGCACGTCGAGCTCAGGCGCATCGACAAGGACCATGATCCCGATCTTTTCCGGGCCTGTCGCGGCGCAGGGGGAGGAAACTTCGGCGTGATCACTGGCTTTCTCTTTGACCGACTGCCGGTGGCGCCGTCTGAAGTGGTGAATGCTCACTTGTCCTTTGACTGGGCCACCATGACCGAGGACAACTTTAGCGCCATCCTGACGACATTCGGAGACTACTGGGCCAAGCGAGGGAGTGAACCAGATACCTGGGGATTTTTTGCTGCGCTTGGCCTTACGCACGCCTCCTCGGGCCGATTTAGCCTCTCTTTGCAGTTTTGCAATCCCGATGGAAGCTGTGAGGACCTGAAGCCCTTGGAGGAGTTTCTCGATCTCTTTCAGGGTTTCGATCCCGTGGAGACACGCGCATCCACGGCCGGCGAACAGCGCTTTGCCCAGCGGAGGCCGGCGGCTCGTCAGACCCTGGGGCGATACGGGATCGATCGGCTGCTCTGGCTGGAAGCGACGATTGGTGACAGTGGGAGCGGCCACAGCGGGCGCGCCGAATACAAATCCAGTTACATGAAGCAGAGCTTTACCCGCGCGGAAACAAAGTGCATCTACAAGCAGCTGACCCGTACGGTTCCCGGTGTTGACCTGCGCGGATCGGTGATGGCCGTCGACTCGTATGGGGGAGCCGTGAATGCGAAGGGTATGGCCGAGGCCACGTCGGTTTGGCAGCGCTCGTCCATCATGAAGGTCCAGTTTCAGCAATATTGGGACCGCCCGGAGGAAGATGCGGGGCGTCTGCAGTGGATGCGCGAGTTCTACACCGACCTCTACTCGCAGCAGGTGGATGCAAAGTACGCCGGCACTCCATACCCCAACGAATATTACGAAGGCTGCTACATCAACTATCCCGACTGCGACATGCTCGCGTACGCTTTCTGGCCCCAGCTCTATTACGGCACGAAGGATCTTTACCCGTTTTTGCAGCAGGTGAAGCGGCGCTATGACTCGAACAACATCTTTCACCACAAGATGTCGGTCCGTGCCTAGGAGGCTCCATGCGGCCTGATGATCGGCGATTGACGGCAAAATGGACGCGCAGAGAGTTTGTGCGCGGCGCCGCAGGTATGGTCGCGCTCCCGCATCTGCCGCATGCCGTGGCTTCCGCGCCATCGCAGCAGTTTGCCTATGTGGCCTCTGGGGAAGGCTCGCTCCATGTCTTCCGGTTGCACGGCGAGGTCTGGACACGGACACAGCAAGTGCCCAGCCCCGCGCCTGCTTACGTTTTGCTTTCCCCGGCACAGCGCACACTCTATGTGGCCAACGACGCAGATGTGCACGAGGGGTTGCCGCAGGGGACCGTCCAAGCCTTTCAGGTCGATCCTTCTGACGGCCGTCTGACGCTGTTGGGCCGCACACCGCTGTCCCTTTCCGCAACCCACCCGCGGCATCTAGCCCTCTCACCGGACGGAAAGCTGCTGGCCGTGGCCGCTTACGGCGGCGCGATCTACAACCTCTTTCCCGTTGCAGAAAACGGCAGCCTGGGCCGGCCGAGCAGCATTTTCAAGCAGGCCGGCTGCGGACCGCACGCTCAATCGCAGGCGTCGGCGCATCCCCATACGCTGCTCTTCGACGCTAGCGGACGTCATCTTCTTTCATCCGACTTCGGCAGCGACCGGCTGAGCGTACTCGTAGTGGAAGACGGCAGACTCCAGCGGCGTACGCAGCACGCCACCGGTGAGGGGAGTGGTCCGGGCGCGTGCGCGCTTCATTCCGCAGGCTCGGTCTTCTACGCCTGGCATAATCTCCAGAGCACGCTTGCTTGCTACCGCTACGATAGTGTGTCTGGAACCATCGGTGACACGATCCAGCGGCTGGCATTTCCTACGGCCGCTCTGTATGCCCTTGCGCTGCATCCCTCAGGCCGCATGCTCTATACCACCCAGGAAAACCGGAACGAGTTGAGGGCGTGGCAGGTGAACGCGAAGAACGGTAGGCTCACGCCAGCAAAGGTTGTGTTGCTGGGAGAGGCGACGCCGACCCGGATCACGGCCTCGCCCGATGGAGAGAGTATTTTGGTTCTGGATGGCCCAAGAGGATCGATCTACAAGGTGACTGCAGATCGCGCGACTGGTGAGCTACACTGCAAAGCGAACGTCGCGGTCGTGAACGAACCGAAAAGCATCGCTTTGAAGACCATCTAGTGGTTTGGGGCCAGTTTCGTCACAGTTTTAACCACCTGAAAAGCAAAAGGAGTCAGTCGATGGAAATGCAGTCCAGGAGAGGTCTTCTCAAGAACGCGGCCAAAGCGGCCGCAATCGCAACCGGCGGCGCCATGGTTGCCGGCAAATCCGAGGCGAAGGAATCGGCAAAACTGGAAAAGAAGGCCTATTCTTGCCAGCCCGTTGCGGACAATGCACCCAGCGCTCCGCCGCTATTCTCCTCCGCCGTTTCCTACGGCAATCTGCTCTTCCTGGCGGGGGTCGGCGCACACTTCGAAGGTACGATTGAAGAGCACACCAAACACGTGCTCGACGAACTGGAGAAGAACCTGATCTGTGCCGGCTCTTCGATGGACAAGGTGCTAAAGGTCAACGTCTATCTGAACGACATCAAAGACTGGCCCAAAATGAACACCGTCTATGCAGGCCGTTGGGGTAAGGTGCCCCCGGTCCGCACCACCATCGCGCCAGCCGGAGGCATTCCTGGCAACTCGCTGGTCGAAATCGATCTCATCGCCTACATCTAGAACCATGTCGCTACGATCTGCAGATGCGGCCGGTACGCCCGCAGGCCGTGCCGCGCTTATGCGCGAGGGCACAGAACAAGACAACCTCTTTACCCGGATTGGGATTCGTCCACTAGTGAACGGCCGCGGCACGTTCACCATCATTAGTGGATCGTGCTCCCTGCCCCAGGTGAAACAGGCGATGTACGATGCCTCCTTCTACTTTGTGCATCTCGACGAACTGATGGAGGCTGTCGGGCGGGAGCTGGGTCAACTTACCGGCGCGGAGTGGGGCATCGCCACCACCGGATGTGAGGCTGCGATTGCGCTCGCTGTCGTTGCCTGCATCGCGGGTACCGACCCTGAGAAGTCTCAGGCGCTGCCTTACATCAAGGGGCGAGACCAAGTCATCATCCCCAAACATTCCCGCAACCCCTATGACTTCGGGGTGCGCATGACGGGGGTCGAGACGGTCGAAGTCGACTCCGCTGAAGAGCTGCGCAGCCAGATGACGGGGCGCACGGCGATGGTTTACATCCTGTCCAGCCCGGCAGCAGAGAATGGCCCGCTGAGCATTCCGAATATCTGTGCCATCGCCAGGGAGAAGGGTGTACCCGTCTTTGTTGACGCCGCTGCCGAGGAGCCTCTCGTTCCCAACATCCACCTTCAGCACGGCGCTACGCTGGTCGGGTACTCCGGCGGCAAGTGCCTGCGTGGACCCCAGTCCTCCGGTCTGCTTATTGGCCAAAAGGACCTGTGCCGCGCGGCCTACTTTCAATCTGCGCCCAACCACAACTACGGCCGCGCCTTCAAATGCAGCAAGGAAGAAACCATGGGCCTGCTCGCCGCTGTGCGCCAATGGTACAAGCGCGACCACGCCGCGGAGCAGCGAGCGTGGCTTTCATGGCTGCAGCACATTGAGTCGCGGGTGCAGGGCCTCCCTTCCCTTACGACCGAGTATCTACAGCCTGTAGATCTGTCGAACCGGTCGCCTCGTCTTCGCATTCGCTGGGATGCGCGCACGCTCAAGATAACCGGCACCGAACTCGCCGCACGGCTCGACGCGGGCACGCCGCGCATTATCGTTCATGAGAGCAGCGGTGTGCGCCCGTCTCAGATGGCCAGTTCGCTCATCATCATGCCGTACATGATGGAAGCGGGAGAAGAACGCATTATCGCCGACGCCATCTACGAGGGGCTCACCAAGCCTGGACGCTATGAAGATCCGGTGTTCCCGTCCAGCTCCCCGATGCCGGTTCAGGGAACGTGGGCAGTGGCGATCCGATATGAGCGCGGCGTTGGAGAGCAGCAGTTTGCCCTGCAGCAGAGCGGCAACGAACTCACCGGGACCCAGCAGGGAGAGCTCTACAGCGCCCCACTCACAGGAGTGATCCATGGCGGCCAGATTGAGTTGCGCAGCGTCATGGCAGTCCCTGGAAACTTCATTGAATGGACTTTTCAAGGCACCGCGCAGGGAAACAAGATGGCAGGGACAGTTGATTTAGGAGAGTATGGGAAGGCGGCCTGGGAGGCCATTAGGAATCATGATTAGGGAATGCACGAGGAAGAGGGGCTTCCACTGCTGTATCGCGCTCGCGCTCGCCACCGTCATCAGCGTCTTCGCTCAGCCGGCCGCGCCGGTCTACGATCTGCTGCTGCGCGGCGGACACGTGCTCGATGACAAGAATCACATCGATGGCGTGATGGACGTGGCCATCAAGGACGGCAAAATTGCGCGGGTGGCGGCGCACATTCCATCCGACGCAGCGCTCAAGACAATTGATGTCAAAGGCCTGTATGTCACTCCGGGGCTGATCGACATTCACGTTCATGTGTATGCCGGCACGGGGGAGCGCCACTCCTATGCGGGCGACCTCAGTGTTCCTCCCGATGGATTTACTTTCCGGGTTGGCGTCACCACGGTGGTCGATGCCGGCTGTTCCGGTTGGAGAAACTTCGAGGACTTCAAGGATCGCATTATCGATCGCTCGAAGACCCGGGTATTCGCCATGCTCAACATCGTTGGCGCAGGCATGCGCGGCGACAAGTACGAACAGAACACCGCCGATATGGATGGAGAAGCCACCGCGGCCATGGCCCTCAAATATCCTCAAACCATCGTGGGCATCAAGACCGCGCACTTTGCAGGTCCGGAATGGATTCCGGTAGAGCAAGCCGTCATCGCGGGGACCAAGGCCAACATTCCGGTCATGGTCGACTTCGGTGTAGACCGTCCCACTCGCCCGCTCTATGTCCTGTTGACCCAGAAGCTGCGACCGGGCGACATCTATACCCACATGTACTCCGGGCTTCGCCAGGAGCAGGACCCGGTTACGCTGGGTCCCAGTAAAGCCTTCATCGAAGGCCGCAAGCGCGGTATCTACTTCGATGTTGGCCAGGGCGGCGGGAGCTTCAAGTGGTCCCTCGCAGTTCCCATGATCAAGGCGGGATTCATCCCCGATTCCATCTCGACCGACCTCCATGTCTCCAGCATGAATGGCGCGATGAAGGACGAGCTCAATGTCGCGGACAAGATCATGGCGGTGAATGTTCCGCTGAAGCAGGTAGTCGCCGAGATGACGTCACACCCGGCCCATGAAATTCGCCACGACGAACTCGGCAATCTGTCCGAGGGCGCGATCGCCGATGTCGCCGTGCTTCGTGTCGAAAGCGGCAATTTTGGCTTCACCGACATGGTCAACACACGCCTGGACGGCAAGCAGAAGCTGATCTGCGAACTTACGATCAAGGATGGAAAGATTGTCTACGACCTGAACGGAATAAGTGCCGACTTGTGGACAGCGCCACCCGGCCCCCATGCCGCGGAGGCTTACCGGTGGACGACCTTTGCGCCGCCGCCACCCGCGTCCGCCCCCAAGACCACTGAGATGCCCCACTAACCCTTCCTTAGAGTGAGGCTAGATTCTCTGCCGCTTATCCGCTCTCATGCTTTCGAGCGCAGTATGGCATTCCTGCTCCAGCAAGGCCAGTAGCTGGTCGATGTGTTCCGTGCGGGTGCGAAAGTTCAGCGGGCTGATGCGAAAGTATGCCTTCCCTTTCAGCTCCGTAGTCGAGAACCAGAATTTCCCGCTCTGCTCGACTCGCCTCGCCACCTCGACATGTAGTTGCCTGGATTGAGCCTCGTCCAGATCCGCACCTCGATAGCGAATACAGATCGCCGACAGCGGCGGTTCACTTGCCGGCTCGAAGTCAGGATGTTTTTCCACCAGCGAGTATAGGTGCTTCGCCTGGCGTACATTGTTGTCGATCCAGCCTCCGATCTGGCGTGCCCCGTAGCGTTTGAAACTCATCCACACCTTAAGCCCGCGAAAGCGTCGCGACTGCTCGAAGCTGTGAACGTAATACTGGTAGCGCTCGTTCGCGCGATCGAACTCGTCGGTAAGATACGCGGGCTTGAGCCCGAAAGACGCGGTCAATCGACGGTCATCCTTAACCAGGATTGCACCCACATCCAGCGGCGCGTAGAACCACTTGTGGGGATCAATGGTGACCGAATCCGCGAGTTCCAATCCCTGATCGCCCATGGGCCATGCGTGGGAGAGCAACATGCCGCCGCCATACGCGGCATCGACGTGCAGCCACATTCCTTCGCGGTCAGCGATCTCCCGCAGCGCGCGCACCGGATCGATCGCCCCTGTGTTGGTGGTTCCAAAAATGCCCACGATGCACAGCGGCCGTATACCGGCCTTACGGTCCTCCGCAATTGCTGCCTCAAGCGCATCCAAGCGTACGCGGAATTCCCGGTCGGTGGGCAGAGCACGTAGCGCCGCCCGTCCCAGTCCCACAGCGTCGACCGCCTTATCCATCGAGACGTGCCGTTCTTCCGAAGTGTAGACGGCCCATCGTTCCTGAACCCCGTGCTGCTGGACCCTGTCGCCTGAAATGGAGTCACGCGCCAACTTGAGCCCGACGAAGTTTGCCATCATACCGCCGCTGGTCAGGTTGCCGCCCGCTTGCTCACCGTAACCCACCAGGTCGGTGAGCCAACGGACGGTGCGCCGCTCCATGGCGACAGCCCCAGGGCCAACCGTATATGTCCCGATGTTTTGATTGAGAGCGGAGCAGATGAAGTCCGCGATGATTCCGATTGGACTCGGCGAGGGAGTAATCAATCCCATATAACCTGGGTGTCCGACATGGGTGCAGTTAGGGAGAAGCTTCTGTTCCAACTCAGCCAGAACCGCCTCCGCAGAACTGGGATCCTGGGGGAGTGACTCGGCGAAGAGCTTGGTGAGCATCGCCGGCTCGACATCAGGAAAAACCGGTCTTTCCTCGATGTTCTCCAAATACTCAGCGAGTAGATCTACCACTCGATGCCCAACTTCGCGAAACTCGCCCGCGTTCATCGGTCCTCCGAAGGTCTAATTTGGATCAAGTACTTCCTTGCCGGCTTGTCGTAAACAGAATACCCGCGAATGAAGAATCAGCCGGGCTTTCGGTGTCTGCGTGAGAACCGCCGGTTTAGGTTTGAGTCCCGCAGAGCCTGCCCTGAGCTTGTCGAACGGGGACGGCTGAAAATCTGAGATGTCCACATTAGCTTTTCGTTTTTAATTAATCGAGAGCGTTAGTGGGCTTAGGGTAGGTGTGGGCGCTCTTGTTGGCTGACTCTGTCCATCCACCTCCACCACCGCCAAGGTGGGCCGCCAGCCTCAAATTTGTCATCCCGACCGAAGCGAAGCGCAGGGGAGGGATCTGCAGTGCGCCCTTCCTTGTAACAGCTACCCACTAGGTGTCCGGAACGTAGAGGATGGACTGCGGTTCGCCGGGCTTTCGGAGAGGTGTAGTGGTACTCTATAGCCCCTGCTGGCGAACAAATCACAATAGGCCCGGAGTATCAAAGGCTCGCACGGGCAGCACTGTGGCCGTGCGAAGAAATGAAGATGGAGGATCCGAGAAAATGATCTTTCCCGGTCGCTGGGGTTTCTTTTGCGCAGCTTTCCTGGCTGTTCTGTTGTGTCCTTACCGCGTACTCGCCGCGGATAAGCTGCTCATCATCAATGGCACGGACCTGACCATGAAACCCGGGCAGACGGAGCCGTTCGTTGGCTACATTCTAGTGGGCAACGACGGAAAAATTAAGGCGATTGGCAAAGGCAACCCGCCCCCGGGCACGCAAGCGCAGACCACTTATGACGCCAAAGGAAAATTCGTTCTCCCGGGCTTTATTTCTGCGCACAGTCATCTGTCGGAGAGTGCTTTTCGCGGACTGGCCACGGACCAATACGTTTACCAATACCCCGCCATGACGGGCTGGGTGGAAGCGCTGGAAACCCGCGAACTGAAGACCCGTCCGGAAGACTATTACTGGTTCACACTGGAAGGCGCCCTCGACCACCTGGTTCATGGAATCACTTCCGTTTACAACTTCGCCTATGCGCGTAACGATGACGAGGCTTTCGAACAATATCAGTGGCGCGCGGAGCTCGATTCCGGTATGCGCTTCATCCATTCCTACGAGCCTTCAGGCAAATCGACGCCGGAAGTTCGACGGGCGAACCTGGAGAAGTTTCTCGCCTATGCCAAGAAAGATATGTCGCGCCCAACTGTTTTGAAGATGGCATACTCGGGATGGATTACGACTCCGCAGGCCCTTCAGCTGGATGCTTCGTTTCTGCGCGATTACCATCTCTACTCGGAGATTCATTACCTGGAATCTCCAGTGAACCAACAGGCGCAGCGCGACACCTTCAAATACATTACCGCGGTCAACATCATGGGTCCGAACGTGAGCTTCGGGCACTTCATCCATCCCGATGACGCAATCTTGAAGACGGTGGCGGCCGCCGGCTCCGGAATGGTATGGAATCCCATGTCGAATGGCCGGCTGGCATCCGGCATCGCCGACATTCCCAAGTATCGCAAGATGGGCATCAAGGTGGGCATGGGGGTTGATGGCGAAGGAAGTTCGGACCTGCCGGATCCCTTCGAGAATATGCGCATGGGGCTTTATGTAATCCGCGCGAAATACGAAAGCGCTAAAGTTCTTCAGCCGATTGACGTGCTGCGCTTCCACACCATGGGAAGCGCGGAGGTTCTCGGAGTGGCAGACAAAGTAGGCAGTCTCGAAGTAGGCAAGTTTGGCGACATTATCATTGTCGATCCCAAACTGGTCGAGCGCGGACCTATCGTCGATCCCTACGCCGCCGTGGTGCTGGCGTGCAATGCGATGAATATTGCGAAGGTGTATGTCGGCGGCGACCTATTAGTGGACACTTACCATTTGCAGAAGAACGATATGAGTAACGTATCCCGCGAAGTCAATCAACGCGTCGCGCGACTACACTAGATCTATGGCCGGCAAGTACAGGATAGGGCGTCGGGATTTCTTCAAACAGGCTGCGGGCGCGATCGGCGCTACCACGCAAATTCCCCACTGGTCACCGTTCGCAGAGGCGGAGACCGCGACGCCGCGTCCACGCGAAGGCGCAGAAAAAATCTCGTTTCCACGTGTCTTCACCGGCGAACAGCTCAAGATGCTTGCCTTCCCGCTGGGCGGCGTCGGGTCCGGAAGCCTGGCCCTCGGCGGGCGAGGTCAGCTGCGCGATTGGGAGATCTTCAACCGGCCTAACAAAGGCTTCTCTCCACCATACGCGTTTCCCGCGGTCTGGATCAAAGCTGGGGATGCGAAGCCCATCACGCGCGTTCTGGAAGCGCGCATTCTGCCGCCGTATGAAGGCCAGGACGGCCTGGGCTCGAACAATTCACCCGGATTAAGCCGCATCGCCACCGCCGAATTTACCGCACAGTACCCGCTGGCGCATCTTCTATTCAAAGACCCCAGCCTGCCGGTCAAGATTGAGCTCGATGCTTTTTCGCCGTTCATACCGCATGATCCTGACGCCTCGGGTCTGCCGGTTGCCATTCTGCGCTATCGCGTAAGCAACCCGGCGCGTTCGAGCGCCAGCGTCGCCATTTCGTTTTCCATCGACAACCCGGTGAAGGCCCCCTCCAGAACCGACCAAGCGAGTGCCCACCAGGACCCGCGCGTGAATGATTACCGCACGGCAAGCCGGCTGGAAGGTCTCCTGATGACCAATCCAAGCGTGGCCGGCGACGACCCCATGCAAGGCAGCTTTGCCCTCGCGGTTATTTCCAATCAAGGTGCGCGGACCACGCATTGGCGTGGCTGGCCGCGAGGGCGCTGGTGGAATTCGCCCATGTTGTTTTGGGATGCCTTTTCGCAGGATGGAGAACTGCTGCAGGAGCCCCCGACGCCCAGCGCTGTAGGCGCACTTTGCCAACAGAGATCAATACCGGGCGGCGGGTCAGCGGAATTCACTTTCCTGTTAGCCTGGCACTTCCCCAACCGCACCCCGGAGTGGTGTGGATGGGACTATCCCCCGGGCGAGGGCCACACCATCATCGGCAATTACTACGCCACGCGCTTCAAGGATGCCTGGGAGGTGGCCGAATATACGGCGACGAATCTCGAGTCGTTGGAATCTCGCACGCGCAGCTTTGCTAACGCATTCGCCGCCAGCACCCTCCCCGCGGCCGTCAAAGAGGCGGCGAGTGCCAACCTCTCCACGCTGGCCACGACCACCTGCTTCCGGACGGCAGATGGTGAATTCCACGGCTTCGAGGGCTCCGATGATCAGAGGGGCTGCTGCTTCGGAAATTGCACCCACGTATGGAATTATGAGACCGCGACCGCGTTTCTCTTTCCTTCGTATGCCCGGTCGCTGCGCCAGGCATCCTTCGGGTACAGCATGGACGATCAGGGCGGCATGCGTTTTCGCCAGCTGCTTCCCGACGGCAAAGAGAGATTCCACATCGCAGCGGCAGACGGGCAGATGGGCCAGATCATCCACGCTTATCTGGATTGGAAGCTCAGCGGAGATGAGGCGTGGCTTAAGACCATGTGGCCGCGGGTGAAAAAGGCCGTGGAATTCGCCTGGGTTGCTGGAGGCTGGGATGCGAACCGTGACGGTGTCTTGGACGGTGTGCAGCATAACACCTATGACGTCGAATTCTACGGCCCTAATCCCCTCTGCGGGATCTACTACCTGGGAGCCTTGCGGGCAGCGGAAGAGATGGGGCGCGCTGCGGGCGACGATTCTTCGGCCAATGAGTATCGAAGACTGTTCGAGATGGGCAGCCGCTGGATTGACAGCAACCTATTTCTCAATGAGTTCTATATCCAGCAGATTCGAGGCTTCCGCCCGGACCAGATTTTACCGCAGCTACGCAGTGGCATGGGCAGCGAGAATACGGAACAGCCAGAGTATCAAGTTGGCGAGGGGTGCCTGATTGATCAGCTCTTGGGGCAGTACCTTGCCGATATAGCGGGATTAGGACCATTGGTTTCGCCGGAGCATGTGCGCACCGCGCTGGAATCGATTTATCGCTACAACTACAAACGAAGCCTGGTGGACCATGACACCGTGCAACGCACGTATGCGCTGAATAATGAAGCTGCCGTCGTGGTTTGCGATTACGGCAAGGCGCCTCGGCCTCATATTCCATTTCCATATTATGCCGAGGCCTGGACCGGCCTGGAGCACTCGACCGCGGCGCTGATGTTCTACTCCGGCATGATTCCGCAGGGGGTGGAGTACGTTGAGAATCTGCGCGCCCGCTACGACGGAGTCAAGCGCAACCCCTGGGATGAGGCGGAGTGCGGCCATCACTACGCCCGGGCTATGTCGTCGTGGTCAAGCGTTGTGGCTCTGAGCGGATTCCACTATGAAGGGGATCGTGCCCATGTGATGGCGCTGCCGCGGCTGCCACACGAGAACTTCCATTGTTTCTGGGCAACGGGCACCGGTTGGGGAACCTATACGCTGAAGCGCACGCAATCCGGCGGAGTGGGTTTCACGATCCAGACGCTGGCCGGCACGTTGCCGTGCCAATCATGCACGCTGGCCGCGAACGGCTCCCGTGCAACTGCGTCGCTGGGCGGAAAGAAAATAACAACGCGAGTGGAGAAGAACAAGGAGCAGACCCGGGTGTATCTTGCGGACTTGATTCAACTCCATGAAGGGGAGCAGCTGGAGATTGAAGTCGTCGGGTAAAGGGAACCCAATCGAACTGGACCGGGTGCCCCACGTTCGCCCCAGCGTACGTGGGGCACCCGTCCTGTTCGATTGAGTTCTGTTCTATTTACGAAGCCATACCGAGGCCGACGATGTTGGCTGCCACGATAATGACCACCATCCCGGCCCAGAGCAGGCGTACCGGTTTGGAGCCCACACCAGCCCACTCGCCAAGCGCAAGCCCTACGAGGCCGCCAAAGAGAACATAGCCACTCATGTGCAGCATCCAGTTCACATAAGCGTAGCTGGCTGGGATGCTGGCTGCTCCCCACGCGTAGAAGAAGAACTGGAGATACCACATGATGCCACCGGTAGCCGCGAGTGATCCGTTCTTGAGCAGCGTGGCCCCAGGCAAAGCGAAGTCGGCTTTCAAGGAAAGTTCCTTCTTGAAGATGAGCCGGCTGAAACAATATGCAAAATTGACCAGGCCTCCTCCCCCCATGATGATGACGTAGCTGGGGAGAGCAGCGTACAGGGGCTTAACCCCGAGGACAATCGCCGAGGCTTGGATAGGCCTGGCCGCGTCCATCGCAAAGGACATGCCGGAGGAGAAGATACCGCACATAACGGCGAGCATCAGCCCCTTCTTCACATCAAACTCGCGAATTTCCGCGCCCAGCGCGATCTCTTTGCGATGCCCGGCTATAGACACAATGACAATGCCGCAAAGTGCGACGGCGACCCCTAATAGCGTGAGCAGGCCGCCACGGGTACTGACAAGTTCGCCACCCTGGCCGTGGATGAGCGGCGGAATCAGCGTTCCCACCACCAGGGTGACGCCGATGGCAACTCCGATGCCAAGCGACATGCCCAGCCAGCGCATGGTGAGGCCATAGCTTACGTTGCCGACTCCCCACATGCAGCCAAACAGGAAAGTCCTGAGAACGACGGATGCGTCCAGCGATCCGTAAAAGGACCGCAGATCGGGTAACAGGATGGCGCTGACACAAATAGGCAGTAAGACCCAGGAGAAAATGCCGGCCACCGCCCAGGTCGATTCCCAGGTCCACCGCTTCACCTTGCTAATGGGCGCATAGAACGACGCGGCCGATGCGGCGCCAACCATGTGCCACCCAATTCCCGTGATGATTCCCGTCACTCGAGTCTCCTTCGCCTAAAGCATTTTTCCTAATACTGTGGTCTGGTGAGATCGGCTATGTGCGGCCATTTTTCGACGGAATGGCCGCGTCAGCTGCAGTTGCCCGGTCTACACCATTAGGAAAAATGCTGTAATCGACGACAATACAGCAAGAATCGACAAAAAGCAGTCATTCTAAGCGCCCAACTACCGCAAAGGGAACCCCGCATACCATTCAAGCTGTGCGGGGTTCCCTTTGCGAGCGAAGAAAATGCCGTGAAACGCATGTCCTGTTGATGAACGTTTATTGTTCCCGGCATGCAGAACGGCTAGGCTGATAGGGATGTTTGTTCATGCAGGAGCCGATGAATGGCAAAAGATACTCCCCCACGTCGTCAAAAAGCAGGGCCAAGACGAGACTCCGCACTGAAGAACCAGTTTTCGCTCAACCACAGCCGTCTCCCGATCCGACAACCTTCAAGAATCCCGTGACGGATCAGAACTACACAGAAATTGCCAATCTCGAACCCGTGCCCCAACCGGTTGATGGCGCAGTGGAACCGATCCTCACGCTTGCCCAAACCTATGGGAGCGCGGGCGAAGCAAAGGTAACAGCGATCCAGCAGGCGAAACAGATCGTCTTCCATTCCGTCGGGGACACGGGCAGCGTCATCGGACCTGATACCCAATCCCTGGTGGCGGACAAAATGATCTCAGACTTCGATGAAGAGAATAGCGCCGATGTACCGTCATTCTTCTTTCATCTCGGAGACGTTGTTTATTATTTTGGCGAAGCCCAGTACTACTACGATCAGTTCTACGAGCCATTTCGGAACTATCCAGCGCCCATTGTCGCCATACCCGGCAATCACGACGGCGTGGTCTATGCGGCGGATCCAGCACCTACACTGCAGGCCTTTCTGCAAAATTTCTGTGCGGCCAGTTTTGCGCCATCCCCCGATGAAGGAGGACTGCTGCGCACGACGATGATCCAGCCTGGAGTTTATTTCACCTTCGATGCTCCATTCGTGCGCATCCTTGGACTCTACAGCAATGTGCTGGAAGATCCCGGCGTGATCTCAAGCCAGGGCGGAACAAATTCTCTCGATGACCGGCAGATAACATTTCTCACCACAGCGCTGAAGCGCGTCGAAAGCGAGAACTACACCGGGGCAGTCATCATCGCCGTGCATCATCCACCGTTTACGGCCGACTCGACGCATGGAGGAAGCCCCCAGATGTTGGCGGATATTGATAGTGCTTGTACAGCTGCAAGCGTGTGGCCGCATGCCGTGTTTTCCGGTCATGCACACAATTACCAGCGATACACGCGGACCGTAAACGGCATGCAGATTCCCTTTCTCGTCGCTGGATGCGGGGGGCATTCCCCGCTTGCATCTATGCGCGGAACGTATCGCACGCCCTACAAGATTGACGACACGTTAACTCTCGAGAGTTACGACGACACTGACTACGGTTATTTGCGGGTGGTGGTGAATGCCCAGACACTGACCATCGAGTTTCATCCGCAGAGCGACGGTGGAGTGACCAAGACACCGGATGACACCGTAACCGTCAATCTGCAGACACGCGCGATCGGTTAGCTTAACGGGGCAGCTGGCCAATTGTGCGTTTGAGGTCGGCCTGCGCAAGCGATAGTCCCAGCGTTGCTTCAAGGTAAGAAGCCTTTGCGGAGGCTACCTTGGAGTGTGCCTCGGAGCGAGCGGATGCCAACGCCTCGGTCTGTTCAAACTGCCGGTCGGATAGCCGGGCAAGCTCGACCCTGACCTTCAAAGCCTGCTCCGCAACTCCCACCATGTTCTGCAATTGCTCTACCTTGTCGTATGCCGTTTCCACCTGCACGGCAACTTCGTCCTTTACCTTGGCGAGATTGAGTTCGGCCTCGGAGAGGAGCGTCCGCGAATCTTTGATCTGGGCGGGCCGGCGGCCCCCGTCAAACAGATCGTAACTGAAATTGACTCCAAAGGTGCCGAAGTTATGGACCAGGAATGGAATCCCGCTCTGATAGCTGTAACGTGCCAGCCCGGTAATGTCAGGAATATAGGCGTCCTTCGCGGCTGCGAGCCCGGCCTTGGCTTTCAGCACAGCCTGCACCGCGGAGCGAATCTCGGGACTCTGGTCCTGGGCGATCCGGATACACTCCTCACGCGTGGGCGTAGTTAATGTCCCAATGGATGTATCGCTATCGAGTTCGAGCTGCGTTTCCAACGGGAGCCCAAGCAAATCGTTCAGCGTAAACGATTGAGAGTGAATCTGCAGCGTCTCGGTCAGAACCTCCTGCTTGGCCTCCAGGAGTCCAGCGAGGCTTTCCAGAGCGGAGGACTCCAGCGCGCTACCGTTCCGCACCTCATTCTGAGCCTCCTGATCTTTGACTTGGCTCGCATTTACTTCCTCGACCGCAGCCTCTTTTTTCAATTGGGCAATCAGCAGCCCGTAGTACACCTGCCGTACTTTGAGCACGACGTCATCCTCAGCCTGATCGACCTGAATCTTTGCACTATTGATATCTGCAGTGGCAGCGCGGTTGGATTCGCGAATCTTGAACATTTGCGTGAACGGTTGAGTCAGTCCTGTGCCGCTGGTATACGTAGTAAGCAATCCCTGATCGAGGAACAGGGTTTCTCCCGGAATCGCTCCCGTCGACGGATGATTGCCAAAGGCTCCCTCGGGAATCTCCACGCCGGCAAATTCGGTAAGGTGTATCGCGCTGGATTCGTTCTTGATATGGGGGAAATAGTCCGAGCGGGCAATTTGCTTTTTGTGCTCGCTGTCTGTAACGCCCAGCCGTGCCAGACCAAGGCTTCGATTCTGCTTGAGGGCAAGATCGATAGCCTGGGGAAGAGTAAGGTGCATCGTAGCCGTTTGCTGGGCTCGAGCAGTTCCCAAAATTGGTGCGAGCCACAGGATGTAGACAAGCATCCGCAGCAATAATCGAGGTGAGAAGCGCTTGGTTATCTTCAGCCACATATGCATATCCTTCGGGGCCCAACCCGGTTTCACGCGGGTCCGGCGGCGGCCCGCACTACCTGGCGGTATTGGGTGGGAACAGTTTCCATACAGGCCACGATGATCAAGCAGCAGATAGCGCCCAACGCGACCAGGTTGAAGCTGTCAGCGATGGCCAGCGTGAACGCCTGCTGCCTGACTTGCAGGTTGAGGATCTCGCCGGCCCGTCCGGCAGCGATCGTTAAGCCGGGCGATTGGCTAGCCATCCCTGCTGTCAGGCCGTGTAGCCGTTGATCAGTAGCCGTCTGGCCGAGGCCGACCCCGAGACCGAGAATATTGGAGTGGAACTGTTCCCGCGTGGGAATGAAATGCCCCATCAACGAACTGCCGGATTCGCCACCAATGAGCCGGACCGTCTGGAAAAAACCGGCGAAGGTGAGAACGTCGACCGGACGAGTGAGCGCTCCCGTATTGATGACTTCCAGAACGATCGATCCCACCATGCTATTGAATGCGAGCGCCAGGCCGACCGCCAGGACCGCCTGCGATAGACGAAAGTTCTCGCCCGACCAGACCGACGTAACCTGGGCATCCATGAGACAGCCAATGGCCACCAGTGCGAAGCCTGCAGTCAGGATGAGCCGGGCATCGATGTACTTCAACAGGTAGATGGCTAGCAGCCCGAGCACGCATTGCGGCAGGGCAACCCACAACAAGACAGGACCTACCTGCAACGGACGATAACCCTGAATCGAGGCAAGATAGCTGGGGATGCTAACCACCGTTGCCAGCATCATGAAACGAAAAAAGAAGAGAACTACGCTCAACAAAAGGGTGTTTCGCCGGGCAAGAAACTTGAAGTTGATGAGCGGATTCGGGATGACGAAATGGCGCACCAGGGCCGCGCCGAGCAGGAAGATTCCAGAAACCGTCAGAGCGACGATCACGCCGGAGTTCATCCAATACAACCGTTGCCCTTGATCGAGCGCGGTATACAGCAGCGACAATCCAAGGCTGGCGTAGAGGAAGCCTCTCCAATTCGGTTTTGGCTGCCCCTCCTTGGGCTTGGGCATGGGCTGCCATGGGATACCGAAATACACCAGGACCATCATCACCGGGGTGAGCACGGCGCTGTTCCAAAAGATCCAGCGCCAGGACCAGTGGTCGAAGTACCACGCTTCCAGCGAAGTAGCGAAGTTGGTAGTAAACAAAATGTCCACGGCATACATCGCGATGCCCAGCAGCACATATTGCATGGGAAGATTGCGTAAAACGAAGGACAACGTGAGAGGGTAAAAGGTGCCTGCTGTCAGGCCCGCGAGCACCAGCAAGACGAGCATTACGGGAAGGTTCGGAGCAAAGGGAAGCACTACGCTGACCAGGGTAAACAAAGCAGCGCAAGCCAACAGGACGCGCCGGGCGCCGAGCAGGCCACCTAGATAGACAGAGAAGGGCCCGATGAACATCAAGGATGCATTGAAAGCTGTGTTGATCCATGAAGCCTCATCCACGCCCAGATGCAAAGCGCCTCTCAGGTCAGGCAAGCCGACGCTCATCAAGCGCCCGGTACAGGTCGCAACGCTCGCGCCAAGCAATACGCCGGCAACGCCAAGCAGTGGGTGAGTCGTGATCACCGATGGTGTAGTAGGTGGATTCGCCGGCCCGGTTGTGGGTGGAGTGGTGCTCAAGGCTGCGAACCCTCCGAGGGAGCGTTCTTGCCCGAGGCATGGACAGTAACCACCGCGGAAAAGCCAGGGCGAAGCGTGTTCTGCAGGGGATGCCCGGGGTCGAGCACGATCTTGACCGGGATTCTCTGCACCACCTTGGTAAAGTTTCCGGTGGCGTTATCGGGAGGCAGCAGCGCAAATTGCGATCCGCTGGCCGGCGAAATCTCAGCCACCTTCCCATGGAGGACGACTCCAGGGAAGGTATCGATCCTGATGTCTGCCGTGTCTCCTTGACGCATGTTGGTAAGCTGGGTCTCTTTATAGTTGGCCTCGATCCACACATCTCCCCTGACCAGGTCAATGACCTCCTGTCCGGGCGAAACCAACTGACCCTCGCGTACGTGGCGTTCCCCGACGGCGCCTGCCGTAGGCGCAAGGATGCGGGTATAGCCCAGGTTCACTTCGGCAACTATGATGTCCGCCTTTTTGGCCTGGATATCCGCCTTATAAAGGTTGTCTTTGGTATCGAGGGCGGTGCGCTCTCGCTTCGCGGCTTCGAGCGTAGCGCGGCTGCTGGCAAGCGCGGCTTCTGCGCTGGTCAAACTGGCCTGCTGACCTACAAGCGTTCCTGAAAGTTGGGCTGCAGTGGCGTTTGTCTGCTCCAATGTTTGATGAGTGGTTGCTTGTGAAGCGATCAGAGCCTGCTGGCGCTTGCGTTCGAGTTCTGCCCGCTCGACCTCGGGTTGTACGGCAGTAATAGCCGCCTGGGCAGCGCTTACTGCTGCGGTTGCCTGCGCTATACCAGTCTCCGCGTTCTGAATCTTGGCGTCCTGGACGGACTTGGCAGCCTGGTTGTCAGCCAATTCCGCTTGTGCACCCGCCAACGCTGCTTTCGCCTCCTCCAGCTTAGCGCGATAGTCCTCATCATCGAGTTGGACCAGGAGTTGACCCTGCGTCACCGGTTGATAGTCATTAACGTCCATGCTGCGCACGGTGCCTGAGATGCGCGTACTGAGTGGGGTCATGTCCGCGCGCACATAGGCATCATCCGTCTTCTGTTCCCCCGCCCGCCCCTCCCATGAATTCCAGCAGCCGTTGATGGCGAACAACAGCAGCGCCGCGACCCCTAGAGTTACAACTGGGATGATGATTCGTTTGAACATTTTCTTGTCACTCCCCATCACTGCAGGTTAGCAATGCAGGCCTACTCTCAATGAACCCCGAGAACACTGCAGGGCGCTTCCTGTGCCAATTCATAAACAGTGCTCCATAGCCGCGCGATGTAGAAATCGCGCTGGTGTAATCCGACGACCAGGAGGTCCGCTTTTTGCTTGCGTAAGAAGTCGACAATGGCTTCCACTCCCGGCCCTTCGACCAGGTGAGTACGCAACTCAACCCCATGGGACAGAGCGAGTGCACGCGCCTTCTCTTGCAAGTGCTGATAGAACGTCGCGCGATCTTGTTTCAGCTCGTACGGTAGAGAGGGATCTGCTACGCTGGCGAATGCGGTGTAAGCAGGAAGATCCGCCATTACGGTAATGGTCTCAAGTTCCCCGTTCATAATTTTTGTCAGCTTGATGGCTGAAATGAGAGCCCGCTCTGCTTCAGGGGACTCATTGTACGCTGCTACGACCTTGTAGAACATCGCTTCCTTTCGCTCGCGATCGGTCGATCACGAAGTTATTCATCGCCCATCTCGTTCTGGCGGCGCTCCTCGAAGCTTGCGGCGGCTCTGAGCACCGCTCCCTGGATCTCCCGGTCTGTAAACGGCTCCACGATGACGTCATAACCTCCAGCTTCGAGCACTCCGGACCATAGCTGAAAGTCAGCCGTGTGTGCGTATACCAAGAGGGCCGGCCGTGGGTTCAGCAAAGAAATGCTTCCCCAAAGTGCCCACCAGTCCGAATCCGGAAGCGCCGCGGGGAGAAGAGCCACATGGAAAAAGGCCTGGTCACGCGTAATGTGAGAGAGCTCGGCTGCCCGTTCAATGAAGACAGGCGTCACCCCAAGAGGCGCCAATTGGCGCCTTAGCTGTGATTGCCTCTCTGCCGACGCCAAAGCAAAGACTCGCACTGGCTCGTGTGTCTCTGTCACCCCGCGCCTCACGATCAATGGATGCGAGAATGACAGAATGGTCTTAGGATTTTAACGTGGGAAACGGTGAGATCACCGTGATGATGAGCGGCGCTTAAACTGTGAAGCGAAATAAGATAAGTCTTGACCCTTGGCTTCTTCATCTTTATCTGGCCGGATATTAGGGGAGCCTGGAGAGTCTGCCGAGTGAACGAAGCGAACGACACCGCGGTTACGGAGCAGGCAATCCGCGAAGAGCTGGATCGCGTGCTACAGAGCCCGATTTTTGCACAATCCGACCGTCTGGGCCGCTTTCTACGATTCACGGTCGAGCATGCTATCAGCGGCACCCAGGATGCCCTTAAGGAGTACTTGATCGGCGCCGAGGTCTATGACCGTAAGCCTCCCTACCACCCGAGCCAGGACTCGATCGTGCGCACTGAGGCTCGCCGCCTGAGAAGCAAGCTCAAGGAATATTACGAGGGGGAGGGTAAGGACGACCCTGTCTTCATCTACTTCCGGCCCGGCAGTTACGTCCCCGTATTTCGCTCCAGAGAGAACCTGGACAGCCAGTCGTCAGCATCCGTTAACGCCGAAAACGGTCTCTTCATTCAGGGCAATGGATCTCCCATAGCTGTCATTCCCTTTATTGACATGTCGGCCAGTCCTTTATCCGCGGCATGTGCCCACGGAATCACGGACGAACTTATCCATTTACTGATGCGCACCGACGGCTGCCGGGTCATCGCCGCGAGCTCGATGATGCAGCTCGGTTCGCTGGCCAATGACATTCCCACATTGGCGGATAAGCTGGGCGTTCAGTTCGTCTTCGAGGGAACGGTGAGAGAGGAGGGGAACCGTGTCCGGGTTACAGCAAGGCTGGTGAACGCGGATGGGTTCCAGCTATGGTCACAAAGATTCGAAGCCGAGTCGGACGCGAACAGCTTATTCCGCATTGAAGAACAGATCGCGTCTGCGCTGGTGAGCCGGGTTGCACCCCGGCAGTCGGTGGTGCGGAAACTTCAAGCCTCGGCCGGTCCGTCTTTGCTAAAACTTTATCCGGCCATTCTCGCCGCCGAGGAGCTGCTGGAAGAGGGAAATGCGGCAGACTTACCGGCGGCGCTCGCTCGATTTCAAGCGGTGGCGCAATCCGCGCCAGAGTATGCCCGGGCCCACTGCGGCGTTGCTCAGTGCTACATTGGCATGGCCCAGCGGGGTGCGCCAGATTCAGCCCAGCTGGTTGCCCACGCCAGAAAGGCCTCGCTGCGTACCCTGGAGCTTGATTCGGAGATGATCGAAGCTCATTCGGCCATGGCTTGCGCTTTGGCAATGGAGTGGAACTGGAAAGAGGCCGAAGCTAACTTCAGGCGGGGCTTGGCGCTGGGATCGCACCATGGGACCTATCGTCAATTTGCCGCTTTTCTGGCTGCCCTGGGACGGTTTGATGAAGCCTGGACCTATCTCCAGATTGCGCAACAGATCGATCCATTTTCCTATCGTCAGAAGGCATCCTACGCCAGATTTTTCTTTTGGAGCCGCCGCTACACGGAAGCTACCGAGCATTTCTCCAAGCCCCTGATGTATGGGCCTCTTCCCCCGGAAGTGCTCGTCTATCAGGCCCTGGTCCAGGTGCAGCTTGGCCACGGCGAGGAAGCGAAAAAGATAGCGCAAACGTTGCAGCGCAGTGCGGGCGGGCAATCCCAATTTCAGAGAGCGATCGCTGAGATCTACGCTCTGTGCGGAGACAAAGCCCTGGCGGCGGGGATCGTAGACGAAGGTGGACTCCTTGATCCCGCCTACCCTACCAGCAAATTTCGGAAGGCATCCCTTGCGCTCGCCTTGGGGGATCAAAACAAAGCAGTTTCCCTGCTGCATGAATCATGGGAGCAGAGAGAGGCTGAACTGCCATGGCTAGCCGTCGATGCCCGGTTTGATCCCATCCGCGACCGGCCTCGGGTGGGCAAGATTGTGAAGAGTGTCAGGTCAGGGGTCGTTTTCAGTCGGCAACCTCAGCCGCAACCTCAAAATTGACCAGATCGGCGCGGAAGCCGTGGATCTTCATACTTGTCCAAATTAGCTTTTTGGTAGGCGTGGGGACCTTGTTGTGCTGGTTCTGTCCCTCCACCTCCACCACTGCCAAGGTGGGCCGCCACCCTTCAATTTGTCATCCCGACTGGTTGTGACTTTTTTGGATTTCTTCACCGACAACGAAGGCTGGGTGCCCCATTCAAGCCCGGTTTTGGCTTGAGTGGGATACGGCTGCTCTCTCCCTGTGACTCTTTCATCCACTAGCCAAATCCCCCCAGGAAGCACCAACCCACCCTTTGTCATCCCGACCGGAGCGCAGCGGAGTGGAGGGATCTGCAGTTCTCTCTGCGGCAAAGCAACTCTGAAGGGTGAAGGCTTTAAAGGCTGCGGAGTTGCTTGATGGAGAGGCGCACCGCAGATCCCTCCACTCCGCTACCCCGGATTTCCTGTCGAACTTGCTGGCGTCGGCGAACTTCATGCGGCTTTCTGAAAGCCGCACGCGCGGACGTTGGTGAGTACCTCGTAACAGGAAATCCGGGTGCGCTCCGGTCGGGATGACAAATTGAAGGGTGGCGGCCCACCTTGGCAGTGGTGGAGGTGGAGGGACAGAACCAGCACACAGCAACGCGGTTTCGGTTTGCCCGCGTTCTCTTCAACCCATTCAGCAAGTTGCGTCGTTCAGAAAACCATTCGTACGCTAATTTGGACAGCTCAGGTGGATCTTAGCTGTGCAGGGAGCGTGCGGGATTGCCGGCGACTGTCGCACCGGGAGCGACCTCACGCGGCACCACGCTACCGGCGCGATTCCAGGCAGTAGAATCGCGCTTCCGCCGATCCAGACATTCCTGCCAATCATGACGGACTTACCGCACTCCAGCCCGGCTAGTCGTTTCTTGGGCTCGCGCGGATGGTCAGCAGCATAGATCTGAACAGCTGGGCCAATTTGCGTACCGTCGCCTATGCGAATGGGCATCACGCCAAGCAGAACGCAGCGTTGTAGGTTCCCCGCGAAGCATTTTCTGCTTTTCGCTCAGCCCGTCAATCTCAAAACTCTTGGGATGCCCGCAGGGGGCATATGTAGCAAACGTATAAATTGAAGATTATTTTTGCGCGTCCGAGAATAAAAGCCCGCAAAGTCAGTTTTCTGCTGTAGAGGTAGTCACGATGAAGCGGGAGATTGATATGAAACACAAGAATGAGGAGACGGAGCCGAAGTTACTTGCTGGAGATGGCATCGACCGGCGCAACTTCTTGCAATGCATGGCATGGGCGGGCACGGGGCTTGTCTGGTCGTTCGTTGCGGGCGTGCCTACTTCCAAGCTGCTAGCCGACACGACAAATTCGGGGAAGAAGAAGATCGTTGAGGACTTCTCTTTCGTGCAGATCAGCGACAGTCATATTGGCTTCAATAAGGCGGCCAACCAGAATGTAACCGGCACGCTGAAGATCGCTATCGACAAAATCAATGCGGGACGCGCGGGAATGAAGCAGCCGGAGTTCGTGATTCATACCGGCGACATCACCCAGAGCTCGAAGCCAGCAGAGTTCGATACAGCCGTGGAGGTGATCAAGGGCGCAAAGGCGGGACAGGTGTTTTATGTTCCCGGAGAGCATGATTTTTCGCTCGACGATGGCGAACAGTACAAGCAGCGCTTTGGCAAAGGGACGCTGGGCAATGGCTGGTACAGCCATGACTACAAGGGCGTCCACTTTGTGGGACTGAACAATTGCGTGCAAGTGGACGCAATGGGCAACCTGGGTGCAGATCAACTGGCGTGGCTGAAGGCTGACCTGGGTACGCTCAGTGCTTCGACGCCGGTGGTGCTGTTCGCGCACATTCCGCTCTGGATGGTTTATGAGAAGTGGGGCTGGGGCACCCAGGATGGGGCAACCGCACTGAGCTATCTAAAGCGTTTCGGGTCGGTCACAGTCTTGAACGGCCACATTCATCAGGTAGTACAGAAGGTTGAGGGCAACGTCAGCTTTCATACGGCGATGTCGACCGCATTCCCGCAGCCTGCACCGGGAGCAGCGCCGGGGCCGGGTCCCATGGCGGTTCCCGCCGGCAAGCTGGAAAGCGTGCTGGGGGTGACCGACGTCAAGGTCGTTCGTGGGCACAATCACCTTGCAGTGGTCGACTCTGCGCTGGCGGAGACGGTGTGAAGCGCGCTTGGGTCGTCGCGATGCTGGCCGCGGCTTCGGTGACGGGGTTGGGGTATGTGCATCCATTTGGCAATCCGCGTGTCGAGGCCGCCAGGGGGCTCGGCACGCTGCTCCAGGGCGCCAACCTGCCGCCGGATGCAAAGGCGGTGCTGGTGACCAAATGCGCGGATTGCCACTCGAGCGAGACGCGCTGGCCAATCTACGCCCGCGTTGCTCCAGGATCCTGGCTGATGGAACGAGACATCGTCGAGGCCCGCAAGCATATGGACCTCTCCCGTTGGGAACTGTTGTCGATGGAGCAGCAGCAAGTTCTACTGGCCAGGATTAGCCATGAGGCAAAGAGTGGGCATATGCCGCCCCTTCAGTACGTGGCCCTGCACTGGGGGGCGAAGCTTTCAGAGACAGATGCGCGCACGCTGGCGGTGTTGGGTAAGAGTGCAGGCGGCAGTGAGGCAACGTCGGCTGGGACTGGTGATGCCGCGCGGGGCAAACTCGTATTTGAGAAACGCTGCACGGGCTGCCACGCGATGGAATTCAACGGGGAGGGACCCAGGCTCGCCGGAGTCTATGGAAGAAAGGCTGGGAGCGTCCCGGGTTTTGACTACTCCCAGGGATTGAAGAACTCAGGGCTGACCTGGAACGATGCGACCCTGGAGAAATGGTTAAGCGGCCCGGATTCGGTAGTACCAGATGCCAAGATGGACTTTTATGTCCCCAAGGCCGCAGAGCGGCGGGATCTCATTGCCTATTTCAAGCGATGAATCGGTGGGCAGCCCGCCGTAATGCGCGTGCGGCGATGATACAAGCCTCGGAGAGTGGTGATGGAGAGCATAGATTGTATCCAGGATTGTTCCCTGGTTCGCGAGGCGCAAGGCGGCAGCCAAGCCGCTTTCGAACAATTGGTACAAACCTACGATGAAGCCGTTTTACGGCTCGCATTGCGGCTCACCGGATCGGAAAGCGATGCTCAGGACATCCATCAAGAGACGTTTCTAAAAGTTTACAGGAAGCTGCATGGCTTCCGGTTCGAGTGCCCCTTCTCTACCTGGATCTACCGCATTGCCACCAACGTCTGCCTCGATCACCTGCGAAGAAATCGAGCTCGTAGCAAGAGAACCGCGATCGAGATCGACAACGAGTCGCTGAATCAACTGCCGGACGATAGACCAGCTAATAACCCCGAGCGGCAACTGTTAGACCAGGAGTTGAGGGCGCAAATCTTACGGGCTCTGCAAAGACTTACACCGCGCGAGCGCATGGTTTTTGACTTGAGGCACTTCCAGGGTTTTAACCTGCGAACCGTGAGCGAGATTCTCCATGCGTCGGAGGCGTCGGTCAAGATGACTTTCTTCCGGGCCACGCGGAAGCTGCGCTTCCGGCTCGATAAGTACACGAAAAGCCACAGATCTTCGGCGAATCAGTTTAACTTCCGTGTGAGGCGGCCGCAGGGGGTGAAGAGACCGGCACTTCCAGAGTCTGCTTTAGCAGTCAGAGCCCCCTTGCCGTGCATGAATTCGCAGCGGTCTCCTTGACCTTCTCCAGCGGAAACTCCTATCGTTTCTGAGCCGTCTCAATCGGGAGGCAGGAAACTCCATGTCCGCATCGTATCGCCCCTACACACGTTTTGTTCGCCCATCACTTTTGCTAGTCGCCGCGTTGAATGTCGCTTTGCTGACGCTCTCGGCCGCGCTCACCGCGCAGTCCGTGCCGCCCGCGCTTGAGTCTCCCCCGCAGGGGCCGCCCCAGACGGGTCCAAACGGCGAGAAGCTCCCCGGTATGCCGAAGTTTCATGACCCCGCGCCCTATGACATCAACGAACATACGGGCTACAAGCAGATCTTCGATGGTAAGAGTTTCACCGGATGGGACGCAGACCCCAGCATCTGGCGTATCGAAGACGGCATCATGGTGGGCGAAACGCTCGAGGGCAAGACAATCGGCAACAACTACATCGTCTATCGGGGCGAGAAAGCGCGCGACTTTGACCTGAAGCTGCAGATGAAGATCGAAAAGGGCGGGGGCGGCGGCATTCAGTATCGCAGCGTCACGGGCTTGCCGTGGTCTCGGCCGCAGCCGAAAGGCCGGCCGCCGTATGACCTCAAGTTTATGATGACCGGCCCGCAGGCTGACTTCTGGTTCCCGGTCACTGCACGCACGGCGTCGTACACGGGCCAGTGGTACTCAGAAAACACGATGCAAGGCATCCTCGCGTATCGCGGCCAGGTAACGCAGGCCCTGCCGGGCCAGACCAATCGCCTGGTTGCCAACATCGGTGACATACAGGCGCTTGGTGGCTATGTGAAGGTGAACGATTGGAACGACTACGAGGTCATCGCACGCGGCGGCGTGATGATGCATATCATGAATGGTCAGCTGATGGCAGTCTTCATCGATGACACCAAAGACTCCGTCAATAACCAACCGGGACTTATTGGCTTCGAGATCGAAAGCCAGCCGTGCAAGATCTCTGTACGCGATATCTGGCTAAGAAGTTTCGACTAGTCGGCCTTCCGGCGCTTCTTACTATGGTTTTAGTACGTTGCGCTGATCGACGTAACCGCCTCGAAAGAATCGGTGGCTCACCATCTGTTGGCCAAGCAGAAAAATCATAGCTATCAAGATAGCTAACAAAAGCAACTTTACAGTTCCCAGCCAGGGTGACGGGCGCGCCGCAGGGCGCGGGATGTTCGAAATAGGTGTCATTTGGACTGCTTCTCCCAGCCGCCGATAACAAGGGTCGGGCGCGCCGGAATTGTGCCGCTACAAGGTTCCCACTAACCGAGGCAGTCGGCAACATATATTTTTGGGGGGTCGTCGCCGGCGCGCTCTTAACCGCCAAGGCCGGCTACGGCGAAATTCCTAATGGCGGCTGCTAGTAGCGTCTAGGCGGCGCTCGCAAGCCAACTCTTCATCGTGTTCGCGTCCACCAGGCCTGCTTGCTGGAACTGAAGGCTACCGCGCGCAAATACGGCGAAGTTCGGAATACCCTGGACCTTGTACCGTGAGGCAAGTTCCGGGAACCGCTCCGTGTCAACCTTAAGCACGACGACTCGGCCTGCGAGATCATGCGCGACTTGGGCAACATGCGGCGCCGCCATCCGGCACGGGCCACACCACGACGCCCAGAAATCGACGAAGACAGGAACTTTGCTGTCGCGAATAATTTCGTCGAACTCCTCGGGGCTGACCTCAACTGGCTCAGCCATCGCGGGTAACGGTGTTTTGCAGGCGCCGCATCTTCCTGTATCGGCTAGGTGTTTCGCCGGAATGCGATTCGGCTTCCCGCAAGATGGGCAATTTCGAATGATGGCCATGGCAACGTCCTTTATGGAACCACGCGTCAACAGTATCTCGCAAGCCAGCTAATCGCGACAACCGGCGGATTGCACTTTAATCCTGCTCGCCGAGTGTTTGGGCATAAGTCTTGCCATATGGATAGAACAGCTCTTTGCGGCCTTCCTTCCATGCGGCTTTCATTTCCGGCGTTGTGATATCCCAATCTGGCCGGCACTTTTGGGTGACGGCCCGGAGGTCCTGGCGGAGGTCCTCAAGCGTCGGGCGGCCGAAGAACCAATAGCCGTTATAGATCTTGTATATGACCAGGCCCGGTTCCAAGACGATGACATGTGGAATCATCGGATTGTTGGCCGCATCCGTGTATTCGGCAATGTCGAGATCCTTTTGAACCATTCGTCCCGCATCCGAGAGGAACGGCCAGTGAGCACCGACGCCTGTGCGGTACTCGTTGGTAAGAGTGATATTGTCGGTGCTTATCGTGACTAGACGGCAATATCCAACTTCCAGCTCACGGTGGAGTTGGACCAGGAGTTCGGCCTGGCGGCGGTCCTTGGGGCAAAAACCTCCGCGGCTAAGCACCAGAACCATGGGATTCTGACCCTGCAATTCCGAGAGCTTGCGGCGCTTCGCAGCATGATCAGTGAGTTCATAGTCGGGAAAGAGCGCACCGGGCACAATATCGGATCGCATGATGACAAAGGCTCCTTTTGCCGTGTGGCTTAGCTGAAAATCGCAATCTTTTGCAGTTTTGATCATAAATCGGCTGCGGTCGACGTCTCCAACCGAAGGGATCATTATGATGTTGCCAAGCGGCCCCTCTCTACAAAGACAACCCGAAGAACTGGAGACCCTTTCACCGATGGGCACGATCACTGACTCGAAAGAAATCGCTGAGGCTGTCGTTTATCTGACGGAAGCTCGTCACAGGGAGGTGCTGCACGTGGACGACGGTGCGCACGTCGGCCGGTGGTAGGCGCGAAAGGTTCGCAGCCGGGCGGCGCCGATCGCCGGTTGCAGGACCTTGGCATTCAGCTTCCAGCCGCCCCGACGCCGTTTGGCACTTACGTCGAGACGGTACTGACCGGCAACCTGCTCTTCTTTAGCGGGATGCTCCCAGTTGTCGACCACAAGCCGAAGTATATCGGGCGGCTGGGGAAAGAGCTCGATACCGAGGCTGGACGAGATGCCGCCTACACAGCGGCTTTGAGCGTGCTCGCTGCGGCCAAAAAGCATTTGGGCTCACTCGATCGAGTGACTCGCGTCGTCCGGCTCGGAGTGTTCATAGCAACGTTCGGAGACTTCTTCGACCAGCCCAAGGTCGCGGACGCTGTCTCGGACCTGTTTCGCGACGTCTTCGGCATCGAGAAAACATCGGTTCGGCTCATCATCGGCGTTGCCAGCCTTCCCCTTGGGGTGCCGATAGAGCTCGATGTCATCTTCGAAGTCGCCGAGTAAGCGACGACCCTCGCGGCCTTGCTCGCCACCACCTTGGGTATGTACGCCCAGAGAAAGAACAACGCCCAGAGAGAACAACGCAATGAACCAGCAGGTTTTCTATCGCACCGTGAATGTCGATGGACTCTCCATCTTCTACCGGGAAGCGGGGCCAAAAGACGCTCCCACCATTCTTTTGCTGCATGGCCTTCCGTCGTCGTCACGGATGTTTCAGCCGCTGCTCACGCGGCTTGCAGACAACTACCATCTGGTTGCGCCCGACTATCCGGGTTATGGACATAGCGACTGGCCCGATCCGAAACAATTCGATTACACCTTCGACCACATCGCTTCCGTAATGGACGGCTTCACGCAAACGCTGGGCCTGTCGCGCTACACGCTTTATATGCAGGACTACGGTGGGCCGGTTGGCTTTCGCATGGCGCTGGCACACCCGGAGCGGGTGCAGGCTCTCATCGTCCAGGATGCGGTCGCTCACAACGAAGGCCTGGGCGCGAACTGGGCAACGCGCCGGGCATTCTGGGCGGACAGGCCCGCTTATGAAGAAGCGTTGCGCAAAAACCTGCTGTCGCTTGCAACCACGAAGACGCGCCATGTGGGAGACGATCCGAAGATTGAGCTCTATGACCCGGATCTTTGGACTGATGAGTACGCATTTCTAAACGCGCCAGGGCAGGCGCAGATTCAAGCGGATCTCTTCTACGACTACCGCACGAATGTCGACGCTTATCCCAAGTGGCAGGCATGGCTACAGAAGACGCAGCCAAAGCTTTTGGTCGTCTGGGGCAAGCACGATCTCTCGTTCGATCCCGGCGAGCCGGAATGCTACCGCAAGGACGTACCGAGCGCGGAGGTCCACGTACTCGACGCAGGACACTTCGCGCTCGATACCAAGGCAGATGAAATCGCGGCGCTGGTACGTAAGTTCATGAAGGCGCAGAAGTAAACAACCCGTTTTCGGATGCCGATGGAGTCATGTCTACGCCGGCGTAATCACTGTCTCCTTCTTCGCAATCTTCGCCAGAAAGTCCTCGCCTACCTGGATGTGCTCATCCACCAGCCGCGAAGGCGTATGCGCCAGCCACTCCGCCAGCGAAACATCCTCGTAGAATGGCGTCGGAAAGACCTCAATAAACACCAGGTCCTCATCCCCCGTATTCTCGATATAGTGCGGCATCGAGATGTCGATGTACCCCACGTCGCCCCCTTCGAAGTCCATCGTGCGCGCCAGGCCACCTGCTGCAAAGACCGTCATCCGGCCCGTTCCCTTCACGTAGTACTGCCACTCGTCCGCATTCGGATGCCAGTGCAGCTCTCGCAGGCCGCCCGGCTTCAGGGTCACGATGGCCGCCGCGATGTCAGTCGCAGGAAAGTTTCTACGGTCAACGATCTTCACCTCGCCGCCTTTGGACACCTTCGTCGGCTGCATCTGGCTCGTAAAGAACGCGAACGTATTCGGCACCAGGCCCGTCACCGCCTCAACCTGACGCTTCTCTTCCGCCAGCGGACGCGGCAACTCTCTTTGAAAAATGAACAACTCTCTCTTCGGCACTTTGTCGAACGTAGACTCGGACACATCGAAGTTCTTCGCCAGCACTTCTTTCGGCGTATGGTGCAGCCAATCGGTCAACAGAAACGTTCCGAACTCATTGAAGTTGCCATCCTTGAACACCAGCAGAAATTTGCATCCATCCGGCCCCAGGCCCTGTATGGAATGCGGAATGCCCCCCGGAAACAACCACAGATCGCCGGCATTCACGTCCTCCACAAACGCCCGCCCTTGCTGGTCGACTGCCGTGATCCGCGCCGAACCGTACAGCATCAGCGCCCACTCCGACGCAACATGCCAGTGCAGCTCGCGGATGCCGCCGGTGATCAGCCGCATCTCTACCCCAGCCATCGTCTTCGAAATCGGCAGGTCGCGCACCGTCACCTGCCGCGTCCAGCCCCCGCCTTCAATCCGCTTATGCGACAGCGAAAACGAATACTTGAACGGGGGCTGTCCACCCGAGTCCGTCTCCGGCGGCCACACCGAGTCCTGGTTCTGGCCGTCCAAAACCGTGTTATTTTTCGGTCCCGGCTGGCTCTCGTTGACCCCTGTGTGGGTATCCGTGGGATAAATCCCGCTCTGCTGACCCTGCGCTTCGAACGCCGCTGCTGCCACCAACACCGCCGATCCGGCCTCGAGAAATCTACGCCGGCTTAACTTGGATTGGCCATTTTCCTCTGACATGTTTTCTCCCCTTTTTCAAAGCTTCGAACCGATACTCCGGAAACCAGATCCATCAAGGCCGTCTGGGCAACACCCTAGCGGCTTAATTTGAAACGATAGGTCAATCCAAAATAGGCAAGCGTCAGCGGAGCGCCATGCGCGTTCTCCCGCATCACCGTTCCAGGAGAAAAATGCCCTACACCCACATTCATCACCAGATAATCGTGGATCACCCACTTGCCGGATGCGTCGAACTCTCTGCCGATATCACCGCTCTGCAATCCAGTCGTCGGGGCCGCTATCACCGTTCCCGCGCTGCCGCTATAAATGTTGTCGAACCTTGAAGCGACCTGCAGCCATTCCTGCTGAATGAGTAGCGTCACGTGTTTCGCCGCCGTCAGATCCAGGTTCATGCGCTCCTCTTCGATGTTCTGGAAACCGAACAAGTCCGTAAGGCCAAACGCATTGTGGTTGCTCGGATATTGCTGATCGAACGTATTGACCTTGTTCAAATTCTGACGTGTATTTCCCGACGCGTAGTCATACTCGCCAAGAAAACGCGGTTTCAGGAATAGGCGCTGCGCCGTGTAGCCGGCCTTGATATAGCCTGCGCTCGAGTCGATCGAGTCACTTGAGTAGCTGCCTCGCTGAACCGCGATCAGACCGTCGAAATCAAATCCTTTCGGATATTGGCCGGCGGCTTCGGCCCCCGACGTTACCTCAGTCTCCGTTCCGAAGGTCCCCTGCCGGCTCTCTACCCGCGGGAATGCCTTGACATAAACAAACGGCTGGATCATCGAATGCGGGACCCACGTCCTCGTGGTGCCGACGGCGCCGAAAAAAGTCAGCCCGGCACCGTGCGTATCCAGAGAAGTAGGATGGACCACCACCACGGATGTCGCAAAAAGGTCCAAGCGGTTCTTGTCTCCAATTCGCCCCAGAAAGCCGTCCCAGGTGCGGCTGTTGTTGGTCCAGTCGCTGATACCGACCAGGCGCTCGTCGCCGTACTTCAACTCCTGCCGTCCCGCGATGATCGAGTACTGTTTTACGTGGAAGTTGAGATACGCCTGCCGGTCATCGAACGTGTCTCGCATATTGGCCAGCGTGTATTTGAGCGGTAGGCCCAGCGCATGCGTATCCATGAACTGGATATAGCCGGTGAGATACTCCGACGGTTGAATCGTCATACCGCCATAAACACGCGTCAGTTCATAGAGTTGGTCGTTGCCCGAAATGTAATCGTCAGAGGTCTGATTCTCTGTCCGTCCGCGTAGCTGCCCGTCAAACGTGACCCACTTCGGAACGCCGCTCAAGTGCAGGGGCTGCACCTTTCCCTGAATCTGCGGATACTCAATGTATTGCACCGCCGAGTCCTGCGCAGAGAGATGCGCCACCAAAGCCAGCCACACCGGCAACCCAAGAAATAGGCGCTTTTTCAGGGTCACGTTGCCTATTAAATTCTTCAGCTGTGAACTCACGTTCACCCCCACACCAGAGATACTGCAATCGGGGAGCCAAACAGTGCGTTCGTTTGGTGGGGCTATTTCTCTTGCTTAATCATTGGAGTCAAAATACCGACACTTTATGAACCGACACTCTGACCGTTATCTGACACAAACTCCGGCCCACCAAGACTCGGGACTAGACTTGGTGGCAGGGCACTTCGCGCTCGATGCCAAAGCAGATGAAATTGCGCCGCTGGTACGCGAGTTCAGCAAGGCGCAGAAGTAGACGGTCGCCCGCTGCGAAAATAGCGCACGGCCTGGGGACGAAAGAGGATCCAGGCAATCACCGCACAGAACAAACCGTGGATAGCGAATTCACGGGGCGAGTGAAAGGCGCTCAGAACCACGTGGAATACGATCCAGGCAAGCGCAAGCCAGCGAGCCCAGTTGTGGCCTCGGAGCATGAATGCTCCACAGACAATCGCCAGCAACTCCGTGAGTTCGGCCCAGACAATGTCCTGTTGCAGCGACAGCAGTTCACGGAAGTGGTAGGCGAAGCCGAGGGCGCCTACCAGTAGATACACGCAAGCAAGGATGGTCACAGAGATAGGGCGTTTGTTCGCATTCATGGCAGCATCTCCAGCACGGCGTCGCTGGGTTCCAGGTCCTGGGCATGCTCCGGCAACATCGCCCCAGATTCCAGAAGCGCCCGAATCGTCCCGACGTAATCCCCCGCGTCCCGGCGCCAACCATTCCCGGACCCGAACAAGGCCCACGCGAGCGCGGTCCCCGCATACTCCCGTGATTTCAATTCCAGAGCAGGATGAAACCGCAGTATCTCGCGGGCCATCTCCGCATTCCCATTGAAGCCGGCCCAGTGCAGTGCCGTAGCACCCATTTCTCCCGGAGTATCGACCGGCCAACCCGCCTCGAGCATCAGCCGCACCGCTTCCGTGTTGTTGGTCTGCGCAGCATTCGGCAGCTTTCGCTGGTCTGTCTCAGACAGTGTCTTTGCCGCATCCGGATGCTTTGACAAAAATTCCTGAAACACCGCCTGGTCACCCAACTCGCATGCCAGCGATAGCTTCACGTCCTCCGGAGTCCGCTCCAACAGCAACTGGAAGACATCCTCATGGCCAAAATCGCGAGCCACGGAATGAGCGGTGCGATGGGCGCCAAGAGTCCAAATATAGATGGTTCCCCCCGCACGCGGATTCTGCTTGGGAAACCACTCCTCCGATACGCTCATCCGGATGCAGTCAGGATCGCTGTTCAGGTGCCGCCGCACCAAGTCCGGATCGCCCAGCGCCGCGGCCATCAGGATATCCGTCCGGCATCCGCGTGAGATCAAGTAGCGCGCCACATCTTGCCGGTCCCGCGGGTAGTGCCGCTTCTGGTCCACACGGAGCATGTACTGTGCGGGCGTGGATTCATGGTCTATATCGCGAGCGTCGATCTCTGCGCCATTGGCCAGCAGGAACTCCGCCACCTCCACGGTGGAGGCGAAGTGCAGCGGAGTCTGCCCGTCTCCGCCGCGAGCGTGGACGACGCCCGGGTCAGCGGCCACCAGTTCCGTCAGCTTTGGCATCCATCCGAGCCGCGAGGCCGAATGCGCATCCACCACTGCGCCGCGTCCGACCAGAAACTCGACCAGGCTCGGATCGCAATCGTCCAGCACGCCGAAGCCGCCGGCCCACCACTCGGTTCGCTTGCGGATGTTGGCGCCCGCGCTCAACAGCACATCGATCGTCGCCCGATCGCTACGCTGCACAGCGGCAAATAACGCGTCTTGGCCGAAGCCATAGTCGGGCAGCGGATCGTCGATCCTCCCCCGCAATTCCAGATGCTGCTTCAGGATGTCGCGGACGCGCGCCGCATCGAGGTCGCACACTGCCGCTTTCAGTAGCTCGGCGGGACTAAGCATTAGCGCCTGGACGTGTGCCTTCAGATCCGCCCAACTGTGGAAGCCGTACTCACGGGAGAGCGCAAGTTGTGCATCGGCCAACTTGCCCTGCCCTCTGCTACGCAGCAGTTCTTTGGCCTGTTTCTTGAGATATTGCAGATTAGGTTTTTCAGGTAGCTGACGAGACATAACTCCTCTTTCTATGGCCCGGTGTCCGCTATGACGGGCAGAAGAGAAGTCAATGTTCGGTGCTCAATGACGCATTCAGGTGGGATAGTCCCTTTCCGCGGACGGGGTGCAACCTGGATTGCGAATTTCACTATACCAAATCCATCGGGAAGGGGTGATTTCGCGGCCAGAAAACTCGGCTGAAGATAGGAGGCAGAAAATGACACGATATGGCGCTGTTCTTCAGGCACGTCAGTGTCTATTCCAGGATCATACGGTGTGTAAAGTCTCCGCCGTGTCGCGCCGAAAAAAAGAACAACTGATTTTCCAAGGAAGGCACATGGTGTTAGATATTTGCAATTGGATCGCGAAAAGTAGGCCGGATGATGTGCGCTGGGACAAGGTAGAACACGTCAAGCGAATTCTGACTGGCGAAACCTATCCTGTGTCCCCGAAGCAAATCGCGGCGAAGCTCATCGAACACATGCTGGAGCATGGTCGTGCCAATCAGCGCTGGAAGCACAGCGAATCATGCGGCGAGACTGAGGACTGCTCTGGTGTTGCCAAGGCCACGATTGTGGGCCAAACAAACCAACGAGATGATGACAAACGAGCGTCAGAGGCAAACGAGGACCGTCTCCAAGCTTGATTTGTTCACCAGCCAGAAGTTACGCGAGGCTACTGCGTCCGGATGGAATTCCATAACCGAACAGTCGCGTCGTTCCGGCTCTCAGACCGCCGTTAGTTGACAGTAGTAGTCGACAGTCGATATAGTCGACTCTCGACTATGGGACGAGACTTAAAGCCGAAAAATGCGCTCTCGCCAGCGGTACTGCATATTTTGCTCGCTTTGGCCCGCGAGGATCTGCATGGGTATGGCATCACTTTAGAAATCGCTCGGCAGTCGGATGGCCAATACAAGATGGGGCCAGGGACGCTCTATGACAATCTTAAAAAGCTGATGGAACTGGGACTAGTAATCGATGCCCCAATTGATGGATTACCTGTTGGGGAGAGTCGCCGCTTGTACCATTTGACCGAAGCGGGACACTCCGCTCTCACGGAGGAAATTGAAAGATTAAAAGTGGTTCTTCGCGAAGCGCGATTAGTGCTGAGCACAGGAAGGCCGCGAAGAACATGACTGCCCTAAAGTTGTCGCAACTCCTTTATCGCATCCTTATTCGCCTTCATCCCTTTTCGTTCCGAATTCGCTTCCAGGATGAAATGATCTGGGTCTTTGAAGAACAAGCCCGACACGAAAAATTGAGTACTCTCTTGCTCGATGGGCTGCGCTCTTTGCTGGTTCAGCATCTGAATGCCTCGCACGACGTTGAGCCGGTGCAGACAGGATTCACGCTGGAGGTCGCCACCTCAAGCCTGAGTTCCAAACGTATGCTGCAGGCCGCGCTAGGGGCAACGGCTGTGACCATCGGTTTCGCTTTAATGCTCGCAGCAGGCTCCCCTATCATGCCGAGTGCTCCGCGGAACGTAGCAGTCAGGCATCACTATCCTTCGTTTTGCGAAGAACCCGTATCTACGAAGCGTGGTGCGAGGAAAGATCGATTCGCACGCCCCAATCGATCAAAGTGAATGGGGTCTCTTGAGACAACTGCGAACACAATTCATCGTCTTAGTGATAAGCCTATCCACCTTTCTGGCCCATGGAGCGGAGCGAAGACAGGCGGCAAAGGATTTGGCTCGCCAGCATAAAGTAGCTGTAGAACATCATCTGCTCTACCAGACACTGATCAAGGGCGCTCCTGAAAACGGGATGTCGTTGCAGCAGCAAATGGCCCAACTTCATGTCCCCGGAGTAAGTATTGCCGCCATTCACGACGGACATATCGAGTGGACAGAGGGCTACGGGGTTGTTCGCCTCAAAGGGCCACACGTAACAACAGATACTCTCTTTAATGCAGCATCCATGAGCAAACCGCTGACGGCGATGGCCGTGATGAGGCTCGTCCAGGATGGAAGGATTGATCTGGATGCAGATGTCAACTCGTATTTGAAATCCTGGAAGATACCCAGCAATCAGTACACGAAAGATCATCAGGTCACCGTCCGTGAGTTGCTGAACCATACGTCAGGAATTGGAATGCACAATGGGGAAGTCGATGACCCAGACAAGGCGCTGCCGACGATGCTTCAGATGCTGAACGGTGAAAGACCCTCGACAGCCGGTCCGGTGCGCGTGGAAGCTGTGCCAGGGACCAGATATGCCTACGCGAACGGGGGCTATTTGATCCTGCAGTTGCTGGTCACGGAAGTGACAGGAAAACCATTCGCTCAATACATGCAGGAGGCTATCCTGCGTCCCCTGGGAATGATCCACAGCACGTTTGAGGCACCATTATCGCCAGTCAGCGCTGCGCAAGCCGCAACTGGCTATTGGGAGGATGGCACTACCGGGATTTCACCTGCTCATTTCGTCAAACCCAATCTTGGGGCCGGGGGTCTCTGGACAACGGTTCCTGACTACGCTCGATTTGTCATCGAATTGCAGAAGGAATATGCAGGGAGATCACACCTCATTCTGAAGCAAACGACGGTGCGGATGATGATGACGCCCGGTCTCGGCCCCTCAGACAAAGTGCGGTGGGGATTGGGACTTCGGGTTGGAGGTAGCTCATCGAACCCTTTCTTCGAGCACGGCGGCTCAGGTGTCTATCAGTCAGATATGGTCGGATACCCGAGCGGAGATGGGATCGTGGTACTGACGAACGGAGGGGGCGGCGGTGCTCTCTGCGATGAGATCGTGCGCAGCGCGGCGCGCGTCTACTCCTGGCCTGATTTCCACCCGGCAGAGCACACAGTGGCCACGGTCAGTCCGTCGCAATACGACAACTTGATCGGAACCTACGACTTCATCAAGGTCACCCGGGACGGAGATGACCTCATGGCCGAAATTCCGCTTGGGACAAGGAGGCAGAAGCTCTATCCCGAATCAGAAACTCGATACTTTCTACGTGACGCTCCCACGACCATTCTCTTCGACCTGAATGCTGAAGGTAAGGCGACCGGTTTGGAGTTCATGACGACTATCGTTCATTGGCATCGAGACAAGGCTCAATAGAACGAAACAGACGCGCTATGACCTCTCGGACCCATGAGATGATTTCACTCCCTTCCTGGGGAACTTGCGAACGTGTTGGGGTGTCTTATTTTCTAGCAGGCTACCGGCCACCGATCGGGCCGATGCTTCGGGCAGGTGGTGAGTTCAAATGTTTGAGCGTTCCCAACAGATTTCTTCTCCTCTGTTACTGCCGATGCTCGGCAGCATACTCTCCACCGGTATCATTGCCTCCATTCTTATTCTGCCTCCGTCGCAGCCAACACTCAGTTTGCAACAGCTATTGCTGCGGTCGGCACTCGATCTCACAATCGCTGCCTGCATTCACATCGTCACCGTTTGGTCTATCTGGCGACTGATACGCGAATATGTTGAGCCGTCCGTTGGCACTCTTACCGTTCACATCTGGGCCGTCACCGTGTGGCTGCCACTTATTACCACTCTCACTGCCGAGCGCTCTCACTGGATCTCGTGCATCGTCCCCTGGGCCATTGCGAACGCCGTAACCTTCCTCAACCTATGGAGCAATCTTCCGCAAGACGATGAACCCGTAGCTCCTGCCGGACGCATTTTACTGCAACCGCCTTCCACGCCTCCGCTATGGAGAACACTGCTGCCCTACTGCATCACGGTTGGCACGATGCAGGCAGGGGTGGCTTGTCTCGGCACTGGCCATTCCTGGTCCGGTACCGCGCTTATTTCCGCCGGCTTGATGTTGTTCCTGGTGCGTCACCCCTTCGTGCAAGGCAAGGCAAAGAGTCGCCGCAAGTTTTCGCGCTTTTCGCTGTTGCAGACAGCCGCGGTCCTTTTCCTCATCTCGACCGCACTGACGCCTTACCTTCAAAAGGCTTACGGCCTGCTCTCGCTGGCTTCTCGTCTCGCGGTCCCGGCACGCGTCGCCAGACCCAATATAAAACCAGCATTTGGTTCCCACTATTCGGGTGTTATTCTCACGCTTCCCGCAAAACCTCACCCGCGCATCCTGCCGCCTGCTGCTTCCGATTACAGCAACTTCTCCAGTGCCCTTGCAAAACCCGTCATCGTTCCGTTCGATGGCGTTTATTGGTATTTCAAACAGCCGGACACCCGCCCTGCGGCAGATGCACTTATCCAGCAGGGCGATCCAATCAAAGCCAACGTACGCTCGACTGATTATCGTAAATTAGCGATGGAAGCTCATCAGACTCTGGTCACTCCCATCTCCGGCGACTGCTGCCACGCCATTCGCGTCGATCTTCTCAATGGGGACGACCGCCCGGGTCCAATCCGAATCGAGTTGCTGCTCAGGGACACATCTGCTAAACCCAGCTCCTCGCTCCTGCTGGGGAGTATTGCAATACCCTCAAGCCAACTTCAACATATCCCACTTAACCGTCGGGCCGTCCCAGAATCGCTGCGCTTCCCAATGCCTGCAAAAGCCCACGGCAGGCGCTTTGACGAGATCACGGTTGTCATCCAGCCATCTTCCGATCGCGCTCTGGCAGGCTCAAAGATCGCCATCCAGAATTTCGTGCTTCTTCCTTAAGCGCTACATCAGCACGTAATGGTGGTGCGGCGGTTCCGGTCGTGTAGCTTCCGTCGCACAGAGCGCTTTCAGCGCATCTCCTAGGGCACGTCAAATTGCAAGCCACGGCGCTCAATGAGCGCCCCGCATGAGTCCGAACCTCATCAACCTGTCTGAACCCGGCCTCTCGGTGGTGTGATGGTGGCATTTCAATGAGAAGGTGCCCGTGAAGTCTGGTTATCGGTAAGTTCTCCAGAGGGGCCTGGGCCGGGCAAGTTACCTAGTCGTTTGCGGGCGACTCAAAAGTTCTCGACCATCCAGGCATTATTGTCGCCCGGGGTTGGCATCTCTAAAATCCCGTGTCGCCCGTCGGGAGACTGAATGAAGAAGGCAAAATTAGAATTCACTTGACCTTCTATGACCACCTCCGCCTTCCCTGCGCCATTGAGGGCAAGAATCACGGGGACGCCTGCCGGCGTGATGCTCCGTATGAAGACCCTCGCGCCATCGGCTGACCAGTCGATGTTAAACACCGGCCAGTCGTTCAGGCTAACATCGTGAGCGGCACCGGTGTCCGGTGAGAGAAATCGAATTCGATGCGGGTCGACCACGAGTGCAAGCCGCGATCCATCCGGGGAAAGACTCCAGTAAGATCCGCCACTCGAAATTCTCGTAATCTCGCGACCTGCACCGTGCTCCAGATCGAACGAAACAAGAATGTGATCGTAACCCACGCGCTTGCTGAAAATGCACAATTGCGATGGAGCCCGCGCACACTGGTAATTGGTGATTCCGTTTTCCCGCAGAACCAACCGGGGAGGCCCTCCGGCCAAAGGCTTGGACATCAAGGATGCAGGGAACAAAGGATCGCCTGGCTGCGATTCAACAAGATAAAGTACTTGCAAACCATCCGCGCTCAAACGTGGGAAACGCATGCTGCGCCCTTCAACCAGGACCGCGGCTGTGGTCTCGTCGATATTCTGTTTGAAAAGTTTCCAGGTACCATCCCGATCGGAAACGAAAAGGACTGCTTTGCTGTCAGCGGTCCACGCCGTCGCTAGACTCTCGTTTGTGTCCAAGGTCAGGCGGCGAGGCGCCTTCCACCGTTGATTGCCCGGATCGGGTTCGGTGATAAACACCTGACGCGTTGTGTTCCCCCTCGATACAACAAGCCGCTGCCCATCCGACGTGGCACTCAAACCGCCAATCCACCCTTGACCCTCAGTCACCCGTTGCGGTGGAGCGGCGGCCTTCCCTGTGCGCTCGTCAATCGAAATCGAGTCAACGCCCGTATCTTCACGGTCGATCGTCGGATTGTTAAGGTCGGCGAAGAGAATACGTCCATCCGCAGTCCACCACAGGGCTGGCCGCAACCGGGAATCATCCTTCAACACAAGCTGTAAATCGCCACCATTCGCATCTCGCGTGAGCAGCGAGTTAGCAAACAGCGGGGGATCAGGTGTTGCCAAGTGGGCTTCGACGTATGCAAGACGTGTGCCATTTGGTGACCAAGCGGCGTGTTGGATCCAGCCATCCCCCAGGTTTGGCTGGTCCGCCTTTCTGGCCACGGCTAGTCTTCGGGCGTTTGCACCATCGGAGTCCATGACCCAGAGTTCGCTTCCGAATTTAGGCCCGGGTGCATATGCAATCCGGGATCCATCCGGGGACACAGATCCCCCTGCCGCATCGTCCATGAGCTTTTCCGGGTTGCCGCCCAAGAGGGAAAGTTTCCAAAGACTGAGTGTTCTGGACGGGCCTTCTCTCCGTGTCACCAGGAGATGGGTACCGTCGGGGAACCAGTCATCGGGCCAAGCAACAAAGTTCTTCGGCAGTCCCCAAGCGCGGGTTTCGCCGTTCGCGATTTGCCGCAGATAAAGCCCCAAATTGTCATGAAAAGCGAGATACTTGCCATCGCGCGATACAACGGCATCTTCAACGGGCGCTTCTGGCGGATTTGAGGTGATCCGCTCTTCGGTAGCCAGATGTGGAACGAAGGGTCCGTGCACGTCGCGTGTGCTGGCGGCCTGGCGTATCAAGAACACCGCTGCGACGATTCCGACCGCCAAAATGCACACTCCAGCGAGGGACAAACCAGATAGTCTCTCGCGCCCAGGGTCAAACTGTGGCTTGGGCTGCTCCTTTTCCCTGGGACGATCATTGGTATCGACCTCCGGCGGAAGATGAGTTTCTTCAGCAGCGAACCCGATGACGTCTTCCTCCGCAGCCACCACATCGCACAGAAATCGGTAGCCTACCGTGGGCACAGTTGCGATAAATCGTGGCTCACGGCTGTCATCTCCAAGCAACCTGCGCAATGTGGCGATGCTGCGAGTGAGCGAGTTGTCAGAAACTGCACAGTCATTCCAGACCGCGTTTAGGATCTCGTCTTTCGTCACCAGTCTCTTGGGATTTCGCAACAGAAACAAAAGCACGCGAAAAGCCTTCGGTTCCACCGGCAGGGCTTTTCCACCCTTGACTAGCAGGAACTCACGCTCCCTGACCTCGATGTCTTCAAACTTGAAAACAGAGAACTTATGATCCGTCACGAATCCGTCACTCGCTTTTCAGAGAATCGTCAGACTTGCGTCATTACCCCGCTATGGCACAGGGCGACATTGCATTCAGCCAACCCGGCTGAGGTGATTTTCAATGTCGCACGTCAAACGTTTTGTCGCCGCGAGTCTCGCCACCCTATCCCTTTCCGCGCTTCATGCTGAACCACGCTGCCCGGGGAACGTCGCCGGTTTAACTTTGCGTCGCATTAAAGACGATCTCATCGTTGTCCGAGTCCTGATAAACCGCACCGGGCCCTACGACTTCCTGGTTGACACAGGCTCCCAGATCACGACGTTTGACACTGTCCTTGCCTCAGACCTTCATTTGAGAATCGAAGGCACAACGGGAGTGAGCGGCGTTGCAACCCAATCTCGGAGCGCGTTTGCCTTTCTCGACTTGATTGAGGTTGGAAGTCATTCGGTCCCACAGTCTCTCGCAGTCATTCAGGACATCGTGGAGATTAAGGCAGCAGATCCTGGCATACGCGGGATCCTGGGTGGAACTTCCTTTCGCACTTCGATCTGCTCATCGATAACCGCCAGCAAATTCTCTGCCTTGATGCGTCGAGCACCCTTGCGCAGGCGATCAAGGGCGAACATATCCGGCTCGAGCAGCCTCACGGTCCGCGAGACGATTTGCCCTTCACGCGGCCCATGATTGTCTCTGTGCGACTGACCACAGCCGATGTGGCCCCGGTGCTGCTTCGACTGGATTCGGGGAGCAACGCGGCACTGCTGTATGCGGCCCGGCCGCGCCTTCTGAGAGCTTCCTTAGGTCGGGCTCCTGTGCTCAAACGCGTAGTCAACGGAGTGGAGCAGGCATTTGCTGTTCTACCCGCCCAGGACATCCTCGTGGGGGCATGTCCGGTGAGACAGATCTCATTCGTGATACCCATGAATGGAGTTGGCAGCGGTCCCAGTCCCCGCGAGGATGGCCTGCTTCCAACGCGCGCTTTTGAACGTGTTTTCATTAGCTACTCGAAAAACTATGCAGCTTTGGACCCCTGGGTTCGATAGATGACGCGATCGCCCACACAATCTGGTTGCTTTCCTATGGTATGAGCACATCAGCAGCCAATTTCGAGGTAGCGTAAGTCGTTGCAAATCAGACTTACGTTTTAATCGATGCATCCGGTCTATGTCCAAAATGCGCACGCGCTGTCCGAATACGGACTATCGGATGATTCCCGGTCCAGCCCATCCTCGAACTCTAGTGCGGGCCGCCGTAAATAGATTCATTTATCTGGCGTCCCGGTCATCTCATCTACAGTTCTTACAGACGGGACGGCGGAACGGGGCGAACATAATTCTGTAAATGAAGGCAAGGCCATGAAGAAGCAAGCACGCAATCACGTCAACCGCAAGCTAGGTGAGTCCGACGGAGCGCCCGCCAAGCCCACCGGTGCAGTCTCGGGAGAGTTTGTCACTGAGACGTTCGAGTACGACGGTGGACGGCAGGTCACGGTATACGTTCCACCGGAGCCGCCCGAAGCAATCGTCTTCGCCGGCGACGGTCAGGAAATCTCGAAGTGGGGCCGGTTGCTCGAGAAGGCCGACGTACCGTCCACAATGATCGTCGGTGTACATGGGCTGACCGATGAGACGCTGCGGCTCCATGAGTACTCACCGGGCTTTGAGCCGGAGCGGTTCGCGGCACACGAGAAGTTCTTCGTCGAGGACGTTCGCCGATGGACGGAGTCGCGGTTTGGCATGGCGCTGCCCACTGAACGTACCGCGGTGTTCGGCGTCTCGGCGGGTGGAGAGCTGGCCCTCGCTCTTGGACTTCGGCATCCACGTGCCTACGGTGCGGTCTTCTGCGCCTCGCCTGGCGGCGGTTACAAGCCGCCTGGCGTTATGCCGAGTCCGCTTCCGCGCACATACCTTGTCGGTGGCACACAGGAGCCGTTCTTCCTCGGGAACGCAAGGAGGTGGGCGGACGCGCTGCGCGATGCGGGTGCGGACGTCGTCATGAAGGAGCGAGCTGGATCGCACGGTGGCGCATTCTGGCGAGAAGAGTTCGCGCTGATGGTGGCGTGGGCATTCGGACGATGATGCATCTCGGTGTCTCATCGGCGGTGTGATACAACAACTCGTCTCGTGTGATCATTGATATACGAGCAGACAATTGTGCCTGGAATGGCGGCCAAATATAAGATCGCCCACATAGGCACTTAGGTGCGCTCACTCTCCAAGTGGTTGTGGAGCGGCAGGCTAGTCAGAGGGATGAGACGCTCGCTCAAGCACCCGGGCGGGTAATGTTTGGAAGATGACTGTGGGCAGCGCACTCGTCGATGACGCGGTTTCATTAGGGTCAGTTCCGCCCCACCTTTCCCTTCGGTGGGGACGATCAGCCAGATCGGCGTTGCTTCGAGTGTGTTCTGGTTTGCGGAGCACCACGATAAGGCCGGAGGGTGTCCATCATGGCGCGGACTTACGAGACGATCAATTGTGGCCGGTTTTTCCAAGCCAAAAATTTGATACTGGCAGAGTACAAGGTTCTGATGACAGAGGGAACTTGGTGCTGAAACTGTAAGCCGAAAGACCTTTCGGATGCGGGACGGAGTTCTCACGTGAATATGCATGGATTTATGCTTTTGCTGCTGGCAGCCGCGGATCTTACGGTCCTGCCACCGTTGGCAAAGCCGCAGTTACTGGCCGATTCGGGAGACTCCTCTGCGACGGTTGCAGGCCCAGCCCCGGCGCGACTCGACCTGACGTACACGCGCCCGACGGAGACGACGAAGCTCCGCAACTACGCTTTCGACGCGTTCGGTCCATATTCCCTCGCCGGCGCCGCACTCGCGGCGGGAATTGGCCAGGCGGATGATAGACCTCCGGATTGGAAGCAAGGAGCTGTGGGTTACGGCGAGCGGTTCGGGTCCGACTTCGGCGTCGCAGCGATAGGCACTACTACGCGTTATGCGCTCGCAGAAGCCTTCAGAGAGGACACGTTGTATTACCGCTGTGACTGCAAGGGCGTTCTTCCGCAAGCATGGCACGCCGTGACTTCAAGCTTCACCGCGCGCCGCGGCGACGATGGCCATCGTGAGTTCTCTTTCCCTGCTCTCATTGCTCCGTATGCCGGCGCCATGGCTGCAGTCTATGGATGGTATCCCAGGCGCTACGACGCCAGGGATGCGTTCAGAATGGGTAACTACAGTCTGCTGGGATACCTGGGCGGGAACATCGGCTTGGAGTTCCTCTATAGCGGGCCACACTCACTTGTTTCCCGCATGCATCTCAACATGAGCCGCGGAGGGCTGGATCCCGGTTCACCGCCCTAGGCTGTTGCTGTTATGAGATGACATCTAGCTTGTGCTGAGAGCATCTGATCTCCTTAATGTCTGTATCTGTATTTCTGGGGATCTTGGCGGCACTCCTGGTGCTCGGCCGCTTCACGTTGCCGGTGCTGTTCGACGTGTTGGGGCCAGCAACAGACGTCGGGGTGCTTCCTTAAGAGATCTTTGCAAAGGAAAAAGAAAGGGCAGATGACCACTTCAATCCGTGGTCATCTGCCCTCTTCTCATACAAGTCCTGGAAGGATTCTCTTGGTTGAGAGAAAGCCGCCAGACAAGTCTAGATCGGTCCAGAAGTTGGACCGTGCCGACCCGTATCTGCAGACTGGAAGGTCGGTTGGTATGAGGTTATTTTTTGCTCTCACTTACTTGGCCGTGTCCGTCATGCACTTCATTGCCCTTAAACTGCGTGGGTGCCTTAGCGTTATGGCTTGGCGGTGCTGCTTTCTCGCCATTCTTGGGCATTGGGCCCTTATAGCCCTGCTTTGGATCGTAGTGATTGTCTACGTTACCATGGAAGTTACTGGGGCCATGATACCACTGGCCAGCACCGATGAAGACACCGCCGTTGAACCATTCCGGGCCGTAGTAGCCGGAGGGAGCACAGTTATAAGGACTGTAGTCATAGTAACCGTAGGGACATGAAGGCTGGGCTCCAATGGTGATGCTGACCTGAGCTTCCGTTTTGGGAGTGGTTGCTGTGAAGCAGATTCCAGCAACAGCAGTCAAAGCAAGAACTGTAAACCTATGCATAAATTACCCTCACTTTCATCGGGGCCATTTCTCTACCTGCCCCTACGTTTTTTACTGTAATGACTTAGACCATCCCGGTCTGAGCAATGCGGACCACATATGGCGGAAAAGTCAGTACAGCTACGAATCTGTGTTTCGCGCGCAGCTTCGATTTCGTACGCCAGTTACCGCACGCTAAACCCAAATGACCCATGTCCGATAGCAGATGAATTACCGGACGGCTACCGCATGGGGGTGGTGGTGGTGGCGGTGGTGGCGGTGATGCCGATATGGCTGCGCAAATGCGCTGGCCGCAAAGAGCGTAAACAGGGCAAGTGCTAAATATTTCTTCATGTTCGGACGGTAACGAATGCCCGCAATGATTGTCTGTGCTATAACGCTCTAATCTTTACACTTTGAGCTAACAGACCGCCTCATTCCAATCGGCGCCGCCGAATCTCTGAACAATCCCCATGGTGAGCAATAGTGAACAGAATGCGGGTGAGCCCGAGGAAGACACTAATTCTAGATAACTCTCGGCACTCTAACGCACCGGAAAAATACAGCAATAGGCCCTATGTGTCTCCTGGCTCACGCATTTTTGTCGTTGATGATGAACCTGTCATCGCATCCAGTCTCGCCGCCATATTGCGAATGAATGGCTTTTCGGCGAGGTTCTTCACCTCTCCGTTGGAGGCGCTAGCTGCTGCCCGCTCAGAATCGCCCGATCTGGTCATATCCGATGTCGCGATGCCGGGCATTTCTGGGATTGATTTGGCAATTCAAATGAGGGCACAGTATCCCAATTGCAAGATCCTGCTCTTTTCGGGACAGGCCGCCACTTCGGATCTGCTGGAAGGTGCCCGTGCTCAAGGTCACGATTTCCGCCTACTCCAGAAACCCATTTTCCCGTCCGAGTTTCTCTCGGAGATAGGGCAACTCTCCGCATAGGTGAGCACCATGAACAAGGCTCAACAGATCGACTATGCATACCACGCAGAACGGTTGCTTCTGTTAATCGCTCGAAGGGGTAAGTTGCCTGCAGGCTCAGACCAAATCTCTGTCCTGGATGCAGAACTGATTGGGCAAAGCCAGTTTGTTTGGCATGGAAGCCAAGTCTAATGCCTCGCGGGGGGCCAGCGAAGGTCAACCGTCCCAAATCTGCTCCCAGGGGGCATAGTGACCAACTGCGGCCAAAAACGCACGGACGCCGACCGCGATAGATAGAGCAACAAGAGCAAGCAGCCCGATGGATATGAGAAGAACTCTGAAGACTTTCACTCGGGCCGGCGCGGTTGTCAGCATCTGAGCGCCGAGCCGACTTTTGGCTGCGTGCCGCTCCTCTGCAGTCCTTCGCCGGACCCCGTCTACCAAGTAGGTTCCTCCATCCAGCGCCGGCATAGAGAGTTGCGCCCAGCGCCGAAGAGCCGATTGGTAGAACTGCTCTAGGCGTAGCTGTTCAGGGCATTGCATATTCGCCTGGACGAATTAGATGTGAGGTGTTGGAATCTGAAAATGCGTCATATCGCGCCAAACATTACGTTAGGCATTGTGAGTGACCCGCCGGGCCAAGCCCACTCGGATGAACTTACCGCAAATCCCGTTTTCGAGGCACAATCAGTTCTCAGCTCATGAATGCACTGTTTGGTCAACTGGGTGCAACTCAGTGTTGCCCGTGAGTCGGTCCAATGAATTGAAGGCAAATCCACCAACTACACTTGCGCCCCATCCCTGCTTAGGCTCTCCCGCGCTAACAATCTCAAAACCCGTTCCCGAATGTCTTCCCGCGTCTGTCGGACGGAATCAATGCCTTGATCCTTCGGATCTGTTAGTGGCCAGTCATCGCGGCGCAGACCTGGCACATAGGGACAATCGTCTCCGCAGCCCATCGTGATGAGCATCCCCGCACCTTGTGCCAGCTCCGCGGTAAGCTTTTGCGGTTTGGCGTTCCTGAGGTCGATCCCCACTTCGAGCATCGCCTCCACAACTACGGGGTGAACATGTTCGGCAGGCTGAGTCCCGGCAGAGATAGCAAGGGCGAGTTTGGGATCAGCGAACTGGTTGAAGAAAGCCGCCGACATCTGCGAACGTCCAGCATTGTGTACGCAGGCGAATATTATTTTTTGCATGGTGTCTCCATCTTTTCTGATCCTGCGGCATCACCCACTGCTGGGCGGCCATTTGGACCGGGTCCCACGGACTACTGAGTGGTGGTGTATAGCTCAGATCGAGGTCGCTAAGCTCCTCAACCCTCATGTCTGCGAAGAGTGCAGTTGCAAAGATGTCAACTCGTTTTGAAATCTCTGTTCCCCACGATCCAAGGACCTGAGCCCCCAGCAAACGCCTTGTCTTACTGTCTCCCGTCACTCGGATGCGGAGTTGTTTTGCGCCTGGATAATAGGCTTTGTGACCAAAGCTTGTGCTCTCCGCAGTGTAAGCAGCAAACCCTCCCGCACGGCTTCGTTTTGGCGAAGTCCAGTCCGGGCGATGACCAGATCAAAGATCTTTACAACCGCGTTCCCAGCGAGCCAGCAAACTCACGGTCCCCACCAACTGCGTTCTCTCCGGCACATCTTCCTTGTTTGTGCGCTGTGGTGCCCAGCGGAAGATACGTGTGCCGCTGGAGTAGGCGGTGCCAGGTTTCCACGTAGTCACCCGCAGCAAAAGTGTTTGGAAGCGCAGTCTCCATTCGTCGATTGACCAGCAACGCGCCTTTCGCCCCGGTCTTGAGGCCCGCTTTCACAGCCAATTGGGTATTCGGCTTAACCCCCACGGCAACCAGTACCATCTCGCAATCCTGCGCAAAGCCTCCGCTGCCTGAGACATGCAGGTGGCTTCCCGTTTTCACGATGGCATGCGCTTCGACACTTGTGAATACGCGCACTTGATGGCGTTCCAGTTCGCTAGCCACAGCCTCTCCAAATGCTGGCTCGACGGTAGCCAACACCGAAGGAGTGCGGCTGGCAATCGTTACCTCCATACCGCAATGAGTTAATGCGTCCGCCATCTCCAGGCCGATGTATCCCGCTCCTATGATCACTGCTCTCCGAGGCTTCGCCGATTCGATGAAATCATGAACCTCGAAGCTGTCTTTCATTGTGTGGAGGGGGAAGACGCCGGTTAGATCGAGGCCATCGATGGGGGGAGTGACAGGACTGGCTCGCGTCCCGATCACGAGTTTGTCGTAGGCATGGGTCACGGCTTTCCCGTCGCGATCCGTCGCCGAGACTGTTTTCCCAGAGACATCGATATGGGTAGCCTTATGTCCCCGGTGAATGGATATTCCGTCGAACTGCGTTCGATGAGCAAGACTCTTCCAGTCCGGCGTCTCGCCGCTCAAGTAAAAAGGCAAACCACAGATGCTGTAATTGGGGAAATCATCGGCCAGCAAAACCGCAACCTCGGCATTCCGGTCCAGTTCACGTGCCCGTAGAGCTGCGCTTATGCCAGCATCGCTCCCACCCAAAATCAACAACCGCATCGTCGCCAGCCCCCGGATGTTTTGGATTTGTTACGCAGTGTCTATCGGTAATAGTGTGAAAATCTATAGACTCGTCCAAGCGCTACCGACGCCCTATGTCATCGATTTCTCGCTGGAGCGCGAACGTGTCAAGTGTTGCGAGCGGCAGGGCGATGAACAGGCTGATTCGTCTATCCAGAGAGGTAAAAGCATCCCTGAAAGCCCGTTCTATCTCTCCCGCTGTTCCTTTCACTGCAGCAGGGTCAGGAATTCCCCAGTGTGCGGTCATCGGCTGACCGGGCCAAAATGGGCATACTTCCTTAGCGGCGTTGTCGCAAACGGTAAAGACAAAGTTAAGAGGGGGTGAATCGGCACCCGAGAATTCATCCCAGGATTTGCTGCGCAACCCATTAGTAGGTAGATGCGCGGCCTCAAGCTGTTTGAGTGCTTCAGGCCGCACGATTCCGCTCGGATGGCTACCCGCGCTGAATGCGGTAAAGTTCTGCCGTCCCTTGCGATTCATGATGGCCTCCGCCATGATGGACCGCGCCGAGTTGCCTGTGCACAGAAAAAGCACGTTGTAGTGTGACTGCATACCCGGCGCCCCTTTCAAAGCTATGAACAGCAGGTTGGCCCGCAGCACGCTTTGGCGGTGCCTGTTGGCTTAACCGCATAGACCTTGACACTGGCAGCGGCAGCATTGACGTCATAATTAGAGAGAACAGTCGCCAGATCCTGATGGAGACTGGCCGTCTTGCTCGTCGAGCAGCAGGACTCCCCGACCATCTGCGCGCCTTCGGATGCATCCATTGATGGAGAGCAGCAGGCGGCTTGGTTTTCGACTTTGGCGTAGGCATTGAGGTCAGCCCCGCTGTCAACAATCTCCACATGTTCAAAGCCAGCTGCAAGGAGCGCGTCGCGATAGACGGCCGTGTGAATCGCTCCTGCGATACATCCAACGTAGGCAGCCAAGCTTTGTGCCACAGCGGGAGGTAACTCGCCCTTAAGTGCAATGTCGCTCACCGCCAGGCGCCCACCTGGTTTCAGAATCCGAGCAATTTCTCGGAAGACAGCGGGCTTATCCGGTGCCAGATTGATTACACAATTGCTGATGACGCAATCAACCGATGCATCGGCGAGAGGAATCTTGTCGATGGTGGCCAGATGGAATTCCACGTTTTGATAAACACCGGCTACCGCGTTTGCTTGTGCGCGTTCGATCATCGCGGGTGTCATGTCAATCCCGATAGCGCGGCCATTCGGACCCACGAGTCGAGACGCTAGGAATACGTCCAAGCCCCCACCGGACCCGAGATCGACAATTACCTCTCCGGGCCGAATTGAAGCAATTGCCGTAGGATTCCCGCAAGAAAGGCCCATGTTTGCTTCGGCAGGTATGGAAGAGAGCTCCTCTGGGCTGTACCCAAAGGCCTCTGCTACCGCTTTGACGCCCGCGTGTTTGTTCGAGAGCGTGCTATTGGCCACGGCTGCGTACTTTGACTGCACTGATTCAAGCAATCGTTCTGTCATCCTCTCCCTCCTCTGAAACATATTCGGTAAAACGACTATATTTGCGCTAGACACATTCGTCAATACGGATATAATTATTTCCATGAAGGCGAAGGATAAGAGTTTCAACATCGAGCGCTTTTTTCAGGCTCTCGGCGACAATACGCGGCTTCGACTGCTGAATCTGATGGGCGATCAGGAGATCTGCGTCTGTTATTTCGTTGAGATTCTGGATCAACCTCAGCCCAAGATCTCCCGGCATCTTGCCTACCTGCGGAGCGCCGGAATCGTGGCAGCTCGCCGCGAAGGAAAATGGATGCACTATCGGATCGTGACGCCCCCCAATATAGGGGCTGCACAGGTCCTTCAGCAGACGCTTGCGTGGCTCAGAGAAGAACGTGCTATGCAGGCTGATCGAACTCGGCTGTCCAAGGCATGTTGTAGTCCGGGCAAGATTGCAACTCTCTACGGCGCACCTCTGCCCACCTCAATCGACCCAATCACCACTGCCGCATCGAGGTAATTATGTCCAGTGTCCCCTATACGCACGGCCAGGTGTGCGCACCATTGCCGCGTAAGAAACTGTCCTTCCTGGATCGTTTTCTCACGCTCTGGATCTTTTTGGCGATGGCGATTGGAGTGGCGATCGGGCATTTCATCCCATCCTCAGCGACTTTTGTAAACAGCTTCCAGGTCGGCACCACCAACACCCCGATCGCGATCGGGCTCATCATTATGATGTATCCGCCTTTGGCCAAGGTGCGTTACGAAAAGCTGGGTGAGGTGTTCCGCAATCGAAGCGTTCTCGCTCTATCGCTAGCCCAGAATTGGTTGATCGGTCCGATCCTGATGTTTTTGCTTGCCATCGTCTTCCTGCGTGGGGAGCCAGCCTACATGCGCGGCCTAATACTCATCGGCATCGCCCGCTGTATCGCGATGGTGCTGGTATGGAATGAACTTGCGGGCGGCGACACAGATTATGTTGCTGGACTAGTCGCGCTTAATAGCGTCTTCCAGGTCGTATTCTACAGCCTCTATGCGTGGGTGTTCATTACGATCCTTCCGACATGGTTCGGGTTGAAAGGGGCGGTAGTGAGCGTCGGTATCGGTCAAATTGCACAGAGCGTCTTTGTTTACCTGGGCATCCCTTTTCTAGCCGGAATGCTTACTCGGTTTGCGCTTGTCCGGGCCAAAGGAGAAGAGTGGTATCGGACGCAGTTCATCCCGCGCATCAGTCCGTTTACACTTTTCGCCCTGCTGTTCACGATCCTGGTTATGTTCAGTCTCAAGGGTGACCTGATTGTGAAACTTCCACTAGACGTGCTCCGCATCGCAGTACCCTTGCTCATTTACTTTCTCGTGATGTTCCTGGTCAGCTTCTGGATGGGCCGCAAGCTGGGCGCTGACTACTCACAAACTGCGACGCTTGCTTTCACGGCTGCAGGAAACAACTTTGAGTTGGCGATCGCAGTGGCAGTGTCCGTCTTCGGCTTGAATTCAGGGGAGGCGTTTGTAGGCGTGATTGGTCCCCTCATCGAGGTTCCGGCGCTCATCGGCCTGGTCAATGTGGCGTTTTGGCTTCGCCAGCGCTATTTTCTGCAGGGAACCAGCCTCACTGACCAAGCGCCTATCAAAGCATGAACGATGCGTGTCACCGTGGAGTGCGGAGTTCTTGGTGACAGCGCTTTAAGTTCTGGGTCGATGAATCCGGCTCTTCTCGATCGCGGAGTAGGGTTTCCACTCGCTGATCGTACAAGACCCACTGGCTATTGCTTCTTTCAAGCGCTTCGTGTCCTGTTCGAGCTGGTCTTCATCTTCGAAAATCTGACGTAGGAAATCGAACAACAGCTTTCTGTTGGATTCCCTGGAACTCGCAAGGCGATAGAAAACACGATAGCCATCGCGGCGGTCGAAGACAACTCCCGAGTTCTTCAAGTAGGCAAGGTGCCGAGAGACATTCGGTTGCGAAGTTTCGAGCACATATTGGATGTCACAGACGCAGAGTTCGCCATGCAGCAAAAGGTTCACGATCCGGAGCCGGTTCGCGTCAGCAAGCGCTTTGAATACCTGTTCTACGTCCATCATGGATCAAACTTGTCGGATGAAATCCCTTCATACTGATATTCGCATACAGGCATGGACCCTGGATCGCATCAACTGCGATGAGATTCTGGCTCGGCGCGGAATTCATCCCTTTTTAACATTTGGTTTAATAATGTGTCTATGCGTACAGACGCATAAACAAATTAACTTGTGATTGTGACAAGCGCCAAAAGGGGCTTTCTATGAGCATCAAGTCTCATCCAATGGTTCCCAACATGAACCCGCTCCTGACTGTATCTGCGCTGACTTCCGCAACCTTTGTTCTTCTCTTCGCCATCGGCTGCACCAATTATTCGGAAGATGGAAAGCCTCCGGCGGAGCCTACGTTCGCCACCGCCCAAGTTCGGACGTTCAGCGCCGCTGGAAGCACCTTCATTGCTCCGCTTATGTCCCGCTGGAGCGCGGATTATGAAAAAGCTCACAATGTTCGGGTCAACTACCGGTCCATCGGCAGTGGTGCTGGACTTAGCGAGCTGAAGCAGGCCTTGCTGACGTTCGCAGTCAGCGATGCGCCCCTCGGCAACGCTCAACTCAGAGACCTGCCTCCACTCGTCCAGGTGCCTGTTACGGGCGGCCCAGTCTGCGTCATCTACAATTTGGCCGCCTTGGATGCGCCGCTCCGGTTTAGTGGCAAGACCTTGGCTGACATCTACTCCGGGGCGATTCTAACCTGGCAGGACCCTGCCATTGCCAGGGAAAACCCTGGCATCAAATTGCCCCATACTGGGATTACCGTTCTACATCGAGCTGATGGCAGCGGAACCACCAGTATTTTTACCAGCTATCTCAGCGGTGTCAGCCCGAGCTGGGCGGCAAAGGTCGGTCACGATCTTGCGGTTAATTGGCCGACGGGGATAGGTGCCGTTGGCAGCCAAAACGTGCTTCACGACGTCCAGCAACAGCCCGGAGCGATCGGCTATGTTGAACTCAGCTACGCCAGAAGGGCGGGGCTTCCCGTCGCCTCAATTCAAAATCTAGCGGGCGAATTTGTGGTTCCCAGTCCAGCCAGCGCCGCTCGTGCCATCAATGCCTTCGCCGATGCACTTGCGCAAGACCTTCGGGCACCCGTCGTCAACCCGCCAGCATCCGCCAAAGGGGCGTACCCAATTTCGGGTCTGACCTACGTGCTGATCCCCCGAGACGACCGCACCCCCGGAGAGCAACGCGCATTTAGAGATTTCGTCGCGTACGCACTCTCCCAGGGCCAGGACTCGGCTGAGGAACTCTCATATACGAGGTTGCCCGCCTCGGTCGAGCAAAAAAGCCAACCGCTGCTGACGCAATTAACGGAAAATGGCCAACCGCTGAAGTGAACCTTGGACGAGGCAGTGTGAGTCGCGTTCGACGTCTCAGTTGCGCAGAATCGCCGTCGCATGAACTGCTTGAGTCTCATTTTCGGTATGTGTGGTCCCGATTACCGGGCCGCCAGCTTTGAGGCAGTGCGCGGGCGTAGTCCCTGCCACTTTCTGGTGATTCTGACTGTTAGGCGCTGTCGCTATGGTTTCCAGTGCGATCCCTTTGGCTGCGGGCCGATCGATGGAGAACTGCCGTAGCCTACATTTACTCTCGGGAGTCTCTCTCATGACAAGAAACAATTTCATCCTTAGCGGCGTGCTCGGAGCGGTAACGTTCGCTGGTGGGTTTGCTATCGCGCAGCTTCCCGTCGATAATGTCTCGGCCCACAAACATCCGAATCTTGCGGCCGCACAGCGACTGTCCCAGCAGGCCTTTGAGCGCATTACCGCTGCCCAGCAGGCAAACGAATTTGATATGGATGGACACGCCGCCAAGGCCAAGGAACTACTCGATCAGGTGAATGAGCAGCTTCGTATGGCGGCGACTGACGCCAACCACAATCACCGGTAAACCGATTGATCACAAAAGCCGCCCGGCTCGCTGCGATAGTGGGCGAGCCTCTGGGGTGGTCCCGCATCTCAAATCCATTCAATGCCTGAAAAGTCTGATTTTCAGTAACTTGCTCTTGCCGTTTTGGCCAGGGAAGTTGAACTTGCTCATAGAAACCCTGTTTGGGAACCCCACGCCCACTGACGGAAAGCCGCACAAGGCGACTAATCGGGTGTTCGTTTCATGTTAGACAAAAGCTCGGTGCGTGCTGAAAAGAATTGAGGCGCTGTTCGCGTCTGAGCCTCCGGTGCGTGTTGTAATTATGCCGTATGAAAATTGGAGCGTTTGTCGTTTCAGTGGTATTCGCGCTTTTTCCCATGTTGGTAGGGGCTCAGGGGCCACCCGAACCGCCCACCTCACTGGTCGTAAAAGCACTAAGGCTGCTCGACGTGAGCAAAGGGACGTACATAGAGAACGCTGCCGTGTGGATTGAAGGTGAGCGTATCAAAGAGGTTGGCCGGGCCTCCGATGTTGAGCTGCATGCACCGAAAAACGCACAACGAATCGACCTCGGACGCGCCACCGTCTTGCCAGGATTGATCGATTGCCACACTCATATTATGGCGCGAATAGAAAATACCGATAACGGCTACGTTCTGGCCCTGGCGACCAAATCGCAAGCATTTCGTGCGCTCGAGGGGGCGTTCAATGCGAGGATCACCCTGAGCGCCGGTTTTACGACAATTCGCGATGTAGAAAGCGAAGGTGCCGGGTACGCGGATGTATCACTCCGCGACGCGATTCAGCAAGGAATTGCCGAGGGCCCACGCATGCAAGTGTCGACCCGTGGCATCGCAGCGGTGGGCCAATACGAGCCATTCGATGTATCGCCGGATCTCGTGAACTTTCCGACTGGGGCCCAGATGATCAGCGGGATCGAGGACGCACGACGCGCCGTTCGCGAGCAGATCGGGCATGGTGCGGACCTTATTAAGGTCTACGCCGACTGGCGGAATCCAACGCTCACGGCTGAAGAAATGCGCGTCATCGTGGAAGAAGCCCACAAGCAAAAGCTCAAAGTTGCGGCCCACGCCACCACGCCGGAAGGAATCAAGAACGCGATTACGGCGGGAGTGGACTCGATCGAGCACGGGAATCAGGCCAATCGAGAGGATCTCGAGATGATGAAGGCCGACGGCACATTCCTGGTGCCGACTCTTGGTGTAGTCTACGCGCTTAGTGAGCCGCAAAAGTATGACCAGATGACTCCCGAGCAACGGCGGAGGCGCGAAGCTTTTCGGCAGGGCATGCAGCAGGTTATTCAACTAGCCAACAGCCTGGGCGTGAAGATCGCATCTGGCTTCGACGCGAGTTCTCCTGACAACCAGGGCAAGAACGCCAACGAGATAATCGCTCTAACCTTGGCTGGAATGACGCCCTTGCAGGCGATTCGTGCAGCGACGCTGAGCGCCTCCGAGCTGATGGGCTGGCAGGATAGGGTAGGTGCGATCGAAGCGGGGAAATATGCTGACCTGATTGCGGTTGAGGGTGACCCGCTTAGCAATATCGCCGCGATTCAGCGAGTAGAGTTCGTGATGAAGGGTGGCAAGGTGGTCAAAGACGCGCTTTCTCCCTAAGTGTTGATTCCCGATGGTTACGGTCTACTCCGTCCGGGCAAGACGAGTTTACAGCCAAGTGGTCTCACCGACAACTCGTCCAAGTGGATAAGTTCCGGTTAGCCGACAATCCAGGAGTGATTCAATCCTGGGGTGAATTGTAATGGCGGGTGGGGGTCACTTCAGCAGCAAGCCCGCTCAGAATCAAGTGAACTTCAGGGGGTACGGACGGACGTGACGGCCCTGAATTCCACCGGCAGGCCCATACCCATTCCGTGTTGCTTGGTGGTGAAAAAGGTTTCGAAGACGCGATCAGGATGTTGCAGGCCGATGCCGCTATCCTGCACTTTTTTCCGAAATATAGGGGGCCTCAAGAGTCTGCGTGAGAACTCAAACCCGGCAGGAGTCAGCCTCCTAACAGAACCGATAGGTACTGGACGGGTGCCCCACGTTCGCCAAAGCGTACGTGGGCCGAAAATGTATTTTTCGATTGCTTTTGCTGTCGATTTCGCAAAAAAGCTAAGGTGGGGCCGCCTCCGGATTTCCTGTGGAGCTTGTTGGCGTTGGCGAACCTCATGCGGCTTTCCTCACTGAAAGCCGCACAAGTGGACGTTGGTGAGTGCCACGTAGCAGGAAATCCGTGTCGCCCGTCTTATTCGGCCCACATACGCTGTGGCGAACGTGGGGCACCCGTCCACTTCCTATTGGGGTTCTGTTAGGGCACAGACCGAATTCAGCGGGGAGGGCTAGAGGTGTCGAAGAAGAGCGATACCGTGCGCTATACGGCTAAGCAGATCAAAGGAAAGATTGCGCGAGGCGAGGACCGGACCGATTGGCGCAAGGCTGATGCGGTGACAGGGAAGAAACTTGAAGCTTCGGTCCTTGCCGACGTCGATGACGTTCACCGGGAACCCGATTGGACCCGAGCAACAATCGGAAATCCCTGCCCCGAAAGATCATATCAATATCCGTATCGACCACGACGTGCTCGAGTGGTTCAAGGCCAATGGCAGAGGTTACCAGACACTTATGAACAACGTGCTTCGCGCTTCGTACCGTCGCGTCAGCAGAGCGTTGAAGCGAAACCAAAATAACCGATCGAGCGGAGATGCGCACCCTCCGTCCACATCGGCAATCACCTCATCGTGCGATGATGAAGAAGCAGAGCGCCGCCATGGTTACCAAAGATAATTCGACGCGGACTAAAAACCGTACTACTGTGGCAGTAAGTATCCACACGTCAGCGCCGTCTTGCCACGACGGCCCTGCTTGGCCCTGCACCGGTGCTGTACCCGTGCAGATGCCGCCAACCACCGGGAAAGTATCAGCGCTTGTCCGCGTGATGACTTGGGTGTAGCAAAGACTAATGTGACCGTGACTGATTACGCCTTTCCGCAGCATTGCTGCGCCCAGAGAGGGTGCCTGCGGTGAGCAGAAATAACTGTGTGAGCAGGGTGCGCTCAGTGCGTTCTCTTGATTGAGCAGTTTTGACAACTTGGAAAACACCACTCCACGGATACCGGCCCGAGGCCAGATGTCACGGACGCCGGCGAATAGACGGGACGTTCGCCAATGCCTGGAACTGGTCTCATTCATGAGAGCGGTTCCAGGCGTAGGCAATAAAACGTTCTGCCTGTCGGAAAATCCACCTGTAGAATTTCGGAGTAGAAGGTCCCCGGTCGGCAAAGGATCGGCAAGCCGGCACGTGAGTGGACTTATCGCGCTTATCGCGCTTATCGCGCACTTTTATTTTGAAAACCATCCCCTATGACGGCCTCTCCGGCGAATGAGAGCACGTACCGCGCTTTTCTACCCACAAAATCCAGCCCTCACCCGGGCGAGATGATCAAATAATTCGTGCAACAAAGGACTTATGGAGACTCCATCGCGTCGCGGGGACTTAGTTCGCTTAGCTCGCTTAGTTCGCACATTCCTGCACAAGAACAAAAGCGACCTCGGAGAATGCGGGAGAATCGGAAATGAAGGAAGTATGGGCTTTACAGGCTGCAGAAAAATCTGTTTTGATATGCACGACTTTACAGGTTACGGAAAACTCATCTTCCTGAAGGGTGCGACCTTCAGGCCGTACGTAAATGTTTTCGCTGCCGGGGTTGCATAGTTACAACTTATAGAAAACATGTGGTTTGGCTTTTTTGCTCTCCTATAGTGACCGCTGCCGTGCAGGGCAGCGATTTCGTTGGATCAATCAGATAGACGCATTTTCTGATTACCTACCCCTCGCTGAGCAGGCAGGCCATTTCGCGCCGTAAAATCTGCATCTCGCGACAAGGCGTCACACAGCGCCGGGACAACCAAGGTAATCTGCTTAGCAGGGGAAGGTCATTGCCTCTCGTTCAGGCGCAATAATAAGCAAATGACTGCGTTGGCTCGCCTCAAATTCGTGATCCTCGGCTGGGCGGCCGCTACTGTGTTTTTCACAGCTGTTCTCGAAATCAGCGAACTCGGCCATAAGCCCCTTTTATTTGCCCTTTATGCCAATGCCGTGCATTTTGCCCTTTGGGCATTTACACTACCGATTCTTGTACGATGCGTTCGGCGCTTCCCACTGAAGGCTCCAGAACGAATCCGGAATGCAGGGATCCTTCTGATCCTGATCGCAGTGCTAGCGATGGTTGTGGACTTCACGCACTGGGCCATCGTTTACCCGACCTATTTCCCCTATCGCTCGTCTCTGCCCACGTTTCAGAGCATGCTCCGATCCGATCTGTTCTGGTTTTTGCCCAACGAGATTTTGATTGGAATCGTGCTGGTGACCGCAATCGAAGGCTGGCTGGTGCTCAAGGATCTTCAGGCGGAAAGAATGCGGGCGATGGATTTGGAGCGCCAGCTCGCAGTCTCACGCCTGGAAGCACTTCGAATGCAGCTTCACCCACACTTTCTTTTTAATACCCTTCACACCATCGCGGGCCTCACCGTCGAAGACCCGGCTACGGCGCGTCGAATGGTGATTGCGCTTGGGGATCTCCTCCGCAGTACTCTCAAGGACACTGGCAACCGGGTACGAACTCTCGCCGAAGAATTGGAATATTCGGATCTGTATCTTGGGATCGAAAAGCTCCGGTTAGGAGAGCGGTTGTTGCTCAACTATGAGATTGAGCCCGCAGCCACTCGGGTCCTGGTACCACAGTTTCTCCTGCAGCCTCTGTTCGAGAACGCGATCCGCCACGGCGCATCGCGATTGACTGGTGCCTGCGAGATTCGCTTTTGCGCATCCCGTAAATCGGGAACCCTCAATATCATGATCCGCAACGATGGTCCCAAATGCGCCCCTCGTTCTGCGCTGCCGCGGTTCGGCGTGGGGCTTACCAACACGATTGACCGTCTGCAGATCCACTATGGAGATCGCCACACGTTTCTTTATTCCGATCGGCCGGAGGGCGGAGTCCAGATCGATATTTCCATTCCTTACAGCGAAGCCGCCGATGGCATTGCAGCGGCTGGCTCGATAGAAGAACCCCAGTCAGCGATGGATCTCGCCGACGCCAAACAAGCTCCGCAGGAAATCCGGGGTGCCGCTCCCACAATTGAGTACACGTGAAGGCGGGGTTAAGATCGAGGAGTCATGCGGAACGGATCAGAGCCCAGCGCTGCAACGGCAGGAACGGCGGCTCGCGTTCTCATTGTTGAGGACGAAGCGCATGCGCGTCATTATCTGCGCGAATTGCTCGAGGACGAGCCCCATGTGCAAGTCGTTGGAGAGAGTTCGAATGGTGTTCAGGGGGCTCAACAGATCCGGGAGCTGGCGCCGGATATCGTGTTTGTCGATATTCAGATGCCTGGCCTCGATGGGTTTGGAATGATTGATCAGATCGCCGGATCCAGACCGCCTCTCTTTGTCTTCGTAACTAGTTACAGCGAGTACGCAGTGAGAGCCTTCGAAATCGAGGCCGTTGACTATCTCTGCAAACCATTCGATAAGGATCGCCTTTCGACATCGATTGAGCGAGCGATTCGAAGGTTGAACTCCGCTGTCCCCAGCGCCGTCGCCAGTCAATGGCTCACCCGGCTCTCGATTAAAGATGACGAACGCATCCTGTTTGTGCCCGTGGACGAAATCATCTGGATTGAAGCAGCCAACAAATATGTCGTTGTCTACACACCGACTGGATCGCATATTTCGCGGCAGACGATTCAGGGCCTCGAAGACCAGCTCAACCCAAGGGAATTCGTGCGGACCCACAGATCGACCCTGGTGCGTAAGGCCGCGGTGCGGGGTCTGCATCCTCTCTTTCATGGGGACTACATTGTGAAGCTTGTGAACGGCGCCGAAGTTACGTTAAGTCGTAGTTTTCGAGGGTCGTTTTTTCGTGAAATGAGCCGCTAGCGCGCTTGATTAGTTGATCTCCTCTCCAATCTAAGAGCGCATGTCTCCGCGCGACCGCACGCAATCAGGAATGAATCCAACTCGCGCCAATAAACAGGCGTTTCACTCCAAACGGGAAGCGGACTCCGTCTTCACTCACCTAGCTTGAGAAATCAAGCCAGGTGAACTGGAGACGAAATGAACAACCAACCGTTCGGAGACAGCTGTGGATCGGCTATGAAGGCGTCATGATAACCGGCCGGAACTGCGCAGTCCTTCTCGTGGCGTTACTGGTTTCCAGGCCAACTCTCGCACAGCAGTCTTGCACGGGAGGGATGCACATCGACGGCGTGATTACCGATCCAACCGGGGCGGTAATTCCCGGAGCACACGTGCAGGCCGGCACCGGAGCAACTGGCGTGACCGATGCAACCGGCCATTATGCGTTCGCATGTGTGCCCTTGACCTCAACCACAATTACGGCAAATGCCGACGGATTCGCCCAAGCCACTGCCCGCGCACACGCTCGTGCAGGCGGCGCCGCACATGTCAACCTCCGGCTTGCTGTGGCGTCGGTGCAGACGGATGTACAGGTGAACGCGAATGCAGACGAAGGCCGCACGGCTGCCTCAACTGTGCTCGGAACTGAGCAAGTGCAACGGCTCTCTGATGATCCGGACGACTTTCTTCGCGAATTGCAGGCTCTCGCTGCGGGTGGAGGCGGTCCTTCCGGTAGTGCTCTCGTCACTGTCGATGGCTTCCAGAACAGCAGCGCGCTGCCCCCGAAGAGTTCCATCGCTTCCATTCGCGTGAATCCCGATTTGTTCTCTTCCGAGTATCAGAACCCGCCGTGGCTGGGCGCCAGGATCGAAATCGAAACCAAGCCAGGCGCCGGACCGTGGCACGGAGCCATATTCTTTGCAGATAGTGCCAGCCCTTTCAACGCTACGGATCCGTTGTCTGTAACCGCAACGCCTGCGGGCAAGCGGCGATATGGTTTCGAACTCGGCGGGCCCATCACGCAGAAGAAAAGCGATGTCTTTTTTGCGCTTGAGAAGCGCGATATCGATGAGTTCAATGTCGTCGATGCGGTGACATTGAATGCAGATGGGGCTCCCGCGCCTCTGCAACAATCCATACCCGCTCCGCAACGGCTGTGGATTGGCTCCGCACGCGCAGATTGGCAATTCAAATCAAATGACCTGATGACTGTATCTTTTGCCGCGAACGTCAACAATCTCGGCAATCAGGGCGCCGGGGGACTGGTTCTTGCTGAGGCCGGTTACGACAGCCTGGTGAGCGAATATGATCTGCGTCTGCTGAATACGCAGACCGTTGGTGCCAACATGTTGCATGAGACGCGGATCGGCTACTCCTGGAAGCGCACAGAGCAGACTCCTCTCTCGACGGAGCCTGCTTTGCAGGTGGCTGGCTATTTCGTTGGCGGAGGGTCAACCAGCGGGGATCTCAACAACCGTGAACGCGATCTCGAAGCAGATGATGATGTAATACTCACGCGAGGCCGGCATACCCTAAAGTTTGGCATGCAGTCTCTGGGTGCATTCGAGCATAACTACGATCCGGACACCTTCAACGGCGCATTCGTGTTTGGAGGAGGAAGCGCGCCCGTGCTCGGTGCGAACAACAATCCGACTGGCGATACGACAACAATCACTGCCATCGAGCAGTACCGGCGCGCTCTTGCGAGCCTCCCTGGCGGAACGCCAACAACCTTTCAGACGAACAGCGGAACTCCGCTTGTGCCCTTCACTCAATGGCGGTTGGCCTTGTATGCGCAAGACGTTGCCAAACTGACCAATCACTTCACTTTGTATTCAGGCCTCCGCTATCAAATTCAAACCGCGCCCAGCAGCTTTGCGAGCTTTTCGCCGCGCCTCGGCTTGAATTGGGCGCTCGACAATAAATCGACCTGGGTGGTTCACCTGCGAGCGGGACTGTTTTCGAGTGCGGTGGATCCAAGCTATGCCATGCAGGTTGATCGGTTAAATGGAATACGACAACAAGAGAAGACAACCTATGCGCCAAGTTTCCAGAATCCGCAGACGCCCGTTGCCGGTTCGATCAGCGTGAACACACTCTATCAGTTCCCGAAGACGTTCAGCCAAATACCCTCCTTTAGCTCTCAGTTCGGATTGGAACATGAGTTTACGCATCATTGGCATGCGGAGGGCGACTTCAATTACACAGCGAACTGGGCTCAGATCCGGGTAGAAAACATCAACGCTCCGATGGTTGCCAGCAGCATAGGCGTTGCGCCCAACCCAATCGCGGCTCTTCTTGCTCCGAGGCCCATTGCCCCCAACCAGAATCTCTTTCTCTACGAGAAGCTTGCACATATGCGCGGGAGATTCCTGGTGTTATCTCTGGAGCAGAACGATTACAAGCGATTCGGCGTTTCCGCGTTCTATGTGCACATGGCAGGTGTCCGGTCCGATGGAGGTTTCCGCGGTGAGAACACATCAGGGGCGGCCAATCCGCAGTCCAGCTACAGCGAGCAGGGCGAGTCGTCGCGGGTGGATTGGCAGACATCCGCCCTCTTCGGTCTGATGGGCCATGTGAAGCTGCCGTTGAAAGCGCAACTTTCCACTGAGCTCTTCGCAAGCAATGGCACGCCATACAACATCACCACAGGCACAGATGCGAATGGCGATGGCGACTTCAATGACCGGCCCTCCTACACTTCTGGTCCGGGGCCGGGAGCTTACAGTACAAGATTCGGATTGCTCACCATCAACACGGTGAATGGCAATGTCCCGCGGAATATTGGGACTATGCCCGGAACCGTGCATCTCGACACGAACCTGAGCCGTTCCTTCACCCTCCCTGGCAGCAAAGAGAATCCGCGCACGTTCATATTCAGTGCGCGCAGCGCAAATCTGCTGAACCATACCAATGTCACTGCCGTAAACACCATCCTCTCCTCGGGTGCGGTTGGGCAGCCCGTTGCAGCCGACACCGCTCGCCGCCTGGAACTGGGCATTCGTTTTACGTTTTAGCTCTGTCCCGCCATCTCTGTTTTTTGCCATAGGGTGCGCTATCCACGGTTATTTCAGCGGAAAAATCTTGATGTTGCGGAAGAAGACTTCGGCGCCTTCGGACTGGAAGAGGATTTTTCCGCTGGCGGGGAACGCGTCGCTTCCTTCGTTGGCCAGCTTGCCGTTCACGTATTGCCACACGTGCCCGTCCCGGTTCACAAGTTCGACCACATTCCACTCCCCGTGCGGTTTTTCCAGTTCATTGGTCGGGTCGCGAAAACCGGTCACGTTTTTGACTTCGCCCTTGTTGAAACGGTCGATCTTGGACGCTTTGCCGTCGGGTCCGGTGACGCGTGCACCGGGCTTTCCATCTGGACCAATACCAGTGAGCGCTGCGCCATCGGTCATCCAGAAATCGCCCGTGCAGCCTTCGTTGATCTGAAACTCGACCGAGCGCGGCCACACCTTATTGGGACCCTGAATGTTGTAGAGAATGCCGCTATCGCGCGCCTGGCCCTGCCGCGGAGCAAAGGTTCCCTCGCCCCATTTGAATTCGGCGCGCAGATAGTAATTCTTGTACTCCTCTTTAGTGATGAAGTAACCGAATTCAGTTCCGGAGACATGGACTACGCCTTTTTCTACAGTGAAGACATGGTTGGGATCGGAGTTCAGGCCATCGCTGCGCAGGAATGTATCGAACTGATTCAGATCCTTGCCGTCGAAGTGAAAGATGGCTGGGCCGTGGGCAGGAATGTGCTTGGCTTGCCCGTTGGCAATTGCCGTGCATACGCAAAGCAGAAGGATGAAGCTGCTGATCTTCAGATGGTTAGAGCGAACACTCATGGAGAATGAAGTCCTTTCTGAGCCCATTCTCGTCGGAAGGAGCTGGGACGGCAAGCGGACGCGAGCTGATCGGATGACGGCGCGCACGTATTGGGGTTACTTTTTCGGTAATTCGGCCAAGTATGCGGTTCTTAAGATTGATGCATTCGTGAGCCATTTACTCACTCGTGGCGCAGCGCCACCATGGGATCGACCTCGACTGCACGGCGCGCAGGGATATAACAAGCCAAAGCAGCTACGCCTGTCAGAACAAGCGACACGATGGCGAAGGTTAGCGGGTCGCTCGATCCAACCCCATAGAGCAGGTGTGACAAGCTGGAGAGCATTCGCGTAAGTGTCAGTGCGCCGACCGCACCGAGCGCGATGCCGGCAAGAACCAATTTCATCTGCCGGCCGATGAACAGACCAAGAACGTTTCTTCTATCGGCGCCGAGCGCCATGCGGATGCCAATTTCCTGCACCCGCTGCGTAACAGAATAGGAAATCATGCCGTAGATTCCAACCGCTGCCAGCAGCAACGCCAGCCCCGCAAAGGCGCCTAACAGAATCATGGGGAAACGCTGCTCAGACATCGAATCGGAAACGATCTGCCGCATCGTTTGTATGTGGTATATCGGCTGGTCGCTGCCTTCCTGGTAAACAGTTACCTTGATCGCAGGAATGAGGGCCGCAGCCTCAAGTGGCGTACGAACGACTATGCTCGCGTCTGGATAATTGAGCATTACCCACCGGTCAGGGTCTTGATACAGCGAATAGTACGTTTGATACTGATTGGCCACGGCCTCGTCATTCAGCGCCGCATCCTTCACGTGAACTGCCACGCCCACAACTATGCAAGGGCCGAAGGCTTCGAATCCGGCAGTGATCGTGTGCCCAAGAGGCTTTCCATCGGGAAAGAATCTATGTGCGAATTGGCTATCGATGACGGCGACACATGGCGAATGGATGGTGTCTTGCTCGGTGAAAAAACGCCCTTGAAGCAGCGCTATGCCCATCGCTCGAAAATAACCAGGCCCGGTGAGAAACGCTTGCAGTCGTGGCGCTCCTTGCAGTGATGCCGGCTTTTGCGAGTCCAGCCAGAATGGCAGGTATCCGCTCTGTCCGCTTAACGGAACGACGGTCGTAAAATCTGCTGCCTGTACACCGGGAATCTGGCGAATGCGCTCGATCAATTGTTGGTAAGCAATGCGAGTGCTCGAAGGTGTCCTGGTCAGGGAATGCGAGACCCCGACCTTGAAGGTGACGACGTTTCTTATGTCGAAGCCGGGGTTAACGTTCCATAAGTGGAGAATCGTCCGCAGCAATAGGCCGGCCCCTACCAGCAGCACGAGCGTCAACGCTACTTGCATAACCATGAAACTGCTCTGAGTGCGCCGATGGACAGCCGTAGAACTCTGGCTCCCGTCTTTGAGCGATGCTTGCGGATCGGCGCTCCAGCTCTTCACTGCGGGCGCAATCCCGAACAGGATTCCAACCAGGAGCGAGACCGCCAGTGTGTAAAGCAGAACGGCAGCATTCACGCCGACATCCTGGCTGCGCGGCAAGACTTCAGGCATCGCCGCCAGGACGGACTTGATTCCACAAAATGCAATCGAGATCCCCAGGCTGCCACCGGCTAGCGACAGAAGCACGCTTTCCGTCAACAATTGCCGCGCCACGCGTGCGCGACTCGCACCGAGCGCCGAGCGAATAGCAAACTCTCGATTTCGAGCCGCTGAACGAGCCAGCAGGAGATTGGCAACGTTTACGCAGACGATCAGTAAGACCAGGCCAACCGCTCCTGACAGGAGCGCGAGGATTTGCCCTGCGTCCCCAACGATTGCTTGCTTGAGAGGCTCGACATAAATTCCCAGGTCGCGGTTGTCGTTGGGGTACAGCCGATCAAGTCTATTCTGGATCGTACTCATCTCCGCCCCGGCTTGAGATACGCTCACTCCAGGTTTCAGACGGGCTAAGGTGAAGAGGCCGTCGTGACTTGCGCGATTGTTCAGAATCAACGGATCCAGCTGGCCGAGTGGAGTGTAAGCATCGGCCTCATATTCGAGGCGAAATCTGGGCGGAGCCACTCCCACGATCGAATAACTTACGCCATCCAGGGTGACGGTCTTGCCCAATATATCGCGGCTGCCACCGAACCGCTCCCGCCACAAATGATTGCTGATGACAGCCGCCGGCACACCGCCGTGCTGTTCTTCCTGCGGAGTGAATTCCCTTCCCAGTTCCAATTGCAGGCCTAGGGTGTTGAAAAAACCGCGGGAGATCTGACTGGAATTAAGATGCGCAGGCGTGCCGGGAGCTGTGAGATCGACTCCCTGCAGCCTAAACGCCGCTATCTGCTGAAATGAACGAGTGCTGCGTTGCCAGTCCTGAAAGTTTGGGTATGAATTCCAGACGCGCGGAAAGCGCGGATTGTTTCCCCACACCATAACCAGGCGATCCGGCTGGAAGTAGTGCAACGGAGCCAGCAGCACACTTTCCACGACGCTGAAGATCCCCGTGTTCACCCCAATGCCGAGCGCCAGAGTGAGCACGGCCACAACCGTGAACCCCGGCTTCCTGCGCAACTGCCGCACAGCGTAGCGAAGATCATGCATCAGTCCAGTCATTTTGTTTTCTCAATCGCATCGCCGCATGGGATCGACTTTCGCCGCGCGGGCAGGAAGCTTTTCGGTGTAGAGTCAGTTTACCTTCGTTGGACTACCTCCATCGAAGGTACCCACCGGCCATTTTCATCCAGCCGGACGTGGTGAGCGGTCCGTAAACGTGGCGGTACAGCCGGTGACCTTGCCCTTCCAGGTGATGGTGTTACCGCTGACAATGATTTCATGTTGGGAAGAATTGCCGCGGCTGCCATAGAAGTACGACACGTATTTGTCAGTTTCGCGGTCATAGCCGATGATCTCAACACCGCCGTCCATGTTGCCGAGCCGGCCGTATGCGGTGTGCAGAATCCAATACTTGCCCGGCAGCCATTCGTAGATGTCGCTCGTCGTAATATCGAGCGGCGGCTCATCGCCCATCGGTTCGGTTTTACCGACGTTGATCCATTTTCCGATTAATACTTCCAAGCGGTCATTTCCAGGGCCACGAGCTTGGCGCTCTTTTTGTGAGCGGATCGTTTCGTCCTGCTTCACACTCGTCTCCTTCTTATTGTTGTTGTGCGAACTCGGGGGCTTCTCCTGCGCCAGCGCGGCGCTGGTGAATGCTCACCGCCCTGTGCCCTTTCCCCGGCGGCGTTCGCTCTCCCGAATCATGTCGTTCAGATCCGCAGCAGGACGTATCTCCCAGGGCCCATACTTCACCCCGGGATGCTGCGAGATAAGCTGGATGGCGTGATTCAAATCGCGCGCCTCGAGCACCAGGATTCCACCCAGTTGTTCCTTGGTCTCGGCATAAGGACCGTCGGTCACCGCGACTTTGCCGTTCTTCCAGTACAAGGTCATCGCAAGGTCGGGAGGCTGAAGAGCCTCGCCCGCGGCAAAATGCCCGTTCGCCCGCAGCTTGTCGTCGTAGTCAAAGCATTCGTCCAGCATGGCGTGGCGTTCATTCTCGCTCAGGTTCTCGAATTTTCCCGGCTGAATATATCCCAAACAGATGTATTTCATGACAGATCTACCCTTCGAATTCAATTGGAGCCAGAACCGCAACGGAATCGGCTTGCTCACCCTATAGTCGCTGCAGGGACAGAAAATCGACAGCAGCTTCAAAGTTTTTCTTCCCAGCCTGCGTAGCCTTTCCTCGAGGAATCTGCGTTCCGGCTCCTGCTAGGTCAGGGCCAGCGCTGCTCATCGTCCTCCGATAACAAGAACAAAATAATGCTTGGCATACATTACACCATATGGTGTAATGTAGATATGGACCCATTGACCGATGTCCTCACAGCCATTTCGCATCCATCCAGGCGAGCAATTATTGGGAAGCTAGCGGAATCTGGACCTACTCGTTTTACCGATGTTGCAAAGCCGTTCAATGTGGCTCTGAATGCTGTCACCAAACACCTCAAGTTGCTTGACCGTGCTGGGCTGATCGAACGTGAAAAGCAAGGTCGCGAAGTACTTATCTCACTTCGTCCGGAGCCACTTCGCCTGGTGGCTGGATGGGTGCATGAGTACGAACGATTCTGGAACGAGCGCCTCGATCAGTTTGAGCAGCATTTCAAGAACAAAAGGAAGAAGGAGACGAAGCGATGAATTCTGCGAAGACCATTGAAATTAAGGTTGAACGAACAATCCCTGCTCCTCCGGCTGAGGTGTTCGATGCGTGGCTGAATCCAGAGATACCTGGAAATCCTTGGAATATGGCGGACAAGCTGCTCCTGAATCCGAAAGTGGACGGCTTCTTTTATTGGGCCGTCAAGGACACTCCCCATTACGGGCGATTCACGGAGGTGAAGCGACCGGCTCGAATGCAGCATACCTGGGTATCGCCGAACACCTTTGGAGAAGAATCGACAGTGACCGTGACCTTTAAGAAACAGGGAGAAGACACCCTGATGACCCTCGTGCATTCCGGGATTCCCGATACTGATGCCGGAAGAGGGCACGAGAAAGGTTGGAACTACTTTTTAGACATTTTCCCTGGACAGTTTGGAAATGGCTCGCGAAAGGAGAAGTAGTTTATGAACTCATGCAACGGTACAACAACGGAGGCCCGCGGATACGCGCCTGTCAACGGTCTGAAGATGTATTACCAAATTGAGGGAACTGGCGATCCGCTGGTTTGCATCCCTCCTGCCTTCGGATACGCCGGCGTGAACCCGTATCCTGCGCTGATTCATGGCCACATGGTCATTACGGTCGATCTTCAGGGGCATGGTCGCACGGCCGATATCCCGGAGCGTCCGCTTTCGATCGAGCAATACGCCAAAGATGTGGTTGGCACGTTGGAATATCTTGGAATCTCAAAGGCCGACTTCTTTGGCGAAAGCTACGGCGGCAATGCAGCGGCCATGATCGCAATTCGCTACCCCCACCTTGTCGGTCGTGTGGTGACCTACGCAGCAACCTTTGGCCCTCCTCAGATTGCCTTGAACCCTCAGACAACACACTTTGATCACCCACCTACCGCAGATTCCAGGAACATCCAGTTTCAGAGAGAAAACTACAAAAAAGTTGCTCCTGATCCAAACTACTGGCCCAAAATTTTTAACAAGCTTGGAAGCATTCAGTGGGAAGGATTTTCGAACGAAGAGTTGGCTTCAATCAAGGCGCCGATGCTCATCCTTCTCGGAGATCACGATTTTGTCCGTCTTGAGCACGCCGTTGAGACCGTCAAGCTCATCCCCAACGCCGAACTCGCCGTGATTCCGTCCGCCAGCCACTTCGTCCTATTTTCGGAACAGGAGAGGGTGATCCCAATAGTTAAACATTTCCTGGAAAAGCCTGAGAAGAGCATTCCGTTGGCAACTGCCGAAACTGGCTATCACCCCGGTGAAACCAGATGACGCCGGAATGGAGCGATCATGGCAAAGGCAATTATTGGAAACGCTTCGGCGATCACAGTTCCACGACGAGATCGGGACAGCATTCGCAGATTTTATTGTGATGTTCTCGGCGGCAAAATCGTGAAAGAGGACAATGAGAAGGACATCTTTCGTCTGGAAGAAAAATTCTATATTTTGTTTCGTTACGGCGATTGCCCTGATGAGAGCGAATTCTTACGGTCGCCAAGGGCACTCTGGCTGCAAATCAAGTCCGACAACGTGGAAGAAATGACGCGGAAGATTCTCGATTTCGGTGCTAAGAAGATTGATCTCCCATCTGGACTGCCCGAGTCGGTCCCCTATCTTTATTTTCAGGCGCCAGGGGGACAATGCTTCCAGCTGCTCCCAATCAACGAGGACCAATCATATTACAAGGGAGCCGGAGACGGCCCGAATCTAGCAAAGGAAAAAGAGGCCGAGGCCCTCAAGGAGAAAGCAATGAGCGAGTTGTCTAAGGCATCACCAGAAAACATCTACGGAGACCAACGGACCGGACCGACACTTTGAGAAACAGAGATCAATACGAATCGAAACTGCCTGGGCCGGGCTTCACTCCATATAATCTCTTTCCGAAAGTGTCAGTTCCGTCCACCAAATTCCCGTCCCTTCACTGGCCGAATTATCAGTAAAGAAGGCGCTTGAAGGGACAGCGATACAGCGAACGCTGCTAAATTAAGAGTAAGACCATGCTCTTTCCCACAGATGACCTTCGTATTAAATCAACCAAAGTCGTCCTCCCGCCCGTCTTTCTAGAAGAAGAGTTGCCGGCGACTGAGCCGGCTTCCTCGACCGTTTTTCAAGCAAGGAATGAGATTGTCAACATTCTGAAAGGCAGCGATTCGCGCCTGCTGGTTGTCGTCGGGCCCTGCTCCATTCACGACACCAAAGCGGCGCGAGAATATGCGGGACTGCTCAGGAGCGCCATCGCCGAGTTCTCAAAGGAGCTTCGTATTGTCATGCGAGTCTATTTTGAGAAGCCGCGCACCACGCTCGGCTGGAAGGGGTTGATCAACGATCCGCATCTCGACGGGACGTTCCGCATTAACGAGGGATTGCGGCTGGCGCGACACCTGCTGCTGGATCTCGCAGAGATGGGCGTTCCCGCCGGGACTGAGTTCCTTGACATGATTTCACCGCAATATGTCGCGTCGCTAGTGAGTTGGGGAGCGATTGGCGCGCGCACGACGGAGAGCCAAGTGCATCGGCAGCTCTCATCAGGGCTTTCGTGCCCGGTCGGCTTCAAGAACGGAACCTCGGGCAACGTGCAAATTGCGATCGAAGCGATTGTCTCCGCCGCGCACCCGCATACATTTCTCGGGCATTCGAAGACAGGGCAGTCCGCAATTCTGTTTACGGCGGGCAATCCGGACTGCCATATCATCCTGCGCGGCGGCAGGCAGACAACGAATTACGACGCTACCGCTGTAGCCCAGACTGCAGAGCAGATGGAAAAAGCCGGCGTCGCGCCGCGTATCATGATCGATTGCAGCCACGCCAACAGTAACAAAGACCACACCCGGCAGGGCCTCGTGTGCCGCAATGTCGCGGCACAGATTGCCGCGGGAGACCGCCGCATTCTGGGCGTAATGATCGAGAGCAATCTAGTGGCGGGCACCCAGACCTTGGTGCCAGGCAAGCCACTGGTATACGGGCAGAGCATTACCGATGCCTGCATCGATTGGAGCGAAACGCATGACCTGCTCACAGAGCTGGCCGCCGCCGTTCGCTCCGCCCGGGCATGAAGCCCGGACCCACTGCGGGTTCGTGATGGGGTCGCAGGGTGGGACGCGCTTCGGAAAGGGTGATGAGACTCAATGGTAAATGTGGATCGAAGGGCTTTTTTGCAGAGCGCTGCCGCCGCGGCGCTGACTGCCGCAATGCCGGCAACAGCACAGGCCGAGGCTCCGCCTCCCACGACAAAAGAGAAGATGATAGGAATTCAAGTCGGAGCCGTTTCCTTTGTCGATGAAGGAGCGGACAAGGTGCTGGATGAATTTCAGCGGGACGCTGCGGTCAACACGCTTTTCCTGGCCACATTTACTTATGGGCGGGGCATCGCCGGACGGCAGGTTCCGGGGCAGCCCCTGCCTGATCACGGCAAGCAGGAGTATGACACAGGCACATTTTATGGCGGCAACTACGCCACCATCCACCCGCAGTACTACAAGAACACCGTCTTTCAAGGCACTCGCGCGACCGACCTGGGCGACTATGACGTGCTGCAGGCCGTTCTGCCGGCAGCCAGGAAGCGTGGCATCAAAACTATCTGTTGGTTCGAAGACGTCTTCCGCAAAGACCTGCCCAACATCGGCCAGCTACAAGAAAAGGAACTGTCCGGCCAAAACGCCACCACGCTGTGCTTCAACAATCCCAATTACCGGAATTTTCTCTTGGGTATTGTCGACGATTGGTCCCACTCCTACGAGATCGATGGAGTGATGTGGGGATCGGAGCGCCAGGGTCCATTTTCAAATGCGCTTGGCGCGAGCGCTGGCGGCCGGACCAACAATCCGCACAACGTGACTTGCTTTTGCCAGTTTTGCGAGGCCAAGGCAACGGAGCGCGGCATCAATCCTGAGCGGGCACGGCAAGGGTTTCTCGAGTTAGCAAAGTTCGTGGATGCAGGCCGCCAAGGCCACAGGCCGGTGGATGGATACTACGTCGCTATCTGGCGGCTGATGTTGCGCTATCCAGAACTCCTCGCCTGGGAGATGCTGTGGACCGACAGCCTCCGTGAAACCTACGCAGCCATCTACAAGAAGGTGAAGGATGTGAAACCCGGGCTGGGCGTTGGCTGGCACATCTGGCACACGAACTCGTTCAATCCGATCTATCGCGCGGAGCAGGATCTGGCGGCGATTGCGCCAGTTTCTGATTTCTTGAAGATTGTTATTTATCACAATTGCGGTGGCGAACGTATGGCCGAGTACATTGAGAGTGTCCACCAGACTCTGTACGGGGATGTGCCACAGCAGGAATTGCTGGACTTCCACTACCGGGTGCTGGATTACCAGGAAAAGAGCCTGGCCGAGATCCCATTTAAAGGATGGTCGGCCGACTATGTGTACCGCGAAACCAAACGCGCACGGGCAGGACTCGAGGGCACCAAGACTCAGTTGTGGCCTGGAATCGACATTGATATTCCGACGGCTCCGAATCACAGCAAATGCACTCCGGAGGGGACGAGGGATGCAGTTGTTGCGGCATTCCACGGCGGCGCCGATGGCGTCATTCTGTCACGAAAGTATTCTGAGATGAAACTGGTCAATCTCAAAGGTGCACGATTGGCGCTGCAAGAACTTGGCTTGACCTAAATGCCAGCTCGCCCCCGAGTGAATTTCCTAAGGAGGCCCAACCGGCGTCTGCTTAACGTCAGATGCCTTTACTTGGCTGCCACGTGGCGTTGTGGTGATCTCAATTCTTGTTTCTTTAGCAAAGACGACATTGTGACCGCGTGCCAGCCAGAGGTCATAAACAGAGAGCGCAGCACCGTAAAAGCCTATACCGGCGGCATAGTTGCGTGAGCCTACTGCCATGCCGATGATCCTGCCTAGAATCCCGAGACCGTTCGAAGAGACAGCACGATTGATCGTTCGATCTTGACCGCTGTCAAAAGCACGGCCCGCGAGAAAGGTCAAAACCAGCGGCGCGACAACACGGTTTAGCGGCTGCGGCTCGACGCCGCCCTCGGGGTCGATTTGTAAATTAGCCAATTTGTTGGAATCCACCCCGGCCAGGGAACCTTCAACAGGTTCGGAGAAGCCGGTCGGGAACCTCAATTCCTTGAAGTGAAAGCGAAGCTTTCCTTGGCGGCCGAAAGAGCGAGCCGGCTTGGCCTGGGTAATTTCTCCCACCAGTAACGACCCCTCGGGAACTACAAGTGCATGGTCGGAGTTAAAAACAGGTTCCGCAACATAGGCCTCGAAGGTGTCTCCCGGTTTGTCTTTCCCGGAGCTTATAGTTCGCTGCAAATAAGCGTTCAACTGCCATTCAGGGGCTTGCTTCGGTTGCGGTTCAGTAAGATCCGGCGCTTGGCCGGTCACTGGATCTTTAGTCCCGGGGAGAGGCGGATCTACAGAATCCGCCGAGAGATCGGTAAGCTGTACACGAAGCGGTTGGGCCAATTCCACTGTCCATGTGGTTCCAGTTTCGATTCTTTGAGGGTGATATGGAAGTTGGCCATAAACAAATTGAACCAATCGGTCGCCCCGGCCAGGCGCGGTGAATAGGGCGGTCGTCTCTATGACCTTCCGCTTTGCTTCACTCCATTGGCGGCCGATGAAAGAGCCGTTTTTTCGCCCGGGCGGGGGAGACAGGCGCAAGATCAACATGCCATCTTTGGCGCTGTCACACACAATTGCGTGCGGGGCGCCATCCTCACGAACCACCTGATCGAATTGCACGACCGGGATATGAAAAGGCGTGAAATCGCCGCGCAGGCCGGAATGGATCCGCCGGCTTCGGTCAGGATCCAGCCGAATTACTCTTCCGTGCAGAATGGAGCCCGCCGGTATTGCTATTCTGTTCTCAATAAAGACCGGATAGAGCAGTCGCCCTTCTATTGATTCACCGGCCCTCATGGGTGAATGGCGAAGCAATTCGACCGCTAATGGACTGCCGGAAGGGATCTCGATCGTTTTCGCGTGGCCAGGGAAAGAGCCGGCAAGAAAGATGGCCCCAGACAGTAGAGCCAAAAACCGAGCTACAAAATGCACCATAAGAAACAACTCTGCTGTCCCAAGAGGTTCATGGTGCTCAAATTGCTCTTAACCATGCTAAAGTCGCAATGTACAGGGATGGTGGACGGGGCTGAAGCCTTGCTGCTCAAGGAAAAACTAAGCTTAGTTTTATCTTAGGCCATTAGGATTTGTAGTGACGCATTGATGGGAAACAAACCTTGAGCTCTAGAACGGCAAAACAGCTCACCGTACCGACCGCGGCGGAGATGCGCCTCCTGCAAATCTTATGGGATCTGGAAGAAGGCACAGTCGAAGATGTGGTAAACGCCCATAGTCAAAAGGAACGGCCTAACTACAAGACTACTCAGACTTTACTGCGCATTATGGAGAAGAAGCGTTTCATCGGCCATGAGGTACGAGGGCGCGTTTTCGTTTTCAGGCCCCTGGTTTCGCGCAAGAAAATTGACCATTTATGTGTGCAGACTCTGGTTTCGCGTAATTTTCGCGGATCAGCAGCAGGACTACTCCTCAACTTGCTGGAGTCCACTCCTATCAAAAAACAGGAATTGGACGAGCTCGAAGCATATATCCGGGAGTACCGTAAGAGCCGGAGCTAGGCGATCGTAACCCGGGAGTGGTGGGACCTATGAACCCAGACTTTTTGCTTAGTGTCGTCGCTGCAATTGCGGTTTTTTTGTTAAAGACAACATTGGCCTTCGGGGCGTGCCTGGCGTTGAGCCGGCTCGTTGTTTCGGCAAACTTCAGATTTGTCATCTGGTCAGGGTACGTCTACGGGTCGGCAGCCTACTGGTTTTACCTGGCGAACGCACTTTGGGCGGACAAACAACAGTCGACGGCGGCTCCCGGGGTTCAATTGCCACCGGCGAGTTCCACCGTTGGGGCCTGGCAGATTCCAGCAGCTTGGGCCTTTCCGCTTGGGGTCACGTTGCGCATGATCGGGATCGTATACCTCCTGACCCTGTGTTATTTGGTCTTCCTCCATCTGCGGAAGCGACGCCACCTCAGGTGGGTGCTCAATTTCACCAGCGAGCCTCCGGTTGACATCGCAGAGAGATTTGCAGTCCTCGCGAAGAAGCTCCACGCCGAACGTTCCAGGCTGCTGATTCTTTCCGGGACTACTTCTCCCGCTACCTTTGGCTGGGTTCGGCCAACCATTCTGTTGCCCATCTCCTGTCTTGAGGATGATCCCTCAGAATTGCACGATATTCTGAACCACGAACTCCACCACGTTCGCCGCCGCGATGCTATGTGGAATGGATTCGCTCTTGCGTCGCGAACGCTGCTCTTTTTTCACCCCGCGGTATGGTACGCGGTGCGAAAGATGCAAGTCGACCGGGAGCTGGCCTGCGACCATGCCGTGATCTCAGAGTCCCCAGCAAGACGGGGAAAGTACGCAGAGTGCCTCATACGCCTTGCGCGATTGAACTTGGTGCAAGAATCCAGCAGCTGGGGGATAGATTTTGCGGCATCCCATCTAACGCTTCGTGTTCATTCCATTCTGACCGACTCGAAGAAGTCTCACGGTTGGATGCTTTACCTGCGTATTGCTTCGGGAGTGACGATCTGTGCCCTATTTCTTGGTATAGCGCCTTCGCTGGGGGTATTGCTCTCCTTCGCGCATCAGCCGGAAGCCGAGAATGCCGTCGCCTCGCTTCTCAATGCTCCCCGCCCCGAACTGCAACCTCGAACTCGAGCAAGTAAAAGAGCTCGCTCGTTGACACCTCTCCCAAATTCGTCAGTTACGAGTCTCAGCGCGATCGACGCTGATCAACCCTCCACAGACCCGCAAACAGATCCGAAGAGTACGGATCCTGCCGCGAAAAGTAGTTCAGGTCCGCAATTGCTTCATCGTGGAGATGCATCAGCCGCGGGCAACAAGAGCGTAAAGCAGCAAACCGTCGCCTTCGTGGGCACAGATGCCAAGGGGCAACCGGTTAAATCTGGAGACGATAAAGAAGACGTCGGCCAGCAAACTGCCGCGGCTGCTCTGGGCATCTATCGGCAAATCTCTTCCATCGATCACCGTTAAAGCAGTTTCGCAATTACTGTGGAGGTTTTGCAGGAGGCGGGCGATGTCGTCAGCGCCAATGGCTCCGTCGAAGCTGGCGAGTTTCTTTTCAGCGTGGGGAGCCGAGTCATTTTCGGCTGCGAAGCGATTGAGCCGCTCAAGCGACTCTCCACACTCTCAGGATGACGAGTTCGGTGTGTCGTTCAGCATCCCCCAGGAAGATCGACCTCTTAAGCCAGTCGTACTTTCCATCGGGAGGGTAAAAGCGTGGCGCCGTTCTGAAGTAGTACTGGTTGGGGGCAACCGGCTCGCCGGCGGCTATACGATCCAACACATCCTGTGCGCCATGCCGGATTCCCGCATTGCTGACCTCGATCCGGACCGCGTCCGCCGTCTCGATGACGTAGTGCGCTTCTGCCAGCGTAAGTCCGTCACGGTCGACGAACTGCCAGTCGGCTCCTCCGGGCAGGACGCGACCGGAAATCCCGGGCCCCCGAAAAGTCCCACCGGTGATGGGGACCGTGCGCCTGAGCCCAAAGGAGCCCCACCCTAGTTCGAGTACCGGTCCGATACTAACCCGCAGTTCGAGGGCGAACTCGAGGCGCGGAGATACCCTTGCTTCGACCAATGTGCTTCTCCATGCGAATGTAGATTTAAGGCGGTTTCGCAATTACTGTGGTCTGATAAAGGTCGCGAGGAGTGGTTTTCCTTGGTAGAAAACCACGAAAAGCTCTCGCTCCCCCGGATTTCCTTGAGCGCTGCACTGGCCAGGAGCAATGATGTGCGATTTTCTTCGCGGAAAGTCGCTGCAGTTCGGTAGGTCCAACAACATCTACAGGAAATCGGGTTCGGTCTACACCAATTGCGAAACCGCTGTCGCCCCAAACTTCGCGGGCGACGTCGACCATAAGCTGCAGCTTCGCTCACTGTTCTTCCACGAATGGTAGGATGCCCTCTATCGCAAACGCAAGGCCGCGTTGAGTACGTATAGCGAGTTGCTCAAGGGGAAGGAGCCGGGCTGGCTCATCGACCCTCCTCGGGGTGGCTCGAGTTAATCTTAATTGATTAAGATATCTTGACAAGCTAAAACCTTTATCCGCTACGGCTATCGCGAGGCGTTGCCCGGATGTGGGGCTCTGAAGCCGCTGCGGGCGTATGCGCTCAGTCCGGGCGCTTCACCGCATCGCCGACCTTCGGGCTCCCCGCGCCATCAAACTTGCCCACTGCGGAACCGGCATCGACGCTGGTAATCGTTAGCATACCGACGGGCGAATCAATAGTACGGAGAACCTTGCCGCTCGCAGGATCCTTAACCGTGCGCACGACGCGCGTCACCGCAAGCTTGTCTCCCACGTGTACGCCGGCGCTGGAGCCGACGTTGATAATGATGTCTCCGCCGGAAGCGTCGGCGACCAGGCCGTTAATCGGTGCTGCCGGAGGAGGAGCGTTTACCGGCAGACTGGCGGCATGCTGGTCCAGATTCTTGGCCGTATCGTCAACCGCCTGCTTCACCGCCTGGCCGAGGATGCTTTGACTGAAGTTGGTGCTACCCATGTCGAGTTGTCCGCCACCACCCTTCCAGCCGGAGTACCCCGCACCGCTGGTGGTCAATCCCTTACGCTCGGACTCTCCATGACCGGTGACTGAAGCAAGGATTTCGCCAGTGTTGACATCGACCAGGCGCGCGGTCACTTCCACCACTGCCTTTGCTTTGCTCACGCCCAGTCCGGCGGCGCCGCCGGTCCAAATGCTTCCGCCCCCGCCTCCGCCGCCGTAATGCTTGTCATCCCGGCCAAATTGGGTGACATCGCCGATAATGATCGTATCCACGCCGAGCAGGCTGCCTATTTTCGCGGCGGTCGCGCTGTTGACCCGATCGCTATTGGAGAAATTCTGCTCCTTGACAATTTTATCGATGGCGCTGCGCTCGATCACCCGGTAAGTCCCATCGTTTACAAGCTGATTGATCAGCAGGTCGGAGATGCCTTTCCCGACATCCTGGTTCGACCCAAAGATCGCCTGAACACTCGTCATCACCGTTCCGTATCCGAAGTCGAGCACCGCCACTCTGCGCTTTTCCTGCGCCACACCGGGCATGGCTCCTATTAGAGCGAGGACAACCAGAAGAACCTTGCGCATGATCTTTCGTCTCCTATCTGCCGAAGAAACTTTCCAGAGTTGAGATTTCTTTATCAGCTTTGTCCATGTAGCTGCTGGCAGCGGCGATGTTGCCGTTATTCAAATTGTCGTTTGCCAGGCGCAGATAACTGTTCATGCGGGCATAGGCGCCCGCCATGTCCTGCCGCAAGCCGAGCCCTTCTGCTTCCTGTTGGCGTTTCAGGGCTTCGACACTTGCAGAAACAGAACTCGCGCGGGAATCGAGCTGAATCTTTTGTTCATGAGCCTGTTGCACTTCTTGAGGCGTGGGACCCGTATTATCAGGCTGCTTTGTAACCTCGCTCGTGGTGCCTCCGCCCTGTTTGTAGACAGGTCGAGGCAGGGTCGGCGGATGGTCGTTCTTAATAACCGGCGTCTTCGGAGCGTTGCCCGGAGTCGTTTGATCCGGGGTTGTGGGAACGGCGGCGGGCGCTGGCACGGGAGCAGCTGCGGGCGGCGGCACGGCGGCGGCGGGCGCTTGCACGGCGGTGGCGGCCGGAGGCGCGGCCACGGCGGCGGTGCCGCTGGCCGTTGACACCGTGTTATCGCTGTCCGTTTTCGCACTGGTGTGAAACAGGTGCGGCAGGCCGACGGCAGCCGCAGCTAGAACAACCAAAACCGCCAGCGCCCCTACGGTTATCCATGCTCCGCGGTGGCTGGACGATGCCGGTGGCGCTGCCATCGCGGCAGGCTGGGCGGCGGCAGGCTGAGAGGTGACAGGCTGATAAGTGGCAGGCTGATAAGTGGCAGGCTGATAAGTGGCAGGCCGGGAGGTGGCAGGCTGAGCGGCCCCCGGGATAACCACCGGAGTAAACGGAACCCCTTCCGCTGTAAGCGTGCCATCAGGCCGCGCAGCAACCTGGCACAGTGCATTATGCACCGCTTGTGCGTTCTGAAAGCGCAAGGCTGGATCTTTTTGCAGCGCGCACAGGATGATCTCGCTGAGTGCTGCAGGCAACTGAGGATTAATCTCAACCGGCGGTTGGGGAGCGACATTGCACTGCTGGTTCAGGATGGCGTAAGCGGAGTCGGCCTCGAAGGGCCGGCGCCCAGCCATCAGTTCGTACATCATGACGCCGATGGAGTAGATATCTGAGCGGGCGTCGACCGCCTCCCCGCGCACCTGCTCCGGAGACATATAGTAAAGCGACCCCATCGTGGTACCGGGGCGGGTGAGGTCCACTTCCCTCTGCGCCTTGGCAATTCCAAAGTCCATCAGCTTGACCACACCATGCGACGTCAGCATGATGTTGGCCGGCTTGATGTCGCGGTGAACTACGCCGCGGCCATGCGCGTAGCTCAACGCGGAAAGCACCTGCTGCATATAGTTAATGGTGTCGCTCTCGGGGAGGGGGCCTTGTGTTGCGAGCTGTTCGAGGGTGTAGCCTTCCACGAACTCCATCATCATGACTAATTGGTTATCGACCTGGAAGGCCGTATAAAATTGAGCGATGTTGGGGTGATCGAAACTGGCGAGCATGCGGATCTCGCTGATAAACCGCCCAGCCAGATCCTGTTCTACGACCAAGTCAGGAAGAAGTACCTTCATGGCCTCGGTGCGGTCGGAAATTAGGTTGCGCACGCGGTAAACCCGCCCCATGCCGCCTGCCCCCAGCATGCTGACAACTTCGTAATCGCCTACGCGTTGGCCTATCTCAAAAGCCACAAGGTCACCTCCGGACTTTCGGCTCCAAATATTGTGGCGAGAATCCCAGTGGGAGCCATTTTCTCGTACAAGAGGGGGGCAAGAACACAGTTACTATAAGCGCAGCTGCGAACGATAGACAATACCCCTTGATTACCTTTAACGCACTCGGAACACCGATAAACGATTGAAGTTAGATATTCGGTTATTACTCGACTGATCATTACTCCTATGCATTCGCCGTCGGCCTATGATCAGGTCTCTTTTTGTAGACCGGCGTCAGAAGTACGCATGCAGATGGTGACGTGGATTCTTCCAGCGTTTCACGATAGGTTGCTGGCTGCCTGCGGCGAACCGGTTAGCGGAACCGGCCTCTGCGAAGGCAGATAGTGGGCTGTACTGGGCGGAAATATAGCGTGATAAGCGTGGAGAGTCGCTGGACGCCACACCGACCGGGCGAAATGGATCGCCAATCATGAGCGGTCCGATGCTTTGCCCGGCTGGCGTGTCTTCGTAATAGAGAGCGTCACATTGGACGCGTATGGCGGAAAGCCGGAATGGGCAAGGAATCTCGAAGCCACGGGGCACTTGGTGCAGAAATTGAGAGAGCTGTCACGACCCAAGAACAGGAAAGTAAGGTTGCCGGTATTGATTATTCTGGCAGCCTACCTGCTATACACGAAAACGGCTCAGGGTCGCCATCTCCTAAGCTATTGAACTCTATAGACTTCTTATTGGTTTCGAATCAATCGCTGATATTCGAAAAAGCACCCAATTTTACGAATTCTGGCCGCTTAAGTGCCATCACTTCAAGAGCATAGAAAAAGCGAATATTTTGTTGCTTAATGGCTGTTCCCTTCCCTTTCGTCAGCCTCACTAAAACCCTCCCCGATGGCAAACTTCACGAAATGGCCCGTCGCCATTTGGTGCTTGATCTTCCTGCCCATCACTTCTCGTATCCGTTCAGAACCCGACGTCCCCAGGTAGGGACCACCCTCGCGCCGATGCTCCGTGGAAGGCTGCTCTGCGCTCACGGTACGAAATGGCGGAACCAAACCCTCTAGGCGAACCACGTCTTCCTCGGTCCCTCCGATAAGGTTTGCAACCGATTGGTACACGTTACGTGTCACTGGGCTCGCGTTGAGCCAGAAGTCAGCATAAGCTCTTCGGTATTCCAGCAGAATCGCTTCGCATTCTCGACAAGAATTCATAGCAGAGAAAGTCTACCGTACCACTTACAACATCCGCTCCCTCTGTCGCTGTTGCACCACCTGATAGGACGGGAGTACCCTGATGCCAGCTTGCGTATCTGGGGGTACTACCGTGGGTCGCGCCAGCATCCTTTCGCTCGTCTTCCTGCTCTCTAACGCTCTTCTCCTCGGACAACAACAGGTCACCAAGCAGGACGCAGACAGGGCATCATTGACGCACGTGCGTTCGGCTGGAACCGTCTGCCCTATCGGCGTTGAGGCAAATCTTGTCGCATTGCCATCAGTATCAAACGCTGGGCCTTCGATAAACGGGCAACCACCGACTCAGCGCAAAGAGCCGAGTCTGGAGGGACAACAGGTTACAAAGGATTATCTGCAGCTCCACCTCGATGTGAGTAATCCCTCAACTCGGGACATGGTGGGTGCGCAATTCACCGTTCACGGCTTTAGTAGAAAATTGAGACTCATTGACCCATCCGACCCTTCCAATGCACCTGACCTTTGGAGGACGGTTGATGTCGCACTGGACGTTCAAGGAAAAGGCCACGCCGCCATTGAGCTTTCTCTGACCCACTTCACTGCCATAATAACCTCCATCGACTTGGATTCGGTTACGTATGCAGACGGCACCCAATGGCAGGCCCCTTCTGCAGGCGCTTGTAGCACAATTCCCAATATGGTTATGCGCATCGGTCCTCAATGATCCGTGTGGGCAGGGAGAACGATTAACAACTTCTAGGTGCTTTCGAGCGAAGACTTTGCTGCTTAACGGCTGTCCCCTTCCCTGCCCTTGTGCCCCGCTAGAACCCTGTTGACAGCGAAACTTAACGAAATAACTCGCTCCCCCTGTTGAAGCAGGGGCTGCCACCGGGCGGCAAAGGATCGATTGGGCGGGGTTAGATTGTAAACGCACATGGCGGAGGCCAGGGGTACACTGCTCAGGTGGCGCCGGTTGCCACGGAGGAGTGTTATGGCTCATAAGATCAGCCGCCGGTTTTTCGCGCTCTGCCTGGGACTGATGGTGCTGACAGTTTCCGCCCACGGACAGGACTATAAGCCCCTGCTCGGCAAGTGGAACATGACATCGGAAAGTAACGAGGACCCGGTCAAATGGACCCTGACTCTCCAGGAGAGTGAAGGAAAATTGACCGGCTCCCTGAGCGTCGGCGAAGGGGAACAACCCGCGAAAGATCTAACCTTCGTCGGTGGCGTTTTGAAATTCCAGGCGCCTTACCAGGGCTCTTATTACGACATCGAGCTCAAAGCGACCCCGGACAAACTGGACGGCACGTGGGATGGGGGCGGTGATTCCGGGAAAACATACGGTACAAGGAACTGAGTGGGCACACTAGGTTTTTTTCCTCCGTCGGATGCCCTCCGATACCATTCGCACACCAGGATTATTGGGTTACGTCGAATGATGCGTGCAGTGACGCCGACGAGTCCGGGCCCACCCAGACGTCGAAGGTCGAAGCATCGACCACCCAGCTGCGGCTTGCCGCACTCCAGTAGGTGCGTTCGTCTTTGCCGATTTTAAATCGCAACGTCTTTCGCTCGGCTGGTTTCAGCTCTGTTCGCTCAAAGCCTTTGAGCTCGCGCACCGGGCGAGAGGAGCTGCCGTACCGCTGGTGAAGATACAGCTGAGCGACTTCATCGGCGGTGCGGGATCCTGTGTTCTGAACAACCACGGTTACATCAAGACTCTCGTCCGGGTTGATTTTCGTTTTACTAAGACGCAGGTCAGAGAAAGTAAATTGAGAGTAGCTCAGGCCAAATCCGAAGGGGTAAAGCGGAGTACTCTCCACATCCCAATAACGTTTGGCTTGATCTCCCGGGGCCTGGGTGGTGTTGTGGGCATAGTTGATGGGGATTTGACCCACGTTGCGCGGCCATGAGAACGGCAGCTTGCCTCCGGGTACAACGTCACCAAACAGAAGCCGTGCAACTGCGTTGCCACCCTCGGTTCCGGGGTACCACGACTCCAGGATTGCCGGGACATGCAGGGAGGCCCAGGTGATATTCAGCGGACGGCCGTTGACGAGAACCAGTACGACCGGCTTGCCGGCCGCTACCACTTTTTCCATCAGCTCCTGCTCCCTTCCGGGCAGATCGAGGGATTGTCTGGAGGCTGCCTCACCGCTCATATCATGCGTTTCCCCCAACACCAGGATGGTCAGATCGGAGGACCCGGCGAGATCTACGGCCTTTTGTATCTCCTGGTCTTGTTGTTCGGCGGACCAGGCAGGCGGGTGTGTTGTGTGATCTATCTGGTCGAAGAAGGAGGGGAACGTACGTACGATTTGCACTCCGGCAGCAAAGGAAATCTGCGCGCCGGCGCCGAGTTCCGATCTAAGCCCCTCCAGCACGGTGACGGTTTCGGAAAGATTCTGCTGGAAAGCCCAGGGTCCAAGGGTGTCGAGCTTCGTATCGGCCAGCGGACCAACGACCGCAATCTTCTTGTACGCTTCCTTCTTCAGCGGCAACAAGCCATTTTCATTGCGCAGCAAGATAGCCGAGCGCTCTGCTGCCATCCGCTCCTGGGTGCGGTGTTCGGGGGCGTCCAGTACGCTGGCGACTTGGGCTTGATCGACGTAGGGATGCTCGAACAGACCCAGGCGAACTTTAGCGGTAAGGATGCGCCGGTCGGCGGTCTCTATTTGTTGCAAGCTGATTTCGCCTGCCTTAAGGGCAGCGGCCAGACTTTGCCCGTATGCGGTTGCATTTTGCGCCATCTCCATATCGACACCGGCATCCAAAGCGCGGACAGCAGCATCGTGGAGGTCTCGGGCATAGCCGTGGTTCACCAGGCTTTTAACCGCATCGGCATCACTGACCACGAGTCCTTTAAATCCCCATTGCTGGCGCAGAACGTCGGTGAGCAGCCAGCGATTGCCGGTGGCCGGCACATCATTGAGGTCCATGTAGGCGCTCATGGCGGAGCCAACGCCGGCCTTCACCGCGGCATGAAACGGAGCAAGGTAGACGTTTTCCATCTGCGCGTCAGAGATATAGGAGCCGTCGTAATCACGCCCGCCCTCAGCGGCTCCGTAACCGGCAAAGTGTTTCATGCAGGCAAGCACATGATCAGGGGCTCCGATGTATTCGCCCTGAAACCCGCGAACCTGGGCTGCGGCCATGGCTGAACCAAGATAAGGATCCTCTCCCGCACCCTCAACCATGCGGCCCCAGCGCGGATCGCGTGCAATGTCCAACATGGGAGCAAAGGCCCAGTTGATACCAACGGCGTGGGCTTCTTTGGCCGCCGTCGCCTGGCCCTGCATCTCGAGCGAGGGATCCCAGGAAGCAGCCATGGCAATTGGCACGGGAAAAATGGTGCGAAATCCATGAATGACGTCGTAGCCAAAGATGAGCGGAATATGCAGCCGGGATTTCTCCACTGCGAGGTGCTGCAGGCGGTTGATCACTGCTGGATCAGTGATGAACAGCAGCGATCCCACCTCACCCATGGCCACCGACTTTTCGACGGCCTGCCCGGCGTCGAAGACAAAGAGCTGGCTTAGTTGCCCGATCTTTTCTTCCGTCGTCATCTTTTGCAGGAGAGAGTCCACTGCCTGTTGAACCTCCGCATCACTGCGTGGAGCTGACTGAGCGAAGTTCCGGCCTGTTGCCGCGATGAGCAAAACGATGGAAAGCAGCCATGGTTTCCCGATCATGCGTTCTCCTCGCGCCCGGTGTGCCCAGGCTCGACCACGTGTAACACCCGGTCGCGGTGTGGCATCTTGTCTCGACCTGGGTCGCCGATCCGACTTAAATATCAAATGCAGCCGGAATTAGAACACTTTGCAAGCAGGAACGACAACGCTTGATCCAAGATGGCGCTGTGACCTGTGAGGGCTGGCGTCGAACTCGACTACGTGGGTCGCGAATCGGACCGACCCTGGACAGACGGAACGTACCCCAATTGGCAGTCGCCTATTGGTCTTCCTAGCAATGGGCATGTCTCTAGACACTCACGGTAGACACAGGGGTCAGAGTTTTAGCTTGGTCAGGACGACATGCGCGGTGGCGGCTTAAAGCAGTTTCGCAATTACGGGCCTGTGGCTTCGGTCTACACCAATTGCGAAACTGTTTTCGCTGGCAGCTATTTTTAAAATTTGATATTTTTGGGTCCTTTTGTGGATTAGTAGCTCAACGGGGGCGGGCGAAGGGGTTCTTCTTAATGGAGAAAGGAACTCTCGTGTCTGGAACAAAACCCACTCTCGCGTCCGGAACAAAAGAGAACCCGCGGCCATATGGCGCCAGTGGCGGTGCTTCCGAGGGGCTACGGGGGTTGGCAAAGTTGGACTGACCGGGGCTAGCGTCCGCAGGCGTCCCTCCCGCCGAGCTTGGAACGGGCTTCCACGGCACGCTCCGCGGCACGCCGGGACTGACGGGACAGGCGGGGACGGCGGGTGAATCTTCTTGCTGGGCTTCTTCCTGGGCTCCACGGCACGCCCCACGGCTCGCCGGGGCAGGCGGGACAGGTGGGGCAGGGTTTGGCTGCGGGTCGATAGTTGTGGCCTGCTGCCCGCGACGCCATGCGGAGGCATAGATTTGCGCGTTGACAGGTGCAGGGGCTGATTTCTTTTCCGCGGAAACCGCGAGACGGTCGGGGATGAAGTTTTCCATAGCCACGATGATGGAGAGGGCCTTGACTTGGCCCGTAACGCTGTTTCGGGTCATCTCGGGGCTGAGGTTGGCGATTTCCCAGAGGCGGGCCAGTACTTGTTCGCGGTCCAGAGTCAGCCGGCGCAGTCCCTCCACGGCACGCTCGGCGGCACGCCGGGACTGGCGGGACAAGTCGGTCTCTTGCTGGACGAGCTGTTGCTGCACGGCGGCGCGGTGCTCGATCATGTAGGCGCGGACACGGGGCTTGGATTTGGTGTAGGCGGCGGAGTCGGGGTTGAGACCGACAGCTTCGGCGGCATGACGGTCGGTCATGGCGCCAGAGAGCACCAGGCGGGCAAAGGCTATTTCCTGATCGGTGATGGGGTCGCTGACCCTATTTTTGGGCATAGGTGGCTCCTTGGAATTTGAGAGAAGTTATGGGCAGAGGTTTTCCGCTGCTCGGGGAAGCAGGGGTGGGGCATAAAACATCCCGCCAGAGCAGGATGTTTTGAGTGCCTTAATTTGAGACAGGGATCGGGTGTGACACCGGACAGCGGTAAAACTGTCCTTCGCTCGCGCTTAGGCCGAAACTACCGGCAACTGCCGACCAGTGGGAGGTACGCGAGAGCCGCCCGCTGTGCCGAAATCGTCTTCTACTAGATATAGATGCCGCTCCGGCATCGGATTTGGCCGTTGAGACTCTTTTCTTCAGTCGTCGGTTATCGTTTCGGAGGTTACTTTTGGCCGCCCCATTCAAGCCGGTTGGCTTGGGTGGGATAGGGCCCCTACTGCGGAAGAGCATCTGCTCCGTCGACCCGCTGAATCGTAGGCGGATTCCAAGGGCTATCCAATGCCTGTGGCTTCGGCGCGTAAAGTCGCATCGAAACTCCTAAGGTGCCCGTGGCAGGAGAAGGTAGCTAAATTCCTTGCGGGGGCCCGCTGAAGACGATCCAAGAGCGCATCGATCACGCACTGACAGAAAGCTTAACCCTGGACGTGTACGGTCACACACTCGACTGGCGAGAAAACGAGGAAGCTGCACAGAAGTTGGGAGACTCAATAGCGAAGGCGGTTGCTGACGCTGAAAGGAATTCCGACAATTCTGACTGCTTAACAGCTACCAAAGAAAAAAGCTTCCATTCTCAGAAAATGGAAGTCTTTTAGAATCACAGACGTTATTGGTTGCGGGGGCTGGATTTGAACCAGCGACCTTTGGGTTATGAGCCCAACGAGCTACCGGACTGCTCCACCCCGCACCTTGATAGTAACAACCACAGAGCACAGGGTCAAACCACGCGCAGGCCCTTGAGGCTACGATCCGGCGAAGGCCTTGATCACCTGGCGCCGAACCAAATCAGGAAGCACGAAGGACTGGTAAACAACAGGAAGCCATCCTGCAGCCAACGAGCACTGGCAAAACCTGAGGGACGGGATCTTGGATCAGACTAGCCCGGGCGGTTCGCAAGGCTCTTGCGGGTAAGCGCGGCGACGTCCTCACGCTCCGCGCCCACGAGTTCAAGCCTGGGCGGCCTTACGCGCGCCGAAGGGCCGCCGCACTGTTCCTGAACCTGCTTGATCAGTTGCACGAACTTGGGCACCGTATCCAGGCGCAGTAAAGGCAGGAACCAAGCATAAAGTGAGTCCAGGTCCGGCGATGGACCGCTTTGCGCCAGCTTGAACAAGCGCACCGATTCTTCGGGAAATGCATTCACCAGCCCGGCGATCCAGCCGGTTGCGCCTGCGGCTACACTCTCAACCACCACATCGTCCATACCCACGAAGATCTCCAGCGAGTCGCCGGCCAGATGCTTGAGCGAAGTAATACGCCGGATGTCGGCGCTCGATTCCTTCACCGCATGGAAGTTCTGATGCAGCGCACGCAGTTCGATGATCTGCTCCGGAAGGATGTCTGTTCCGTACGCTACGGGATTGTTATAGAGCATGGCAGAAAGCGGCGTTGCCTGAAAGATAGCGCCCAGGTGAGCGCGCGTTTCGCGCCAGTCACCCCGGTACACCAGGGGCGGTAAAACCATCAGGCCATCCACGCCCGCCCGATGTGCCTCCTTCGCAAGCCAGACCGCTTCCGCAGTACTGAACGCGGAGATGCCGGCAATCACTGGCGCTTTGCCATCCAAGGACCGCCTGGCCTGTTTCAGGAGCTCAACTTTCTCTTCCCTGGTCAGCGCCGGCGCTTCCCCGAGAGATCCCAGGGCGACAATTCCGTTGCAGCCACACTCAACCATCCATCGAGTCTGGCCTCGAAATGTTTCATAGTCGACGGACAAATCAGCCTGGAATGGCGTTGTGATGGCTGGAAATACTCCCGCCCAATCTTTCTGGTCCAATGTTTCATTCTCCTTCTAGCATCATAAGCGGCCTCGCAGGATGAATCTTCTCTGAGTTCCCCTCATCGAGTGGCTTGGCGCGAGATTCTAGGTCGTTTGTCTCCGCAAGATCAGCAAACTAAAAGCAATTTCAATCAAGCTATCTCCGGCTCCCTACGCTACTTTTACTCAGGCCCTGAGTAGCGTATTCCAATTCTGCCCCCGAGGTTGCTTCTATGAGTGCATGCAGCGTGGTAAGTAGTAACTTTGCCCATCGGCTTGAGCCCAACGCATTGGGTGAAGATCGGTTGATTGAGGCGGCGCAAGCCGGCCAGGAATGGGCGTTCGTCGAACTGTGCACACGTAACTCTAAACGTGTCTTTAACACGATTTACGGCGTGACAAAGAATCGCGAGGATGCGGAAGATGCGCTCCAGGATTCTATGATGAGGGCCTTCCTGCATTTGAAACAGTTTGACGGAAGGTCCAGCTTCGCGACCTGGTTTACTCGTATCGGCATCAATTCGGCTCTCATGATTTTACGTAAGAAGCGTATTCGTCTGGAGACCTCCATCGATGCGACCGCCGAAGGAGAGACGTGGCAGACGTGGCAAATTGCCGACTACTCCGCAAACCCCGAGGAACATTACACGGGACACGAGAGATCGATGCGCCTGAAACGGGCCATCTGCCGCCTGCCAAACACTCTTCGATCTGTAGTCGAGCTGGGACAGATGGAAGGCCATTCGATGAAACAGATCGCGCACAATATGGGGATTTCTGTCCCGGCCACCAAGTCCCGGTTGGCGCGCGCCAAAGTGGCTCTGCGCAAGTCGATGGCCTAGGCCCAGCAGGGCAAAAAGCAAGCGCTCTCAGGAAGGGTGACGTGATGGATTGGCGAGACAAAACGGCAAACGGATTCGTCGTCAAGCTCGGTGTCACCCAGCCGGTCGAAGCGAACAAGCAATTTGCAGATTTCCTTATCGGTGGGCTGCTGCTGCTGATGGCGCTTGGCAGCTTAGCGATGTGACCCCGATGCTCATTTATTTGATAGCGGGCACCTTGGAAAAGAGCGCTACGATTCCTTCGGCAAGAGTGGGATGAGTAATCGTCATGTCGCGCAAAACGGTGTACGGGATACCGGCTCTCATCGCGAGCTGGACGGTAGCCATGGTTTCACCGGCACCCTCGCCAAAGCCGGTGAAGCCGAGGATCTGGTCATCGGTCGCAGCGACCAGCACTTTAAGAAATCCCCTGGTCTCAGACATCGCCCGGGTTCTCAAGACGGATGCCATTGGGATCTTGGCCAGGCGGTACCCGATGCCTTGCTGCTTCGCCTGCGATTCGTCAAGCCCTACGTGGGCAAGTTCAGGGTCGGTATAAAGGCAGGATGGAACCTGCCTTCCCGTAGTCGTGCGCTGGGCACCCGCCAAGTTGTCGCGGACAATGCGGAAATCATCGAACGATATATGCGTGAAGAAGGGACTACCGGCGCAGTCGCCGAGCGCCCAGACACCAGGAGCACTCGTCTCCAGCCGTTCATTCACGCTGACATAGCCTTGTTTCGTCGTCTTCACTCCAGCCAGGTCTAATCCGATGCCCTCTGTGTTGGGTACGCGTCCCGTCGCTACCAGCAGGTGGGAGCCTTCGACGATGATCTGAGACTGACGCCTGGAGCCGTGCAGCCGCACACCGTGACCCGATTTTCCTTCTACGTGTCCCAGGCTGGTATTTGCCACAATGACGATGCCTTCGTCCTGGAAGAGTTGAGTGATGGCCTCGGATACATCCTGATCTTCACGGTGAAGCAGCCGATCATTCCGTTCCATGATGGTTACGCGGCTGCCTAGACGCCGCATAGCCTGGGCAAACTCCAGCCCGACATAGCCCCCACCGAGAATCAGCAAGTGCTCCGGGACAATGTCAAGTTCCAGCGCCTCAATATGAGTCAGGGGAGAGGCCTCGGCGAGACCGGGGATGTTACCAATTGCCGCCCTGGTCCCGGTGTTGATAAAGACCTGGTCGCCATGGAGAACGCGTTCTCCTCCTCCGAGAAGTGCGACCTTCAGGGTTCTGTCGCCGATGAAGCGGCCTTCTCCCATGACGATCTCAGCCTTGCTCCGGGCAAAGTTATCTATGTGCATCTGGTGAAGTCCGTCTACCATCTGCCGCTTGCGTGCCCGCACGCCCGGCATGGAGACGGTCCACTTGTCCGTCAACATGCCGAACTCTTCTCCTCTCTGAAAGTAGGAGGCCACCTTGGCTGACTGGATCACGTTCTTGCTGGGAAGGCACGCGATGTTGGGGCAGGAACCTCCGACGTATTTGCGCTCAATGACCGCGGTACGTTTTCCGCTTGAACCCAAATGCCAAGCCATGTACTTCCCTGCTTCTCCGCTACCCAGCACGACGGCATCGTAACGCTCAATCTCGGACATGGTGTTCCTAAGAGTAGTCAGTTGAGCGGTTTGACTCTTGTTCCCGCTTGCTCATAATTTGCTCTTATTGCTGCTGCCATGGATGTGCACCACAGGCGCGGCAAGCACGGCAAAGAGCAAAATTACAGAACGTTTCACAGCAGCGTGCATCATGAGTAGTAGCGTCTGCGTGAGGACCGAATCCCCCTCAAGCGGACAAAAGGAGAAGATGATGGCAACAGCAGAAAAGGTTGAAGCAAAAAACGAGAAGGCGCCGTCGATCAAGAGCGTTGGACTGCTGGATCACACGGCGGTCGAGGAAATATCGGGCGAGCTCCGTCACTTGTTGGCGGATACCTTCGCTCTCTACCTCAAGACGAAAAACTTCCACTGGCATATGACGGGCAAGCACTTCCGCGACTATCACTTATTGCTTGATGAGCACTCGGATCAAATCTTCGCCATGACCGACCCGGTTGCGGAGCGAGCCCGGAAACTGGGAGGGACCACCCTTCACTCCATCAGCGAGGTCACGAGCCACCAACGGCTTAAGGACAATAATGGCCACCACATTGCACCTAAGACGATGCTCAGCGAGCTTTACGCTGACAACCGGCAACTGACGGCATCGCTCCGTTCCCTCCACGAGTTGTGTGATCACCATAACGACGTGGCAACCGCCAGTCTGATTGAGGTCTGGATCGACGAAACGGAACGCAGGGCCTGGTTCCTCGGGGAGATTATTGACAGCGTTGACTAATTAGTCTTCGTTATGTGGCGGGATACCATGGATTTCCTGTCGCGGTTCGGGGCGTTGGCGAACTTCGTGCGGCTTTCCTTTGAAGAAAGCCGCACACGCGGTTCTGTCTGGGGCTGCGTAACAGGAAATCCAGGTACGCGGCTATTGCATGCGTATCCGCCGCCACTCCCCAGGGGTGGTATCGAGCAATTTCCGGAATGCCCGGATAAAACATGCCTGATCCGCAAAACCGCACTTGAGCGCGATCTCCACCATTGGCAGCTCGGAATGTAGAAGCAGCTCTTTCGCAGCATCGATGCGCTGCTGCAGCAGCCAGCGATAGGGCGGCTCCCCAATCGTCTGCTTAAAAGCACGGACAAAATGACTCACAGATAGTTTGCATTCGCGCGCCACCTGAGAGAGCGCAATCTGTCCATCCAGGTTAGCCTTCAGCATGTCAGTGGCGCGGTTTAACTGCCATGGCGCCAATCCGCCACGCACAACGGATGGAGCAATCTTGATTCCACCGTAGGTGCGGGCTATATACGCATGCGCAGCAAAGACCAAGTGGTCGACGTACAGCTCGCTCGAAAGTTCAGGTCTCTCCAGCACGGGCAGGAGGCACAATGCCAGACTCTTCAGCCGGGGGTCGATCTTGCCAGAGGGCCAAGTGAGCGTCTCGCACCTGCAGCCATCGTTCTCATCCGCGAACTCATCCAGGGCAACGCGAGGCACATAAAACTGCACCATATCGAAGGCACTTCCCAGGTACATGGAAGGCTCATGCTCCAGGTGCATGATGCTGACGCTCCCGTCTTGCACGGGTTCGTCCGAGACGGGCCGGCCATGTAGCCAGAAGTTGACGGGCGAAACAGGCCGCAGGTGCAACTGGACCGTGAACGCCCGCTCGCAGGCGAATGGTGTTGTCCGGTCAACGAGGCCCGTTTCCGAGCGCAGCCGGGTGACGGCCAGGTGCGCCTTGCGCCGGGTTCTCACGCTGATCATGGGGGCGCTCGCCATGTGCAGGTGCTTCGCCATGCGGTTTCCGTAGCATCCTGCTTCGACCAAACTGAGCGCCGGGGGCGGGCAAGGGACAGCCTTGCCGAGGGGCATCTTCCGTGAAAGGACCCCTGGAAATGGGCTGACGGAATTGACAGCAAGGTTAGCACTCAGCATCGGCGGACCACCTTTCGAGCAAACAGTGAAGGAAGCGTGCAACGATGGTTCCAAGTTAAAGATCTATGCCGTCTCAGCGAAACCCTCATTCGAGCCGATCTGAACCAACCATTTGGGATCGAGCAGTTTACAAGCAAGAGCATGATCGTGAGGCCGGAGAATGCCGCAAAAGGCGCGTGAATAGCGTGAAACGATCGCGCCAGGAACGAAGCACCGCCAACAGCAACAGGAAATAAGTGCGAGGGAATCATCCTTTCGGGGGGTATCAACCCCCTTCGAAGAAGTAGGCTGATAACCGACCTGATTGCTAAGATTGGGCCCATCGAGTCTGGTCCGAGGATGGGAAAGACGGTTCTGACTCCACGATGGAGAGGAAAGATGAAAAAGAGTGTGTTTGCAATGCTGCTCTGCCTGCTTGCGGCCCGTCTGGTAAATGCGCAGACGGCCAGTTCCTCGAGTCAGCGTGACCAGCCTCTCGACCCCGAACTCGGCATCTCCACCGTGCAGCTATGGCCAAGTGGAGCGCCGGAGGTAGAGGGCACCCCTGCGGAGGACTTGCCTACGCTCACCGTCTTTGTTCCTCAAAAAGGAAATGGCACGGGGTCGGCAGTGATCGTGGCTCCCGGCGGGGCCTATCTGCACCTTGCCAGCAACCTGGAAGGCCGCCAGGTGGCCGATTGGTTTACCTCCCAGGGTGTCACCGCCTTTGTGCTCAAGTACCGGCTGGGGGCAAAGTATCTGTATCCGATTCCCTTACAGGATGCGCAGCGCGCGGTCCGGCTGGTGCGGTCGTCCGCCGCGACCTACGGTTTTCTCCCGGACCGTATAGGCTTCGTTGGCTTCTCCGCCGGCGGCCATTTGGCAGCGGCCACAGGCACGCTCTTCGACGCCGGTAAGCCCGACGCAAGCGACCCCCTGGAGCGGCTCAGCAGCCGGCCTGATTTTCTGGTGCTCGGCTATCCATGGTTAAACGCTATGCAGCCCAGCGGCCATTACATCACCTACTGCTCGGTGATCAAGACCATTCCGCCTGAAACCTGCAAGCTGGACGAGCAAAAATACACGCCGAGCCTGCACGTTACCTCCCAGACGCCCACCACTTTTATCTACAGCACCTCGGACGATCGCACCGTCCCGATCAGCGCCAGTGTGGATTTCTATAACGCCCTGATTGCCGCCGGAGTACCCGCGGAGATGCATATTTTCCGCCATGGCAATCATGGCAGCGGCATGGGAGCGGGAAGCGCAGCGCTGGATCAATGGCCGGTCCTGCTCGCGCAATGGCTCCGCGACCAAGGTCTGCTTACCGCGGTTCCCAAACCGTAGCGCCAGCAGACGGCTGCAATTTTCCTGGATCTCCAGAATTTGATGAGCTAAAAGAACTTCGCTGACTTCGGCATGCGCCCCAGAGCCCAAACCAGCTAAAACGTCTGAATCCGCATCTACTGAAGCGACTCTAGTCATTATTACTATTACCGGCTTTGCTACTTCCAACACTCAAAAGGAATCACATCACCATGTCTGAATTGCTCATGCCTGGAACGCTCACCGCCCCGCTCGCAGAAGGTCTGCCCCACCCACGCGGCGCCTGCTGGGATGGAAAGGGCACGAACTTTGCTATCTTCTCCGCCCACGCAACCAAGGTTGAGGTGTGCCTGTTCGACGAAAACGGCGAAAAGGAGCTGGAGCGGATTGAGCTGCCCGAGTACACCAATCAGATCTGGCATGGTTATCTGCCGGGTGTGGGTCCCCGAGCGGTCTACGGGTACCGGGTTCACGGGCCGTATGAGCCTGAAGCCGGACACCGTTTCAACCCCAACAAGCTACTGCTCGACCCCTATGCGGTGGCTCACATCGGCGAGCTCAAATGGGACCCGGCAGTATTTGGATACAAGATGGAGTCGGGGGACGACACTACCTTCGACGAGCGGGACAGCGCACCTTTCATGCCCAAGTGCATAGTGGTCGATCCCAACTTCGATTGGCATGGTCAAGGCGTGCTGAGCGAGGTCCGCATACCGTTTGACGACACGATTATTTACGAGCTCCATGTCAAGGGCTTCACCAAGCAATTTCCGGGGCTTGACGAGAAGCTCCGCGGCACCTATGCGGGCCTCGGCGCTGAGCCGGTGGTCAAGTACATCAAGGACCTGGGCGTCACCTCGGTGGAGCTGTTGCCGGTCCACTTCTTCATCAATGACAGCCACCTGCTGGAAAAGGGCCTGACCAATTACTGGGGCTACAACTCGATCGGGTTTTTTGCGCCCGACCCGCGCTATGCCCACGACCGGCGCCATCCAGTGCGCGAGTTCAAAGAGATGGTCGCCCGTCTCCACGATGCTGGGATTGAAGTCATTATGGACGTGGTATACAACCACACCGCGGAAGGAAACGAACTTGGCCCCACCCTGTCGTTCAAGGGAATCGACAACGCAAGTTACTACCGCCTGCTCCCCGACAAGCCGCGCTATTACATCAACGACACGGGTACCGGGAACACGGTGAACCTGAGTCACGCACGGGTGATCCAGATGGTGACCGACAGCCTGCGCTATTGGGCAGAGCAGACCCGTGTCGACGGCTTCCGGTTCGACCTGGGAACCATCCTGGCGCGGGAGCCAAACGGATTCGATAACCAGAGCGGATTTCTCAAGGCCTGCAGCCAGGACCCATGCCTGTCAAGAATCAAGCTCATCGCAGAACCCTGGGATTGCGGCCCGGGCGGCTACCAGGTGGGCGCCTTTCCTCCGGGCTGGGCAGAGTGGAACGACAAATTCCGTGACACGACGCGCAAGTTCTGGACCGGCAACGCCCCAGCAGCCGCGCTCACTGAGAGCCTGTGTGCTTCTGCTTCCATCTTCAATCATCAAGGACGCAGACCGTGGGCATCGATCAACTTTGTCACTGCCCATGATGGGTTCACCCTGAATGATGTCTATACCTACAACGAGAAGCATAACGAGGCGAACGGCGAGGATAACAAGGATGGCAGTTCCAACAATAACTCCTGGAACTGCGGCGTCGAAGGCCCCACCGACGACCCTGACATCATTGCTCTGCGCAAGCGCATGATCCGGAATGCACTGGCCACCCTGCTCCTGGCCCAGGGAACGCCTATGTTGCTGGCCGGCGACGAGTTCGGCCGCACACAGAACGGTAATAACAATGCTTATTGCCAGGATAACGAGATCAGCTGGCTCAATTGGGAGCTGCAGGAGAAAGGCGAGTCGTTAACTGCTTTTACACGTCGACTGACGAACCTGCGCCACCGGTATCCCATTTTGCGCCGCAACCTCTTTCTCACCGGCAAATACGACGAGGAGTTGGGAGTCAAGGACCTGACCTGGATCAATGCCAACGGATCGGAGATGCAGCAGGAGAACTGGAGCGATACCGGCATGCGCTGCTTTGGCATGCTGCTGGATGGGCGAGCACAGGTAACTGGAATAAAGCAACGGGGACGGGAAGCGACGATATTGATCGTGATCAACGACCATCACGATCTGGTGGAATTTACTTTGCCTGAGTGCCCCGGCGGCGATACATGGTGGTTGCTGATCGACACCAATATCACCGATAACAGCGAGCGCGGGAGCTTCAAGGTCGGCGAAGCGTACGGCGTCACGGCACGCTCTTTGCTTGTCTTTGTCTTGAAGGCGGAAAAGCCTTAAGGCAGTTTCGTGTTCGACGGGGCCATCCTTGAACCCACTCAAGGGTTCAAGGATAAGGCACCGGGTTTACTTGGACACTTGCCAATCACTGCCGTTCATCACCAGCGAATCCTGAGCGGGCTGGCTTTGCGCTAGTGAGGCAGCTAGCGTCGGGAATGCTGTTTTGACCTCCTCGGACTTTGCCCATCCGGGGACGTCGGCGAGGCTGTAGTGGTAATTCACCTCTGCCGTCTTCAAGCCAGAGCCGTTGACGCCGTTGGTGAAGCTATCAATCGAATCCACAGCACGATGGCCATAGCAGAAATTACCGTATCCCGGCTGGGTCGTATCCGGCGTCCATGAGGAACGCCCTTGCGCTGAGAGATCGTAATTGTTCACCTGCTTGGAAGCGACGATAAAGACCTTCTTTTCACCGGTGGTGCGGGTAAGGAGGCCGGCGTCGGTCAAGGCGTCAAAGCCTTGCGTCTTGGCGTCGTCAGAAGTCGCGGCTTGCACAGGAAGCTTCTTTGTGTCCTGCCAGACGCAGAGGGGGTGAGCCTTGTAGTAGTTGTTGATCGCCGCTTGATAGTTGGCCTTGGAATTGTCCTGCTTGTTACAACCTGCGAAAAAAAGCGTAACACCGCAGAGTAATACTGTTCTGTAATAATTTTTTCTTGTCATCAAAAATCCTCTCTATTGCTCGTGTGCAGGCTTTCAACTGAGCAGGCGATAGGATGCTTTCCTGAGCTTTGACGTTGCAAGTCAAATGGATGCAACACGAGACAAATATGAGCATCTTTACCTAAAAGAACTCGCTGTTGGGTTGGTCCGAGCCTAACTGTCTGCGTGAGAACCGGAAGAGAAACATGAAACTATTACGATTCCAATATCCACTCTCAGCTGGGACACATTAGACCGCCGGCGCCCCCGGATTTGAGGGTCTTCGACCAGAGAGAGACAGAAGATGATGCTCCCGTAGCGAGCCACGTGGCGAAGGTGTTGGGTGAATTGTAGGTAGACCCCGCGCTTACGCTGAAGGCCATGATATTGGTTTGACAAGGAAGGGGACTATCCGTGCCATTGGTGACAATTCCATAGGAAGCGACAAAGTTGAGATAGCCGGCAACGAGCGCGGTCGCCGGTGGCCAACCCAAGGTCAGTTCCAACCGCGGCGCTTCCGTAGCAGCAGTAAAGCCTACCGGCCCCACGGCGAACACTCGCGTATCGTATTGAGCGATGTCGCCCTGAACGTTGAGGGAACCGGATGGGCTTGTCTTACCGTTGGAAAAACTAAAGCCGCCGCTACCACTGTACTTAATGAGCTTGCTACCCTCAACCACGCTATTCTTCGAGGTGAAAGCGGGAATAAAGCTAAAACCAAGCGATATCTTCAGGTCAAAGGGAACCGCACCCACCACGATGGGGACATGATAAGCCGCTTTGGAAAGCAGGACACTCTTAACGAGCTCAGCCGGCCAAGAAGTAATTTTGGCCACGGCCCCGGCTTTCATATCATCGGTCGCGACCGCGTACCACTTTAGCTCAACCTGGCCGGTAAGGTTGGAGTTGGTGAAATCCAACTTGGTTAGCGTGCCATCTTTGATCTGCATCCTGACGGTGGAAACAAAGTTGCTAAGGTAACCGACGCCTTCATAGGCCAGCTTGCCCTGGCTACCTCCAAATTTAATGGTCGCCCTGACATCGATGCGATCATTCCCCGGCGTGAATTTGACATGGTAGTTGTAACCGGAAAAGTCCACATCAAAATCAGCCACGCCCCGGGCCCGCATCCTGCTGAAGTCGATCCTATAAGTGCCTTCCAGCCGGCCGTTTTTGATGGCATCGGTGATCATGGCTGGTTCTGTTTTGAGCAAGTAACCGTTCGCGGTCTTCTGCACATCGACCACCGTGCGCAGGGCCAGGCCGGAGAGCAATACCACGCTCCCGCTTCTCAGCTTGGCGATCTGGCCGGCAGAGGAGTCAAAGGTGTAGTTCCCATCTCGATCGATGTTGACCAGGTGACGCATCGTATCGTCTTTGCTGACTACCGTGACGCCATCCTGATAGGTCACGTTATAGGCGGTGGTGCCATCTTCCATCGGAGAAGACCGGGGAATGTACAACGGCCCAGTGAAGTGCTTGCCATGATACCCGGCCGCGCTTACGCTCAAGTCGGGGTCCTGGGGTCCTGCCGGGCTTGCCGTGGGGGCTTCGTGACGAGCCGCCTGCTTCCCGCAAGATGACAGCGACAACAATAGACTGACCGAGCCGACCACCATGATCTTGAGAACCAATTTCCGATCTGTGGTTCGCATCTCTTGCCTCGGCTACCACTACGGTGCGCGGAATTCTTCGAATGGTACAGCCTGGGAGTGGATCGGGAAAGATGCCGATACTGGTTCTGTCGTAGCAGGTTGACACACGGCGTATCACCCTGCAATCCGTGCAAGCAGCGACTCTCGCGCGCAGAGTGCGAGGGCTAAGGACCAAACCGCTTAGCTGAAGAATCATGGAAGAACCGTGCCTCAGGGGCTAAAGAGCATGTGTGAGAGCCGAGACCTGCCTAGCTCTAGGTTCGTGTTTGGGAATCGGGGGTCTCGGTCAAGTCCTTGTGTTCTCGAGAGTTGTACTACCGGACGCCAAAGGCAAGCTTTGAGGGTGTTTCTAATCTCTCAATTACATTTCTAGTTCTTAGTTGCCATGACACCGTGCCTTTTTGTCCTCCCGCTTGCGACGACGAACCCAGAGGGGAGAACTTTGATCCTGTTCGGCACGAAGCCGGTTTATGTTAAATCCAATCGCGGCCAAGGTAAATTCGACACCCACCTTCTGCAAGCCACGGAGACGGAAACGATGCAGATCTCGTTCGCTCTTCAAGACACCAAAGACTCCTTCTACAATCCCTTTTCGTTGCGCATAGATGCCCCGCCCAGCGCTGGTTCGGAACTTGGCCCGCATGTGTTTCATCTCTGGAGCTCGGGCACGGCCTTTTACCCGAACTCCTCTGTTTAAAGCCGCTGCCATATTGGAGTCGGGAATATAAGCATCGATGCCTTGTTGCTCCATCGCGGCCGCGTTGGCGTTGCTGTACAAGCCGGAATCAGCCACCACCTTGTCTGGCTTCTTCCCACAGTTCTGTTCTACAGCCCCCACCATCGGCTCCAGCGATGCGTTGTCGGTGGCCGCTTGCGTGACCCGCTGGGCCAGGATGAATTGATCCTCTGAAACCGCAATATCAGCGGTGTATCCAATCACCGAGTGTCCCCGTTTCTGCAACACCCGGCTATCCGGATCGGTCCGTGGCAATCGTTCTTGGCCACTCTTCTTTAGCTGCTCCAAGCGGCTCGGCAGGGCATTCAACTCTTGCTGTAGCTTCTTCAACTGCTCCTCGGCAAGCGGGTTTACCACCGCGTTCTGATGGGCATCGCAGTGCTTCTGCCAACGGCGTATCTGTCTCCGGATCTTAGCCCGCTCGTTGCGCAAATGCTGGCGAGAATCTACACGCGACTTGCCGTTGCTGGCCTTGATCGGGGTCGAATCCACCCCCACCACGCCCAATTTGCCCAAACCTTGCTCGCGTACAAATTCCAATACTTGCGTAAAGACATCATTCAGCGCACGCGGATGCCGGCGACGAAAGGCGCTCAATGCCCAATGGTCCGGCTTCGCCCCGCCAGCCAAATAGCGCAACGGCAACTCTTCCCCAATCCGTCGCTCCAACTCCCGCGCCGACGTCAGTCCCCACGCATAGGCGTACAGCCAAAGACTGAGCATCATCTGCGGACAGTAAAGCTCTCCACCTTCCGCACTATAGGCCTGCTCAAATTGGTTCAAATCCAGCCGCGTCACCATCTTTTGCACGAAAAAACACAGATGACCCTCGCCTAACTCATCTTTCACACTCGGCGGCAATAAATACGCTTGATCCGGACTGTAGGGCTTGAATCGTGACATAAACCCTTTTGCCCTATCTCCCTGAGGAAAACAAGTGAGTTCTCACACACCCTCTTTAGCCCTCATAGTTGTAGCTTTTATGGCCCGACTAAAGTCGTGCCCTGATACAAAGCATGAGTTTTTCCGCAGCCTGTAAAGCCGTGCCCTGATACAAAGCCCAGAGGAAAAGCTGTGCCCTGATTACAACGCCAAAGGAAAAGACGTGCCCTGCAATTTGTCGCGACACCGCCCTCCGATCACGATCTAATCGCTTTGAATTTTGCTTGTGGGCAGGTTGCAGCCCGGGAGGAGAATGGGTTATCGTTGGGCTTCTTGGTTGGCTCGGAGCAGCGATGGAAAGTCTGGCAATACTGGGTGGTCACGCGGTGCGGACCACCCCATTCACTCCCTGGCCGCTGTTCTCAGATAAAGAAGAGACGCGGCTTCTCGATGTGTTGCGCAGCCGTGCGTGGGGAGGACAGCCCTTTCCGGGCAAGTACTCTACCCAGTTCGCCGCCGGTTTTGCCAAGCTGCACGATACGACCTACGGCCAATGCGTCAACACCGGAACGGTCGCCATTCAGGCCGCGCTCAAGGCCATCGACATCCGCCCGGGCGACGAGGTGCTGGTCCCTGCCTACACCTGGGAGGGCACGGTGGGTCCAGTGCTGCTGATAAATGCAGTGCCGGTTTTTGTCGATGTCGATCCGGAAACCTACTGCATGGATGCCGGGGCCGCCGAGGCGGCCATCACACCCAAAACCCGCGCCATTCTGCCGGTGCACCTGGGCATGCGTTTCGCCGATATGGATGCTCTGCCCGAGATCGCACGCAAGCATTCGTTGAAGATCGTGGAAGATTGCGCGCACGCTCACGGCGGCAAGTGGCGCGGCAAGGGCGCGGGCTCGATGGGCGACCTGGGCGCCTTCAGCTTCCAATCCAGCAAGCTCATCACCTCCGGTGAAGGTGGAATAGTGCTGACCAACAACCTGGAATACCATGAGCGCGTGCAAACCTACATCAACGCCGGGCGCGCCAGCGTGACCGATAAGTTCCACCATCGGACCATTGGTTTTAATTACCGGCTGGGTGAGTTTCAGGCAGCAGTGCTGAGCGCGCAATTGGAGAGCCTTCCCGACCAGGCCGTGATTCGCATGGCGAATATGGCTTACTTTGAAGAGCAACTGGCGAAAACCGCCGGCATCGGCTTCTTAAAGAAGGAACCCAGAATTACGACCTTAGCTCCCTATGGTTTCGTGCTGAAGTATTTCTCTGAACAAGTGAACGGTATTCCCCGCGCCGCATTTGTCGCGGCTCTGCAACTGGAAGGCATACCTTGCGACGGCCTGTTCTATGAGCCGGTCTATCGCAGCTCGCTGTTCCCGCTCGACCCCGCCGACTTCCCCGCGCTGAGCTGGAGCCGATCGCAGCCGCTTGATCTGAAGACCATGTATTCCTGCCCGGAATCGGAGAAGGCAGCGTACCGTGAGGCGGTCTGGTTTCCGCACCAGGTCTTCCTCGGTCCGCGGGCTGATATCGACGCCATCGTGGAGGCGATCCACAAGGTACTCAAGAATATCGAGGGCCTGCGCGACCTCGATCACAAAGCAATCCGCAACCAGCGGCTATCGCGCGCAGACCGCGAGAGCTAACGCTTTGTCGCCGGTAGGTTTTGCCGTCCTCGGCCTGGGCACCCTTGCACAGACGGCGATACTACCTGCCTTCCTGGGTACGCAACAGGCCAAATTGGTGGCGGTGGTCAGCCGCGATCTCAAAAAAGCCCGTCGCCTGGGCGACGTGCATGGCGCAGCCTTCGCCTACGACAGCCTGGATGAATGCCTCGCCAACCCGCGGGTGGAGGCGGTGTACATCGCGACTCCCCCAGGCAACCACCTGCGGGAAGTAACTGCCGTGGCGCTCGCGGGGCGGCACGTGCTCTGCGAAAAGCCGCTGGCAGTGACGGCACCGGAGGCGGCAGAGATGGTCGAAATTTGCGCCCGGCAGTCTGTCATGTTGATGACCGCCTACCGCAAGTGTTTTGAGCCGTCGATGGTGTTCATTCGCGACCTGATTGTGTCTGGCCGCATGGGCGCGCTCAAGATATTGCATGCTTCCTTCAGCGAACGGCACGCCCGCCCCCAGACCTCGCCCCCATGGATTCTTGAGCGGCGGCTTGCCGGCGGCGGTCCTCTCATGGACTTGGGGATCTATTGCATCCACGCCGCGCGGTGGCTGGCTGGAGAAATTCCCTCGAGCGTATCGGCCTTCCAGTGGACCCACGACCGGTCTCTCTTCCGCGAGGTGGAAGAGGGCATTGCTTTCTCCATGTATTTTCCCAGCGGACTGGTCGCCCAGGCGAGCACCTGCTACAGCGCTGCCCTCAGCTCCATGCTGTATCTGGAGGGAACACTGGGCTCAGTCTCGCTCACCCCGGCGTTCCCTTACGAGCACGTACGCGTGCTCAACGCCCGCTTCGGAAATGAGCTGGTGCAAAGGGAGTTCCCGGTAGTCGATGAGTTCGGGCCGCAGATCGAGGCGTTTTCCCAGGCTATTCGGGGCGGACCTATTCCGCCCTCCTGCGGGAGGGATGGATATGTCGACATGGCGATCATTGAAGCTATCTACGATGCAGCCCAAGCCGGTATTCCTCAGGCAGTCAAACTCCACCGCAGCGGGGAAGCGTAGAGCCGGACTTATTCCTTGGTTTTCAGCAAGTGAGCGTTGTTGTGCAGGAAGGCTTCGATTTCATCCTTCATGCCCAGGATTTTTATCCACTGTTCTTTGTAGAGGGTCACGGGGAACCGGCCAACGCCGTAAAGCGATACTGCTCCCTTTTCACTCACTTTCAAACTCAGTCCACGGACACCCTTGGTTTTGAGCTGATCGTTTTCTGCGCGCAGTTTCTCAATCTCTGCCCTCAGATCTTCGTCGGACATGGTGCAACCTCCTGAATTCGAACACACCTGGATCAGTCTAGACTCATTTCTCTCCTGCTGAGAAGGATGGTGTATACCGGAATAGAATTGGTGCTCTATGCCTGATTGTGACAGCATAATCCGAAATGTGCGCATCGTTGACGGCAGCGGCGACGGCAGCGGCGGCGAGCCTTACCCGGCCGATGTGGCAATCGAAGGCGGCCTCATCCGTGCGGTCGGGGAACTCTCTGAGTACAGCGCCCGCCAGGTTACGGAGGGAGGCGGACGGGTGCTCTGCCCGGGCTTCATCGATGTGCACACGCATGACGATACCAGCGTGATACGCACTCCACAGATGCTGGCCAAGCTGTCGCAGGGCGTCACCACGGTGATCGTCGGCAACTGCGGCATTAGCGCGGCGCCGGTGAAGTTGGCCGGGGACCCACCCGATCCTATGAATTTGCTGGGAGACGCAGACGCCTTCCGCTACCCCACCTTCGCGGAATATGTGGCGGCGGTCGATGCGGCGAGACCGGCGGTCAATGTGGCCGCGCTGGCCGGCCATACGGCGCTGCGCAACAACCATATGGACCGGCTCGACCGCGCTGCCACGACGGCAGAGATCCAGGCCATGCGCGAGCAGCTCATCGAGGCCCTTGACGCCGGTGCATTGGGGTTGAGCACGGGCCTCGCCTACTTGTCGGCCAACTCCGCTCCCCCGCAAGAGGTTTTAGCGCTGGCAGAACCGCTCGCGGCCGCCGGCGCGGTGTACGTCTCGCACATGCGCACGGAAGCTGAAGCAATCGTCGAAGCCATGCGCGAAGTATTCCAAGTCGGCCGCCAATGCCAGGTTCCGGTTGTTATCTCCCATCTGAAATGTGCAGGCGTTGCAAATTGGGGCAGGAGCGCAGAGGTTCTCAACACATTGGATACGGCGCGTGCGGAACAACCTGTGCAGTGCGACTGCTACCCCTATGCGGCCTCGTCGAGCACACTCGACATTCGCCAGGTGGACGAGCGCGTTCGTATCGTCATCACCTGGTCGAAACCTCATCCGGAAATTGCCGGCCAGACGCTGGAGCAGATTGCTCTTGCCTGGGGAGTTCCACAGCGCCAGGCGGCGGAACGCTTGCAACCCGCCGGGGCCATCTACCACTGCATGTCTGAAGAGGATGTGCGCCGCATCTTGCAACATCCAGCGACCATGATCGGGTCGGATGGGTTACCACACGACCCGCTGCCCCATCCCCGCTTGTGGGGGACGTTTCCCCGTGTGCTGGGCTATTACTGCCGGGAGCAAGGCCTCTTCCCGCTGGCAAATGCCGTGCACAAAATGACCGGCCTGCCCGCCCAGCGCTTCGGGCTGGAGGGGAGGGGACGCATCCGCGAAGGCGCGCACGCCGACCTGGTGCTCTTCGATCCGGAGACCATTAAAGATACGGCTACTTTCACTCACCCGATCTGCTGCGCCGAGGGGATCGCGGCTGTTTGGGTCAACGGCGAACTGTCCTATCAGGACGGGGATGCCACCGGGCAGCGCGGCGGACGCTTTCTGCCCCGCCCGCGCAGGAGACAATGAACCGAGCCAATCCGGATCCCTTCCGCCCATGATCGACAGCCACGGCCTCTACCTGCTGATCGCAGCCGCCACTTCTGTGGTGGTGCTGATTCTGCTTATCGCGGTGGTCAAGCTCAACCCCTTTCTCTCTCTGCTTACAGTTTCGTTGGCGCTCGCCGTCGCCACCGGGATGCGGATCGAGACCATTGTTGGCTCCTTCGAAACGGGGACAGGCAATACGTTAGGGCATATCGCGATCGTGGTTGGCCTGGGCACGATGCTGGGCAAGATGATGGCGGAGTCCGGAGCCTCAGACCGCATCGCGGAGACCTTGATACAGCTTTTCGGCGAGCGGCACGTCCCCTGGTCCATGCTGTGCGCATCGCTGATCGTAGGCTTGCCCGTCTTCTTTGAGGTGGCCTTCGTTCTGCTCGTACCGATCGCGTTTACTGTCGCCCGCCGCACTCGCACTTCCCTGGTCCTGGTTGGGCTGCCCATGCTTGCCGGCCTTTCCGTAGACCACGCCCTGGTGCCACCCCACCCTGCAGCCATGCTGGCGGTTACCATCTTCCACGCCGACGTGGGACGGACGATCTTATTTGCCATGCTGATTGGCATTCCCACGGCGGTAATCGCAGGCCCCATTTATGCGCGCTGGATCGCGCCCAGGATTGTCCTCAGCGCGCACAATCCCATGGCGGAAGCGTTTGTCGAGCACGATGCCAACCGCAGTTTGCCTGGCTTTGGCGTGGCCGTGACCACCATTCTGCTGCCGGTGGTGCTGATGTTAACCGGCAGTTGGGCCGGCTTAGTGACAGCGCCCGGCAGCCTGGCCAACCGCGCTCTGCACTTGCTGGGGAGTGCCGATATCGCGCTGCTGGTTGCGGTCCTGATCAGCTTTGTCACGCTGGGTAAAATGCGCGGGTTCAGCCGGGAGACGATTCTGAAATTCACCAATGAATGCCTGGCGCCGACGGCCAACGCCACTCTGGTGATTGGAGCGGGCGGCGGGTTTGGACGTATTCTTCAGGACAGCGGCGTCTCGCAAGCGATCGTCGGGGTTGCCATGCACGCGCACGTTTCGCTGCTCTTGTTGGGATGGTTAATCGCCGCGCTCATTCGCCTGGCCACCGGATCCTCCACAGTCGCGATGAGCACGTCCGCCACCATCGTGGGCCCCATCCTCCTGCATAGTCCCGGTGTCCGCCCGGAATTGTTGGCCATCGCCACGGGCGCGGGAGCACTCATCTTCTCCCACGTCAACGATGGCGGCTTTTGGCTGGTTAAGGAGTACTTCAACATGAGTGTGGCCGATACGATGAAGACCTGGTCCACCAGCGAAACCCTGCTCTCGGTCATTGGACTGCTTTTCACACTCGGATTGGCCGCGGTTATTTGAGGAGAAGTTGCTATGGAAATGTTCTGGTTCATTCCCACCACGGGAGATGGCCGTTACCTCGGGTCCAGTCATGGGTCGCGCCCTACGGACTATGCTTACCTGCGGCAGATAGCACAGGCGGTGGATGAGCTCGGCTACGGCGCAGTGCTATTACCCACCGGCAACTCCTGCGAGGATGCGTGGGTGGTCGCGTCGGCGCTGATGCCGAGCACCAAGCGGCTCAAGTTTCTGGTTGCGGTGCGGCCCGGAGTCATGTCACCTACGCTGGCGGCGCGCATGACCGCGACCTTCGATCGGCTCTCACAAGGCAGGGTTCTCATCAACGTCGTGACCGGAGGGGACCCGCACGAGGCAGCTGCCGATGGCGTCTTTCTCTCTCACGATGAGCGCTATGAAGTGACGGGGGAATTCCTCACAATATGGCGCAGCATTCTGGCCGGAGAGACTCGCTCCTTTCAAGGAAAGCATCTGCGCGTAGAAAACGCGCGCGTCTACTACCCGGCAACGCAACACCCTCATCCTCCGCTCTATCTGGGCGGCTCTTCGGATGCGGCGATGCAGATTGCCGCCGATCATGTGGATGTCTACCTCACCTGGGGCGAGCCGCCCGCCCAGGTAGCAGAAAAAATTGCTCGTGTGCGCAAGCTGGCAGAGAGCACTGGCCGAAAAATGCGCTTTGGTATCCGGCTCCACGTGATCGTGCGGGAGACAAACGAAAAGGCGTGGCAAGCGGCCGACGATCTTATCCGCTATGTTGACCGCGACGTCGTGGAACGGGCACAGCAAGGTTTGTCGAAGTTCGATTCAGAAGGCCAGAAGCGTATGGCATCGCTGGTTCGCGGTAATCTCTCCAACCTCGAGATAAGCCCAAACTTGTGGGCCGGCATCGGGCTGGTGCGCAGCGGCGCCGGGACCGCATTGGTCGGCGATCCATCGACCGTTGCCCAACGGATGCTGGAGTACGCTGACCTGGGCATCGGTACCTTCATCCTTTCCGGATACCCTCATCTTGAAGAGGCGTATCGGGTGGCGGAACTGCTGTTCCCTCTGTTGCCTCTTTCTCCGGCAGATGCGGGCACCAAGGGTGTCCGCGTACCGGCGGCAGAAAATTTCGTCGGCAATGAGTTCCGCCCCATCAAATAGATTTTCTTGTGTGGGTGAGTCGACCATCGCATGTTTCGTGGAGTGACACCGCCGGTCGAACCGGAAGCGCGCGAAGTGACCGCGCCGTCTTCGATCTTCCATGGTTCGAATCGGCGCTGGCTGGTGCTTTGGCTGCTGCTGCTGATCACGATTATCAACTTCATCGATCGCCAGACGGTTTCGGTGCTGGCGCCCGTGATTCGCGCTTCGCTGCATCTGTCCAATGCGCAGTATGGAAGAATCGTCGCCGCCTTCCAGTTCGGCATGATGACGGGGGAGTTCCCTATGGGCTGGCTCATGGATCGATGGGGCGTGCGCTTTGGGTTGCTGGGCGCAGTTCTCTGGTGGTCCGCCGCGACCGGCACCCAATCCTTGACTAAGTCAGGACTGCAACTCGGTATCACACGCTTCTGGATGGGCACGGGGGAATGCGGCAACTACTCCGGAGGCATGAAGGCGATCTTCGGGGCATTTGCTCCCGGGGAGCGAACGCTCGCCATCGGCATCTTCAACAGCGGGAGCATGATTGGCTCAACGCTGGCGCCTCCACTCATCGTGTTTCTAGCGCAACGCTACAGTTTTCGCGCGGCTTTTCTCGTTCCTGCGCTGCTCGGCTTCGTCTGGGCGCCGTTCTGGTTTCTGCTTTACCGCGATCCGATCAGGCGGGAACGCAATGCCGTCGAAGCTGTCTCGCTTAAATCGCTACTGAGTCAATCTTCCAGCTGGGCGGTAATGCTGTGCCGCTTCTTTATCGGGCCAGTCATGCAGTTCTACTGGTACTGGATACCCAGCTATCTTTACAGCGTCCGCCATCTATCACTCACCCAGATCGGCATCGTGGGATGGATACCTTTTTTTCTCGGAGACACCGGAGGGATAGCGGGAGGCTGGGCTGCCGGATGGCTGCAGAAGCGTGGCGTCAGGACTGTGAATGTGCGGCGCATCACCATGTACAGCAGCAGCCTGCTGTGCCTGGTCAGTTTGGCTGTCCCCTATCTTGCCAGTGTGTCCGCCGCATTCCTGTTAATCGGCATCGCGGTGATGGCCGATAACTTTCTTTCTGCAAATATGTTCGGCGCCGTCACAGATCTGTTTCCGGAGCAAAGCGTCGGACGCGCCACCGGCCTAACCGGGGTGGCCGGTGGATTGAGCGGATTGCTCTTTCCCTTGTTAACCGGAATTGTCGTTGACCATCACTCGTATGCACCCGTCTTCCTCATGGTCGCTTTCATGCCGTTGATCGGCACCGTTTTGCTGTTCAGCTTAGGGAAGAAGTACCGCACGCTGCCAATTTGACGGAATTAGCCGTAGGAACTGGACGGGTGCCCCACGTTCGCGTCAGCGTACTCCGGATTTCCTGTTGAGCTTGCTGGTGTTGGCGCACTTCATGCGGCTTTCCTTAAAGAAAGCCGCACACGCGGGTGTTGGTGGCGCCCCGTGCAGGAAATCCGGATACGTGGGCCGAAAAATGATATGTTTCGATTGCTTTTGCCGTTCGATTTCGAAAAAGCTATGGTGGGCTTCGCCCGTCTTATTCGGCCCACGTACGCTAAGGCGAACGTGGGGCACCCGTCCAGTTCCTACCGGGTTCTGTTAGAAAACTGACTCCTGCCGGGTTGAGTCTACCTCAACGCTTTGCCGCGGACGGCTTTGTCGCGGGCGGCTTTGTCGCGGCGGGCGCCGGCATCGTGCTTCCAGGTCCACCGACCGGCTCCAGCATGGGCAGCCTCTGTTCCACCGGCGGCAGGGGAGGAAAGGGCGCGTGCGGCTCGGTCTGATACCAATAGGCCACCGAGTAGAAGTTATCCGAGCGATGGTTGGCGTTGCCGTGTTCAATGGTCGCCTTGAACGACGTATTGAAGACGATCGGAGAGTCGAGATGAAAACGATACACGCTCGACCTCGCCCCTGCCCGGTCCTTACCTACGATCGGCGCGCCGTACAACTGATATGAAAACGGGTGATCTTTAAATCCCCAGGCGCCAAGAAAATAATCCTCTGCGCCGGTACCCGCGATGTTTGGCTTCTTTACCCCATCGACAAAAAACATGTCGTCGCCCTCGCCCCACCAATCGTTCTGGTTCTGCAAGATGGACATGGTCACGCCTGCATATTGACCGCTTCCCTTGGCCTCGAACCACACGTAGTTATCCTGGCCGGTGAGGTTGGCCTTCTTATTCACCAGCGGGTCAGCGTTACGCGTCCACTTATTTGTCCAGCCACGATTGGGTTGCGCCTGGCGATATTGCGCGTGGAAATACAACGTGCCCGGCGCCAGGGGCGTGGTGTCAGTGCGGTAATCGATGTTGTAGTAGAGAGCTCTAATGAGCCGTTTGCCTTCATTGGTCACGGTGATCCGCGCATGCCGCTGAAAGGGCATAGGGAAAAAGCAGTTCAAATCTTTTACGCTGCCCACCGACAGCATTTCAGATTGCCACGGGTTGTAGTAGCCGAGACCGAGACCAAAGAAATCTCCGATCGGAGCTTCCACGCTCGGGGTCTGCTCGCCATCCCAATAGATGCGCAGCACAATCCGTTTCAGATGGTAGGGTTCCGAACTGGCAATCGTAAACCACAAGTGCGAGACCAGGCCGGGGCCATCAGTGTCCAGCACGGTGAGGGTTTCACCAGGTGCAACCTTGCGCCGGTCGGCATTGGCTCCGCTGGGATCGGCACTCGAAGCCCGATGCGCAGTGTAGGTCTGTTGGTGGGTAAGATTCGGTTGCCAGGGTGCGCTTTGACCCAGCGCCATGAGCGGCAAGCTCGCAGCCAGGTATACGAGCAAAATGCATCGACTCACAGGCAACTTCCCTCAGTGCTTCGCTAAGATTATTGCATTTTCACTTAAGTCCGGATACCACTGCCACGCTATCGGGCCCCAGCTTGATATTCGTGCCGCTTAGGGCGATGGACTCATCGGAAGCCAGCAACAACTGGCCGCCGTTCCCGATTTCCACCTCCACTGGCGCGTCGCCCAAATTGCAGGCAATGCGGAAGCTGCCGCGTTCCAGCACCAACCACTGCGCCGCCTCGTCGAACCCTACCTGGACGGCGTTAAGGTTTCCATCCGACAATTCGCTGCTGTTTCGTCGCAAGTTGATCAGGTCTTTGTGCCACTGCAACAGAGAGGCATGAGGCTCCTCGTTCAACTCAGACCACTGCAACCTGGAGTTGGTGAAAGTCTGCTCCTGCTGAGGATCCGGGATCTGATCCGGACTCCAGCCGAAAGCGACAAATTCCTTCTTGCGTCCCTCGGAGATCGCACGCCCCAGCTCGGGATCATCGTAGTCAGTGAAGTACAGAAAGGGCGCAGAGGCTCCGAACTCTTCTCCCTGAAACAGCATGGGCACGAAGGGCGCGGTGAGCACGAGCGCGGCGGCTATCTTCGCGCGCCCCACGCCTGCTTCATGGCTCACGCGTTCGCCTTGGGCGCGATTGCCTACCTGGTCATGGTTCTGAACGAATCCGACGAAGCGATGCCCGGAGAGTCCAACCACCTGGCGGCCATGGTTGCGCCCGCGATATTCAGAGTAGTTGCCGTCGTAAACGAAGACGCAGCGCAGAGATTTGGCCAATTGAGCGAGGGAGCCGAAGTCTGCGTAATATCCTTCGCGCTCGCCGGAGATGACAGCGAACAAGGCATGGTGGAAATCGTCACTCCATTGAGCATCGAGACCGTACCCGCCCGCCTCCTCCGCTTTTACGAGTCTGGGATCGTTTAAATCGCTTTCGGCAATCAGAACGAAATGCTTTCCCATGGCCGCTTCGAGCCTTCTTGTTTCGCCTGCGAGCTGCTCCAGAAAGTGAATCGCCGAGCGGTCATTGAATGCGTGCACCGCATCCAGGCGCAATCCGTCCATGTGGTATTGGGCCAGCCACATCAGTGCGTTGTCGATGAGGAAGCGGCGCACCTCGGTCGCGCCTGCTTCTTCGAAGTTGATCGCGTCACCCCAGGGTGTGGAATGGTGATTGGTGAAGTACGGGCCAAACTTGCTCAAATAATTGCCCACCGGACCGAGATGGTTATAGACCACATCCAGCAGCACGGCGAGTCCTTTGCCATGGCAGGCATTCACGAACCGCTTGAGGTCGTCAGGTTCCCCGTAGGCATTGAACGGCGCATACAAATCCACGCCGTCATAACCCCATCCACGCTTGCCGGGGAAGTTTGCAATCGGCATCAGCTCCACGTGGGTTACGCCCAGGTCTTTCAAATAGTCCAGCCGGGACTCAGCCGTTTTCAGGGTTCCTTCCGGGGTAAAGGTGCCGAGATGCAGCTCATAAATGAGCGCGCTGGAGAGAGGGGGAGCCTGCCAGCCGCTGTCGCTCCAGGCAAACGCGGCGTCGTCGACCACTCGCGACTCACCATGCACGCTGTTCGGCTGCCACCGCGAACGCGGATCGGGAAGTGCCGGCTCCAGACCATCGATCACGAACCCATAGTCGGTGCCAGGACCCGCGGTGGCCACGGCGGCGGACGACCAACCCCTTCCCTTGGCGGCCATGGCAAATCTCTCGTTTCCAATTTTGACTTCCATGGTACGGGCATAAGGAGCCCAGACTTCAAATACGTGCATGCCATTCCTCCGGCGGTCAGATCTTTTCTTTTTGGCGTAGAGGCGCGAAACAGTGTCGGCGACCCCTGGTAAGAGAAAGAATGCGATATCCAGTTGGATGCAGGAAGCAGCCTACTTCGACGGAGACAGCCCGCCGGAGCCAGGATCGCCCAGGTTGAAGGCGGCATTCACCAGCGAAATATGAGAAAGGGCCTGGGGGAAGTTTCCTACCAGGCGTCGGGCCCCGGGATCGTATTCTTCCGCCAGCAAACCCACGTCGTTGGCCAGCGACAACACCCGTTCAAAGAGCTTTCTTGCATCTGCGTCACGCCCTTGCAGCTGGAGAGCACCCACCATCCAGAAACTGCAGGCGAGAAAGACTCCCTCTCCGGGCGGAAGTCCATCCGAAGACGTGGCAGTGTTATAGCGCAGCACCAAGCCGCCGGACATCAACTGTTGTTCGATCGCCTTCAGGGTGCCCTTGACCCGCGGATCGGTAGCAGGAAGAAAGCCCGTCATAGGCATAAGCAGCAGAGACGCATCCAGCTGGTCGGAGCCGTAGCTCTGGACAAAGCTACCCAGCTTCTCGTTGTACCCCTGGCTGCAGATTTCATCGTGAATTTTCGTCCGCACCTTCTGCCACCGTTCCACGGGAGCACCGGCATGCAAGAGCCCTGCTGCCTTGATGACCCGGTCGAAAGCAACCCAGGCCATCATCTTGGAGTAGGTGAAGTGTTTCCTTCCGCCGCGCGTCTCCCAAATGCCCTCGTCGGGCTGCTGCCATATGGTTTCGAGATGCTCGACCAAGTGGCGTAGCATAGCAAACGATACCTCTCCCTCCTTGCCCAGCCGGCCCAGCGCCTGATGAAAAGCCCCCAGCACCTCGCCATAGATGTCGAGCTGCAACTGTTCTGAAGCTGCATTCCCGATGCGTACGGGTTTGGAGTCTTCGTATCCGGAAAGCCAGGTCAATTCGCGCTCCGGCAGATAGCGCTCACCGGCAATGCCATACATGATCTGAACCTGGTCTGGACTGCCGGCGATGGCGCGCAGCAACCACTGATGCCAGGCCTTTGCCTCCTGGTAATACCCGCCATGCATGAAGGCCAACAAAGTGAAGGTCGCGTCGCGCAGCCAGCAATAGCGATAATCCCAATTGCGCGGACCGCCCAGCTGCTCCGGCAGCGAGGTGGTTACCGCAGCGACGATGCCACCCGTCGGCCGATAGGTGAGAGCTTTCAGAGTTATCAGCGAACGCTCCACTATGTCCCGGTACGGTCCCTGGTAGCTGCAGACGGCGGCCCATTCCTCCCAGAATCTCTGCGTCTCCGCGAGGGCTTTGTCTACATCGATCGCGCGCGGCGCATGCAGGTGCGAACGGCCATAGGTCATCACGAAGTCGACGCTCTCGCCTTCGTTCACCGTGAATTCACTGACCGTGGTGAGATCTTCGCCGGCGAGCGGGGCCTTGGTGCGAAGAACCACAAGGTCAGGGCCCGCGATGGCGCGGATGCCGCCGTCGTTGCGCGTAACCCAGGGCACGGTCGCTCCGTAGTTGAAGCGTATGGACAGCTCCATCTGGATCGGCGCGCTTCCGCGAATTCCCTTCAGGATGCGCACGATGTCGGAGGTGTTGTTGTTGGCGCGAACCGGCATGAAGTCGATCAGCATCACCGCGAAATCAGGGGCTTCGAAGGTCGTCTCCAGAATGAGCGTGTGATCGCGATACTTGCGCGTCGTCTTTACCTCTTCAGCCGCGGGAGTCAGCAACCAGCGTCCGTTTTCTTCCGCCCCCAAGAGGCGGGCAAAACACGCGTCGGAGGAAAACTCCGGCCAGCAAAGCCAATCGATCGAGCCATCCAGGCCGACGAGCGCGGCGGTCTCGCAGTCGCCGATCAGGGCATAGCTTTCAATGGGAGCAAAGGTCTTCTTGTTGGTATCTATCACGGCTCTTGCCATCCTCGGGACTCAGGCCCTGCTCTACTCTAATGGTAATAGCCCGACTCTTCTCCGCCCTTCACCTGGCCATACTCAAGCAGAGTAACCAGCAGCACGCCGCCGCAGATGTTACCCAGCGTCGCTGGGGCAAGCCAGGCGAAGTATCTCGACACAGCAAGCTGATGATCGAGAATCGCCGCTAAGATTTCGCCGCTGGTCGCAATGCAGTGAGCAAAGCCTCCCAGACCCACAACAAACGTCAATAGCCAGATCAGCATCACAGAGCCAGTGATGGAGTGGCTGCCACTCACCAGCCAGGCGACCAGCGCGATGATCCAGCCGCCGATCACCCCGCTCCAGAAGATGTGGCTGGTCGTGACCCCGGCAGCCTGCACCCCCAGATGCGTCATCGCTGCTACAAATTCCGGACGGAGTGCGCCGGTCTCCACCGCCAGCAGCGCGAAGAGAAACGCACCCAGAACATTGCTGGGAAGAACGATGGCCCATAAGCGAAGAGTTCTCCAACCATGACGTCGCTCTGCGAGCATCAAGGCGACCGGGTAAAGGGTATTTTCAGTAAAGAGCTGCGCCCGGCCGAGAATGACGGCGATGAATCCAATGGGATACAAGAGGTCAGCGATGAACCTGGCGGCTGGGCTTTGGCCTAACTGGGCGATGACAATCGATGTGCTCAGGGCGGTCAAGCCCATGGTGATTCCGCCGGCCACTCCGGAAATGAAAAGGCCGATCGCTGAGCGATCAAGCTCGTGGCGCGCGTTGCGCGAAACCTGCTCGTAGATCGCATCCGCGGTTGGCCGGTCCAGATCGGTTTGGGCTTGCGATCCACCGGCGCCGGCCGGCGGTTCGGGGCGCGGATTTTTTGTTAATTTGCGCAAGGGCACGAAAGCTCCAATCTAAAACTCTACTGCAGGAAATCATCGGCCCGGATTTCCTGAACGCGACTCCATTAAGGGGTTCCGGGGATTTGATGCGGCCACCCACGTAAACCGCCGCATGACGCATTCCGCGTAGTGAAACCGAGCCGGGCTCGATGGTACATTCATCTTTGCCGGATCAACCGCTAAAGTGACCTGTAAGGAGGGTCCTTGCTGTCCAGAACATCTCGAGCTGCCAACTTAAGTCGCCTGCCCATCCTGCCGTGGATGGTCTTCGCCCTGGTAGCCTTATCGCTTTCTCTTCCCGCGAAGACGAATGCCGCCACTGATCCTTCGTCCGACGCGAGCATACTGAATGCGGTAGACGCGACCAAGGTGATTCCAGCTACGGTCTTCTTCCGCGGCCAGGTAGCAAGCGTACAGGCACGCAACTCCGGCGGAGTGAAGCTGCCCGATGGCATGTTGGTGCTCTGCGCCCTGGTGGATACTTCGGGCTATTCGACCGCGGTGCAGCAGAAATACCAAGGCTATTTCATCACCGAGGTGGCTCTCGACATCAACGGGCAGACGCTAAAGCCAGGAGCCTATGGGGTGGGCTTTATCGAGGGTTCAAAATTCATTGTGATGGACCTCGGCGCCCACGACCTCTTCACCGTAAGCGGCAATCGCGATGCCGCATTGAAGCGGCCCACACCCTTGCAGATTCTGGCCGATAGCACGCCCGGCCACTACCGCCTCTACATCAATCGGAATTACGTGGTGTTTGCTCCCGCCCGTGGTCAGTAAACGGCCGGGGCGCAACCCCAAGCAGAGACGCGTTCAGGTCAGGATGCCGGTTGTTGCGCACCAACCCGATCACACTGTCACTGCGAAAGCCAAGCTTAAGACCAGCTGCTTCGGCGAGCTTAAGTCCCTGGTAGACCAGCAGCCACGGTACAGAAACAAAGCGTGGCTTGTTGCCTTGAGATTGCGCTAACCGCTGCATTAAGGAGCGTAGCGGCCAGGGTTCAGGATGGGCCACGGTTACCGGTCTCTGCGGCACCTTCTCTGTGGACACCGCCGCCACCACGGCAGCAGCCAGGTCATCTTCATGCACCAGGTACTGCGCATAGCGGCCAGTGCCTAGCAGCGGGATGATGGCTCCTCTACCCGCTTGCGCTTTGAGTGCGCCAAACATTCCTCCGGGACGGTCGCCATAGACCAGGCCGGGCCGAACCACGACTCCGCCGCGCAGAGCCACGGCGCGCTCGACGGCCAACTTGGTCTTTCCGTAATACGACTCGGCCTCATCAAAGGCGCTGATGCTGGAGATGAAGACAAATCGCGGCACATCCGCCGCCTGGGCCTCGTCGAGGAGGCGAAGGGAACCCTGCACATTGACCCGCTCAAGATCGCGAGGGCGCACCAGGCGCAGGTCCCATGCGGCGTGCACCACTGCCGATACCTGGCGGCGCCGCAGCTCTTCTCGAAGAGCATTTGGACCCGAAGCAGACGCGTTCTCCAGTGACCAGCGAATTTCATCCCCGGCCAGCTTCTCTCTTCGCGATAAAGAGACCACGGTCCAGCCCGCGGCAGTCAGGCCGCGACGCAAAGCTGAACCCACGTACCCGTGGGCGCCGGTCAAGGCGCAAACGCGGGTCATGCGTAAAGCTCCCATTCGTCACCGATACGGTGCGCATTGGCCATCGCAGTCAGGGTGATGGTGGTTGCGGGGATCGAAGGGAAGATCGACGAATCCACCGCATGAATGCGGCGCAGGCCCGCCGGGCGCCCGAAGACATCCGTCTCCAGCCCTTGGGGAAGTTGGCGCATGGGCAGGCTGCCGCCGCCGTGAAAACCCCGGCCGGGAGCTCCCACTCGCAGCTGTGACGGCAGCGGTATAGCGCGGAGGTCACCCACCATGGTGAAGAGCTTGCGGATCAGGGCACGGATCTGCCGCCTGGTTTGCGGCTGCTCCATGGCGGAGACGTGAAGCAGATCCTCTCCCGAGCTTTGCCGGCGGAGCTCGATCGCAAGGCGGCCTGACTGCGACGAGTGCAAATAGCCCTGAAACAGGAGCAGGCGTGAAAGCAACCCAGCCGTGGGCAGGACTCTACCCGCCCCCCACAATGCGGAATGCGCGGCGACCTCGAAAAGATCGTTGTAGGTGTAAGTCTGCAGATGGACGGTGTAGGGGCTCACCATGGGATCGTTGATTTCGAGGAAGAGCTGGGCCAGCGTATGCAGAGACTCGGTGCGCACACCAGCCATGCCGCGAAATCGCAGCAAGGGCAGCAGGAAGTACTGCGAGTCCGACGCCGAAGTGGGGCGGTCGTACATATCAAGCGAACGCAAGAGCAGCGCGGTGGTTTCGAGAAACCCGCAGGCCAGATAAACACGCTCCCCTATAAAGTTTTCGACTGCTTGTTCCGGTAAGCGAATGCCGCTTATCTTCACCTGGTCCCCGATTTCGTCAACCCGCTTGGCGTGAAAACCGGAGACATAATGAAAGCCAGGATTCTGCCGGAGTTGCTGCAAGGTGGTGCGCGTGGAATAGATCAATTGGTACGGGCAGCCGTACATACACAGTCCGCAATGTACGCAATCATGACCATTCTGCCGCGCATGCACCGCGATACGAGCCGCCCCGTACTGCACTCCCTTGGCGGCCAGGCTGCTCGCGTGGCGCTCCATGTCACGCAGCATGGCATCGGCCTGGCGGCTCATTTGCTGTGGCTGGTAGCTCTGGGCATAGAGAGGAAACTGCTTCTCCAGCCCGTCCCGGCGAGCGGCTAAGGGCATAAATTCAAAGACTGAGCGGTAGTGCATGGCCAGCCGCTTCTCATCGATCGGCCAGTCTTCCATGTCGCTCTGGCGATACGGCAGCACGACAGACCCCCAGACATTGCTGAATCCACCCTGGGCATAAGAGGTAGCGACGCTTACATTCTCCAGCCTGATCTCGGTTGCGCCGGCAACTCCACGATAGGGAAAGTCTGAGCCGTAGACCAGTTTCGTTGGGATTCCCCTGGTATCAGCTCCCATGCCTTCCTTCAGGAAGGCGCGCTCCTCCAGTCCCCATTCCTGCGGGGGAATGGACTGCAAGGCTACCAGCTGCCGGCTGCGTGCCGCCTCCAGCTCCAACCCCGCGTCGAGCATCGTGACCTGCCGCCCCTGGCGCAGCAATGCGTATGCGCACGATACCCCGCTAGGCCCGGAACCGATGATGTAGTACATACTTGGAGATGCCTTATGCTCGTACCAGCGGCTCTTTTATCCTAGAGGCTGGAAAGTATCCGTCTTGTTTGAATCATCGCATCGCCGGTGTGAAGTCAGTGTCGTTATCCCTTGCCTCAACGAGGCGGAGACGCTGGCAAGCTGTATCGAGAAGGCGCACACCGCCATGCGGGAGGCCGGAATCGATGGAGAAGTGGTGGTTGCCGATAACGGCAGCACCGACCGCTCGCCGGAGATAGCAATCGCTTTCGGGGCCCGCCTCCTTTCCATCCCGCGCCGCGGATATGGAGCGGCGCTCATGGGCGGGTTCAGCCAGGCTTATGGCCGCTACCTGATCATGGCCGACGCCGATGCCAGCTATGATTTTGCTCACGTACCAAGATTTGTTGGCCCACTGCGCCACGGCGCCGACCTGGTCATGGGAAACCGCTTCAAGGGGGGCATCGCACCCGGCGCGATGCCCTTTCTGCACCGTTATCTGGGCAATCCCGCCCTGAGTTTTCTGGGCCGTCTCATCTTCGGTGCCAAGTGTGGAGACTTCTACTGCGGCATGCGCGGCTTGAGCAAAGAGGCCTTTGAACGTTTGCACCTGTGTACCACGGGCATGGAGTTCGCCAGCGAGATGGTGGTCAAGGCCACCCTGGCGGGCATGCGCGTAGAGGAGGTGCCCACTACCCTCTCGCCCGATGGCCGCAGCCGTGCCCCGCATCTCCGCACCTGGCGGGACGGCTGGCGGGGCCTCCGCTTTCTGTTCCTCTATAGCCCGCGCTGGTTATTTTTCTATCCTGGGCTGCTGCTGATGGCGCTGGGGCTGGGCGGCAGCTTGTGGCTGCTGCCGGAGCGGCGTCACATCGGGGGGGTCTCTTTCGACGTGGATACGCTGGTCTATACCTTGGGAGCAATTTTGATCGGCTTTCAGGCGATCGTCTTTGCCTGTTTCGCCAAGTTGTATGGCGTCATGGCCGGCCTGCTCCCGCGACGCCCGTGGATTGAAAAATGGCTGGGCTACGTAACCCTTGAGCGAGGCCTGTTGGTGGGAGCACTGCTAACCCTGACCGGCCTTGCCGCAGCGCTCTACGGCGTGCACCTCTGGCGGCTGACTGGCTTTGGGGAGTTGAACACCAGTTGGATGCTGCGCATCACTCTGCCTTCCGCTTGCGCCATGCTGCTCGGCGTCGAGGTCGCCTTTGCCAGCTGCTTTCTGAGCGTGCTTCGCCTGGGAGAGACGGAGAGCCGGACCAGGAAAGACCATCTGCACAACCAAGGTTGAGCTCATTGCAGATAAGCGCACATTGGCTCTATTTGCTCGAGCTCGCCGTTACGCTGCTTGGCCTGCTGCTAGCTTTTCGAGCGCCCAGCGTAAGTCTGCGGATATATTCGCGTATTCTGCTCCCATTGCGGCGTATAGCAAGACGCCCCTACCTCTCTGCGCTACTGGTAGCAGCACTTCCCTTGCTGCTGCGCTTTGCTCTGTTGCCTTGGATCCCCGTGCCCCAACCGCAGATCCAGGAAGAGTTCAGCTACCTGCTGGGTGCGGATACCTTTGCCCGCGGCCGTTTGGCCAACCCCCCGCATCCCATGGCGGTCTTTTTCGACAACATTCAGTTGATACAGACGCCTCACTACGCCTCCGCACGGCCGCCGGGCCAAGCTGTGTTCCTATGCCTGGGACAGGTGCTTTTTGGAAACCCATGGCTGGGCGTTTGTTTTAGCGTGGGGCTGATGTGCGGGGCGTTCTACTGGATGCTGCGCGCATGGACCCGGCCTGCCTGGGCCCTGTTGACCGCTCTCATCTTCGCAATTCGATTGGGCGTCTTTACGTACTGGACCAATTCCTATTGGGGCGGATCGGTGATCGCGCTGGGCAGCGCGCTGGTGGTGGGCGCTCTTCCCCGCCTGCTGAGCAGGCAGAGAATCCGCGACGCGTTGTGGTTTGGCACGGGATGCTGCCTGCTTGCTTCCACCCGGCCCTTTGAAGGTCTGGCGTTGGTGTTGCCGGCAGCAATCGTGCTGCTGGCATGGTGGATAAGGTCAGCGGACTGGAAGGAGCGCGGCTTCCGCCTGGTCCATACTTTGCTCCCCATCACATTAATGCTGTTTGCCTTCTTCGCCTGGCTTGCTTACGACAATTTTGCCAATACAGGGCACGCGGCCGTCTCCGCATACCAATTGTGGCGGCAACGGCAGTCGGTGGTCCCTTCCTTTTTGTGGCAGCCGCTACGAAAGACTGTGCCCATTTATTACTCGCTGCAGACCCAGCAGTTCAACACCGTCTGGGAGATGTCCTACTGGAACCGCCTGCACCAAAACATCGCTCTTGCCTTCCTGCACGTGATGGAGCGGCCGATTCAGTTTCTGCAGATCTACCTTCGGCCACTGCTGCTGTTACCATTTCTCGTACCACTGCTCATTACCAACCACCGTCAACCTGACGAACGGCGAAGCATGGTAACCAACGGGCTGTTTGTGGCTATCGGTCTGGTTGCCATTCTGCTTGGCCACTCCTTTCCGGTGACGTTGATCTGGTATGCCTGGGCCGCGTGGCTGCTCGCGCACGCGCGCCTAAAGCCTGGGCTGCGTGTGCTTATGGTTATGCTCCTTTGCGGAGCGTTTTGCTCCCTGCTCACCACCTTCCACATGCCAACGTATGAGGCCCCGTTCGTAGCGCCTGCCTTTGTCCTGGTGGCTGTGGGTCTGCGCTCGCTGGCAACGTGGCGCCGCCGCTCAGGGACGGGCAGAGCAATCGTGGTGAACCTGTCACTGGGGTGCGGCTTGCTCTTCCTGGTGTATACGGTACTCGCCGTTTTTCACGTCCATGTCGACGGGGAGGCACCGTTCAACTGGTCCTCTTACGAGAATCGGCTTGAGGCGCGGGCCGCCGCGCAGAGATTTCTGGAACAACAACCCGGCAAACAACTGGCCATCGTCCGCTATGGACCCGGGCATGATGTGCTCTACGAATGGGTGTGGAATCTAGCCGAAATCGACCAACAAAAAGTTGTCTGGGCGCGCGAACTGAAGCCTGCCTGGAATGTGCAGCTGCTTCGCTACTATCCAGACCGAAAGGTTTGGCTGGTCGAACCGGATGCCGTACCCATTGACTGGCCGGGCGCAGCAGCGATGCCGGCACGCATCAGCCCCTATCCTGTCGCGGACCTTCCGAAGCGGGGGGAGCAAGTACCGGATATGGCCGACGAGAAGTGAACCGCTTCTCACCCCCGGCGCAAGTACGGTACCTGCACTAAAGGTTGTAGATAGAAGAGGGACGACTTTCCGATGAACCAGTCGATAATCTCAGGAAAGGAAAGAGGTTTGCATGGTCCCGCCCGCCCCTGTCAATCCGCATATCGAGCAGCCTGCCGACGGATCGTCAGCGGTTTTACGCGGCCGCGCCAAAACGACCACCAGTTTCCTGCGCACCTTCGGCTTTCAGGTGCTTGCCGTGCTCCTGGGCATCGCGCTGGCCTTTATGTAGGGAATGCGTAAGGCTTCACAATTCAGCGGGCGTTGGGCAGGAGTCCAGTATCTTGGCGACTGCGGACCGCAACCCGCCCGGGTTGTTCAGCTCCACCTGGTAAGTCGGTAATCCCGCTTGCCACTCTTCCCCTGAGCGAATCGCCAACATCCTGGATCCCGGATGCAACCGCCGAGCCTGGTCGATCAGGCCTCGTACTACCTTCTCCTGCGCGGTTTTGCTGAAGATCAACAGATCGTATGTTCGTGCCGAAATGGCTTCTTTTGCGTCGCGCGAGCTTGCGGTCACAATCTGCCAATCCCGCAGCAGCTGGGCGCGTGTGTGCAAGAGAACGGGGTCGTCTCCCACGATCAAGATCGATGCTGTCAAGCGCGGCCTCCTTCGCGACGTGTCGTTGCCTCTGACCCAACGGAAGACTCGATTCACAAGAATGACGCAGAACCCGCCTGTAATGTTTGCGGATGGCGAACAAACCTTAGTGCCCAAGAAAACGAAATTTGGCGTATTTTACCTCAACCACGACAGACTCGTTCTACACTCTTAGCACTTTATGCGTTGGACTCCTGGTGGTCTGAGCAACGACGTTGAGGATCGGCGAGGCGAGTCGAGTGGCGGCTTCGGCGGAGGCGGGCTGGGGATTGTGGGATTCCTTATCCTGCTGGTGGTCAGCCTGGTTACCGGGCGCAATTACATTGGCGCCTACTTTTCGAGCGGTGGCGCAACCCATGTGCAGCAAGGCCCGTCGCGGCCCGTCTCGCCTCAGGAAGACCGCTCCGCGCAGCTAGCCTCCTTTGTGCTGGGCGACGCGCAGGATACCTGGACCCGGATTCTGGCCCGGGAGAACATCCGCTACCCAAGGGCAAAGCTGGTGCTTTTCCGCAACTACACGCGGTCGGGGTGCGGTGCAGCACAATCGGCGACCGGCCCGTTCTACTGCCCGGCAGACCAGAAGGTGTATCTCGACCTCGGCTTCTGGGATCAGCTGAAGCAGTACGGTGCTTCGGGCGAGTTTGCCCAGGCATACGTGATTGCACATGAAATTGGGCATCACGTACAGAATGTGCTGGGCATCGAGCGCAAGGTGCGGGCCATGCAAGAGGAAAACCCGCAGGCGCGCAACCGGTTATCCGTTGCCCTGGAGCTACAGGCGGACTGCTTTGCCGGGGTGTGGGCCCACTCGACCGCGGAACGGAAGATCCTCGAACAAGGGGACGTTCCGGCCGCCTTGCAGGCGGCCGCCGCCGTGGGCGACGATCGGATGCAAAAGATGGCGCGGGGATACGTGACCCCGGACTCATTTACCCACGGCTCGTCGCAGCAGCGGGTGGGATGGTTCAACCGCGGGTTCAACAGCGGCCAAGTGAGCGCATGTAATACATTTTCCGCCGGACGATAACCGGTCAGAGCCGGGCGGCGACAGCCTTGGTTTCGGTGTAATGCTCCATGACTTCCTTGCCCATTTCACGGCCCCAGCCGGATTGCTTGTAACCGCCGAACGGCCAAGCAGGATCGCCGTAGTTATGGGCGTTGATGCAGACGGTGCCCGCCCGGATCTTGCGCGCCATCATGTGGGCAGCCTTCAGGTTCTGCGTCCAGACGCTTGAGGACAGGCCATATTCGGTGTCATTGGCGAATTTGGCGACCGCGTCCAGGTCGGCATCGTCAAAGGACTGAACGCAAACGACCGGGCCAAAAATCTCTTCACGCACCACCTTCATGTTGCGATCCGTCCGGGCCAGCACCGTCGGCTCGACAAAATAACCCTGGTTGCCCTTGGCCTTGCCGCCGGTAACGACCTCGGCGCCTTCCTTCCGTCCCGACTCCAGGAAGCCGGTCACGCGGTTGTGCTGCTCCTTGGAGACCAGGGGGCCGAGGTTGACCGACGGATCGAGACCGTGCCCGATCTTGAGCTTGCCCGCCTCCCTGGTGACGCCTTCGACGATCTTGTCGAAGATCGATTTGTGGGCGAACAGGCGCGAGCCAGCGGTGCAACACTGGCCCTGGTTGTAGAAGATGGCGCTCGCAGTGCCGGCGATGGCGAGTTCGAGATCCGCGTCGGGGAAGACGATGGCCGGCGATTTGCCGCCAAGTTCAAGCGAGACCCGCTTGAGGTTGCCGGCCGCTGCCTTGACGATCAGCTTGCCAACTTCGGTCGAGCCGGTGAAGGCGACCTTGTCGACATCGGGATGTTCGGCCAGGGCGGCGCCAGCCGTCTCCCCAAATCCAGTGACGATGTTCACTACCCCGTCGGGGAAACCGGCCTCGGTGACCAATTCACCCAAGCGGATGGCGGAAAGCGGAGTCTGCTCCGCAGGTTTGAGCACGATGGTGCATCCCGCGGCCAACGCCGGCGCCAGCTTCCATGCCGCCATCATCAAGGGAAAGTTCCAGGGGATGATCTGGCCGACGACCCCGACCGGTTCGCGCATCGTGTAGACATGCCAATTGCCTGCCGAAGAAACGGGAATCTGCTCGCCGTTGAGGCGCGTTGCCCATCCTGCCATGTAGCGGAACATCTCGATTGAGCCGCCGACATCGTCGCGCCGTGCGTTGGTCACCGGTTTGCCATTGTCGAGCGCTTCCAGTTCGGCGAGCTCGTCGGCATGACGCTCGAGCAGGTCGCCCAGCGACCAGACCAGCTTCTGTCTTGCGGCGGGCGAGATCTTCGACCACGGTCCGGTCTCGAAGGCGCGGCGCGCGGCTGCGACCGCAAGATCGATATCCGCCTTATCTCCTGCCGGGACGTGGGCAATGATTTCTTCGGTCGCGGGATCCTCAACCGCAAAGGTCTGGCCGCTGCGCGCGTCCACCCATTTGCCGTCGATCAGCATTTGATGTTTCTTGGCCATGAATGCGGCCGCAGCCGCTCCGAGCGCAGGCTTGTGTATCGCAGACGTCGTCGCTTCATCGGTGATGGGCATGGGGCAACTCCTCGCAGTGGCAATTCGCTAATGGTGCCCCCGCTCGTCCCGGGATGTCAATGAAGCGGAGAAACGATCGAACTAGTGTTTCATTTTCAAGGCCGCGGCATCGAAGGTCGTGACTTGAGCGGCCATGAGGCCATCCTTGGTCTCATAGGCATCCGCTCCGCGGTAGGGTTCTGCAAGAAAGGGAGCCTCGGCCCGCCACTGAACATTGATCGTGTCGCCGACCACGAAGGTGTGCTCCGCAGTGACCTTCAATCCGCAGGTTCCCCCCTGGGCCGGCGGCTTCACGACCTTGGCGAACATCTCGCCTAGCGCCTTGCGGCCGCGCACCGTGACTCCGTTGGGAGCGAAGAATTCAACATCGTCGGGAAATTGAGCCATGAGCCGCTTCCAGTCGCAGGAACTGAATGCCGCCATGTGTTCGGCGACGACTTTGGCCGGAGTGGGTTGACGAACTCGCGCGGGCAAGGGGGTGGACTGCGCCATTGCTCCAGGCATAACCACGATGGCGGCAGCGAACACGGCGGCGGCAACAATCGATCTTATTTTGGCGTGACGGTAAGGAAAATTCATTTTGAGATTATTGCACCCGCGGACAGGATTGGGCTGCTGGCCGGATGTGGAATTTGGTGGAGCTAAGCTCTACCGCTAATACTAACGTAATCAACGGCTTAGATCACCGTGTCATAAAAGTTGCCCCCACTGCGGATTCCAGTGATGTCGATCAAGGATACGGCGTGAAGGCGATCAGAGTTCCTGCGATCCCGATCAAGGTCGGAGCGCAGCGACGCTGGCGAGATTGATTGTCGCGGGAAGTGATCGAGATCGTCAAGCTGGACGAGTTTTCTCCGAGCGTAGCGAGGTTGTTTTGTTGTGGAGCGGGGATGGGGGCGTGGGGCAAGGGGCTGGCGTTTGAAGCCCCTTGCCCCACACCAGCGCCTAGAGAAGCAGCAGGGGCTTCGGTTGCCAGCAACGCCGGGTTATCAGGTTTCCTTTTCCTCTTTGCTTTCCGTCTTCTTGGCTCGTGTCTTGCGCATGGATTCGCCGCGCAGCTCGATGCGATGAGCGTTGTGCACGAGCCGGTCGAGGATACCGTCGGCGATGGTGGCGTCGCCGATCTGCTCGTGCCATTGAACGACGGGAACTTGTGAGGTCAGGATCGTCGATCGTGTTTGATAACGCTCTTCACAGATTTCCCAGAAGTCGCGCCGCTCGGATTCCTGCATGGGTGCCATGGCCCAGTCATCGACCACCAGGACATCGACACGGCTGAGCCGGGCCAGCAGATTGCGCTGGCTGCCGTCAGCCCGTGCCAGGGCCAGATCGCGGAACAGCGCTGCGGCGCGGGTGTAGAGCACGAGATATCCGTCGCGGCAGGTCTTCTGAGCCAAAGCGCAGGCCAGCCAGCTCTTGCCTACCCCGGTTGGACCGACAAGGAAGATGTTCTCGTGCCGGCTGACCCAGCCGGAGTCGTTGACCAGCGAGCGTATCAGCGTGCGATCGAGGCCGCGGGAGGCGCAGTAGTCGATGTCTTCGACGCAGGCGTTGCCTCTTAGCTTGGCGTAACGCAGCCGCCGTTGGAGCGCCAGGTTCTGGCGCCACGTCCACAACCGGTCGACCATGAGGGAGAGTTTTTCCTCGAAGCTGAGTTGGGCGGCGTCTTGGTTCTGTTCGAAGTTGCGCCAGGTTTCGACCATGGGTTCCAGATGCATGGCCAGGAGTTTTTCGATGGTGGGTTGATGTAACATGGCTCGCCTCCTCTCACTCGAAGTACGCCGCGCCGCGGATGTTGTCGTGTTCGGCAACAGAACGCGGCGCAGGCGGTGGGTTGTGTGGTTGCTGGTCAAGGTTGTGGCGCAGGATCGAGTCCATGCTCCTGTAGCTGACCGCGCCTGTAAGCAACGCGCGTTCGGCCGCTGCTTCCACGCGGGCTGACGGATAACGCTGCCCCAGGCGGATGATCCCCAGGCATGATCGATACCCCATCTCCGGATGCGGCTGCGCTTCAAGGATTCTCTCCACCACCTCTTGCGTCCGCGTGCCCACCGTGGCCGCCCACTGGACCAGCCGCGATGGTGGCCAGTCCAGATGGGCACGGTGCGCAGCGGGCCGATGCTCGTGATCACTCACCGCTACGTATGGTTTGGCCGTGCGCACGTGTGAGGCGACACGCTTGCCGTGATGGAAGATCTCTACGGTCGTGGGCGTGGCCCGCACCTCCACCGTTTGCCGCGTCAGCTGATAGGGCACACTGTAAAAGCTCCTATCGAACTGGATGTGATAGTCGATGTTGACCGTGGCGTGTGACCACTCGGCCAGATCGAAGCGCTTGACCGGAAGCGGGCGCAGCGCCGGCCGGTCCAGTTGCTCGAACAGGCTGCGGCGCGAGCCTTCGCGCTTCTTGAACGGACGCTGGTTGAGCTTGTCCAGCAGCTCGCCGATGGCGCGGTTCATCTCGCCCAGAGAGAAGAACTTGCGATGCCGTAGAGCGGCCACGATCCAGCGCTCGGCGATCTGGACTCCGACCTCGACCTTGGCCTTGTCGCGCGGCTTGCGCGGGCGCGTGGGCAGCACACCGACGGCGTAGTGCATGGCCATCTCCTGGTAAGTCGGATTCAGATCGGGCTCATAGCGGCAAGCCCGCGACACGCCGGTGCGCGTGTTATCGGGGACTACCAACTGCGGGCAGCCGCCGAAAAACTCCAACGCCCGCACGTGGGCTCCGATCCAACTGCCCATCTGCTGATCCAGCGTAGCCTCGGCATAGGTGTAGTTGCTGGCTCCCAGCACAGCCACGAACAACTGCGCGGGGCGTGCCTGGCCGGTTGCTGGATCGTAAAGGGGCATGGTCGCTCCCGCCCAATCGACAAACAACTTCTCGCCCGGCCGATGGGACTGGCGCAGCACCAGATCGCGCTCCTGCTTGAAGCGCTGATAGTGATGGCAGAAACGGCTGTACCCATAACCGTCCGCATGCCCGGCACGGTACTCTTCCCACAGCAACTGCAGGGTGGTGTGCTTGTGCCCTTGCAGTTGCTGATGAATGTAGGCGAAATCAGGTGGGGTCTTGGCGCCCGGCCTGGAGACGCCGGCGTCGTCGGGAAATAACCTCTCTTCCAGGTCCGACTCCGACATTTCAGCCGGCAGTGGCCAGCTCAATCCCGCCGCACGGAAACGCTCCACGTACTCGTGCACCGTGCTCTGGCTGACGTTGGCGCTGCGGGCGATCTGGCGTTGCCTCAGCTTCAACTCGAAATACAACCGAAGGACTTCTCGCGTCTTGCGCATGGACATTCGCTTTCCGGGCACCGTCTCCCCTCTCGGAGTCACGGTACCCGCGATTTTGGTGTCCAGCGCCGCCACGCTCTTTCCACACTTGATTCCTGCCCATCCCGATCACCGTTCCTGCACACCTCGATCACTGATCGGCTTCGCGCAGGAATGCTGATCGCTTTGGCCAGGAACTTTGATCGCAATCAGACAGGAATCGTGATCGGCTTCATCCAGGAATGCTGATCGGCTTCAGCAGGAATCCGCACCCACAGTTGCCCCAGATATTCTGTGGTCTACGACGCGGTTCCGCTTTTGGGCTTTAGGATCGCCCGTTTAAAGGCAATTCTGATGCTAGCTGGCCACAAACTCTAATGGTGGCCAGGCGTTTCTGTACTCACGCTCCAAAGACGCAAAGAGGCCTTCTCGGTCAGGATGAAAGCTTCGGATAAGCGTATGTACCATCCCCAGCGTGAGCGAGTGTCCGCTGACAAAGGCCTGCATCACCCAGTTTAATCCAGGAGGAACTCCTATTCTCTGATCGTCACCTGCTTCAAAACGTTTGAGGAACCCAAGACAGGTTACATGGACAAAGCTAGTGGCCGTAGGATTGACCACGCGGTACGAATCGAGGTAGCCAGTCTGTTGAGCCCTTTGCGCTAAATCGTGGCGACACCAGGCCCGACGATTTCCAAAGCGGCTGCCAACCCTACGGTTCTCAGCCTCCACTCTCTGTACAAAATCCCCGTCATCAACTAGACGCGCATAGATCCGAGGCAAATACTTTCGCAAAAACTCCATTTCTTTGAATCGCTCAACATGTTCCCAGTCGAAGAAGTCATCGCACTCCTCTGGATGGATCCGGATGTATTCAGCAGTGACCGCGGCCTCGAGTAATGCACGAACGGCTTTAAGAGCACCAGGCCCAAAACCATTCGCTCCAAGAAGAACGACCTCCATCATCGAAATCCCTACAAGAATCCCAAGGTTTATGATCAGAAGCTCCTCACGGCTAACCGCCTCATGGGCTTCCCCAATGAGCTCGTTCAATGCTGCCTGCAATGCAGGCAGAGCGGCAAAGAATCTTGGAAATTCTTGAACCACCTTATCCTGGAACTCGGGAAAACCAAGACGGATCTGCTGCATGTCTTTTTCCTCGGGGTGAACAAAACTCAGCCTGGCTGAGCCAACCGCGCATTAAACACCAAGACCCAATGGTCGACCGAACCGATCGCCGCACCTCAAGCGAGGCAAGGCCGCCGTACAAAGATCGGCATACAGCTTGGTGGCTCGAGAGTCGGCGAGATCTAGCCCACCAGGCTCAATCCCTTTTCACCTAGAATTTCAGCCCTGAACCGTTGCTCATTGGTCATGAAGAGAAGAAGCGCTAACTCCTTGATTGAGTAGCCCAGGGATTGAAGATGAGCTCGCACCAGCGTCAGGAAAAGCTCCGGACGTTCTGGCGAATATTCATATTCCAATGGCTCGTGGACACGGGTCCGACTTCCCCGGTTGAGATTCATGTAGAACAGCTTTCGTTGGTATTCAGTGATTGTCTTCAATTGAAAAGCGCGCTCGATAAGCGCCTGAATTGAGACCTTCCATGTCCGCTTGAGGTCAACCAACTTCGCCATCGTTAGACCGTATAGAGATGGCTTGATTTCGCGGCGCGGCATGAGAAACTCAGCGGCGAACTCATTGGCTTCCTCTTCCATCTTCGGGTGCGGGAATTTATGCAAGATAATGTGGCCCAATTCGTGGGCGATAGTCAGTCTGCGTCTGTCCCAAGGAATATCCGAATTCGAATTAACCAAAAAGATAGGGCGGGAGTCTTTCTTGTCGTCAACCCATTCACTTATTGCATCTGCTTGTTTCGTTCCAAAATCGAACTCGACGACAATGCCGCCGGCCTCCTCGATGGCCTGCGTTAGATTCCTGATCGGTCCTGAGGGAAGCATCCATGTACTCCGAACCAACCGAGCAATGGCCGCGATACCACCGTCATATTCCGAAGGGTCCATCCGCCGAAATTTGAAATCTACTTCTGTTTGAATTGATCTGGTGAGTCGGTCAACGCGCATGCGACAAAGGTTCATTTGCGCATGAAGGCGACGCAACACCCGGTCTGCCAAACTTTGGCGTTTGCGATGAAAAAATACGGTTGAGTTGAAACCGTACACCTTGTCTGACTGCCAGAAAAAATGTTCAGGGAACTCCAGCTTCTCGACGAAGCTCTTAAGCACATCATCGGAAGGCGAAAGAAGTCCGGCTTCGATTCGTGAAATCGTTCCCTGGTTGACTGCGACGAGATCGGCTAAGTCGGTCTGACTGAAACCCCAAGATTCACGGGCAAGAATCAGCATCTCAGGATTGAATCTTGTATCCACCATAGCTCCTCAAATAATGATCCTTTGTTCGGGTCCTATCGCAATCCGAAGTCGAACACCAGGTTCCCCGGGTTTCAATCCATGCATCATAAGTGGCTGCGGAACCTCATCGACATCAATAAACCAGCGCGGAAAAACAAGATTCGGCGGAGAAAAAGATATGCACCTGATTGCAGTCTCGTCCTCGTTGAGCTGGTAACCTGCAATTACCAGTGCAGCTTCACCGAATAGGCTTAGCTGTCCTCGGTTTAATTCTTCTGCCTGCTGAGTGCTCACGTTTGATGACGTGCGGTTATCGTCGAGCTTCTTAAACCAGATTGTCACCCGGTCAGAGAGTAGAGAGGAAGCGAAGCTGCCGAGTCTCCTGGAAGATGATTCGTGTTCCGGGCACTTCATCAAATTCCGTGACAATATTTACAAAGATCAGGTCGTTGACAATATTGGCGCGCGTCGATTTTCGATGAATCTGGATATCTGGATAGTCACGGTACCGACCGTAGGCATTCGTCATGCAGTTCCAGAACCGGCGGATGTGCGGCTGAATTTCGCTGTAGGCTTGCTCTTCGCTGATGGTCGAAATTATCATCTTCCCTCAAACCTCTTTGATTCTTTAGTATAAGCGTGTTTTCGACCGCCGACAGCATATTTTATGCATAAAAATATGCATTGTAAAATCAATGAGTTAGAGACCATCCTGGTGCGAATCTCGGCGACTTGGGCGATCCGCAAACTGACACATAAGGGGGTTGGCGGCGAGAACGTGCTAATGAAGTAAGCTAAAAAGAAGCAGTTGGTCGCCATGAGCATGGTGACACCGGTGGATAATTTAGTTCGAATTTGCTTGAAACATTGGCACCGCTCGTGCATCTTATAAGCAGTTCGCAGGTTCGTCCTGCTAAGCCCAAAACCAGGGAACAGTATGGTGAGAGGGGCCGCCTAGAGCGGCCCGCTCGTTTTTACGGCCACAATCCCAGATGCAGCTCTCCGGCGCTAAAACGCTGCCGGGGAAACAGCGTGACGGGAATCCTCTTTCGGCCCGCTATACCGCAAATTAAAACTCTGTATCGGGCTCTCCCGCTCCCAAAGTTTCGAATATAAGCTTCTCCTGGATTCGCCCTTCCCATCGGCTGCCAATTCTCCACGATCCTCCAAGGATCCCTAATGATGCTCCGTACCAGGGAAAGCTGCTTGGCCCTCTCAATGGAAAAGTTTGGCGGCGAGTGCCGGCCGCCGAAGAAAAACCTAATCTGACCCGACTTGATGTTGCTGATGGCAGCTTCACGGTTCCTAGGCTCTTCGCCGTACCGGTCGACCAGTTTAATCAAATGCACAAAATCTTCTTCGCGGAAGGTAACGCGATAACCCCGGCAATCCTCGAGCGCTGCTTGGCAAAGGTTTCGTTTATACCAGTTAAAAAGGTCCAGCATCGACGTGGTCGGCGCAAATTCCACTCCCGGAGGGAGAACAGACTCATCATCCTCCGCCTCCACCACCTCAGCCTCTGTCTCCGCCCGGTGATATACAGGCAAACCCTCATCCGATTTCACTTCTCACCCACCAGAACACTACTATAGACTACAATGGATTATTATGAACGACTATAGTGATGTTTATCTTACTCCAGAACAAATTGCCAGAAAAACTGCAAGTCGTCGTGGAAACGATTTATCGCTGGCTGCGAAGCGGAAAATTGCGCGGTAGTCGAATCAGCCCAAAAGCATGGCGAGTCTCCGAACGCGAACTCGCTTCATTTATGAGGCGCCAAAACGTTTCTGAGCTTCTGTTCGAGGATTACGTTACCGAACATTCGCTCGGTACCCTAGAACATGAACCGCCACATCCCGGAACCTTGAAACTCATTGACTATCGGCTGCATCGTCATGGCCAAATTCTTTGGTTCGAAGTCAAAGAGTTCGATGACGACGAACGACTATCTTCAGCAAGCGGCGGATACTTCGACCCCTACGTAAGCATCCGCGCAAAAATTGGAAAAGCGGCGGAGAAGTTTCGCGGTTATGGAGGGGAGTGCTGCTCACTTGTCCTATTCAACGAGAGGGCCAACCTAGTCGACATCTGTACACCGCGCGCTGTGCTCGGGGCGATGCTGGGAAACGTCGCCTTTAGCATCCCAGTGGATCTCGAAACTGGTCAGGAACGGGGGCCGTCCACATCAGTCTTTGCCAGCGGCGGGAAAATGATTCACCCTCACGTTCGGAAGCCTCAGAATACGAGCATCAGTGCAATCATTGCTCTCGAGCGCTTTCCGGTCGGCCAGAAAGAGTTTCAGATCCTGCTTACACAAAAGGAGGCCGCCGATCAGCGTGCTTTGTCGTGGCAAGAGATGTTCGAACTCATAGAAACCAATCGCGCTAGCTATGAAAGGCGAGTCCTGCGGGCGATCGTATATGAGAATCCTCATGCGAAGAAGCCGCTACCTTCGGATATCTTCACGGCAGGTTTTGATGAGCGCTGGGGACAAGAAGGAGATTTCATCAAACAGATTCTCTGGGTCAGACCTCACAAACCTACTTGCTAGGCAGCACGAGCTGGAACTCGACATCAGTCCTTTCGTAAAAGCTATGAATAAGCGGAGCGACCAACCTTAACCCATCAAACAACACTGCCCGACTAAGGCCTCCGCAGACCTCCGTGCAGCATCTGGCTGCAAGTTTCTGAGAAGGAACTTTACAGGCACAACAGAGGATCACTTCTGGTTTACCCGTAGTTCGCCCGCAATCTTGTGAGGACGTAAAGATTTCATGCGAAGAAGTGCGATTCGATGTAATTTTACGCAGAATGGCACATAGATTCGGTTTGACACCCAAATTGGAACTTCCCTGGCCACAAGCGATTCTTCTCTGCTGCTTGGGTATTGCTGGCTGTTCGAGTTTCGGCTGGAAGGATCTTGAGCCTCACTACACTTCGAACTCGTCCCCGAAAAAGACAACATGGACAGCGCTGACCCCAGGGCTTCGCTCGATCTACGGAAGCGGCGACGCGACTGAGTTGTGGGCTGTAGGAGCTGGTGGAACGATCCTCCATAGCTCCGACGGTACGCGATGGACCGCTCAGGCAAGCGGCACCACGAATTTCCTTACCTCGATCTACGCAAGCAGCGACGGCAGCTCGTTATGGGCCGTAGGAGCTGGTGGAACGATCCTCCATAGCTCCGACGGTACGCGATGGACCGCTCAGGCAAGCGGCACCACGAATTTCCTTACCTCGATCTACGCAAGCAGCGACGGCAGCTCGTTATGGGCCGTAGGAGCTGGTGGAACGATCCTCCATAGCTCCGACGGTACGCGATGGACCGCTCAGGCAAGCGGCACCACGAATTTCCTGACCTCGATCTACGCAAGCAGCGACGGCAGCTCGTTATGGGCCGTAGGAGCTCGTGGAACGATTCTCCATAGCTCTGACGGTACGCATTGGACCGTTCAGACAAGCGGCACTTCGAATGACCTCTACTCGATCCACGGAAGAAGCGACGGCAGGTCGTTATGGGCTGTAGGAGATTATGGAACGATTCTCCATAGCTCTGACGGTACGCACTGGAGCGTTCAGACAAGCAACACCACGGACTCCCTTTACTCGATTTACGCGAGCAACGACGGCGGCTCGTTGTGGACCGTAGGACAATATGGGACGGTTCTCCATAGTTTCGACGGTGAGCACTGGACCGCTCAAACAAACGACACCACGAATGACCCTTACTCGATTCACGGAAGCAGCGACGGCAGGTCCTTGTGGGCCGTAGGAGCTGGTGAGACGATTCTCCAGAGCTCTGACGGTGAGCACTGGACCGCTCGAGCAAGCGGCACCACGAACGACCTTGCCTCGGTCTACGGAAGCAACGACGGCAGGTCGTTGTGGGCCGTAGGAGATCATGGGACGATTCTCCATAGTTTCGACGGCGAGCACTGGACCGCTCAGCAAAGCGGCACCAAGTATATGCTTACCTCGATCTACGGAAGCAGCGACGGCAGGTCGTTGTCGGCCGTAGGAGATGAGGGGACAATTCTCCATAGCTCCGACGGTGAGCACTGGACCGCTCGGACAACCGGCACCACGGATTTCCTAACCTTTGTCTATGGAAGCAGCGACGGCAGATCGTTGTGGGTCGTAGGATATGACGGGGTTATCTTCCATAGTTTCGACGGTGAGCACTGGACCGCTCAGACAAGCGGCACCACGAATGAACTTAATTCGGTCTACGGAAGCAGCGACGGCAGATCGTTATGGGCAGTAGGAGATGAGGGACATTCTCCATAGCTCTGACGGTGAGCACTGGACCGCTCAGACAAGCGGCACCACGAACGACCTTGCCTCGATCTACGGAAGCAGCGACGGCAGATCGTTGTGGGCAGTAGGAGATAAGGGGACGATTCTCCATAGCTCCGACGGCGAGCACTGGACCGCTGAAACAAGCGACACTAGGATTGACTTTGCATCGATCTCCGGAAGCAGGGACGCAAGATCATTGTGGGTTGTAGGAGATGATGAGACGATTCTCCATAGCTCTGACGGTGCCCACTGGACTCTTCAGGCAAGCGGCGCCCGGACCCCCTTAGCTCGCTCTACGCGAGCAGCGACGGCAGGTCGTTGTGGGCCGTGGGTCACAAAGGGGGGATCTTTCGGGGCTCCAATGTAGGTTACTATCCCTACATTGCAGATGCGCGTATTGTCCGACGAGGGTTAGACACACAATTGGAGTGGCAAGTCGTCTGTTTGAATGCATAGGTGTGGGAAGGAAAAAGGGTTCTCCTCGAGATTACGATGCTGAGACCGGCTGTTTGCACCAGCTGGCTCATAAATCTCAATTAGGAGAACCCCATGAATGCTATTCACTATATCGGACTGGACGTACACAAGAAAACCATCAGTTATTGCATCAAGACGGCAGCCGGCCAGATTGTGGAAGAAGGGACGCTGGCCGCGGAGCGTTCTGTGTTGCGCAGTTGGGCTGGAAGTCTCGAGCAACCGTGGCATGGCGCTATGGAGGCGACGATCTTCAGCGCCTGGATCTACGACACACTCAAGCCGTATGCGGAACGCTTGGAGATGGGCCATCCGGCGAAGATGAAGGCGATTACGGCGGGAAAGAAGAAGAGCGATATTATCGATGCCCGTACGATTGCCGATCTGGTGCGTTGTGCGACCTGCTGCCAGGCTGCTATGTGTTCCCGCCGGAGCTGCGGGATCTGCGCCGTCTTATGCAGTATCGCCAGATGATGGTTCAGCAGTCAGTGAGGATGCACAACAAGACGGCCGGCCTGCTGATGGAAAGCGGGGTTTCCTTTCGCCAAAGACGAGAAGCTGCAGGGCAAGAAGTATTTCGCCGATCTGATCAAGAGTTTGGAGGAAGTGCCGGAGTCGGTGAAGGATCTGCTGCTCATGAGCCGCGCGGCAAAGGAGTTGTTCGAAGGCGTGCAAAACCAGTTAGTGCGAAGACTGCTGGCCGATGCCGTCTTGAAACAGCCGGTCGAACGATTGAGCAGCATCGACGGTGTGGGCGCGATCACCGCTCTGAGCTGGGCGCTGGAGGTTGGCGATGCACCATCGTTTTGCCTCTATCGCCGATGCGGTGAGCTATTGCGGTTTGACAGCAGCCTTGCGCTCCTCTGCGGGCAAGCAACAGCGTGGGCCGTTATCCAAGCAGCGCAACGCCTACTTGCAGACCACGCTGATCGAAGCGGCCAAGCTGGCGCCACGCTGGAACTCGCAGCTGGCTCAGCTCTACGCCCAGCAATTACAGCGCGGCCACGCCAATCGCGCCACCTTGCAGGTGGCGCGCAAGCTGGTGGCTTACCTCTACGGTCGACAAGAACGGCCAGCCGTTTCAGGTGCGGACTCCGCCTCCGCAGCCAAAAGCAAAGCCGAGAAAGAGCAGAGAGCCAGCAGTTCTGGAATCAGCGGCCTAAGGGGAAAAGATATGGCAGGTTCGGGACTGCTGGAGTTTATTCAGGCATGCCGATCTATCGTATCCGTCAGAGCAAACCCACGGTTGACTAGTGCGGATGCCTCGCGGCCCGACCAGCAGGTGGCGCGTTCTGCTGGTGCGCTGGAGTGGCGCGTTTGCAAGCCCTGGAAGGGATTGTCGGCAAGGTAATCACAGAGAATGCAAGTTTGAGCGCCGGCGGCAGCTTTAGACCACGGAGAAGATTGCTGCGATGCGTGGGCCGGCGTGTTGGCTGCCAGATATGGATCCAGTTGGATCGGCCCAGGGCGATGGGACGCATCGAATTTTGGGCGAAGATTGTTGCTCAGTTCCAGTTCTGGATGGTCGAGGAAGCGTGTCAGCCGCGTCCAGATCGCGGGCGTATTAATTGCAAGCCTGGCCCGCAGCGCTCTTGGGCAGCACCGTCTTGCTCATCGCCAGGATGTGACTGCGGATTTGGTCGAGCAAAGGCGGAGCTTGCTGCTGTCGGAGAGCTTGGCGGCGGGCGTGATCCATGTTGTCATCGCGCGCCTGGGCATCGATGGCGAACAAGTCGTCCATAGTTCCACCCCCCGGATCGAGGCGACATCCTGCCTGTTAAGCTTCACCGCGTCGACAAACCGCCTTCGCGCATGGGCCCAGCAGCAGGCGTGCACAATGTCTATGCGCCGACCCCGCGATCATAGGCAGCATCAGCGTCGGTCTGCAGGGTCCCTCGAACTTATCCAGGAAGTGGGCCGGGCCTTCACGCCGCCGCTCATGCGAAAATCGAACACCGTCGCTCCGCCCGGTGTTCCGTATTACCACAGATAGGCCTGATGATTGGTTCCGCGGCCATCCTGGGTCTGCACATCCACCGGTGTTTCGTCGGCCTGAATGTCGCCTGCCGCCAATAACTCCCTACGCATCGCGCCGGCAACAGGTATTAACAGCTCTCCCACACGCATGATCCAGCCGCACATGGTGGCACGGCTGATCTCGATGCCCGTGTCGCGCTTCAGAATCGAACTCTGCCGATACAACGGGCGATGGTCGGCATATTTTTTGACCAGCGTGTCGATGATGACGCGGTCAGACACCAGGCTCTTGTCGATGATGCGCGCGGCCAGCGGCGCCGCAACCACGCCCTGCTCCTCGCACTTCTTACAGGCACGCTTCTCGCGCTTGGTGAGCTCAACGAAGTCTCGGCGGGCTTGACATCGAGAGGCAGGCCTGCGCTCGTCTGATGACGCCGATCACCGTTGTCTCTGCTCCGCAGCAGGCGCAAACACACTGTGAGGGCGCACAGGCAACCACCTTTTCCATCCGCGGCAAGTGCGCCGGCAAGCTCTGGCGGCCAGGATGCGGTGCACGTGGCTTTCTGCCCGATGTCGCAGGGGGCGGGGCTGCCGGCTTCTCGCTCTCCGCCTGAACCTCATCCTGGCTCACCCCCGGTTCTTCGTCCAGCAACTCCAGGTAGATTCCCAGTGGCTGAAAAGTTCACTACCCGACCATGTTGGGCAATGCGCTGCTGGCGAAGCTTCTCTTCCAGCACCTGAATCTTCAGCCGTGCGTATGCCAGCTCTTTCTTCCCCGACTCAAGTTGCTTTTCCAGTTGTGCGGCGACAGCATCGGCCATGAAGGGATCCAGTCGGAGTACGGGTGGGCTCAGAAGGCATGCTCACGATGTCTTTTAAATAACAGACAACGAGGAACAGAGCGAGCGAAATCGTCAGTGTTCATGCGGTTTTCAGTGACTCTGCTGGTTCTTCTGCAGAAACCCTGCGATGCCACTTACGTGACCGCGTCTGAGTCAAATCAATGCCCCCCAACAGCAACGCCAGCTCTTCGTGACTCAACACGATTTTCTTCGCATCGCTGTCTCTCTCGGGCCAACGAAATCTCCCACCGTCTAATTTTTTCGCACACACCCAAAGCCCGCTCCCGTCATATACCAGCAGCTTCAGCCGGTTGCGCCGCGCATTGGCGAACAGAAATACATGGCCGCTCTCCGGGATTGGCCGCCATTAATAGCGCCGGCCATACGAGACCGTTAAAGTTCTTGCGCGTGTCTAAACGCCCGCGGGCTACGTAAATCCGTGTCGCCGGTCCGAACCCAAACACCGCCTTACACCTTGTCCAATATCGTGAGCAGGCGCTCCAGCGTTTGCCCGTCGAATCCGCGTCCCACCTCAATGCGGCGCCCGCTACGCTATTCGACCACCAGACCACGGTCGCACCGAACAGCGCATCTTGAACCCCGCGCTGTCGACAAAACCACTTCCACGGGAAGTATCGGACCGGCGCCCGATCCCGCCCATTTCTCTACCCGCTGCCGGTACTTATCTAGAGTCGTTACAGACAATCCATGCTGCTGACAAAAACCATCCCGCGTCAGCCCACTTGGCTTCATACTCCGCAACTAGCTTCTCCACCTCGACCCGACTCCGCCGCTTCCTTACCGATACTGCTTCGCTCATCACTCAAGTCCAACACCAAACCAAGCAGAACAACAGGTGCGTTACCCTGACGGATACCGTCTGCTCGCCCGATGGTCACTCTGCGCTGGTGAAACCAAAGGGGAACTCTAAAAAGAAAATTCCCCGGCGACACATCGGTTGGATGAGTCAGATCGAGTATTCCTAGCAGGTTGCTCTCCAGCAGTCCCTGCTTCCGCTTCCTCGACCAACTCAGGCTACCAGAGTTTGTATGTTCGATCTGTCAGCGATCCACCAGCCGGTCCTCACGTATGTCGGGACTGTGCACTGGATCTCATTTCTCCCCAATACACTCTATCGTCTGTTTTGAGGCCGGCTGGTTAACTCTTATTCAATCTTCGTGGACAGAGGCTCCGGCATCGTTCCCGCAAATGGATGTCTGGCCACGCTGCTATTGCGTTGGCAATGCGAACGATCGAGGACAGTTCAGAACCAAATCCTATAAACCGCTCGGGGAACACTTTTCCGCCAAGTCATGGGAAATCTCCGTTCCTGACGGTTATTTATCATGGATGTCCCGATGGCAACAGCACGGCACTAAGAGCAGAGGTTACCGGCAGAAACCTGCGCCAGTACGAGAACCACCGGGCCTCTTTCGAACTTTTCGCCAAGCGGTCCGGGTTCTGATGGTCGTTTAAGTCCGACAACATTCAATCCGGCAGATATCGACGTTCGCCCCGGGGAAAGCGGATATTTCGACGTTGTACTTACAGCAGACATTTAGGATCAGTCATATCAATTTCATGACGTCTACGATCCCTGGTACTGGTTTCGAAAGCATCGGCCAGCGTTAATTGGTATTTCGCTGGCCTTGTCTGCGCTTCAGTTTTCACTATCTTGTTCTATGTGAAGCCGTTGTGGAACTTAAACATCTACCGCGCCCTCAAGCTCTCCCAGATCGACAAATTATCGATCCCGGGTTTAGGGCCGCCGTTGAACTTGCCTTGAAAGTGTTCACGGTTCTGCCGTTCTTCATCACTCGTCCTCGGACCTTAGATCCCTGGGTGAGTGCCCCATCAGGAAGGTGGTCAAGACTGGGATCTCAACACACAACCCGAAAACGAACAAGATGGCTTCAACATCAAGCCAGTACATTCCGTTGCCAATACGTATTGAAAACCCAAACTCTGGCGAGATTATCCAAGAACTCAACGCGAATAACATCGGCGCGCTGTTCTCCGACGGGCGGGCGGTGGTTGAGACCTGGTGCCGGCGGAGCCGGTAAGACAGCCCTGGCTCGACAAATTGGAAGATGGGCCCTTGAAAGTGGACGCCCCGGCGGCTTTCCTGGACACCCCAGGGTGCCGGTGTGGATCGATGAGGAGTTAGACTCGGACGATCATAGTCTAATCAAAGCATGAAGGAAAGCTCGCGGCTGTCCTTCCAGAGGAAGAGATCGAAGGGGACCTTCTCGACGCCGCCTCCGCAAGCAGCGAATATTGGTGATCGGTGACCGGCTCTCTGAGCGTTCTTGAGGTATCCCGTGCACAAATTACGAAATATTCCAACTAGTTCGCGTTGTGGGTTAGCATCACGACGCGGATGCAAGTGGGCCCGTCGGGTCTAACCCTACTTTTCTCACTCCCCAACCAATCGATTCCAGCGATTTGACCAAGTTCATGTGCGTCCTCATGAGGATTTACAACAACATAAAAGCAGATCTGGCCAGGAGGACTACAGATCTGGGGACGCGCTGCCGGGAGGCCATTATATAGCCCGGAGGACAACTCGCCCTCGGCCAACAACACCCCAGCTTTTTCGGACAACCCAAGCAGCAAAAAAAGGGAACGTCAATCTTGCCATTGCCCGTCCCACTCTTTGTCGAAGAATCGATCTGGCTCCTCAACATTGGGCCGATCCCTGGATGAATTGCCTGTCTCTCTGCCGGATGTTTACCTGCGCTACGTTGAGCAGAACCCAGAAGATCCGACAGTGAAGAATTCATGACAAAAGAAGACCTTCTGCGGGCGGCCATGGCCATAGCAAAGCTTGCGCTTGGCGATGATTTCATTCCAAAAGAATTTTTTAAAGACGACGCGAGGGAAACCCTAAAACAAAACGGATGGACGCACAAAACGAAGACGGACTCCCTTAGAAGACTGGTAACACTGGAATTCTTCTTGGAAGATTGTCGTCAGGCATCCTCGAATGCGATTCGTTTTGGACCCGGTTGCTGAGAACCTTGCGGCCTCCGCATACGTCCGGCAGTGTAGGGGAAATGTCCAGTGCCTGATCAATTGACGTCTAAGGCATCGGTCTCGGCAGGCTTCCAATCGGCAGTTAGGTTGGCACGTCAGCCATGGCAATCGAAATAAGAGGCCTCCCATTCTGTAACCTCCTGCTGAAAGTTTCGAACGTTGTGTGTCACGTCTCAACATGCGTTCGGGTGGCGCGCAACTTCACTGAATTACACGAAAAGCGATTCGAAGTGCTCCAAATTCGATCTACAAGGCCATCCAGGCATCAATCCGAATGAGGAGCGAAGATGATCAGGGAATACCATGCCGACCGACGCGGTTCGTCGGCGGACGCCCCGAGTGCCCGAGCCTGATGTCAGGTCAGCCGTTGCATTTTGACCAACTAGAGTCGCCCAGGTCGCACAGTCGCATACTAGCTTTCTGTGGACACGGTCACCAGGCCAAACCCTTTAACAGCCTGCGATGGCTGCTGAGTGTTCGGAAACAATCGCTGCCACACCTTCAGGCCGTCATTGCTAAACAGCAAAGGATCAACAAGAAAACACAACTGCCGTCAGGAGACCAGCCTCGCTCTTTCATGTCGCGGAATGTCGGCCAAGCATTCGAGAAGTAATCAGGAAAGCCGTTGCCGGGTAGCCAGTTCGGAATTAAGAGGTCCGGAGATTCGTGGATAACTGCGCGGACCAGGCGCTTTTGTGCCAAGGTGCGGAGCACTTGGAGCGTGCGCCCGATGGCAATTCTACGTGATGAGCTATTTGCCCCAAGGTAGAGGGAATCGGCGTGGACCTTAGTTGCTTAGCCACCAAAAAGCGCAAGACGGCGAACTCTCGACTTTAGTCGTCTTTCGGTCAGATCGCTGGGTTTTTTGGAACGCGATGGCCACATAATGACTTGTCCCCTTTAAAGTGCGTTGAACAAAAAGGAAAGGGCGCGCCCCGATCATCGAAGTGCGCCCCCTTTCTTGGTTAGGTTGCGGAGTTTTGGAAGGCTGCTATCGGGTCCGTGCCGGCATCGAGCAGTTGAATCCAACCGCAGGAAGCCGAGATAACCGACCTGCATAGTCAGCATAACGCTCGACCAGGCGCATGACGGTGGTTCCGCTGGCTACGCGGCGCGCCTTTTATTTCGACATGTCGCAAAGAGCACCGGGTAAAGACTGGCGGCCATGGTGGGCATGTCCTGGTTGATGACGTAAGGCTTGTCCAGGATAGTCTCCGGAAAGCCCTGGCCGAAGCCGGCCGTTAAGCCAGGCTGCCACCATGACCGGCCGGCAGTGTCCTTGAGGAGGCGCAGTGCCTTGAGAGTGCTATCGGCAAACATCCACTTGGCGGTGGGTGCTGCTCGATACGCGGGGTGGACTCGGTGCATAGTATCCACCAGATCGTTATAGGTCATGGAGGTGGCATCGCCGGTGGACCTTGAATCATATTGCCGGAGGCGATGACGGCGTTTGAATGCCGTTCGGTTGAGCGTACCTGTCCTACCGTGCAGTAGTGGTTGACGGCGCGGCCGAGGCGCGTACCGAGAGCCTGAGCGATGAACTGATCCAGATTGAGATGGCTTCCTCATCAGAGCCAGGGGCACCAGCACGCTGTCCGAAGTGAAAATGTAGGCGTTGAAGGTACCTTGCCGAAGGCGAAATCGGTCTGGGTGAGTTGAGTATTGACGGCCAGGATGCGACCCATGTTGGTGGTGTCATTCACGGTCGGCCAAGGCAGCGGATTCCCTTTCTCCGTAGTGAACTCACCGCAGACACCAAGGATGCCGCCTTACCATTTCAGCTTCCTCCAGCATGTCGGAGAAGCCCTGTGGAATTCGGTAGCCGCCGCCGGTGGTGGTGATGGTTGCGCAGCCTTGATGCTGCCGATCGGCTTGCCAACAAAGCGGCGCTTCATCAACTCGCGCTGCTCCGTGTTGAGCGCTTCGATGCCGTGTCGCAGATAGACGGAAAAGGCCTGGTTGTGCAGCCGCTTGTTTTCCTTCTCCGCTTCCTCGCCATAGACGGTATCGCCCATAATTGCGGTGATCCTATCCGGATCAACTCCACGCAGGTCGCTCTCGATCCTGTCCACGCGCTCGGAGGCTTGGATCTGTGCTTCGAGCGCCGTGTATTCCTTCTCGATCGCGTGAAACTTCTCCTGCTCAGCCGAATAAGACCGCGATTGTTATCGTTTTTTGCTCGCGCTACAATGGCGCGAAGTCCGAACGACTGCCGCGCCAACTTTTCTTTCGCAGCTCTGTTGCTGTTCATAATGGAATCCCTTTCGTTTTGGAGCCGCTGTTTCCTTGGCTCCGGTAAGCGGGCGCCTGCAAAGCGCCCTGGCGCCCCACTGCGTCGCTCTTGCCGCGCATCGTGGCCAAAGGCCCGTTGTGCGAATGGCGGCTTCCATCGGTGGCGTGCCCGCGAACACCCAGGTGCCCACTGCACGAACATGCCGCGCATCGTCGGATTGCTCCGGTTGTGCGAATCGCGGCTTCTTACAAAAACTTTGTCGAGCTTCAGTTGGCTCGCTGCCGCCGGATCTCGCTTGCCAGCTCTTCCCACTCATCTTCTTCCGGCTTTTGCCTTGCACCTGAAACCCTGCTCCGGCCCGCCGGCGTCATGCCCATGTCGTTGAGGTAAACCCGAAGCTGGTTAAACACGGCAGGCGTAGCTTTGCCGTACTCGATCGCCGCTTGTATCCGGCAGGCGTTTGCTAGAATCTTGCGATCGCAGCCGGTGAGAACACCTGGTGGAGCCTCAGCAATGAACTCGTGCCAAATACGCAGGTGCCGAGCGGCCAGCGAGGAATCCGTGCGAATAAAGTCAGCCGGCGGCTCGCCGATCGACGTGTCCGGGCGTGGCTCGTTCGCACGGTCACGTAACGCTGCGGATCCTTCCTGAGTGCACCGGTCAGTTCCAGAAGTGCGGTAGGTTTTCTCGCTCTGCTCATGTTTTAGCCCCCAAGAAGTGCTTTGCGTCGCCTTTGCGACCCATCCCTTAGCGGCATCGCTGTTTTGCTCTTTTCCTTGCTTTAATCACTCAAAACTTCCAATTGCGGATGTAAAAAAATGTCTAAGGGCGGGTCTGCGCCGATGTCAAAAGCTGAAGATTTACCGCCCACCCCTGCAGACTTCTTTTCACATGCTCGACTCAACCGTGTTCCGTGCTGCGTTCCGTGCCGCCGACCACGCGCGGACACGCGCAGGTGGCGAACGCGCGTTCCGGCTCTCCATCACAACCCTGTTCTGTCACTGTCACAATGCCGTCGCAACATTCGCCGCAATATTTAATGCGTCTTCTTCGCGCCGCGCACGAAGCACGAGAGCCTTGAGTTCCGATGGCGGGGCATCACCGCTCCGCGGGTGCGCTTGGTGAAATCGTCAATCTCACATTTCCCTGCCATACCCGCAGCGCTCGCATTACCTCCTGCGGTTGATATTCACCCAGCACACCCTTCCATGCGTCCAAACCGGCCTGATTGGGCACTTTCCATAAGCCATACAGGCATCGACATAGACGTCACCCAACACTGCGTTCCGTGTTATCGGCCCGCGCTCCTATCTGCGTGCATGTTTCGGCGAAACGCCTCGGCCGCGATCGCTTTACCGTCCACCGGTAATTGCGCGGCACCTTCGCTCTTTTTCCACTTCGGATCCGAAAACCAGAAGTAAGTAACCGTCTTGCCGCGCCCCTGGCTGCATCCACACGGCGGATCATTAGCCGCGTCGCCTCATTTAGCTCGACTCTCCCTTGCTTTGCCAAATAGCGGATATTGCGCAACCTGATCAAGAACACGGCTTGATGATGGGATTGAGCAGTGCTCTAGGAGACCCGCAGCATATTGCAGAGGCTGGAGGCCTTCTGAAACAACATCACCAGGATCTGCGCTGACGTCGTAGTTTTGCTCCACTGGCGGCCTTTGCTCAGCCGGGCGCTTCTCCTCCGTAGTCTCTGAAAGTCTCTGTGTAGTCTCTGTTATTAGAAGATTGGCGTTTTGGTGCATACGTGTTGGCGTTTTGGTGCATACGTGTTGGCGCTTTGGTGCAGTGAGCGTAGTTGACTCATGCACGCTTGGTGCATCCAATTTGGCGCTTTGGTGCATATGCCTCTCGAGGTTTTCGTTGACTCTTTCGAGGTCTACACGGTAGTAGATCTTTGGCGATATCCCTCTCTTCTCCTCCAAGAGGAAGCCCAAGCCACTCCCACCTAAAATCTTTCGGGCGCCGTCCTGCTCCCTTCGAGTGAGTCCCGTTTCAGCCACTGGCCCTGCGTCTTCCAAAACCATCCGGCAGGATCATCCGTCCGGCTTGACCAATACACGGCCTGAGACAGCATCAGAGCTGCGTTGATGCTGTCCGTCAATTTCACGATTCCCGCTGAAACGCTATCGGTCGATCTAGGACCGCGAGGATATTCACGCCCGACCCTTCCGATGGCTCTTCGCCAATTGCCAGTACTTCTATCCGAGAGTCGCTGAGTTAGCCGGGTCAGAATCAAGAAATATGCCTCGTCGGAGCGCCATTGAATCTGAAGACGGCTGAATCGATGAGTTCCATTTCTTTCAGACGGTCCACGGAACGATCAAATTGCTTCGGCATCACGCAGCACAAGTCATCCCAGTCTGCACGCCGTTTACATAGCCACAACTTGCCTTCGCGCTCTATCCGCGTGCTATCGGCTCTTCCCAACCAGCAGGAGACAATTTGCGATAAAACAATGCCAGATGCCAAATCACCAACCAACCGCAGGTAAGCTCGGTCGATGACAATATCGTGCGATGCGCTCTCATCAAAGCGGACGAACTTACGCACCTGAGTGTTAGAGACTTTGGTCCCGCTGCGAGGGGACCTATTCGGCATCTCCGTTACCCGCACATCGTCGGCCCCGAAGGTCATAGATTCCCTGCTACTTCCCCATTGGCGTTTAGACCCCATTACCTTGCTTGAACCTCCTCTTGGTTGTTCATAGCGACGCGAGAGCGTATCCACTCGTCGATCTCGCTTTCAAGCCAAGCCACTGAACGCCCTCCAAGTCTGTACGGAGCGGGAAATTCGTGGCGGGAAATTTTCAGATAGAACGTCGACTTAGCCCAAGGGACGCGCTGGCGCACCTCAGGACAGCGTAAGAATCTTGCAGCCATTTGACTCTTCCTCCGTCGCGCCTTTTAGCGCGCTTATGTTTGGTGCGTCCAGGAAATCAGGATTCGGAATTGGAATGGAACATCGGGTGCGAAGTTTCTAGGGCAACAAAAAAAGCCGCCAAAGAAAGGCGGCTGATTTGACGAACAATCTGCTAACGAATCTACCCGCGCCGAGCTGCGAACTAAGAGAGTTTGCCAGAAGGACCCGAGATTGTGCAGCCCCGTGCGATCCAAAACAAAAAACCCGGCGGGTTTGCCAGGCTTTCTAAGAACTTACGATTGCGGCTTTTTTCGGAAGAGTGCCTTGGCCAGAGCGCGGAAATCCTGGTCAATCAAGGGGGCGTGAAAAAAGCTCGGCTTCACGCTTAGGCTTTGGAATTGCTTTCTTGCGGCCATGGTCGTAAAGCAGAGACAGAAACGCTTATCTTTGCTTTGCCACTACCCCATCGCGGGATCATGCGGAGAAACTTGGATGCGTTCTTTCTGCCACCAATGCCACCGCGCTTTTTGCGGATTCGACTGCAAAACAAAGACGGCTACACGTGTCTTTGTTTGCTCGCACCGGATCGCCCGGTTGTGCGTCGAAACTAACGCCGGTTGCACGGAAACTGTTGTGACTCTAGCACGGTCCGATTGAGTACGACGCCGACGTACAGCAGAGAGAACCCACTTGGTAAAGGCACGATACTGTACGTTCGTAGCTTTCTTTAAAAATAAATCAGGCATTCTGACCTGGAACCGCGGCCTTCAGCTTGTCAAGATAGTCCGCCCATTTCTGCATCATCTTGCGCCGCTCGGCAAGGTGCGCTGTTCGGTTATAGGCGCGCCCGTTTGGATCGCGCACAGCATGGGCCAACTGGTGCTCGATAAAGTCAGGACGGAAACCCAGCACTTCATCAAGGATCGTTCGCGCCACAGCCCGGAAGCCATGACCGGTCATCTCCTCCTTGCCGATGCCCATGCGCCGCATAGCCGCGAGAACGGCGTTATCGCTCATCGGGCGACGAGCTGGTCGCGCCCCCGGAAAGACGTAGCGCCCTTCGCCGGTGAGCGGGTGCAATTCACGCAAGATCTCAACGGCCTGCCGGCGAAAGAGGAACGATGTGCGGGATGTCTGGTCTTGGTGACCGTATAGCGCCATTCGGCGGCGTCCAGATCGATGTCCTTCCATTCGGCCTTGCGCAGTTCGCCGGGGCGAACAAACACCAAGGGCGCCAGGCGAAGAGCGCACCGCACCGTAAGCGTCGCCTTCATATCCGTCCATCGCGCGCAAGATTTCCGCGAGCTTCGAAGGTTCTGTCGTCGCGGCAAAGTGATTTCCCTTGGCCGGCGGCAGCGCGCCGCGCAGATCGCCGGAAGGATCGCGCTCGCAGCGCCCGGTCGCGACCGCATACCGAAAAACCTGACCGCAGTTGTCCTGGCACGATGGGCCGTCTCCAGTGCACCCCGGTTCTCGATTCGGCGCATCACAGTCAACAATTCCGCCGCGGTTACCTCGGCAATCGGCCGGCCGCCGATCCAAGGAAAGATATCGCGCTCAAAGAGGCGCATGACACGAGCTTGAGTGGCTCGCCGCCCAGCCTGCGGAATACTTGGCGAACCACTCCCGCGTCACGACCTCGAAGCTGTTTGAGGCGCGGTCGGACTGTGCGGTCCTTTTCGCTTTGCGGTTTTCGCTCGGATCGACGCCATCGGCCAGAAGCTTACGCGCTGCCTCCCGGCGGTCGCGAGCGTCTTTCAGAGCTCACATCGGGATAGACGCCAAGAGAAAGGCGCTTCTCTTTGCCTCCGAACCGGTATTTCAGCCGCCACCATTTTCCGCCGGCCGGCGAGACTTCCAGGTACAGTCCGCGTTCGTCGAACAGCCGCGTGGGCTTCTTGCCTGGCTTAGGCTTGCGGATTTCTGTGTCGGTCAGCGTCATCCGGGGCAACTCCTGGGGCTGACTGGGGGCAACTCCTATGCGAGCGACCATGTTGCCCCTAAGTGTTGCCCCCACTCTACACCGGATGTCAGTGGACGTTGTTGGGACACTACCGGACACAAAATCGCCGAAAATCGTTAGCTGTTTCATGTGATTACGTGGACGCTGCTGGACTTCTTGGGACGTTGTGATTGGTGGAGCTAAGCGGGATCGAACCGCTGACCTCCTCGTTGCGAACGAGGCGCTCTCCCAGCTGAGCTATAGCCCCACAAGATGGGAATGACCAGCATCAGTTTAAAGCATTTTGCCGATTAATGTGATGTGAGACGGCCTTCGAGGCCGCTGAAGAGCTCGTCCAACTGGGCACTGGGAATCTGGCCCTGCGCCATTCCAGGGGACCCTCCCCCACGTAAACCATAAGCCGCAAGCGCCTCGCGCAGCAGGCTGCCGCAATCGATTTTTAAATCAGCGCTGGCCGCCACCACCACTCGGGCCGGCTCCTCCTGGGTTGAGGCCAGCAGCGCGCAGGTCTCCGCAGCCGATGCCACCAGCCGTGACGCCAACAACTTGAGATAGTTGGCATCACGGTCGATAAAGGTTCTCCGCACCACTCTGCGGCCGTGCCCGGGCGGATGCTCAAGCAGCAGCATCGAGGCATGGTAGACGGCCATCTCCTCGGTGAGCTTCTGGCGCGTCTTGTGGGCCGCCTTGCCCTCGGCCAATAGCCGCTCCACTGCGTCCGCAACCTCAAGACGACCCACTGAAAGCGCGGAAGCAGTTCGCGTGAGCGTTGCCAGATCCCGCCGGGCTGTCACCGCCGCGCGCATGCCACAGACAAATTCGACCCGAATCCCCTGCCGCACGCGTTCGGTTCCGCGGATCAGCAGACCGCCTATCTGGCCCGTGGCCCGCACGTGGGTGCCGCCGCAGGCGTTGAGATCGATCTCGTCGATCTCGATCAGCCGGATGTCTCCTTCCCTTTCCGGCAATTTATGGAGAGCGCCGGCAGCAAGCAGCATCTCCGCTTCATTGCGCGGGATGGTACGCATGGTGATCGGGCGATCTTCGGCGATTATCTCGTTGGCCGCGTCCTCGACCCGCTCCAATTCCTCCGGCGAAATGGCTTCGCGGGCCAGATCGATGGTCGAGGTCATCTCGCCCAGATGGAAAGAAACCGTAGCGGCACCCAGCTGGCGATAAACCACCGCGGATAGCAAATGCTGACCCGAGTGTTGCTGCATGTGGTCGCGGCGACGGCTCCAATCGACGTAACCGCGCACCGCAGTTCCGGCCAGAAGCGGCTTCGGCGTGGTGTGCCAAACCTCTCCCTGCTCGTCCTCCTCTACCGCGAGGATGGGGGCTTCGAGCAGAGCGCCGCCCGAAGAGGTAGCCGTGAGCATGCCGGTATCGTGCGGTTGGCCGCCGCTGGTGGGGTAAAAAGCGCTACGGTCCAGGGCGATTTGCCACAGCGACCGCCCCTGGCTCCGGGAAACCTCGCGAATGTCGGAAACATGAGCCTCGAAGGAGGCCAGCGATGGATCAGCGTAGTAGAGCCGGTCAGACATGCTGCACGTTATTCTATCCGGGAGCACCGCGTGCCCCCGGGGAGATTCACGTTGTCACTTAGCAAAGCCGGAGCATTTTTCTCGAGCGTCACTCTTCTGTCGGGTCTTGCGGCCGCGCAGGGACCCAGCTCTGCCTGCACGGCGTTGTTGCAGGCGCAGGACACAAAAGCCGTCGCGGCTTGCAAGGCGCAAGTCGATGAAGCCGACAGCGGCCCCGCCACCGAGCGTATGGCGCGTATTGTGGCCGACGACGAATATGGCGTTGCCCTGCTGGCGATTGCGCACCAGCCAAAACAGGCAGTGGATGTTTTTGACAGCGGGATCGCGCTCCTGCCGACAAGCACCGTCAAGCCCGACAGTTTGCAGTGGGCGGTGGCCTTCTGGCATCGCGCCACTGCCTATCAGCAACTGGACCAGTGGGAGCAAGCGGCCGGCGATCTAGGAACAGCGGAGGGTACGTTGACCAAGGCCATTGCTGCTGCCGACGGAAATGCACCGCTGGCGCAGCATCTGACGCAACTCCGCCAGCGGGTCCGGGCACAGCGTGCGGACGTGCTGGAGCGCCAGGGCAAGCACAGCGAAGCGCAAAGCATAAGAGCTACACAATAGTGCTATTAACCGGAGGGCTATGGGAGCGCCACTCCCGGTTGCTCATCCGGCATAATCAATCTGTAGGTTTATGCCCCCGGGATGAAGGTTTCTATGCGCATTTGCATCTGCTGTTGCGTGGCCGTGCTCATAATCGGAAGCCAACCGCAATTCCTGCTCCGTGCACAGGTGCCGGGTCAAAAAGCGGCGGAGCCGAATGCGCCGCCCCCCTCCCCGCTGAGCAGCGACGACAAAGCCAATGAGTTGAGCGAGCAGGTGGGCAAATTGATGGTGAAGTGCGTGAACCTGCTTACCGCACAAGACCCGCTCTCGCTGGATTACTGCAAACAGCAGCGCGATCTGGCCGATCAATATCCTCCCCGGCAACGCATGGTGGACAAGATGTTGGCGCACGACGAATACGGGATTGCCTTGGCGGCCTTCGACCATAAGAAAGAGGCGCTGGAAGAGTTCGATCAGGAGGTCGCGCTGGTGCCCAAAGCGGTAAAGCCCGGGTCAGTAGAGTGGAGCACGGCCTACTGGCATCGGGCCATGATCTACACCCAGCTGGGCGAAATCGATAAGGCCGACCACGATTATCGATCGGCGGAAGCAAACTTCCGCAAGGCGTCGTTTAACTCGGGCGAAGCATCGGCAGAGAAGAAGCGGCGCGCCATTCTGCGCCAGCATGCCGCACTGTTGCAGAAGGAAGGCAAGACCGAAGCGGCGCACCAGTTGCTGGAAGAGGCGGCGAAATAGGCAGAATGACGGAAGAAGCATCCCCCACAGAAAAGCCGCGGATTAAAAATATTCCTCGTGATGTAGAGCCCTACTTCCTCGCATTTCTACTCAAGGGCGAGCGGTGGAACGATACCCAGGGCGCAGACGTGGCCGATCTGGTGCCGCGCCAGCTGGCATTCATACGCGAACAGGTGCAAGCGGGGCGCTACCTGCTGGCAGGCCCGATTACCGATGACGGGCCGCTGGTAGCAATTTCAATCATCGCCGCCGGCACCGCCGCAGAGGCGTTGGCGATCGCCAGCGCCGATCCTGGAGTACAGGCTGGACGGTTGAGGGTGGAGGTGCATCCTGCCTTCTTGCCTTCGCTGAAGGGACTGAAGATCAATTATTCCTAAATTCAGCCGTGCCTGCGGGATTCTGTGTCATAGCAGGAGCAGATAGACCCGGTTGAATGGTTTTGCTATCCAAAGCCCGATTTGCGGGAACTCAGCAAATGCGATCGTCGGGCCGCGCCCCATAAGCGCTCACTTGTCTAGGATGTTTTTCGTCAATACTCCCACAAAATCGTCATCCTGAGCGGAGCGCTCACAGATTGATCGCGTGACAGAGCGCTTGTGTGGCGCGGAGTCGAAGGACCTCGGCGTGTTCGTTTTACCCATGCTGCGCGGAGCTTTTCGACCACCGAAGCCCGATAACGGAATCTGCTGCGAAGGGGCTTGATAGTCACGGGTAAATCTTTTCATGTAATCATCTTCCATCCCCAGGTCTGTGCAAGGTCTTTGAATTTGGGAACGGGCGGCCCGGTGCGGGCGCAGTGGTTGAAAAGCTCCGAACAGCATGGGGAAGATAAGCACCGCCGGGGTCCTTCGACTCCGCGCCACAAGCGCTCTGTCACACAATCAATCTGAGGCGCTCCGCTCAGGATGACGATTTTGTGGGCGTATTGACGAATAACACCCTAAACAAGTTAGCTTATGGGGCTACGCCCCATAGTTTCCGGCACAGGTACGTTTCGGCGGCACCCGTCCTGGACTCCTGCCGGACTGAATTCGTAGTCACCTGCGCGGCGATTCGGGCAGTTTTTCCTTTTCAGCACGGCGCACCGCCGCGGCCAGCGCCTCCAGGTAGCGTTTGGGTTTTTGCTGCAGCAGCGAATGCTCGATGGCCTTCCTGTATCCGCCGGAATAAATAGCGTAAAAGACCGCAAGCGCGCAGCCAACCCCCAGTGCGAAGCCGAAGAAATATCCCAGCATGATGTTGTAAAACGCAGCCACGTCAGAGTCCGCCTTGCACGGTTGTTTTCGGCCGCGCACGGTGCAGAACAGGCGGACCAGCCCGGCCCCACTCACTGGGATCCCATCCAATCGGGCTGAGCTCGTGGTCGCGATGGCGAAAGGTGATCGGGCGGGGCGGTTGGTGCGGGCCCATGGGGTCAAACGTAAGCACGATTTGGCTGCCAGTCTGCATCCAGCGGCCATGTTGGGTCACGCTGTCCTTGCCAAGGTAAAGCGTGTCGAAAACGGCTGTGCCATCCGAAGCCAGGTTGAGGGTGAAGACCCGTTTCGCCGCATCCGCCGCCGGCGCGTGCCCCTGATAAGTACCGGCAAGATCAGCCTCCTGCCGCCAGGCAAAGCCGACAGTAGCGGTCCGGGCCGAGCTCTGCAGTTGTGCTCCGGCGCAAGCGGCTGGAATAAGCCCGCAAAGCGCCAGCAAGAAACCTGGGAGCTGTGGACGGACACGTACAAGTCTGGAAGCGGCGTGCATGACGAATGATCATAGATGCCGTCTGCACACCCGGTCAGCAAGAAATCTTGCAACAGAGGCAATCGGGGCGGAAAGGCCGGCGAGCGGAAAGAGCGTATGATGCGTCTCTATATGCGACAGTCTCTCCGTCTAACACACGGCAGTAACGACCGCTATGGGAACCGTTGAAAGACAATTCGTCGGATGGCTGGAGGCCGAGGCAGTGGCCAAACCAGAGCAGGATACGCACGCCCAGGTGACCGCGCTGGTAGAAGAGTATTCGACTACGCTTTACCGCGTGGCCTATTCGGTCACGCGCAACGCAGCCGATGCGGAGGATGTGGTGCAGGAGACTTTCCTGCGCGTTCTGCGCCACCGCAATAAGCTGGCTGAGGTGCGCGACTATCGCGTCTGGCTGGTTCGTATCGCATGGAACCTCGTCCTCGACCGCAAGCGGCGCGCCAAAACACGGCCGCAGGCGGACGATTTTGAAGACCTGGCGCGGGTTCTTCCGGCGGGCGAGCTGAGTGCGGAAAAGATGGTGATCACCGCCCAGCGTCACGCACGGATTCTTGGTCTCATCGACACTTTGCCGGCAAGAGAACGCGAGGTGCTGCTGCTCTCTGCCGTGAAGGAACTCTCGACCGTAGAGATAGCCCTGGTACTTAAGACAACCGAATCGACCATCCGCTCCCGGCTCTACCGTGCGCGACACGCGCTGGCAGCCTTGCTGGAGCAGGAAGGGACATTGCAATGAGCATACATTCAGAAATCGACGAGACGCTGCGCCGGTTGGGTAGTGTTGAGCCTCCCTCCGGTTTGGAGAGGCGCGTCAACATCCGGCTACAAATTCCACGCAAGGGCTTTTCCGTTTCGATGATCCAGGCCATCTCTGCCTGCGCCGTGGCGGTGGGCGTTGCCCTTTCCGCCGTAGCGCTCAACCCTGCTCTGCGCAACCTGGTGCTTCACCACCATACCGCCGCACAAAACATGCCGGTAGCCGGCGCGCCCCGCGTCGTCGCCCCGGCGGCCGGAGGGTTCGGGACGGCTTCGGCAGTGCACGTGCCCGTGGAGCCGGTTCCGGTGCAGCCCACGCCCGTTAACCAGGGGCGCGGGCGCTCCAGATCGGGCCGGGGCGTGCTCCCAAACGGGGCCCCGACTCCACTGCCGCGCGGCGTTGCAGCGCCCCACAGTCCCCTTCCCACGACTGGTGTCTCTTCAACTCCCGACTCTACTCACTAGAAGGCTGCAGAAAGTCCGCACTCGGTAGGAGAGCGATGCCCTCAGGGGCTAAAAGCCCTCTTGCTAAGGTCCGATACGGCCCGGCTAAAGCCGTGCCCTGATACAAAACATGACCTTTTCCGCAGCCTGTAAAGCGGAAAAAACGTACCTCAGAGCCTAAAGGCCTCATCAGTCCCATATCAGACGGCACGGCTGAAGCTGTGCCCTTCGTCCCGAGTTTTCGTCAAGAATGGTTTACAGCACTGCTTCGATTACAACGTGAACCACCGCCAGCACAACGGCTCCAATGAAGGCTGCGCCGAAGCTTGCGATTTGCAGTCCCGGAGTGATCTTGCTCGCCAGGATGAGCATGAACGCGTTGATGACTAAAAAGAGCAACCCCAGGGTGAGAATGGCGAAGGGAAACGTGATCACCTTCAGCAGCAGGCCCAACGTCATGTTGAGAAAACCAATGACCAGGACTGCTACCAGGGCGGAGGGCAGGCTCACCACCCGAAAGCCGGGAACGATGTAGGTTACCGCTAACAGGGCCAAGGCGCCTAAAATCCACTTCAAAAGCAAATGCACCATCGTCTTGATTTCCTTTCGCACCAGAAACCCACGATCCTGTCGTGCCAAACCGAAGGATTCAGGGAAGCTTTTCGTTGTAACAGCCTACGCTAAGATGAGCCTAAGGAGCAGGATATGCGTTCGAGTCCATGGCTCGCAACGAGTGCATTGGTAGCTGCGCTGGCGGCGTTCAGCGGGCGGGCGGTTATGCTGCCTCCCCGAACCTCGGCCACGAGCGAACAGACGGCAATACCTGATGCTGCGACCATGCTGCGGGAGGTAGAAGCACACCAAAAGCAGCTAGACAAAATGCGCGAGAACTATACGTTCCGCGCCGTCCAGACTACCCGGCAACTGGACAGCAGTGGGAATACGAAAAAGACCGAAACCGAAGAGCACGAGGTCTTCTTTGTAAACGGCCATCGGGTGGAAAAGCTGGTGCGCAAGGATGGCAAGGATCTCACCCCGGACCAGGCGCGCAAGGAACAAGACCGGGTCAACAAGGAAGTGGTGAAGATCTCGCAACCGGGCTATAAGAGCCCTGAAGAAAAAGATGACATCACGGTGGCACGCCTGCTGCAGATCGTCGCCTTTTCCAGGCCGCGCCGCGTGAGCCTGAAAGGACGCGATACCATCGCCTTTGACTTCGCTGGGGACGAACATGCCAAAACCCACGGCCGGGACGAAGAGGCACTCAAGAAAGTGAGCGGCACGGTGTGGATTGATGAAGCGGACCGCGAGGTCTCACGCATGAGCGCGACCCTCGACGAGAACTACCATGTCGGATTCGGCCTGCTGGCATCAGTCGCCAAGGGCAGCAATGTGGTTTTCGATCAGGCGCTGATTCGCAACGAGGCGTGGCTGCCTACGGCGATCACCTTGCATCTGCAGGCGCGGGCTTTCCTGGTCGCGGGCTTCCGAGCCGACGTCGACATTCGCTTCGACCAATATAAAAAGTTCCAAACCGACGCCGTACAGCAGCCGGGAGCAACAACCACTGTGCCTGAGTCACACTGACGTGATGGGTTTTCGCTACTTCTGCTGTAGCTTTTGCGCCGCGATCTGGCCGGCAGCAGATTTGGAACTCTTGAGCTGGGCGTAGATTCGATTGGCTTCGGCGGGATTGGTCTTTTCGTAAAGCGCCGCGAGCTGCAGCTTGGCTGCGTCGGCGGGCACAGTGCTGGTTGGTTTCGCGATGAGCTGTTGCAAAAGCTCAATTGCCTGGCCATTGCGATTCGTCTGTTGGTACAGGTTGGCGAGGGCCAGTTTGGCCAGCGATGCGAGTGCAGCATCGTGTCCATCCGCGACCTGCTTCAGGCTGGTTTCTGCCGGGCCGGTCTGACCCAGGTCGATCGCTGTGATTCCCGCGAAGTACCGGGCAGTCTTGCCCGCTTCAAATAAGCCGTACTGGCCGGCGACTTGTCCAAACTGCTGGTTGGCCAACTTCGCCCGTTCCGCAGCTGTGGCAAATGTCTTTTCTCCGGGAGTGGGTGGCTGTCCCGGCTGGGCCAAGGGCGCGTTGTAGGTGTCCATCGCCTCGCCGAAAGCCAGCTCGGCCGCTGCCGAGCGCTTACCGTAAAGCACCAACCCAGCCACCACGATGGCAAGGCAGATGACCGCGGCAATAGCGGCAGTAATTACCCTCGATCGATTCTCTTCAAACCAATCAACACTGGTCCTGGTGGCTTCAACTAAACGGTCTTTTTTGAGCGCGTGACGTGTCTGGGTGTCCACTAGATTCCTTCAGAAGCCGGCTTAGGCGGGTCGCAGTTCAGCAGCCGTGACTTTTGCCGTCTGCGAGGGCTTCTAAAGTTTAGCAGCGCCGAAGTTTGCGGGTCAAACCGACGAACCCCGGCGCGTGCTCAGAAGGGCCGGCCAACTTAAGCGGCGGCAACCGGATCTTCGATCTCGCCGTTTTCGATCTTCTCCCGGCAATCAATGCAATAAGGGGTCCAGGGTAGAGCTTCCAGCCGTTTCAGACCGATGGTCTTGCCGCAGTGCATGCACTCTCCAAAGCTACCCTCATCGATTCTCTTAAGGGCCAGGCGGACAAGGGCAAGTTGCTCGTGTCCACTGGTGCTTTGGCTGAAAAGCATCTCTTTCTGGTAAGACTGCACAGCCTGGTCGGCAGCATCCAGAGCACTGTCTGCTGCTACTTCGCGGCCCTGCTCCACCGCTGAGATCATGGACTGCTCCAACTGCTTTTCCTGCCGACGAAGCGCTTGTTCGAATCGCTGTATGATTTCGGGATTATGCACCACTTTTTTAGTTGCTCCTCAACACGGGTAAAAAGTTCGTTCTAGTGTCGCCTAATTGGACGCAGATTTGAGGGGAAATAATCTTTCTTTTTTAAATTTTTCTAATTTGTTTGCGGTACCAAGTTGAGAACCTGCCTCCTGGCCCCACCACGGGAGGCATTAGAACCTAGGATAAGCCTTTAAATGCTAGGCTATTAGCCATGTATGAAGACTTCCATGTAACCGATCACTGGACCCGCGAAGACCTTCACTGCCGGTGGACAGCGAACGTGGTCGCCATCGCCACCCGCCACGCGGACGCGGTCGACATCCGGTTCGAGGTAAATGGCCGCCCGGTCTGGATCGCTATGCCGGCAGACGCCTGGGTGGTGCAGAAAGAGCGGTCTGGCCACGTCATCACCGATCGGCTAGCAGCCCAGGTAGCCGGCCGCTACTTGAAGCAGGCCGCGGAGAGCGGGTACGACAACGGGCGCGAGATGTATACCATGAGCGTGGATGAAGTCCTGGAGCAGGTTGCAGCCGTCATGCAGGAAGCTGGGCACTCCAGCCTGCTGCCCGAATTGCCGGTAATGCCTCGCTCCTAATCGTGCGCCGACAGCCTGTCAAGCCCCCATCGGGGTCATTGTTTGCAAGACAACAGCCATTGGGTAAGGCGCTCAAAGACCGTTGCCGCAATGGTGGCGCACGGGTAAACTCACTTACCTGAGTAGTCACCGGGGAGGTGCCTCAAGTGGATTCGGTCAAGGCAACCACATTGACAGCAAAGTTGGTGGAAGGCGCTCACGTCCACAGGAACCTGTCGACCCCGCAACTGGTCGAGGCTGCGATTGCCCGGGGCGAGGCCAGTCTGGCCGATAATGGCGCCCTGGTGGCGCTGACCGGCGCGCGAACGGGACGTTCCCCGCGAGATAAGTTCATCGTGCGGGATGACATCACCAGCGACACAGCGGATTGGGGCAAGGTGAACCAGCCCTTCGATCCGGCAAGATTCGAAGCGTTGCTGGCGCGGGTCGCAGCTCACATGCGGGAGCGCGACCTTTACGTTCTCGATTTGTATGCCGGCGCTGACAAGGACTACCGGCTTCCCGTGCAAGTCATTGCCGAGTATGCCTGGCATGCCCTGTTCGTGAAGCAGTTGTTCGTGCGCGTGCCGGCAGAGGAGCTGGCCGGCCATAAGCCTGAATTTACCGTCATTGCCGCTCCCGAGTTCGAGGCGGTGCCGGAGCGCGACGGCACCCATTCGAGCACGTTCATTATTACGGATTTCACCCGCCGCATCATTCTCATCGGGGGCACGAAGTATGCCGGCGAGATGAAAAAGTCGATCTTCGGTGTGATGAATTTTCTTTTGCCCGCGCGCGACGTCTTCCCCATGCACTGCTCGGCCAACCTGGGGAAAGCCGGAGATACGGCGCTTTTCTTCGGACTTTCCGGCACAGGAAAAACCACGCTGTCCGCCGATCCGCAGCGGCGGCTTATCGGAGATGATGAGCACGGCTGGAGTGAGGCCGGCGTCTTCAACATTGAAGGTGGCTGCTACGCCAAGTGCGTCGATCTATCCCCGGAAAAGGAACCTCAGATCTACCACGCGATCCGCTTTGGCGCGGTGCTCGAGAATGTAGTGATCGATAGCAAAACCGGGGCTCCGGATTACAGCGATATCCGCTATACGGAAAATACCCGGGCTGCCTATCCGGTCGAGTTCATCGCCAAGGCAGTCATCCCTGGCGTGGGTGGTCATCCCAATCATGTTCTCTTCCTGACTGCCGATGCGTTCGGGGTGCTGCCCCCGATTGCCAGGCTTAACCCGGCGCAGGCCATGTACCACTTTCTTTCGGGATATACAGCCAAGCTGGCGGGAACTGAAGCAGGACTAGGCAGCGAACCGGTACCGGAGTTCTCCACCTGCTTTGCCTCGCCCTTCATCCCCCTGGCTCCCGCGGTGTACGCGAAGATGCTGGGGGAACGGCTGAAGCAGCACAACGCACAGTGCTGGCTGGTAAATACCGGCTGGACCGGCGGCGCTTTCGGCACCGGTGAGCGCATGAGCTTGAAGCATACCCGCGCCATGGTCGACGCTGCATTGGAAGGGCGCCTGGACAACGTCGAATTCGTCACCGAGCCGGCGTTTGGCTTGAGCATCCCTCTCAGTTGCCCTGATGTGCCGGCGGAGTTGTTGAATCCGCGCAACGCCTGGAAAGATCCGCACGCTTATGATGTGCAGGCGATCATGCTGGCGGAGAAATTCGCCAAAAATTTCGCCAAGTTCGAAGCGCCCGCGGGAGTGCGCGAGGCAGGTCCGCCAGCCAGAAAGTAAAAAAACGAGAAAAGCTCCAGCCAGTGGATTTTTCCCTGCGACGGGCACGGGCGCCCCATTCCCCGGATTTCGCTGCGGGTGGAGCAAACAGCAGATCCCTCGGCTACGCTATGCAACCACTGACAGTCGCTTACGTCAGACTTGCGTCCCGGTACATGCTTCACGTGCCGTGAGTTGACTAGACACACCCGCAGCCCGGCCTCTTCCAGCACCTCGTAGAGCGGTATCCAATACACCCCAGTCGATTCCATCGCTACGCTGGCCACGCCGCACTGCTTTAACCACGCCGCGATAGCTTGCAGCTCCTCCGTAAAGGTGGAAAAACAACGTACCGGCTCAGGGTCTCGATCCCGCGCCACAGCCACGTAAATCTCTCTCGCCCCTACATCAATCCCAGCCGCGTTGGGCTCAATACACTCCAAACTCAGCTCCCGGAACTCCTTCTCTCTTCTCATCCCCTCTCCCAGACTGGGCCTAAGGCCAGGCGGCCGATATCAGTAATCTCCTAAACGGGATCGCTACCTAAAAAAGGCAACCTCACCAATCTCTCCATCACGCAGCCTGGGACCATCCTCGGGATCGGGCTACTACGCTCCAATCGAACGCCGGCCTACTTCCTCCAGCCTCAGTCCCCTCAAGCTTAAACGCACTCACCCTAACACCCGTTCATTGCTCCCTTAACTTGCCCCAGGCAAGTCAGCTCCTCGGGATGACAAAGTTTAGGTTTCTTCTTTCCTTCACAGTTGTGATTTGGATGGAATGAACTGCTCGCTTCGCGCTTGGCGTACAGCTCTTTCCGCCACTAACCGATTTCTGCTCGAAGCGCCGCCCTACATTTGTCATCCTGAGCGAAGCCGAGGGATCTGCAGTTTTCTCTACCGGCAGCGAAATCCGGGGATATGGGTCACGGCTACTTTGCCATCACCACTGGAACCCGGGGCGCAACGGTGCGCCCATCGTGGTAGACGGTCACAATCGATCGCGTGTTGGTGATGTCGTCGAGAGGATTGGCGGCCAGTACGATCAGATCCGCGCGCTTGCCCGGCCGCAGCGTTCCGCGCGTAGCCTCAATGCCCAGTAACGTAGCGTTGCTGCTGGTAGCGCAGACAATGGCCTGCATCGGCGTGAGCCCCGCCTGCACCATGTCTTCCAGTTCCCGATGTTCAGAGAATCCTGGAATGCGGGTGGGCATAGCACCTGAGTCTGTTCCAAAACCAATCAGCACACCAGCGTTGTAAAGAGTCTTCAGGTTCTGCTGGTCCATGGCAAAGTCCGCTTTGTGCTGCGCGGTCTTCGGATCCTCGTTCACCTTCTTGCTATACGCGTCGCTGGTCAGCATGGTCAGCAGCACCGGCGAGATCGCTTCCTTGAAAAAATTAATCTGCATGAACCCGGGATGCGCGGCGTAAATGTAGAACGATTCATCGACTGTGAAGGTGGGAATGTACCAGACACCCCGGCGCTTGATCGCGGAAATGAGCTCCTGGTCGACCGGTTTGTCACGCACACTGTGGGCCAGCACGTCCACACCGTCGTTGACCAGTGACTTGGCATCCGCCAGATAGTAAACATGCGCGGCCACCCGCAGATGGTGTTTGTGCGCTTCCGCGATCACCGCACGGTAGATCTCGGGTGACATGGAGGGTTTGGTTCCTCCCAGGCTGTCGACCCAGATCTTGACTATGTCCGCATGCCGCTTGGCCATCGCGTCCACTGCGGCGCGGGCTTCTTCCGCTGTTGCCGGGCGGTAAATTTGATCGGGGGCGGCGGGCAAGGGCGGAGCGGCGTCCGGAACGCCTATACCCCGGTCTGCCGTAAAGACCGTGGCGCCATCCAGCATGCCTTGCCGTTGCTGCTGGCGGATCGAGTAAAGCAGATCGCGGTTCAGCCCCAGCGATAACATCGAAGTCACACCATAGCTCTCGTATTGCCGCAATTCTGCAAGCACGTTTTCCGCGGTGTAAGCCGTAGCCGAGTTCTGGCCATCCTGGACCAAAGCCAAGTGGCCGTGGGCGTTGATCAGCCCCGGCATCACCGTGTCACCATGCAAATCGAGTACCCGCGCACCCGAAGGGAGCACGCCACCCCCCGGCTGAATGGCCAGGATGTGATTGCCCTGGATCACGACCGTTGCATCTTCCAGCGGAGGGTGGCCGGTGCCATCGATCACCCGCACGTGGGTTAGAGCGGTGACTCCCAAGGACTGCTCTGGAGCAGCGGCGAGCGCTATCGGCCCCAACGCGAACAACATGGCTCCTGAGAACATGGCGAATGACGCGCGCAGAAGCATGGCTGCGATTGCTCCTCTCGGCGGACCGGCGCAGTCCGCTGTCTTGACGCCCTGATACAAAACTGAGTTTTTTCCGCTGCCTGCTAGCCGCTGGCTCGGTAGGATGAGATACTCTCCGCAAGGTGCACCGAAAATGTGGCTCGCGCTGGCGATCATTCTCATTCTGCTTTGGGTTGGCGGCTTCCTGCTCTTCCACATCGCGGCATTTGCCCTGCATATCCTGCTCATCGTCGCGGCCGTGGCATTGGTCATTCACCTGCTGAGCGGCGGACGCAGAGTGGTGTAACTACTCGCTGTAATGCAACAGACTGAAGACGTCATACTCTTTGAACCGGTCCCGCCCATTGAGAAAATCAAGCTCGATGGCAAACGCTAGGCCGACAATCCTGGCTCCCAATCGGCGAACCAGCTTTACCGTTGCTTCCATGGTTCCGCCGGTAGCCAGCAGGTCATCCACGATCAGCACGTTCTGCCCCGGCTCGATGGCGTCGAGGTGGATTTCCAGCGCATCGGTTCCATACTCCAGGTCATAGGTCACGCGCGCTGTTTCACCGGGCAGCTTGTCCGGCTTGCGCACCGGCACGAAGCCGGCATTCAAGCGGTAGGCGAGGGCGGGCCCGAAGATAAATCCCCGCGCCTCGATGCCCAGAACCAAATCCACATCCTCCACGCCGATGTAGTGCGCTGCCAGCGCGTCCACCAGGGTCGCGTAACCCTTCTTGTCCTTGAGCAGGGTGGTGATGTCGTAGAACAGAATTCCTGGCTTGGGGAAATCCGGAATGGTCCGGATAAGAGATTTCAGGGGCTCACAGTTTATTGGGGGATGAGGCATGCGTACTTACCAGGCTCCTTCAATTCGGAACGATTCGAGGCCTTCGGCTATAGCCTCGTCCATGTCACGCTCTTGCACCGCGTCCACGCGGCTGCCGCGGGAGCCGCGTTGCAGCACGGAGCGAAGCTCGGCCAGTTTATCCTCAGTGCCCGCCGCCATGATCTCCACCTCGCCCGCTTCAGTATTGCGAACCCATCCCTTCAATCCACGAGCTCCCGCTTCCTGATGGACGAGCCAACGAAAGCCAACTCCTTGCACACGGCCTTTGACGACGTAATAGCGGACCATAGATTTGAGCCTGTGATTGAGTGTGATGAGAGGAACGCGCGCAATTTCATGCTCTTGAAAGATAGGCGCCCTCTGCGGTGTCGACACGAATTTTTTCCCCCTCATTGATGAACGGGGGCACTTGCACCACCAAGCCGGTCTCGAGCTTGGCGGGCTTGGTTACCGAGGACGCAGTCGCCGATTTCAGGCCTGGTTCGGTTTCAACTACCGTCATCTCCACTGTTCCTGGCAGCTCAATGCCCACCGGCACGCCATCGAAAAACGAGACCTTGATCTGAAGATTCGGGATGAGGTACTCGATGGCATCTCCCAGGGTGGCACCCTTCAGGTTGGTCTGTTCGTAATTCTCGGTGTTCATGAAGTAGTAGTCATCGCCGTCCGAGTAGAGAAAATCCATTGGAACTTCGTCGACGATGACCCGTTCAATAGGGTCCGGAGAGCGGAAGCGATGCTCGAACATGGCGCCGGTCCGCAGGTTGCGGAGCTTGGCCTGGATGAATGCGCGCAGGTTTCCGGGGGTTCGATGCTCGACGCTGAAGACCGTGTGCAGCTCGTTATTGTGCTTGATGATCATGCCCGGGCGCATCTGTGTGGCGGGAATCGCCATAAAAGAAAAACTCCTTCATCTTCTCGGTGGAATGGGCGTGAAACCCGGATTCCTGCTTCGTTACACTGGACCGTCGCCGCATGGAGCTCGCCAGCGCCACCAATACCAACAGGAATCCGCGGATCGCCTCAAAGTCGATTGTAGCTCCTGCCTGGAAGGAACGTCGTCCTAGGCGCCGCGCCACCTATTGGCCAAAGATTTTGGAAAAGAAATGGCCGATGCGATGGAAGAGGCCGCCTTTGTTGGTGGACGGGGTCGGCGGTGCAGAGGCGACCTCGGGTTGCGCTGTGGAAGGGGTGGCTGCCGGGGCGGTGGGGGCTGCTGCGGCCGGAGCGGGAGGGGCAGCGGGCGCTGGAGCAGGATTCTCTCCGTTGTAGCTGAGCGGAACGGTCACTTGGGCATGCGTTTCTCCGGGAGGCACCACCGGTGTGGCGCGTGGAGCAGGAGGCGCAGCCAGTCCCTCACTTTCCGCAATGGGGAAAGCTGTATCCGAGGCCGTAGAGGAAGGACCACCGACCGGCCGCCCTGGCGGCGCTGGGTTGGCTGTCGTAGCCCCAGCACTGGCTACCGAAGTGACAGGCACTGCTGGGCAACCGCAGGGCTCCGGCTCGTGATCCACCACTTCCCGCAGGCTGCCATGCTGGAAATTGACGCGCTGGTCCGGCAGCACCCGGTAGGCTCCGCCCTCGAGTTGGCTGGTCACCGTGACGTACGGCGCGTTTGCACCGTGATTGTCCACGCAGGTATCCCCCTGGGGATTGACCCGAATGCGCAAGTCAGCCTCTCCCGGGCCGGAAATGAGGATGCGCAGGTCGGGAGTGAGCAGCACATCGGAATAGGTGCCCACTGCGTAGTTTGCCTCGATCGCCCCGCGGTCGAGCGCCATCATGAGCGCACTGCTGGCCGGGTCGGCGATGGAGCGGTCCTTCGAAAGGTGCACGCTGCTGGTAGAGCACAGTCGTAGGGAGCCGCCCCGCTGAAGCGTAATCTTCACCGCCTGATCTCCCGCGGTAATCGCGCTGCCGTTGCCAAGCACGGTCTCGCCATGAGAGATGTCAACCGCCCCGGAGACTTGTACCTCGGTGGCCGATGTTCGGCCGATAGGCTGTTGGGCCGCGAGCAGCGGGGCTCCGAGAAAACCGATCAGGAGAAACCGGCTTGGCAAGAGTGTTTTCAGGTTTTTGACCAGCATTGTCAGAGAGAGAGGAAATTCCGGATCAGGCTCTTGCCGTCTACGGTGAGCACGCTCTCGGGGTGAAACTGGACGCCCTCAATGGGAAAGCGGCGATGCCGCAAGCCCATGATAGTCCCGTTGCTGTGGCCGTTTTGGACGCGCGCGGTTACTTCAAGCTCTTCCGGCAAACCTTCGTCGGCAACGATCAGGGAGTGATAGCGCGTGCACGTCATGGGACTGGGAAGGCCGGCGAAGAGATTGCGGCCATCGTGCTCCACCGGGCTGGTTTTGCCGTGCATCAACTGCGGCGCGCGCACAACGTTTGCTCCAAAGGCGGCTCCGATCGCCTGATGGCCCAGGCAAACCCCCAGTATGGGCACTTTGCCGGCAAAATGCTGGATGAGAGGAATGCTGATGCCGGCTTGCTGCGGGGTGCAAGGTCCGGGGGAAAGGACGATGCGCTCCGGCTTGAGATCCTCAATCTGCTCCACGGTTAATTCGTCGTTACGGCGAATGACCATCTCGGCCCCCAACTCACCCATGTACTGCACCAGGTTGTAGGTAAACGAGTCGTAGTTGTCGAGGACGAAGACCATACGCGCCACTCTCTTTAGTGTAGCCCGGGTGCGATTTTGTTGCCGGTGGAGTGGAACTGCAGGTCCCTCGGCTGCCCCGGATTTCCTGTCAAGGTTGGTAGCGCCGCGAACTCCATGCGGTTTTCCTTACAGAAAACCGCACACGCTGCTCTCTCTAGCGCCGCGAACAGGAAATCCGGGTACGCTCGGGATGACAAAGGGGAGGGTCGGGACTTTTATCAGGAGCTGTCAGATCGGATGGACGGAAAAGAAACCGCAGGTCCCTCCACTCCGCTGCGTTCCGGTCGGGATGACAAATCTGTTTTGAAATCGATGATCTCTCCCGATAGTTCTCGTGTGCAGCAGAATTGTCATCCCGACCGGAGCGCAGCGGAGTGGAGGGACATGCGGTGAATGCGATTTGTCACGAGTAATCCCGATTCGTCCCTTTGGTCAAAACCCTAATTTGGACAACCGGGATGAATCTGCCGCTGTGCGCACCGGCTCACTTTCGGCCGGCCGCCACGGCCCGCGCTCTTTCCACCGCCCGGACCACTGCTTTCGCCTTGTTTACCGACTCCTCATACTCTTCTTCGGGCACCGAATCGGCTACGATCCCGCCGCCCGCTTGAATGTAGCCCTGCTCTCCTTTGAGAAGCATGCTGCGGATGGCGATGCAGGAGTCGAAATTTCCTGAGAAATCCGCGTAGAAGACGCTGCCGCCGTAAATACCCCGCCGCGTCGGCTCAAGTTCTTCGATAATCTCCATCGCGCGTATCTTGGGCGCACCACTTAGGGTGCCGGCCGGGAAGCAGGCGCAGAAGGCGTCGACCGCGGAGAGGCCCTTCTTCAGTTGTCCCTCAAGCGCGCTGACCAGATGCATTACGTGGGAATAGCGCTCCACGTGCATCAGACTCTTGACCCGGACGGTGCCGAAGTCGCATACCCTGCCAATATCGTTGCGCCCCAAGTCAACCAACATAACGTGCTCAGCCCGCTCCTTCTCATTGGCCAGCAACTCCTGCTCGATGCGGAGATCTTCTTCCTCGTTGGCCGAGCGCGGACGCGTGCCCGCGATAGGACGGTACTCAACGTGGCGCTGGTGCACGCGCACCAGCAATTCAGGAGACGAACCCAACAGGCAGGTGGGCGACTTGTCTGGCTTGCCCTGATTTTGTAAACCGAAGCGCAGGAAATAGAGGTAGGGCGAGGGATTGACGATACGCAGAGCCCGGTAAATAGAGAACGGGTCGACTCCCGGCTTCACTTCAAAGCGCTGCGAAAGCACGGCCTGGAAGATATCGCCGGCCGCGATGTATTCCTTAATCCTGGCGACAGAGGCCAGAAAATCCTTTTTGAGGGTGTGGCTGGTAACCGAGAGTTTGCCCTTGGGCGCAGCATACCGGGTCTTGGGGAGGGGTCGGGCCAACCGCTTCTCCAATCGGCCTAACCGCTGCTTCGCGTCAGCGTACGCGGCTGCAGGCTTCTGGCGGGAGAGGTCCGCGGTCACGATGAGCTGGATCTGCTTGCGCACATGATCGAACGCCAATACCTCATCGAAGAACATCAGGCAGGCATCCGGAATGCCCAGATCGTCCTCCGCCAGCTCGGGCAAACGCTCGATCTGGCGCACTACGTCATAGGCAAAGAAGCCCACCGCGCCCGAGGTAAACGGCGGCAGCCCGGCGATATGCGCCGGCTTATGCCCGCCCAGCAAGTCCTTCAGGAGCGCGAAGACGTCCCCCTGCAGGGATCGGGTCTTGCCTCGCTCGGCGATGGAAATCGAACTACCCCGGGACAGAATGGTGCGATAGGGCCGGATGCCGATAAAGGTATAGCGACCCACTTTTTCGCCGCCTTCTACAGATTCGAGGAGAAAGGATTGGGGTTCATCGGAGGCGAGGCGCAAAAATGCGGATACCGGGGTTTCGAGGTCGGCCGTAAGCGTTCGGTAGACCGGAACCAGGCTATGCGTAGCCGCCAGTTGAAGGAATTCCGCGCGCTCGGGTGAAATGGTAGTGTCTGCCGCCATTCCTGCTCATACTAAATGGCCATAGCCGCGAGCACCGCAAGAGTAGAGGATTTCTCCTGAACAATATGGATGACCTAATGCATCTCAAGCAAAGGCAACTCAAGCATTTGAGGTGCCCGTAGGCGGCTTGCCCGAGGTTCTTCGGGACGCCTATACTCGGTAGGTTTGGGGTAGTGCGAGAATCAGGTCCCGGCCAAGTGGGCGCAAACGCGCGTAGGGCTCGCCGGCTGCCGAAATCTTGCTGATTTGTCGCTCGATTTCGCCCCGTCGATGTGCCTGCGCCGTCCCGCCCGGGCGCGAACGGCTCAACCGTGGTGGGACATGGAGGACTGGCACATGCAGTCCATATTTGGAGATTCGATTGGTTATGCAAACCGTATCGCTCGAGCAGGAGATTAATCCCTGGGAAGCCCAGGCTGCCCGATTTGACTTTGCCGCACGCAGACTCAACCTGGATGAAGGCCTATGGAAGGTATTGCGCTTCCCTGCACGGGAGGTGATCGTGCACATCCCGGTGATGATGGACAACGGAACCATTGAGGTCTTCACCGGCTTCCGAGTGCAACACTCGATAGCCCGTGGACCGGGCAAAGGCGGAATCCGCTATTCCCCCGACGTGACCCTGGATGAGGTTCGCGCGCTGGCCAGTTGGATGACGTGGAAGTGTGCCGTAGTCAACATCCCGTTCGGAGGCGCCAAGGGGGGCGTGATCTGCGACCCCAAGAAGATGTCTATCGGCGAGCTGGAGCGCATGACCCGGCGCTACACCTCGGAGCTGATCGAGTTTATCGGCCCGGAGAAGGACGTACCCGCCCCGGACATCAACACCAACGAGCAGACCATGGCCTGGATCATGGACACCTACTCCATGCACATGCGGCAGACGGTGACGGCGGTGGTTACAGGAAAACCGCTTAACATCGGCGGCTCGCGGGGACGGCGCGAAGCTACCGGCCGCGGGATCGCTGTGGTCTGTGACGAGGCCCTGCGCTATCTGAATATGCAGCGCGAAGGATGCCGGGTGATCATTCAAGGCTTCGGCAACGTGGGTTCGAACGCCGCCAAGCTGATGATGGAAAAGGGTTACAAGATCATCGGCATCGCCGAATACGACGGCGGACTCTACAACAGCAACGGGATCGACATCCACCTGCTGCTCGAGTATCGCCAGCGGAACGGCACCGTGTTGGGCTTCAAGGGTGCGGAAGCGGTGGATTCCTCCGGCCTACTGGTCTCCGATTGTGAAATTCTCATCCCCGCTGCCACGGAGAACGTGATCACCAGCCGCAATGCGGACCGCATCAAGGCACGCATCGTTTGCGAAGGCGCAAATGGCCCCACCACTGCCGTTGCCGACGAGATCCTGGCCGACAAGAAGATCTTCATCATCCCTGACATTCTGGCCAATGCCGGAGGGGTTACCGCTTCCTACTTCGAGTGGGTGCAGGACCGCCAGGGCTATTTCTGGAAGGAAGCGGTGGTGAACGAGCAGTTGGAAAGCATCCTGGCGGAGAGCTTCGGCGATGTCGTTCGCTACGCGGAAGCCCACGCGGTGAATAATCGCATCGCCGCCTATATGCTGGCCATCGACCGGGTTGCCTTCACCATTAAGCAGCGCGGCATTTACGCCTGAGCGCATAGCCAAGAGGGGCTCCAGGCTGCGGGGCCCCCGCTAGCAGTACGAAAGTAACACGCCCTCACTGGTGCATAATGATGAGAAGGGCGAACGCGAGCCTTTCCTCAACCAGCCGAGGTCTATCGTGAACCTGCCAAACTCCATCACGATGAGCCGCATCTGTTGCATTCCCCTGCTCATCTGGATGCTCTCCAGCGTCTACCCTTTTCGTAGCGTCCACGGAGAGCAGGAGATTGCCGCCTCCCTGCTATTCATCCTGGCCTCCATCACTGATGGTGTCGACGGATACCTGGCGCGCAAGCGTGGCCAGATTACGACGATGGGCATGCTGCTCGATCCGTTGGCCGACAAGCTGATGATCACGGCCGCCTATGTTTGCCTGGTGCAGTTCAACCCCCACCTCATGAAGGCCTGGGTGGCGGTACTGGTGATAGGCCGTGAGTTTCTGGTCAGTGGCTTGCGTTCGATTGCCAGTTCGGAAGGCTTCACGATTGAGGCGAGCGATCTGGCTAAGCTCAAGACCGTGATCCAAATCGTCTCGGTGGTGGCAGTCATCCTGGCTCACGGCTGGTACGCGTGGCATTTTGGCTGGTTTATTTTGCCGGTCGAGTGGATTGCAATCGCCGCTATCTATTTCATGGTGCTGGTATCGATCATTTCCGCAGTGGATTATTTCGTCGCCTTTTGGCGCAAGATCGATCACGCGTCTGCCGACCGGCGTTCCCAGGCCAGTTTCGTGCTCAGCCGCAGAAAAACTATACCGGCTGCAAACAAGGTCTCTTAGCCGCCTTCTCCACGTGCAGCCAATGACAAAAACAAAACCCCGGCGGATAGCCGGGGTTGTTGCCTGATCCATTTGTAACCGTGTTATGCAGGTACCGCATGTACATGCACCGGACGAGTGAGCCGTTGCACGAAGTGATAGGGTGGCCAGGGTCCGGAGAGTTGCATATGGCAATCCTTCAACTGCTGGCTGGCGCTTGAATATTTATTCTGATAGCGCTCTATACCCTTGTGATCGATCAGGTGGGCGATGTCGAGAAGCATCTTGCCGGAATCCATCCTGCGGCAACTGATCTCTTCATCGAGCGGGCTGAACATGCGGTGCATCTGCACCGAAACCGCCCGCGCCTTAGTCTGCCGTTCGCGCTGCCGAGTGGCGCTCTCCCGCAGGCTTGATAGGTACTCTTTGCCTACCCTGTCCATCGGAACTGGAGCGCCCGTTTCGCGGCAACAATCGTCCAAAAGCACCTTAAGGTGCATCTCGGCCTTACCGCGCAAACGGTCGACATTGGCAAGAAACTGCCGTTGATTGGAGCGAATCGATTTCCTCAGGGCCTCGTCGTCCGCAAACACCGTGCCAAAGCGAAAAGGTAGAACGGTGGATAGTTTGAAACAGTCGCTGATCACACGTGCGTGTTCGACGGCTGCCTTTTGGTCTAAATTTTCTGAGGGATGATGTTCACTGACGATTACTGCTAAGTCGCTGGCTGGATAGAGGAAGATCTGATTTCCTGAGATTCCCATCACCGATTCCATTGGAATGGGTTTTCGGTGGCGGCTGAGTTCAGGAAACGCCTGCTTTTCACTAATACAATAGGCATACCATGCCATAGAGAGTCACTCCACACACGCTGGCGAGTAAAAGTCGCCAGCTTTTCTTTGCTATCGTGAGGCCTGGAACGACTTCGTAGGGGAGATCTGGCACGTCCAACGAAGAGGACTGCACCGAACTATCGCGTATCCTAGTCCCGCATTAGAACAACTGGCAACAGGAAGGCGTAAGGGTTACGCGAGAAATCAGCGTTGTCGCAAAGTCGGATTGATGCAGCAAAAATAAATTTCCATCCTGCAAATAACTGAGGAAAAGTCCCTCCGCTTGCCGGATTTGAACTAGGAGTGAATCACCAGGAAGGTAAGCAGCCCGACAGAAACCAGAAGAAGCACGACCAACAGGACCGCCATGGCGAACAACCAACTGCGCAGCGCTCGAATCTCGGAGGACAGCCTGCGGGTCTCCTCCATGTCGTTCTCCTGAACCGCACGCAAACGGACCATCTGCTGCTCGATTCGTTCCAGCTGCAGCGCCTGGTTCCTGGCCTGCACCTCTAAATCCCGGCTGCCGTTCTGCATCTCGGCCATTCCCTTGGAAAGCTCGGTTATGTCCGGGGACCCCTTGAGCAGGCCTCGATCGAGCAAGGGCACGATGCGGGCCAGATAGGGCAGCAATACACGCAGTTGAAGTAGAATTTCCCACATAGAGCGGTGCGAGCCTTTCTCTGCTTTCTCCAGCGAGAGCGGGGGGAGTCCGGCGACGGGATCGTCAGGAGTGCGATGCTTCGTCATGGGGATAGCCTTTGCTCATGGTACAGTTGCCCAAAAACTTGCCTAGGGAGGCGGGATATTCCATTTTTGGGAATCAACCGAGTAATTTCTATGAAAAAAAGTGTTGACCCTCTCTTTCGATCGCGTTAAGTTCTACATGGCTTGATGAGAACGCGCCTTTCGGGCTTGAATCATACTATCTGGCAACTTCCTGTGGTCTTTCTGCTTCAGTGAAGTGCATCGAGCACCCGAAAAACAGGAACTCCTTAGCCACAGAGGTCACAGCAGCGCGACATGCTGGTCGTTGGTAGGCATGCGCAACCTGTAGACAGAGGCCACGCCTTCGAAAAGCGCTTCTGCATAAAGGTTCCGCGCGAGGGAAATTCCGCCGGGAAGCGCCGGTTTAGGGCGCAGGGAATCATTCCAGTATCCGGTGGACAACAATAAACCAGACGAAAAAATTGTTCCCGCAAGAGAGCATTCGCGTCTAACAAATAGAAAATCGACCGACGCCGCGCGAGGCAATTCTTTGCCGTCTGCAAATGCGCATATGGACGGTCAAAGGATGAAGGAGAATAAAGATGCGCTCTGATCTTATCTTTGGGGCACTTGCCCACGTTACGAATCGCTATACACTGTGTCAGCTGGCCTCGAAGGCTACACGTAAGCTGCACAAGCCCAATACCCGTCTTCAGGACACCACCAATGAGGTTCTAGTCCGCTTCCACCATGAAAGCCCGGCGGCAACGTCCGCCGTTACACCGGAAGCAACCCAGCTCCAGCAGCGCCGCGCAGCGTAAGCGCGGCCCTGTTCTGGGCCTCTGCAACCCCTTTCCCCAGATGTTTGAACCTGCTTAACGCCAGCAAGATTCCTGCCCGATAAACCCCTCCACAACTTCCTCCCGTAGGTGAAAATGACCATATCCGAGTTAAAAGAAAAAAATATAACGGAGCTCAGCCGTATCGCCCGCACCCTGGAAATCCCGGGCGCCAGCGGCCTCCGCAAACAGGATCTTATCTTCAAGATTCTTCAGGCCCAGAGTGAAAAAGAAGGCCACATCTTTGCCGAAGGGGTGCTGGAAATACTTCCCGACGGGTACGGCTTTCTTCGTTCCCCTGATTACAATTACCTTCCCGGCCCCGACGACATCTATGTCTCCCCCTCGCAGATCCGGAAATTCGACCTGAAAACCGGTGACACCATCAGTGGCAACGTTCGTCCTCCCCACGAGGGGGAAAAATATTTTGCCCTGGTGAAAATCGAGGCTATCAACTTTGAGTCGCCCGAAGAGACCCGGAACAAGATCCTTTTCGACAATCTGACCCCCCTCTATCCCCAGGAACGGATCAAGATGGAGACCGTCCACGAAAATACCAGCGGGCGGGTCACCGATCTGCTGACCCCGGTGGGTAAAGGCCAGCGCGGGCTCATCGTCGCTCCGCCGCGGACCGGCAAAACGATGCTGTTGCAGTCGATTGCCAACTCCGTGACCACCAATCACCCTGAGGTCGCGTTGATCGTTCTGCTGATCGACGAGCGGCCTGAGGAAGTGACCGATATGCAGCGGTCGGTCAAGGGCGAGGTCATCAGCTCTACTTTTGACGAGCCTGCAGCGCGCCATGTGCAGGTGGCCGAGATGGTCATCGAAAAGGCCAAGCGGCTGGTTGAACACAAGCGCGATGTAGTCATTCTTCTGGATTCCATTACGCGCCTGGCGCGAGCCTACAACACCATCGTTCCGCCCTCGGGCAAGGTGCTTTCAGGCGGTGTCGATTCCAATGCTTTGCAGCGCCCAAAGCGGTTCTTTGGGGCGGCACGCAACATTGAAGAAGGCGGTTCGCTCACTATCATTGCCACTGCCCTGGTGGACACCGGCTCACGCATGGATGAGGTTATCTTTGAAGAGTTCAAAGGCACCGGCAATATGGAAGTGATCCTCGACCGCAAGCTGGTCGACAAGCGGGTCTTTCCTGCCATCGACATCCAGCGTTCCGGCACACGTAAGGAAGAGTTGCTCATCCCCAAGGAAGATCTGCAGCGTATTTGGGTCCTGCGTAAGGTTCTCAATCCGCTTTCACCGGTCGAAGCCATGGAGTTGCTGGTCGATCGGCTGGGCAAAACCCGCAATAATGCCGAGTTTCTGCTCAAGATGAACTCCCTGTAGGCTTCCCTCCCGAGAAAGATCTGCGGTTCCCCCCTGCCCATATGCGGGAGCCTGCCCGGAGTTGTAATCTGTTAGGCACGCAAGGGGAGTCTAAACACACAGGGGGAGCCGCATGGGAACAGAGTCCCAGCACCGTCGCAGTGTGGTCGCAGCGCTCGGTGGAGGCATGTTCCTGCTGCTGCTCGCGTTGGCCGCGCTGAACGCGTTCAACCCCCTTCCGCCATTTCTGCGCCCTCACGGGACCGGCCAGATCCTGCTGTTCACCGCGCTTTCCGTCATCGCGTTTTTGCTGCTGCTCACGTTGCTTATCCTGCTCTTCCGGAACATTGTGAAGCTGCTGGCCGACCAGCGCAGCCGGGTGCTCGGTTCAAGAATTCGCGGCCGCATGTTGGTGGGTGCTCTGCTGCTCTCATTCGCGCCTGCCGGATTGTTGTTCCTGTTCAGCTTCGGGCTGCTCAATCGCTCCATGGAGCGCTGGTTCTCGCAGCCTTCCTCGCAGATGCGCCAGGATTCGGCCCTGGTGGCCATGGAACTGTCTCAGTACGCCGCCGCCAACGCCCGTGCTGAGGCGGAGTCGCTGGCCAGCTCCCCCAGCCTCACTCGTTCCCTGCAAACGGGGAATTCCGAAGCTCTGTTGCGGGAAATTGGCACCCACCGCATCACCCTAGAGGGTGGATTTGCAGTCGTCTTCCGCAACGGCGATGTTGTGGGGCAATATCAGTTGCCCCAGGACGATGGCAAGGCAATCGTTCGCTCCTGGATGGATGAGACGGAAAGCGCAATCCCTCAGGGCCACGAGCCATTAGCCACCACCGCTTTACACGCCGCCCAGCGTAGCGATGTGCCTATGCTGGTGAGCGGAAAAAATGAATATGTGCTGGGCGCGGCAAGCACCGTAGACGGCTGCGTCGTGGTCGCCGGGCTACCCCTCCCTGCGGGGCTAAGCGCGACCGTGCAGGACATTCGCTCCGGCGCCCGGGATTACCAGGTCCTTTATCGCGCGCGCAAAACCATCCGCAGCACCTATCTGCTTTTGATGTTCCTGTTGACGACGCTGGTCTTCTTCGCCAGCAGCTGGCTGGCGCTCTTTCTTTCCAAGCAGGTGACCCGGCCGGTGGAGGCTTTGGCGGATGCCATGGATGCCGTGGCCGCCGGGCATTATGCTCACCGGGTCAGGGTCGCGGCGACAGAGGAGCTGGGAGAACTAGTGCAATCGTTCAATCGCATGGCGGAGGACCTGGAAGAGAGCCGTGCCCTGGCGGAGACCTCCACCACCCAGCTGTCGGCTGCCAATCGGGCGCTCGAGGAGCGCCGCAGCGAGCTGGAAACCGTGCTCGAGACCATCCCCAGCGCGGTGGTCACGCTCGACCCCGAGATGTGCGTGCTGCAGGCGAACCGCGCCTCGCGCAACCTGCTCAGCCCACGCGAGCACCACGACCTTGCAGGCAAGCCGCTGGAGTCGATTTTGCCGCGCGAGATCGCCGATGAGCTGATTGTGCTCTTGCGGCGCAGCAAACGCATGGGCTTGGCGGCTACGGAAATCGAGTTGCCCGGGCCGCGCGGCGCTCTGAACGTAACCGCCACCATCGCCCGGCTGGAGCTGGGCAAAGATCGCGAGGGATGCATCCTGGTGCTGGAGGACGTCACCGATTTCCTGCACGCCCAGCGTCAGGTGGCGTGGAAGGAAGTAGCCCAACGGGTGGCCCACGAAATAAAAAACCCGTTGACTCCGATTGCGCTTTCCGCGGAGCGCATCCGCAGGCATGTCGACCGTCCCTTGCCGGACTCAGACACCGTGATTCGCAAGTGCAGCGAAGTGATTCTGGGATCCGTTCAAACCATGCGCCGGCTGGTCGACCAGTTTGCCTCGTTGGCGCAATTCCCTACCTCACGGCCCAAGGTCTGCGATCTTAATTCGATAGTAGAAAGCGCCCTTGCGCTGTTCGCGGGAAGGCTGCATCACATTCGCATCGTGCAGCGCCTGGGTGGCGGCATTCCCCCGGTGCTGGCGGATCCTGAGGCCTTGAAGCGGGCCTTGGCTAATCTCATCGACAATGCGGCCGAAGCGATGCAAAGCAGCCTTTTGCGTGAATTGACAATCGAAACCGGCGTGATCGAGGGGCACACCACAGCGGAGATCGTGGTTGCCGATACCGGTCATGGCCTGAACGACGAAATGCGCGAGCGACTTTTCCTCCCCTACTTCTCCACCAAACAACGCGGCACGGGCCTGGGGCTGGCGATCGCCTCGAAAATCATCCAGGAACACAGTGGGGCCATTCGCGCGGAACAGAACAGCCCTACCGGAGCGCGATTCATCATCGAACTGCCGCTGGCCGATGCCAAGAGCGCGCACGAAGCAGCTCTGGTAGGGGTTAACGGCAGGACGCCGGCATGAACCATATCCTCATCGTCGACGACGAGGCGGAGATCCGCGAATCCCTGGGTGAGATTCTCAAGGAAGATGGGTATGCTGTCACCGCCACGGCCAGTGCTTCAGAGGCCATGGTGCTGCTGCGGGACGCGTCTTATGACGTGTTGCTGCTCGACATCTGGCTGCCCGACCGGGACGGCCTGGAAGTGCTGACTGAGATCCGTTCGCTCGAGATCGAGAGCCTGCCCGAAGTGATCATCATCTCCGGTCACGGCACCATTGAAACCGCGGTCCGTGCAACCAAGCTCGGCGCCTTCGACTTTCTGGAGAAGCCGCTCTCCATCGATCGCACTCTGATTCTGCTCAAGAATGCAGTGGAGGCACGGCGGCTGCGCAGCGAGAACCAGGAGTTCAAACGGCAGCTCCTGATGCATGTGCCAATTACCGGAGAGAGCGTCTCCATCAAGGCGCTGCGCCAGCAGATCAAGCTGATGGCGCCCACCAACGGACGAGTGCTCATCTATGGCGAATCCGGCACCGGCAAGGAGCTGATCGCGCGCGCCATCCACAGCGAAAGCCTGCGCAGCGACCGGGTGTTTGTCGAGTTGAACTGTGCCGCCATCCCTGAGGATTACATCGAAAGCGAGATCTTCGGCTATCGCCACAGCGCAATCCCCAATGGCCCGGTCGAGAAGCGCGGCACCTTTGAACGAGCCGATAACGGCACCCTCTTTCTTGATGAAGTCGGCGACATGAGCCTCAAGATGCAGGCCAAGGTTTTGCGCGCTCTGGACGAGCAGCGCTTCACCCCGGTGGGCGCCACGCAGGCTATCCAGGTCGATGTCCGGGTGATTGCGGCCACCAACAAGGACCTCGAAGAGGAGATCGCCAAGGGAAACTTCCGCGAAGATTTTTTCTACCGCTTGAATGTGATTCCCTTTTATGTGTCACCGCTGCGCGACAGGAAAGAGGATATCCCGCTACTGGTGCGCGAATTTCTGCTGGAGTTTGGGCGCCAGTATGGCCGTCCGCGAATCGAGATGAGTGATGAGGCGGTTACGGTGCTGAAGCAATACCATTGGCCGGGTAATGTGCGCGAGCTGCGAAACGTGATCGAGCGGGTGATGATCCTGAACCCACTTACGGTACGCATCGAACGCAAGCACCTGCCCATGCTGGTCTTCCGCGGAAATAGCCGCAAGGGAGAAGAATTCAGTACCCTGCACCAGGCCCGGGAAGCGTACGAACGGGATTACATCCTGAAAAAAATCGATGAATGCCACGGGAACGTAAGCCGTGCGGCGGAAGCGTTGGGACTGGAACGCAGTCATTTGTACAGGAAGATGAAGAGCCTGGGCATCAGCGTTCGCGAGTAACGAAGGAGAAACAGCAGATCCCTCCACTACGCTTCGCTCCGGTCGGGATGACAATTCTGTTTGGAAACCAGCATCTCAAAGCCCAAACAGAATTGTCATCCCGACCGGAGCGAAGCGTAGTGGAGGGATCTGCTGTTTCTCCTTCGGGTTCGCTAAGGCAAACGCAATGGTGGGGCTTCGCCCTTCTTTTTCGGCCCAGGTACGCTGGTGCGAACCTGGGGCACCCGTCCAACCCGCCCAGTCTTGTTTGTTTCCTTCACCGCTTCGGCTGGAGAAGAGTTGGATTGCGCCAGATCTTCCAGTTGTTTGCGCCAATCCAGCGAGTCGACAAAGTACCTTGATTCCCGCCAGTTCTCTTCGACGATCACGTGCAGCTCAAGATAGACCCTCGTGCCTAGCAGCGACTCTATCTCTTTGCGCGCAGCCGCGCCTATGCTCTTGAGCTTGCTGCCGCCTTTGCCGATCAGGATCGCCTTCTGCCCCGCCCGCTCACAATAAATCACCGCCGAGATGCGTGTCAGAGGTAACTTTGGGCCGGTGACTGGCTCAGGCTCTTCAAAGCGCTCCACCAACACCGCAGAGGCGTAGGGAACTTCCTCTCCGGTCTCCAGCAGTATGCGCTCGCGGATCAACTCAGCGACCAGGAAGCGCTCGGGCTGATCAGTGAACTGATCCTTGGGGAAATATCGTTGGCCCTGAGGCAGATACTCGACCAGTTTGGTCAACAAGACGTCCAGGCCATCTTTCTTGCGCGCGGAGATTGGGATCACTTCCGCAAACGGATACAAGGCACGGAATCGCTCGATAAGCGGCAGAAGCGTAGAACGCAATACCAGATCGATCTTGTTGATTACCAGAAAGACCGGGCAGTCGAGCTTTTGGATAAGCTGCATCACGAACGCGTCTTCACTGCTTTCGCGTTCCGCACGGCGCGACTGGCTCTTGCCGGCTTCGGGCGCTTCGCTGTAGCGGGCCGCATCCACCAGCAGGATGACGATGTCCCGGCTTTCCAGGGCCTCGTACACTTCCTGCATCATGCGCCGGTCGAGTTGAGAGCCGGGCCGGTGAACGCCAGGAGTGTCGACAAACACAATCTGTGCGGCACTCTTGCCCTTGCGCGCGGGCACTTCCACGATTCCCTGGATTCGGTTTCGTGTGGTCTGCGGCTTGTTGGTAACAATCGCGATCTTCTCGCCGATGAGCGCATTCAGCAGCGTCGACTTGCCTGCATTGGGACGGCCGAGAATGGAAACGAAACCAGAGCGCACACCTTAGTGTAGACCCCGCTCACGGTCGTCGTTCTCGATGGCCGATACACGGACCCGTTCAATCCGGCGGTCGGTCGACGCAACCACTTCAAAGCGCAGTGAGTCGGCCACGATCACCTCGCCTGGCAACGGGATCCGCCCTGCAATCTCGCTTACCAGGCCTGCGACCGTCGCGGCCTGATATTCCTGCGCCACCTGGTAGCCGCCGCTGAGCAGATCTTCAAGCCGGGCTACCTCCAGGTTCCCGGGAACCAGCCAGGTGCCACCAGCCTCGTGCACCGGCGCATCCTGCTCACTGTCATATTCGTGCTCGTCACTGATGCGGCCTACGATCTCCTCCAGCAGATCTTCGATGGTCACCAGGCCAGCTACGCCTCCATACTCGTCGATCACAATGCGCATGTGCTGTTTCTCGCGCTGCATCTCGCGCAAAAGTTCATTTACCCGCTTGGTTTCCGGGACGAGGGCCGCGGGGCGCTGGATGCTGGCCACCGTCTGCGTGCTGGCGGCAGCATCGGCAATATGGAGTAGATCGTGCGCGAAGGCAATGCCGGTGATGTGATCGAGCGAGCCGCGAAAGACCGGGACACGCGAATACGGGCGCTGCTTCAACGCGGAGATGAAGTCTTCCAGCGTCATGTCAGCGGGAACCGCAAAGACGTGCGGGCGCGGAGTCATGACTTCGCGCACTACCTTATCGCCAAATTCAACCGCGGAGCGGACCAGGTCGCGATCGCCCTCCTCAATGATTCCCTCTTCCTCTCCCGCTTCGATCAGGGCCTCCACCGCCGCCTCGCTTGGATCCTCCTCGGGGTTGCCGGGAAGGGGTTCCGCCAGGGCTGCGATCTCCAGTAGGAATGCCAGCAACAGGGTAACCGGCAGGACGAGGTATAAGAGCACACGGATGAGGGGCGTCAGCCGAACCACCCAAAGTCCAGTGGTGCGGGTGAAAAAGACAAAGGGCAGAAATTGATTGAAGAGCACGATGACCAGGACGGCGCCGAGCACCGCCTGCGCTACCTCGGCCATGCTGGGACGAACACCCCCGTTCCCGGCAAACAGCAGCACACCAAAGAAGAGAGCCAACGAGGCCAGGGTGAATTGGGCCAGTACGGCCGCGGAAAGCGCGATCCGCTCGCGGCTGAGACCTAGCTTCGGCTCAACCTTCAGCTCCCAGACGTCGATGTTCTCCTGGAACTCGCCGGAGAGAAACTTGCCCGTCTCCGCATACAGCCGGGCGATGTAAGACGAGATCGTCAGGATGAAGAGCAGAATGGCGATCGCCAGTCCGGAAATGAGGCTCATGGCTTGGCGCCCCTTGGCACACGCCGGCTGCGTTCGACCAGACCGGCGGGCAAATCGAACTGCTTACGCAGCAGGCTTTCCCGGCGCCGCATTTGCCCTTGATCGCGCTCATGATCATAACCGGCCAGATGCAATAGACCGTGCAGGATCAACACCTTAACTTCCATTTGCAGGCTGTGGCCATGGTCCGCCGCCTGGATGGCGGCGGTCTCCAGAGAAATGGCCAGGTCGCCACCCTGGCCGTGGTTCGCGGCCTCTGGCAATGGCGGGAACGAGAGCACATCGGTAGGCTTGTCCACGCCCCGAAACTGAAGATTCATCGCGCGTAGCCGCTCATCTCCGGTCAGAAGGACGGAGAAATCACCGGCCAGACCAAGTGCTTCTGTAGCTTTGACCAGAAACCGGTTTAGGTCACGCTTACCGAGAGCAGAGGCTGCCGGCAACGTCTTCCCTCGGGCAGCTTCGATAACGATCATCTTGCCATGAGACTACGTTGCCGCGAGGCTTGGAGAAGAAATATAAGGCATCAGGCCGGCTATTTCCGAAGTCCAGAAGACTACTGCGGTTTGGGCGCAGATTTGGCTGGAGCACCTTCTCGCAGGTTGAGCGGCAGTTCCCTCTGTGCCCGGCCAAAGCTATCGTACGCCCGGATAACCCGTTGAACGAGATGATGACGAACCACATCGCCATCTTCAAAATGGCAGAAACGGATGCCATCCACACCGCGCAGAATCTCAATCGCCTCCACCAGTCCGCTCTTCTTGGGATTAGGCAGATCGATCTGGGTCACATCGCCGGTAATGACGGCTTTGGAATTGCTGCCCAGCCGGGTGAGGAACATCTTCATCTGTTCGCTGGTCGTGTTCTGCGCCTCGTCCATGATGATGAAAGCATCGTTGAGCGTTCGTCCGCGCATAAACGCCAGCGGCGCCACCTCGATCACATTGCGCTCCAGCATCTTATCGACGCGGTCCTGCTCCAGCAGATCATAGAGTGCGTCATAAAGCGGACGGAGATAGGGATCTACTTTTTCCTGCAGCGTTCCGGGCAAAAAGCCCAGGCGTTCGCCGGCTTCGACCGCGGGTCGCACCAGGATGATGCGGCTCACCTTCTTGGCCAGCAGCGCGGAAGCTGCCATGGCGACCGCCAGGTAGGTCTTGCCGGTGCCCGCCGGGCCAACGCCAAACACCATATCGCATTCCTCGATGGCTTCGAAGTAGCGCCTCTGGTTGATGGAACGGGGCTGCACCATGCGCTTGATGCCGGCGGAGCGCTGCTTGCCGCTCTCCACCAACCCGCGCAGCGTCACCGCCGGGTCGGCGGTCACCAACTTGAGCATGCCATGCAACTCGCCGTTGCACAGCAGCGTACCGTTGCGCCGCAAATGCTCATAGTCGGCAAAAACCCTTTCAAAACGGGCAATTGCCTCCGGAGAGCCCTCCACATGCAGAGCATCGGAACGCAAATCGATGCGGACGTGCAGGTTTTGCTCGAGTAGCCTCAGATTCTCATCGCGAGTCCCAAAGAGGGGCTCCAGGTTGGGCGTGATTTCCAGCGCTTTTTTCATCAAGCGGAGAAATGACCTCCTATCAGATCCCTAGGGACTGACATGATTGGGGGAGTGGTTTGAGAGCACAATCTGTGGAAAGGCACAGGAAACTGCACGTGCATCGGATGCTTGGCCGGGTTGGCGATAATCACCAGATATTTCCCGTGGATGGGCACAGAGTAGCGTCTGCCGGTCATGGCGTCAACGCCTAATCCGTGAATTCTTTTCCGTTGGATGCACCAAGGTGCCGCCGGGACGCCTTTCCCCTGGTCAAGAGATTGGGCATTCGATTGACCGGGGGCGTCAAAGCCCGTAAACTTAAGGTTTGCAGGCGCCTTGACGCTTCTTTGCTGCCTGCTCCCAGTTTCAAGAAAGCTAAGGGTTTACCATGGCAAATCATGTGTCGGCGCTGAAGCGCGCCCGTCAGACAGTCAAGCGCACCGCAGTTAACCGCGCCAACAAGAGTCACGTTCGCAGGTCACTTCGCGCCCTCCGCGAGGCCATTACCAAGGGCGATTCCCCGGCGATTACCGAACAGTATGGCAAGACTGTTTCCGCGCTCGACAAGAGTGTGCAAAAGGGTGTTCTCCACAAGAATACCGCCTCTCGCTACAAAGCCCGCTTGCACGCGCGGGTGAAGGCGCTCACCCACAAGGCCGCCTAAAAGGAATCACTTCTTCGGCGGGGCCGCAGTATCGGCCTTTTCTGTTGCCGGGGGCGGCGCAGGCACATTGTAGATCTCGATCGCGCCCTCGCGCAGGACCGCCAGGCGCTCTCCATCATCGGAGAGCGCGAAGTTCTGGCCCGCGGTTAGGATGGGCGATGCATTGGTCGTCAGCAGCAAAGCACCCGTTGCCGAATCGAAAACCTGCACCACCTGCTCGCGCACATCCTCGTCGTCGATAGAGTCGAGCAGGTCGATGACGTGGGAGAGGTGCAGCAGGCTCAAGGCGAAACGATCGCCCTTTTGCGAATAAGCGAAGGTAGGCCACACCAGATGGCCGTCGCGATGGCCGCTCCACAGCTTTTTCCCATCCGTCGTCCAGGCGTCGAGAAAAAGGTCCGACGACTTGGGGCCACAACTCTGGATGACCAGGGCTTTCTGGTTCAGGAAATTCTCGTGGGGCGTACACGTGGATGCGACCTTGCCCAATATCCGCGACTCGCCTTCAAAGGGAACGAAGCGGATCAGAAACTCGTCTGGGCCCTTATCTCTGGCCACGCCCACGTATCCGCTAGAGGTGATGGGCACAGTGGTCGGCGACTCTGTTCGCAGCGCAGCCACTACCTCTCTTGAGGCTATGTTCACTAGCGTAATCTGGGTGTCCTCAGCCGGAGGTGATTCTCCGTATTGCTGCGCCTGCGCCTCCAGCTTGCGGTGCTGCTCGGCAGTATGCCGTTCATATTGGTGCTCGATGACCAGGATGCGGCCATCCGGCGACACTTCCGTTGAGAGTACTGGAGTGGGGACCTCGATGTAGGTATGGAGCTTCAACGATGCGTCGGTGAGCGAATAGGAATTCTTCTGGCGCACCAGAAACCTGCCGCCCCCAAGCGGCCACAAATACCTCGACCGGTCGTGCATCCGCCATTCCGAGGAGGCCGCGACAGCCCCACCGGGAAGGCTGAGAACCACGGCCTTGATTGTCTGGTCGTCGTCGAACCGGTCAGGATTTGGCTCACGTCGCATCAGCCGCGGCTGATGGAAGGTGAACAACAGGTGATCGGCATCGATAAAGTCCAGGGAGCTGAACGCTCTTCCTGACAGCATGTAGAGCGGGCCCGGCGGACGATACCCCAAGGGCTCAACCAGGATGCGTTCCTCGGGGCCGGCGGCGGGTGGTGGGTTGCGATGGGATGATCCCGCGACTGTCCAAGATGCGAACCAGGGCGCGCAACCCAGCCACAACACCAGCGCGATTGTGGCGGGCGGAAAAAGATGCTTCAACATCATCCTGGTGTTCCTGAAGACCTATTCGCGCGGCAATGATCGAGTGGGGGGCCGTAAGGCGGCGATCGTTCACGCTTGCTTTGAGTGTAGAAGATTTCTAGCCGGCTGTTCCGATCCGCGCAAATGCGCTTTGCCCCAACAAAAGAAACCCTTGCTCTCACAGTTCCATCACGTATTGGCCGTATTGGGCCCCGGCTATGGCTGAAGCCCGGGGACGAGGTTCGCTGGCCAGCTCCATCACCAAGCGCTCCAGTACCAGGCGTTTATCGGGCGGGGAGGAGCGCAATTCGAGATCGGCATGGGCAATCAGGCGAAGCATTTGTGTGAGCTCCCGCCGGGAGCTGTAGCGGCGGGCCTGGCGAATTAGGTCCTCGGCAGCAAAGGGAGGCATGCGGAAACCCTGCCATAGCGCCTGCCAGATGGCGCGTGAGTCGCGCACATTTTTCTCCAGGATGACGACCATCTGGCGAAAGGTCCGCGCCAGCATGTAGAGATGCCCGATGGCTGAGTCCTCACCGCCGTCGGAGGCATTGAGCAAGCCATGCAGCAAGGCAAGGGCCCGTGGTTTGTCCCGCGCGGTGATCGCGTCTGTCAGCTCGTAAAGCGAGCGCTGCTTGGCTGCCAGCACCATGGTCTCCACGTCACCCAGCGTGATGCGCCGCCGGTCAAAAGCGTACAGCATAAGCTTCTCCAGCTCACTCGAAATGAGCATCATATCCGCACCCAGGGCGTCAGCGAGCTCGCGTGCCGCGTCGGGGTCGAACTTCATCCCACGGCTGTCGGCGACCGCGATCAGCCAGCGCACCGCATCGGCTTCGTCCACCCGGGCCAGCTCCACCAAACCACAATCATCACCCAACGTCTCCCGGATTCGTTCATAGCGGTCTTTGTCCTGCATGTCGATTCGTCTCAGGTCGGCGGGGAGACGCAGGTGGTCGGCGACAAAGATGAGCAACGCCTGGGGATTGGGGGAACGGAAGTAGCCTTTCAGCGCCGCGAACTCTTCCTTCTTGGCGCCGCGGGTGTAGAGGGCTTTCAGGTTTCTGACGAAGATGACCTGGAAGGGCGCCATCAGAGAAGGGGTGCGGGCGAGGTCGAGTACATGAAAAATGCTGGTTTCGGCCAGATCCAGATCGCTCAGCGAGAACTCGCGAAGGGTGGGGTCGATGAGCGAGTCCACGACTGCACGGCGGCAGCGCTCGTAGAGGAAGACCTCATCGCCGGCGAAGACGTATCCGGCGCGCAAGGGAGCCCTTGACGTGGCGGCAGCCTTCACCTCGGCCACGAAGCGATCGGCAGAGGAGAAGCTGCGGAGCTTGCTTGCGTCGTCCGTAGGCATGTTCTCCCCTTAGAAGGATTCCAGGATATCGCTCACTAGAGCTTGCGCAAAGTCCCGCGAGAGCCGCTGCATGGCGGGAGAATCTTCTTCGATAAAGCTGGTCACATCGACGGTGGTTTCGAACTGCTCATGAAAAATATAGTTGTTGTGCCGGTAAAGAACGCGATGGTCGCGATCGGTCACTACTACGTTGACGTTGATGGTGATCAGAAAACTAGAGGTGACGCTGGTGGTCTGCCCTGTCTGGACGTCAGTGGTCTCGGTGCGATAGGTCAACGGCTGCACGGATTCGGAGATGATGGTGCCATCGACGGTGGCGTCGGCGTTATCACCCGCGTCAGGCGTGACAGTGAGGCGGGTGCGATCCGTAAATTCACGGATGACCGCCTGGGTCATGAGAATTTCCGTGTGGTAGTACTGCGTCCTGTTCTTGAAGAAGGGGACAGCGATGGTATGGACCGTGTCCGGCAGGTGAGCGGCGGACCCGAGCGTGTGGTATCCGCAGCCGGAGACGCCAGGCAAAGCAAGAGCAACCAGCAGAACAAAAGAACCGCGCATGCTGTCCCCTATTGTCGCATTCGGCGTTCGGCGGCGTGATGGGCCGCGAAGAAACAGCAGGTCCCTCCACTGCGCTACGCTCCGGTCGGGATGACAATTCTATTTGGGTACCAAAATCCTGGCATTCAAGCGAATTTGTCATCCCGACCGGAGCGTAGCGTAGTGGAGGGACCTGCGGTGCGCCTCTCCATCAAGCAACTCCGCAGCCTTGAAAGCCTTCACCCTTCGCAGTTGCGTTCGGGAAGGGCGCACTGCAGGTCCCTCGGCTACCTCCGGATTTCCTGTCAGGCTTGGTGGCTTCGGTGAACCTCATGCGGCTTTCCTCAAAGAGAGCCGCATACGTGGTCGTTCTTGAGATCTGCGTAGTAGGAAATCCGGAGTGCGCTCGGGATGACAAAAGGGGAGGGCAGCGCTCACCTTAGCAGCTGTTATAAGGGATTGAGAGAGCCGTACGCAAAGCGCGAGGTGAACGATCCTTCCATCCACATCACAAACTGTAGAGGAAGGAACAAATCTACCCTTTGTCATCCCGAGTGTTGGATGGACGTGCGGTCCACCTAAGAAGATGAAAATCGGTCAGAGGGGGGTTAGGATGAAGCCGGTGTGGAACGGTGAAGGTCGTCTTCGCTCTGGATTAAGCGAGTCCGTTCCCGAGTGTGGCCTGGATCGCGCGTTTTGAACCAATGAGTGTGGCGTCATCCTTCCTGGCGGGAAGGGTGATAGCGCGTGACGGTGCGTAACGACTTTTCCGCGCGTTCTACCGCTTCCACACCAGGAGGGTGGCTATGCCCTACACAGTAGCAGGAATCGACATTCACAAGAAAGTGCTGATGGTGGTGGTATTGAAGCAGATTGCTGGCCGGGCAGAGGACTTCCAGCGGCGACGGTTCGGCACGGCGGCGAGCGAACTGCAGCGCTTAACGGCATGGTTGCGGGAGCAAGGGGTAGAAGAGGCGGTCATGGAATCGACTGCGCAGTACTGGAAGCCGGTGTGGTATGAGTTAGAGCCGCACATGCGTTTACAGTTGGCGCAAGCATTTTCCAATCGTGCTCCGCGGGGACGCAAGCAGGACTTCAGGGACGCGGAGCGACTGGTGCGTCGGCTGCTAGCCGAGGAGCTGATCCTGAGTTTCGTGCCCCAGCCGGAGCAGCGAGCTTGGCGCATGATGACACGGGCCAAGGTCCAGTTGGCCCGAGACCGGGTACGGCTGCACAACCAACTGGAGGGTCTGCTGGAGGAGATGCGGATCAAGCTATCCAGCGTGTTGAGCGATCTGCTCGGAGTGAGCGGACTGCGCATTTTGCGCGCCTTAGCCGAGGGTGAGATCGACCCGAAAAAGTTGGCGGCCTTAGGCAGTGATCGTTTGCATTGTAGCGAGGAGCAACTGGTGGATGCTTTGCGTGGAACCTTCCAGCCCATGCACCGGAAGCTGCTCACGCTTTATCTGGATCGGCTGCAATTGCTGGACCAACAGATCGCTGAGCTGAACGGCGCGACTGCCGAGGCTATGCGCGAGCATGGGGAGGCAGTGGTGCGGCTGGCCGAAGTACCTGGCTTTGGCGCCGATTCGGCGCAGCAAGTGATTGCCGAGGTAGGGGTACAGGCCAGCACCTTCCCGTCGGCGGCGCAGTTGGCTTCCTGGGTGGGCACCAGCCCGGGTCGGCAGGAGAGCGCCGAGCAAAACCAGAGCAGCCGCTCGGCGAAAGGCAACAAATATGTTCGCCGCATACTGACCGAGGCGGCGCAGGCGGCGGTGAAGACCAAGGGCAGCCATTTTCAAGTAGTGTTTCGTCGTCTGCTGCCACGACTCGGTTACCAGCAGGCACTTTGGGCCATCGCCCACCGCCTGTGCCGGCTGGTCTGGAAAATCCTGCATGAAAGGGTTCGCTACATCGAGCAAGCAGCACAACGTGACCCCAAGGCACTCAAACAACGCCTCTATACCATGGCTCGCTCTCTCCGAGAGCTAGGCTACAACGTCAATCTCATCATCGCACACCCCGACTCGGCTCCTGCCACGAGCTGATTTTCGACGGAGCGGAGCTGAGGGATCTGCAGTTCTCCTTAATGGGAAAACGCTGGCCAACCGTCATCCCGATCGGAGCGTAGCGTAGTGGAGGGACCTGCGATTTCCAAAGGTGAAAGCCCCATTTCTGGAGAGAAATGGGGCTTTCATTCTTTGGATGTTGAGTGGGGTTAAGCGGGTGACGGCTGGCTTTCGCCGCCGAAACCGGGTGCGCGGCCAGGCTCGGGTTTGATCACATGCTGCACGTCGCCGGTAGAATTGCCCGGCGGCGGCCCAAGCGGCGGCAGCGGCGGAAGTTCTTTGCCTTCGATGATCATGCGAATGTCATTCGCATCCAGAGTCTCACGATCCAGCAGGGCTTGCGCCATGCGGTGCATCGTGTCCTTGTGGTCGCCAAGGATGGAATAAGCGGACTTGTATGCATCGTCCACCAGGCTCCGCACTTCGGCATCGATCTGACGCGCCGTCTCCTCGGAGAAGTCGCGGTGCTGGGCAATCTCGCGGCCAAGGAAGATCTGCTCTTCCTTCTTGCCGAAAGTCAACGGACCCATGCGGCTCATGCCGTACTCGCAAACCATCTTTCGCGCCAGATCCGTCGCCCGTTCGATGTCATTTCCAGCGCCGGTAGTCTTGCGATTCATGAAGATCTCCTCGGCGCAGCGTCCACCCATCAGAATGGCGAGCTGGGTTTCGAGGTAATCCTTGGTGACGGTGTGCTTGTCTTCTTCGGGCAATTGCATGGTCACGCCCAGAGCCATGCCGCGCGGAATGATGGTGACCTTGTGCAACGGGTCAGCATGATCACGCATGGCAGCCACTAGAACGTGGCCCGCCTCATGGTAAGCCGTATCGCGCTTGTCATCCTCGGAAAGGAGCATGGACTTGCGCTCGGCGCCCATCATGACCTTATCTTTGGCCAGTTCAAAGTCAAACTGATGCACGGCCTTGCGATTGGCGCGGGCTGCATTGAGCGCTGCCTCATTCACCATATTGGCCAAATCGGCGCCGGAAAACCCGGGGGTGCCGCGAGCCAGAATGCGAAGGTCGACATCTTCCGCCAAAGGAACCTTCTTGGCGTGGACGCGGAGCACTTCCTCGCGTCCGCGTACGTCCGGCCTGCCCACCACGACACGGCGGTCAAAACGGCCGGGACGCAGCAGCGCGGGATCGAGCACATCGGGACGATTGGTCGCGGCGATCAAAATGACACCGTCATTGGACTCGAAGCCGTCCATCTCAACCAGCAACTGATTGAGTGTCTGCTCGCGCTCATCGTGTCCGCCGCCGAGACCAGCACCGCGGTGACGTCCAACGGCGTCGATTTCGTCGATGAAGATGATGCAGGGGGCATTTTTCTTTCCCTGCTCAAAGAGGTCGCGCACACGGCTCGCGCCGACGCCAACAAACATCTCCACAAAGTCGGAACCGGAGATGGAAAAGAACGGCACGTTGGCCTCGCCGGCAACAGCCCGGGCCAACAGCGTCTTACCGGTGCCCGGAGGTCCCACCAGGAGCACGCCCTTAGGGATGCGGCCACCCAGCTTCTGGAACTTCTGGGCTTCGCGCAGAAACTCGATAATCTCCTTCAGCTCTTCCTTGGCCTCGTCCACACCGGCCACGTCTTTGAAGGTGATCTTCTTTTGTTGCATGGAGAGCAGGCGGGCACGGCTCTTGCCGAACGACAAAGCCTTATTGCCGCCGCTCTGCATCTGCCGCAGCATGAAGAACCAGAGCGCCGCGATCACGATGATGGGAGCGAAGTTGAGAAGAATCGGGAGCCAGGAATTGCCTTGCGTGTCCTTCACCGTGATGCTGACATGGTTGTCTTGAAGGATCTTGAACATGTCAGGGTAGTTGGAAGGCACCGTGGTGTGGAACGCTTCTCTGTCGCTGGCATAGTGGCCGTGGACTTCACTGTTGATCACGGTCACATCACTGATCTTGCCCTGCTGGCCGTCCTGCATGAATTGAGAAAAGGAGATTTCCCGGTCATGACTCATGCCCGTGCTCTTCTGGACGATCTGCCAAAGTAGAACCAGGCAAGCCAGGATGAATACCCAGAAAATAATTGTCTTGACCGTCGAATTCACGAAAAACCCTCTTTCTACTGCGCCTCAATAAAGAGAACGGGTCATTCGAGGCGGAGCGTATCGCTACACCAGGAACGTTCCTTCAGCCTTTTGACATCTATTAGACGACGGCAATCTGCCGTGGATTCGAAAGACTGGTGGATTTGGATACGGCAATACCGTACGCGCCCACCCTCACTCTTTGCGCCAAATTTATTCTACTCCGCGAAAGCCGGAAACGTCGCCGAAACCGTCGGAAAGCGTGTCTGAAGTTATACGCGGAGGGTACTGACCATCAAGTTACCCAGGCTGGCCCCTTTCAGGCCAGGGATTGGGCGGTAAAGACAAATTCGGGCGCATGCACTTCGACCCCACGCATCCAGACAATCCTCCCCTGCCAATCGACCACCGGCCAGTTTTTTCGCGCTTCGCCGACCACATGGAGCCGGTCCAGAACCTCTGCAACTTTCTTGGGACCCCGGCTGTGGGCTAGTGTGACCCGGTCGCCGGCTTTCCAAGACCGTAGGACGGCGGAGCCGGCCAAACCGTCCTGCGCGGGCTCGGCGCGCAAGCACAAGCCGTATTCGGGGGCGCGAATCTCGCCCGGGATGGGAAACGCATGGGCCGGGCCAGGAATGGGGGGAGCCGAACCCCGGGTCAGACGGATTTCCCGCAGGCTGCGCTCCACCGTGATGCCCCCGGGAAGCTCGAATTTGCCGGGACGGGACTCACCCATCGCCAGCAGCTGCTCCGTCTGCTCAAAGCTGAGCCTGGCTCCCAAACGCCGGGCTGCCGCGCGCACCACCCGCCGGGCCACGGCCGAATGCAGCTCACGCAAGCGGACCTGTTCGATGGCCACGGTTTCCTCCTCCGGATGGGTGCTGGCCGACCGGCCTCCACCCCGGGTGGGCCGGCCAGGCAGCAGCAGCGGGGGCAGAAGGCGGCTTAACTCTCCCTGCCAGTAGGCCTCCTCGTCGGCGGAAATCGACGCCAAACGGGCCAGTTGGGCAGCGATCTGGGGATTGAAGGTGCGCAGCAAGGGGAGCAGCTCCCAGCGGATGCGGTTGCGGGTGTGCGCCATGTCCTGGTTGCTTGCGTCTTCGCGCCATGGCTGCTGAATCTCGAGAAGCCAGGCCTCAATCGTGGCTCGGCTGTTCTCCAGGAAGGGCCGGAGGATGCTCCCGGGCTCAACCGGAAGGACGGGATGGATGCCACTCAGCCCCTCAGTCCAGGCGCCGCGCAGCAGTTTGTGCAGGACCGTCTCCGCCTGGTCGTCGAGGGTGTGCGCGGTGACGACGGCGTCCGCGCTGCCACCCGCGATCAATTCCCGGAAAAACGCATAGCGCAGGTTGCGGGCCGCCTCCTCCAAGGTTTCATGCAGGGTCGCCGCGGCGGCCGGTGCATCCGCGCGATGCAAATGGAACGGCAGGTCATAGGCTGCCGCGAGAGTGCCAACAAATGCCGCGTCTTCCTCGGCAGCGGCTCCACGAATACCGTGATCGACGTGGGCGACGGAAAGCACGATGCCCAGCGTGTGGCGTTCCTGGAGCAGGCGGCGGAGCAGGGCCACGGAATCGGCGCCCCCGGAGACTGCGACGGCAATCCGCTGGCCGGGACGAAAGAGGCGGTTTCGCAGAGTTGGCGGCTGCATCGCTGCGCCTATGTTAGCCCCGTGTGAAGCATCCTCAACTATCGTGGAATCGCTATCCAGCAATCACACAGTTACATAGCTATACTGCGGGCATGTACCAGATAAGAGTAGCGACGCCCGCAGATGCGGCCGTCATCACCCACCACAGGCGGCGCATGTTTGTGGACGCTGGGCGCCGGGATAACAGGATCCTTGATGTGATGGCAGAGCACTTTAAACCATGGGTCGAAACCCGGCTGGCGGATGGACGGTATTTCGGCTGGCTGACCACCGATGGCGGCAAGGTGATTGCCGGCGCGGGCTTGATCGTCCTCGACTGGCCGCCGCATCCGCTTGACCCTCGTCAGGATAAGCGCGGCTACTTGTTGAATGTTTACGTGGAGCCGGAACATCGCCGCAAGAAGCTGGCCAGCCACTTGATCGATCAAGCACTGGCCGAGGCGCGCAAGCAGAAAATTCGTGTTGTTTCGCTCCATTCGACCGATGCCGGCAAGCCGCTGTATGAGAGCAATGGTTTCCGCCGAACCGACGAAATGTTCTACGTGGAGGCGGTAGAGGGCTGAGCCCTTCCTGCTATACTCCGATGTTTATGCGGGTCTTCGTCATTCTCCCGGCCGCCGGAATGGGAACACGTATGGCGCCGGGCCACGCGACCCCCAACGCTCCCAAGCAGTTTCTTACCTTGCATGGGACACCGATTCTGGTCCACAGCTTGCGAGCGTTTGCGGCCGTGCCGCGGGTGAGTTCCATTTATGTGGCGGTGCGGAAGCCGGAGATCAGCCGCATGGAGACGCTGATTGCCGAACATGCCCTGGCCGCGCGGGTGCAGGTGGTGGAGGGTGGGGATACCCGGCAGGAGTCGGTGAGCCAGGCGCTCAAAGCACTCTCTGCGGCGGACGATGACATCATCCTGGTTCACGATGCGGTGCGGCCGCTGATCGACCCCGCGACCATCGAGCGAACTATCGAAGCAGTAGAAATTTATGGCGCGGCCATCGTAGGACTGCCGGCAGTGGATACTATCAAGCAGGTGGAGCGCACTGCCAGGGGGGCCATCGTGACGGCCACCATTCCCCGGGAATATATTGTGCAGGCGCAGACGCCGCAAGGTTTTCGCTGGAGCGTACTGCGTCAGGCCTTTGCCGACGCCGAGGCGGATGGATTTGTGGGAACCGATGAAGCCAGCCTGGTCGAGCGATCGGGGGCACAGGTTGCAGTGGTCTTGGGATCCCCTGCGAACTTGAAAATTACCCATCCAGGTGATCTGAAGCTGGCAGAGTTCTATTTGCAAGACAGGTCCTGAAATGAGCATGAGAATAGGCTACGGCTGGGATTCGCACGCATTCCAGGCCGGCGTGCCGTTGAAAATTGGGGGCATTTCCATCGATCATCCAGAGGGCCTGGCCGGGCACTCTGATGGCGACGTGCTGTTGCACGCCATTACCGATGCCCTGCTGGGCGCGCTTGCCGTGGGTGATATCGGCAGCTTCTTTCCTCCTGGCGATCCACGCTGGAAGGATGCCGATTCTGCGATTTTTCTGAACCTGGCATTGGAAGAGCTGCAGACCGCCGGCTACCGCATCGTCAACGTGGACACGACGCTGGTGCTGGCTGCTCCCAAGATTGGGCCCATCTCCGGTGATATGCGGCAGCGGGTGGCGGAACTGTTGGATATTGAGCCGAACGCGGTGGGCATCAAGGCCAAGACGCCGGAAGGCCTGAATCAGGATCACGTGGCCCAGGCGCATGCCGTGGTTCTGCTGGAAAAATTCGATGATAAGAGCGGGATTGGGTTGCTGGAAGCCGAGATCGATGACCCCGCCACAGTGGACGAGGTACTGACCCAGATCGGGGTGAGCGAAGGCCTCGGCAGTAGTAAGAGTAGACGCATGGTGCCGCTGCCGGTCTTCGATACGGAAGACATCACCTAACGTGCACACGATCTGCCAAACATCGTGCCCTCAGGGGCTAAAGCCCTCATAACTGAGGTCCGGTACGGCCCGGCTAAAGCCGTGCCCTGATACAAAGCCCCACTTCTCGCCGTTGCATGCGAAAGATGGCTCGGTTAGGCCACCCAGTCCCGAGTGCTTCAGCTTTCCAGCTTGGGCGTTCTCACCAGGGCCAAACAGGCTGCGGAAAAAACTCATGTTTTGTATCAGGGCACGACTTTAGTCGGGCCGTAAATGATTGAGAATACATCGGGCTTTAGCCCCTGGATTTTTGCTTTCCATCCGGTGCAGACTTTTTTCGCAGCCTGTAATAGCTCTCATTAGGTGCATGGCTAAAGCTCTACCCTTCGTTTCGCGGAGCCAGCCAGTGGGGCGATACGCCGGCTGCGGAAATGAAATAGCATCGGAAAAGCGATGCCCGAAATTTCCCAAAATCCTCGCGTTCGTTTCGCGCCCTCGCCCACTGGCTACCTGCATGTAGGCGGCGCGCGCACTGCCCTCTTCAACTGGCTCTTTGCCCGCCACGCCGGCGGCACCCTGATTCTGCGCATCGAAGATACCGATTTCGAGCGCTCCTCCGAGGACATGGTGCAAGGCATCCTCGATGGCATGCGCTGGCTTGGCCTCCAGTGGGATGAAGGACCGTTCTTTCAATCACAGCGGCTGCCTCTCTATCGAGCTACGGCCGAGAAGCTGCGTGCCAATGGGCACGCATATTACTGCTTCTGCACAAAGGAAGAGCTGGAGCAACGCCGACTTCAAGCTGTGGCCGCCGGCAAGCCTCCCATGTACGACAGGCGCTGCCGGGCGATCGATCCAGCCGTGGCCTACGAGCGGTTTCAGGGCGGCGAGCCGGGCGCGCTTCGCTTCGCCGTGCCCGAGGGAGGAGTGACCGCATTTGACGATGCGGTCTTCGGCCGGGTGGAATTCGCCAATGTGGAGCTGGAAGACTTTGTCTTGCTGCGCTCAGACGGCGTGCCTACCTATCACCTGAGCGTGGTCGCCGATGACCTGGATATGCGCCTCACCCACATCATTCGCGGCGCCGACCACATCTCCAATACGCCCAAACAGGTCTTGCAGTACCACGCCCTGGGAGAGCCCCTGCCGGTGTTTGCTCACCTTCCGCTGATTCTCGGACCCGACAAGAGCCGGCTCTCCAAGCGTCACGGCGCTACCAGCGTCCTGGCCTACCAAGACATGGGCATTGTGCCTGAGGCGTTCCGCAATTTCCTCGCTTTGCTGGGCTGGACCCCGGGCGGCGCGGAAAAGGATCGGGAGATCTTCTCCTCCGATGAGCTGATCGACCTTTTCTCACTGGATGGCATTTCGCGATCGAATGCCGTTTTCGACAATGACAAATTGGCCTGGTTCAACACCGAGTGGATCCGCCGCTACTCGCCGGCTGAGCTGCTGCCTCTGATTGAAGCGGAATGGGCAAAGGCTGGGTTCTCCTCCGACCGGACCGGGGCAGAGATACTGGCTTCGATTGCCTTACTGCAGCCCAGGGCGCGGAGCCTGAAGGATTTTGCCGGAGCATTTCGCGGCTACTTCAGCGACGCTTATGAGTACGATACAGCCGCTGTGGCTAAATTCCTCTCCGACGACCGGAGCCGCGGGCTGCTGATGGAACTGGGCGACCGCTACCAATCCCTGGGCGAGTTTACCGAGCCGGCGGCGGAACAGTTGCTCCGTGCCTTCGCCGAGGAAAAAGGCGTCAAGGCCGGCACCCTGATCAATGGATCGCGGGTCGCGTTGACCGGGCAGGGCGTAGCCCCGAGCCTCTTCGCAGTGATGGCCGCTTTGGGTAAGGAGCGGGTAGTGAAGAGGTTGAAGGCGGCCGGCAAGATTCCCTCTACGCAAGAGCAGTTGGGCGTGCGATAGTGTTCGCGCTACTGGGCGACGACCGTAACCGAGACGGGAATGGTGTGCGGCGGCATGCAGGAGTTCGCATCGCAGGCCTGGTAGCGAAGGCCCCCCTCCAAAAGATGCTCGCCCGGCTGCGCCGTCAGGTGGGCATGCAAAATAAACTCACCGGTATAGACGCTGAGCTTCTCCCGCGGAGAAAACTGCGGGGTATATTCTGTTCCCGGCGGGAAGTCGACCTTCGTAACATTGAGGCCCTGCACCTCGACCACAGCGAGCCGCGACGGAATCAAGAACTTGTCGGTGGGTGCGTGGGAGTTGATGTGCAGACCATCGGCCACGCGAAAGTGAAGATCGATCTGGGCTGCGCGGCGAGCGGGAATGTTTACCCTGTCAGGGTAAAGGAACTGCACCGCCGCAGCCGCATCACCTCGCTGATTGGCGCCGCCGGGCAAGGGCAAGGGCTGGTCCTTTATTACCTGCCCGGAGGCGGCGAGCGAAACAAGCCCAAATATGGCGGTGAGGCGGAGCACCCTATTTGCCTCCAGCGGCCAATGCCTTCTTGATGCTGGCCTCGACTTCATCCTTTGAGACCAGCCCGGCGGTTTCGGCGACAACCTTTCCGTCCCGGCCGACAAAGTAGGAGGTCGGGAGGAACTCGACACCGCCGTACTTGCGCGACACGGCATCGTCGCCCACCAACAATGGGTAATTAAGGTGCTGCTCCTGGCCAAATTTTGCCAGCTTGGCCCGCGGCGTATCGGCATCATCCTCGGAAACGCCGAGAATTTCAAAGCCTTGCGGAGCATACTGGCTGCGCAAGGCAACCAGCCATGGCATTTCAATCTTGCACGGCGCACACCAAGTCGCCCAGAAGTTAATCAATACCGCCTTACCCTTGTAGTCGGAGAGGGAAAGCTTCTTGCCTTCGACCGTTCTCAGGCTGAATTCGGGGGCGCGCTTGCCGCGCAGATCAGGAAGGCCCTCGTCGGCGGCAACATCTTGCTGGACAGACTGGTTATTGGCGGTTTCAGGAGCACCTTGCACCTGACGCTGCGCATATTGCTTGCGGCGCTTGTAATTGGAATAACCGGACCACACCATAAGACCGAATGCGGCCAGCACCGCAACAATAACCCATTGATTGCGCTTCACGTCGAACCTTCTCCGGGCGAGGGAGCAACCTAACGGTTGCAGACACTTGCCCCTCGACCCATTCTAAAGGACGCTCCCGTGGAGTGCCTTAAAGGCTGTCCGCGGCTGCTGTTACGATCAATTGTTTTGTAATTGCGAATTCATGAACGCACCGACTCCAGCGCAGCTGATACGCATCGAAGCCGAGGCGCTGCTTCGACTTGCGGCCCGTCTTGAGGATGGTATGTCGGCCAGCTTCAGCCAGGCCGTGGAGCTGGTGGTGGGTTGCGGGCGGCGGCGGGGGCGCGTGGTCGTCACCGGCATAGGCAAAAGCGGCATCATCGCGCAGAAGCTGGTCGCCACTTTCAATTCGACGGGAACGCCGGCCCTATTTCTGCATCCGGCCGAGGCGCTGCACGGCGACCTGGGCATGCTGGCCAAGGGCGACCTGGTGCTCGCACTTTCCTACAGCGGCGAGACGGAGGAGATCCTGCGCCTGTTGCCCACGCTCAAGCGGATGGGCGACGCCGTGATCAGCTTCTGCTGCGCCATGCGTTCGACGCTGGCACTGGCCAGCGACGTAGTCCTCGACGTCAGCGTGGAACAGGAGGCATGCGGAATGGGCCTGGCGCCGACCGCTTCCACCACGGTGATGCTGGCATTGGGCGACGCCCTAGCCATCGCGGCATCGCTGCAAAAAGGCTTCCGTGCGGAAGACTTCGCTGACCTGCATCCCGGAGGAAAGCTGGGCAGAAAACTAGCCCGGGTCAGAGAGCTGATGCACGCCGGCGATGCTATTCCCCGGGTATCCGCGGCCACGCCTATGCCGGCGGTCATTTACGAGATGAGCCGCAAAGGCCTGGGTATGACCACCGTAACGGAGGGTGAAACCCTGATCGGCATTATGAGCGACGGCGACCTGCGCCGCCTGCTGGAACGGAAAGGGCCGGAGGCGCTGGCGATGACCGCAGGCGATGCCATGAATGCTGCGCCAAGGACCATCGCCCCTGACGAGTTCGCCGTCCGCGCCCTGAGCGTCATGGAGGAAAAGAAGATCACCTCGCTGGTGGTCGTCGACCCCGCGCGCGCCGTGGCGGGAGTTCTCCATCTTCATGACTTGTGGGGACTTGAGCTGATCTGAGCGGGTACCCAAGACTGGCGTCCTGGGTTATTTTCAGCCGTCCCCGTTCGGCAAGCTCAGGGCAGGCTCTGCGGGACTTCCGGGCCCTGATCCCACCCAGGACCAAGTCGTCACGAGCGCTAACTTAGGGTGTTTTTCGTTCAAACTCCCACAAACTCGTCATCCTGAGCGGAGCGCCCCACAAATCGATCGCGTGACACAGAGCTTGTGGGCTTATTAACGAAAAACATCCTGGATTAGCGCTTATCGTCCCACCCAGGACTACGTTATGGGCTATTTTCAGCCTTCCCAGGCGGACTAAATTCGGTGAGGGTGACTACGAGGAGGCGGCTTCCGCAGCGGCAACGCTGTCGTAAGTTTTGATCAGGGTGTTGGCACTGGTAAGCTTCAGCAACTCGGCAACCCGGTAATTGACCGCAACCAGCCGGATCGTTCGGCCATGGCGTTTGCCTGAGACGTAATAATTGAGGATGACGCCCAGCCCAGCAGAGTCGATGTATTCGGACTCGGTAAAGTCGAGGATGGTCAATTTCTCCGTGCCGGCCGTGAGAACTTTTTGAAAGTCGAACAAGTTGCTCAGGATAATCGGCCCGTGCAGGCGAATGATGCGGGTATCCGCCGTGTTGCCGGGAACGACGTCAAAGATCAAAGGCTCGTTATACATAGCATCCGTGATTGTAGAAAGCTCGAGCGCCCGGTTTGATGACAGTCCGGTAAATACCGCCGGCGTTGCCATTCTGCCCTGCCATGTGAACCGTCTCTAAACCATTTAGAATTGGCTCACGTTGCTTGAGAAAGTATCCCCCAGAATGCACCGTTGGTCGAAGCTGTTTATACCTACCCTGCGCGAAGCCCCGGCCGATGCCGAGGTAGCCAGTCACAAATTTCTATTGCGCGCCGGATACATTCGTCAAGTTGGGGCGGGAATCTATTCCTACCTCTTCCTCGGCCAGCGCTCCATCAACAAGATTCAGGCCATCGTCCGGCAGGAGATGGACCGCATCGGGCAGGAGTTCCTGTTACCGGCGCTCCATCCGCGCGAGTTGTGGGAAGAGAGCGGACGATGGACAGTCATGGGATCGAACCTGTTCAAGCTGCAGGACCGCAAGGGCGCCTGGCTGGTCCTGGGCATGACGGAAGAAGAGGTGATGACCGACATCGCCCGCAAGGAGCTGCGCAGTTACAAGCAGCTGCCCCAGATCTGGTACCAGATTCAGACTAAGTTCCGCGATGAACCGAGGCCCAGGGCGGGCCTGTTGCGGGTGCGCCAGTTCATCATGAAAGACAGCTATTCGTTCGACCTGGATGCGGCTGGTCTGGACGTTAGCTACAAAAAGCACGATGCGACCTATCGCGCGATTTTTACGCGCAGCGGGCTGAACTTCGTCGCAGTGGAGGCCGACTCTGGCGCCATGGGCGGCTCCCAATCGCAGGAGTTCATGGTCTACGCGGAGGCAGGGGAAGACCTGATCGCCAGTTGCCCCACGTGCAGCTATGCGGCCAATCTGGATAAGGCTACGTCGCGGTTGCCTGCGGTGGAAGATCTGCCGCCAACTGGAAACGGTGCGCCAGAGCTAGTGCACACCCCGGGCCGGCGAACCATCGAAGAGGTCGGCGCCCTGCTCAATCTGGATGCGGTGTACCAGATTAAGACCATGGCCTATATGGCCTTAACCCCGCAGGCGAAGGTGGGCGCGCCGGAGATCGCCAGCCCGGTCGTGGTCCTGCTACGCGGTGATCACACGATCAACCCAGCCAAACTAGCCGCCCTCTTTCCCGGCACCCGGGAACTGCGTCCGATGCAGGCCGAGGAGATCCTGAATACCTTTCATACCCCGGCTGGTTATCTGGGCCCTGTCGGTCTCGATATCCTGGCAGCCGGCGAGCAGGCGGAGGCCGGCAAAGTGACCGTCATTCTGGATCTGGCTCTGGAAGACCGTCACAATCTAGTCGCCGGGGCCAACCGGGAGGAATATCATCTGCGCAATGTAACCCGGGGGCGGGACTTTATTCCCACCCAGATCGCCGACGTCCGCAACGTCGTGGAAGGGGAAAGTTGCCCCCTGTGTCCGGCCTTGCCTGGAAGCCCGCTGAAAGTGGCAAAAGCCATCGAGGTGGGACACATTTTCAAGTTAGGTTACCGATACTCCGACGGCATGGGGGTACGTGTATTGGACCCCGGAGGCAAGGAAGTGACGCCCATCATGGGCTGTTATGGGATTGGGATCGAGCGCATCCTGACCGCCGCCGTGGAGCAGAACCATGACGCGAACGGCTTCTGGCTGGGGCGCTCGATTGCGCCCTTCGATGTTGTGGTGACCGTGACCAATATGGGCGATGCGAACCTGGCAGCCACCGCCGAGCAGGTGGCCCTGAAGCTCGAGGATTCCGGATTCGAAGTTTTGCTGGATGACAGGGATGAGCGGGCAGGTGTCAAATTCAAGGATGCGGACCTAATCGGCATACCTTTCCGCATCAATATAGGTAAGAAAGTCTCAGAGGGGCGGGTGGAGCTGGTAACGCGCTCCACGGCGAGCAGCCAGGACGTGGGCATTGCAGAGATCGCGTCGCGGCTGCGGGAAATTGCAGATACCGTCTAAGGGGATGCAGGAGTCATCATTTGACCGTCAAAATCAAGGTCGTCCGCGCAAGCTTACTTGAGCACCCGGTGCGCAACATCATCCTGATCGCGCTGGTGGGTACCCTTCTGCTGGCCTTGGTGGTGTGCGAATCGATCTTCGGCTACTACTACTTCACCTACCGTCACATTGTGGACGAGCGGCTGCAGAAGCCACTCTTCGAGCAGACAGCCAAGATCTATGCCGCGCCGAAGGAGTTGCGCGTCGGCCAGAAGCTGACTCCGCAGGCGGTTGCCCAGGAATTGCGCGACGCTGGTTACAGCGGAGACAACGATCAAGAGCGATCGCGGATGGGCACCTACTCGCTCAACGATGCAAGCATTACCATCCAACCCGGGCCGCAGTCGTATCACTCCGAACAGAGCGCCACCGTCACCTTCGACAAAGGTATGGTCAGCCAGATTTCCGGCGACGGCGGCCAGGCACTGGACGCTTACGAACTGGAGCCAGTACTGATCACCGGGCTCTCCGAAGGGCAAAACCGCACCAAGCGCCGCCTGGTCAGCTTTAACGAACTACCGCCCAATTTGGTCAATGCCGTAACTTCGATCGAGGACCGGCGGTTTTTTGATCACGGCGGGGTCGACTACTTCCGCCTGCTGGGAGCGCTCCGCGACGATCTGCGGCTGGGCCGGCGGCGGGAGGGCGGATCCACGCTCACCATGCAGCTGGCGCGCGGCTTCTTCCTGACACCGGAGAAGCGGGTGAAACGCAAGATCATCGAAATTGCCATCACTTTCCAGCTGGAGAATCGCTTTAACAAGCAACAGATCTTCCAGATCTATGCCAACGAGATTCCGCTGGGGCAGCAGGGAAGCTTCGCCATCAACGGCTTTGGCCAGGCGGCACAGACCTACTTCGGCAAAGACGTGAAAGATCTGGACCTGGCGCAATGCGCGATGCTGGCCGGCATGATCCAGCATCCTAGTTTTCTCAATCCCTATCGCCATCCGGACCGGGTGATTCTCCGCCGCAACATGGTGCTCGACGCCATGGTGGAGACGGGCAAGATTACCAAGGAAGAGTCGATACAGGCGAAGGCCGAGCCGCTGAACCTGAGGCCCATGAACGTCGACGCGGGCGAAGCGCCGTACTTCGTTGACCTGGTGCGCGACCGGCTGGCACAGCACATGGGCGATGCGGACTTCAACCATTCCGGGCTGCGCATTTACACCTCGCTCGACCCAGATCTGCAGCGACTAGCATCGGACGCTGTGACGGAAGGGATGAAGGGCGTCGATCTGCAGGTGGAAAAGCTGCACGCGCGCCGGGTGAAAGCAGGGGACGATTCACCCATCACCTATCCCCAGGTCGCGTTAGTAGCGCTGAACCCGCATACCGGCCAGGTGTTGGCACTGGTGGGAGGGCGGAATTACGGAGCCAGCCAGTTCGATCATGCAGTACAGAACCGCCCGACCGGCTCCGTTTTCAAGCCTTTTGTTTATGCCGCGGCCTTCAACACCAGCCTGGCGGGCACCGTGCTCACCCAACCGGCAGTCGTGCCGCCGGCCAGCGAAGAGGCCGTGTCCACGACACCGGTTTCGGCGAACGCGGCATCCGCCGATCCTGCGCCCCCTGATCCAAGCAGACTAAGCGGTGTCTTTACCGCGGTCACCTTGCTCAACAATGATCCCTCGACCTATGAAGGTGGTTATACCCCGGGCAACTATCATAATGACAAGCGTTTTACGGGACAGATCACGGCGCGCACAGCGCTGGAGCATTCGGAAAATAACGCAACGGTAACCTTGGCCGACATGGTCGGTTACAACAACGTAGCTGCCCTGGCCCGGGATGCGGGGATCAAATCCGCCCGTGGAACACCTTCGGTTGCCTTGGGCGCTTACGGCTCAAGCCCGCTCGAGGTAGCCGGGGCCTATACGGTCTTTGCTAATGGCGGTGTCAAGATAGATCCCTGGCTGTTGGCTTCGATCCGCTCCGCAAACGGTGATGTGCTCAACGATTATCCACCGCACTCCAAGCCTATCCTCGATCCGCGGGTCTCCTATCTGACGCTGGCTCTGATGGAGGACGTGATCAACGCGGGTACGGCTGCCATGGTGCGGGCTGACGGCTTCACCGCGCCTGCCGCCGGCAAAACCGGCACTTCGCACGATGCGTGGTTCGCCGGCTTTACCAGCAATCTGCTCTGTGTGGTGTGGATAGGGAATGACGACTACACGGATATCAAGATGGAGGGCGGCAAAGTGGCGGCGCCGATCTGGGCCGCTTTCATGAAGAGCGCAGTCAAGTTGCCGGAATACTCAGATACCCGCCAGTTCACCCCTCCCGCTGGAGTCTCGACGGTGCGGCTGGACAAAGTGACCAACCTGCTTGCCGATGCCAGCTGCCCATCGGATTACGATGCGGTTTTCCTAGACGGTACAGCGCCCACGCAGACCTGCGACCAAAGCGCAGGGGATCAGCGTAATGTCTTCCAGAAGCTTTTCGGCATCGGGAAGGAGGCTGCTGTGGCCCCCGCGCCGGCGAACGGAACGCCGGCACTCCCGCCACCATCGGTGGGCGCGCAGGCGGCAGCAGCTCCAACCCAGCCGGGCCCGGCTCCGCCGCCTCCCGATGAGCAGAAAAAGAAGAAGCGGGGCTTCTTCGGAAGGCTATTCGGCGGCAAAGGGGATGACGACAACAAGCAGCAGGCGCAACCGGACTCCGCGCAACCCCACTAGAGTGTAACTGTGGATGAGCTTTATTGCTTCTGACATTCTGGGCACCAGAAGGTGGAGCGGGCGCCCGGGCCTTGCTTACGCATGAGAATCGTTGTTCCGCAGCGGCGGCAGGCGGAGCCAGTGCGGTGGTAGACCCAGAGCCTGGCGGCAGGATCGGCCGAGTCTGTGGTACGGCGGCCTCCGGTGTAGGTCACAATGGCGTCCCCTGCCCCGTCGGCGACGTTGGCAGCGAGAAAGCGGCGCGCCGTCTCGATCAGGCACTCGATCTCCTGCGCACGCAAGCTAGCAACCTTGCGAAAGGGATTTACTCCGCAGGCAAAGCAAATCTCGGATTTGAAGACGTTCCCGATGCCGGCCATTACCCGCTGGTTCAGCAACACGTTGCCTACCTCTTCGTCGCCATGCTGGAGCAGGCGCGCCGCAGCTTCATCAACGGCAAACGAGCGACCTAACAAATCGGGTCCCAGCCCGGCGACTCCCGCAAACCGCTCCAGAGTGCGCGCGGTGTAAAAGCGGGCGACCGGTACGTCAAAGGCGACTGCCAGCAAATCATCCGTGCCCAGGACTACGCGCATGTGGCTGCGAGCACGCTGCCACCGCTCCCGTACCCGGTAGATGTGCCAGCTGCCGCTCATCAGCATGTGCGTGGCCAGGATGAGATCGCCGGAGAAATGGATGAGCAGCCATTTGCCGCGCGACTCCACTCTCTCGATGATGCGGCCGGTCACCGGGCTCTGATCATGCACGCTCGCCAGCGGCGCATAGACAGTCTCAAAACCCGTGACTTTACGGCCGGCAAACCCCTGCTGCAGTGCACGAGCGGTGCGGAAAATGGTGTCGCCTTCAGGCACAGAAGAACCGCTCTCCTACTGCACGTTCGGGGCGATGCCCGAGGGCAGAACAGGTGGGTTGGCCAGCAACACACGGCGAAAGTTGAGACCAAGCGGCGCGAGATGGAAACCAGCATCCTGCAGGAAGGGGGCCATGAAGTGATGCGCCGCGGGCTGGCCGTTCATAGTCGAGATCAGCATGCCGCCCCGCTGGTCTTCCCGCCGCTCCATTTCCTGCTGAGCCAGCCCAGCGAGAAAGACGCTCAGGTCGCGCGCGGTTGAGGAGCGCTCCGGTTCGTCGACGGGCAAGAAGACTTGCAGGTTCGGCTGATTGCGACGCAGATACGCCACCAACTCTCCGTTGCGCAGCACGACGCTGGCGCCGACGCTGCGAGTGAGCTGGCGCGGGGTGCCCTCCACTGCTTCCTCGTCCTGCGCAGGCCAGCGAAGGACAGAACCGTATAAATTGGCGGGATCGGTGGCCGCGAGTATGACCATCTCCGGCTTCTCCAGCGGCGGCCCATTGCGCAGCGAACGCAACAAATCGACCGCCGCGGGAAGAGCGAACTGGGTCGCTCCCAGACCCGCGACAAAATAACCGCGGCGTATGCGGCCACTTTCTTCCAGCGCCTTGAGCACATCGTAAACGGCGCTGAAGCCTCCGGGCAGATTCTCATTCGCCGCCGATTCCCGAGTGAGAACGCCATAGCGATTGAGCAATTGTTGGGCGAAGGCGTGGCTCCATTCCGTCGCTGAGGCGAGCGATGACGGGACCAGGCTCCAACGACCCTGTGCGCTGGGCGGCGTGGTGCGGCGGGAGCGGAAGGAGGGCAAATTGTGCTGCCGCTTGGGCTGCCGTGAAGAAGCCGCGGGCCGCGCGACATACGCGCGCAAGGCGTGGAACGTGTCATTGGTCACCAGGCCGCGCCAGACCAGGTTCCACAACGCATCGAGTGTCTCGCCCGGGTATCCGCCACCGACGGCCTCGTGCAGTTGAGCAAAGAAAGCAGCGCCGCTACGGGCTAATTGCTCCAGCAGTGCTGTTTCGCGTGGACTCAAGGGGTTTTCGGCCGTCTGCCCGGCGCGCGGGGGCAACAGGGTTCTCAGCTTATCGGCCAGGAACAAGCCAATGCGCCCGTCACGCTCGCCCAGCGAATCGAGGCCGCACCAGACGACTTCGCCCGCCGCAATCAACGTATCCAGGCTGCCAGGCGAGTAATTGACCAACCGCGCGGGCAGAATGGAAGTTTCGATCAGGGAGGCGGCCAGTGGAGCGCCTTGCAGATGCTCGATGGTGTCGAGCAAGGCATCGAGGCCGCGCCTGCGCTGCAGCACACCCTGCCAGTGGGTCTCCAGACGAGCCAGTGTCTGTTGCTCGATGGGCTCCACCTCGCGGCGCAGCTTGGCCAGCGACTTGCGCCGGATCAGTCGCAGCACCTCGGCATCGCACCACTCGCGGTAAACGCCGCCGGGACGGAATCCCCCTTCCAGGATGCGGCCGTCGAGCAGCAATGCCTGCAAAGCACTCTCTACCTGCGGGGCGTCCAATGCGAAGCGGGTGGTGACTTCGCGCAGGGTGAAGGGCCCGTGAGTGCGGGCGAAGCGGCGAACCAGTTCCAACACCGGAGCCGCCACCGGCTGCAGCAGCGCGGGCGCAATGCCGGGGGGAAGGGGAATGCCCAGAGCATCGCGATAGCGAGCCGCGTCTTCGACCGCGATGAGCCGCTTTTCTCCGGCCATCTTGATCTCGAGGAGACGCCGGGAGCGCAGCAGACGGGTCAGTTGATCGATGAGTTCGGGGTCAGCGAGACGGCGCTCGAGTTCGACGCGCGATAGATCGCCGATGCGCAGCAGCAAGTCATGGATGCCGTCGGCGGAGCGAACGCGCTGGGTCTCGAGCAGGCCCTGCAGCTGTTCTTCCACTTCGCTGATGGCGTCGGCATCGAGCAGCTCGCGCAGGTCGGCATCGCCCAGCAGATCACGCAGTTGCTCCTGGTCGATGGAAAGGGCCTGGGCACGGCGCTCGGCCAGCGGCGCATCGCCATCGTAAATGTAATTGGCCACATAGCTGAAGAGCAGCGACGACGCAAAGGGCGAAGGGGTGCGGGTGTCGGCAACATGCACGCGCACGTTGCGCTGGCGAACAGCACGAAGCGTTTCGAGCAGCGCCGGCATATCGAACACGTCGCGCATGCACTCGCGGTACGCCTCCAACAGTATGGGAAACGATGGATAACGGGAGGCCACGGAGAGCAGGTCGTAGGCTCGCTTGCGCTGCTGCCACAAGGGCGCACGGCCCTGGGCACGACGGCGCGGCAAGAGCAACGCCCGCGCGGCACTCTCACGGAATTTCGCCGCAAATAGCGCTGTGCCGCTGAGCTGGCGCAGGACCAGATCCGTGACCTCTTCGGCATCAAGCAGAATCAGCTCGGGGTCGGGCGCCGCATCGCTGTCGGGAAAGCGCAGTACGAACCCGTCATCACCCCACATGGCTTCGACATCCGCACCGCCACTGGCACGAATACGGCCGGTAATCGCCATGGACCAGGGTGCGTGAATGCGGCTGCCGAACGGGGTCAGCACGCAGACCCGCCAATCGCCCATTTCGTCCCGTGTACGCTCGATCACGATGGTGCGATCATCAGGAACCACGGTGGTTGCAATTTCCTGGTCAGCGAGAAAGCGGATAAGGTTTTCCGCTGCCAGGGCATCGAGATCGTGCTCGCGGATGAGGCGGCTCAGCGCGGCGTTGCGGGGCATCTCGCGAAGTTCCCGCACCAGCTGGCCGATGCGGCGGCCAAACTCAAGGGGGCGTCCGGCGTTGTCCCCGTGCCAGAATGGCATCTTGCCTGGCTGGCCGGGCGCCGGTGAGACCAGTACCCGGTCGTGCGTGATCTCATCGATGCGCCAGGTCGAGGCGCCCAGGATGAAGGTGTCGCCGGTCCGGCTTTCGAAGACCATCTCTTCGTCGAGTTCTCCGACGCGGACGGACTTGCCTTCAGCTCCAGCGAGAAATACGCCATAGAGACCGCGATCGGGAATGGTGCCGCCATTCAGTATGGCCAGCATCTTCACTCCCTCGCGCGGGGCGAGTGTATCGCGGCCGCGGTCCCAGGTGATGCGCGGTCTCAGGTCGGCGAATTCGTCCGAGGGGTAACGGCCGGCAAGCAAATCGAGCACTCCGGTGAAGGCGGCGCGAGTAAGGCTGCTGAACGGAGCCGCGCCGCGAATCAAGCGGAAGACTTCTTCGACGCTGATCTCGACGGATGCAGCCGGTTGTTGCTTGCGGTCCACCCAAGCCAGGACGGGAGGTTGGGCTACGATGGCGACGATCTGCTGCGCCAGCACGTCCAGCGGGTTGCGCAGAAAGCGGGTGGATTCCACCAGGCCTTCATGCATGGCGCGCGTCACCGCGGCACAGGCGACGAGGTCGGCGCGATATTTGGGAAAAATAACGCCTTCGCTGGCTGCGCCCACATGGTGCCCCGCCCGGCCGATGCGCTGCATGGCGCTGGCTACTGAAGGGGGAGCTTCAATCTGGATCACCAGGTCGACCGCGCCCATATCGATGCCGAGTTCGAGCGAAGAGGTCGCAACCAGGGCGCGCAGGCGTCCGGCCTTCAACTGTTCTTCGATCTCGGAGCGCTGCGCGGCCGCGAGGGAGCCATGGTGGGCACGGGCCAGCTGCTCGCCTGCCAGTTCATTGATCGCGCCGGCCAACCGCTCGGCGATGCGGCGGCTGTTGACGAAGATGATGGTGGAATGCCGCTGGCGGATGATTTCGACCAGGCGGGGGTGAATGGCGGCCCAAATCGAAGTCCGCTTCGGGCCCTGGGAAGCCGGGCCGCTGGGCAGTTCCTCCCGCTGGCCCATGCGCGCCATGTCTTCTACGGGAACTTCAATGCGGAGATCCAGTTTCTTCGGCTCGCTGGCGTCGACGATGGTGACCGGGCGATACGGGATCACGGCCTGCTCATCGAGCTCAGTGGTTGTTTCGGCGCCGGCTGACGCTCCGCCGAGGAAGTGCGCCACCTCTTCCAGAGGGCGCTGAGTGGCGGAGAGACCGATGCGCTGCACGCGACCCTCGGTGATGGCCTCGAGCCGCTCCAGCGAGAGGGCCAGGTGCGCGCCGCGCTTGGTCGGGACTACCGCGTGGATCTCATCGATGATTACCGTATCTACCTGGCGCAAGCTGGCGGAGGCGTCCGAGGTGAGCAGCAGGTACAGAGACTCCGGGGTGGTGATTAGAATCTCGGCTGGATGGCGGCGGAAATGGCTTCGCTCTTTTTGCGATGTGTCACCGGTACGGATACTGATCTCGGGCTGATGGAAATCGACACCGGCCTGGCGGGCCATATTTGCGATCCCCGCGAGCGGCGAACGGAGATTGCGTTCTACATCCACAGCCAGAGCTTTGAGGGGGCTGAGGTAAATGACCCGGCAGCCTTCGGTATCCGTGGCCTTGCGGTGCAACATGAGCCGGTCTAGACACCAGAGAAACGCGGTCAGGGTCTTGCCAGTGCCGGTGGGAGCGAGAATCAGGGTGTTTTCGCCACGGCCGATCGCCGGCCAGCCTAGCCGCTGGGGGGCGGTCGGCTGCTCGAAGACGGCGCGAAACCAGGCGGCTGTCACGGGATGGAAGAGGGCCAGGACGTCGTCCGTTCGAGTTGGCTTCTTGGCCGGCATGGGTACTGATTCAAGGATAGCTGTTAGGGGAGGTTAGGTTGCATTGGGGTTTCTATTGCCCGCAATTCCTGGGAACGGCTGCCCGTCGTCTTTGCACGTTATAAGAGAGCGATCGTGGGGGCTTCGCCCGGATTTCCTGTTCAGCTGGTGGCTTCGGCACACTTCATGCGGTTTTCCTTAAAGAAAACCGCACACGCGGTCGTGTCCAGTGCAGCGTACAGGAAATCCGGGTCGCCCCGTCTTATTCGGCCCAGGTACGCTTGGGCGAACCTGGGGCACCCGTCCAGGCTCTATGAACCGTCGTGATGGCGCCGGCACAAAAGCTCCTGGATTTCGTTTGGATTCATGAACGGTCGCTGTGATGACGGGGCACAAAACATCCGGTTGCGTCTGCGCCCCGGGTGCCATTAGGCTCAGGGGACGATGCAAGCAGGCGAGACTGGATTTACCCCGGAGCTGCTGCGCCAGCTCACCACCCAGGCGGCGGATGCGGCTGACCATGCATATGCGCCCTATTCCAAATTTCGTGTGGGCGCCGCATTGCTGCTACAGAACGGAGCTATCGTTACCGGCGCCAATGTGGAGAACGCGTCTTATGGTTTGACTATTTGCGCCGAACGGTCCGCGGTGGTTCGCGCCGTCGCCGAGCACGGACCGGAGATGCGCGTGCTCGCCTGCGCGATCACCAACCTGAACCAGGCGGCTAGTCCTCCGTGCGGAGCTTGCTTGCAGGTGTTGAGCGAGTTCATGCTGCCAGCATCACGCGTCATTTTTCGCGGCCAAACGGATTGGGAGGATTATCGCTTCGAAGAGGTCTTCCCCCACCGTTTCAAACTGCAAACCGGCAGGTAAGGAGAACCGCTTGGGACGCTTGACAGGCTTGCTGGGGTTGGTGGCAATCCTATCGCTGGCATGGCTGCTTTCGACCAACCGGAAGGCCATCCGTTGGCAGACAGCAGCCTGGGGACTGGGCCTGCAGTGGATCTTCGCCGTGCTGGTGCTGCGCTTTGACGCCGGAGAGCGGGCCCTGGCTGCGGCCGGAGACGCGGTAAACCGGATGTTGGCCTATGCCTTCGTTGGCTCCGGATTCGTCTTTGGTGATCTGGGCAAGCAGCACTCCTCCTTTGGGCTCATCATTGCCTTTCAGGTGTTGCCCACTATCATTTTTATCTCGGCCTTCTTCGCTGTGCTCTATCACCTCGGGATCATGCAGATTGTGATCAAGGCCATGGCTCGATTGATGCAGCTGACCATGCACATCAGCGGCGCCGAGTCACTGAACGTGGCGGCTAGCATCTTCATGGGGCAGACGGAAGCCCCGCTGAGCATTCGGCCGTTTCTGCCGGGAGCAACGCAGTCGGAGCTGATGACCATCATGACCAGCGGGATGGCACACGTCTCCGGGGGCATTATGGCTGCTTACATTCTTTACGGGATAGAGGCCAAGCATCTGCTGGCCGCCGTGATCATGACGGCTCCGGGCACGGTGCTGATCGCCAAGATGCTGGTGCCCGAGACCCACACCCCTGCCACTCTGGGCCGGGTGACGATGCCCATCAACGAAGAACATCGCAACGAGAATCTGCTGGGGGCGATTGCCCGCGGAACTATTGACGGTGGCCGCCTGGCCTTCAACGTGGGCATCATGCTGATTTCGTTTCTGGCGCTGATCGGGCTGTTGAATGGAATGCTAGGGGGAATCCACAACTGGCTGGGCGGCCACCATGTTCCTTTTCCTTCCAGCCTGAATGTGATCCTCGGGTTTGTCTTCGCTCCCGTGGCGTGGCTTATCGGCATTCCTTGGCATAGCGCGCATCAGGTCGGCAACCTTCTGGGCACGCGCACGGTAACCAACGAGCTGGTGGCCTACGCGCTGCTGGGGGCCCTGAAGTCGTCGCTTGATTTCCGCTCCTTTACTATCGCCACGTTTGCCCTGTGCGGATTTGCCAACTTTAGCTCCATCGGGATGCAGATTGGCGGCATTGGGGCCTTGGCTCCGAACCGGCGAAACGACCTGGCCCGGTTGGGATTGCGCGCAATGCTGGCCGGGACCATGGCCAACCTGATGTCGGCGGCGATTGTGAGTGTTTTGCTGCGGTAATGTGGGGGAAAGAAACCGCAGGTTTCTCACGGGAGGAAGAATTGGTTCACGGCATTTTTGAAAAGGCTGAGGAGGCGGCTGGCGCTATCCGCGAGCGGATTGCGGTCCAGCCTCGAGTGGCCATCGTGCTGGGCTCCGGCCTGGGGTCGTTCGCGGAGCGGATCGAGCAGCCGGTCGCTATACCCTACCCTGAAATTCCGCATTTCCCGCGCCCGACGGTGGAAGGCCACAGCGGCCGCCTGGCCGTGGGGACTGCGGCCGGAACCCCCGTCGCAGTGATGCAGGGTCGCGTCCACGCATACGAGGGATACTCGCCGGAAGAAGTCACCTTTCCGGTGCGCGTGCTGGGGCGTTTGGGCATAACTACCCTGGTCGTCACCAATGCCGCCGGCGGTGTTCGCTTGGATCTTCAGCAGGGGCAGCTGGTCCTGCTCTCCGACCACATCAACCTTACCGGCCATAATCCCGTTGCCGGCCCCAACGACGAACGCCTCGGACCGCGCTTCTTTGACATGACGAATGCCTATTCGAAGCGGTTGCGCCTGCTGGCCCACTCGGCTGCGGAGTTCGCCGAGGGGGTCTACCTGGGGCTCTCCGGACCCAGCTTTGAAACGCCGGCGGAGATCAGGGCCTTCCGCAGCTTGGGAGCAGATCTAGTTGGCATGTCGACGGTGCATGAGGTTATCGTTGCCCGCCATATGGGCATCGAGGTGCTCGGCATCTCCTGCGTCACCAACATGGCTGCCGGCATTCTCGAACAGCCAATCAACCACAAGGAAGTGATGGAGGCAGGAGCGCGCGTACAGGCGCAATTGACTTCCCTGCTCGTGACGCTGCTGCCAGCTCTCGATGGCCGAATTTAACATCCGAACCGGCTTCGCGAGCCAATCCGCTTTGCTATCCTTGATATTGCTATGCCTACGAAAAAAGAGCTCTTGACCTCTCCCATCCAGCACATCGACATCAAGCAGCACAATGTCGTTCCGCTGGTAGATGCAATGCAGTCCATGGCCTACAGCTCCCGTGACCTTGCCCGGGCGGCTTCGATCTACGAGCGCATGCTGCGCGACCAGGACTGTGGAGTGATTCTCTGCCTCGCCGGGTCGCTGATCAGCGCCGGGTTGAAGCAGATTTTTGTCGACCTGCTGCGCAATAACATGGTCGATGCCGTGGTTTCGACCGGCGCCAACATGGTCGACCAGGATTTCTTCGAGGCGCTGGGATACAAACACTGGATCGCCGACGACCTCTACCGCCAAGGCACGGAAGACGCTACCTTGCGCGAATTGATGATCGATCGCATCTACGACACGCTGATCGACGAGGAAGAACTGCGGCTTTGCGACGAAACCTGCAAGGTCATCGCCGATTCGCTGGATCCCCGTCCCTATAGCTCGCGTGAGTTTATCCGCGAGATGGGAGCTTACCTGGAAAAGCAGGGCAAGACACCGGCGAAGGGCGGAGTCGACAGCATCATCCTGGCCGCCTACCAGCTGGATGTGCCGATCTTTGTGCCCGCCTTCAGTGACTGCTCGGCTGGCTTTGGACTGGTAGCCCACCAGCATGGTCGTGGAGACAAGCCCAAGGTCTCGATCGATTCGGTGAAGGATTTCTACGAGTTAACCCAGTTGAAGATCGCCAACCCGACCACCGGGCTGCTCATGATCGGCGGCGGCGTGCCCAAAAATTTCGCCCAGGACATCGTGGTTTCCGCGGAGATCCTGGGAGTGGACGCGCCGATGCACAAATATGCGATCCAGATCACGGTCGCCGATGTGCGCGACGGGGCTCTCTCTTCCAGCACCCTGAAAGAAGCCAGCTCCTGGGGCAAAGTCGACACCACGTTCGAGCAGATGGTGTACAGCGAGGCCACCCTGGCGCTGCCGTTGATCACCGGCTATGCCTTTCATAAGAAAGCATATGCAGAGCGAAAGCAGCGCCGCTGGTCACGCCTGCTGGAGCCGGTTACAGCGTAGCTCAGGGGAGTTGCCGTTTAGGGAACATCGCCCTATAGCGAGACAACGTGTGTATCTACTAATAGAGCAGCTGCCCTGGTACTAAAGTGGCAGGCGAAAGTGCTCTTTTTCTAGAGCTTGCGGCGCGGAATCGGTATACTTCGAGGCATCCCCCTAAGACCGTTGTCTGTCAACCTTTGGGGGTTCCACAGTGTCTTTTCTACTTGGTGTCGCTGGTTTGAGCTATATCGTTCTTTTTTTAGGTTTTTGGTCCCTGTGCCGGATGTCGGCCCTGTCGGACAAATTTGTAGAGAGCCGTGCAAATGTAATTCCGTTCCATCGCGGTTAGTTCCTTAGAAGAAGAGCCAGTGCGTCCGCGACCAGACACTATGGAACGCACTGCTTAGCCACTGCGGTTTTCCCCCGATCCGATCCGTTGGAGGTGCGTGAGCCCTTTCCTCCATGCTACGACGACTACTCTTAGTCACTGTATAGGCCAAGTCGAGTTGCCTATACTGCAGATAGTTAAGGTTTTAGCATGGGTCAGTATCGTCCCTTAAGCTGGACGACTGACTTGGCGAGAGCTCATTAATTAGACCCGCATCGAACGAGCACGAGTGACCTGGCTTCGAGATAGGCTACCGTCCACCATACTTTTCGCGGTTGCGTTGCTGCTTTCCGCCTATGGCGGAATGGTCCTGTTGCTGGGCCGTGGCGGCACTTTCTCCGCCGCCGTGATCACTTGGGCCTGCGCCCAGGTGCTGCTGATCGCCCTCTGCGTGCACAGCTTTCTCGATGCGTCGCGCCAGGATGAAGCGGAATGGCAGGTGCAACAAGTCGCCCAGTTGCAGCGGAGCATCCTGGACTCCGCCGGCCCGATGATTCTGGCCACTGACCTCGAAGGCAACCTCCTCATCTTCAATCCCGCCGCCGAACGGATGCTCGGCTACCGCTTCCACGAGGTTGTGGGGCAGCTCAACGCGCACGACCTCTTCCCCGAAGGCGAACTGGAACGCGTGGGACAGCTGCTGGTTTCGCGCCTCGATCGCTCTCCGGCCGTTGACCTGGAGAGTGTCTCGGCGGAGTTGAAGCACTACGTCCAGTACGTCACCAGCTTCCCCGTGAGCCGTGTCCGCGGCTTTGAGATCCTCTGCCGGCGCAAGGATGGAACCACCTTTCCCGCCATGGTCTATCTCTCCGCGGTCAGGAACACGGAGGGTGCGCTGACCGGATTGCTGGCCATCGCCACCGACCTGACGGCGACCAAGCGCGCTGAGCATGCCTTGCGGGAGAGTGAAGAGCGATACCGCGACCTGTTCGACAACTCGCAGGAAATGATTGCCACCCTGAGCCCGCGAGCCAAGTATTTGTACGTGAACCCGGCATGGCAGACATGCTTCGGCAAGAGTGCATCCGCCTTTGAGAGCCTGATCAGTTTCGAGGCTGCTTTCCCGCCGGAAATGCAAAACGATGCCGCCGCCCTGTTTGACCGCGCCTTGCGCGGCGAACGTATCGATCGCGCCAATCTGCGAGTGCAGGACGCCAATGGGATGTATCGCGAGTTGGAAGCCAGCCTGAGCTGCCGCCAGGACCGCGGCGAACCGGTCTCCGTGCGCTGCATATTTCGCGACGTCACCGCCCAGTACCAGCGCGAACGCAGATTGGCAATGCAGCTGGCTGTGAGCCAGGTGGTGGGTGAGTCCACCACATCCGACGAAGCCCTGCCAGCGATGCTCGAGTCTCTGGGAACCAACCTGGGTTTCGATATGGCAGGACTGTGGTTCGTCAGCAGCGACCATCACACGCGCTACCTGGCAGGCTGGTATGCTCCCGATCGGGCTTGTGCTGAGTTTCACCGCGACAGCATTGGACGGGTGCTGCAAAAGGGCAAGGATCTGCCCGGCCAGATTTGGGCCGCGGAGAGCCCCTGCTGGATTGAAGACCTCCAGGAGGACAGCAATTTTCTACGAGCCACATCCGCCAAGGCGGACGGCCTGGTCACCGGCTGGGGTGTGCCCGTCCGGGTCGGCAACCAGGTAATCGCTGTGGTCGAGTTCTTCAGCCGCCAGAAGCAGCGGGAAGATAGCGAAATGATGGCCACGGTGGAAACGGTGTGCGCATCCATCGGCCAGTTTATGGCGCGCTCGGCGCAAGAGAGCCGCCTGGAAGAGTTGAACCGGCAGAAGGAGTCGATTCTCAACTCGGTGGCAGACGGTATCTTCGGGACCGACTCCTCCGGCCGGATTGTCTTTGTCAACCCGGCCGCGGCCAATATGCTGGGCGCCCACGCTTTCGATCTCATCGGCCGTACCGTGCACTCGGTGGTGCATGAGGAGCGCAAGGGGCAGGAAAAGTGTTCGGATCAATGCCGCACCGGACGCGCCTTCCTGGTGCGCGAAGGCACCAGCGGTCAGGATGTGTTCTACCGCAAGAATGGCGCCTCCTTTCCGGTGGAGTTCTCGGTAACACCCATGGTCGAGCACAACGTGGCCGTAGGCAGCGTGCTCAGCTTCCGCGATATCAGCCAGCGCTACGCACTGGACCGCATGAAAGATGAGTTTGTCTCCACCGTGAGCCACGAACTGCGCACTCCCCTCACGTCCATTCGGGGTTCCTTGGGCCTGCTGGCGACGGGCTTGTTGGGCGAGATGGGGGAGAAGGCATCGAACCTGTTGCGCATCGCGGTCACCAACTCCGACCGGCTGGTGCGGCTGATCAACGACATCCTCGACCTGGAGCGTATGCAGTCGGGCCGCGCACCTCTCACCTATCGCAGTTGCGACCTGGAGGAGCTGGCGAAGCAGGCCATCGACGCCATGACGCCCATGGCGGAAGCGGCCAAGGTGCAAATACTGCTGGATTCCGGGCCGGCTGACGTGGAAGTGGATCCGGACCGGCTGCAACAGGTGATGACCAACCTGTTGAGCAATGCGATCAAGTTCTCCCCGCCCCAGTCGCAGGTCACCGTTTCCATAGAACGGCTGCTCGATGGGGTGACCATCAGCGTTAAAGATAACGGCCGCGGCATCCCCAAGGACAAGCTGGAATCGATCTTTGACCGCTTTCAACAGGTCGACGCGTCGGACGCCCGGCAGAAGGGTGGAACCGGACTGGGACTCGCCATCTGCCGCACCATTGTCATGCAGCACGGCGGCCGCATCTGGGCAGAGCGTAATGCCGATCGCGGGTCCACTTTCCGCATGTTCCTACCCTCGGTCACGCGGGACAGCGAGCTGTCGCGCCAGGGCGGCAGTTTGGAGTCTCGAGTACTCAACGCTACCTCGGTCCTGGTCTGTGATGAGAACCCGGAGACGCGGGCGGTGCTGGCAGAAAGCCTGCGGCAGCATGGCTATTCGGTGCTCGAAGCGGGCACCGGGGATGAAGCCGTCGTGGTGGCCCGGCAAACCCCTATCCAAGCCATCCTGTTGGACATGAGCCTTCCCAGCCTGCATGGCTGGGAGACCCTGCACCTGTTGCGCGACGATCTGCGCACGGCGTCGATTCCGGTGGTGGTGCTGAGCGCCTTTGGCGCCCTGAATGATCCCGAAGTGGAAAAAGCCGCCGACGCCTGGCTGGAGCAGCCACTGGAGACAGAATCGATGTTGGCCGCCCTCTCCCGGGTGCTGCGGGTGGAACGGGAGCCCTCTCGTGTGTTACTGGTAGAGGATGATGCTGACTTGGCCAAGGTGATCCTGGCCACGTTCGAACGTGCCGGCATCCAGGTACATCACGCCTCTACGCAGCGCAAAGCGATGGAGTTGTGTGTTTCGTCGCGACCAGATTTGGTCATCCTCGACATTGCCCTGCCCGACGGCGATGGCTTTGGACTGGTCGACTGGCTGCGCCAGCAACAGGAGATGAAAAATCTGCCGTTGGTCGTCTATTCAGCCCAAGACCTGAGCGAGGGTGAACGCAAGAAGCTGCGGCTGGGGAACACGGAGTTCCTCACCAAGGCGCGCGTCCAGCCGCAGGATGTAGAGACGTTGGTGCTATCGATGCTGCGCCAGCCAACAGAAGGTAACGAAGTACCGCTGGGATGGGATGGGACCGCTTCTCCCAGTGCTTAAAAACCTCTACGGACCCGGATTTCCTGTACGCGGCTCTAGACAAGTCCGCGTATGCGGCTTTCTTCACGGAAAGCCGCATGAGTTTATTGATTCCGACGAGCTCCCCAGGAAATCCGGGGGACCCACACCCTTATGACACGCCGCATCTTAATCATCGACGACGAAGACGATATCCGCCAGGTGGCCGCGATGAGCCTGGAGACAGTAGCGGGCTGGGACGTTATGCTGGCGAATTCCGGTAAGCAGGGGATCGAACGCGCCAGCGCGGAGCAGCCGGACGCTATCCTTCTGGACGTGATGATGCCGGAGATGGACGGACCTACCACGCTGCTGAAACTCAAGGCCAACGGTGTGACCTCGCACATCCCCGTCTTGTTGCTGACGGCCAAAGTGCAGGGCCCGGATCAGCGCAGATTTGCCGAAATGGGAGTGGCGGCGACCCTTTTCAAGCCCTTTGATCCTCTGACCCTGGCGCGGCAGATTTCCGCGGCGTTAGGCTGGAAAGAAGGCGACTGATCCCCTTGACCGATCGATTCACCAACGGAGACCGCATGCCCCCGGACAAAACCGTGCGTACCGCTGCCAGCTTGCCTCCGGAAGAACAGAGTCAAGAGCAAAAGATGCAAACCATGATCTCTGCCCTGTGGGAACGGAGCAGGCATACCGTGGCGGAGCGCGCGCAGTTGCTGCAGAGTGCAGGCGAGCTGTGGAACGACAACCGGCTGGATGCGGCGACAAAGCTGCGCGCGGTGGATTCCGCCCATAAGCTGGCGGGCGTGCTGGGCACTTTCGGCCTGCCCCGGGGTACCGATCTGGCGCGCGAGGCGGAAGGGCTCTTTGGCCAAGCGACACCGCCTGACAAAGCAGAGATTGAACGGCTGCAGGTCCTGCTGGCGGAGCTGACCCGGCTGATCGACCGTGGACCCAATCCAACTGTCTAGAATGGAAGCATGAACGACCTGGGCCGACTGCTCATCGGTGTGGGACTGGTGCTGGTCATCGCCGGCGGCTTGTTGCTGCTATTGGGGCGTACCGGTTTCCCGCTGGGTAGGCTTCCGGGCGACATTTCCTACCGGGGCAGGAACGTTTCCGTTTACTTTCCGCTGGGGACGTCGATTTTGCTGAGCGTGGTGCTGTCTCTGGTCTTCTATTTGCTCTCCCGCTTTCGCCGGTAGGCTTGATCCCCGATTTCCTGTGAAGTTTCGCAGGTCCGGCGAGCTTCATGCGCCTTTCCTTAGAGAAAGGCGCACACGCAGTCATTTCCAGGGCTGCGTACAGGAAATTCGGGGGGGACGCGTGTAGACTCGACGTTTGGTGGAGGCATCTGTGCCCAATCCGGAGGAATCAGTGAGCCAGCTGGGGCTGGTTTTCCCGGAAGCACCGGCCAACCGCCGGCGGGTGTGGCGGGTCGGCCAGCTGGTCGGCGAGGTAAGAAACCACATCGAGCAGGAATACGCGGATGTGTGGGTAGAAGGCGAGGTCTCCAACTATCGCCCTGCTCCTTCCGGCCATGTTTACTTCACCCTGAAAGATGGCGATGCCCAACTGCCGGTAGTGCTCTTTCGCCGCCAGGCAATGCTGCTGCGCTTCCGGCTGGAGGATGGCCTGCAGATCCTGGTGCGGGGGCGGGTGTCGGTCTATGAGCAGCGTGGACAGATGCAGCTGGTGGCGGAGTTTATCGAGCCGGTCGGCGCGGGCTCGTTGCAGATCGCCTTCGAACAATTGAAAGCCAGGCTGCAGAAGGAGGGTCTGTTCGCGGCGGACCGCAAACAGCCTCTGCCTGCCTTTGCTCACTGCATTGGGATCATTACGTCTCCTACGGGCGCGGTGATTCGCGATTTTCTCAACGTGGCCGGGCGCAGACACCTGGCACTGCACGTGCAGCTTTACCCTTCGGCGGTGCAGGGCGAGACGGCAGCTCTGGAAATTGCGGCAGGCATTGCATTTTTCAATCAATCGCGCACGGTGGACGTGATTGTTGTGGCCCGCGGCGGCGGTTCGCTCGAAGATCTGGCTCCGTTCAACAGCGAGTTGCTGGCCAGGGCCATTGCCAATTCTCAGTTGCCAATCGTTTCCGCCGTCGGCCACGAAACCGACTTCACCATCGCCGATTTTGTCGCCGACCTGCGTGCGCCCACGCCCTCCGCGGCGGCCGAACTGCTGACCGAGGCACAACATAAAGTGGAAGAGCGCCTGGAACAGCTGCACCGGCGCCTGACCCACGCCTGCCGCTACCTGCTTATGCGTGCCCAGGAGCGCTTTGCCCGGCTCTCTGCGCCGGCCGCCTTCGCACGCATGCGCAATGCACTGGCACGGCGGCAGCAGCGGGTGGATGAGTTGCAGTACCAGCTGGACGCCGCCTGGCATCGGCAAAGCCGCAGCATGACGGAAAGGCTGCAGAAGCTCGAAGCGAGGCTGCTGCGTCAGGATGTCAGCCACCGCATGCGTATGGTGCGGGAGCGCCTGGCGGCGCTGGATGGACGGATCGGACGTGCACAAGAGTCGCTGCTACAGCGCTGGCGCGCCAGGCACGCCAGCGTGGAGGGGCGTCTGCAGACTCTTTCTCCGCTGGCGGTTCTGAATCGCGGCTATGCCCTGGTATTCGACGAGGCAGGGGTCCTGATCCGGGAGGCAGCGGCTGCGCCTGATGGCGGAGTGATTACCACACGATTCGCCCACAGCACCCTGAGGAGCCGGGTTCTGGAAAGGAACTTACCCCCAAGCAAACCATGAGAAAACTTTTTGGAACGGACGGTATCCGCGCAGTGGCCGGGGAGGCCCCTCTGGACCCACCCACCATTTTCGCCACCGGACTTGCGCTGGCATCCTCCCTGAAGCGTCTTTATCCGCAGCCTCGGGTGCTGTTGGGGGCAGATACACGCGAATCCAGCCCCTGGATCTCAGCGGTCATCTCCGCCGGGTTGTGCCGGGGGGGCGCGGAAGTGTTGAACGCCGGTGTTATCACGACGCCCGGCGTGGCCTACCTGACGCACAAACATCGGTTGGCTGCGGGAGTGGTGATTTCCGCCTCGCATAACCCCTGGCAGGACAACGGGATCAAGGTATTCGGCGGGGATGGTTACAAGCTGCCTGACGCTACCGAGTTGGCTATCGAGGAGGAGATCTTTCGCCGCCTCAAGGACTCGCCCCCGCCCGGCCTCAAAGGGCTAAGCGCTCCCCCGGCAAACAAGGCTTTCCGCGAGGAATATGAGGCCTTTCTACGCAACGTGGTCCCCCAGCTGAACCTGAACGGCAAGAAAATTGTGATCGATTGCGCGAATGGGGCGGCGGCGGTGATTGCGTCGGAGCTTTTTACCTCGCTTGGGGGCGAAATACACCTGACGCACGTAACCCCCAACGGACGCAATATCAACGAGAACTGCGGCGCCCTGCACCCTGAAGTGGTGGCCCGGGAGACCAAGGCACTAGGAGCCGACCTGGGGATCACCTTCGATGGAGACGCCGACCGCGCGCTGTTCGCGGACGCCCACGGCCGGGTGGTGAATGGGGACGGGGTGATGCTTGTCGCGGCCCGCGATATGCAGGCCAAGGGCGAACTAGCCGGCGACGTGGTGGTGGCGACGACTATGTCCAACATGGGTCTGGAGGCCGCATTGCGCAGCAGCGGTATTCGCATGCTGCGCGCTCCTGTGGGCGACAAGTATGTTCTGGAGATGATGCAGAAGCACCAGGCCAGCCTGGGCGGGGAGCAGTCGGGCCATATTCTTTTTCTGCGCCGCAGCACCACCGGGGACGGATTGCTCACAGCGCTGGTTCTGCTCGATACTCTGGCGCGATCTGGTAAGCCCCTGCACGAGCTATTGAGCGATCTGCGCGTTTTTCCCCAGGTGATCGTCAACGTGCGGGTGCGGGAAAAACGGCCGTTGGAGCAGATTCCCGCGGTGATGGAGAGCATCCAGCAGGCGGAGACCGATCTGCATGGCAATGGGCGGGTAGTGGTGCGCTATTCCGGCACTGAGGCTCTGGCGCGGGTGATGATCGAAGCCGAATCGGAGCAGCAGATGCGCGAGCATGCGGAGCGCATCGCCCAGGCCATCCGGGTGGAAATAGGGGTCTGAAGAACCGTTATCATCAAGGAAGGAGAGTGTCATGATCACCGCCATCCTTTTGCTTGCCCTCATGCAGCCGCAAGATCCCGGTCTGGCCCCTAATGCAACTGCGTCGGATACAACTACGCCTGCGGTACGGACGGAGAAACTTACACCGGCTGAAGTGAAAGCGCTGGCTGACGCCAACCAGGCTGTTGCCGACGCCCAGGACAAGCTGATTCATGCCAAGGCCGCCCTGCAAGGCACGACTGAGGGTATCGAGCAGGCTCATCACGCAAACACGGACTGCGGTTGCTATCTCGAGAGCACGGGACGCGATTACGACAAGGTGGAGTTCAAAGGGGATACGATTATCATCCACCACATCCACGAAGCGCCGGGAAGTCTCAGCAACAAGACGACGCCATCAACGCAGTAGTAGTAAGGAAAAGAAACCGCAGGTCCCTCCACTACGCTGCGCTCCGGTCGGGATGACAAATTTGTTTGAGTGCCGGGATGCTGGTACCCAAACAGATTTGTCATCCCGACCGGAGCGCAGCGTAGTGGAGGGACCTGCGGTTTCTTTTCCTTACTTCATGTCGCGCCAGTTGGGGCCGGCTCCGCAGTCGACCACGATCGGCACTTTTAGTTCGATCACTGTTTCCATTTCGTGCTGCACCAACTTCTTCACTTGATCGACTTCCCTCTCCGGCACATCGAAGAGGAGTTCGTCGTGCACCTGGAGCGTCATTTTCGCCTGCAGCTTTTCTTCCCGGAGCCGGCGATCGATGCGGATCATGGCAATTTTGATCAGATCTGCTGCCGTCCCTTGTAGCGGCGTGTTCACCGCCGTGCGTTCCGCAAAGCCGCGCAGGTTGGCGTTGCGGCTCTGCATATCGGGAATCGGGCGAACGCGGCCGAAGAGGGTGCGCACCTTCTGCTCCCTGCGCGTCTCCTCAAGTAGCCGATCGATGTAACGGCGCACGCCGCTGTAACGCGCGAAGTAGGTTTCGATGTACAGCCTGGCTACGTTTTGCTCAATGCCGAGTTGCGCCGCCAATCCAAAGGGAGAGATCCCATAGACAATTCCGAAATTAACCGCCTTGGCACGATCGCGGGTCTGCTTATCCATCCCCTCGGCCGCCACGCCGAATACTTCCGCGGCGGTCAGGGTATGAATGTCCTGTCCTTCGGCAAAGGCGTGCACCAATAAGGAATCTTCAGAAAAATGCGCCATCAGGCGCAGCTCGATCTGCGAGTAATCAGCGGAGATGAGCAGATTTCCGGGCGCCGCGATAAAGGCCGCGCGGATCTCGCGGCCCAGTTCCGTTTTGATCGGAATGTTCTGCAGATTCGGATTGGTGGAAGAGAGGCGCCCGGTCGCGGTGCCTACCTGGTTGAACGTGGTGTGAACACGCGCCTCGGCATCCGCCAGCAAGGGCAAGGAATCAATGTAGTTGGACTTGAGCTTGGCCAGCTGCCGGTATTGCAGCACCTGGCGCGGAACCTCGTTATGCTCCGCCAGCTCTTCCAGCACATCCACGGCAGTCGAAACCACCTTGCCCTTGCCATACTTGAGCGGCTTGGGCAGGTGCATTTTGTTAAACAACACATCGCCCAGCTGCTTGGGTGAATTGATGTTGAAGCGGTGGCCGGAACCTTCGAAGATCTGCTCGCTGACCCGGTGCATCTCCACCGTCAGCCGGTCAGCCATGGCGGAGAGAACCGCGCGGTCGATGCGCACGCCGGCCTCTTCCATGCGCAGCAGGACAGGAACCAGCGGCAGATCGATGTCGCGATACACCTGGCCGGTGCCCAGAGATTCCACGTCCTCCTTGAGCAGTGGCGCGAGGGTGTGGATGGCGTGCGCCGACGCAGGCAACAGCTCATCGCCCGGTCCTGGCAACGCTCGAGTGGTGAAGCGTACGGCCACATCGCCCAGGCTATGCGTGGCGTGGGTCGGATTGATGAGGTAGGAGTAGAGCATCACATCATCGATTGGCCCAGCCAACCGCAGACCATGGCTCGCTCCATGCCGATCAAGAATGCGCAGCGCTGCCTTAAGGTCGTGTACCGACTTTGGCGTTTGCTCGTCGGATAGCAGGCTGCACAGGAATTCTGGCGCGCGACTATCGACGGCCGGATCCAAGGAAAAGACGAGCACCCGGCCCGGCTCCGCGGAGACGGCGATTTTTATTGTCTGGGGAGCGGGTTCGGCTTGCTGAGCAGGAGCATCGAAGAGGCCGAGCAGCGACATGGACTTGAGCTGGGGCTCTTCCTCTTCAATCGCCTCGCTTTCCTCCTCAGCCACCTGTTCCGACGCGACTTCAAGAAGCGTGGTGTCGAAGGCCAGCGCGAAGCCGTGGCCGCGTGTTTTCTCGACGAAGCGATTAATCTCATCGGGCGGCGGATCGTGGACGATGGTGAGCGGCGTTGCCAGTTCGTCAGGAGCCAGCTCCTTGAGCATGGTGGTGAACTCAAGCTCGTTGAATAGAGCGCGGCATGCACTCACATCCGGGGCTTGGGTGCGCATTTGCTCCAGATCGAGTTCGACCGGCACTTCACAGTGGATGGTCACCAGCTCCTTGCTGAGCAAGACCGACTCGCGATTGTTCTCGAGCGATTCACGGTAGGTCTTGCGTTTCACCTCCGCCGCATGCTCTAGGACATTTTCGACACTGCCGAATTGCTGAATCAATTCGACCGAGCCTTTATCTCCAATTCCGGGAGCGCCTGGAATATTGTCGATGGAATCTCCGCGCAGAGCCATCACGTCGATGACTTGCTCTGGCGCTACCCCGAGTACTTCCACCACTTTGTCGCGATCGAGGATGAGATTGTCTTTGACCGGGTTGAGCACTTTGACGCGACCGGTGACCAGCTGGAGCATGTCTTTGTCATTCGAAACCACAAAAACATCATGGTCCTGCTCGGCGGCCTGCCGGGCCAGGGTGCCGATTACATCGTCGGCTTCGAAACCCTCGGATTGCAGAATGGGGATGCGAAAGGCTTCCAGCGCCCGGCGAATGAACGGCAATTGCTGCGCCAGGTCGGGAGGCATCTCGGTGCGGTTGGCTTTGTACCCGGCGTAATCGATCTCGTCAAAGGTCTGGGTCTTGATATTCCATTTGCGCACCGTGGCCATGCTGCGCGCACGCTCATCGCGAAAGACGGCCCCGCTCACATCGAAGACGGCGGCAAAGAACTCCGGCTGAAAATCGCGGCGGAGCTTGTTGATCATGTTAACGAAGACGAAGGTGGCCGCGGTGGGCACGCCGGTGCGCGTGGACATGGGACGCTGGCGCTGCATCGCGTGATAGGCGCGAAAGATAAACGACATCGCGTCGAGCAGGAAGACGGGCTTCTTTGGTTCCGGATTTTTTAGCTGGGTAAGTGAAGCCATTACTTGTCGAACAGATCTTTGATTTGCTTCATTTCAAAAACGATTCCCTTACCGGCGTGGGAGAAAGTGTCGTTGCTTAGAAGCTGCCCTTCCTCATAACGATAGAAGGTATCGTCCTGGGGGTCGATGACGCGAATCTCAGCGATACCCATGACGCGGTAGTCTTCAAGGCGCCTCTTCAGCCGCTGCAGAGTATCTTCAGGGGACAGAATCTCGAAGACGGCGAGGGGCGGGTGGGTAATGACCTGTTCTCTTGGCTGGCTGGGATCAAGCACGGTGACATCGGGGACACGATAGCGGTTGGCTGCCACTTTAACCCGCAATTCAGGCAGGGCGCGCACACCCCATTCAGCCCAATGCTGCCGAAACCAAGCTGAAATCGCCTCTTGCCAGGATGCGTGATCTAGCTCTCCCATCGGGCGTTCCTCAATCTTTCCATCCACGTACTCGGCATCAGGCTCATAAGAGGAGCGCAAATAGACTTCAACCGGAACATGAGTCTTTGTCGCCACAGTGACCTCTTCTCGCTCTCTTGAGAATACCGCTCCAAGGGAGGGGTTGTCGCTTTCATACAATCGGATCTGTGCTGGTCTCCGACTTCGACTTCGAGCTTCCGCCAGAGCTGATCGCGCAAGAACCGCCAGTCGAACGCGGGGAAAGCCGCATGCTCCTCCTGGATCGTGAGAGCGGAGCATGGCGGGATTCGTGGTTTAATCAGCTGCCCGAGTTGCTGCGCGCCGGCGATGTGCTGGTGTTGAACGATAGCCGCGTGATCCCCGCTCGCCTGTTTGGCGTACGTCCGGGAAGTCCTGCCAAGGTAGAAGTGCTGCTGACTGAGCAGGCCGGCGACTGGGAATGGCGGGCTCTGACGCGTCCGGCGCGCAGGATGGCGGTGGGGCAGGAGCTGACCTTCGCAGCGCCGGGTGGGAGCGAGCCGCTGCAGGCTACGGTCCTAGCCGAGGGCGAGTTCGGCGAACGTCTTCTTCGCTTCACGCCGGTGGATGATTTCTTCGCCCGGCTGGAGCTTTTGGGGCACGTGCCGCTGCCCCCATATATTCGCCGTCAGGACCAGCCGCTCGACCGTGAGCGTTACCAGACGGTCTTTGCGCGTCAACGCGGCTCGGTCGCCGCGCCCACCGCCGGTCTGCACTTCACGCCTGAAATTCTGGAGCGGATCCGCGCCCGGGGTGTTGTGATTACCTACTTGACCCTCCATGTCGGGCTGGGGACTTTCCAGCCCGTGAGGGTGCCGGATGTATCCGAAATTCGCCTGCACACGGAACGGTATTCACTGCCCACGGAAACGGCCGAGGAGGTCAACAGGGCGTTGCTCGAGGGCCGGCGCATCGTTGCCGGCGGCACGACGACGGTGCGGGCGTTAGAGCACTGTGCGCAAATCGGCAGAATGGAGCCGCATAGCGGTACAACCAACATCTTCCTCTCTCCGGGCTCCCGCTTAAACGTGGTGGGGGCTCTGCTGACCAATTTCCATCTGCCCCAATCGACGCTGCTGATGCTGGTGAGCGCATTTGCCGGGAAAGATCAGACGCTGGCCGCCTATCGTCATGCGGTCGAAGCGGGCTATCGCTTCTTCTCCTACGGAGACTGCATGTTCATCGCCTGACCGAAGTGCCGCTCCGCATTCAGGCGGGCGCGTTCCAGTGCTGCTTCCACCTCGAGCCGCTTGGCTTCGATCACGAGCGGGTCCTCGCTCCGGGGCACCTCGATCTGCCTCGCGTAGCTGAGCGCCACGCGAGAAAATGGCTTGGGGATGAGGAAGCGATCCCACGACCGCAGCATCCATGCCTTCTCCGGATGGGCGTAAAAGATGCCGATGGCGTAGCCGGTGAGCTGGGCCAGCTTAACCGCCCCAGGCTTGACCTTGTAGACCGGGCCGCGCGGGCCGTCCGCGGTAAAGACCGCCGGATGCCCTCGCTTAACTGCCTTAGCCAACGCCCAGAGTCCGCTGTCTCCGGATCGCGTGCTGGATCCTCGCGCGGTTAGATAACCGAGCCGCTCTATGGTGCGCGCGATCAGTTCGCCGTCGAAGCTGAGGCTGATCAGGACCGCCGGCTTATATCGAATGTGGAAATAACAAATGCAGGGAATAAGGCAGCGGTGCCAGAAGCACCACACCTGTTGACCCGGCGGTGTGGCGGGCACGGCCCCCGGCTCCGCCACCACCTCATAGCGCAGGGTGCGATGGAGCGCCCGCAATAGCAGCGCCACCAGCCGCGGAACAATCGCAAGGGTGATCCGCTGGCCGAAACTGAAGCTCTGGGCGGAGTCGGTCACCGGGCGATTTTACAGGCTGGGGAAGCCATGGCCACTTTGGTAATCCGCGACCCTGGCGGATTCTCCGCCTGTTTTGTTGCAGATAGCCGTCTTCTGGCGGAGGTGGAAAATCCCGCTTCCCCCTCGAGGTAACCATAGCAGCGATCGAGTGGGGATGGCCGGTGCCCCCTTTGTGGTCCGGTAATAGTGAGATTGGCGCATTTCCGTTGCACCCGTGCTGACGTATACCAATACTCATTATGAGTACACACAAATTTGCTATGACTTCGCGTGACTATTCTCTGCCTAGATCTGGAAGCAAGCCGTCCCTGGACGACAAACTCGATAGAGTCTTTCAAATGGCCGAGCATATGGACGCCAGATGTGTCTACATGCTGGACGCTGCCAGCCAGAAGCGGCGGCACGCTGTCTCCGCCAGGTAGCACTGGGGTTCCCACCGCAGGGACCGCTGAAGACCCAGGACTACCCCGGATTTCCTGCACGCTGCTCTAGCGAGGACTGCGTATGCGGCTTTCTTCACGGAAAGCCGCACGAGGCTCCGTGGTTCCACCAAACTGCACAGGAAATCCGGGTCCGTCCTGGGCAATTCTCAGCCGTCTCTGCGGGACTGAATGTGGTTCTCGTGACCTATCCAGGACTCCGTCCTGGGCTACCTTCAGTCGTCCCTGCGGGACTTTTCCTGTGGTGCGGCAGGTTCGTTCCCGGATGGTTTAGCCCCGCCATGAAATCTGGCGAGCGGGAACGGCCTTAGACACTTAGGCTAAGCCTAGGCCCGAACCAAAGGCCGAAACGAAGCGGCACCCGTTCGCTTCGAGACCGGCCTCGGCACAGCCCCGCTGATAGCATCTCTGATGTGCTACTGACTCTGGAAACGTCCCTGCAGTTCGTCAAGGGCATCGGCCCTCGCATCGCCCAGACCCTGCAGGAAAAGCGCATCGCCACCATCGAAGACCTGCTCTACCATCTGCCCTTCCGTTATGAGGATCGCCTTCGCCCCCAAGCCATCGAGGAACTAGTGCCGGGTGAGATGGCCAGCCTGATCGGCGAAGTGCGCGCCATGAACCTGCTGCATACGCGGCGCATGCCCATCTTTGAAATGACCGTGAGCCAGGGCCTGGGCAGGGTCAAGTGCATGTGGTTTCACGGAACCTACCTGAAAGACCGCTTCAAAGCGGGACAATGGGTGGCCCTGTACGGAAAGGTGGAGGCTTCCCGCAGCAGCAATAGTTTCAAAATGATCCAGCCCCAGGTGGAAGTGCTGCCCGACGACCACGACGACGAGGAGTCCAAGCTGCTGGAGGTAGGCCGGATCACCCCAGTCTATGAGTCGCTGGGCAACAAGCTGGCTTCGCGTTGGCAGCGGCGCATCCTCTGGAGAGTGCTGGAGGAAATGAAAGGTCGAATCCCGGAGACCCTTCCCCAGGCACTTTGCCGCCGGTTGGAGTTGCCCAGCCGCGAAGATGCACTGCGCTGGGCGCACTTCCCCGAGCCGGGAACCCCTATGAGCCAGCTTCAGTCCTGGGCCACGCCGGCGCAGAAGAGATTGATATTCGAAGAGCTCTTCTACCTCGAACTGGGTCTGGAGTTGAAGCGAAAGAAATTTCGCCAGCGGCAAGGGATTCCCTTCGAGACCAACGAAGCTGTTCGTTCGGCGCTTCGCCAGGTGCTGCCCTTCCACCCCACCAAGGCGCAAAAGACCGCGTTGGGCGAAATTGCTGCCGATATGCGAGCGCCGGAGCCGATGCGGCGGCTGCTGCAGGGTGATGTGGGCTCGGGAAAGACCATCGTGGCCCTGCAGGCAATGCTGGTGGCCATCGAGAACGGCTACCAGGCGGCCCTGATGGCGCCCACGGAGATCCTGGCTACGCAGCACTTCCTGGGAGCGCGCAAGCTGCTGGAGCGGTCGCAGCAGCGCTACAAGGTGGTGCTGTTGACCGGATCGCTCGACGAAGATCGCAAAAGAACCAACCGGGGGATGATTGCGCGCGGCGAGGCGCAATTGGTGATCGGCACCCATGCCCTGATCGAGGAACGCGTAGATTTCGCCAAGCTGGGACTGGTGGTGGTCGATGAACAGCATCGCTTCGGAGTCTTGCAGCGTTTCCGGTTGATGAAAAAGCCCAACGCCGGCGAACCGGACGTGCTGGTCATGACCGCCACGCCGATCCCCAGAACGCTCGCTCTATCTCTCTACGGCGATCTCGATCTCAGCGTGCTGGACGAATTGCCTCCCGGCCGTACGCCCATTCTCACCCGCCAGGTCTCCGACGAGGTGGCCGGCGAAGTATGGGACATGGTGCGGGAACAGGTGCGGCTAGGGCACCAGGCGTACGTGGTTTACCCCGTCATCGAAGGCGCGAAAGAGGATCAGCCCGAATTGGATTTCGCTGCCGGCGAAGCAGAGACAGCACCGGCCCCACTGGAGAAAAAGGGCAAAGCCCCCGGTTTGTTGTTCAAGCCGGTTTCCTCTCCTTCGGCACCCTCGCTGAAGGCCGCGACCGAGATGTATCAGGAGTTGAAAGAGGGGGCTCTTAAGGGTCTGCGCCTGGGCCTGCTGCATGGCCGGATGGATGCCGACGAGAAGGAGATCATCATGCGCCGCTTTCAGCGGCGGGAGGTGGATGTGTTGATCGCCACCACCGTCATTGAGGTTGGCGTCGATGTGCCAAACGCAACCATGATGGTGATTGAACATGCGGAGCGGTTCGGGCTGGCGCAGATGCATCAACTGCGGGGGCGGGTGGGGCGAGGAAGAGCCAAGTCATACTGCATCCTCATGACGGGAGGAAAGATCTCGCCCCAGGCAGTGGAGCGCCTGGCAGCCATGGTGCGGACGCAGAACGGATTCGAACTCGCCGAGCTGGACCTGCAGCTGCGCGGGCCAGGAGAGTTTTTTGGCACGCGGCAAGCGGGGATCCCGGACTTTCGCGTAGCCAATCTGGTGCGCGACCGTACTCTTCTTGAACTGGCCAAGGCGGAGTCGGCGTCGTTCGTGTCGCTCGCCGCCGAGGTCACGGAGGAGGAAAAGAGCAAGGTGTGGAACCGCCTGCGAGAGGCCTGGCAACGGCGCTATGGGTTGGTAGATGCCGGGTGAGGATGGGAAGGGCTAAAGTGTCTGCGTGAGAACTCAAACCGGCGGGAGTCAGTCTCCTAACCGAACCAATATGAACTGGACGGGTGCCCCACGTTCGCCTCAACGTACGTGGGCCGAATAAGGCGGGCGAAGCCCCACCAGAGCTTTTTGCGAAACCGAACAGCAAAAGCAATCGAAAAATATCATTTTCGGCCCAGGTACGCTTTGGCGAACCTGGGGCACCCGTCCAGTTCCTATTGGGTTCGGTTAGGGAAAAGACTCGGCCGAGAATCAATTTGAACCGGGGGGTCTCACGCAAATACAAAGCCCGGACCTGCCTGCCCTTAAGCGGCGAAGCACTGGTTGCCGGCAAGGTGGGTCTCCAGTTCCTCGTCCTTGACCATCCAAATCTGCAATTGCACCTTGATGATTTCGAGGGAACAGATGTAGCGCGTTGCGGCGTCCAGGGTCGCTCCATCCACCGCCGGCAACTTCCGCGAAGAGAGATCGAAGAGGTGCGGGGTACAGCGGCAAAGCTCCGTCAGCAGGAGATGAGATGCCGCAGTCAGTTGAAGTCCAACCGCGACCAGCGCACTGTAGATTTCAACGCAGATGTCACGGGGAAACTCAAAGACAAAGCGAGCCGTACCCGGCTCGACATAAGAGCGGCTACGGATCCAGGCCCCACAATCAGGAATGACCCCGCTGAGCCGGGGTACGACCAGCGATTGGTCTTCCGGCAACAGCGCGGTCAAGTAGAGAACATCATCTAAAAGAGTATCGGACATAAGTGTGTCGGCAAATCCAGCTCACGAACTTCGAATATACCCTCGCCTGTTAACTTGATCGGCCACGTTAGAGCAATCTTGAACAGCAGGACAGGTACGTCGGTTAGCCGTTACGGTTACATTTTGGATTGGGCGAGGTGACCGAAAATGATCCCATGGTAATGTGGTCAGCATGTTGATCGGTACAGGCGTGGACTTGATCGAGGTCGAGCGCATCGCGCATTCGATCGAACGCTACGGCGAACGGTTTCTGCGCCGCGTGTATACAGATCATGAGATCGCCTATTGCAGGGGCAGGCGGGTCAGCGCGGAAAGCTTCGCGGCCCGTTTTGCTGCAAAAGAGGCGGGAGCGAAAGCGCTGGGCACCGGCATCAGCAGGGGGGTAACCTGGAATGAGTTTCAGGTCGCGCGCAACCCGGGCGGGCGCCCGGTTCTCGAGCTGCGGGGGCGGGCTGCGCTGCTGGCCGAAGAACTCGGCGTGCGCGCAATCTCGCTTTCCCTCACCCATACCGGGAGCTTGGCCATGGCGACCGTGGTGATGGAGGGCTAGTGTCGAGCACCTCCTGACTTTCCTGTCCACTCCCGAAAGCAACAGCCGGGAAAAGCTCCATTTGATATGCTCAGTCGCAGCGGGAATACCCGCTGCACTCGCTTCACCCGAGGGGTTCTGTGCCAAGCCAGCAGGAAGTCCAGTGGTCACAACTGAAGGTTGGCGTTCTGGTCGTCGTGGCGGTGGCAGCCCTGATTGCTCTCATCTTCCTCATGACGGGAAGCACAGGTGGCTTCTTCCAAGGCAAGATCGTCCTTCGCTCCTACTTTGAGAATGCCGCCGGCCTTAAAGAGGGTGCTCCGGTCAACCTCGAAGGTTATACGGTCGGCACCGTGACCAAAATTGGAATCGTACCCGCGCGCAAGCTCACCCCGGTCGAGGTGACCTTCAAGGTCGGAGCCAAGTATAGAGACGCTGTGCGCACCGATTCCACGTCCAGCCTGGAAACTATAGGCGTTCTGGGCGATACCGTCGTGGACATCAACAGCAAGAGCGCGACTGGTCCGCCAGTGCAGAATGGCGCAGAGCTCAAAACCAATGAAACTCCCAATCTCTCCGACGTCATCAAGTCGAGCCAGGGAACGATCGAGCAGTTGAATACCATTCTCGCCAAGGTCGACCACCTTGCCGACTCGCTCAACTCGACCAAGGGCTCGATCGGCGAGTTGATCAACAATCCAGACCTCTACAACAAGGCAGTGTCAACCCTGAACGAGTTGTCGCAACTGGTGGATACGGTGGCCAACGGCAAGGGCTCGATCGGCAAGCTGGTGGCTGACGACACCTTGTACAACCACATCAACGACACCGTGGCCAAGCTGGACAGGATGACGACTCAGCTGGACGAGGGGAAGGGTACGATCGGCAAGCTCCTCAAAGACGAGACGCTGGCCAACAACCTGAACCAGTCGGTAGCCAACGCAGACCAGCTGCTGGCCGACATCAATGCCGGCAAGGGCGGCCTGGGCATGATCGCCAAGGATCCCCAGTTCGCCGCTAAGCTCCGCGACACAGTCGACAAGCTGGATTCGGTCTTGAACCGGGTTGACAGCGGTCAAGGAACCATCGGGCAGCTGGTTGTCAACCCTTCTCTTTACAATAACCTCGACCAGTCACTGACAGAAACCCGGGGACTCATTGCGGCCATCCGCGAGAACCCCAAGAAGTACCTTACCTTCCACGTGAAGGTTTTCTGACCGCGTTCCACCACCCACTAGGCAGCATATGAAGTCTCTTCAAATCGTTGTTGGCCTTTTGCTTTGTACCTGTCTGGCTCATGGGCAAAGCAACCCCGCCCAAGCCCCGCCCGAGCCGAAGGCACCGCAAAGCTTCGACCTGACCGCTATCGACAAAACAGCCGATCCCTGCACTGACTTCTATCAGTACGCCTGTGGCAACTGGAAGAAGAACAATCCGATCCCTCCCGATCAGGTGCGGTGGGGTCAGTTCGATCAGCTCAAAGAGAGGAACGACTGGCTTCTCTATCGCGAATTGGAAACAGCGGCGAACCCGGACGTGAAGCGGACTGCACTGGAACAGAAATATGGCGACTTCTATGCGGCGTGCATGAATACCCAGCTCGCGGACCAAAAGGGAGTCGCAGCGCTCCAACCCGCTCTGGACGCCATCAACGCCCTCAGCGACAAGAAGCAACTAGCGGCGGTGCTGGGTACGCTCGAGATACCGCATGGGATCAGTGGGCTCTTCAGCTTCGGGGTGGGCCAGGATCAGAAGGACTCCACCCGGCAAATCGCACAAGCCGGCCAGGCAGGTCTCAGCCTGCCGGACCGCGACTACTACCTGCTGCAAAATCCACGGCAGCAGAAGATTCGCGATGAATACGTGGCTCACATGCGCAAGATATTCCAGTTGGCCGGCGACACACCCGAGAAAGCCGCCAGCGAAGCGCAGAGCGTGATGACGATTGAAACCGCGCTGGCGCAAGGCTCCGTGAGCCGGACGGACCTGAGAGACCCGGCGAAACGCTATCACATGATGACGCTCGAGGATCTGGGCAAGCTGACCCCGGACTTCGACTGGCCGGCCTACTTGCATGGCATAAGCATGGGATCCTTCGAGACTCTTAATGTGATGACGCCAGACTTCTTTACAGCCATGAACGCGCTGATTGACGCTCAGGGTCTGGACGCGTGGAAGAGTTATCTTCGCTGGCGTGCCCTGCACGATGCCGCCCCATGGCTGTCCAAAGCATTTGTAGACGAGGACTTCGATTTTTTCGCGAGTGACCTGCTGGGGCAGAAAGAGATCGCGCCCCGGTGGAAACGCTGCACCCAGGCTACCGACGGTGCGCTGGGTGAAGCGGTGGGGCAGGATTGGGTGAAGACGTACTTCAGCCCGGAAAAGAAAGAGAGCATGGTCAAGCTGGTCACGGCGCTGGAAACGGCGCTGGCTGAGGATATTCAGCAGTTGCCCTGGATGTCGGAAGCCACCAAGAAAAATGCCGAGGAAAAACTGGCGCTGATACGCAACAAGATCGGCTATCCGGAGCATTGGCGCGACTATTCGACCCTGGAGATCAAGCGCGATGATCTGCTGGGAAACATCGCCCGCGCTTCCGTGTATGAAGATCGACGCAACCTGAACAAGCTGGGCAAACCGGTGGACGAGACGGAGTGGCGCATGACTCCGCCGACGGTGAACGCCTACTACAGTCCGGGCATGAACGACATCAACTTTCCCGCCGGCATTCTGCAGCCGCCGTTCTACGACTTCTCCAAAGATCCGGCTGTCAATTTCGGAGGCATTGGGGTGGTGATCGGCCATGAAATGACGCATGGCTTCGACGATCAGGGCAGCAAATTCGACGGCCATGGCAATGTGCGCGAGTGGCAGAGCCCGGCCGACCGCAAGGCATTTACCGAGCGCACGGATTGCGAAGTGAAGGAATATGGCAGCTTCGAAGTTGCCCCAGGGCAGAAGCTCAATGGCAGCCTGACTCTGGGCGAGAATACGGCGGATAATGGCGGGCTTCGCTTGGCCTACTCGGCGTTGATGGCTACATTAGCCCAAGAACCCAGCGCGGCCGCGACGGAGATCGACGGCTATACGCCGGCGCAGCGGTACTTTCTCGCCTTTGGACAGGTTTGGTGCCAGAACGTGCGCGAACAGGCCGCGCGAAGTAGAGCGCTCACGGATCCGCACTCCCCTGGGGAATGGCGAGTGAACGGCTCGGTCGAAAACTTCGACGAGTTCGGCAAGGCTTTCAATTGCAAGAAAGGCGCCCCGATGTACCCGGAGAACTCCTGCCGTGTATGGTGATCCGCGCCGCGCGCCGAACGGGGATTCGTGGTTTCCAGCCTTGACAAAAAATGCGAAGCATGAGCAACCCGCGCTAGCGGACAGCGCTGGTCCCGGTCTAACGAAGTGGAAGCTGCTCAAGAGCGGCTCCCCTCTTGCGATATGCTTGGCGATGTTCAGCTTGTCTTGACGGAAAAGCTGCGTGAGCATGCTCTCTCCCGAGCACACCGACAGGGGAGACGCTAGCCGAAAGTGGTTCTAGCTTTTACAATTAGCGCTAGGATCAATTTTTAATACAGTTTCAGCTGCAAAGGCAGCCCTAGACCGCGATAGCGACGGGGATGAAGGAAACGCATGAAGTTCAGGAAATTCGGCCGGATCAGTCTGGCCTTGGCGGTGTCCCTGGGAACGGGGTTGGGAGTGACCTCCTGCAGCACAGACCACACAGTCGGTTATATGTATGTCACCGGCCAGCAATATAATCAGATTTCCGGCTACAGGATTGATAACAATCTTGGTAATCTCACCCCCACGCAGAACTCTCCTTACAGCTCCGGCGGCGCCAATCCTGTCAGGGAGGTGGTGGCCAATGCGGGAAAGTTTCTCTATGTGCTGAACGCAGGGTGCGGGGGAACGGGGCAGGCGGCTTGTTCCTCCGCGACAAGTGCGGCTAACACCGGACCAAACATCTCGCTCTTCACCGTCGGCGGACAAGGTGGACTGAGCTTCCAGACAAGTTATACCAGCCAAGGCAATTATCCGATCTCGATCCAGGCGGACTCGGCGGGCACTCATCTATTCGTGCTTGATTCCCAAGTCCCCGACCCCACGACTTGCGTGGGCTATGTGAGTGGAAATCCAGCCACGATTTGCGGAGACGTCACATCCTTCAACATCGACCCCAATACCGGCCGGCTCTCGTTGATCACCAACGAGCAGTTTAAGAACCCTACGACTGGCGTCAACCTTACTTACTTCCCGGTAGGCAGCTCACCCATCAACTTTATTGTGGTTCCGAGCAACGCGTATATCTACACCATCGAGAAGGGCAGTGGAAGCGCCCTGGATCCCTCTCAGGCGGTCTTCGTGTATGCGAACAGCGGTGGCCAGTTGACCCTGACGCAGAATACTCCCATTCCCACCGGGGCTGAGGATCTGAGCTTTATCTATGGCAGCGCCAAGTACATATATCTGATCGATGCGGGCCAAAGTGTCAACCCCACCGGGGTGATCTTGCCCTATACGATCGGCACCAACGGTGCGCTCCAATCGCTGGTTGGGGGTGCCGTAAACAACTCTGGCACTGTCGCAAATCCTGGACCCATGATTGTCGACCATACGGGCCAGTTCCTCTATCTTGCAAACCAGGGGGCCAATCTCAACCCAACCGGCCCGGCAAGTTCCGTAAGCGCATTCTTCATCGACCCGACCACTGGGAGATTGACGACCCTGTCCAGTGGAGCAAGCGGGACCAGCACTCTCTTTGGCGCAGGCTCGGCTCCGCAATGCATTCTTGAGGACCCCTCGAACCAGTATCTCTACACGGGCAATTATGCCGACAGCACGATCACCGGTGCGGTGATCAACTCCTCGACGGGAACGCTGACCACGCTGCGGAAGAACACCGCCTTCACTGGCCCCGGTAACCCGACCTGGTGCGTCGTCAGCGGCACGCTGTTCTAAGGCTTTCAGGCTTCAGGGCTCAGGTGGCTGAAAGCGACCTGAGCTTTTACAATGCAATTGGGACTCAAAAGACAGTTTATCCATAGCTCTGCTGCAAGCTGCAGCCCTGCTCCATTGGTTCGTTGGGCCAGGATGAAGGAAGCGCATGAAGTTGAGTAAAGTCGGCCGGATGGCACTGGCCTCGGTTGTAACCCTTGGTCTGGGAATCGGTATTACTGCGTGCGGCCCCCCCAATACGATTGACTTTCTATACGTCACATCCTCCAACAAGAGCAGCCCAGGGCAGATCAACGTCTACAAGGTGGATAGTCAAGCGGGAGCGTTGATACCAATTTCTGCCTCGCCCTATTCTTCCGGCGGAGAGAATCCCGTGGCCGACGTAACTTCGGCGAATGGCAAGAATCTCTACGTGATCAATCAGGCCAGCAATGCGGTCGTGGTGTTCGCCATCAACACTGACGGCAGCCTCGCCCAGCAGCAGTCCTGCAGTACTCCGGGTACTTTACCTACTCAGTTGGCGATCAACCAGGCCGGTACCTACCTCTATGTTGTGGAGACTTACCAGCCGGGCTTCAGCGCCAGCAAACCCGGAGCCGGGGCGCTCGTGGTCTTTCCCGTCAATGCCACCGGGCAACTGGGGGCCACGGGAAGTCTGTGTCAGCCGGTCGCGAATGGCGCCAATTCCTTCTTCCCGGTGGGAAATAATCCCGTAGCCGTGAACGTGCTGCCCAGCAGCAACTTCGTTTATGCGGTGAACGAAAATGACGCCACGATCTCTGACTTTCAGGTGGGTGCGGGTGGGGCTCTGAGCCTGATTGCCACGTATCCCGTCGGCGTGGCTCCTAATGCGATTGCCAGCGATCCGACCAGTAAATTCCTCTACGTCACAGATGGCGCGGCCAATCAGATGATTGGTTTCCTGATCCAGGGTAACGGAACCTTGATCAACATGCAGACACCCTTCAAGACGGACATTCTTCCCGTTTCCGTGCAGGTCGACCCCCGCGGGATTTATGTATACGTGGCCAACTACAATGCCAACGACGTGAGCGCCTATACGATCAATCGCGGTACCGGAAACGCCACGCAGATTGCCGGGGCGACCACATATGGGGTGGATGCCGGGCCAACCTGCATCTTGATCGAACCCGCAGAAGCGCGCTTTGTCTATACGTCGAACTTCCTGGGCCAGACGGTGTCCGGTTTGGCTCTGAACCCTGCGACTGGCGCGCTATCGGCCGTGCAGAACACACCCTTCAAGGCCGACGGGCAGCCTACCTGCAGCGCTGCCATTACCCACGGCAACCATGCCATCGAGGTCGTACAGCCCTGATGCGCATGAAGTTGAGTAAATTCGGCCGGATTGCCCTGGCTTCGGTAGTTTCCCTTGGTCTCGGATTCGGAGCTACTGCATGCGGACCCAGCAATACAATCGATTTTCTTTACGTCACCGCGTCCAAGCAAAACCCGGGACAGATCAGCGTATACAAAGTAGATAGCGAAGCGGGCGTTTTGTACCAGATCTCCGATTCACCCTACCCCTCGGGCGGGCGGAATCCTGTCGCTGATGTGGCGTCAGCCAACGGTAAGAATCTCTACGTCATCAATCATGACGACAATACAATTGTGGAATTCGCCATTGGCACCGATGGCAAACTCTATCCGCAGCAGACCTGCAACATGCCAGGCAGCTACCCCACCCAGTTGGCCATCAACCAGGCAGGCACCTATCTCTACGTGGTGGAGACGTACCAGCCGAACTTCAGCACCAACATACCCGGGCCCGGCGCGCTCGTAGTTTTCCCCATCAATGCAAATGGTCAGATGGGCGCGACGAGCAGCTTATGCCAGACGGTACCAGATGGCACCAACGCCTTCTTCCCATTGGGGAATAATCCGGTTTCCGTCAACGTGTTGGCTGGTGGAAGCTTTGTTTACGCGGTGAATGAAAGCGATGCCACCATCTCCGCGTTACAAGTTGGGTCGAACGGCGTGCTTAGTCCGATCGGCGTTTTTAAGGTTGGAACGGCCCCCAATGCAATCGCCAGCGATCCGACCGGTAAATTCCTGTATGTCACCGACGGCGCCTCCAATCAGATGTATGGTTTCCTGGTGCAGTCCGGTGGATCGTTGGTGATGATGCCAGCACCAGTCAAGACCGATAACCTGCCCAATGCCGTCGCCGTCGACCCCCTCGGCATCTATGTTTATGTCGCCAACTACGATGGTAACGACGTAAGCGCGTATACCATCGACCAGTCAACCGGCAACGCCACACCGATTCCCGGTTCGGCCACTTACGCGGTTGGTACCGGGCCGCTCTGTATTCTGATCGAGCCTTCGGAAGGCCGCTATATCTACACCGCCAACTTTCTCAGCAACACGGTCTCCGGCTTGGCCCTGAACCCCGCGACCGGGGCACTCTCGGCCGTGCAGAATACGCCCTTCAGTGCCGGCCAGCAGCCTACCTGCAGCGCTGCGATTACGCATAACCACCATACCCTCGCACAACCCTGATTCCGCAGAGTGCTGTGGAGCCAATGGGCGCCGTGAACCGTCCGTCCGCGAATCATTTCCCTCAGGGGCTAAAGCCCAATTCTCTTTTAGTCGTTTGCGGCCCGACTAAAGTCGTGCCCTGATACAAAACATGAGAGCGGTGGCTCGTCCGGCTTTGGTTGAGGTCGTGACCGAGACCTCCTATGCTATGATCGCGTTCCGATGGTGAGGGGCCAAGATGTTTGCAGACGCCATCCCATTCCATTCTTCGCTTACACCCTGCTCTCTCGAGTGAAGTCAACTTGCGCCTGGCTCTCTTAAAGCGGTTTCGCAATTACTGTGTTCTGTTAAGGTTCGCGAGGAGTGGTTTTCCTTGGGAGAAAACCACGAAAAGCTCTTGGGCTTCGGTCTACACCTATTGCAAAACCGCTGTAGCTCCCCGGATTCTGTTATTAGTCTTCGTCTGGATGGTATCGAGCGGATGTTCCGCACAGAGCCAACCCGGCGCGGCGCTGCCGGAGAGCCCAACTCCACAGCCGCCGCCTAAGCCCCCGGGCTTCTTCGCCAGGTGGGCAGAGTTCTACCGCCAGGACTGGCATGGAACTGCGAGTCAAGGCCCGGCCCCCCCTCGCCGAGGACTGCCGTCACCACTTGAGTCACCGCCATTCCCTAACTCCGACTGGTCGTATGGGGGATCTCCGGTGATAGGCGAAGCGGATACGAATAGCTATCCTCTGATGACCGCGTGGAATCAAGCGCGCAGCCGCACCAAGGTTTATGGGTGGGTCGAGCCTACGCTGAACTTCAGCACTTCATCAAACAGCAACGCACCCGAAGCGAACGACGTCTACAGCAATCGATTCGAGATGAATCAGCTCGTCCTTTACGTGGAGCGGTTGCCCGACTCGGTGCAGAGGGAGCATGTGGATGTCGGATACCACCTGACTGCTTTTTACGGCACAGACTACAGATACACCACGGACAAAGGCTATCTGGGCTTCCAGTGGATTTCGGACCACCACCAATACGGCTTCGACCCGGTTCTTGAATACATCGACATTTATGTACCCAAGGTGGCCAACGGGATGAACATCCGGATCGGCCGCTTTATCTCTGTTCCTGGAATCGAGGCCCAACTAACGCCGAATAACTACATATTCAGCCATTCCCTGCTGTATACGGTCGATCCGTTCACCGACACCGGAATTCTTGCCACGGTGCAGGTTAACAATCAGTGGCTACTGCAGGCAGGCATCACCGATGGGCACGACGTGGCGCTGTGGACCAGCGACGCCAAACCCTCGGCAACCGTTTGCGTCAGCCACACGACATCCTCGGTGAACAACAATATCTATCTTTGTGCCAATGGAATCAACGACGGTAAGTACGCGTACAACAACGTTCAACAATACGACGGCACCTGGTATCACAAGTTTTCCAAGAAATGGCATGCCGCGACTGAGGCTTACGTGATGTACCAGCGCGATGTGCCCAGTACCACCGGCTCGATCAAGCCTGAGCCGAACTCCTATGCAGCCACCTGCCGCCCCGGCCTCGAGACTTGTTTCGCACCGGAGTACGCGGTCCAAAATTACGTCCTGAGGCAATTATCCGAGCACGACTTCGTTGGCTTCCGGAGCGACTTGCTCAACGACAAGAAGGGCCAGCGCACAGGGGTGAATACCAAGTACACGGAAAACACGCTGATGCTGAGCCATTGGATCGGAACGACGGTGCAGATACGCCCAGAGATTCGCTTCGATCACGCATGGGATCGGAAGTCATATGACCGGGGAACGCGCCAGAGCCAGTTTACGGTCGCTTGCGACCTGATCTTCCATTATTGAGACAGGACTAAGCTCCGCGGGCAGCGCTGGGCTCAAGACGACGAATGATCCAGTTTCTTCCCGGCCGCTCGATGAGCCGCTTGGTTAACAGCGCAGCAATGACCAAGAGCAGATAAGAGATCCAGGGATCGAAGGCGATCAGGCCGCTCTTCTCCAGCAAATGCGAATCGTGCAATAGCGTCCACAGATTGAAGTGCAGCAGGTATAGGCAGTAACTCGCCTCGCCGATAGCGATAAAGGGCAGCAGCCCAAAGAAACTTGCGATCGGATTACGGCCAGCGAGGCAGAGGACAACCCCGGCGAACAACGGCATCAGCAAACCATCGTGCATCATCGCGTAGGGCAGGTGGTCGCCTACGCAAAGAAGCAGGTAGAGCGCCGCGAAGGCAAAAATCCCTAGCGCCAGGCGCTTGCGGCTCTCAGGCCGAATTTTTTCATTCAAAAATCCTAACGTCATGCCGAATAGAAAGGAGAACAGGTGTTGCAGGGGCATGAATTTTAACGCCCGCATCCAGATGCCCACGGAATAGCGATCGGGGTGCAGATCGCCATCCGGATTTAAGTACATGTAGAGCCCTGGGAGCACCAGCGCGGAGAGCCACACGGCGAGCAGGATCACCAGCATGGTCCGCGTCTGGCGCGGACGGCGGCGGGTGATCAGCCACGGGAACAATAGATAGAAGAACGCCTCGGTAGACATGGTCCACGCAGGGGTGTTCCAAAATGTCGTCAGGGAGGGATGCCATCCCTGGAGCAGCAACGGGGTGAGAATCACTCCCAGGCCAAAGTCCAGGCGGGTGTGGGCGTGCACCTCCTGCGCCAGCATACCCACGGAGAGCAGCAGACTGAAGGCGTAAACGGGATAGAGGCGGGAGAAGCGAGCGGACCAAAAGCTGCGCGCGGTGAGCGCCCCACGTTGGGCGCGATCGGCATAGTTATAGGTGAGGATAAAGCCGGAAAGCAGCAGGAAAAAGCTAACGGAAATGTATCCGCCGTTGACCACGGGGCTCAACGGTCCAAACGAATGAGGATCGGCAAAATGGAAGAAGACCAGATTGAGGGCGGCAAAACAGCGGATGCCCGTTAGGGCCGGCAATTGTGAGCGCTTCGCCGCAGCCGGCCGCACCAGCGTTGGGCCTGCTGGGGCTTGAGCCTGGGTCGCCTGGGCCGATCGTTCTATGGCCTTAAGTGCGGGAGCCGGGGGTGGTTCCGCGAGTGTGCTCTGGGGAGTCAGGCGGTCACCAGGGAGCCGACCTTTTCTCCGCTCACCACACGCAGGATGTTCCCAGGGCGGTTCATGTTGAATATGATCATGGGCAAATTGTTGTCCTTGCACAGGCTCACTGCAGTGCTGTCCATTACCTTTAGACCGAGCCGGAGGATTTCCATATAGGTAATCTGCTCGAATTTCACTGCATCTTTGGTAATAACAGGATCCGCATCGTAAATCCCTTCCACTTTTGTGGCCTTTAATAGGACGTCTGCTTTGATCTCCATGGCTCGCAGCGAAGCAGCGGTATCTGTGGAAAAGTACGGATTTCCGAGTCCGGCGGCAAAAATGACCACCCGGCCCTTCTCTAGATGCCGGATGGCGCGACGCCGGATGTACGGCTCGGCCACCTGGTTCATCTCGATCGCGGACATGACGCGGGTCTGGACTCCGCACTTTTCCAAAGCATCCTGCAGTGCTAGCGAATTGATCACCGTAGCTAGCATCCCCATATGGTCTGCGGAAACGCGGTCCATCATCCGGGCCTGCTCGGCCACGCCACGGAAGAAATTGCCCCCGCCCACGACGATAGCGACTTCCGCGCCGAGATCCCGAACCGCCAAAATCTCCAGTGAGATTTCATGGAGCTTGGCAACGTCCACACCGAAGCCGCGATCCGCCGCCAGCGCTTCGCCCGACAGTTTGAGCAGGACTCTTTTGTACATTCAAGCAAAGTATCGCACATATAAGACGAGCCGCTATGCCTCGGATTGGGGGGGATTTGCGATCCATTTTGATACAAATTTGGTGCTTGAGGTAGTGCCGGCGGTGCAGGTTCACCCAAGACGACGTCCCATAAGCGCTAGCTCGTCTAGGGTGTTTTTCGTCAATACTCCCACAGACTCGTCATCCTGAGCGGAGCGCTTTACAGATTCATCTCGTGATACAGCGCTCAGTGGCGCGGAGTCGAAGGACCTCGGCGGTGCTTATTCTACCCATGCTGCTCGAAGCTTTTTCGACCACGGAGGCCGGCCACGGTTTTTCCCTGTGGTCGAGCACCAAGTGCATGAAAAGATGTACCCGTGACTATCAAGTGCGTATTGCAGCAGATCCTGTTGTCGGGCTTCGGTGGTCGAAAAGCCCCGAGCAGCATGGGTAAAATAGGCACCGCCGAGGTCCTTCGACTCCGCGCCACCAAGCGCTTTGTCACGAGATAAATCTGTAAGGCGCTCCGCTCAGGATGACGAGTCTGTGGGAGTATTGACGAAAAACATCCTAGACAAATTAGCGTTTACGGGGACATAGTCCTGGGTAATTCTCAGCCGAGGTGAATTGCTAAAAAGGACGAGGGCCGGGAAACTTCCCGGCCCTCGTCGTACCCGAACTACTTGGAGAGGTTATTCAGCGGTATTTGGCCGGATCTGGGCGACGGTCCAGACCGGATCGCCGACCTTGAAGCGGGCGAAGCGGCGCACGCTGAGGTTCTCCCCCAGCTTGCCGATCTTCTGCGCGATCAAGTCCTTGATGGCAAACGACTGATCCTTGATAAAGGGCTGATCGAGCAGGCAAACTTCCTCGTAAAACTTGCTCATCTTGCCTTCCACGATCTGCTCGATTACCTTGGCCGGCTTACCCGTAGCCGCAGCCTGGGAGCGGTAGATATCCTTCTCCCGCTCAAGATCCTCGGCGGTGACGTCCTCGCGGCGAATATAGCGCGGATCCGTGGCCGCGATGTGCATTGAGATGTCTTTCAACAGCTCTTGAAAATCCTCCGTCCGAGCGACAAAGTCGCTCTCGCAGTTGATTTCGATCAGCACACCGATCTTGCCTCCGGCATGAATGTAGGTGCCGACAGCCCCTTCGGAGGTGCTCCGCGACGCCTTCTTGGCCGCAGACGCCATGCCCTTTTTGCGCAAAACTACAACCGCCTGGTCCAGGTCGCCCTTGGCTTCCTGGAGCGCGTTGCGGCAATCCATCATCGGCGCGCCAGTCTTCTCGCGAAGCTCCTTGACCTGTGCGGCGGAGATATTTTCAGTCACGGTTGACATCCTCTTGCGATTCCTTTGCTGGCCTGTAAACAGGCCGTAACGATTACGACGGGTAAGTGGATTCGGTGAAGCGTAGAAGTGAAAACGGCTTAGATGGTCCGCTCAGCAACTTCCGGCTCGTCGACGGCTATCGCGCCAGGGGCCTTGCGAATGCCGCCCCCAAGTGCAGCTTCCAGATCGACCACTTCGCCTTCGCCGGATGGCTCATCGGCGCCGGCTTCAAGGCCGGCAACCTCCACCGGAGCAGCCTCAAGCTGGGCATCGGCAGTTACACCTGCATCGGCAGCACGCTTGTCGCCAGCCATCTGCACGCCCTCCACCACGGAGTCGGAGATCTTGGAGGTAAACAGGCGGATGGCGCGCAGAGCGTCATCATTGCCGGGAATCACATAGTCGACCACGGTAGGGTCGCAATTGGTGTCCACCACAGCGACTACCGGGATGCCCAGCTTGCGCGCTTCCTTTACCGCGATGGCTTCATTGTTCGAATCGACCACAAAGAGAGCGTCGGGCAACCGGCGCATGTTCTTAATGCCTGCCAGGTTTGCCTGCAGATGCTTGCGTTCCCGCTCCAGTCGAATGACTTCTTTCTTGGTCAGCAACTCGTAGCGGCCATCGGTGGCCATTTCATCGAGTTCCTGAAGGCGCTTCACGGATTTTTGTACCGTGATCCAGTTGGTCAGCAGTCCACCCAGCCAGCGCTGGTTGATGTAGAACATGCCGCAGCGGTTCGCCTCTTCGGCAATCGCGTCCTGGGCCTGTCTCTTGGTGCCGACAAAGAGGATGACCTTACCCTGCCCTGTCAGGTCGGTGACGAACTTGCTTGCTTCCTTGAACATCTTCAAGGTTTTTTGCAGATCAATGATGTAGATCCCGTTACGCTCGCCGAAGATGTATTCCTTCATCCGCGGATTCCAACGCTTGGTCTGATGCCCGAAGTGAACTCCCGCTTCGAGCAGCTCCTTCATGGTGATGGTGGCCAAACTACCTCCTCTTGAATTGCATTCCGGCGTGGCCGGAATTGATTTCCCTCGCCCGCTCCAGAAAGCTGGGGCGGGGAAGATTTTTGAACATCCATTGCGAAACTAGCGTTTGCTGAACTGGAAGCGCTTGCGGGCGCCCTTCTGTCCGTACTTCTTGCGCTCTTTAATGCGCGCGTCGCGGGACAGCAGACCGTCGGCCTTTAATGTCTTGCGCAGCTCCAGGTTGAACTCGAGCAGAGCGCGGGCGATACCCATCTTGACCGCATCCGCCTGTGCGCTTACTCCTCCACCCTTAACGGTGGCCAACACGTCGAAATTTGCGGAATGCTCGGTCAACTCCAGGGGCCGCTTGGCGGAAACCCGTTGCTGATGGGTAACGAAATAAGTCTCGAAGGGTTTCTGATTGACGACAAAGTTGCCGCTGCCGGGACGCAAGAAAATGCGCGCTACGCTCGCTTTGCGACGCCCCGTTCCGTAGTACTGAACCAAATCTGCCATGTCCGTCCTATTCTTTGCTTTGTCCTGCGGAGCGCACGGTTACCTCGCCGCCAACTCCAAAACTTCAGGCTGCTGTGCCTGGTGGGGGTGCTTATCGCCCCGGTACACCTTGAGCTTGGTCCCCATCTGGCGGCCCATTTTGCTCTTCGGCAACATGCCCTTGATGGCGTCTTCGACAATCTTTTCCGGCCGGCGAGCCACGAGGCGGACAAAGGACTCTTCCCGTAGCCCACCTGGAAATCCGGTGTAGCGGCGATAGACCTTCTGTTGGCTCTTTAGCCCGGTGAGCACGATCTTTTCCGCATTGACGATGATCACGTGATCACCCATGTCGATAAAGGGCGTGTACTTAGGATTTCTCTTACCGGCCAGCATGCTGGCTGCTTCGGTTGCCAAACGTCCCAGAGTTTTGCCGTTGGCGTCGAGCACAAACCATTTGCGGGTGATATCGTGCGAGCTCGGAAAATACGTAGACATCGTTACCAGTTCTCCCAGGGGAACCTTCCGGACGAGGGTTGCACACCAACGCAAAAATTTGCGGCTGGCAACTGCTCTCCCGCAAACGAAAGGTTCAGATCGCTTGAGTGGCGAAGATTAGATTTCGAGCGGTTTCAAAGGGAATCGCTCAAAGCGCTTCTTCGGGTTCGCTTTCCTGGCAGGCTACCTGGGCTCGCTCAATCTTCAGATCGATTTGCTGTGAAGTGGCTTCCCGGACTTACCGGGACTTCACCTCGTCGGATCAGACGGCGACTACAGAGGGCCGGACGCGGCACTGCGCAAGAACTTGAGAGTAACGCATTTGGGCAGCAGAGTCAACGGGGGTGGGGTTACTCATCGCGCACAAAAGAGGCATTTCCGCCTCATTCCAAACACCATACGCTCTCATTGGAATATAGCGGAGGATCCCCCCTCGTATGACACAACGTGCCTCTGAATCGCTGGTAGCAGCGCTTATCCGCATCGGTTTGTTGCTAGCCCTGGCCATCATGCTGATGGCAGAAAATGCCCAAGCCCAACCGCTTGCCGTTTCGGCCCGGTCGCACCTACCCCGGGCCAGCAATCCCACAAGCCTGCAGCTGCAAGCCCATGCTGCCGGCACTCGAACGAACCGGACCGCGTAGCTCGCAGCCGGCACGTACGAGCAAGGAGACCGAATGAACTTTGAAAAGCAACTCTCGTCGCTTATGACCGCGGCCTTACTGTGCGGTATTTTTACCACACTCTCGAGCGCCCAGCAGACGGCCGGCAGCGAGGTGGCGGCTCCTGCCCCTGTGGCGGCAACCCCAACGTCTCCAGCGGCTCCCGCGGTTTCGGGGGCAGCGACGGACGCGGCTCTGGTTAAGTCCACTCCTCCTCTCACCGAGGATGCTCTACGCGCCCGCTACGTGGGCAAGCTTATCTTTATGCGCGGTTCTTACCTGGGCGACGATCTGAATTTCGATCAGGAAGGCAAGGTGAACGGCTCGCCTGCCGCCGGCTCGTTCACACTTTCCGCCTTCGAGGTGAGGAAAGTGAAGCTCTCCAAGCACAAGCTGGAGATTGAGGCGGATCGCTACGGATTGCACTACTTCGGCGCGCTGCCCTACGAAGACGAAACCAAATCCTTCGATAAGGTCAAGATCTCCAAGAAGCCGGTCCACATTTCCATTGACCGCGAGGTTATCGTCGTCCCCAAGGAGAAGAAGAACAAGAAGAAGAGTGAGCCTACGCCGCAGGAGGTCGCAGCGGCCGAGACGCTGAAGACCAGGGAGGACGCGTCGGCCACGGAGACGCCAAAACCCGCCACCAGCGCGGCCACGGTCGAGACCTATGAAGCGCTGGCAGCCATTTCTCCGGCACATAGCGCCATGGTGATGAATAAGGCGCTGGACAATATCTTTGCCAGCGACATCGATCCGCGCTTGCTCTCCCATTTGCCCGACTACTGGCAGGAATACTTCAACAGCAAGAGCCAGCACCGGCAGTTCATGCCGGCCGACACCAGCATCAAGGTTGTGAGCGAAGGCATGACGCCCCCCAAGGTTCTGAACAGCATCGATCCCAGCTCGAATGAATATGCCCAAAAATACGGGATCGCGGGCATGGAGCTATTGCGTACGGTCGTCGATGCCTCGGGAATTCCCCGGCAGATCGCGATCGCCCGCCCCATCGGCTTCGGACTCGACGAGAAAGCAGTGGACGCGGTCAAGAAATCGCACTTCCAGCCAGCGACGCTAAACGGGCAGGCGGTACCGGTGGTGATCGACATGGTCGTCACCTTCCGCATCTACTCCAACCGGACCAAGCCGGGTTCGGTGGCGAAGGGAACGAAGGACCCGGTTCTGGCCGCTTCTGTGTCTGACACGGGTAGCGATGCTAATCTGAGTCGGTGAGCCAACGGTTCCTCAACCTCATCCGGGGTGGGCAAACGGCGGAAGTCGCCGCCGCTACGGAGGAAGATCGATCGCTTATTTCTTGCAGAGACGCCCAGGGCGTCTCTGCTTTTTTGTGGAGCATTTATAACCGGCAGCCGCTGATCAGGGATTACCTGCTCACCCACCTGCCGGTGCTGGACATATTCGAGGCCTCCGCCCTCGGGGACTGCACGCGCCTGGAGCCGTTGCTGCGACAGGATCCCATGTCGGTTCATGCAACCTCAGCGGACGGCTGGGCTCCTCTCCACCTGGCAGCTGCGTTTGGGGGAGCCCAGGCAACGGCTCTGCTGCTTGCCCACGGAGCACACGTACACCGCTTCTCGCACAACCCGATGCGCAACCAGCCACTGCATGCATGTATTGCCTTGAGCCGCGACCTGGAGACAGTACGCATCTTGATTGCCCAGGGAGCGGACGTAAACATGGCACAGGCCGGAGGCTACACCCCCTTGCACCAGGCAGCAGCTGCGGGGTTGGTAGAGCTGACTAAGAGTCTTCTTGAGGCCGGGGCGCACCCGGATGTGCGCTGCGACCAGGGAAAGACTCCGGCTGATTATGCTCGCGAACGCAGTCATGATGGTGTGTTGCAAGTGCTTTCGGGGTGAGGAAAGGAAACTGCAGATCCCTCCACTCCGCTGCGCTCCGGTCGGGATGACAAAGGGTAGATTTGTTCCTTCCTCTACGATTTGTGATGTGGATGGAAGGATCGTTCGCTTCGCGCTCTGCGTACAGCTCTCTCCATCCCTTATAACAGCTGCTCAGGTGAGCGCTACCGTCCCTCTTTTGCATCCCGAGCGCACCCGAATTTCCTGTTCGCGGCGCTAGAGAGAGCAGCGTGTGCGGTTTTCTGTAAGGAAAACCGCATGGAGTTCGCGACGCCACCACCTTGGCAGGAAATCCAGGGCAGCCGAGGGACCTGCAGTGTGCCCTTCCTGAACGCGACTGTGAAGGGTGAAGGCTTTCAAGACTGCGGAGTTGCCGGGTGCCCCATTCAAGCCCGGTTTTGGCTTGAGTGGGATGCCACAGCACTCGACGCGCCCTATTTGTCATTCGCGGGATACTGGTCTACTCGTAGGCCAGGGCCTCGATCGGATCTTTTCGGGCGGCCTTCAGCGCGGGGTAACTTGCACCCACCAGCGCGCCACCAAAAGCGATGAGCGTGGCCGCAACAAGCCACCCAGGACTGATAGGAAACGGTTGGGTTGGTAGGCGAACTCCCATCGCAGTCTTTATTAGAAAGGCCGCACCGATGCCCAGAATGATCCCAACCAGGGAAAGGAACGCAGTTTCCCGCAAGACAAGATTGACGATGTAGATTTGAGAAGCGCCTAACGACTTCAGAATTCCGATCTCCCGGGTTCGCTCGAGCACAGCCGTGTACATCGCCTGGAAAATGACGAGAAAGCCAACCACCACGGCGATACCGATCACGATATGTAATGCGATGTTGAAACCAGGCAGGTGCTCCGGCGTCAACATGGAGAGAACCTCCTGGACGGTTTGCACCTGATAAGCGGAGAGTCCCGGAACTGCTTGTATTTCTTGCCTAACCAAGGCTTCGTTATCCGGATTGTCTGTTTTTACGTAGAAGAGCGTGGCGTTGTTTTCAGCTCCCAGCAAAGCACCCAGGGTCTTGATGGGCAGGAACTTTCGGCCGCCCTTGCCGTGCTCGACGATACCGCAGATGCGGAAGGTGTGATTGAGAATCGGAATGCTGTCACCCACGCGATAACCCTTGCCACTGCGGGCAAAGAAATCATCCACAATCACGTCGTTCGGATCCTGGAATGGACCGCCGGAGAGGAAGACGAAAGGCCGCAAGGCGTTGAAACTCTGGTAATCGATGCCCCAAATGGTCTCAACGGCGGTTTGGGTGGAGATCTGTTGAATGACGGGGGAGGCGACCACAACATGGGGCAGCTTGCGCAGCACGTCGGCAATCTTTGCCGGAGCCGGAGCCCCGCTTACACCCACGAGGAATGTCTGATTCGGGGGGCGAACGATCAGGTCGGCTCCAATACCGTTTGTCTGGGTGCGGGAGCCCTGGATCATGCCAACCATGATGCCCACGATCGATAGGATCATGGTGACCTCAATGGCCACCGCAAGTATGCTGATCGACGACCGCAGGGGCCGGTGTAGCAGATTTCCGATGACTAACCTATTCATGCTATTCGCCTGACTGAGCCGAGTGTAGCAAAATTGGCTGATAGCTTAATCCGCTCCCGAGGGAACACCGGGCCAGTAACTCAAGAGATGCTGTAGCGCGCACAAACTAAAGGGCTATGGGGAATTGCTTTTGACCTGGCAGGAGTGCAACCGTATGGTTGAAAATGTCATCTCAGGGTCATCCTATGGGATAGCGGGCAAGCTATTCCGTGGTTACAGGTCCGTGGCTGACGTTCCTTCACCCGCGCCGGGCCGCCTTTCGCCGGACCCGCGCTCTTCTTTCGATGGAGCTATCGCTTTGAATCGATGGGTGTAATGCATGGGGAATTTCGGTGACACATTACGGCAGGAGCGGGAGTTCCGCGGGATCACGCTGGACGCCATCACCCGGGTTACGAAGATCAGCAACCGTCACCTTCTAGCCCTCGAACAGGAGCACTTCGATATTCTCCCGGGCGGTGTATTCAACAAGAGCATGGTGCGAGAGTATGCCCGGGTCGTAGGCCTCGATCAGGAGGAGTGGGTCGGACGCTACCTCTCAGCGCACAAGTCAACCGGGGATATAACGGATGACGACGGCTGGATGCGTTTTGCAGAAAATGCCAGCAAAGCCCGCAGCGAGGCCGGAGGCGGAAACCGTTCCGACCAGAAGCTGCGCTGGACGGGCATTGGGGTACTGCTGCTGCTGGTAGCCGGTCTCAGTTGGTTTGTATGGAGCTACGTCCACAAGAAAATCTCGCTGGTCACGCCGGCGCAGGTTATCCGTACCACTGCAGCGGCTCCTCAGCGCCTCCTTCCTTGAACAGCGAAAGTCTCGAGATGGGTACTATAGGTGCCTTTGCCTCGCTGAGCCCCCTCTGATACCGTCTTAAGAAGACTCAAGAGCGACCGGGCCGTTCGCTCTTTCTCGTGAGCGCCGGATGAGATCACGTTGGAGCGCGCTCGAACCTGCAAATCGGGAAAAGACCGCTGAAATTCTCCCCGGGGATTAAAACAGGAGGAAGCTGCTTTGCCACAACACGATAGATTTCTATTCACGTCCGAATCGGTGACCGAAGGACATCCCGATAAGATCGCCGACCAGATCTCGGACGCGATACTCGACGCCTGCCTCGCGCAGGACCCGTTCAGCCGCGTAGCCTGCGAAACTCTCACCGCCACCGGATTGGTGGTCATCGCCGGCGAAATCACGACCAAGGCATACGTTGACTTTCAATCCCTGGTGCGCGGGGTGGTGGCTTCGATCGGCTACGATAACGCGCTTTATGGCTTTGACTCCAATACCTGCGCGGTCATCTCCAGCATCAATAAGCAGTCTGGCGATATCGCCTTGGGCGTGGACACAGGCGGAGCCGGCGACCAGGGCATGATGTTCGGCTACGCCACCAACGAGAACGCAGACCTGCTTCCGACCCCCATCTCCCTGGCCCATAAGCTTAGCCAGAAGCTGACGCAAGTGCGGAAGAGCGGGCTGCTTTCGTATCTGCGGCCGGATGGTAAGAGCCAGGTGACGGTGGAATACGACAAAGATATGAACCCGGTCCGGGTCGACGCCGTGGTTATCTCCACGCAGCATTCCGAGACCATCGCCACCGAGGAACTGAGGGCCGACATCCTGAAGCACGTGATTCAGGCGACAATTCCTTCCGGCCTGCTCGATGCCGACACCAAATACCACATCAACCCGACCGGACGTTTCGTGATCGGCGGGCCCATGGGCGACACCGGTCTGACGGGGCGAAAAATCATCGTAGATACTTACGGTGGCATGGGACGGCACGGCGGCGGCGCCTTCAGCGGCAAGGATCCGACCAAGGTCGACCGGTCAGCCGCCTATATGGCCCGCTACATTGCCAAGAACATCGTAGCGGCAGGTTTGGCGAAGCGTTGCGAAGTGCAATTGGCTTACGCCATCGGCGTGGCTGATCCGGTCAGCGTGCTGGTGGAGACCTTTGGCACGGGAGCGGTCGATTCGGCCACGCTGCAGCAGCTGGTCCGGGAAAACTTCAGGCTGACCCCGAAGGGCATTATCGAGAGCCTCGACCTGCGCCGGCCGATCTACCGCAAGACGGCTGCTTACGGTCACTTCGGACGGTCCGATCCGGACTTCACCTGGGAGGCAACCGACAAAGCGCAAACGCTGCGCGAGGCGGCTGGTCTCAAAGGAAAAGCTGAGCTCGCGGGCGCGGCCAAGTAGCTTCTGGGTATCTTGCCGGCAAAGATTTTTTTGCCGGCAAGATACGGATAGCATCACGCTTGGCATGGGTTCATGATTCTGGCATGTCGAGCAATCAGCAACCCGAACTCAATCCAACCCAGGCCTGGCAACAGGTACTGTCACGGGACGCGCGCGCCAGTTTCGTTTATGCCGTGTCCAGCACGGGGATATTTTGCCGTCCTTCCTGTCCCAGCCGGCGTCCTGCTCCAACCAATGTACGTTTTTTCCCCGACCCGGCCGGAGCGCTGGCGGCGGGTTATCGCGCCTGCAAGCGATGTGCACCGCTCGGTGAGCGCGGCGAAGCTTCAACGGTGGCCCGGCTGTGCCGCTATCTGGCCGCACACCGCGATCGCGCCGTGACGCTCGCCGATCTGGCTAAAGTGGCCCGGAGCAGCCCGTTTACCGTACAGCGAAAGTTCACCCGGGTGCTGGGCGTCAGCCCGCGTGCCTATCAGGCGCAACTGCGGTCCACGTCTATTCGGCGCAGCCTCTCGGCGCCTGGCGCAAGCATCACCGACGCCATCTATGAGGCCGGCTATGGATCTTCAAGCCGCTTTTACGAGCAGGCGGCAACTGATCTAGGAATGAGCCCCACCCGCTTTCGGGATCGAGGCTTAAATGAGACCGTCCGGTTTGCTACGCGGCAATGCAAGCTGGGACTGCTGCTGGTAGCGGCCACCGAACGCGGTGTCTGCAGCGTCATGCTGGGCGACGAACCGGCCGCGCTGGAGCAGTTGCTGCGAGAGCAGTTTAGCGCTGCGAAGGTGGTCCCGGATGCGGCCGGGATGACCGTGCAGATGGCGGCCATTCTCGCCGCCATGACCGAGCATCCGGCGGCCGGCGATCTGCCGCTCGATCTGCGCGCAACCGCATTTCAGGCACGGGTGTGGCAGGCTCTGCGCGAGATTCCTCGCGGCCAGACACGAAGCTATGCGGAGGTGGCTCGAGCCGTGGGTCAACCAAGTGCGGTCCGAGCTGTGGCACGGGCTTGCGCTACTAACCCCGTAGCCATTGCGGTTCCATGCCACCGTGTCATCGGCAGCGACGGCTCGCTCACCGGCTACCGCTGGGGCATCGAGCGGAAGAAGAAACTGTTAGCGATGGAGAAAATGAACCTGGAAAACGAGCCTTAGTCTGCAACCGGCAGGAGTCAGTCGCCTAACAGAACCCACTAGTTCCTAGTGGGTTCTGTTAGGCGACTGACTTGAGTTCTCACGCTGACGCTAAATCTCCTTATTGCCCGTTGCCAGCACGGTTTGGAAGAAGGGTGCTTCTGTTTCCTTGTGCACAACGGCGGTGTGCACATTCCCGAATCCGGCCTTGCCCAGCAGGCTCTCCAGCTCCACTTCGCTGAAGCCCAGCCACACGTCGGCGTATAACTCCCGCGCCTCGGCGAAGCGATGTTGCAGCAGATCCAGGACCGTGATGCGTCCACCCGGCTTCAGGATGCGCCACGCTTCCGCAACCGCGCGCTCGGGATGGATGGCATGGTGCAGGGACTGGCTGAATAACGCCAAGTCCACCGAGCCATCAGCTATCGGGACCGCCTCCAGGTCTCCCTTGCGATACTCGAGCGCGGTTACCCCCTGCTTGCGCGCCAGGGCGCTTCCCAGCTCGACCATCCGGTCTGAGTTGTCGACCGCGATCACCTGCTTCGCACGCTGGGCCAGCAGCAGTGAGAAGGCTCCTTCGCCCGCACCCAGATCGGCGATCACGAGGGGTGGCAGCAACTGTAATAAGGCTTCAGCAATACTCTGCCACGAGCGCCCCGGAACATACTCCCGCCCCAGCCGCCCGGCCATGTCATCGAAAAAGGCTCGCGTCTTGTCCTGCCGTTTGCGCAGGATAAGGTCCAGGGCCGCCTGGTCGTGCCTTCCTTCCGGAATCTCGTCCTTAGCCTGCTGCAACACGTCAAGCAGTCGGGACATTCCGGACCCATTTTTGAACCGGTACCAAATATTCTTCCCCGTGCGCCTGTCCTCCAACAGGCCGGCATGCTTCAATTGGGCCAAGTGCGTGGAGATGGTGCTCTGCCCCATGGCCAGAATTTCCTGAAGTTCGGCCACGGAGAGCTCTTCCCGTGCCAGAAGTAACACCATCCGCAGGCGATTCGTGTCACCCAGGATGCGCAGCGATTTTACGATTGACGCCATGGCTTCTTATCATTATTGTATCAATATATTCTGATGTATCGATATGAGGATTTAAACACATGACACCAGCTACGATCGACCGCACCGCCGCCCCCGCTTTCAAGGTGGCTGACCTCTCCCTGGCCGACTGGGGCCGCAAAGAGATTTCGATTGCGGAACACGAGATGCCCGGCCTTATGTCCATCCGCCGCAAGTATGCCGCGGAGAAACCCCTTGCCGGCGTGCGCATTACCGGCTCGCTGCACATGACCATCCAGACCGCGGTACTGATTGAGACCCTGGTGGAGTTAGGCGCGAAGGTGCGCTGGGCAAGCTGCAACATATTTTCCACCCAGGATCATGCGGCAGCCGCGATCGCGGCCGCGGGCGTTCCGGTGTTCGCCTGGAAGGGCGAATCGCTGGAAGAATACTGGTGGTGCACCGCCCAGGCCCTGGATCATGGAGAAGGCAAAGGGCCGGAGTTGGTGGTGGACGACGGCGGGGATGTGACCCTGCTGATCCACAAAGGCTACGAACTGGAAGAAGGAGACACCTGGGTGAACACGGCCTCTTCGAATCATGAAGAGCAAGTGATCAAGGATCTGCTGAAGAAGATCCACGCGGAAGATGCCAAGCATTGGCACAAGGTCGCGAAGGACTGGCGCGGCGTCTCAGAAGAGACCACGACCGGCGTTCACCGTCTGTACAAGATGAAGGAACAGGGCAAGCTGTTGGTCCCGGCGATCAACGTCAACGATTCTGTCACCAAGTCGAAGTTTGACAATCTTTATGGTTGCCGTGAATCACTGGCGGATGGCATCAAGAGGGCGACCGATGTCATGGTGGCCGGCAAAGTGGCCGTGATCTGCGGCTACGGCGATGTGGGCAAGGGTTCGGCTCACTCCCTGCGTGGAATGGGTGCACGGGTGGTGGTCACCGAGATCGACCCCATCAACGCCCTGCAGGCGGCGATGGAAGGCTTCGAAGTCACCACCGTCGAAGAAACCCTGGGACGCGGCGACATCTACGTCACCTGCACCGGCAATGTGGATGTGCTGACGCTGGAACACCTGTCAAAGATGAAGGATCAGGCCATCGTTTGCAACATCGGCCACTTCGATAACGAAATCCAGATCGATCGCCTGAACAGTGCAAAGGGAGTGGAGAAGATCAACGTCAAGCCCCAAGTGGACCAGTACAACTTTGCCGCGGCCAATGGAAAGCCGGCACACACCATCTACGTTTTGGCCGAAGGCCGCCTGGTGAACCTGGGCTGCGCCACCGGACACCCGAGCTTCGTGATGAGTAACAGCTTCGCGAACCAGACCCTGGCGCAGATCGACCTGTGGAAGAACAAGGATGTCTACAAGGTGGATGTGTACACCCTGCCCAAGAAGCTGGACGAGGAAGTTGCGCGGCTACACCTGGAGAAGATCGGCGTAAAGCTAACGACTCTGAGTGCGGCCCAGGCAAACTATCTCGGGGTGGCGCCGGAAGGGCCGTACAAACCTGAAACCTATCGCTACTAAGTAAAATAAGTACAATCAAAGGGCCCCAGTCAACCGGCTGGGGCCCTTTGATTTCGACCCAGATCTCTTTCACTTTTTTGAACGTCTTATGAGCATGAAGCAGTACGTCTCTCTCCTTGGCTGCCTGCTGATTCTCAGCTCGCCTGTGTTGGCCCAGGCGCCCGCAGCGACCGGCAGCACCACCCATCCGCCGGTGGAAGTGATTAAGTCGACCACTCCGGATCCCTCGGTGCTGAAGGCGCGCAAGGGCACCTATTCCTTCAAAATCGATAGCGGAGACTGGACCGACACCGGCGTAGAGGTCGCCCCGGGCGACCACCTCAACTTCACCGCCACCGGCAGCCTGACTTTGGCCGACGGACGAACTGCTCCGCCCGACGGTCTTACCCGGGGGTGGAAAGATCTGATCCGTGTGTATCCGCTTAACTCCGCCAACAGCGGCGCCCTGATCGGCCGTATCGGTAATGAAGCCGCGGCGGTTCCCTTTCTCATCGGCGCCAGCAAAGATATGGATATCTCGGCCACCGGCCATCTCTACTTGCGCCTCAACCTCACCTCCGACCTCTCCGGAACCGGGAGCATCGATGTGAAGATGAAGCTGTCAAATGAGACGGCACAGAAGACCGTTTCCGCGCCGGATCTCGCTCACCTTTTGTCACCACAACTGTTCGCTAATATCCCCCGCCGTGTCGGGGACCTGCAAGGCAACCCCGGCGACATGGTGAACTACGCGCTGATCGGCACCCAAGACCAGATAACCAAGGCGTTTACGGCCGCCGGGTGGGTACAGGTAGACAAGACTACGCAGGACGCGGTGGTCCACGGCTTGATATCCACTCTTTCTCACTCGGCTTACACCGAGATGCCGATGAGCACCCTCTACCTTTTTGGCCGGTCGCAGGATCTGTCGTTTGCCCGCGCTGATCCGCTCGCGGTGGCCGCCATCCGCCATCATCTGCGAGTGTGGAAGACCACCGAGACCGTAGGCGGCGAAGAGTTTTGGGTAGGCTCGGCCACCCACGATAATGGCTTCGAGAAAGACCAGCGCAACGGCGGAATCACGCATCACATCGATGCGAATGTAGACCAGGAGCGCGACTTCCTGGAACAGAGCTTCGCCGGAGCCGGTGTTACTGCCGGCGCAGCTTATGTGCTGCCCTCCAATCCCCTGACGACGGCCAAGACGGCCACCGGCGGCAGCTTTCAATCCGATGGCCGGATAGTGGTGATGGATTTGAAGTGAAGCGCGGCCTGCCCTACTGAGTTGGCGAGGGAAGCCGAGGGGGAGGCACTGTCGGCGTGGGCGGAGGGATATTTGGCTGCAGGCTGGGCATGCGGTTCTTCAAAATCTTTGTGCGCAATATCCGGCCAGAATTCCTCGAATACGCCGCCAATTGCACCTTCCGCAGTGACCACAAAACCCCGCTCAAAGGTCAGGGATACGCCGCGGTCATTTGCTGGATAGTAGAGGTTGGAGATGCCGCCGGCGGCAAGATTCCCCAGCAGATTGGAGTAGTTTGGGCCCCTGCTTCCGCTGTCGTTCTTGCACCAGAAAGTGGTGCCAATGGCGTAAAAAAGCCGAGAGTTGAAACTTCCCGTGCCCTTGCGAAAGAAACGCGGGTCTTGTTTCAGGAGCATGGGGAAGATTGCGTTGCCCAACATGGTGCCATCGAAGGCGTCCGCGTAAGAAGCGCCCAGGTACTTTCCGTAGCCCTTCATCCCCTCGCCGTACTCAGGAAATTGATCCGTCCATTCGTTATAGGCTGCATCCGCCGCGGCCACGAGAATGTTGCCAACATCGGTGGCGCTCTTAAAAGCCAGGCTAAGCTTCTGCTTGCGCGACAGCGGGGCTGCATCTTGAACGTATGAGGTATTGAAGTTAGGCACCACGCCCAGGATTCGTTGATGCTCTTGCTGCTCGACCTGCTGGGCAGCTCTGTCCTTCTGCGATACCACCGGCGGAGCGCTCTGCTGACCGTTGGCCGGGGGTGCAGCAGGGGTAATGTTGGTTCCGGTGGCAGGCACAGGGGCATCGGGCACCGAGGTTGATGGAGGCTCGGCGGGAGGAGTGGTCTCAGTTTGGGGTGTGGTTTGCGCGATGTCAGTTGCGACTGAGCTACTCGCCGAGGAAACAGCCTGCGCCATTGCAACGCCCGCCAAGGACAGGGTCAAAACTATTGCTCCCAGTCCGGAAGAGCACCACGAACGGGAAGTTAACACGCTTGTCCTTGTTGCAAGGGGCCCATTGCTCTGTTCTCCAGGTTTTCGCGCCGTTACCGCGTTCGGGGAGTACACTTCGCGGATTGACGTTCGCCGTCATGGCAGCTTTCTAGACTTTGCAGATCTTGAGACTGGGGTAAGTTTACTCTGAACGCTGCCGTTTTTCGTTCGGATTGGCTCGCCAAAAGGCCTTCCGGTCTACGAAGCGTAAAGGCAAATCCAAAAGAGGCCCGGGGACGTACAACTTATGTGTCGCGAGTTCAGGAATCGCTAACCAACGTCCCCGATAAGTCGCCCGAGCGCCCGCCCGTCGTTTGCCGGGATTGCAAGTCGGCGTCGCCCATCGACACATTGATTGAAGTCGATGCGCTGCATGTGCAGTGTCCCTTTTGTCTCTTTGTCTTCTTTCTGGACAGGGAGTGAAAAGAGTATTGCCTCAGGGGCTAAAGCCCTCATAGCTGTGGCTTTTTACGGCCCGACTAAAGTCGTGCCCTGATACAAAACATGAGTTTTTCTGCAACCTGCGAAGCCCGGTGAGAACGCCCCGAGCTGGCCAATCAGCCGCTGCTCTTATCTAGCCCGCACTATCATGTTTTGTATCAGGGCACGGCTTTAGCCGGGCCGTACCGGGCCTCAGCGATGAGGGCTTTAGCCCCTGAGGTACTGCTTTCGTGCCCAGTGAAGAGTTTTTCCGCAGCCTGTTTGGGGGCTTATTCCTCTTCTTCCCTGACGGCCGGAGATAACAGGGCTGAGGATTTCCTCTGCCTGGCGATCGCATCCAGCACACCGTTAAGGAAGTTGAGCGACTCAGGAGCGGAGTAGCGGCGGGCGATCTCGAGCGACTCGTTGATCACTACGGGAACCGGGGTGTCAGGAAAGCCCAGCAATTCGGCGATCGCCGCCCGCAGCACGTTGCGGTCGACGGCCGGCATCCGGCTTAGGCGCCAGTTGGCGGAATGAGCCTGTATCAGCTCGTCGATTTCTTCGTTGCGGACGGTGGCTACGCGGAAAATATCCTCGGAAAAGCCGCGCGTCTCGGCATCTACTTCTTCGCGGGACTCCCAGAAGGTTTTGCGCACCTGATCGGCTGTGTGCTTGCCTACATCTGCTTGAAAAAGCATCTGCATGGCCAGTTCGCGTGACTTGCGGCGCTTACCGGTAGCACTCATGGAAGGTGCACGTGATTCTGCCCGCCGGCGGGGGTGTGTTCGCTCATCTTGCGCTCGAGCGAGACCATCTCAATGGCGGCCATGGCAGCCTCGAATCCCTTATTGCCAGCCTTAATCCCGGCACGGTTCAGCGCCTGCTCCAACGTTTCGCAGGTCAACACTCCGAAGGCATGAGGAATGCCCGTCTCCTGCTGCGACTGGCCGATGCCACGCGAGACCTCGTTGTAAATGGCTTCATAGTGCGCGGTTTCGCCGCGCAGCAGCACCCCAAGGGTGATTACAGCGTCCACCTTGCCACCCGCGGCAGCCTTGCGCGCCGCCAACGGTATCTCCCAGGCTCCCGGCACCCGGATCACCTGCACATCGCGACGGGCAGCGCCACTGCGATAAAGGCCGTCAAGCGCTCCCTGCAAGAGGCGGTCTGTAATCACGGCGTTCCAGCGCGCGACCACCACCGCAAAACGCATACCGTGCGCGCTCAGATCGCCCTCGACGGCTACGGGCCGGCCCTTGTGCGGGTCGTCCCATTCCCAGAAGGCGATGGAATGGCCCGGGGCGGGTTCCACAGTAAAGAGGCGCGTCTTCCAGTTGGTCTCGGTCACAGGGCTGAGCCTGCGGGCAACTTCCTGCTCCCCCCAGCTATGGATCATCCACTCGCGGGCCACGGTCTGCACCGCCTCGAGCCCGGTGACTTCCACCATAATCTCGGCCGGGCTGGGCTCGATGCCGTCTGCGAATTCCAAATTCCCCAGCGGCGCAAGGAAGGAGACGCCCCGGCTTAGCTCCTCTTCCCATCCCCGGCCGGCTTCAAAGCCGAGCGCGGAGAAGAAGCTGGCCAGCTTGGCATAAGCCTCGGGTGTGCCGGCCGGCCGGACAATCGTGACTCCCTTAATCATCTCTCTGACTGTAACACCGGGATTACGCCCATGTTGGCGTCGTTTTGGAGAGCATTTTGCTATTACTGTGATGTGGTTGGAATCCGCGAGGTGCGGCCATTTTCGTCGAATGGCCGCGTGCAATTCTGTTTCCTCGCATACACCGATAGCAAAATGCTCTAGACTCACAGCTTCGCCCAAGGAGTCGACCTGACATGGATTTAGAGAACATGCGCTACGAATTGCGGCCGCCGATTGCGGTCGTCACCCTCGACCGGCCCAAGGTGCTGAATGCGCTCAACCATCGGAGCATGACGGAGTTGGAAGAGGTCTTCCTTGACATTCGGCAGAACGCTGCCATCCGCGCAGTTCTGCTTACCGGTGCGGGGGAGAAGGCCTTCGTCGCCGGTGCTGACATCCGAGAGCTGGCCACGCTCTCCGCACTGGAAGGGGAGCAGGCCGCTACCCGCGGACAGCGCATCTTCAGCCTGATCGAGAACTGCGGCAAGCCGGTAATCGCCTGCATCAATGGGTTTGCCCTGGGCGGCGGCTGCGAGCTTGCGCTCGCCTGCACCCTCCGCATCGCCAGCTCGAGCGCCCGGCTGGGGCAGCCCGAAGTCAAAATTGGCATCATCCCTGGCTATGGCGGGACCCAACGGCTGCCGCGGCTTATCGGCAAGGGCGCTGCACTGAAGATGATTCTTACCGGCGAGGCCATCAGTGCTGCCGAGGCCTTGCGCCTTGGCCTAGTCGATGAAGTCGTGGAGCCAGATCAACTGCTGGCGCGGGGCGAGCAGATTGCGCAGACCATAGCAGGGATGGCGCCGCTTGCCATCCGCGACTCCATCCGCGCCGTTAACTCCGGCTACGATCTGCCTCTTGCCAGCGGTCTCGAGCTGGAGGCTTCGCTCTTTGGTCTGGCTTGTTCCACGGGCGACAAGGCGGAGGGCACGCAGGCTTTCCTCGAGAAGCGTGCCGCGAAGTGGAGCGGAAAATGAACCATGGTCACTAACCGGTGCCCGCAGACTCTCGGTCTGCCCCGCATTCCCCTTGCTATGCTTGATTTCGTGGCTCGGCCGCAACCCCCAATTGATTCTTCCCCGATTGGCCGGCAATGGCGCTGGAAAGCGCTGTCTCTCCAGTTCGCGTTGCTTTGCGCGCTGGGGCCGGTCGCGACCGGCTGCAAAAGCGCGGCGCCGAACTCTGCGCCATCGCGGGCCGAGGTGCGGCAGGAGCGCCGGGCTGAACAGAGCAAGATGGACCTGGCGCGGCAACAGCTGGAGCAGGTTCCGCCGCCATCAAAAAATCGCTATCTGAGCGTGCGCACCAAGGAAGCGTATGCCAATCCATTCCTTGTCGTCCATCCGCAGACCATCACCCTGACCATCATTTTTCGTGACCAGGACCCGAATGGCTTCAGCGCGGGAGGAGTCCTGCGCCCGGCCAAAGCCCGCAAGCAGGAAATCGACGTGCGACCCGGCGACCTGCCCCAGGCACTGGCCGCCCTTTCGCCCGACGTATGGCCCTATGGCCGGGTGGTTGCGATTGAGGAGTCACCCACCGCCCCCAGGGCGGAGCGGGTCGCCATCCGCCGCAACGTAGAGGCGGCCATTCAGATTCTCAACGACCTTGGGGTGGTGGTGGATGAATGGACGGGCTCCAATGGTGCACTGCTGCGCTAGCATGGCTGTTTGACGCTCCACCGCGCTGCGTCCGAGAGCCACATCGAGGAATCCGGGTACGCTCGCATCCCGATTCCCTCCAACCCGTCGCCCTAGCTGTCTTCTGCGCTTGCTTTCTGCTGGTGACCGGCGCGGGTTTCTGGGCCGTACGCTGGAGGCGGTCGGAGCTCGCCAATCTGGATGAGTGGGGGCTGGCGGGGCGCAAGTTCGGCACGCTGGTCACCTGGTTCCTGATCGGCGGCGACCTCTATACGGCCTATACCGTCATTGCCGTTCCCGCTGCGCTCTTCGGCGCCGGCGCAATTGGCTTCTTCGCTGTTCCCTTCTGCATCCTCAGTTATCCGATGATGATGCTGGTGCTGCCCCCTCTGTGGCGTATATGCCATAGCAACGGTTACATCACTCTGGCCGATTATGTTCGTGGCCGCTACCAAAGCCGCTGGCTTTCTGTAGCCGTCGCGGTTACCGGTATTCTCGCCACCATGCCCTACATCGCGCTACAGCTGATCGGCATGCGCGAGGTCATCGCCGCGCTGGGCGTTCGCGGGGAGTGGCCGCTGATTGCGGCTTTTGTGATTCTCGCCGCCTACACGTATTCGAGCGGCCTGCGGGCGCCGGCGCTGATCGCCATCGTAAAAGACGTGATGCTCTACATCATGGTGGTGGCGGCGGTGATCGTTATCCCTGCGCGGCTTGGCGGGTATAGCCATGTTTTCGCGGTTGCTTCCGCTACGCTTGCCCAGCATTCTCCGCCGGCTTCGATCATCCTGCGCCCAGCTCAATTCATGAGCTACTCCTCGCTTGCCCTGGGATCGGCAATGGCGCTTATGCTATATCCCCACACTATTACGGGCACGCTCAGCGCGGGCAGCGACCGCGTAATTCGCCGCAATGCAGCGCTGATGCCGGCGTATAACCTGTTGCTGGGCCTGATCGCGCTGCTCGGCTACGTGGCCATTGCCGCCGGGATTCACACGGCGAACTCGTCCAGCACCGTTCCATTGCTGCTGACCAGCATGTTTCCCGCCTGGTTTGCCGGCTTCTGCCTGGCCGCGATCGGGATTGGAGCGTTGGTGCCGGCAGCGATTATGTCGATTGCCACCGCCAATCTTTTTACCCGCAACCTGTATGGCGAGCTGCTTCACCGGTCGTTTTTTCCGAGCGCGATGACGGGTGGGCAGGAGGCGGCGATGGCAAAACTCATCTCCCTGGCAATCAAGTTAGGTGCCCTGGCCTTTGTTCTTCTGGTACACGCGCAGTTCGCCATCGAACTGCAGTTGCTGGGCGGGGTCTGGATTCTGCAGGTGCTGCCGGCGGTGGTGGGTGGCCTGTTCACGCGCTTCTTCCATGGACCTGCCCTGCTTTGTGGATGGCTCGCGGGCATGGCCGCCGGCACGGCTATGGTTGGGTCTCTGGGACTACGGAGCTCGATCTATCCTCTACACTTTGCGGGACACGTCTATAACGTGTATGCAGCTTTGCCTGCTCTGGCAATCAATCTTTTGGTTGCGGGCGTCGTCTCGTCGGTGTTGAAGATTTTCGGCAGAGCGCCGGCAGAGGATTTGACAGCTATTCAAGCCTAGGCACCGAAGAGGAAAAGCGGATGAGTGAACAGCGCATTGGATTAATCGGGCTGGGCGCGATGGGGATGGGCATGGCCAAGTCTTTGCGGCGAGCCGGTTACAGTGTCCACGTCTTCGACGTTCGCCCCGAGGTGGCAGAGGCCTTTGCCGCCGAGGGGGGCGTCGCCTCCAATAGCCCGGCTGAAGTGGCCGCGGCCTGCGAGGTGGTGCTAAGCGTCGTGGTGAACGCAGCGCAGACGGAGGCGGTCTTGTTTGGCGAGGGTGGCGCCGCTGCTGCCATGAAGGCCGGAAATGTCTTCGTGATGTGCTCAACCGTCGACCCTGGCTGGTCGATCGCACTCGAGAAGCGTCTCGCGGAGAAAGGCATCCTGTATCTCGATGCGCCCATCTCGGGAGGAGCGGCCAAGGCCGCTAAGGGCGAGATCACCATGATGACGTCAGGACATCCGGATGCGTATACCCGGGTGGGTGACGCGCTGGATGCGATGGCGGCCACGGTATACCGCCTGGGCGCCTCTGCCGGGAATGGCAGCAAAGTCAAAATTATCAATCAGCTTCTGGCCGGGGTGCATATCGCGGCCGCGGCAGAAGCGATGGCCCTTGGCCTGCGTCAGGGGGTTGACCCTGGGGCGCTCTACGATGTGATTACGCATAGCGCGGGCAACAGCTGGATGTTTGAAAATCGGATGGCTCATGTGCTGGCCGCGGATTACACTCCGCTCTCAGCCGTGGACATCTTCGTCAAGGACCTGGGCCTGGTGCTTGATGCTGCGCGTGCCAGCAAGTTTCCCTTGCCGCTGGCCAGCACCGCGCACCAGATGTTTTTGCAAGCGGCGAGTTCCGGTTATGGACGGGAAGATGATTCGGCCGTGATCAAGATATTCCCTGGAATCGAACTGCCGAAAGGGCCATAAATTGTTGTTGTGTGCATACCTATGGCACACTATAAGTGGGGATAGGCCATGGGATCGCAGAGAGCACACATCATTTTGCCTCAGGAGCTGATTGAAGAGATCGATGCGGTGGTCGGTCCTCGTGGCCGGAGCGCCTTTCTGGTGGAAACGGCACGCGCCGAGCTGCGCCGGCGCCGGCTGCTCACCTTCTTGCGCGATGATCAGCCGGCATGGAGCGAAAGCGACCATCCCGAATTGTCTGCGGGAACGGGCGCATGGGTGAAGCGAATTCGGTCGGAAGGTGAGAAGCGTGTCCCCAAGGCGAAGGAGCCTGGAAGACGGGCAAAATGATCCTCCTGCTCGACACCACCGTTCTGCTCGACGTGCTTCGCGCTCGCCAAAACCGGCGATCTCTGTTGGCGGAACTGATCGGCGGCGGCCATGTCCTCGCTACAGCCGCCATCAATATCGGCGAGGTCTACGCCGGCATGCGCCTTGGAGAAGAAAACAGGACGGAGGCCTTTCTTTCCAGCCTCGATTGTTACCCGATAACGGGCGCGATTGCACGCCGGGCCGGTTCCCTGAAGAGTACATGGGCCCACAAAGGCCGGACTCTCTCCTTAGCGGACATGATGGTCGCTGCGACCGCCCTTGAACATGGACTCTCGTTGCTGACGGACAACCGCAAAGACTTTCCCTTGTCCGAACTGAACTTCTATCCGTTGCCCTGAGCTCGTTCCCGGAGCCTAGCAGGCACTTTGCCCAGTACTGGAGTTATCGATCATTAAGATATTCCCGGCATCGATTTGCCGAAGGCGCCATGAAGCAAAAATCGTCAGTCCGGCAGGGCGTGGTCCGGTTGGGCCTCCTGGCCGCTGCAAATCTTTTTTGACGTCCAGGGAGTTGCGGGTCCCGCCCAGAACGGATCCGCAGCCGGCAGTCCCAGAGGAAGCAACACTGCGGAGCAAAGATAACAACTACCGGTAGAGATGTAAGGTTCAGCAATCGAAGGCTGATGCCCGTAAAAGCCCACTGTCAACCAACCCTGATCGTCAAACATACCGGGCGCCTCGGTCATGCGGCGCATCACCGCAGTCAGGGCAGAGCGAACTTGTTCCGGAGCAACACCGTCGGGGAGTTGGCGCCGCAGGGCCATCTCGGCAAGCAGATGAAACGCGCCGAAGCGATAGCACAGCGAACGGCCGATCGGCGGGAAGATTCCTTCGGGGCTGATCAGACGTTCCTGGATGGCAGCGTAGCGCCGAGCCCGGAGCATCGTCGCGGGCTTATACCAATCCCAGGCCGGGGATGACTTCGAAACCGTGTCGAGGATATGCAACAGTGTCGGTTGTATGACGAAGCTGTTGTAGTAATCCCAATGGAAAGGCGGCCCGTCGCCGTAAATCCCGTCTCCCTTGTACCAGGTATCTACGGTGCGGATCGCGTAGTCCACGCGCATCGGGTCCCACCACACACCCATGAAAGATAGTGCTGCTTCTACCGTTGCCGAAAATAAGAGCCAGTTGTTATAGGGAGGCTGAATCACCCGCGAAGACTGAAGCGCAGCGATGACATTGCGCTGTGTCGCGACATCCAGCTTCTTCCACAGTTCTGTGGGCGCCCGCAGGATGGCCAGCGCGAGAAATGCGGTGTCGACAACCGGCTGCCTGTCCCGATTGAAATTCATGAAGTCCGGCGATGCCGGATCCGTGCCTGCCGCGATGGCCATCCGTGACAACTCGGCATACTGGCTACGCAGGCGACCTTCCGATCCAGTTTGTGGACCGGATTCAAGCCAGGGCGCAATCCCCGTAAGCAGGCGGCCCATTGCCTCGAGATACGTAAACTGACGCCTTTCCGCGATGTTGCCATGAGGTGCTTCGACCGGCATCTCGATCTTCAGCTTCCGTTGGCTCAGAGCCTTCAGGACTGGCCCCGAGATCCTGGCCAGGACTTGAACCCAATATTCGCGATCGTTCTCCTGCGAAGCGACCGGGGATACTAAAGCCGGTCCAGGGATCGCAGAGAGCGCGCCGAGCGCGACGCTGCTTTTTAGAAATTGCCGGCGGCCAACACAGTGAAAGCTCTTTTTCTTCATGCGCCTGTTACCCAAAGTACAGAGACAGTGTAGTGCCGCCCGGACGACCAGGCCGGCCGCTCAGTGCCCGATTGCCCTTCGGCACCGTCGTTTTCTTCTTGAACTCGGGACGCGAACTATTAGGTTTCTGCTGGGACACGCACTTCGCAGGGACGACGGAGTGTGTGCGGTTGGGACGTCAGTCTCCGACGTCTTTTATTCCTGTAGAAATGTGCGAACTATGCGAACTATGCGAACTAAGTCCCCGGGATCGGATGAACTCCCTCTAGGTAAAGGACGTAGTGGGTGGGGTAAAGAGTGGGTGGCTATTTTTTTGAAAAGACATAGGGATTAGGTCGCCCTGTCTCGCCCGGGGGTGCAGCCTCTTCAGCCATTTTTAAAATTTGATATTTTTGGGTCCTTTTGAGGTTTGACAGCTCAGCGGGGAGTGACGGTGTCAAATAAGTCCTTTGTTTCACGAAGATGATCAGCATGATCGAATTAATTAATTGATCATCTTGCCTGCGTGGTGGCAAACGCGCGGTACGCCTCCTAATTCCGCGGAGAGGCCGTCCTGGGGATGTTTTGCCAAATTTTAAGTGCGCTAAAAGCGCTATAAGCGCTATAAGTCCCCTGAAGGATGGAGAGAGAAGCGTATCGCAAGTCCTGAAGGCCGGTGGCTCTAGGGGATGGATGTCCGGGCTGAGGCTCGCTGCGGCGAGGTAGCTCGCTGCGGCGAGGTAGCTCGCTGCGGCGAGGTAGCCCCCCTAGCCAGTGCCGGAGTTCTCACATACAGACTTGAGCTCCGCTGTGGTGTGGTGTTTCCCAAGTTGTCAAAACTGCTCAATCAAGAGAACGCACTGAGCGCACCCTGCTCTCCGCAGGCGCCCTCGCGGGGCGCAGGAATGCAACGGACAGGCGTGATCCGTCGCTTGGTGGTCACTTTACTGTTTGCGATCACCGATTCATGACACCGACAAGCGCTAATGCTTTTCCGGTGGTTGGGCGGCAGTTGCACGGGTGGAGCGGACCGGTGCAAGGCCAAGCAGGGCTCTCGTGAAGAGGGCCCTGACGTGTGGATTCTTACTTCCACAGTAGTACGGTTTTTGGGCCGCGTCCAGAGCAAGAAAAAATCATTTGGTAACCATGGCGGCGCTCTGTTAGGTCACCATCGCGCAAGGAAGTGATCGCCGACGTGCGGGTTCCGGGTGGTCTCTATCGGGTGTAGTGCACCCCAAAAGTGAGACACGGCGGCATCGGCTGTTTCCGGCGCAGAGAAAGCGACGTTGTAGGCTCGTTGGACCAGGGTGAACATTGCTTAACGTAGACTTCATGGGAAGCTTAAAAACAGGTGACAGACAGGACGATTACTTACTTATTCATGGTTCGAAGGTGATCGTCCTGTCTGTCGCCTGTTTTTTTCGAGCCGACTGCTCCAAACAGCCGGTCTCAGCATCGTAGTCTCGAGGAGAACTCTTTTTCATTTGTCTCCACATCCCTCTCACCGCGCCTATACACTCAAACAGGCGAAACGTACCCCAATAAAATACACCGCAGAACGGCGGCATGGGCTGCTTCCGGCGCAGAGAAAGCGACGTTGTGACCGGGATGAATATTGCTTAACGTAGACTTCATGGGAAACTTTGTAGTCTTCGTTTCGATTGGGGTACGTTTCGTCTGTTTCCCCGGTCATCCTGTCCCCGGTCATCCAGAGCATTTCGCCATAGGGTTTTTCGGGAACTCTGGGGTCTGCGCATCTCGCAGTAATGCGGCCATAGCTTTAGCTGAAATCTTCGGGATTTTGGGTGATTCAGAGGTCTTGGCTTGAGGTCGAAACCTCCGAAGACACACCATATGCAAAGAAGTAGAAGAAAACCTATAGACCTCGAAGTCATGCAGGGTCACCTCTCATTTGCCTGATGCTGGGTTGCTCTAGCCGAAAATGCATTCCATCCATGATCTCGCTGAACCTCAATAGCTCCATAAGCGCCAATCAATACGCAAATGCTAATCAGTATCAGCCGCTTAATGGGAGTCATCGGGACCTCCTCCTTGCGATCCTCTTCGCTTGCAAGGAATTCATAGTTCTTCCAAGAAAACTTCTTCGAACGAAGGACCGTGACTATTCCTGCAAGGCCGCCAATCAGGTAGACCCATCCAGATGAAAATGGCAAGTTATCCAAAGCTCCTCCTCAGCGGCAAGTCGCATCACCCAAATAGCCAAACGTTAAAGAACCGCCTGCACTTAACCTGCCCCCGAAATTGACCGATTTGGATAATCCTAGAATAGAGTCGCTTCTCCTTTCCTGTGGGGCTCTTTCATCCCCTACAATGTGCCGGTTTATCCCGGCGCGCTCTGTCCCCGATCATCCCCCTATCGACAAGATAACAAGCGTGCTAATTACGCTCACCAGAAGGGCTATCGATGCCGGCTTCTTACTGCGATCAAACACAAGGCCTGCAATGGCTATGAGCACGGCTAGAGGAACCGAGAAAATGCTGGCAATAGACCATATATTGAGCCACCAGGTGTTTCGATGACTGTTCATCCCCGAACCTATAAGCAGCCAAAAAACAGGTGACAGACAGGACGATTACTTACTTATTCATGGTTCGAAGGTGATCGTCCTGTCTGTCACCTGTTTTTTGTCATTTTGTCACCTGTTTTTTTTTCCCGTCTTGCTTTCCCTCGAGGTGCCGGCTAAGTCCTTTGTTTTACGAAGATGGCCAAATATTTATTTTTCCCGCCCCCATAAGCTGCTTAGGGGAGTCTCATCTGCCAGCTGCCCAACGAGGCTTTCGGCTAGAAGCCGTGCCCCGACACAAAGCACGATATGCCGCGGTTCATTGGATGAGCAGAATCTCAAATCATCGGAATCCTGGTTAGGACGGTATTACAGCTTGGTTTTACCGTTCCAGAGTCCCGGGAAAAAGCATGTGGAAGAAGGGTAGGGGAACTACGAAATGGGTGACTCGGGGAACGTAGCTCCGCATCTGCGGTGATGGTATCTTGAGTGCCTACGGCGGTGCTGCGTAGACTTTTTACCCATGGGCAGCAATTGCTTCCGATCCCTGGTTGTTGGGTCCGGCCTGTGGCACACTATGCAGCCGCCTCAATTCGAGCTTAAGGGTAGACTTCAGCAACTTTTTCCATCCAGCGGAGGTATCCATAGATGCCCACCGTTATTCCCGGAATCCCGTAAGGCGTGAACAAACCATTTGATTGAGGGGGCACGATCACGCATGCCCACCAGTTAATGCCTACGGCGTCCGCTGGGCTCCCCCCCCGGATCAGCATTTAAAAGTGCAAGGTAGTCTCTCGCTGTGTCACCCACCGGCCTGCCCCATTATGGCCTCATGTCACCTATTTCTCGCTTCTCGCGTGTCTCACTTTTGGGGTGCACTACACTCCTGTCCCCGGTCATCTCTTATCTCCCTACGTCCCCTTATCTCCCTACATTTTCGTATAGATGTGGGCGAGTTCTCGCCCACTGTGAAGGACGCCTTCTGTCGCCTTTCTCTTCCAGGTCTAAAAAATCAACATAGAGCTGGTCGAGATTTCCATCATGCTGATCGAGCGTTACGGTGATCCGAAGGCTTCAGCGGTACGGATTTCTATCCTGCCGATGTACCCCTTCGTACCCTTAAGGCGCGGGTTTTGGGTAGAGTCTGCTTCCAATTAAGCGGCAGTTGCAGTTCCCACAGTCGCACTCAGCTGTGACGCCGAGTTGTGCTCAGGTCAACGTCAGCCCAGTCAGGATGCCCCTGCAAAATTTCCTGAACCATGACTGTTCAGTGCTCGTTAAGAAGGCGCGGAGTGATCGGTTTTCGTTCCATTTTCATTCGCCAAAAAGGAGCAACAGCCAAATGCGGAAACAGCAAAAAAAAAAAAAAAAAAAAAAAAAAAAAAAAAAAAAAAAAAAAAAAAAAAAACGCTTAGGCAAACAGACAGGCGAAACGTACCCCAAGAAAATACACCGCAGAACGGCGGCATGGGCTGCTTCCGGCGCAGAGAAAGCGACGTTGTGACCGGGATGAATATTGCTTAACGTAGACTTCATGGGAAACTTTGTAGTCTTCGTTTCGATTGGGGTACGTTTCGTCTGTTTCCCCGGTCATCCTGTCCCCGGTCATCCAGAGCATTTCGCCATAGGGTTTTTCGGGAACTCTGGGGTCTGCGCATCTCGCAGTAATGCGGCCATAGCTTTAGCTGAAATCTTCGGGATTTTGGGTGATTCAGAGGTCTTGGCTTGAGGTCGAAACCTCCGAAGACACACCATATGCAAAGAAGTAGAAGAAAACCTATAGACCTCGAAGTCATGCAGGGTCACCTCTCATTTGCCTGATGCTGGGTTGCTCTAGCCGAAAATGCATTCCATCCATGATCTCGCTGAACCTCAATAGCTCCATAAGCGCCAATCAATACGCAAATGCTAATCAGTATCAGCCGCTTAATGGGAGTCATCGGGACCTCCTCCTTGCGATCCTCTTCGCTTGCAAGGAATTCATAGTTCTTCCAAGAAAACTTCTTCGAACGAAGGACCGTGACTATTCCTGCAAGGCCGCCAATCAGGTAGACCCATCCAGATGAAAATGGCAAGTTATCCAAAGCTCCTCCTCAGCGGCAAGTCGCATCACCCAAATAGCCAAACGTTAAAGAACCGCCTGCACTTAACCTGCCCCCGAAATTGACCGATTTGGATAATCCTAGAATAGAGTCGCTTCTCCTTTCCTGTGGGGCTCTTTCATCCCCTACAATGTGCCGGTTTATCCCGGCGCGCTCTGTCCCCGATCATCCCCCTATCGACAAGATAACAAGCGTGCTAATTACGCTCACCAGAAGGGCTATCGATGCCGGCTTCTTACTGCGATCAAACACAAGGCCTGCAATGGCTATGAGCACGGCTAGAGGAACCGAGAAAATGCTGGCAATAGACCATATATTGAGCCACCAGGTGTTTCGATGACTGTTCATCCCCGAACCTATAAGCAGCCAAAAAACAGGTGACAGACAGGACGATTACTTACTTATTCATGGTTCGAAGGTGATCGTCCTGGTCACGGTAGGGACGGACATCGCTGGCCGCCCCCCGTACAGATCCGTGCGAGCGGAACTACCGCACACGGCTCCTACCTCGGATGATTGGCGTCGAAACGCACGTCAGGAAAAGGATGCAGTACACGAGGGCGAGGTATCCATCGTTCGAAGGTCGGGCGAATGCGCGTCCAACTGGGACGGCTGCGTTGACTGCGACGGCCAAGCATCGACCGCCACAGATCGCACAACCGGTCACGGAATCGCCATAACGCCCGCTGGTTTTCTGGAACCGCGTGGTATCGGTAGTAGCCACTGACCACACGCTTCAGCCATGCGCCCACCGCGTTGACTGGCTCATGCATGCGCAGACGCAGCTTCGCCTTAATGGCATGAAGCGTCGCCCGCATCCGCTGGGGCACAGTCCTACGGCGTATAACGAAATGGCCTTTGGAGTTCGTAGCGCAGTAATGCGTGAACCCAAGAAACGTGAACGTCTCCGGTTTTCTCTCGCCACGCTGTTGCCGATTCACCTGCGCGAACCGACCAAACTCGATCAGTCGCGTCTTCTCCGGATGGAGTTCCAACGCAAAGGTCGCCAGCCGTTTCCGAAACTCTTTCAGGAACCGCTCGGCGTCTTCGCGCTGCTCAAAGCCGACCACCAGATCGTCAGCGTAGCGGACAAACACCATCTCTCCGCTCGCCACCTTCCGGCGCCACGCCTCAACCCACAGGTCGAACACATAGTGCAGATACACGTTCGCCAATAGCGGTGAGATCACCGCTCCTTGCGGCGTGCCTGCCGTCGTCTCTGACCACTTGCCTTCCTCCGACACCCCAGCCTTCAGCCACTTACCAATCAGCCGAAGAATACGTGTGTCGGCCACTCGATGCTGGACAAACTTCATCATCCACTCGTGGCTCAGGTGATCAAAGAACCCACGAATGTCCGCATCGAGGATCCAGTTCACTCGCTTCCGTTGAATGCCCACATTCAGCGCGTCCAGCGCCTGATGTGGGCTGCGTCCCGGACGAAATCCGTACGAAAAGCCCCGAAAGTCCACCTCGTATATCTGATTGAGGATCGTAACCACCGCCTGCTGGACAATCTTGTCTTCCAGCGAGGCGATGCCCAACGGCCGTTGCCGGCCATCAGACTTCGGTATGTACACTCTTCGCGAGGCTTGCGCCCGATACGCTCCTCGGTGCACTCGGCCATGGAGTTCGACAAGCCGAGCCTCCAGGTCTTGCTCATACTGTTGCCAACTCACTCCGTCTACTCCAGGCGCTGCGCTCCGCTGTAAGGCGTAGTAGCTTTCCCGGAGTAGGTCGATCGTGAGATGGTGCAGCAAAGCGGTGAACCGCTCCTGCTTCCTGTCCCGCGCCGTCTGGCGCACGCCGCCTAACCCCTGGGACACGCGCGTTCCGCTCTGTGTCGGAGGCGTGTGTGGCTGGGCGTCGTTCTCCTTGGTCTGCGCCCTTCCCTCCGCTGGCTCCGCGGAAGTCTTACCTTCTCTGTTCGTCAGCTTCATCGGTACTATGGCGCAGTCCGACTCCTCCAAAACGTACATGTCCGGATGACGGGTCTTTCACCTTCCCGGACCGGTCTGCTCGCGCAGACGCTCTGGAGGTCTCCCGGTTCTCGTGCACACTGTGTGCTGACGTGCCTGGACTCTTCGACTACGCCGTGCCCAGCGGCCACTCGCGATATAACGCGGCTCGCTGATGTTGCCTTCCCGCTGACAGAAAAGGGTCGGCACCCGGTTGCATGTTTTCGGAGCTCAATTATCCCGCCCGCCAGCCCCCTGTCTACGCTTCGCTGTGACACCTCACGAAATCACAGGCAAGACTCGAGGCCAGAATGGAGTCGCTTCTCCTTTTCCGTAGGGCTCTCTCATCCCCTACAATGTGCCGGTTTATCCCGGCGCTCTCTGTCACCTGTTTTTTGTCTTTTGTCACCTGTTTTTTTGTCACCTGTTTTTTTTCCCGTCTTGCTTTCCCTCGAGGTGCCGGCTAAGTCCTTTGTTTTACGAAGATGGCCAAATATTTATTTTTCCCGCCCCCATAAGCTGCTTAGGGGAGTCTCATCTGCCAGCTGCCCAACGAGGCTTTCGGCTAGAAGCCGTGCCCCGACACAAAGCACGATGTGCCGCGGTTCATTCGATGAGCAGAATCTCAAATCATCGGAATCCTGGTTAGGACGGTATTACAGCTTGGTTTTACCGTCCAGAGTCCCGGGAAAAAAAGATGTGGAAGAAGGGTAGGGGAACTACGAAATGGGTGACTCGGGGAACGTAGCTCCGCATCTGCGGTGATGGTATCTTGAGTGCCTACGGCGGTGCTGCGTAGACTTTTTACCCATGGGCAGCAATTGCTTCCGATCCCTGGTTGTTGGGTCCGGCCTGTGGCACACTATGCAGCCGCCTCAATTCGAGCTTAAGGGTAGACTTCAGCAACTTTTTCCATCCAGCGGAGGTATCCATAGATGCCCACCGTTATTCCCGGAATCCCGTAAGGCGTGAACAAACCATTTGATTGAGGGGGCACGATCACGCATGCCCACCAGTTAATGCCTACGGCGTCCGCTGGGCTCCCCCCCCCGGATCAGCATTTAAAAGTGCAAGGTAGTCTCTCGCTGTGTCACCCACCGGCCTGCCCCATTATGGCCTCATGTCACCTATTTCTCGCTTCTCGCGTGTCTCACTTTTGGGGTGCACTACATCCTGTCCCCGGTCATCCTGTCCCCGGTCATACAGCCCTGTAACTCTTGGGGCTGTTGCCTTGGCGAACATAGGCCGGAAAGAGGTTCTCAGTCGCATTCATCGTCAGCCTACGGGGGCGGTAAGCCGCAGTTCGGTTCGCTTTCACAAGCCGCCTCAACATCTTCGGCTGCATTCACAAAAACACCCTTGGAGGCATCATAAGCACTCTGAGCCGCTGCCATTACGTCCTCCGGCTATTTAGCAGGACACCGGGCCACCTGCTACCGGAGGCAGTTCTTGCGCGGCACTAATCCGAACGCTTCCCGAAGCCCGCCCTGACACGGGGCGTGTTCAGGTAGATGCACAGCCAAGCACCAAGCAGAAGGAGGATTGGGGCAACAGGGTATAGGAAGTATTCATCCGCACCCTGCCTCCCCGCATGGAAGAAGTCGAAGCTTATTAGGCCACCGAACGCGACCGCAAGACCGCCGCAGACCGTAGCTACATTCGCACCCCAGCGTTGTCCATTTCGCAGAGCGTTTGCTGCTCTAAAGCAGACAAGAGATGTTGCCAGAGCAACAACGCTTAAGAGTCCTAAAGAGAGAGCCGTAGAGTTTCTCCCGTGATGCGCCAACAACGTCACACCTGCGATAAGGCAGAACAGTCCGCACAGCCCTAGAGCACATGCTAGGATCACGAGGATGATTGCACTAAAGCGCACCCCTGCGGGCGTATCAGAAAACGACGATATCGTCCCGTAACTTCTCAGTGGCTCGGACATGCTCTGTCTCCTACTGTGCCCGACACTCCAGCCTTCGTCATCCCGATATCCACCACTGCTTCAGCAGCATGAAGCGGCGCAGTGATTAGCGAGTCTGTTGGGTAGGAGTTCGGGTTGGGATTCAACACATCGTAGTGAAAATCACCTTTGACAGGTTGGCCGTTCTGGCCGGAGTTGCGGTCGATGTTTACGTGAAGATTGCAGCCCTCTTTGTCTTGCCGCATCTGGATGCCACTGTGAACCGATAGGTGATGGTTGGCAAGCGCTTGATCCATGTCGCTTAGATAGAAATTCGATTGCTGCATCATCGAAATAAAATCGTTCATACTCATGTTCGACGTAAGATCACCGTTCTGCATAGGCGATGCGGTAACGTCTGGAGTGTTATTAACCCAGCTTGAAGCGATTGTGGAGTTCGCATCAGGACTCCAGTCGCCACGCTGAACATTGCTCATCTGACCATTGGTAAGAAGCGAGTTCTCGAAATTGGCTGGAGGAACATACGTTCCACCCTGGCTACTGCACCCTTCCGCGTTGCCCGTTTGCTTGTCATCCGCAGAGTCATAGCTTCCATCGTCCCAGACGCATTCTCTTCCATCCGGATCGGTGTTGATCAAAGGATTGTTTAGCACATAACTGTATTGATTCCAGCTTTGTGGATTCCTCACATCAGCTTGGAAGTACCATCCCGGATCTGGGCTCATGAATCGGCCCCAATTGGAGCTGTAATGCCGAGCCAAAAAGTCGTCGAGTCCAGATTCGGTGTCGCGTACTTTGCTGGTGAATAACTCCTCAGATGGGTTGGATCCGGAGCCTGTTTGAGACGCGTAATCACCAAAAGGGCCACTGGAGAGTGATGTCCACGATGCGCCGGTGGAGGTCGTAAGCTCTCGCTTGGTTCCCACCCAATCGTTGAGCGCAAAATGCCAGTTGGACTGGGCATACGTGGTTCCGGTGTAGGTGCCCAACAGCTTGCCCTCCCAGAACACATTGTAATGGAGCATATTGAAGTTTGCGTCTGTCTCTTCCAGCCTTTCCCACTGCGGGCCCGCTACGTATGCGTTGGTCAACGCCAATCCGTTTGCGGTCAACAAGCCGTTTTTGGTTACATCGCAGCTGAAGCTGGTGAGGTGCGGATTCCTGCTGAAGCCGATCAGCATTCCTGGATGAAGCCGATCACGATTCCTGTCTGATTGCGATCAAAGTTCCTGGCCAAAGCGATCAGCATTCCTGCGCGAAGCCGATCAGTGATCGAGGTGTGCAGGAACGGTGATCGGGATGGGCAGGAATCAAGTGTGGAAAGAGCGTGGCGGCGCTGGACACCAAAATCGCGGGTACCGTGACTCCGAGAGGGGAGACGGTGCCCGGAAAGCGAATGTCCATGCGCAAGACGCGAGAAGTCCTTCGGTTGTATTTCGAGTTGAAGCTGAGGCAACGCCAGATCGCCCGCAGCGCCAACGTCAGCCAGAGCACGGTGCACGAGTACGTGGAGCGTTTCCGTGCGGCGGGATTGAGCTGGCCACTGCCGGCTGAAATGTCGGAGTCGGACCTGGAAGAGAGGTTATTTCCCGACGACGCCGGCGTCTCCAGGCCGGGCGCCAAGACCCCACCTGATTTCGCCTACATTCATCAGCAACTGCAAGGGCACAAGCACACCACCCTGCAGTTGCTGTGGGAAGAGTACCGTGCCGGGCATGCGGACGGTTATGGGTACAGCCGTTTCTGCCATCACTATCAGCGCTTCAAGCAGGAGCGCGATCTGGTGCTGCGCCAGTCCCATCGGCCGGGCGAGAAGTTGTTTGTCGATTGGGCGGGAGCGACCATGCCCCTTTACGATCCAGCAACCGGCCAGGCACGCCCCGCGCAGTTGTTCGTGGCTGTGCTGGGAGCCAGCAACTACACCTATGCCGAGGCTACGCTGGATCAGCAGATGGGCAGTTGGATCGGAGCCCACGTGCGGGCGTTGGAGTTTTTCGGCGGCTGCCCGCAGTTGGTAGTCCCCGATAACACGCGCACCGGCGTGTCGCGGGCTTGCCGCTATGAGCCCGATCTGAATCCGACTTACCAGGAGATGGCCATGCACTACGCCGTCGGTGTGCTGCCCACGCGCCCGCGCAAGCCGCGCGACAAGGCCAAGGTCGAGGTCGGAGTCCAGATCGCCGAGCGCTGGATCGTGGCCGCTCTACGGCATCGCAAGTTCTTCTCTCTGGGCGAGATGAACCGCGCCATCGGCGAGCTGCTGGACAAGCTCAACCAGCGTCCGTTCAAGAAGCGCGAAGGCTCGCGCCGCAGCCTGTTCGAGCAACTGGACCGGCCGGCGCTGCGCCCGCTTCCGGTCAAGCGCTTCGATCTGGCCGAGTGGTCACACGCCACGGTCAACATCGACTATCACATCCAGTTCGATAGGAGCTTTTACAGTGTGCCCTATCAGCTGACGCGGCAAACGGTGGAGGTGCGGGCCACGCCCACGACCGTAGAGATCTTCCATCACGGCAAGCGTGTCGCCTCACACGTGCGCACGGCCAAACCATACGTAGCGGTGAGTGATCACGAGCATCGGCCCGCTGCGCACCGTGCCCATCTGGACTGGCCACCATCGCGGCTGGTCCAGTGGGCGGCCACGGTGGGCACGCGGACGCAAGAGGTGGTGGAGAGAATCCTTGAAGCGCAGCCGCATCCGGAGATGGGGTATCGATCATGCCTGGGGATCATCCGCCTGGGGCAGCGTTATCCGTCAGCCCGCGTGGAAGCAGCGGCCGAACGCGCGTTGCTTACAGGCGCGGTCAGCTACAGGAGCATGGACTCGATCCTGCGCCACAACCTTGACCAGCAACCACACAACCCACCGCCTGCGCCGCGTTCTGTTGCCGAACACGACAACATCCGCGGCGCGGCGTACTTCGAGTGAGAGGAGGCGAGCCATGTTACATCAACCCACCATCGAAAAACTCCTGGCCATGCATCTGGAACCCATGGTCGAAACCTGGCGCAACTTCGAACAGAACCAAGACGCCGCCCAACTCAGCTTCGAGGAAAAACTCTCCCTCATGGTCGACCGGTTGTGGACGTGGCGCCAGAACCTGGCGCTCCAACGGCGGCTGCGTTACGCCAAGCTAAGAGGCAACGCCTGCGTCGAAGACATCGACTACTGCGCCTCCCGCGGCCTCGATCGCACGCTGATACGCTCGCTGGTCAACGACTCCGGCTGGGTCAGCCGGCACGAGAACATCTTCCTTGTCGGTCCAACCGGGGTAGGCAAGAGCTGGCTGGCCTGCGCTTTGGCTCAGAAGACCTGCCGCGACGGATATCTCGTGCTCTACACCCGCGCCGCAGCGCTGTTCCGCGATCTGGCCCTGGCACGGGCTGACGGCAGCCAGCGCAATCTGCTGGCCCGGCTCAGCCGTGTCGATGTCCTGGTGGTCGATGACTGGGCCATGGCACCCATGCAGGAATCCGAGCGGCGCGACTTCTGGGAAATCTGTGAAGAGCGTTATCAAACACGATCGACGATCCTGACCTCACAAGTTCCCGTCGTTCAATGGCACGAGCAGATCGGCGACGCCACCATCGCCGACGGTATCCTCGACCGGCTCGTGCACAACGCTCATCGCATCGAGCTGCGCGGCGAATCCATGCGCAAGACACGAGCCAAGAAGACGGAAAGCAAAGAGGAAAAGGAAACCTGATAACCCGGCGTTGCTGGCAACCGAAGCCCCTGCTGCTTCTCTAGGCGCTGGTGTGGGGCAAGGGGCTTCAAACGCCAGCCCCTTGCCCCACGCCCCCATCCCCGCTCCACAACAAAACAACCTCGCTACGCTCGGAGAAAACTCGTCCAGCTTGACGATCTCGATCACTTCCCGCGACAATCAATCTCGCCAGCGTCGCTGCGCTCCGACCTTGATCGGGATCGCAGGAACTCTGATCGCCTTCACGCCGTATCCTTGATCGACATCACTGGAATCCGCAGTGAGGTTTCCTTTCCCCAGACGGGGGCCGTTGGCAGCGTAGACATAGCCGATCAGATCCCCACTCGTCAACTGCTTCACCGCGCAAAGACGGTTCTCCGCATCGTATAAATAATTGTTCGTTCCGTCGGAGAGCAGGTTGCCCGCATTGTCGTAAGTCGAGCTAGCCGCGCGATTGTTGCCGGTTGTGAAGTTCAGATAAGGCGTCGGCTGCGACTGGACCCCATTGTAGGTAAGGTACTCTACGTTGCGGTTGTCGAAATGGTCATAGGTCTGCTGAAAGGTTGCCGCCACTCCATTCGTCGTCCCTGTCGATTTCACCAAACGGTGCACAGCGTCATAGCTGGCCGTCCATGAGCCCTCAACGCTGTCATTGTATCCCGTCACATTGCTATTGCCATCGTAGCTGACGGAGTAGCTGTAGGCACTTTGCCCGGTGCTGGAGGTATCGGTCTCCCCGGTAATTCTGCCCCGATTGTCATAGGTCCTGGAGAGCGTTATCGCAGGAATTTGGCTGGTCGGATCGATGCCAAGATTCGCAGTCTCGACCGCGCCTCCCGGACAAAAACAGGTGACAGACAGGACGATTACTTACTTATTCATGGTTCGAAGGTGATCGTCCTGTCTGTCACCTTTTTTTCACGGTCATCCGTGACACTGCTGGCGATGGAGGGCATTTTGGTGCTGCGACAGATACCGCCCGGCGATGATGGCCGGGCTAGGAGGGAGGGTATCGGGCGCTCAGCTTTCGAAGACGTGCTCCGAACAGAGGCTTGACTTTATCGAAGTCCGGACAATCGAGCAATCCCCAGATACAATCGCCGACTAGCCTTTCGACCTCCGGCTCTTCGGAAGCCAAGAAGGAGTCAAGGAAGCCTACAGCCTCCTTTACCGCATCCCAAGAACCATCGTGGGCACTCCTGCAGATGAAGCGCCCGAGGTCGTTGATCAGAAAATATGTAAGGCCATCCTCTACATGTTCAGGGTTCGGGGAAAAGCTCGGGACGCTTCTTTGCATTTCCTCCACTAGAGCTCCTGGATCCAAAGCCATTTGTGCCTCCTACTTGGACTGGGGACAGGCGAAAGGTACCCCAATAAAATACACCGCAGAACGGCGGCAGGGCTGCTTCCGGCGCAGAGAAAGCGACGTCGTTGGCTCGTTCGACCGGGATGAACATTGCTTAACGTAGACTTCATGGGAAACGTTGCAGTCTTCGTTTCGATTGGGGTACGTTTCGTCCCCGGTCGTCCCGTGTCCCCGGTCATCTGGGAATGGATATTTAAAAGAAGCCCTTACTTTGGGGCAATTGAAGGCACCTGCCAATTCACTGGCCGTGTGATGCTACCAAGACCAGGTTGATGACCACCAAACCCACCGCCAGGCATATCGCAAGCGTAAAAGCATACGCCAACAGTCTCACCGTTTTGTACTTGGGCTTATCGCGAAGCCAAACCTGAATCGCTACTCCAATAGCGATTACGATTCCGTCTACGACCACGGTCAAAACAGGATTCTTAGGTGCAACCCGAGAAATGTTAGCGGATCCACCCAGCAGCGACAGCAATAGATCTAACAAGGCGATCGCCAGGATAGTCACGGTTATGCGAAAGACTGGTCTTCTGTCTGCGGTTTCCATTGCGCCACCCTCCATCAATTGCAATTCACAGAAACCGGGAGCCATGTCTTGCTGATATTTGCGCCTGCACCATGCGCAACTCATAGGTGATCGTCCTGGTCACGGTAGGGACAGCTATCGCTAGCTGCCCCCCGTACAGATCCGTGCGAGCGGAACTACCGCACACGGCTCCTACCTCGGATGATGGGCGTCGAAACGAACGTCAGGAAAAGGATGCAGTACACGAGGGCGAGGTATCCATCGTTCGAAGGTCGGGCGGATGCGCGTCCAACTGGGACGGCTGCGTTGACTGCGACGGCCAAGCATAGACCGCCACAGATCGCACAACCGGTCACGGAATCGCCATAACGCCCGCTGGTTTTCGGGAACCGCGTGGTATCGGTAGTAGCCACTTGTTGTCCCTCATTCTAGCTGTCTCAAGTTTGGGGTCCACTACAAGAGTGTGTCGGAGATAAATAGGCAATCAGCGAAAACCTGTCTGGGCGCGGGCAGGAAGTTCGTATGATTTCCTTATGAACAAACGGTTTCGAGCTTGTAGCCTTGATCAAGAATTTTTGTTGCCTCCTTCGCTACAAGACTGGCTACCGGAAGACCACTTGGCGCGGTTCATTGCGGATGTAGTCAATGAACTTGATATGTCAGCCATCTATGCTGAGTACGAGCGGAAGGACGGGCGCGGGCTGTCGGCTTATCATCCGCTGATGATGACTCGGTTATTGCTATATGGATACTGCATTGGAATCACCAGCTCTAGGAAAATCGAGAAGGCGACCTACGATAACTTAGCATTCCGCTATCTCTCGGCCGACCAGCATCCCGACCATGATACCTTGGCCGCGTTTCGTCAGGAGCATCTAGAGGCACTGGCTGGCTTGTTCGTACAGGCCTTGAGATTATGTCAGAAAGCCGGTTTGGTGAAGTTGGGCAACGTAGCCATCGACGGCAGCAAGATAAAGGCTAACGCCAGCACCCACCGATCAGTGGACTACCAAAAGATAAGCGAACGCGAGCAACATTGGCGCTCCGAAGTGGAACGATTACTGAGCCAAGCGCAGCAAACAGATCAAGAAGAAGACCAACGTTTTGGTGCCGGCCAATCAGCCGATCCAATGCCCGACGACTTAGCGAATGCGCAAAAGCGCCTGCAGCGGCTCCAGCAGGCTAAGACGGAACTAGAACAGGAGGCAAAAGAGCAACTGCAAGCCGTTGGCGCCCTTCCCCTGCGTAAACGCGGTCGCCCCAGCAAAGAGGAGCAAACCGGCCAACCGCCAAGGGATCGGAAGCAGCGCGAGAAGGAAAAAAAGCAGCGCCAACGCGCTAGAAAGAATGCCGCTGCACCGGGCCGTCAGTATAACTTCGTCGATCCCGACTCGCGGGTGATGAGAGACAACGGGCAGAAATGCTTTGTGCAGGCTTACAATGTCCAGATCGCAGTGGACGCAGACGCTCAAGTCATCGTGGCCGCCGAGTTAACCCAACAAACCATCGATCGGCAGCAGCTGTTGCCGCTTGTAAAAAGTGTGTGCAGCACCACCCAGGCCATTCCAGCGACCATCACGGCGGATGCGGGCTATTGGGACACGGCCAGCCTTCTGGATCCGTCCTTGAAGGGAATTGAAATCCTGGTTTCGCCTGACTCCAATCCACAATCACCTGGAGCGCCGCTGCCTCCCAGTGCACCTCGCAACGAAGAAGCCATCCGCATGAGAGAGGCCCTAGCCAGCCAAGAAGGAAAGGCTCGCTACGCCCTTCGAAAATCCACGGTCGAACCAGTCTTTGGACAGATCAAAGAAGCTCGCGGCATCCGTAGATTTCGCCTACGAGGCCTGTCCAAGGTGACCTCGGAATGGAAACTCATCTGCGCTACCCACAATCTCCTAAAACTATTCCGCTTCCGTGCTGCCATCGCCTGCGCATGAGCGATTCACGACAATGTTCTGCCTCTGCATGCCTCTTGCCGTTCCGTCTCCTCTTGGTAAGAAAAAGACCCCCGGTTGCGGTTCCAAGACAATACGGGCACCGCATTACTTATCTCTCCTACTTTTAGACCGATTGTCTGGACTTCTCTCCGACACACTCACAAAGTGTCCCAATTAACGGAACTCGGCGTGTCTCAGCTTAGGGGTGCAGTCCAGACTGCAATGTTTAGGAAAGGGGAAAAAGGGGGACAGCCCTTTTTCACCCTTTTTCACCAAAGGTATTTGTCTTTTCCGTCATCTGACGCTCCGGTATCGTGCGAGTAGTCACTCATAGTTGAGAGTCCGTGCATTGCTGCCTTATACCTGACGTTACTGTTGTGCGTAGCAGCTAGCGAAGTATGACCGCGCCTTGCCTGCAGCATAGACCCCTTGAGCCGCAGCTATGAAGAGGGACCGCTTTTCCTATAGTGCTGGCAGCTAGTTCTCCCGCTACCGGGTTTCATTCCTCCTTTCGAGCCACGCGAACGGAATTTCCATGATCAATAGCTCCGGTACGAGCATTGCTCCGATCATCCATGCGTTCATATCTAGCAATGCCGGCAAGGTCAACTTCAAGATTGCCCCATGAATGACGAGCATCGCTATCGAGAGCGCCCATGTGAGACGAAATCTGAAAAGGCGACGATTGTATCCAAACAGAAGTGTGAAGAGTAGGCCTGTCCACAGCATCGCCGGGCCGACTACGCTTGGGTGGTCCGAGTCTCTTGTGTGAATCCAGATCAGGGTCGATACGATAGCTATTGCCCAAGCTGCATATCTCACGATGTCGCGTGGCGGCGAGATGATTGGCCGATTGTCAGTGTCGTGTTCCTTGTTATCTAGCCAACCCACATTATTCGCCTCTCTTTCGTTCTTGCTCGAGCTGAGTCGCCCGCAGTTTCGATCATTGCTTGAGGCAGTCCCAGTATGCCTTGTCCGCATCAGATGAGGCCAATAACCCCTGAGAGATTGTCAAAGCTTCGCCCGCAACTGGGATCATGTATTCCGCGGCGCGAGCTAATACGGGCTCTGCGATGTGTGCCGCAGCGATCGAGGCCGTAGCGGCTGCAGCTTCGGTATTCTGCACATTGAGAGCTGTCCGGGCTCCCCGCAGAATACTGGATGGTCCAGGGGATGGGCCAGCCATCATATTCCTTGGGACGCCAGCAAAGGATTTGAAACCGGCTCCCGCGCCCACAGCGTCGCAACCTAGCGTGTTCGCAAGTTGGCCTAAGAAATCTGTCCACTCTTTTATAGGTGGGACCGATCTGCAATCCCACTTGAGAGATCACTCCTTGCGCATAGGGACTCAGTGCATCATTCGGAATCTGAGTGTAGCCGTACGGAGTATCGCAGTTCCCGTAGCAAGGCGTTCCATTTGTCTGGCTACCTGGAGCGGAAGCTGTTGTGCTGTAGCTGTTCTGGTTATCCGAACTCTGGATATTGAAAGTATCGTTACCTGCGTTGTACTGAATTTGGCTGGAGCTGGTCGTCCCGTTCACCCAGTCACCGCCGTTGGTACCGCATTCACCGGAGTTGCTGTTCTGGTCTATCGACTCGGCGGCGTCCCCAGCGGCATTGAAGTAGACGCAGTCCAGACCATTGGGGTCAACGTTCGACAGCGGATTGTTGAGCGCGTAGCTGTATTGATTCCAGGTCTGAGGATTCGTTAGTTCAGCAGCTAAGAACCAGCCCAGATCCGGGCTCATAAATCGGCCCATGTTGCTGGCGCAGTATCTGGCGTTGAAGTAGTCGTTGCCTGATTCACCATCCCGTTGCTTTCCGGTAAACTTGTATGTCGGATGCACAAATTGTGGAGTGCAGTCGTACGTGAAGTCGATCGGCATCGTAAGCACACCGTCATTTCTTGTCGAACGAGATGCCATAGTCGGGATCGGCGGCTATGCTAATGCCCCACAGGAAGCCTCGGTTGATTGAAGGAGCCGCTCCTCCAGCAAGATCGCCCTTGTGGTCGTGCTCAACGTCCAAGAACGGTTTCAATGCCAAGATTCCGTATGACGCCCTCTTACCAGCGACGAAGTTTAGCTTCCATGTCCCTTTTGTGCTCGTCTGCGTGTGGTCGTTCCGCGCGACTGTTTGGTCGAAGCTGTGATCCGGGTGTAAGACAAGAGTTGATCTGCCCCAGTCTGCACTCGCTTCATAGGTTCCGATTACATCCTGATCCGTGAGCGCACGGAAGCCACAGCCCGCAGTGAACATGCAACCTAGCAGGAGACCGAACGCACCAAACAAGGCAATCCCCCTTAGTGTCCGCATGGGCTAGGCTCCGACCAGTTAAACGTTTGCGTTACATTGCGCCCTGGCCCACTCGTCGTATCTAGTGCATTTCGATTCAGATGGGAGCCGGTGGCTGTATTGATCGCGCCTACACCAGCGGAGTAACCGGAGAGTGAGGAAATCCCAGACACGTTGGAGAGCGTGACGTTTGTTACACCGCCAGAAGTGGTTATGTGGCCACTATAGCCTCCCACTTCCATCTGAACGTAATTTGGGTTGGCGGAAGCGACATCCCCGGCGGATTCCTTATAGGCCGCACCAGACTCTTGGCCTGCCGGAAAACTTGCGGGACATCCAGCCTGCGCATAGGCCGCTAACTGTGTTTGCACATACGGGCGATTGATCATCGCCAACGTCGCAGGGTCATTTGGCCCGTAATTCAGCTGGGTTGGAAGTGCCCCGGCAGCCCACAGTGAACCATAGGCCGAGAATGTAGCGAAATCCCACGGACCGGCATTCGTAGTCGATGAGGGAGTAAGCCAACTTGACGCAATCGTGGAGTTAGCCTGCCCACTCCATGAACCATACTGGATGTTGGCATCCTGCCCATTGGTTAGCTGTGCATTCTCGAAAAGATCGGGATTGACGTAGGTTCCACCCTGGCCGGAGCATCCCTGAGCATTGCCTGTTTGGGGATCATCAGCGGAGTCATAGCTGCCGTCATCCCACACACATTCCATGCCCGTCGGATCGATGTTGATGAGCGGATTGTTCAGCGCATAGGAGTACAAGTTGAGGCTCTGCGGATTCGCGGGATTCGCAAAGGCCAAGCCACTCGGATCGGGGCTCATGAAGCGGCCCATCTCATCCGCTGTGCACATCGCGCACGAAGCCTGCTTTATAAACACGCCCAAGTATCAGGTCTCAAGGTCCAAATCTGGACCACCCGTCAAATCTATCACCGAGGGCTCTCACACTATGGTAGAGGAAGAAAGACTCGATGAAGATAAAAGGCAAACAGGTCAAAAGTCCGACATCTTCTCGTTGCCGCAACACGATCCCAAAGGCAACCCAAGTTAAGGCAAGATGTACCACCAAAGTCGCGGAAATGATTACCCAAAACTTTCTGGAGGACCACTTGCCCTTGAAAAAGGAAATTATTCCCCCGAACGTCACAACTGTACAGAAAATCGCGGCGAGCCATTTGTCTGGCGCGCCCGCCACGATGGCAACAATGCTTGCCACCAGAGTCACTGCGACAGTGATCACCTGCTCCCAGGTACTTGCGCGGGAGCGCGCTTCATCCTTAGCGGACACAGTTGTAAAAGTCCCTCCCAGCCTTGACGACGCTTATTGTCATCCCAACGGGGCCGAGTTTCTCCGCAACCGGTCCCAAAAATGGCAGAGTTTTGGCGAGCTTTTCCGTCGTTGTTCCAGCTATTTCAACAGCATTTCCCGCATCATTCAGTCTGTCGCCGGAGTTGAAGAGTGGATTAAAGCTGCCGTGCATTGCAGCGTCAGTAATATCTGGTAGCATCCCGATCGGACTTAAGGGACTTAGGTCTAAAGCGAGCTTCGGAGCTCCGGTTGCAGCGCACCCAACGGCCACATCCACTGGATTCATTGGACCAATGGTCCCTAGATTGGGGCGGTGCCTAATGAGCTGAACCAGATCGACGGTTCCTGTCAGGCCGGTATACCCCAGCTCATTAATGATGGAGCTGTTTGGTCCAGTAGCGCTCGTATAATAGGCATCCGTGGAAGTTTGAGCACCATTGCTTCCCGTCATGGTGCCGCTCAGCCCGACGTCATTGCTGTTCGTGAACAAGTTGACATGGGTAACAGTTCCGTCTACCCAATATCCACCGTTTTGACCACATTCGCCAGAATTGCTACTGGTATCGATCCCGGTCGAATTGCCGTTGGCATCCCGATCGATATCAGTCCCCGCATTGTTCAAGTAGACGCAGTCGTAACCATAGGGGTCGACATTGCTCAGCGGATTGTTTAGTACATAGCTGTACATGTTCCAGCTCTGCGGATTGGTCGGATCAGCTTGCAGGAACCACCCGGGATCCGGACTCAAGAATCGGCCCATCTCATGACTCCACCGGGTTTCTGAAGCTACGCTCCAGCTATCCCCTATTGCAGCAGTGGAGTTCGGGACGTTGTTCCCCGGATGCAGTGCAGGATTTTTACTCGTGAGGCTCAGACGCGGGTTTTCGTTTAGCGGCTGCATCGTACAGATGGCTCCGTGCATGCTTGAGAAATTCTACATGGTGACATGCTTCACACTGCCCATGCAATTGGGTTCGCATCAGAGATGCAGGGGTGGAGTGTCACTCTAATCCCCATGCGAAGCATGGCGCTCTTAGAAGATGCTGGCGCGGACGGGAGATTTCGGGGGCTGGGGGATGCCGGATACGACTCTGACTGGGCCACAGATGAGGAAAGACCAGCCTCGGCTCCGAACTACAGCGGATAGCTTTATTGCGGCGATGCTGGTGGAACGGTGATCGGCGGTCCGCATTCCGGGGGTAGCGGCAGGAAATCCCCTCCCTTAACGCCTCCCTTGCCGTCTGGAACAAAAGCCGGGCCAGGCTCTCCGCTGCTCGGATAAAAGATCAACACTTTCGTCTCCACCGCAGTTGGTGCGCCGTCTACCACATAAGGGTCGTAGGTCCACTGCTTAACTGCCGTCAGCGAAGACTCTTGGAACTCTCTAAACCCGCCTAAGACCTTGAGGTTCTTTACCCTCCCGTCTTCTCCGATGACTACATCCAAGGTCACCATTCTGTTTGAGCACTTCGCCATTGGTGTCTTTGGACGCTCCGGCGTTACCGTGGTCAAGAGTCTTGCAGACATTATCTGCATGGGCACCTTTACCAGTTGTTGGGACTCGGCTGTCTCCTGGGCGGAACTGACTGCTGCTGCCGTGGCACAGCATAAGCCAAGAAAAAGAAACCGAGGTTTCCAGGCCGCTCTCACTTTGATCCACTTTTCTTGAATCGTAGAACGTTCCGCAGACCAAGTACGCCGAGTGACAGGAAGGACAAGCTCCCTAAGAACCACAGGAAATACGTCGCGTCGCCGGACCGCATGACCTCCCGCCCCGCGTTTAAAAGAAACAACCCTGCACCGATAAAGGCTAATGAAACTATTGCATGCCCGATCCTTTGGACGGGCGGCATCGATTCACCGTTTTTTAGCCACGACCGATTGAAGCTGCCAGAGTCAATTCTTGCAGCTCGTAACGGGTCATATCCTTTTTTGTCAGGGAACAGCTCTTCTTTCTGCTGTTCCCTGATTCTCCCTGTTCTCATTGGTTCGCCTTCGATACTGCGTTTACACAATCCCCAAGCGAGCCAACCAGAGCGAGTCCGGCCAAAGGATTCTCGACCTTGGCCGCATCCTCATTCATCGGAACAAATGCCAACCCGTTCTTGCCTGGAACAGGCATGTGGATCGGCGGTGTGTCTTCCGACGGGGATAATGAAGCCGTCCCCCTCGGACTTCCTCCTGGAACGTTGCCACCAGCTCCCAACGAAACGGCTAGAGCGCAGAGATTGTAGATTTGTCCCGTTGTCAGCTTAGGAACGGCACTCACCTGTGGGCCGGAGGTCGGCTTAATCTTGCCAGCAGCGATTAGAGAAAATACGCTCGCGACGCTTATATCGGGACCAGCAGATGGATTGGCGGTCACGCTCACTGATTGTCCTGGTGCCGTCCCGGTAAGGCTATAGGGGTTCAGTGAAAACGCTGCTCCGCCGGCACTCAATGAGCCCGCAAAACTGTCGAACTGCCCGTCGCCCGTTGAACCGCTGTAGCCGATAACCTGGTTTTGACTGTTAAATGAAATTTGATTGAGCGTCCCATCGACATAATGGCCCGAGTTCGCAAGAGCCTCTGTCGAGTTATCGCAATCGCCGCTCTCGAATCCCTCGTACGCACCGGTGTCGTTGTTTATGTGAACGCAGTCTAGTCCGGTCGGATCGGTGTTTGTTAGCGGATTGTTCTGCACATATCCGTACAGATTGAAGCTCTGGGGATTAAAGAGATTGGCATACGCAAGCCCGCTCGGGTCCGGGCTCATGAATCGGCCCCAATTGGAGCTGTAGTGCCGAGCCAAAAAGTCGTCGAGTCCAGATTCGGTGTCGCGTACTTTGCTGGTGAATAACTCCTCAGATGGGTTGGAGCCGGAGCCTGTTTGAGATGCGTAATCACCAAAAGGGCCGCTGGAGAGTGATGTCCACGATGCGCCGGTGGAGGTCGTAAGCTCTCGCTTGGTTCCCACCCAATCGTTGAGCGCAAAGTGCCAGTTGGACTGGGCATACGTGGTTCCGGTGTAGGTTCCCAACAGCTTGCCCTCCCAGAACACATTGTAATGGAGCATATTGAAGTTTGCGTCTGTCTCTTCCAGCCTTTCCCACTGCGGGCCCGCTACGAACGCGTTGGTCAACACCAGTCCGTTTGCGGTCAACAAGCCGTTTTTGGTTACATCGCAGCTGAAGCTGGTGAGGTTTCCTTTCCCCAGACGGGGGCCGTTGGCAGCGTAGACATAGCCGATCAGATCCCCACTCGTCAACTGCTTGACCGCGCAAACACGGTTCTCCGCATCGTATAAATAATTGTTCGTTCCGTCGGAGAGCAGGTTGCCCGCATTGTCGTAAGTCGAGCTAGCCGCGCGATTGTTGCCGGTTGTGAAGTTCAGATAAGGCGTCGGCTGCGACTGGACCCCATTGTAGGTAAGGTACTCTACGTTGCGGTTGCCGAAATGGTCATAGGTCTCCTGAAAGGTTGCCGCCACTCCATTCGTCGTCCCTGTCGATTTCACCAAACGGTGCACAGCGTCATAGCTGGCCATCCATGAGCCCTCAACGCTGTCATTGTATCCCGTCACATTGCTATTGCCATCGTAGCTGACGGAGTAGTTGTAGGCACTTTGCCCGGTGCTGGAGTTATCAATCTCCCCGGTAATTCTGCCCCGATTGTCATAGGTCCTGGAGAGCGTTATCGCAGGAATTTGGCTGGTCGGATCGATGCCAAGATTCGCAGTCTCGACCGCGCCTCCCGGATAGTACGTCAGGCCGGAAAAGTCGGTGGAGGTAAGGGTACTGCCAGAAGCGTCGACGGTGAGTTCTGTGCTGATCGAGTTCAGACGTCCCGTGTTGTCGTAGCTGTAGAAAATGTTATCCACTGTGCCAGAGCTGGGTCCGCCCGCACTTTCTACCACCACGGCGGGCTGTTCGGCGAGGTTGTAGCCGTATACCGTCCCGACGCCGTAGCCCGGACAGCTCTGGGCATTCGACCCCAAGCAGTTGGTATAGCCCGAGAGATTGCCTCTCTGGTCGTAGTCGCCGCTGGTCCAGGTTGTCAGGTTGGTCGTCCCCAGGGTCGCCATGATGGAGTTGAGGTGGCCGACCGGATTGTCCTCGTCCTGGGTCACCTGCCAGGAGTATTCGGTGTCATAGCCGTAGGTCAAGGCCGGCGTATTGGCAGGATCATTGGTATAGCTCTTTGCCGTCACCCGGTTCATCGCGTCGTAAGTGTAGCTGGTGACAATCCCTCGCGCGTCTGTCCGCTTTTTTACATTGCCGTTCGCGTCGTAGGTGTAGGCAGCGCTCCATGGACCTGAGGTAGAGCAGGAGCTGCCGCTCGCAATGCTCTCAGGATTGCACGCGTTGGTCAGACGGGACAGCCCGTCATAAGCGAAGGTTCTGACACGAGCCGTATCCCCAGATGCCCCGTTCTGGTTCACTGAAAGCAGATCCCCCAGCAGATCGTACGTGTAGTTCGTCACCAGTGTGAGAGTTCCCGACCCGGCCGGGTCGTTCTCCTTGGTTGTCGTAAGCCTGCCAAGAGAATCGCTGGTCCACTGCCAGTGGCTATTGTCTTCATCGTAAAAATCTACGACGTTGTTGTTGTACTGCCAGTGCTGTGTACTGCCATCGGGTTGCGTCTGCACCGTCTTCCGTCCAAGCGCATCGTAGGTAAAATACGTGTATCCGTCGGTAGCGGCGGTGGCCTGATTGGACCCAACCGTACAGCTCAGAGCGCCGGGATCATGAAAGGTCGAGTTGGAAACAGCACAGACCCGGCTCAACGGATCATAGGCAGTTTCTATCACCGAGCCGTCCCGGTCCACCGTCTTGGTGGCGCGCCCCAAACCGTCAGAGATCGTTTCGCTCGTCAACAAGCCGTCATTGGTTGTTGTCAGATCCTGCGCAACATCCGTCTGCGTCAAACTAGGGTACTTGTAGGCCGTGTCGCTTTGGGCGGAGGCACTGGTCCACCAATTCATAGCTCCCACAGCGCTCTCGACCAGGGTGAGGCGGTCCAACGGATCAGCGTAAGAATAGGCCGTCGTTTGTTTATTGACATCTATGGTTGAGGCAATGACGCCGCCACTGCAGTTCCACGTTTGCGAGCTCGATCCCATGGCGGCCACGGGATAAGTGGTCGAAGTCAGCGACACGCCGTTGCATCCGCCGGAGCCTGTGGCGGCGTAGCCGAACTGGGTCTTGTTGCCGTTCGGGTCTTTCGTTGTGGCGAGAGTTCCGTTAGCGTTATAGGTGTTATTTGTGGTTACCCACGTGGACCCCGAAACCCATTTACTGATAGCCGTGGGATGGCCGGCGGCATTGTAGGTGTACCTGGTTTCCGCAAGGATGGCGCCGGTATTATTGTTCTCGATCTTCACATCGCAGGGAACGCTGTTAACCTTGCTGAGCGCGGTGCAGCTGCTGCCATTCCATGATCCATAGGTGGTCGATGTCAACTTGCACACGCCGGAAGTCGCGGAAACACATTCGCCGGCACTGCCTACATTCCCGTAGTCCATATCGATTTCGCTGGTGACGTTGCCGTATGTGTCGTAATTCTTTTGCACAAGATCGTCGCTGGAAGCGTTGTAAGACGTGTACTTGGCTATTTGGGTGATGGGCAGGGAAATTTGTGTGCTGGGCGCGGCGCAGCTCGAGGTGTTTCCGTTATAGCAAGTGACCACTGTCTGCAGTGGCGTCCCAGTGGCAGCCCCTTGATAATATTGTGCCGAGGTCTGATACTCCCCTTGGAATGAATAGACGGTTTGATTTGAGTCCGGATCGTTTTTCGTAACCGTGAAGTTGACCGTTACGAAGGGAATATCAGTTGCATTTGCCGCAGTGCTGATGTTACTTGCATAGGTAGAGATCGAATTGTTCCCGTTGCCGTCGTTTACAGTCACGGTGAGCGTGGGAACGGTCCCATAATTGCAGTTGATGCCCTCATTCCCCCCGGAATAGGAATAAGATATGGAGCCGCCAGTAGGCAGCGTGATCTGAGCGATCCGCCCCGTGAAATAGCCACTCTTTCCTGGTGTCGGCTCGTAGGCAATTGTGTACTGTGTGGAAGGCGCGGTGGGGATGGTTATGCTGGTCAACATCTCCACCGGCCCAGGAGTCTCATCGTCGGGATCCTGGACCCCTGCGCTATTAATACAATTAAAGGTCGAGCCGATATTCAGGGATGTATACGTTAAGAGGTACTCCTGGTTATCGCCGTTGACGTCCACGTACGAGACACTGGCCGCCTTTGCACCGTTATATGGCACGTTGGAGAGGACCGTGGTGGCCAGGGAATCGGTCACCGTGCCGTCGCTTTCAGATATCTTTGTTCCGTCCGGGTCGCTGACGGCTCCTCCAGCAGAGGAGCCGAGAACGCAGCCAAAGGAGTAGGTGCAAGAGCCCGTCCAGGAATTTCCGTTGCGATCGTGCACCGTGAGGTTGCCGTTGGTTATGACTAGCGTCCAGCCAGTGCCGTCGTACGTTAACATGGGGCCCGATGTGCCCTGTTGGGTCTGACAATTTGATCCCGCTGGGCCATTTCCTACTTTCCAAGTTATGTCCCCGACAAAACCATGGGCAGCACCGCTTGAATCGACGACCTCAAAATCCCCCACGGTCTCGGCATGGTAGAAGGAGTTTGTCCCGTATGGACAGTTGGGAACGGTGGGGGGAACCACCTTGAATGCGAAGGAGATCGTGGTTGGATCCTGATACTTATAGCCTGGGTAGATCAGCAGCGGCTGCCACTGGTAATAGAGGCCGGTGTAGTTGATGGCCATGCCGCTTGTACCTACGACTTTGCTCCAGAAAGGGATTTTGCCGTTTTTTGCGCGCAGGGGGAACGCCAGGTTTACATTTCCTGTCGCAAGGTCAACCCCGTTTTCGTTGGTGGAAAATGGGAGAATTCCCGGCAGACCCTGGCCTAGAGCACCGTGGGCGCCGAGAAAAATACATGCAATCAGGATCAAACCTAAAGCGCTGAATCGAAACCTTAGTGGAGCGCCATCGGAGTCGCCTTCCGGCGCGGAGCCTGTGAAATCACCAATGGGTCCAACAGTGTCGTCGATGCGACCTGGCATGAGTCGAAGCATGGGGGATGGGTATCCTGTCGCCATGACGGCGAGTGGCTCGTGATCGAAGAACATCCAGGCCCAGGAGGAGCGGTGGAATGCCTAACAGGCAAGACATCAGCAAAAGCAGGCCTGACTTTCAGAATGCGTCCGCTTTGCTGATCTCTGGTCAGACTGCGGTGAAAGGAAAGGTAATCGTGATGGTTATTTTTGCACCAGAGTACGAAGGTGGAATGACCGATAGGCGGCTTATTAATTGCGAAAAGGTAAACAGCGTTTGGCAAGTCGAGATAACCAAGGGAGAAATGTTCGTTTGCTGTGCGGGAGTTTGCGGCCTTCTCACCGGGCGAAACAGGCTTCGGAAAAGTGCTGTTTCCCACGGCAAGCCCTACAGCACGCCGGGGCAGGCGTGGCGGATGAGCGGAAGGCGTCCCTCAGCGGCTAAAGCCGAATTCATTGCATAGCGTTTAACGTACGGCCTGAAGGCCGTACCCTTCAGAAAGATGTGTTTTCCGCCAGCCTGTAAAGCCCGATCACTGGACCTTGTATATATTTCGGAGGTGCGAATTTGGCCCGCTTAGGAGCGCGAGGCTATTGTCGAGGTCACGAAAAACGTAGGGGTTGATTGGCCAGCTTGGGGCGTTCTCACCAGGGCTAAAGCCCGATCATGGCAAGATAAAGCGCTCTCGCGGGTTTGAAAACCCGCTCCCCGGACTGAAGTCCGGGGCTTGGCACGGAGCTTGGCACGGAGCTTGGCACAGCTTGGCACAGCTTGGCACGGAGCTTGGCACAGCTTGGCACGGAGCTTGGCACAGCTTGGCACGGAGCTTGGCACGGGAGCTTGGCACGGAGCTTGGCACAGGGCGGAGCTTGGCACAGCTTGGCACGGGGCTTGGCACGGAGCTTGGCACGGGGCTTGGCACAGCTTGGCACCGAGCTTGGCACGGAGCTTGGCACGGAGCAGGCCGGGGCCTACTACTGCCCCACGGCGGACCGCCCTTCAATGCCCTATTGCCCTTCGGCTTGGTAACATCTTTTGACATGGCAGCCCCTACCGCATTTCCTATCCTGCAGCAGACGCCGCGCGCAGCGCATGCCCACGAAAGCTTTTCGGCTTCGCGCGAGTTGGAAGCGAAGCTGCGCCAGGTGGTGCGCGGCGAGGTCCGCTTTGACCAGGCTTCGCGCGCGCTTTACGCTACCGACGCTTCCAACTACCGGCAAGTGCCCATCGGACTGGTGCTGCCTCTGGATGAGGCCGACGTGGTGGCCACCGTGGCCGCATGCCGTGAGATGGGCGCACCTGTTCTCTCGCGCGGAGGCGGCACCAGCCTGGCCGGCCAGTGCTGCAATGTGGCCGTGATCATGGACTTCTCGAAATATATGCACGCAATTGTGGAGCTCGACCCGGGACAGAAGTTCGCCCGCGTCCAGCCCGGCATTGTGCTCGACCGGCTGCGCGATGCCGCCGAAGAACACGATCTGACCTTCGCCCCCGATCCGGCCACACACAGCCGCTGCACATTAGGGGGCATGATCGGTAACAACTCCTGTGGCGTACACGCGCTCATGGGGGGCAAGACCGTCGACAATATCGAATCACTCGACATCCTTCTCTATGACGGCACCCGGTTCACTGTCGGCGCTACCTCGGAAGCGGAACTGCAAGCCATCATCGCCGGCGGCGGCCGCCGGGGCGAAATCTACGCCGGCCTGGCCCGCATCCGGGATACCTACAGCGAGCTGATCCGCCAGCGCTTTCCCAAGATCCCGCGCCGAGTCTCCGGTTACAACCTGGATGAGCTGCTGCCGGAAAACGGCTTCAACGTAGCCCGCGCGCTGGTGGGCTCCGAAGGCACTTGCGTTACCGTGCTCCAGTCGCGCTGCGCGCTCAAACATAGCCCGCAGCATCGCCGCCTGGTGGTGCTCGGCTTTGCCGATCCCTTCATCGCTGCCGATCACGTGCCCGCAGTGCTGAAGTACAAGCCTATCGGCCTGGAAGGCTTCGATGGCCTCATGGTCGACTTCATGTTGCGCAAGCACCTGGCCGTTAACGATGTACTGCTGCTGCCCGAAGGCCGGGGCTTTCTGCTGTGCGAGTTTGGCGCCGACTCCGCAGAAGACGCCGACGCCATCGCGGAAACATTCACCCAGGCGGGTCTCGCGTTCGGCAAAACGTGCACGGTGCGGCGCTACTCCGACACAGACGCGCGACGCGTGTGGCGGGTGCGCGAATCTGCGCTGGGCGCGACGGTCTTCGTTCCCGGGGAGAAGCATGGATGGGAAGGGTGGGAGGATTCCGCCGTGCCGCCGGAAGAGCTGGGCAGCTATCTGCGCGACCTCTACCAGCTGCTGGAAAACTATGGGTATAAGACGCCCATGTATGGACACTTCGGGCAGGGCTGCGTTCACCTGCGCATTACCTTCGATCTGGAAACCGCCCCAGGCATCGCCAAATATCGCGAGTTCATCGAGCAGGCCGCGGACATCGTTCTCGCTCACGGCGGATCCTTGTCCGGCGAGCACGGGGACGGACAGGCCCGCGGGGCCCTGCTGCCCAAGATGTACGGCCCGGAGCTGATGAAGGCGTTTCAGGAATTCAAGGCGCTCTGGGACCCGGACAACGGCATGAATCCGGGCAAGATGATCGATCCGGTCGCGGTGTACGAACCGGTGGACAATCTTCGCCTTGGAGTTGGCTACCAGGCAAAGAAAGTGGAGACCTGGTTCCAATATCCGCAGGACCCGGGCGGATTTGGCGAAACCACGCTGCGCTGCGTCGGTGTGGGCGCCTGCCGCAAACAGGATCACGGCACCATGTGCCCGAGCTACATGGCGACGCGCGAGGAAAAGCACTCCACGCGCGGACGAGCTCACCTGCTGTGGGAGATGTTGCAAGGCCAGGTCATCACCGACGGATGGCGGAATGAAGAGGTAAAGGAAGCACTCGATCTATGCCTCTCCTGCAAGGCGTGTAAGACGGAATGCCCGGTCAACGTGGACATGGCGACGTGGAAGGCGGAATTTCTTGGGCATCACTATAAGGGGCGGATCCACCCGCTGCAGCATTATCTCTTCGGGTTTATGGACCGATGGGCACAGCTGGCTGCCGCCGCACCCGGCCTGGCCAATCTGCCCATGCGCACGCCTGGCGTCCGCAACCTGGTGAAAGCCATCGCCGGCGTGGCCCCGCAGCGCACCTTGCCGCAGTTTGCCCGGCGCAGCTTCCAGTCGGAGCACAGAAAACACGCTGGAGGAAGTACCGCGGCGGCAAACGCAACGCCCCTGGTGCTATGGCCCGATACCTGGAACAACTACTTTCATCCCCAGGTTCTGGGTGCGGCCCATGAGGTGCTGGCCTCGGCGGGATTCCAGGTACAGTTCCCGGCCCAGCACATCTGCTGCGGCCGCCCACTCTACGATTTCGGCTTTCTCGACCAGGCGCGCACCTACTTGCAGAAGATTCTGGAGCGCCTCGGGCCCCAGATCGACGCGGGAATGCCTTTCGTGGTCCTCGAGCCCAGCTGCGCCAGCGTTTTCCGCGACGAGCTGACAAATTTCTTTCCCACCAATGAGCGCGCCCTGCGGCTGGCGAAACAGACCTTTTTGCTCAGCGAATTTCTCGTCCGCTACGCGCCTGGTTACCAGCCACAACAGTTGAACAACCGGAAAATGGTCCTTCACGGGCACTGCCACCATAAGGCGCTGATGGGCATGCAGGATGAGCTTGCGCTGCTGCAGGCTACGAACGCCCAGGTGAGCATGCTGGATTCCGGCTGCTGCGGCATGGCCGGGCCGTTCGGATTTGAAAAAGACAAGTACGAGGTCTCACAGGCGCTGGGGGAACGGGTGCTTCTGCCCGCGGTACGGGCGGCTGCTCCGGAAACGATCCTGGTCTCGGATGGGTTTAGTTGCCGGGAGCAGATACGGCAGAATTCGCCTCGCCATGCGCTTCATTTGGCTGAGGTTCTGGCTGGGCGGGGCTAAGGGGATGGCAAAGCAATGGTAGGGGCTTCGCCCCTGATCGCGTGACGCAGCGCTTGTGGCTTCGGCTGCTTACTTCATGTCGGACTTTACTCAACAGCGAGCCCGCACACGGGCGGTCCTATCAAGTGCAGTGTGCAGCAGATCCGGGCTCGCTCCATCGTTTTCGGCCCAGGTACGCCTGGAGCGAACATGGGGCACCCTCCAGGGGAAGGATTGGCGTAATGGGTGGGCAGCGCAATGGTGGGGAAGGTCCATTTGCGGTGAGAAGACGACTTGGTTACCAACGGGGTAGGTGTGGCCACTCCAGGTCACGAATTAGATAGGAACAATCGCGGCCCGGCTGTATGCTGGAAGGAGTGCTTGTAACGCTTCGGCTTACGTCCCGTCTTAATGAGCCTTAGTCCCCTTAGAGGATATTCAACCTGAAAAACGTGAGGCTCTATGCGCTCTGAACTGGTCTATTCGGCAGGAATTAAGATAGCGAACCGGTTCCTTCTTGCGACCGTGGCAATCAAAGCCGTTCGTAAACTGCACATCAGCACCACCCGCACGGAAGATACCGCGAATGTGGTGTTTGTCGACGTCGCCGCCGGCCGGTATACCGACGTGCACATGCCCGAGATTTTGCCCCAGGCCGCGATCGAGCCCTTGATCGTAGATCCCTTCGTTGTCTCCGCTGCCTAAATTAGCCGCGCGGAAATAAAAGGCCTCCCGGCGAAATGGGAGGTCTTTTCTAGGTCTGGGGATCCGGGGGCTGCCAGAGTTCCACACGGTTGCCCTCCGGGTCGCTAAACCAGGCGAAGCGCCCGTAATCGTGGTCCTCACGCTTGGGATCAATGTCTGCACCGGTCGCCCGCAGCTTTTCGAGGACGGCATCCAGATCATCCACCCGCAGATTGACCATGGCCTCCTGCTTCCCGGGACCGAAGTAGTCGGTGTCTTTGGGGAAGAAAGCGAATACGGTCATCTCCCGGGGCCCTTCGCTGAAAAAGGCAAACGCGCCGTCTGGCGTGCGCTTGACCCCCAGATGCTCCTCATACCATGCGTGGAGCTTCTCCGGATCCGCAGCACGCAGGAAGATCCCGCCCACACCCGTGGCTCGCGTCATCGTCCCCCTCATTCTCCGATCAGTAATTGCGGCATGGTTTGCCGGTGCTTTGGCTTGCGGCTGTTTTCCCGCTTCTGGTCGTCGACGATCACGCGCTCCGGCCGGGGTTGCCCTACCCGTTCCCGGGCGTTAGCCTTGACCGCTTTGACGATAGAGAATTTTTCCGGCCGCCGCTTTCTTTTCGCCATACAACGATTCTCCTGCCGGCTGTCGCCGCCATTTTTCGCCGGTCCCGAACGGCGGTTATGGAATCCCTGTCCAAGTATGGAATACTTCTTATACTTCCGGCGGTAGGAGTTTCCTTCAGAACGCTCGGGAAAGTGGGGCTCAGGCTATGGAAGAACGGGACTTCTTCGAGGAAAAAGCTGAACAGCGGAAACACACGCTGACCTGCCCACATTGCGGCAAGCCGAAGAATATGAGGTGGGATGGCTGGTACGGCGCAAAAAAGCACAACTGCATGGCAGACCCGACGAGCGCGACCGCGCCCGCTTCGCCAAGGCGCAGTCCTATATGGTGCGCAAGGATGACACCGTCGGGTGCAAGAACATCCGCTGCCGCAAGCGGTTCGAGGTATCGAGCCTGCAGTCGGTGGCGTTCCTCTAATCATGAAAATACTGGTATGCATCAAGCAGGTACCGCAAAAGGATGCACCGCTCAAGCTGAACGAGGCCGGCACCTGGATTCGCGAAGACGTCTCCTATGAAGTGAACGAGCCGGACGCCTACGCCCTGGAAGAAGCGCTGCGGCAAAAGGAAAAGCACGGAGGCGAGGTGGTGGTGGTGACCGCCGGGCCGGCGCGGTCGCAACAAGTGTTGCGGGAAGCCCTGGCCAAGGGCGCGGACCGCGCCATCCATCTGGAAGACGATCGCTTCGCGACTCTGGACGCGGCGAATGTCGCGCGCGCCCTGGCCGCCTCGATCGCCGGAGAAGCGTTCGATCTGGTGGTGACCGGACTGCAGTCCGACGATTTTGGGTTTGCCCAGACCGGTGTTTTGCTGGCCGAGGTGCTGGGATGGCCGCACGCTACCATCATCATCGGCATCGAAAAGACCGACGCCGGCCTGCGCCTGAAGCGCGAACTCGAAGCCGGACGCTATCAATACGTCGATGTTCCGCTGCCCGCTGTGCTCACCATCCAGAGCGGCATCAATAAGCTGCGCTATGCCACGCTGATCGGTATCAAGCAAGCGAGGTTGAAGCCGCTACGCAAGGTCACCTGGGCTGAGGTTGAGCCGAAGCTGGGAAAGAACCAGCAGCAGATTGAACGGCTCTATGTGCCGGTGAAGCAAAAGAAGACCCAGATGCTCGAGGGTCCTCCGGCCGAGGTGGCGAAGAAGCTGGTGGAGCAACTGAAGGAATGAAGCACGCGTGATATGAAGGCGGCTCTTTCGCCGCAGACTTGTGATCTCGTACAATTCAGTGTTGCGCAAGAGGAATACGGCATGGCCAATACACTGCTTCCCATTGAAGAACAGAATCTGACCCCCAACCAGGTGGAGCGACTCGATAAACGCAGAAACCGTGGCTTCATGCTCATGGTCATTGCCGGCCAGTTTGGGATCATCGCTACTGTGCTGCTGCTCTGGATCGTCCAGGATCTGACCTACGCGCCGGGATGGGCCCATCCTGTCTTCTACTATTTCGTCATCGCGCTGGCCATCTCGGGAACCTGCGGGCTTAGCGGAGCTTACCTGCGCCGCGGCGCCCCGGAGTTCTAAAGCTCGCTGCGGCGAGGTGCACTCCATGGCAGATCGGATCCTGGTGGTCGCAGAGCAGCGCGAAGGTACGCTCAACCGCGTCTCGCTCGAAACCCTCGCCGCTGCTCAGGCCATTGGCAAGGAAACTGGCTGGGCCGTTGAAGTGGTTTTGCCGGGCAACCAGACCGCGGCCCTGGCTCAGGCGTTGGCGGGCTACCAGGTCGACAAGGTATATGACCTGGAGGGGGCCTCGCTCGCTTCCTATACTTCGGACGCTTACGTTCACGCGCTGAAGCAATTTATCTTGAGCCAACAGCCGAAGCTGGTGCTCTTTCCCCACACTTACCAGGTGCGCGATTTTGCCCCCAGGCTCGCCCTCGCCCTGGACCGGACCCTGATTTCCGACGCCATCGGCTATAAGTACGAAAACAGCAAGCTGCTGTTCACCCGGCAGATGTTTCAAGGGAAATTCGTGGCCGATGTGGCTTTTTCGGGCGATGCTCCGTGGCTCGCGACCTTGCAGATCGGGACCTATCGTGCGGACCAAGCGGAGCCCGGCTCGGCGCCGGTAGAGAAAGTCGAAGCGGCACAGCCGCCAGCGCTGCGCATCACGCCGCACGAGGTCTTTCAGGAGGCCAAGCAGGCCGTGGACCTTTCGCAGGCTGAAGTCATCGTAGCCATTGGCCGGGGCATCAAGGAGCAGAAGAACGTCGCTATCGCCGAAGATCTGGCCAAGGCATTAGGGGGCGAGGTGGCTGCTTCACGCCCTATCTGCGACAACGGGTGGCTACCGCTGGAGCGGCAGATTGGCAGTTCGGGGCAGACCGTGGCGCCCAAGCTCTACATCGCGCTCGGCATCAGCGGCGCCATCCAGCATATCGTCGGGATGAAGGGCGCGCGGACTATTGTGGCGATCAATAAGGACGTAGAGGCCCCCATCTTCGAGATCGCGGATTATGGTATTGTGGGCAACCTCTTCGATGTGGTGCCGGCGCTCACCGAAGAGGTCAAGAAAGCGAAAGCCTAGGTCTCGAAACGGCCCCCGCCAAAGACCATGATTCACTTCCGTAAACCAATCGAGGGCATCGAACGGCCGCAGATGGAGGCGGATGTGGTCATCATCGGCGGCGGCCCCGCCGGCATGGCCTGCGCGATTCGCCTGGCGCAATTGATCGACGCTTACAACGATCGGCTCGCCCTCAAGGGTTCAACGGCTCCGCCCCTTTCCAAGGAGAATATTTACGTTCTGGAAAAGGCGCGCGAGGCGGGCCAGCATTGCCTTTCTGGTGCGCTGCTGGACCCGCGTTCCATGCGCGAGCTGCTGCCCGGGTTTGAGGCCGAAGCTCCCATCGATGCGGAAGTGATCAAGGAATCCGTTTACTACCTGACCGAGAAGGGCCATCACAAGTTCCCCATCGTGCCCCCGCCCTTGCGCGACCACGGCATGTACGTGATCTCCATCAACAAGTTCGTCAAGTGGATGGCAGCCAAGGTGGAGGCGGCCGGGATCACGATATTCACCGGCTTTGCCGGCAGCGAGTTGCTTTTCGATCAGGACGGGGTCACCGGGGTGCGCACCGATGACAAAGGGGTCGATAAGCAGGGGGATACAAAGGCTAATTTTGAGCCGGGCTATGATCTTCACGCGAAGATCACCATTCTGGCTGAAGGAGCGCGCGGGTCCTGCACCAAACAATTAATTGATCGCTTCCAGCTTGAAGATCCCAAACACGCGCAGACCTACGGAGTGGGGATCAAGGAGCTATGGGAGATCCCCGCCGGCCGAGTGGCCAAAGGGGAAGTGATCTACACCCTGGGATACCCGTTGACCTGGCAAGAGTATGGAGGGGCCTGGATCTATGGCATCTCCGACACTTTGCTTTCGGTCGGCTACGTAGTTGGCCTCGATTACCAGGATCCGCGGCTCGACCCACACCACGTCTTTCAGTCGTTCAAAGAACATTCCCTGGTAAGGACCGCTGCTGGAAGGGGGCAAGATGGTGCGCTATGGCGCCAAGAGCCTGCCTTACGGCGGCTGGCTCACCAAGCCGAAGTTGGCCGGGAAGGGCTGGATGATCCTGGGCGATTCGGCGAGCTTGCTTAACTCCCAACGGCTCAAGGGTATCCACCTGGCCATCCAGAGCGGGATGCTGGCGGCGGAAACCGCTTTCGAATCGATGCGGGTGGGGGACAACTCGAGCACGGCTCTTGCCGCCTACCAGAGCCGGGTCGAGGGTAGCTGGATCAAAGAAGAGCTCTATCCGGTACGCAACTTTCATCAGGGTTTCGAGCAGGGGTTGTGGTCCGGGCTGGCGCATAGCGCCATACAACAGGTGCTGGGAGGCAGGAATCTCGGCCCCGACTTCACCAACCACGCCGGCTACCACAACATGCGACGCCTGGATGCCATCGGGCGATCGACCTACGGCCGCGAAGCGACGCTAGGGCCGGCGAAGAACGACGGAAAACTCAGCTTCGACAAGCTGACCGACGTCTACTACTCAGGCACGCGTCATGAGGATGACCAACCGGTCCACCTGGTGATCCGCGATATGGATATTTGCAACCATCGTTGCGTGCAGGAGTTTGGCAATCCGTGCCAGCATTTCTGCCCTGCTGCGGTGTACGAAATGGTGGAAGGGGCGGAAGGTAAACAGCTGCACATCAACTTCGCCAACTGCGTTCATTGCAAGACCTGCGACATTATGGACCCGTACCAGGTCATCACCTGGGTGCCGCCGGAAGGCGGCGGCGGGCCGAATTATGACGGGATGTGAGTGGGGCGCGGAAGAAGCGCGGGTTCAGAATTGGTAAGGATGCCCAGGACTGTCGTCCCGTAAGCGCTAACTTGCACAGGATGTTTTTCGTCAGAACCCCCACAGAATCGTCATCCTGAGAGTTTGTAACTTTATTGATTTTTGAAAAATCCAACGCTGAAATCACACGGGTTATCTTTAGAACTTGTCTAAAGTAGCCAAAAAAGTCACAGGCTCTGAGCGGAGCGCCTCACAGATTTATCGCGTGAGACAGTGCTCGGTGGCGCGGAGTCGAAGGACCCCGGCGATGCTTATCTTACCCATGCTCTTCGGAGCTTTTCGACCACCGGAGCCCGACAACAGTGTCTGCTGGTCATGCCAATGTAAAAGCGTGCATGTATGGGCGCCGAGAATGTAGATGTAAGCGCCGGACATACCAGGATGCTAGCAAGTTCTCGGTTCTCGGCTCCAGGAAACACCACGGCGGGCCGGCCAGGTGCGGGCTCGGTGGTTGAAAAGCTCCGAAGAGCATGGGTAAGATGAGCATCGCCGGGGTCCTTCGACTCCGCGCCACCGAGCACTGTCTCACGCGATAAATCTGTGAGGCGCTCCGCTCAGGATGACGATTCTGTGGGAGTTCTGACGAAAGACACCCTAGCAAGTCAGCGCTTATGGGACTACTTCCTGGGATATTTTCAGCTAAAAGCCCAAATCCTGTTCTATGCCTAAGGGCAGCACCTCGACGCTTTTGAAGTAGACGACGTCCTTATCGCTGTGATTCTGCAGGCCGACCCAGCCTTTGTCGGGACGCAGACCGCGGTCCGGTTCGTAGGGAAATTTTTTGGGCGGCACGGGCTGGCCTTCGGTGTAGTCCGTCACCTTGACGTCATTCACAAATACCTGGGTGCGCGGTCCTTCAAGACGAATCAGTATGGTGTTCCACTCCGGCCCCGGCTTGCCCGGTTTGGCTAGCGCCTTGGTCAAGGAGTAGAGCGTGCCGGTTACGTGATAATCGTCTTCACTGTTGTCGATTTGCACCTCGTATCCGCGGTTGACCGGCATCCAGGGCTCCGTGGGCTCGCTGGGAATACGGATGAAGATCCCGGAGTTGTCATTCTCGTGCTCCATCCGGTAGACCACTTTAATCTCGCAATCTCCGAAGGGGTGGTCGGCCCAATAAAGGAGACCCATTCCCCCCTGGGTCTTCAGTAGTCCGTGCTCCACCGTGAAGCCACCCGGTCCTACATGCTTCCAACCGCGCAGGTCGTGGCCGTCGAAAAGCGGCTGCCATCCAAGTTGCTTGGCCGACGCCAGCATTGCAGCGCACACCAAGACCAGCGGTACGAGCATCCATCCTCTTGTCATCATTTGCTTCCTCGAGAAGTCTCAGTTTAAATCGTTTCCCTGCCCAGCAGCTTGTGCAAGCAGCCAGCCTTATCCAAAGACAAGTGTGACGCAACGATTTTGCGTGTAACATTCCATTGCGCGTGAGGCGTTCGCAGTACACTCGCTGAAGGGGGCGTAGCCATGAGCGGCAGCGACCTGTTACTTACCTGTAGCGACTGCGGTCAGGAATTTACCTTCACCGCCGGTGAACAGCAGTTCTTCCAGGAGCGCGGCTACTCCTCGCCCCGTCGCTGCAAACCATGCCGCCAAGCCAAGCAGAGCTCCGCCGGAGGTGGCCACGCACCCTCCCATTCCCAACACGAGGGTGGTTACAGTACAGGTTCGGGCGCTGGCCCCGGCATGAGCACGGGCACAACCGTGGTCTGCGCCAGCTGCGGACAAACCACGACGGTTCCATTTGAACCTCGTGGGGACCGCCCGGTCTACTGCAAGAGCTGCTATCGACCCAAACAGGGGGGCGGCGGCGGGGGCGGCGGACGGCAAAGCCGTGGCGGAAGCGGTGGGGGCGGCGGCGGCAACCGGGACCGGGATCGCCGGCGACACTGAACAGTTCGCCAGTCACACGGGAATGTGCCATTAGTTGTATGGCCGCCTACATCTCTAGCCAGCATACTGCTCCCGAGGGTGTGAGTATGGAGCAGGTTTTGTTAGAGATGTTTGAGCAGGCACGCAAGCTGGTGGTCGAGACCGACCGCAGACTGGCGGAAGAAAACGACCGAATTCGCGAAAAGGAGCGGGAAGCCAGGCTTTTGGAGCTGTCTCACCTGATCGAGGCAGCATTCGACTTTACCAGCAAGGAAAAACTGGAACTTGATCCCCGGTTGGATCTGCAAGACGGCAAACCCACAGTGGAATTTATTGTACGGAGTTTGAGGGCGATTTTTGTTCTGTCTCCGCAGCCTAACGGTATTTGGACCCTGAGTGCCCTGGAAGATGGGCGAGCGCCGCAATCCCTGGGAGAGTTTCAGGGCGGCACCAAGAGTGATGGGGCATCCCGGCGGTTAGCCGCAGCCCGGATCGTAACCGCGATCGGAAACTGGTCGCAAAAGGGTCAGCCATTGTCCGCTAAGAAGCCCGTCCAGCCGGAACCGTCTGGACGCTGGCAGGACACGCCGGTAGCAATCGAGGTGCAGGAACGGCGCGAGCCGACCTACGGCACCATGGGCAAATTCCTCGGCTACTAAGACTGAGGTTTTTCGCCCTTAGACAGTCTCCCCCGCTGGGGAAATGCAGCTTCCGAGCCGCATTTCCCCGGGCTCCTTCCTTCTGCTCCCGATCATCTGTCTCTTTAGAATGGAATTGGATGCCCCGCCGGGGCCAAATAGCCTGCGTGAGAACTACTTCTCCCAATTGAGTCCCGCAGGGACGGCTGATAGTAGCCCAGGACGTCAGTCCTGGGTTGCGATTCCAGAAACGGACCAGTCCCGCAGGAACGGCTGAAAATCCCCCAGGATGCAATCCTGGGGTACCTCTTCCTCTGAAATGGACTACTCGCGACTGGGGGCAGCCAACCCAGGACCATGTCCTGGGTCATTCTCAGCCGTCCCTACGGGACTGGTCCTTCGCTCTCGTCTAAACCCAGGACTGACGTCCTGGGCTACTCTCAGCCGTCCCTCCGGGACTCAATTTGGAGAGACTCTCGCGGGTTTGAAAACCCGGACGAAAAAAATTCCGGGGCCGGCACAGCTATAAGATTGTGGCGGAGGTGTGAGCGATGAACACACGCGCACCAGCCGCGTTCCTTCTTTTGCTGCTCGCGCTGGGCTATCCCCTCAACGGGGGCGCCCAGGATGGCAAGCAACAGCGTATTGCCGATCTGGCCTATGAGGCCGAAATGGCACATGAGGTTGGCGCTTGCCCCGAGGCGCAGACGGTGACCGACCGCGACGTATGCCTGAACGACGCTCGCGTCGAAACCTACAAGAACTACACCCAGTTTTTCGACGCACTGCGGGAGGCCCTGATCCAGAGCTCGCCTAACGATGCCAATGCCCTGGCGCTCGACGGAACAGAGACGGTTTGGGAGAAATATCGGGTGACGGCGTGTGACGCATTGGTGAAGGTTTACGACATAGGCACGGTCAAGCATCCGGGGTCGACCGAGCCAAGCTCAAGGACGCGCTGCCTAATTACCTTGACGCGCAGCCGCATGCGCGATCTGAAAGAGCTGTATGCACCAACGCTGTAGATAGATTGCCTTGCCGGTTGGATTAACGGAAAACGGGTGCCCGATCATTCGCAAAGAAAGCGAAGATCGAGCACCCGATGATTCCTCTGGCAGGAGAAGGTTTCCCTAGCTGCAGCCGCTGGTCGAGCCACAGCTCATGCATCGATAACAGCTGCCGTTGCGGACCATGATGGCGCCGCAGGTGTGGCAGCTGGGGGCATCGCCCATGTCGAGATACTCCTTCATGGCGTCGGCTGCGTGAAAGACTGACCCGCTACCCTTTCGGGTTTCAGGCGCCCCGAAGATTCCCCGGTCTTCCATGTTGAAGCTGGATGAGGATGCCCGGCCCTGACCGAGAGCGCCAGCTTCGGGCACGATGCCGCTGGCCGGCGGCCTGGATTCATATCTTCCGGTTTCGAACCCGGCGGAGCTCGCCGGCTCATCACTCAAGTCAGCGGCCAAGGCAGGCGATGCAGGGTATTGCCCGCGCGCGGTCAAGCCGGAGAACAGGCTCAATTGATGTCCGGAAAGGAACCGCAACTGCAGCCAGCGGAAGATGTAATCCATGATGGACTTGGCATAGCCAATCTGTTCGCTGCCAGTCCAGCCGGAGGGTTCAAAGCGAGTGTGGGCGAATTTTTCGCACAGAACCTTGAGCGGAACGCCGTGCTGAAGCGAGAGCGAGACCGCAGTGGCAAAGGAATCCATGAGCCCGGAAACGGTGGAACCTTCCTTGGCCATCTTGATGAAGATCTCACCCGGTTGCCCGTTGGGGTAAAGGCCGACAGTGATGTAGCCTTCGTGCCCGGCGATGGAGAACTTATGCGTCAGTGACGGACGCTCCTCCGGCAAGCGATGGCGAACAGCGCGGGGCGGTCCCTGCAACGCCTCCGGATCTTCGCGCAGCGCAGCAGCTTGACCCAAGTTGACAGCATTGGCAACCGACGCGGAAAAGGCATTGGCTGCAGTCACGACCGCGTTGGCAGTGACTTCGAGCCGGGTCGAGACCTTTTCCTCAAGCAGCTTCAGATCGTCGCCAATCGAGGTGGTGTCGCCCTGCGCCATGGCTGCGAGCACACGGTCGGCAGCAGCGCTGACAGCTACATCTACGCTGCTTTCCGAGCCCAGCGCATTCTTGATGACCTTGGCCTTATTGCCGTCGGAGACGTTCAGCGGCTGAGCACCTTTCGATCCGTCGCGGTAAATGGCCACCGCTTTGAGGCCCAGGCGCCAAGCTTCCGTATAGGCCTGGATAATATCATCGAGAGTCGCGTCATGCGGCAGGTTGACAGTTTTGGAGATGGCCCCGGAGAGGAACGGCTGGGCAGCAGCCATCATCTTGATGTGGCCGGAGGAGTGGATGGAGCGCGTCCCTTTGCTGGGCTTGAAGCTGCAGTCAAAGACCGCGAGGTGCTCCGGCTTGATGCCGGGCGCGCCTTCAATGGTGCCGGTCGAATCGATGTAGCTGACGATGGAGTCGACCTGGGGATTGGTGTAGCCGAGCTTGAACAAGGCTACGGGAACGGTGTTGTTGACGATTTTGATCATTCCCCCGCCGACCAGCTTCTTGTATTTGATCAGCGCAAGATCGGGTTCGATACCGGTGGTGTCGCAATCCATCATGAAACCGATGGTGCCGGTGGGGGCAAGCACCGTGACCTGCGAATTGCGGAAGCCATGCAGCTCGCCGTGAGCCAGGGCCTGGTCCCAGCAGTCCTTGCTGGCTTCAATGAGCGAAGCGAGTTGGGGCGTGGTGAAGGGCTCGCTGGAGTTGGCATGGCCGATCTTGTTCACTTCCGCACGGTGCATGCGGATGACGTCGAGGAAGGGCTCGCGGTTGACATAGAAGCCGGGGCACGCGCCGCCGCGCTGGGATAACCCGTTGGCGCCGTCTGCATATTGCGCCTGCTGGCAAAGCGCAGTGGCAGATACCAGCGCCGGCGCCCTTTCCGCCAGGATCGAGGACTGCAGATAAGCCTGACCGCACATGATGGCGGTAAGAGCAGCAGCAAAGTCCCGGCCCGCGTCGCTGTCATATGGCAGGCCCATGGCCATGAGCAGCGCGCCGAGATTGGCGTAACCCAATCCCAACGGCCGATAGTCGTGGGAGTTGCGCACAATCGATTCGGTCGGGTAGCCGGAATTATCCACCAGGATGTCCATGGCGGTGATCAGGATGTCGATGGCATGGCGATACGCGTCCACGTCAAAGGCGCCCGCGGAGGTGACGAACTTTAGCAGGTTGAAGCTGGCCAGGTTGCAGGCCGAGTCGTCCAGGAACATGTACTCGGAGCAAGGGTTGGAGGCGTTGATCCGGCCCGAGTTCTTCGACGTGTGCCACTTGTTGATGGTGGTGTCGTACTGCATGCCGGGGTCGCCGCACTGCCAGGTAGCCTCGGCAATTTTCCGCATGAGGTCGCGAGCTTTGTAAACCTTGGCCGGTTCGCCGCCCTTTACCTTGCGGGTGGTGAAGTCCTGGTCCCGCTCCACAGCGCGCATGAACTCGTCGGTCACACGAACGGAGTTGTTGGCGTTCTGGAAGAAGATGGAGCTGTAGGCCTCCGAGTCCGGCCCGGAGCCGTCATAGCCGGCCTGCATCAACGTCCAGGCTTTGACTTCTTCTTTGGCCTTGCACTCGATGAACTCAGCAATATCCGGATGGTCGACGTTCAGAATGACCATCTTGGCCGCCCGGCGTGTCTTGCCGCCAGACTTGATGACGCCGGCGAAGGCATCGAAGCCGCGCATAAAGCTCAACGGCCCGCTGGCGGTACCACCGCCGGAGAGGGTTTCCATCGATCCGCGGATGCTGGAAAGGTTGGTCCCAGTCCCCGATCCCCATTTGAAGAGCATGCCTTCGGTTTTCGCCAAGGTCAGGATGGAATCGAGCGAATCGTCGACCGAGTTGATGAAGCAAGCGGAGCACTGCGGATTGCGGTAGCCGGTCACGGAGAATTCGACCGCGCAGCTATGGGCATTCCAATGCCAGTTCTGGGCATCTGAATTGGGTTCCAGCCGCTCGCAGCCGACGTTGAACCAGACGGGCGAGTTGAAGGCCGCTTTCTGGGTAACCAGCAGGTGGACCAGCTCGTCGTGGAAGATAGCCGCGTCTTCCGGGGTGGCAAAATAACCCCCCGCTATACCCCAGTCACGGATGGTCTCTGCGACCCGGGCGACGAGTTGGCGGACGCCGGTTTCGCGAGCGCCAAACTCTCCCTGGGGAGTGCCAATGTGGCCGTGGAGGTACTTGGAGGCGACGATGTTGGTGGCGGTCATCGACCAGTCGGCGGGAACCTCGACGTCTTTCTGCTCGAAGATCGTTCCTCCGGTGGCATCGCTGATGGAAGCGGTGCGGCGCTCCCAGGCGACCTCGCTATAGGGGGAGACGCCTGGCTTGGAGAAGAGTCGCGTGCAGCGCACGCCGGCGGTGGATTGGGGCTTCGACACCGATTGGCTATAGTGGGCGGCCCAGCCGTTTTGAGCGGCGGAAGTTACGGAATTGGTGGCCTCGGCCATAGATCTCCTCACTTATTTTAAAGAATTGACAGAAAAGCCGCCCCGGGCGCTCGTAGCTGGCGCCTTAAAAAAGGGGTCAAAACCGGCCTTACTGGAACCACATAACAAACCCAGGCTTTGGCGGACGAAACACCCACAAAACGGTGGAACCGAAGATTGAAAGAGCAAGACCGTGAGATGCGAAAGTACCGCTCTCCATGGCGTGTGTCAAGCCAGAACCACTACATCTAGTAGTTTATATGCATATTCTCCCTATTCGATTCCCAAAACCGAACAAACGGCTGTGGAGAACGCCGCAAGGCCGCTGCAGGCGCGGGTTCAGCCCCTTAGGCTCTGCTGGTTGGATCGGTAGAGGCTAGCCGAGCCGGGCGAATTCGGTGAAAGGGGCTCGCATATTGCCTCTGGAATGAGGCTACGCCCGGCGGAAGGATCGAACAAGGCTGTAACCCGGTTCGCGGGGATGGAGAACTGTGGAACCCGTGGATAAGCCGGGGCATTACCGTAACGACGAAGCGTCGGGTGGGGAAGACTATGAGCGGGCCCGTCGTAATGTTGCCGGCCACAGCTGCGCGCGAGTGGCTGGCGGGCGGCTGTGGCGGCGTTTCCAGTTATGGAAACCAGGTCTACTTAGACAAGTTCCTGGGCGAATGCTTGTTCAATGTGTGCAACAACAGGGCTGCCGAGGGTGGCGGGGGTACTGCCTTGTCAAAGACAATCGCCTTAGCGTCGACTTCTTTTCCGTAAAGGTTCTTGTTGGCGTCATTGTCAGGACGCAAGGTTGAACCCGCCAGGGAGACGCCAGCGAAAAGTCCACGCGCGCGCGAGTAGGAGAGGATCTCTGCCCGCATGGTTATATCTGTTTCAGCGGAAGCATTACGGCCGACCGGGCCGGCCGCCGCGGAGGCGTCCCCACCGATCTTGACCTTGCTGGTGAGAATGTTATCCGCAGATTTGGGGCTCATGAGCAGCAGAACGAAATCCGTGGCCTGACCGCCCAATTGGAGTCCGAAACTTGCGCCTTCAAGGGCCATCATGGTTGGTGCACTCCAGGGACCGCGAAAGTGCGCACCACTCCGGCAGGTCATCACGCCCCGGCCGTAGCTGCCGCCGACAACGAAGGCGGCCTTGAGGACGGATGGCAATACCACGACACAATCGGCCTTATCAATCACGCCCTGCGGAATGTTGTCAGGAATGTTCATGATCTCGGAAATTACGGTTCCCGCGGCCTTCACTCGATCTTCTTCCTTGTCCTGTCCAAAAGCGGGCAGAACCATAAGGCCCATCAGGCTTAGCGCCACTACTGTTCGTTTCATGCTCTCTCCTTAAACTTATATCGACTATTTGCAGCAAAGGACCGCCATTACACACGACTGGGCCCTAGACGAATCGGGAGTAACTGCTGTGGTAACCGTTGAGGATACTATACAGATTTCTCCGCAGGATCAATGACCGCTCCCATTTTGGTCATTGTGCCCGGATCTTTCATCCACCACGACAACTACATCTTTCATTGGATGCAAGCGGCGCCGATACAAGAGTAAGCTGGCGAAATTCCCCACCCCCGCGCCCGCACAGGAACAGATCCGGAGGAACCAGGTTGGGGATGAAGCATTGCATCTCAGGCAGCCACGGCGGACGCAGTTTCAGCAAACTTTTTGGGTTGACAGGCGGTAGCTTGCCACCAAGCCGCCGGAGGCTTGGCGCCGCAGTACTACTTGCCATCGGTCTCTTATTCGTAGGCTTGGCAATCGTAGGCGTGGCGGTAGCCCTGCGGCGCCCGGCACAGATTGCAAAAACTCCATCGCTCACCATTGCGGGCAGCCAGTTTGTGCGCAACGGTGAACCGTACCAGATTATTTCCGGAGCCATCCACTACCCACGGGTGCCGCGCGCGTATTGGCGTGACCGGCTGCGTAAGGCGCGGGCGATGGGGTTGAACACGGTGGAGACCTATGCTTTCTGGAACCTGCATGAGCCCCGGCCGGGGGTCTTCGATTTCAGCGGTAACAATGACATCGCGGCATTCGTGCGCATGGCCCAGGAGGAAGGCCTCAATGTGATCGTGCGCCCGGGTCCTTATATCTGCGGGGAATGGGAGGCAGGCGGGCTCCCGGCATGGCTTTTTGCCGATACCAGCGTAAAGGTCCGCACCAGAGATGCCAGGTTTCTTGCCGCGGCCGACCGGTATCTCTTCCGGCTTGGACAGGAGCTAGCCCCCCTGCAAGCCGCCCACGGCGGCCCCATCATCGCGGTACAAATTGAGAATGAGTACGGCACGTTCGGAAATGATCGAGCGTATATGGAGCGAATACACCAGTCGCTGGTCCGAGCCGGCTTTGGAGACTCCATCTTCTTTACCTCTGACGGCGCCAGGATGCTACCTAACGATGCTTTGCCGGGGGTTCTTCCAACGATCAACTTTGGCGCCGGCAATGCCCATTGGTCCTATACCGGGCGCTTCCTGGCCTTCCTTTATTTGACATCGACGATGGGGCAATTCCATTTCAACCAGCCGTGGATGGCAGGCGAATACTGGGCTGGCTGGTATGACTCCTGGGGCGGCCAGCATGCGCAGACGGACGCCGCTCTCCAGGCAAAGGAATTGGACTGGATGCTGGCTCAGGGGTATTCGGTCAATGTCTATATGTTTCATGGCGGCACCAGTTTCGGGTTTATGAATGGCGCCAATTTTTCCGATCATGGGGACGGCGGTTACCTACCCCTGACCACCAGCTATGACTACGATGCTGCACTGGATGAGGCCGGGAGACCCACGAAGAAGTTCTATCTTTTCCGCGATGTCATTCGTCGGCGGACGGGCATCACGCCCCCTCCCTTGCCTGCCGCGTTGCCCATGGCGGGCATGGCAGACGTGGAACTGGTGGAATCGGCTCCCCTCTGGAGCAATCTGCCCGCTCCGGCCACTGTGGAGCATCCCCGTTCGATGGAGACCTTTGGGCAGGGATATGGTTACATTCTTTACCGCACCGAACTCACGGGGCCGGTTGCGGGCCGTCTGGTGGTTGACGATCTGCGCGATTACGCCGCCGTATATCTGAATGAGAAGCTTCAGGGCACTCTGGATCGCCGGCTCAAGCAGACGCAACTCTCGCTCACCGTGCCGGCCGGCCCCGTGACGCTGGACATTCTGGTCGAAAACACTGGCCGCATCAACTTTGGCCCGCTCCTGCAGGAGGGCCAGGCAGGCATCACCAAGTCCGTCAGCCTTGGTGGCCGCGAGTTGTCAGGATGGCGGGTCTATTCCTTGCCGATGACCGGTCCTGGCGGATTGAAAGATTGGCAAGAGAAATCGATTCCAGGTCCGGCATTTCATCGCGGCACCTTCACACTTGCATCCGTCACGGATACGTATCTCGACGTGAGCCGGCTGGGCAAGGGGTTTGTGTGGGTGAATGGTCACAATCTTGGACGCACTTGGGGGATCGGACCGCAACAGTCGCTGTATCTGCCCGCGCCCTGGCTGCAGAAAGGCGTGAATGAGGTAGTGGTCTTTGACTATACGGACCTGGGTACACCGCAATTGCGTGGAGTGGCCGATCCCATCTGGTCTCGGGGTGGCTTGTAAGAGGGGCTACTAAACGCAGAGGAACAGCAGGTCCCTCTCGGTTGACTAGCGGCGGTAGATTACGCCCGCCTTCATGACGAAGGAGACGCGCTCGACCACGCGAATGTCGTCCAGTGGATTACCCGGGACGGCGATGATGTCGGCGTTATAGCCAGGCTTGAGCGTGCCGATCTCGTGCTCCCAATCGAGTAGACGGGCCCCGTTCAGCAAATCCGCCTTAAGCACATCGAGCGGCTTCATACCGTATTCCACCATTAGCTCCAGCTCGCGCGCCTGGGTGCCGTGGGGAAAAGGGCCCACATCGGAACCCACCGCCATCGGGACGCCGTGCTCCAGCTGGCGGTGAAACTGCTGCACATGATAGTCGAGGAGCTGGTGCTCCTCCGCTGCCCCCTCAGGCGAGCTGGCATGCGCGGCAAAGTATTCCTGAATGGTAAAGGTCGGGACAGCGTAGATCTGCCGCTCGCGCATCAGGCGCATCGTCTCGTCGCTCAGTTGATCAGCATGGTCGATCGAGGCCACCCCGGCCTGGGCGGCGTACAGAGCGCCCGGCTCACCTTCACAGTGCACCCCGATGCGTGTCTGCAGGCGCGCAGCCTCGGCGACGGCCTGCGAGAGCTGCGGCTCAGTGTATTGGAAAATGCTGTGAAACTGGCCGTCCTTAAAGAAGTCGCGGCCGGTTTCGTAAATCTTGATGAAGTCCGCCCCCTCCTTGATCTGCTGGCGAATGACGGCCACTAATTCATCACCGGTGTTGGCGTAGGTGGCGTTGGAGAGCACGTGCTGCTCAGGGTTGTAGTGGAGGGCGTCTTCGTGGCCCCCGAGCACACTGATTGCATTGCCACTGACGCGCAGGCGGGGTCCGGGGATAAGTCCCTTGTCAATCGCGTCGCGCACGGCGGAGTCGGCCGAACCCGCGCCTTCCGTACCCATGTCGCGCTCGGCGGTGAAGCCGGCCAGCAAGTCGGCTTTGGCGGCCAGCGTGGCCACGATCACCCGCTGAGGTACGGACTCCGTCACGGTTTGGAGATCCTCATCTCCAGGATGGAGGAAGAGATGCACGTGGGCGTCGATCAGGCCGGGCATCAGGGTCGTGTCGCCGAGATCGATGGTCTCAGCTCCGGCAGGATGGGCGACGGAGGAGCCGGCGGCAACGATCTTGTCTCCTTCAACCAGGACCTCTCCGGGGGACAGCACGCGTCCGCCCTCGATATCGAGCAGGCGCGAGGCATGTAGAACAACGGGGTGAGAGGCTGCGGGAACCTGTGCCAGCGCGCACGGTCCGCACGACATCGCGACGGCAACCCCGAACATCAGGGCAGTAGTTCGGTCGTATCTATTGACGGATGGCCAAGATGGTTTGCAGGATATCAGGAGCGGCGGATATCAGAGCGCGGTTCTGGGCGCGGCGGCCCGTATTACTATGGTCCAACCATGCGGCTGCGCCGAAAGATCCGCGAAGTCACCTACAACTTCGAAGATCTGCGCGACCTTTTAGCCAAAGCCAGCCCGTACCGCTCGGGGGACGCTCTGGCGGGAATTGCCGCGGAGAGCGGCGAGCAGCGGGCCGCGGCGCAAATGACGCTGGCCGACCTTCCGCTGAGGACCTTTCTGCAGGAGGCTTTGGTGCCCTACGAGAGCGACGAGGTCACGCGGCTGATTATCGATACTCACGATCCGGCTGCCTTTGCTCCGATAGCGGCGCTGACCGTGGGCGAGCTTCGCGACTGGCTGCTCTCCGATGCCGCGACGGGCGAGGCGCTGGCCGCGCTCGCACCTGGTTTAACTCCGGAGATGGCCGCGGCGGTCAGCAAGTTGATGCGGGTGCAGGATCTGATCCTGGTGGCGCGCAAGATACGCGTGGTGACGCGGTTCAGGACCACAGTAGGTTTGCCCGGCAGGCTCTCGACGCGGCTGCAGCCGAACCATCCTGTGGACGACCCGGCGGGGATCGCGGCGGGGATGGTCGATGGGCTCCTGCTCGGCTCCGGGGATGCGGTGATTGGGATTAATCCCGCCTCAGACAATGTGAACAGCGTGAAGACGCTGCTGCAGTTAGTCGACCACGTGCGCCGGAAGTATGGAATTCCGGTGCAGAGCTGCGTGCTGGCGCATGTCTCGACGCTCATGGCGGCACTCGAACAGAATGCCCCGGTCGACCTGGTCTTTCAATCGATTGCCGGGACCGAAGCCGCCAACCACTCGTTCGGGGTCAACCTGGCGCTGCTGGATGAAGCCTGCGCGGCGGCACGGGAGCTCAAGCGCGGGGCGGCGTTCGCTGCAGCCCACAATGGCCGGAAGCCCGCGGTGGGCGATAACGTGATGTACTTCGAAACCGGGCAGGGCAGCGCACTTTCCGCCGATGCCCATCATGGGGTTGACCAGCAAACCTGTGAGGCCCGGGCCTACGCCGTTGCCCGTCGCTATCGGCCGATGCTGGTCAATACGGTGGTGGGATTCATCGGGCCGGAGTATCTGTACGATGGCAAGGAAATCATTCGCGCCGGGCTGGAGGACCACTTCTGCGGCAAACTGCTGGGGCTGCCCATGGGGTGTGATGTGTGCTATACCAATCACGCCGAAGCCGACCAGGACGATATGGATGTGCTGCTGACGCTGCTTGGCGCGGCGGGCGTGAACTACATCATGGGCGTGCCGGGGGCCGACGACGTGATGCTGCATTATCAAAGCACATCGTTTCACGACGCACTGTACCTGCGGCGGGCGTTGGGCTTGCGGCCGGCACCGGAGTTTGAGGCGTGGCTCAACAGTGATGCTCGTTTGCGCCTGAGCGTACCGGCCTTTCTCACGTAACCGCCGATGATTGGTAAGCGGAAACCCAAGACGCAGCGTTCTGAACCTGATCCGGATCTGACGCCGCCGGAGATGACGTACGCAGCACGCGAGGCCTTGCGCAGTTACACGCCGGCGCGGGTCGCCCTGCAGCGAACGGGGGTAAGCTTGGCAACGCGTCCCCTGCTCGACTTTCAACTGGCCCATGCACGAGCACGCGATGCGGTCCATGGGGCCATCGATGTGCGCATGCTATGCGATGAGCTGCGCCGGTCGGGACTTCCGGCGCTGGCGCTGGAAAGTAAGGCCAGAGAGCGGGCCACCTATCTGAGACGTCCGGACCTGGGGCGGACATTGAGCGAGGATTCCGCGGCGCTGCTTACTCCGGGGGAATACGACGTGGTCTTCGTGATCGCGGACGGGCTCTCGGCGCTGGCTGTGGAACGGCATGCGCTGCGTTTATTACGGGAGGTCTTGCCTTTGATCGCGGGTTGGCGGCTGGCGCCGGTGTGCGTGGTGGAGCAGGGCCGCGTGGCCGTTGGTGACGCGATTGGACAAGCGCTGCACGCGGCCTTGGCCGTGGTGCTGATTGGGGAGCGGCCGGGATTAAGCTCGCCCGATTCTCTCGGCGTCTACATTACCTGGGCGCCGCGGCCGGGAAGGAAAGACGCAGAACGGAATTGCATCTCAAATGTCCGGGAAGAGGGATTAGGCTACGCACAAGCGGCGGGCAGATTGCACTATTACATGCACGAAGCGTCGCGGCGACACATGACGGGACTGGGGCTCAAGGATCCGACTGAGGATATTGCTGGTTTGCTTTAGCCCCGTCTTGTCTTAACCTCATCCTGTCTTCGCCGGCTGACCAATCCCTCCACTCCGCTGCGCGGAGTGGAGGGTCTGCGTTAGCATTAGTGGCTTGTGAGCAGATAGACACGGAAGAAGGCCAGGGCACGTTGGTTAGCGGAGTCCATGACATGAGTACCAAAGACGTGGCCCTCACCGGCATAGATTTGGATTTCGCAGGTGAAGTCTTTGAGCTCGCAGAGACGGACCAACTGGCGGGCGTTGACGATCGGGACTTGCTTATCCAGCTCACCGTGAAGGATGAGGAGCGGGGGCATGCTCTGTACCTGGGAGAAGAATTGGTTGGGGAGAAGGCCGGACCACTCGGCGATTGCTTCGACCTCTAACCTCTGGGTGCCGGCAATGAGGGCGACAGAAGCTCCCAGGGCCTGTCCGGCGAGGCCAATTTTTTTGTTCCGGAGAAGCGGACGCGAGCGCAGGTCGGCAACAATATCTTCCACCACTTGGGCCCAACGGCGATAGTTTGCGGCCGTCGGCGCAGTGGTGGGCGTGGCGGTGAAATAGTCGGGCAGCAAGACGCGAAAGCCGCGCTCGGCAAAGAACCGCGCCTCTAACCGGCCGGGAGAAAGATCGGAAGGGCTCGCTCCACGCAGGAAGATGATGGTCGCGGTGGCCTCATGGGAACCATAAACCGCGCACGAAACGGCTTTGCCCTGGCTCACGAAGGTTTCATATTCGACGGGTAGCGTTTGTGCCTGCAAAAAGGCGGCGGCGGGCAATCCGAATAGAGCGAAGAGAAGCAACCGCAGCATCTCAGAGCACCTTGAGCACGACTAGCGACAGATCGTCGCTCTGCGGCGCGCCCGCAGTGAAGTGGTCGGCACGCGCGATCACCGCCGTGACGATATCCTGCGCGGAAAGGTGCGTGCTCATCCTGGCAGCCGTGATCAGGCGTTCTTCTCCCCATTCTTCAAGATCGGCAGTCATGGCTTCGCTGATTCCATCGGTGAAGGCGATGAGGGTGTCGTAAGGCCGCAACTGGATTCTGCCTTGCTCATAGTGAACTTCAGTAAAGATGCCAAGCACCGGTCCGCCAGTTTCCAAGCGCTGCACCGTGCACTCCGCCTCTGGATTACAAAAACCATCGTGCACCGAGGGACGCAAGAGCATGGGGGCGTTGTGCCCGGCATTCACGTAGTCCAGTGTGCGCGTAACGGGATCGTATTCACCAAAGAAAAAGGTGACGAAGCGATTACTGGTGGAGGAATCGTAGATGATGCGGTTGAGGCCCTCGATGACCCGGGCAAGATCAAGATCGCCGCTGAAGGTAAGCCCATGGAGAGCGGCACGAACGGAAGCCATCAGGAGCGCGGAGGAAATGCCCTTGCCGGAGACATCGCCGATGGCGATACCAAGGCTGCCGTTTTCGAGGGCGAGAAAGTCGTAATAGTCCCCGCCAACCTCCCGCGCGGCCCGGCTGTAGGCGGCAAAATCAATCCCCGCGACGACGGGATAGATCTGCGGCAGGAGGCGCTCCTGCACTTCACGGGCGATTTCAATTTCGCGATCGATGCGCTGGCGCTGCGCTGACTCCTCCGCCAGGCGGTGAACCAGGGCGCTGTTTTCGATGGCCAGCCCGGTTTGCAGAGCGACGGAAGAAAGCAACTGCCGGTCGGAGCGGGAGTATGGTTCTTCGCTTCGCTTGGGTCCCAGAGCCATCACTCCGATCAAACCGGAGCGGCCAGGCAAAGGCAGCAGCAGCTCCGCCTCCAACTCGTCGAGCACTGAGAGTTCATTATCGGGCGCTAATGCCAGCCAGGGGTCGGGACGTTCAAGGTAGACCTGTTTGGGGCTCCGGCCAATGGCCAGAGCGCGGATGGTGGAAGAATTGTCGGCCAGGGAAACGTCGATCGTGGTGGGAATTCCTTGCGCATACTGCAGGCTAAAGCGATTTCCCCGGCGCAGCAGGAAGGCGATCCGCTCCACGTGCAGCGTCTGGCCGATGCGCTCACCGATGGTGCGCAACAAGGGCTCGGTTTCGGTGAAGCTGCGTGCTTGCTCGGAGAGGTCCATTAACACCTGGTCGACGGAGTAGGCCTCACGGAAGAAGCGCCGGTCAAGCCATAGGGAAAGAGGCCGGGCAATGCGCAGGCGCAGGAAGAACAAGATGATGACAAAGACCACCGGGGCGATGAGCTGGGCGGCGCGGCCGGAAGTATGAGCAAAGCGGAAGATTCGGAAGCCCAGGAAGGCAAAGACGATGGTTTGTAACACCCACAGCGTGCCGCGGGCAAAGGCGTAGCGCGTGCCCTGGCGGAGGATGATACGCAGATCAAGGGCGCGCTGCACGATCACGGTGTAAGCGAGCGAAAGGGGAAAGAAGGTGAAGAGCACAGCCACGGTGAATAGTGCCCAAGAAGGCGCCATTTCCAAAATCGGCTTTTGGGAAAAGGTGGAAGTCAGCAGGAGGACGAGGAAAGGGCCCAGGCCCAGCAGCGAGCCAGCTGCCACCACGGCCAGGCGGCGGCGGGCATCGGGTTCCGGTACGTAGAAGAGCTTACTGACAATCGCGGCAATGAAGATGCAGAGAGAAATTGCGGCGAAGACATTGCCGGCGAGCTCCAGCGGATCAAACGCGGAGAGATAGGGATGGATGAAGCGGATGTGATAGAGCAGGCCATATTCCAGCGCGAAGGTGGCGGGGACGATCGGGATCTGGGGAATAATGATCAGCCACTTCAACCACGGATAACGTATGTCGGTGCGCGAGCGGACGGGAAAGTAGATGCTGAACAGGATGAGCGAGATAAACATCCACTGGAAGGCGAAGTTCCGCCAGAAGATTGTGAAGGACGCGAGGAAGCCGGGAAAGTATCCGGCTTGACTGATAAAGGCCGGAACGACATTCATGATGCCGAGAAAAAACCAGGCATTCCACTCGAGCGGCCTGGCCAATACCACCCAATATCCGAGCAAGAGGCAGAATGCGGGGAAGAGCAGCACGAGCACGATGTTGGTCAGCCAGCCAGTGAGCGTCGGAGGGCCCCTTCGCCGAGGCATCAGGCCCACGTGTGCCGTACGCGTTTCCCCTGCCATATTGCGATAAACGATGGCAGCGATCTGCCCCGGATGAGCGTGAAAGGTCTGGCGAATGACCCCGGCCATTCCGGTGAATGGCAGTCCGTTCACGGAGAGGACCTGGTCCTCCGGTAGCATGCCGGCGCGTCGGGACTCGGGGAGCAGATCCACCAAAAAATTGGCGCTGTGAGAGGCGTCGAGCGGCGGCCGGGCGCGGTTGGCATTGAGGAAACTGTCAAAGTTCGCAGCGGTGCTGGCGACATAAAAGAGCGCAGAACCAACAGCCAAGATGGCCAGCAACAGGTACGGAAGTTTGGCGGTGTTGGTTTGCATCTTGCCTATAAAGCATTTTTACTATTACGGTGATCTGGCTAGATTCGCCAGGTGCGGCCATTCTTCGGCGGAATGGCCGCGTTGAGAGCAGCTTCCTCGATTACTCCAATAGTAAAAATGCTTCCGGCGGCATGGTAGCAGACCGCCCAAAACCCGGCTTCGACCCTCTAAAGTTGACATCAGGGGAAGAGACGGTTAGCTTTTTATTAGCTATGCAGGTCCGCACCCGCCATTTTCGTCATCACCATCATCACGTGACGAGCGTGTCGGCGGACGGTTCCGGCCAGCGGTAAGGCCAGGAAGCCAGGATCAGGAAGAGCCCGCCGGCGCGAGATGCGCAGGTGGGCTTTTTTGCGTTTACGGCTTTGTGAAGGGAAAGGCAACGATGACCGAAGCAGTGAAACTCGATTTTGCGAAGATGGACGGACTTCTGCCTGCAATCGTGCAGGATGCGGAGAGCGGCCAGGTGCTGATGGTGGGCTTTCTCAACGAGACAAGCTATGCCAAGACGCTGGAGACGGGGTTTGTGACCTTTTGGAGCCGCACGCGGCAGAAGCTGTGGATGAAGGGCGAGACCAGCGGAAACCGGCTGCGCGTGGTCTCCGCCGCAACCGACTGTGACCAGGATACCGTCCTCTTTCGCGTAGTCGTCGAAGGCGACGGGCTGGTCTGCCACGAGGGGACGGTGAGCTGTTTTACGAGTGAGATCGCACTGCCCACGACGGCGAAGACGGAGGCCCGGAATGGCAGGTAAGTTGAAGCTCGGCATTCCCAAGGGAAGCCTGCAGGACGCAACCATCGCACTGTTCGAACGCGCGGGGTGGCACATCTATGCCAACGGCCGCTCGTACTTTCCCGGCATCGACGATAGCGAGATCGAGTGCATGCTTATTCGCGCCCAGGAGATGGCGCGGTATGTGGAGAAGGGCGTTCTGGATGCAGGCCTCACCGGCATCGATTGGGTAGTGGAAAGCGGTCTCGACGTGGCCAGCGTTACTGGGCTGACTTATTCCAAAGCGACAAGGACCAAGGTGCGCTGGGTGCTGGCGGTGCCGGAGGATTCTCACTTTCAGAAGGCCGAAGATCTGAGCGGGAAAGTAATCGCTACGGAACTCGTGGAGGTGACGAAGAACTACTTCGCCGGCAAGAAGGTTCCGGTGAAAGTGGAATTCAGTTGGGGCGCGACCGAAGTAAAGCCGCCCACGCTGGCCGACGCCATTGTGGAGGTAACCGAGACCGGCAGCTCCCTGCGGGCAAACCGGCTGCGCATTATCGATACAGTGATGGAAAGCGAAACGCATTTGATTGCCAATCGAGCCGCCTACGGCGATCCCTGGAAGAAGCAGAAGATCGACAATATCTCGCTCATGCTGAATGGAGCGATTGCGGCACAAGGCCGTGTGGGACTAATGATGAACGTCGAGAAGAAGCACCTGGACGAGGTATTGGCGATACTGCCAGCTCTGGATTCACCGACTATTTCGACGCTCAGCGATGCGGGGTGGGCGGCGTTGAATACGGTGCTCGAAGAGAGCGTGTTGCGTGACGTCATTCCTAAGCTCAAGAGTGCGGGGGCGACGGGGATTGTGGAGTATCCGCTGAATAAGATTGTTTTCTAGGACATCAACTGGGAGTGCGGCTCTTAGACAGCATTGATTGCAGGTGAAGTGAACTGCAGGTCCCTCCCCTCCGCTCCCCCCGGATTTCCTGTTGAGGGTGGTGGCGACGGCGAGCTTCATGCGGCTTTCTTTAACGGAAAGCCGCATACGCGGACGTTGGTGAGGGCCGCGTAGCAGGAAATCCGGGTTCGCTTCGGTCGGGATGACAAGGGTGGGGCGGCGCTTCCATGGGAAGTTAGCTAGCGGGCTGAAAGAACTGCACAAGGAGCATCTGCATGAGGCTGGTGAGGACACAGGGCTCGGGGGGCAAGCAGACCCGTCAGATGCTCGCCGACCTGGAGCTGAGAGGCGCCCGGAACACGGCGCGCACGATGCCGGTGGTGCAACGCATTGTGGCCGATGTGCGCAAGGGCGGAGACCTGGTGCTGCGCCGGTACGCGGCTAAGCTGGACGGGCTGACACCACAACAGCCGCTCGAAATAAGCCGTGCCGAGATGGAACAGGCGTGGAAAGCAACACCCAAAGCGCTGCAGGCCGCGATGGAGACCGCGGCCGCGAATATCCGGCGATTCGCCGGACGGCAGATGCCGAAGGATTGGAGCGCGGCAACCAACGGGCTGACCACCGGACAGCGGGTGCGGGCCCTCGGAGCGGTGGGGTGTTACGTGCCCAGCGGACGCTACCCGTTGCCCTCTACCCTGCTGATGACGGTAATCCCGGCGCAGGTGGCCGGGGTGCAACGCATCGTGGCGGTCTCGGCGAAACCGGCTAAGGAGACCCTGGCAGCCGCGGCGCTGCTCGGCATCAGCGAGTTTTACCGCATCGGTGGCGCGCAGGCGATTGCGGCACTCGCTTTCGGGACAGAGTCCATCCGACGAGTGGACAAGATCGTAGGACCGGGAAACTGGTATGTGACTGCGGCCAAGAAAATGGTGGCGTTCGATTGCGCGATCGACATGCTGGCCGGCCCGACGGAGATCGTGGTGACGAGCGAAAGCGGCGATCCGGTAGGGATCGCTTCCGACCTGGTCGCCCAGGCTGAGCATGACCCGGAAGCGCTGGCCATCCTGATCACGACCAACGGTTCCCTCGCACGCGCGGTGGTCAAGGAAGTGACGCAGCGGGTCAAAACGAATTCGATCGCCAAACAGGCAATCGAGCGCAACGGCCTGGCGGTGGTCGCGGGTTCGGTGGGAGAGGCACGCGAAATTACCAACCGGCTGGCTCCCGAGCATCTGAGCGTCGATGCCAACGAGGACCTCGATTGGGTGCGCAATGCAGGTTCGGTGTTTATTGGCCGCTACTCGCCGCAGCCGATGGGTGATTACGTCTCCGGCCCTAACCACACCCTGCCGACCGGTGGGGTGGCCCAGGTGAGGGGCGGCCTGAGTGTAATGGACTTTCTGAAACTGATCACGGTGCAGGAATACTCGCTGGCCGGCTTGCAGAAGCTGGGACCGGCGGCGATCACGCTGGCCAATGCAGAAGGATTGCATGGCCATGCAGAAGCAGTGCGGGCAAGGGGGATCGATGGCTGAGATTGTGTTGCAACAAACACCGGAGCCACGGGCCGCGGTGCAGCGAATGCGCGCGTACCATCCTCCGCTGGGAGGGCGGCAGGGGCTGCGTCTGGATTTTAACGAGAACACTGTCGCTTGCTCCCCGCGGGTGCTCGAGGCCCTGGGGAGGATCGCCGCTGCAGATTTGGCGAAGTACCCCGAGCGAGGCCAGGTGGAGGCCGAGGTTGCCCAGCACCTGCTGCTTGACCCTGCCACGGTGCTGCTCACCAACGGGGTGGACGAGGCGATCCATGTGCTTTGCCAGACATATCTGGATCGCGGAGACGAGTTTCTCTTCCCTACCCCGACCTACTCGATGTATGAGGTCTACGGTTCCTGCACCGATGCGACCGTCAAGACGGTCCCATCCGGAGAGGATTTTGCCTTCCCGCTCGAGCCTCTGTTGGCGGCGATCACGCCGAAGACCCGTTTGATCGCGATCGCCAGCCCCAACAGCCCCACCGGCACCGTAGCCAGCCCGGCAGCAGATTCTTGAGGTTCTTAATCGTGCGCCGCATGCCGCCGTATTGGTGGATGAGGCCTACTACCACTTCTGCGGCCAAACCGTCATCGACCTGGTGGGACAGGTGCCGAACCTGATCGTGGCACGCACTTTTTCCAAAGCCTATGGGCTCGCCGGGCTACGGCTGGGGATGCTGGCCGCCCCGGTGGAGATTCAGCAGTGGCTGCGAACAGTCATCTCGCCCTACAGCGTGAACTCGCTAGCGCTGGCCTGCCTGCCGGCGGCGCTGGATGACGAAGAGTACTTGCAGTGGTATGTGGAGGAAGTAAAGGCGGCGCGGACGGAGATGGTGGAGAGTCTGCGCCAGCTGGGTGTTCCCCAGTGGCCTACCCAGGCCAACTTCATCCTGGTAAAGATTGGACCCCGGCACGCCGAGTTCGTACAGGCCATGCACCGCCGCGGGGTGCTCACGCGCGACCGGTCGAAGGACCAAGGCTGCGATGGGTGTGTCCGCCTGACGGTGGGCACGCGAGCGCAGATGAAGCAGGCTGTGGCCGCCATGGCGGAGGCTCTGAACGAGATCGGGTGGGAGAAAGCATGATGGCAAAGCAGACAGCGCGCCGTGGCGCTATTGAGCGCAAGACCACTGAAACCAAGATTTCGCTGAAGCTGACGCTTGAGGGCACCGGGCGGTACAAGGTGAAGACGGGCATTCGCTTCTTCGACCATATGCTGGAGCTGTTTACCCGCCACGGGGCTTTCGATCTGGAACTGCTGTGCGATGGCGATCTGGATGTGGACCAGCACCACACCGTGGAGGATGTAGGCATTGCGCTGGGCGAGGCTTTCGACCAGGCGCTGGGGGACAAGAAGGGCATCCTGCGCGCGGGATACTTCCTGATGCCGATGGATGAGACCCTGGGCGTCGCCGCGGTCGATCTGAGCGGACGAGTGGCCTGCGTGGTTAAGACCAAGGTGAAGAAGCGCCTGGTAGGCGATCTGCAAAGTGAGCTGGTAGAGGACTTCTTTGAAGGCTTCGCGCGCGGCGCGCGGGCCAACGTGCATATCGCCACCATGTACGGCCGCTCCAACCACCACAAGATTGAAGCCCTCTTCAAAGCCTTCGCCCGGGCGCTGCGCGTGGCCTGCTCGCGGGATAAGCGAATGGGCAAGATGTTGCCCAGTACCAAAGGATTGCTGTGATCACGGTAATTGACTACAAGGCCGGCAACCTGACCTCGGTGATGAAGGCTCTCGAGGCCCTGGGCTGCGAGGCAACAGTCACCGCGGATCCCGAGGTGGTGCGAAGGGCGACCCAGGTCATCCTACCCGGCGTGGGCCATTTTCAAGCTACCCAACTGCTGGAGGAGACAGGCCTCACCGCCTCGGTAAGCGAGGCCATTGCCCGGGGCGTTCCCTTCCTGGGGATCTGCGTGGGGCTGCAATGGTTATTCGAGGGCAGCACGGAGGCCCCGGCGGTGAAAGGACTGAGCCTCTTCCCGGGTGAGTGCGAGCGGTTTGCCCCCGGGGTTAAGGTTCCGCACGTGGGCTGGAATGAAGTCCGCGTAGATCCCCAATCGCGCTTGATGCACGGGGTCGAGGACCGCGCTTTTGTCTATTACACCCACTCCTATCGGGCTCCGGTGGTCACGGAGACCGTCGCGGTCACCGCATACGGCGGCCCTTTTTCCGGAGCAGTGGAGCGGGGCAACGTGATGGGGGTGCAGTTTCATCCGGAGAAGTCCGGGGCAGCGGGCATGCGCGTGCTGCGCAACTTTGTGGAGCTGGCATGCTGACCAAGCGGATCATCGCTTGCCTGGACGTGCGCAACGGCCGGGTGGTGAAAGGGGTGCAGTTTGTCGACCTGGTGGATGCTGGAGATCCGGCGGAATTGGCCAAACGGCATGCGGCGGCGGGCGCGGATGAGATTGTTTTGCTGGATATCACGGCCACCCACGAGGGGCGCGGGACTTTATTGGATACCGTGCGGCGCACTGCGAGGGAGTTGTTCATCCCGTTCACCGTGGGCGGCGGTATACGTTCGGCGGATGAGGCATCCGCAGTGTTCGATGCCGGGGCCGACAAGGTGAGTGTCAACTCGGCAGCGATCGCCGATCCGAGCCTGATTGACGCTATCGGGCGAAGCTTTGGCGCCCAGGCGGTGATTGTGGCCATCGATGCGAGGCGGGCCGCGGATAACGCCGATCCGGTGGGCCAGGCGGAGGTGTTTGTGAGCGGTGGGCGCACGCGCACTGGGCGCCAGGTGATCGAATGGGCGCGGGAAGCCGAAGCGCGGGGGGCGGGCGAGATCCTATTGACGTCCATGGACGCTGATGGCACCCGGGCGGGCTTTGATTGTGAGCTGACCGCCCGGGTCAGCGAGGCAGTGGAGATTCCGGTGATTGCCTCCGGGGGCGCAGGGACCGCGGAACACTTTGCCGAGGTATTTCAGGCTGGCAAAGCACATGCGGCGCTGGCGGCCAGCATCTTCCATTTCGGCATCGCCGACGTCCGGGCGCTGAAGCAGGAGCTGGCGCTGCGGGGCGTCCCGGTGAGGCTGCCATGCTGATTCCATCGATTGACCTGATGGGCGGCCGGATTGTGCAACTGGTGGGGGGCGAGAAGCTCAAGCTGGCCTTCGACGATTTCGAATATTGGATTGGCCGCTTTCAGCACTATCCGCTGGTGCAACTGATCGACCTCGACGCAGCCATGCGGCAGGGCGAGAATGGCGAGCTGATCGCCAGAATCGCCAAGCGGTTGCCTTGCCAGGTGGGCGGGGGCATCGGCACGGCAGAGAAAGCGGCCGCAGTGCTCGGTGCGGGGGCGCGGCGGGTGATTGTCGGGTCGGCGCTCTTTGGCGGAACAGAACTGGTGAACACAGGGTTTGCACGGACTCTGGCCGCGGAGTTGGGCGTGGAACAGCTGGTTTTCAGCGTGGATACAAAGCAAGGGCGAGTGGCGATAAAGGGCTGGAAGGACCAGGTGGAGCTCACTGCTGACGATGCCATTCCCCAGCTTGAGCCGTATTGTGGCGCGTTTCTCTACACCCATATTGACCGGGAAGGGACTATGCAGGGCTTTCCCCTCGAGGTGGCAGAGCGCTTGAGGCAGATTACGAAACGGCAGTTGATCGTGGCCGGCGGCATCCGCGAGCAAGCCGAGATTGACGCCCTGAACGCGATCGGAGTGGATGCAGTCGCCGGCATGGCGGTGTACTCAGGTATTCTCGCGACGTGAGGGCCCACCAAGGGTTGAAGGGTGGTTGGTTGCTGTTGTGCTGACTCCGTCCATCCAACTCCACCACCGCCAAGGTGAGCCGCCTGCCTCCAATTTGTCATCCCGACCGGAGCGTAGCGTAGGGGAGGGACCTGCAGTTTCACTTTCGGGCACCGCGAAAGTGGCGTGGGCGAACCGCCTCCGGGTTCCGTTTCTCCATCAACGCAACTGCAGGTCCCTCCCCTGCGCTACGCTCCGGTCGGGATGACAAATTGGAGGCAGGCGGCTCACCTTGGCAGTGGTGGAGGTGGATGGACAAAGTCAACCAACGAGGATCCCGGCACGGCTAAAGCCGTGACCTCCGTCCAGAGTTTTTCCGCTTCTGTTCCCGCTTGCGGAAGAACAAGCCGACCACGAAGAAACAGCAGGCGAAAAAGGCGGTGAGGCCGGCCTGCACCCGGTTGTGATGGAACATAGCCAGCAGGCAGTCAACCGCCCAGGCGACGGCGAGCACGAACCAGATTACAGAGCCCCGCATGATACGGAGATTACCAGTCGACACTGCTTCGATGCAGCAGATACACTTCCCATCATGGCTACCTCAGCTACCAAGAGTGCGGGTACAACGACCACCGCTCCGCCGAGCCTGGTAAACACCATGCGCCGGCTAGTCTCGCTCGACGTGGCGCGCGGGATCACCATCGCGTTCATGATCCTGGTGAACAACGGCGGCAGCGGAAGATACAGTTACCACCAGCTGGAGCATAGCGCCTGGAATGGCTGGACGCTCACCGACCTGGTGTTCCCGTCGTTCCTCTTCATCGCCGGCATCTCCATCGTGCTCTCGACCGAGACGCGCCTCGCGCGCGGAGAATCGAAAAACACCCTGCGTCTTCATGTTCTCAGACGTTCGTTAATCCTGTTCATGCTCGGTCTGGTGGTCAACGGCTTTCCCTTCTTTCACCTGGGAACCCTGCGTATTTACGGCGTGCTGCAACGTATCGCTATCTGCTTCTTCCTGGCTAGCCTGCTCTACCTATGGAATAGCCGGGCGTGGGTAGCCGCTACCACTGCGGTCGTGGCGTTGTTGGGCTACTGGATCCTGATGCGCTGGGTGCCCATTCCGGGTATCGGCGTTCCTACTCACAGCGTGCCCCTGCTCGATCCCAACCAGAATTGGGTGGCGTATCTAGACCGCAAGCTGCTTCCCGGCCGCCTCTATGAAGGCGTACGCGATCCCGAAGGTCTGCTGAGCGATATTCCCGCAATGGGCACCATTCTCTTCGGTGTGCTCACCGGTATCTGGCTGCGTCGGCCGAAAGCACTATCGACCAAGGCCGCCGGCCTGCTTGGCGCCGCGATCAGCGGATTAGTTCTGGGAGAGATCTGGAACGTCTGGTTCCCGATCAACAAAAAACTCTGGACCAGCTCCTATGTGCTGTTTGCGGCAGGCTGCACGCTGTTGCTGCTGGCCATTTGTTTTTACGCAGTGGAGATCAAAAAGTGGACGCGCGGCTGGACCTATCCGTGGCTGGTGTTCGGGTCCAACGCGATTACCGCGTATGTTTTCTCGGAACTGCTGGCCGGCGGGATTGATTCCATAAGCGTGCGCGACGGCGCTGCCCGGCACACCAGCCTACAGCCATTCATCTACCAGCATTTTTTCTTCCCGGTGATCAATCCGTCCTTCGGATCGCTGCTCTACGCCATTGCCTTCGTGCTGGTCTGCTTCATACCAGTGCTGTTGTTGTACCGGAAGAAAGTGTTTATCAAGATCTAACTCTGCCTCTGCGCACCCGCTCCGAGAAAGAGGAAGATGGCTCCTGCGACCGCATCAAGAACAGCGGCCGTGAAGTTGTGTGGGGGCAAGCATTCCACGACCGCACCCGCCAGGAAGCCGGCGGCCGCCGCAAGGTAGAGATATCTGGACTTCATTTGCTCAACACTAGCAATGTGGAGGGATGAGGGCAATATGGCGGCAGACGCAATGCGATTGGCCAAGCGACTGGATGAAGTAGGTTTTTCCGATATCGTCCAGGTGCGGAACAAAGTGATGGAGTTGCGGGCAGCCGGGCAAAAGGTGCATGCATTCCACGGTGGCGAACCCTTCTTCGAAACTCCCGCTTCCATAAAGTATGCGTTGATCGGCGCCACCGTCGAAAACAAGACCCGCTACGCACCCTCCTCGGGCATAGAACCTTTGCGCCAGGCGATCGCCGACAAGCTGAAACAGCGCAATGGGCTCGAGGTCTCCGCGGAAAATGTAATCGTGACCGCCGGCGGAGCGCACGCCTTATATGTTGCCTTCCAGGCAGTGCTTGATCCCGGCGATGATGTGTTGCTTTTCTCTCCGTATTGGACCCCGATCCGGGAGATGATCACCGGCTGCCAGGCGCGGGCCCTGCTGGTGCCGACAGCGACGGCGCGCAGCGCGGGTCTGACGCGGACGCTGGAAGATTTCACCACTCCGCATACGCGCGCGATCTACTACAACACGCCGCAGAATCCCACTGGGACAGTTTTCTCTCGCTGGGAAGCAGAAGAAGTGGCGGCCTTTGCCAGGAAACATAACCTGCTGGTGATTGCGGACGAGGCCTATGAAGACCTGGTCTACGACGGTGAGCACTTCTCGATTGCATCCCTGCCGGGCATGGCGCAACGCACCATTTCGACGTACACGTTTTCGAAGTCCTACGCCATGACTGGATGGCGCGTGGGATACGCCGTGGCCCAGGAACCTTTCATGACCGGGTTGCGCAAGTTGGTTTTGTATTCCGTCAATGGAGTCTCCACCATGACTCAGTGGGCCGCTTTGGAAGCGCTGCGTATTCCCCGCAGCGAGATCGATGCGCGGCGCGAGGAGTACCGCCAGAGACGCGATCTGCTGGTCAACGGATTGAACGAAGCAGGATTGCCCTGCGAGATGCCGCAAGGGGCTTTCTACGCTTTTCCACGAGTGACAAAGATCAGCAAAGACAGCCGTGCCGCAGCCAGGATGCTGCTCACCAAAGCCCATGTGGCCACCATTCCTGGTGTGGTCTTCGGAGGACAAGGTGAGGGCCATGTTCGCTTCGGCTATGCCATCGATCCGAAGGCTATTGAAGAGGGTTTGACGGCGCTAAAAAAGTACCTCCTCCCCTAAAGTTGTAGGCCAACAGTCCCTTGGAAGGAACTTTTTGGGGCCTGTTGGCCACTTCTAATTCGATTCTCCCGTCAAAATATGAGACCGTCGTCTATGAAACGTGACCGTGGGTGAGCGCAATCGCGCTTCACACGGCAATGGCCGGCGAACAGCCGGGATTCCATAGTGTGAAACAAAAGAACCATAAGGACACAGCAGAAGCGACGTAGCAGTATCCAACGAGCGAGGGATATCGCTCTGACACTGCGGCGGGAGATCCTACAGAACAAGAGTTGCTTGCAGCTAAACTCACACCACGGAATCAAAGGGCTTGTATGAGGTTCTCCAAGGGGTCATCTGTTTTTGTTTTTGGACTTTTGCTGGGGGGCATATGTGCTCCAGCAGCGAAAGCAAGCGCGGATGAACTTCCCTCCGACGGCACGACCCTTGAGGTACAGGCTCCGAGCCAGCACGGGACGGTGGCCTATCTAACGGCGGTATCTTTCGATGTTGCGGATGCAGACCTGCCCGATGACCCGGGTAGCGGGGTGCAGCAGCAGACAGCTTCTGGTGAGCCTCCCCCAGAGGGATCGGGATCCACATTGGGCACCCGTGCTGCTATCGATCCACTCGCAGAGGGAAGACAAACCAAGCGCATTCTCTACATGATTCCAAATTTCCGCTCCGTGAGCGCAGATCAACAGCTGCCACCGCAATCGGTCAAGGAGAAGTTCAAGACTGCGATGCTCGACAGCGTGGACTATTCATCGTTCATCTTCGTTGCCGGTCAGGCTGGGGTGGCGCAGGCGAATAACTCTTACCCTGAATTTGGCCAGGGAGCTAAGGGTTATGGCAGATATTACTGGCACACCCTTGCCGATGCCATCAACGAGAACACCTGGGTTGAGTTCATCGTCCCTACAGCGTTGCATCAGGATACGAGGTATTACACCCTGGGCAGCGGAGATGTTGGCAAGCGACTGGGTTACGCCTTCACGCGCGTCATGGTCACGCGTACGGATGAGGGCCACGAAACCTTTAATTACAGCGAGATTTTGGGAGCCGGCGCATTCTCGGGCATAGCTAATTTCTATTACCCGAGCCAGGAACGCACGCTCACCAAAACATACCAACGATGGGTCACGAACTTAGCCATCGATGGGTGCACCTTCGCTTTCAAGGAAATTTGGCCTGACATCAACAACGCGCTTTTCCATCAACAAGACTAATAAACCCTAGTCATCTGGGCGGTGTGCTCACCCCGCTGAAGTGTCACCATGATTTTGTCCTTAATGGAGAAAATCATGGAAACAGCAGTGCCGAATTCGGGGATTTGGAGTGGGCTCTCCAAGTCCATAGCAGAAACAATTGAAGCCGTTCAGGACAGCATCGTGACGGTGCATGGCGGCGGGCGCTCCACTTCAAGCGGCGTGGTCTGGCGGCCTGGAGTGATCGTGACGGTGCGTCAAGGATTGCGCCGCAGCGACTCGCTGCAGGCCGCTCACCACGGTGATCCATTCCCGGCCACGCTTGTGGGCGCAGATGCGGGAACCGACCTCGCGGTACTTCGCGTAGACAGCAGCGTCGGCAAGCCCGCGGAGGCCATTGGTTCCCAGCCAACGCGCGTAGGCGAGGTGGTGCTGGCCGTAGGCCGTTCCGCGCTAGGCGACATTTCGGCCAGCGCGGGAATCATCGCGCGCCTGGGCAGCGGTTGGCGTACCTGGCGCGGTGGGCAGATGGATCGGCTTATCCGCGCGGATCTGCAGCTCTACGTAGGCCAATCGGGCAGCGCGCTGGTGAACGAAGGCCGTCGCGTGTTGGGGATCAACAGCTCGGCGCTGGCACGAAGTGCAGTCATCACCGTACCGGCAACAACGATCGATCGAGTGGTGGATGCAATTCTGGAACGGGGCCATGTGCCGCGCCCTTTTCTTGGCGCTGCTATGCAAGCTGTTCCTGTCCCAGAGGCCCTGCGCGCGCATTTCGGCGCAGGCGTCGACGAGGCTTTACTGGTGCTGCACGTGGAAGCCAATGCGCCTGCCGCCGCAGCGGGGATGCTGGTGGGTGACCTGGTGCTGTCGGTCGACGGCCACCTGGTTCACAACGTGCACGATGTTCAGCATCGACTCGCGGGCCTGAAGGTTGGAGACCCGGTTGCCGTTGTAATGATACGCGGAGGCGTAAGAATAGATCTGACGGTAATCCTAGCGGATCGTGACTGAGGATCGCACACACGAACGATTGGTAGTTCTGCCTGGCGTGGATTCAATGATTCACGCTAGCCGTTTCGCAGCACTTCGTGCTGCGGCGGAGTTGGCGTTGCTGCCAGTCGCGCTTCCATCGACTCTGCTGTTTCGCGCGCAGAGTGAAAGCCCGGACGTGATCTTGATTGCGGCCGGGGAGGCTTTCCTGACCAGCGTGCGCCATCGCAGGGCATTTGAGGATGTGTTTGCTGAGACGCCAACAGTGCTGCTCGCGGCTGAACCGGGGGCGGCCACGGTGCGCAGTGCGGCGCGCATGAAGATTTATTCTGTGCTTCCGGTGGACGTCACCACAGCGCAACTGGTCGCCGCCCTCTCAGCCACAGTGGCAGGTTTTGCTGTCACCATGCCACGCTTGCCTTCCGGGCCGGAAGAATCGATTCCAGGCAGCGAACATCTAACGGCCAGAGAGGTGGAAGTTTTGCGATTGATGGCGCGCGGCCACAGGAACAAGCAATTGGCTGCAGCGCTCAATATTTCAGAGCATACGGCGAAGTTTCACGTGAGCTCTGTTATGGCTAAACTCGGCGCTCGTACGCGTACAGAAGCAGTGACAATTGGCGTGATGCGCGGCCTGGTTGCAATTTAAAAGCGGTCTCACGATTACTGTGCCCGATCCGGGCTTAGCGAAGAGGGGCTTTTCTTGGTGAAAAGCCCCGTGGAAAGCATTCTCACTGGTTACACCTATCGTGAACCGCTTAAGGAAAAGCAAATGGAACACGAATCTTTAGTCTCTGGCGGTGCGGGTTTGGTTTCAAACAGACTCGACGATTCCGATCTGCTGGATAACTACTCTCGCGCGGTAACGGAGGCGGTCGAGCGGGCGAGCGGCTCGCTGGTGAAGATCGACGTTCAGAGCGCACGCCGGGGCAATCGGCCGGGCCACGAGGGGTCGGGCTCCGGTTTCGTCTTTACTCCCGATGGGTTGATCCTGACCAACAGCCATGTGGTTCACCATGCGGCGAAGATTTCGCTGACCTTTACCGATGGCGCTCGCAGTGGCGCGGTACTGATCGGAGAGGATCGGGATACGGATATCGCTGTGCTCAGAACCGAGCATGCTGTTTTCTCCCCTGCCCCGCTGGGCATTTCCAAGCGGTTGCGCATCGGACAGATCGCGATCGCTGTGGGCAATCCGTTTGGCTTTCAGTTCTCGGTGACTGCAGGGGTCGTGAGCGCGCTCGGCCGTAGTATGCGGTCGGCGTCAGGGCGCACGATGGAAGAGATTATCCAGACGGATGCACCGCTCAATCCGGGCAATTCCGGCGGCCCGCTGCTGGACTCGGCAGGTTTTGTTATCGGGGTGAACACGGCAACCATCCAGGGCGCCCAGGGCCTCTCTTTTGCTGTTGGCATTGATACGGCGAAGTACGTGGTGGCCCAGATCCTGCAGCATGGCCGGGTGCGCCGCAGCTCGATTGGGATTGCGGCACAAAATGTGCCAATTCCACGGCGCTTGGCGTACGAGTACAAGCTACCCCTGTCTTCAGGCGTGATGGCCACAGCGGTAGCGGCGAATGGCGCTGCTTGGATTGCCGGCATGGAGGAAGGCGACGTAATTGTGGGCTTTGCAGCGCAACCGGTGGGAGGGATTGACGACTTGCATCGTCTGCTGACCACGGAGCGCGCGGGCCGGCCGCAGAACGTTAGCCTGCTCCGCGGCACCGCGCTCAAGCACCTTATGATTGTGCCCCGCGAGCGCGAAGAGGATGAGGTGTCAGCGGGCTAGCGGCGCTGCGGGCCGCGTGCCCTGGTTCCCTCGCAAAGGGACGGGTGCCCCATATCTCGCTGGTTTTTCGCGAGATGTGGGATTCCAATGCTCTTTCCCTCTAACTCCCGATTCATCCGATGCACTTAGCGGTCAACATCGGTGGAATCCCACATCTCGCGAAAAACCAGCGAGATATGGGGCACCCGTCCCTTTGCGAGGGAACCAGGGCACGCGGCCTGTGAAGCCGTTAGTGGTATCCTGAGCGAAATCACACTGCTCGTAAGCTTGGGTCCCCATGTCCAGTCCGAACCCCGACAATCCGGAGTTAGAAGCTGCTCCCGAAAGCGGCGAGTCCTTCGGCGCGATTTTTTCAGAGTACGAGCAGAGCCATGCACGCAAAGGCGAAGGCGGGGGCAGACAGATCGAAGGAAAGGTCATCGCCGTCTCCGCCGACTCGGTCTTCGTGGACATCGGCTACAAGACCGAAGGCGTGCTGCCCCTCGCCATATTTCAGAGTGGGAACGAAACAGTAAAACCAGGCGACCAGCTGCTGGTTTCGGTCAAAGGCCGCAATCTCGAAGGCTACTACGAACTTTCACGCTTCAAGGTGGAACAGCCCAGGGACTGGTCTGCACTGGAGCAGGCCTTTACCGCTAAGACGATCATCGCCGGGACGGTGACGGGCGTGGTCAAAGGCGGACTAAGCGTAGATGTGGGTGTGCGGGCATTCATGCCGGCGTCGCGCAGTGGAGCACGCGATGCAGCAGACCTGGAGCGGTTGGTCGGACAGCAGATCCGCTGCCGCATCATCAAGCTGGACGTGAGCGATGAAGATGTGGTGGTCGACCGCCGTGCGGTCACGGAAGAAGAGGACCGCTCCACCAAGGAGCAGCGGTACTCTGAGCTTAAAGAAGGCGAGACCGTGCACGGCGAGGTGCGCAGCCTTACCGGCTATGGCGCGTTTGTCGACATAGGCGGGGTGGACGCACTGCTCCACGTGGGAGATATCTCCTGGAGCCGCGTGAGCAACCCTGAAGACGTGCTCTCGGTGGGGCAGCAAATCGAAGCCAGGGTGCTCAAAATTGATTCCGCGAAGCAACGCATCGGGATAGGCATGAAGCAGCTGCTACCCCATCCTTGGGATGGAGTAGCAGCAAAACTGAAGGCCGGGGATCGCGTACATGGCACCGTGACACGCGTCGCCGACTTTGGGGCTTTCGTTGAACTAGAGCCCGGGGTTGAGGGGTTGATCCACTTGTCGGAGATGTCCTGGGCCAAAAAGGTGAGGAAGCCGAGCGATGTGCTGAAGACAGGCGAAACCGTGGAAGCGGTCGTCCTGGGCGTGAATATGGGCGAACGCCGCCTCTCCCTGGGCCTCAAGCAGACGCTGGGCGACCCCTGGGCCGAGATCGAGCGAAAATTTCCGGCAGGCTCGGCAATCGAAGGACCGGTGACCAGCTTCACCAAGTTTGGCGCGTTCGTACAGCTTGCGGACGGGGTGGAAGGCATGATCCACGTGAGCGAGATCAGCGCCGAGAAACGCGTTCATCACCCGCAGGACGTGCTCCGGGTGGGTCAAATCGTCAAAGCCCAGGTGCTCGAGGTCGACAAGGCGAAGCGGCAGCTGCGGCTGAGCATGAAGCAACGGGTGACCGTGAGCGTGGATGAATATCTTGCCGAACACCCACCGGGCAGCGTGGTTTCCGGCCGCATTATCGAGGTTGCGCAAGGACTGGCCCGGGTGGAATTGGGCGAAGGGATTGAGGGCACTTGCAGGACGGGCACGGAAAGAACTGTGGCGGAAGCGCCAGCGGGGGAAGGGCGGGTGGATCTGTCGGCCCTAAGCTCCATGTTGAAGGCGCGCTGGACGGGCGGCCCCAGCAGCGTACCCGCGAAGCCGGAGGGGATTAACGTGGGACAGATTCGCAGCTTCCGGGTTAAGCCGTTGGAGCCAGATGCCAAGAGAATCGATTTGGTGCTGGTGTAGGCGCGCTACTGAGGCAAGGCGAAACTGAATAGGTCGCTGCCGGACGCGATGGCGACGTACTGCTTGCCGCCCACCGCGTAGCTCATCGGGGATGCGTGCAGGCTTTGCCCAGTGTTAAAGTGCCACAACGATTTTCCCGTCTTTGCATCCACAGCCTCAAAGAAACCTTGATTGTCGGCGAAAAATACCAGACCGGCTGCCGTCGTCATGACACCACCATAGCCATGAGCATCACCAGACTGCGGATAACGCCATACAAAGTTTTTGGTCCTCGGGTCGAAGGCAAGAAGCACTTGCGTGCTCCTCTCACCCGGATTTCGCTTGGTTCCCGTAGAGTAATACTCCTTGCCTTCTTCGAACGGCGCCGGCTTGCGGAAATAAACCGAGCAGCTCTCAAGCGTAATAAAGTAGAACAGATGCGTAACCTCACTATACGAGGGCGAATACCAGTTGGTAGCCCCCTCAACTCCCGGACAAATGAGCGTTCCCTCCGCAGTCGGCAGCAAGTCACTGGGGATGGGACGGCCGTTGGCATCGATTCCCTTAGCCCAATTCAGTGTCTTAACGAATTGCGTGGCCGATAGAAATTTTCCGTTGGTGCGATCAAGCACGTAAACGTAACCGTTACGATTGGCTTCGACAATCAGCTTTCTCGGCTGCCCCTGATATTGGGTGTTTACCATGACAGGGGTTTCTACGCCGTCATAGTCATAGAGATCATGGGGAGTGAATTGGAAGTACCACTTCAGCTTGCCAGTGTCCGGATCAATCGCCAGCAGGCTGGAGGTGTAGAGATCATCACCAGGGCGAACGCTTCCATCGTAGTCCGGCGAAGCATTGCCCGTGCCCCAGTAGAGGGTGTTCAACTCCTGATCATAGGTGCCGGGCATCCACGCGGTGCCGCCGCCGTGGAGATAGGTATCGCCAGGCCAGCTGGAAGAGCCGAATTCTCCCGGGGCTGGAATCGTCCACAAGCGCCACGCCAGTTTTCCAGTGGTGGCATCGAAGGCAGCGAGAAATCCGCGCACGCCGTCGTCTCCACCAGACGTAGCCACCAATACCTTGTCTTTGAGAATCAGCGGAGCACCGGTGGCCCCATAGTTCTTATTCCAACCTGCGTAAGCAATGTCCCAAATCAAGTTTCCTGAGCGGGAATCGAGACAGAGCAGGTGAGCGTTGTCCGTTTCCATATACAGCCGGGTGCCTGATATGGCCACACCGCGATTGATGTGACCGGAGGCATCATCAATGAGGCCGCTAGAAACCGGCCGCGCATAGTGCCATAGGACCTCTCCGGTTTGCGCATTGAGAGCAAAGGCATCGTTAGATCCGGTGACGTACATGATGCCATTCACAACCACCGGCGTCGCTTCCAGCACACCGGGGGTCTTGGTGTGAAAGACCCATTGCGCCTGAAGGTGTGCGGCATTTTGAGGAGTGATTTGAGTAAGGCTGCTGTAGCGGCGGCCGGTGTAGTCTCCGTTGTAAGTGGGCCAGTCGTCTTTGATGGTGTCGGTAATCACCTGCGCCGAAGCATTAGCCGCAAAGCCGCACGCGCAAACAACCAACACCAACACCCGGCGAAACTTCATGCTATCAGCGCCCCTCATCGTCGATGGTAACGAATACCTCTCCCAGCGCTCCGCGATCAGCACCGTTACTATCGATGAGGTGAAGAGAAACCCGGGCTATGTTCTTGTCTGCCGCAATCGCCTGGTGAAGTGCGATCGGATCCTGCGGGCGAACAGCCTCTAGTGAAACTTCAGTCTGCTCCAGTCCGCCTTGGTCGTAGAGGTATGCCTTTAGCTCTCCAGGAAAAAACACGCCAAAGCTTCCAGTGAGGTCGAGCTTGCCGGCTGTCCGCCGTGCGACCAGTGGTTTGCCTACCAAACCCGCATCGGTCACGGTGGTGAAGTCGTGGCTGAGACGGGAGGGAAACCAGTTTGTATCGAAGGCATAGGTTTCACCAGGCCCCAGGACTACCATCGGGCTATTGAGCTCTGCCTCCATGTAGTATGGCGTCTTCTCTAGATCGGTAGATGTCAGGTATGGCATCCCTTGCTTGTTCAATTCCACCGTTGGGCCGTTCTTATAAAAAATGACGGTCGCCTTGCTGGGATAATCTCCTCCTGCAATGTGTTTCGTTTTCTCTACCATGGCATATTGGGTTACGCCGTCGACGATCGCGACCCATCCGGCGGTGGAATCGAGCCATACCTCGCTTTCCAGATACTTCCAGTTCAGCCGGAACATGCCATCCTTGACGCCGTAGGCGGGATCGTTCGCCAGCCCGTCCCTTGCGTGGTAGCCAAGCAGATAGCTGGAAGCTGGGTTGAGCGGAGTGATGGCCCAGAAGTCGTGATTGTATTTTTGGGGATCGGCGGGATCAGAGAGGTTGTACTGGGAGACTGATTGTACGGACCAGCTGATCGAGTGGCCGGTGAAGTTTTTAGTAATCGCGTGAAACGAGATCTCAGGGGAGTCGCTATCTATGCTGATCTCCCGCGTGTACTGGAGACCTGTAGGTGGATCGGGGGGACCTTCGAGGCGCACTGTGCATCGGGCGCCCTGGGCGAGGACAGAGAAGGCATAGGCGCCGTCGTCCAAGGGAGTGGAAGCTCCCTGCCAGTGCTGCTCGTCGTCGTCCCCTTCCGGCAAGGGCCAGATTTTGTCACCGCCATAGTTAATCCAGCGGCCTGCGGCTTCCGCAGGGGAAATATATTTTCCTTTGTAGACGGGGTTCACAAATAGATAAGGGTGCCCGTTGAAAGCAACTTGTATGAGCCTGCCACCCACCTGCGGAATAAAGGTCAGTTGCACCCAGTCATTCGAAACCTGCTGAGCCTGCCAACCTTCGTAGACAGTTGAATGAACCTGACATGGAGAAGGCGCGGCGCTTGCCGTAGAGGCTGCCATTGCCATTCCGGTGCCCAGCAGGCAGAGAATCGCGGAATGTCTCATCGTTAAACCACCTGGCGCCGGGCTTGCGTCAGCAATTGCTTTAGCCGCTTGCCCACGATAATTTCTTCGCCTGGCCTTAGCGTCATAGAAACGATCTGGAGCTTATCGTCTTTCCTCGGGGTTTTCGCAGCGTTTGGCTTTTGGGATAGGACGTCGCTTGGATTGTCTTCGGTCAGGACGGCGATGCCCGGAGTACCCTCGAGCAACTGTTTTGCGCAGTCAGCCGTGCTGTAGCGCCAAGCCTTCTGATCCCAGGAAATGCTGAGCGTCGGACATTGATTTTCTTCAGGAGTGAAGACCTTCGTCTCAACTCCAGGAACGGTTCCAACCAGGGTAGCAATGCGTTGGACCCGCGCTCCCCATTCCTGGTTGAGCTTGGGCACATCCATCTTCAACCACGTCTCGACCGCGGCCAGACATCCCATGATCTCTTCTTTACCGACCTTCATCGGGCGGCACACAGCGCCCTCCCATGGATTGCTGTTGGCCAGAGCGGCCTCGATGAGGTCCTTGCGGCCGAGGAGGAGGCCGCTCGATTGCGGTCCGCACAAACCCTTGCCCCCACTGAAGGTGTAAAGGTCACAGCCCATCTTGGCGAACAACTGCAGCTTGTCTACAGGAGGGATGCCGTCGGCCGCATCCATGAAGATGGGCACGTGATGAGCTTTGGCAACCGCGATCTCCTTCGCCAGTTGCTCGGGAGACGAGGTGGTGTAGACCATCACCGTGTTGGGAGTGATGGCGTTGGGAATCTGCTCCGCAGATTCGGCAAGGACGAGTTTGCCTCCGGCCAGGCGGATGGCACTGTCAAAGACGCTCCGCCCACCGACCATGACCACTTCATTCTTCAACCCCTCGGTATTCGGCAGCTGCCAGATTTTGTCCGGGTCAGTTCCGGCAATGCAACCTGCGGTGGCAACCGCCATGGCGCCGGCCGCGCCCGAGGTGATCATGCCGGACTCGGCGCCGGTGAGCTCCGCCAGACGCCTGCCTGCGGCGCGCTGCAGGTCGAAGATATTTACGAAGTGCTGAGAGGCCTCGATTTGTGCGGTTCTTACCTCTGCCAATTCGAGGCTGGCGCTGAGATAGGTCCAAGTGCCACGCCCATTAATCAGTGGTTTCACTCCGAGGCGGGTATAAATGTTGTCGGTCGAGTTGCGGGCAACTTCTGCCCACCCGGTTCCCAATGCTTCCTGCAGGCCGACCTGTGCCAGCAAGGGAAAAGCAGCAGCCCATTTCACGAAGGATCTACGTTTCATTTTTTTACCGCGATAAATGAGATTTGCTCAGCAGCCTCTTCGCCGCTTTCGAAATTCTGCTGGAGCGTCGTTCTGGCGGGATAGGGGGGCTTGAAGAATTTTCCGTATAGTGGATTCATCTGCTGATCATCCTTGATCTCGCGCAGGTAAACCGTGCTGAAGACGACATTGGAGAAATCCATATCGACCTCTTCCAAACCATCGAGGAGATTGCGCATGGACTGACGAAGTTGCAAATCGAAGAGAGGCGTTACCATGCCTTGACCTGGAATAAATCCATCCTTGGCGGATAAATAGAGAGTGTCGCCATAGAGGATTCCGGGGCTCGCAGTGGGGCTGGGCGGCATGTTGCGCGGGCGCACGGCTTTGCGTTTGCTTAGATCCGCGCCGGCGATGCAACTGAATACCATGTGTTCTCCCTTGGGGAGCCCAACCACCTGGATCGTTCCGCGCCCGGGCGTATTGCCGAATTCAAAGTAAGTCTTGTAGACCTTACCCATGACGTCATACTGGCCGCTCACACTCATATAGGGATTGACCCATAGAACATTCTTCATGCTCATCTGGGCGGCCTTCAGGACGGTGCTCACATTTTCGAGAGCCTGCTTCGTTTCGGCGGAAAAATCAGATGGCAATTTTCCCGTGAGTGGCTCCTCTCCCCCTTGCGCTGAGAGATACAGGATCTCACCAGCCAGGATCGCGGGAGGATCCAGGCGCGGCCCACGGGGCCATCCCGCAGGCCAGATTGCCTTTCGTTGGCCGGCATCGGCGACGGCAATGCAGTTGATCTCAACCTTCTCTCCCTGCGGCAGGGCGGCGACCGTCAGCACTGTTCGTGCCGGAGGGCTGGGGCCAATCATCTTCCAATAAACATCATCCATTGCGGCCAGGTCGTGCGGGTCTGTCAGATAGATGTTCATCCAGACGACATTGCCAAAATCCATGCCTGCGCTGTGCAGCACGGTCTGCACGTTACCCATTGCCTGGCCCATCTGCCCGGCAACGTCCTTTGCGGCAGAGCCTCCCTGACCGGATAGGTAGAGCGTGCCGTTGGCCAGAAGGGCAGGACTATACGCAGCATCGCCGGCTGCATAACCCGGCGGCTGGATGACCTTAAATGCTGGAGTCTGGGCAAAGAGAGATGCCGACAGGAACAGCAGACACATGCAGAAGCGGTCAAATCGATGCATCATTTTGCAGGCTCACAAGTACGGGATAAATCCATGGGCACGGGTCGATATCTTATACACAGAAGTGGTGGCGGTGATGTAGAGGGTTGAGTAATCGGAGTCTCCCCAGGCAAGGTTCGCAGGCTGCTCCGGTACCACAATCGTTCCCAGATGATGGCCAGCCGGATCCCAAACCCATATGCCCTTGGGGCCAACGACATAGAGGTTTCCCTGGCGATCGACCCGCATACCATCGGGCACACCGTCGTCTTTGCCGCCCGGCTCGACGCCGAAGACGCGTCCGTTGCTTAGACGGCCAGCGCTGAAATCGTAAACGCGGATGTTGCGTTGGGTTGAGTCGTCTACATAAAATTTTGTGCCGTCTGGGGAAAAGGCGAGACCGTTGGGATCCACAAGATCTTTGATGAGCAGTTGAAGCTGATTATCGTTAGCAATCCGGTAAACGCCCTTGAAGGGGAGTTCCTGCTTTTGATCTTTGGGCAAGTCCGAGGTCGGATCGGTAAAGTAGGTAGCTCCATCCGGGCCCAGGACTACGTCGTTGGGGCTGTTGAGACGCTTTCCCTGGTATCGATCGACGACAATTTTGTAGCTCTTTCCATCGGGCGAGAGACGAATGATCGCGCGCAGAACGCTGGCGCAATCCAATAGCCGGTGTTGGCGATCATAGGTGTTACCATCGGGATCTCCCAGCGAAATGATCTCCTGTTTCTGGCCGGTGATGGTATTCACCTTGAAGATCTTGTTGAGGGTCTCATCGCTGACCCACAGATAGCCGGACGGGTCCCAGACAGGACCTTCTGTGAAGCCGAAGCCTGTGGCCACCTTGGTCAGTTTTGCATTGTGGTCGAATAGTTTCCAGAAGCCCGGCTCGACGGCCTCAAGAGAAAAAGCACGACTGTCGGCTCTGAGTCCGAGTATCGCTGCGAAGGCGAAAGAAACGATCGCGATTGTGCGCAAGTCTTTAATTGTCGTCATCGTCAGATTTTGTGGGCGAGTGTTTGCTGTTTTCATCCCCGGTTTTAAGCAGATAGCTGACCAGATCATCCACTTCCTTGCCACCTAATGTCGATCCGGCGGGCATCAGGGAGCTAGAGTAGAGATCGACGCGGGCGAGCCTCGAGTTTGGGAGATAATGAAACGCCCCGTCAGGCGTTTGTATGGAGAGGGAAAAGTTGTCCTTGACCCTGAGCATTCCAGTAATTTTTTGCCCTGTAAGTGTCACCACGGTGGTGGCTTTCTTGTCGGCGGACAGGTTCTTATCGGGATTGAGGATAATCGCGCGTATTTCATCTGGCTTCGCGCCGGCTCCGTAAAAAGACAGGTCACTGCCAATGAATCCCCCTTTCCCGTTGACCATGTGGCAGTCAGAGCAGTGCGCTTTCCCGAAGAAGAGCGCCTTCCCTTGATTGGGATCTCCGGGGAGTTTAACCACATCTCCTCTGCCCTGGAGGACCCTTAAATAGCTGACGACATCCGCTACTTCCTGCTGTTTCAGTGACGAGAAGGCCGGCATGCCCGCTCCGGAAATTCCATAGCGGATGATGCCAGCCAATTCGCGGTCCGTAAGATGTTGTACTTCGGGGGCCGTGGCAATGTTCGGTGCGTGCTCTCCGCCACGGCCATCCGCGCCGTGACACCCGGCGCAGTTAGCGGCGAAGATGGCGGCACCGGGCTGCTGAGCATGCAGCGCCCCCAGCGAAACCAGCCCCATGAGGAAGACCTGAACGAGGATGCCCCGCCCCCAAACTATCCTCGCTAAAGACCGTCTTCTCACTTTAGAACAGGAACTTCAATGCGACTTGCATGATACGAGGATTGTTGGCACCAGTACTAGTTACATAACCGAAACCACCCTGGCCAGTGTTGTTGACGAGTCCATTCGGATTCGCAAACTGCGCATGGTTGAAGACATTGAATGCTTCTGCCCGAAATTGCAGCTTGGTGCTCTCGGTGATGCTGGTGCTCTTCAGCAGAGCCATATCATAGTTATCGATGCCAGGACCGGAGAAGTATCGCCGCATTGCGTTTCCTACTTGTCCCAGTGGTTCAGGGACGAAGAAGTTCGGGTTGAAATATGCCAGCCCCTTTCGCGGGTTCTTATTTACATAAAGAGAGCTGCCGTTGTTGGCGTAGCTGGGCACATCTACGTTTGCATTAAAGGCGCCAAGCAGTGAATTATCGTCATTCTCAGATAACTGGACGGGTTCTCCCTTGGCAAAGGTGGATACGCCGGAAAGCTCCCAGCCCGCAGTGAACCGCTTGGCAATATCCCCTCCGCCGATAAAGTGATCGAAGGGCAACTGCACGGTGTAGCTGGCAACCAGGTTATGCGGGACGTCAAAGGTAGATAATGCGTAGGTTTGGCCCGGATTCAGCGGATTGGTCGCGTCAAAGGAATCCGAACCATTATCTAGCGACTTCTCAAAGGTGTATCCAATCAAGAAGTTGAGGTATTTTTCAGTGTGCTCGAGCGAAACCTGCAGCGAGTTGAAGCTGGAGCCGACAGCTGTCTTCATGTACGGATTGCTGTTGAAGTTAAGTCCGAAGGGCCTGGTTCCGTTCACTGTCGCGCCGCTCGCCGTGGTGTAAGCCGTGTCTTCGCCATAGGGCCCGCAAGTTGTCGTACCGGGCGCCACATTGGCTGGGTTACTCAATTGGAGGCAGAGCGCCTGGTTCCCAGGATTCGATTCCTCAAACGTCAGCAGCTGCCTCCCTACCGTGCCGACGTAGTTCACACTGAGCACGGTTGCGGTTCCCAATTGGCGCTGGAAAGAGAGTTCCCATTCCTGAACATAGGGCATCTTGTTTTTATAGTAGTAATAGTCTGATCCGCCGATGGGTGTCGCTGCGGCCCAATCGAAGGTCGTATCCGGATTTTTAGGAGACACGTTGGTTGGAGGAAAGACGAAGGGGAACTTCTGTCCCGCCCCAATCCCCGACGGCCGATCGACAAACGGGGTGGCCAGCTCAGTCGATGAAACAGAATAGTAGTTGCCATAAGGGGCATCCCCTACCTCAACGAATCCAGTAGCGTCCTCGATAGAGCTATAGAAGATACCGTAACCCGCGCGTATGCTGGTTTTTCCCGAACCGCCCAGCAGTTTGCCGAGAAAACCGTCGCTCACGTCTGGCGCATAGGCAAAGCCGATCCTGGGACCGAAGTTCGTGTACTTGGTGGGTCCGAGGGTGCGTGGAATGCCCGGGTCTCCGGGCACCACCAGGCCCAGGGGAGCACCGGGGAAAGCTAGTGACTGTTCTCCCAGAACGACCGTCTCGAGCTTGTTCTGGGTGTCATACCAAGGTGTAGCGACTTCCCAACGCAGACCGTAATTAAAGGTCAGATTGCGTGATGCACGCCAGCTATCCTGAAAATAAAATCCGTAGTATTTGCTGCGCGAGTCGAGGAGCTGCTGGCTGGCCTGCACAAAGCTGTCAGGCGCCCCGATCAGGTAATCGGCAAAATCCAAGCCGGTCTCTGACCCATTGAAACCAAAGCACCCGTCATAGCAGTCGTAGTTCCGCTCGTTGATCTGGTTGTAGTGGAGGTTGGTGCCAAACTGCAGAGTGTGCGTTCCGAGGACCTTGGTGACGTTATCGATGATTTGAAAGGTGTTGTTGTATTGCCTTAATGCATCAGGCGGGACACCAAGGCTGAAGTTGTTAAACATCAGATTCGTCACACCCTCCAACCCAGGGGTGGTGGGGGAGATACCGCCCGCGGGGCCCCAGGGAGTGACAAAACCCTGCGAGGCAAGGGTGACGCCCAGACCCTGGCCCGCGGTGGGTTGCCCGGTTTGGTTTACGTCGCGCAGATAGGCAAGACGTAGATCGTTGACGGTCGACGAGCTAAACGTGGTAGTCAACCCTAAATTGACCATTTGGGTTCGACCAACATTGGTTGCGGCAAAGCCCGGCACGGTTACCTGGCTATACGGATTCACAGTATTGTATTGGTCATAGAAGTAATAGCCAAAGACAGCGCCGAATCGCGTAGGAACGTCTATCCGGCCACTCCCCTTGTTGTCGCTCAACGTCTCGTTAAAGGCGGAGGTGGCGTAGTTAGGGGTATTGTTGACAACTCCGTTAGCCGCAGGGACGAACTTCAGCGTGTTCGTCGCAACCGGTGACCACGCACTCTGGGGAATGACCGCGTTGGGAAAGACGCAGGTTCCGGGGTCAGTACAGCCCGGAGTGTAGTAATTTTCGCCCTGCGCTACGGGATATCCCAATGTCTGGGAAAGAGTGTTGGCCCAGCCGGCGCCGACGACAGTGCCCGTGAGCGAACCCGCCTGGTCGGAAAGGTCACCTGTGCGATCTGAATTTGAAGGCACGGGATAGCTCTGTGTTGCTCCCAAAATCTGGCGTGTTCCCTGGTAGTCGGCAAACCAGAAAATTTTGTTCTTGCGGATTGGCCCACCGGCCGTTCCCCCGAATTGGTTCTGGATGTAAACGCCACGCGTCGGAGAGTAGTAATTTCTGGCATCCAGATCCGTGTTGCGCAGGAAGTCGAAGACAGTCCCGTGATACTGATTGGTTCCTGACTTGGTGACAACATTGATCTGGCCACCGCTGTAATTTCCATACTCCGCATCGAAGTTGTTGGTGATGATACGGAACTGCGCGATGGAGTCGAGATTGGGGATCATGGCGGCGCCGTTGTGTACGCCTTCTTCCGCGTTTGCCCCATTCACCATAAATGCGTTGGAACCGCTGCGGCCGCCATTGACGGATTGCTGGCCGTTGTCCAGGTCACCGGAGACCTGCGTCGCCCCGATTCCGGATGTTGTGCTGTCCTGGCTGTGGGAATAAGGCGACACACCTGGCTGCAACTTCAAGAGGTCGATGTAGGAACGTCCGTTGAGCGGCACGGAAGTGATCTTGGTGTCCTGGATGACGACGCCATTCTGTGTGCTCTGCGTCTCCACTTGCAGGGCATCGCTCTTTACGCTGACAGTATTGGTGACCGACCCGAGCTCCATCGCGATGTCGATGCGGAGGGCAGAATTAGCATCGATCTTTACCCCGAGTTGCTGGTAGTCCCGGAATCCTTGTTGGGCGGCAGTGACGTTGTAGGTGTCAACATTGAGGGTGGGAAATCTATAAAAGCCCTTAGCATCGGTGACCGCCCTGCTCTGCACATTGGTCGAGACGCTGGTAGCGATGACGGTGACGCCTGGGACGACGGCGCCGCTAGGGTCAGTGACCACCCCGGAGATCGAACCGGTGATGGCTGCCCAGACCGCAAGCGTTCCCAGGAGTGTACACAGGGGTACGCCGACAAGAGACACTAATCTCAGGATTCGATTCACAGGAATGACCTCTCTCAAATAAGGATCAGTGGAGCAAGGGAACCCGAAACCAAACGATGATAAAAAAAACTAAACGATGGTAAAAAGAGGGTACTGTTGATCTTGTATGGTGTCAAGAAATACACCCGGCGGCCACTTAGTCTAGAATCGCAATCGTTTTTCAATTGCCTGGAGGGCATACCACGAGTATGGATAGCTGCAATAAGTCAAAGTTAAGCCGGCGCACATTTGTGCAGCGCTCATTGATGGCTGGAGCGGCCACTTCTCTGTTGCCGTCAGCCAGTCGGGCCGCGACGGCTCCTGTATCTGTGCCCGTCGGGCCTAACCTCTACGAGCAGATCGGCGTGCGCCCGCTCATCAACGCCAAGGGCACCTACACCATCATCAGCGGTTCCCTCTCTCTCCCCGAAGTGAAGCAGGCGATGGAAGAGGCCGGGCGCCACTACGTGAACATGGATGAGCTCATGGCCGCAGTGGGGGCCCGCCTTGCAAAGATCACCGGTGCCGACTGGGGGATCGTGACAGCGGGCTGTGCAGCCGCTATCGCGGGCGCAACCGCAGCTTGCATCGCCGGGACCGATCCGGAAAAGTCGCAGAAGATGCCTTACCTCGCGAAGGGTGGTCTCAAGAACCAGGTGATCATCCCCAAGCACTCGCGCAATCCTTATGACATCGGAGCGCGCTTGCTTGGCGTAGAGGTGGTCGAGGTGGAAACGCCGGAGCAACTGCAGGCAGAGATGGGCCCGCAGACGGCGATGATCTACATACTGTCTTCGCCCGCGGCCGCCAGCGGCCCGCTCAGCATCGCTAACATCTGCCAGGCCGCTAAAGCCAAAAACATTCCTGTCTTCGTGGACGCGGCGGCGGAAGAGCTCACCATCCCCAATATCCATCTCGGGGCTGGGGCAACGCTGGTCGGCTATAGCGGAGGCAAATGCTTGCGCGGGCCACAGTGCGCCGGACTGCTGCTAGGAAAGAAGGAACTGGTCCAGGCAGCCTGGTTCCAGGCTGCGCCGCACCACAACGTCGGACGCTCCATGAAGGTGGGCAAGGAAGAAATTATGGGCATGCTCACCGCGGTCGAGATGTGGACCAGGCGCGACCACCAGGCCGAATGGAACACGTGGAAAGAGTGGCTGGCCAACATTGAAGCCAAGGTCAAACCACTGCCGTCGGTGACCACCGAATACCTGGAACCTGAGGATCTGTCGAATCATTCGCCCCGGCTGCGGATCAAGTGGGATGGAAATGCACTGAAGATTACCGGCACTGAGCTGGCACAGACGCTCGATGCAGGTACGCCGCGCATTCAATTCGATGAATCGAGCGGAACTCGCCCCGACCATATGGAAAGCTCGCTCACGATCATGCCGTACATGATGATGCCGGGCGATGACAAGATCGTGGCGGACGCGATTTTTGCCACGCTCTCACACCCGCCGAAGTTCTCCGACCCTGAAATTCCCCAAGGCACCCCAGCCAATGTTGCTGGGATTTGGAAGGTGGAGATGACATACCTGTGCGGCGAGGGTTGGCAACGCTTCCTGCTGGAACAGCAGGAAGGCGGAGTCACCGGTGTCCATCAAGGCGAGATTTACAACGGAAACCTTACCGGGAAAGTGCACGCACAGCAGGTAGGTTTTCATAGCGTCATGCCGGTCGGCGGAAACGAGATTCGATATACGTTCAGCGGCACGGTGAACGGCGATTCTATGAGCGGGACGGTGGCCCTGGGCGAATATGGCCACGCCCAGTGGTCGGCGACCAGGGAGACGTAGCAGGTTCGTGACCGAGTTTGAGGAGAACCCCGGACCCTCCACTGCGCTATGCTCGATGTAGATGGGCTCGTGGTTGGGAGAGGGTTTTGAATCTGCAAAGAAGTGGGGCCGGTGCATCCGGCAGCAAACATTGATGCCGAGATGCTGGGGCCGATTTGCTCTGATTCTTACTGTGACAGCGGTACCGTGGGTATCGCTGTTTTGCCAGCAAACCACACCGCCGGCCTTGCCGGCAAACCTGGAGCCAGTCTTCTCCGGATTCGAGCCTGACGAGAACAGTGACTATGGTTTGGTCTATGAGCCACTAGACAGCTGGATCTATCCGGCCTTCGAACGCTTGTTTGTGCTGGGGTATGCCGACTCCGCGTACCTGGGCATGCGGCCCTGGACGCGCAACGCCTGCCTGCGGATTCTTCAGGAGACATATCCCAAGCTCCAGGATGCGCCCCAGGACAAAGAGGCCTGGAGCATCTTCCAAGCCTTGGCGGTGGAATTTGGAGCCCACGCCGGACCGGCCACGCCCCGCGCCGAAGTGGCAAATGTCTACACGCGGAATATGTATATCAAGGGTCCACCCATCAATGACTCCTTCCACTTTGGGCAGACCCTCATCAATGATTACGGACGGCCGTATCAGCAAGGGTTTAATGCTCTGGACGGTTTCTCAGTGAGGGCCGAGGGCTACCACTTTTCGATCGATGGGCGCGGGGAGTATCAGCACGCGCCGGGGCGTGCAGCCTATCCCGAATCCGTACAAGAGATCTTCGCCCAGATCGACAGCACTCCCCTGGTGGCGCCCGAACCCGTACCGGCGACCAACACCTTTCAATTGATCAATGCCAATTTCTCCACTGCCGTGGCCAATAACGAGTTCTCGGTCGGCAGGGCGGATGACTATTGGGGCCCTACACAAGTAGGAAGCATGGCGCTGAGCAACAATGCAGAGCCCATCTATGCCCTGCGCATCAACCGCGTAGTGCCTTTGCGGATTCCGCTGGTCTCTGACGTTCTGGGGCCCTTTCGCTATGAAGGATTGTTCGGCTCGCTGCAGGGGCATCGTTATCCCAATGCTCCTTGGGTTCAAGCTCAAAAATTCAGTTTCAAGCCGACCAGAAACGTGGAATTCGGCTTTTCCCGGGTGGTCGTCTTCGCTGGGAAAGACCATGTCCCGCTCACTTTCGGCTCGTTCTGGCACAGTTTCACCAGCTTCAGCAATGTGAGCCTGGCAGAAAAAGAGAGCCGAAACGACCCTGGCTTTCGCAGTTCCAGCTTCGATTTTACGTGGAGGCTTCCCTGGTTGGAGAAATGGCTGACCCTCTACTCCGACTCCATCGTTCACGATGACGTGAGCCCCTTGGCCGCTCCGCGTCGCGCCGCCTTCAATCCCGGTGTCTACCTGTCGCACTTTCCCAGGCTCCCGCATGTCGACCTGCGCGCCGAGGCGGTATCGACGGACCCAACTGCATCCAATCAGGGGGGCCAATTCCTCTATTACGAATTCGAATATCCAGACGGCTATACCTACAAAGGCAACATATTTGGGAGTTGGATGGGCCGCGAGGGCAAAGGAGGCCAGGCGTGGCTGACCGACTGGCTGAGCCCTAAGGAGTACATCCAGGTGGGCTACCGTAACGCAAAGGTCTCCAAGAATTTTGTCCCTGGGGGCACAACGCAGAACGACTTCAACGTCAAGGCCGTTCTGCGCCTCAAGCCCGATCTGGAATTGAATGCCTTCGGCCAGGCAGAGTTCTGGAAGGTTCCTGCCTGGTACCCGGGACCACAGCACGACTTCACTGGTTCGATCCAGCTGACGTACTTTCCCAAGATGAGCTGGCACCGCTAGAAGGCTGCGGGAACAGGTCCGCACCGAGCAGGAGAGCAATCTCAGGGGCTAAGAGTCCGCCTGAGAACTACTCTCTCTCAAATTGAGTCCCGGAGGGACGGCTGAGAGTCGTACTTGTCCAAATTAGCTTTTTGGCAGGTGTGGGGACCTTGTTGTTTGACTCTGTCGCTCCACCTCCACCACTGCCAAGGTGGGCCGCCACCCTTCAATTTGTCATCCCGACCGGAGCGCACCCGGATTTCCTGTTACGCGGTGCTCACCAACGGCCACGCGTGCGGCTTTCAGTAAGGAAAGCCGCATGAAGTTCGCCAAAGCCACCAAGTTCGACAGGAAATCCGGGGTAGCGGAGTGGAGGGATCTGCAGTTCTCTCTCTCGCAAAGCAACTCCGAAGGGTGAAGGCTTTAGAGGCTGCGGAGTTGCTTGAGGGAGAGGCGCACCGCAGATCCCTCGGCTCCGCTCGGGATGACAAAGGGGAGGGCAGCGCTCACCTCAGCAGCCGTTACCGAGGGATGGACAGAGCGATCGCTTCCGCGTTTTTCATCCCCTTGGGTGGGCCCAAGACCCATGACTTCACGGGTCGGGATGACAAATTGAAGGGTGGCGCCCCACTTTGGCAGTGGTGGAGGCGGAGGGACAGAGTCAAAAAACAACGTCCCCACACCTGCCAAAAAGCTAATTTGGACAAGTATGCAGCCGTCCCTCCGGGACTGAAATCTGGAGAGAGTAGTTCTCACGCAGACTCTTCTTGCGTATCACCGGTCCTGCGATGAGCGCGGCCTTCCGAAATAGAAAGCCGCGCCCACAGCGTCTCATCATCTAGATCCAAGGAGCGCTCTAACGCGCACCTTGATCTCTGTCCTCTGACTGCCGATCGGCAACCTGGAACGATTTCCGTCCCCGTGCGCCCGGTTTTGCTTCCTTGTCTCCGGGCTTACGCACACCCCCTCCGGCGGTACCAGTGCCGGTAAAGTTGACGACCGGAATTCCATTGTTGTAGGCAGTGCTCTCGACGGCGCCCTCTGCGCTGGTAAAACCTACCGCCGTCGGGGTGAAGTTCACCTCGATCACGCACGACGTCGCGGGATCCAGCTCCCCGTTATTGCTGCAAGTAGTACCGAAACGGGAAATGGTGAAAGCAGGGTTGTCTACGAGTTGATCCAAATACGGATTTCCCAGCGTGAATTCTACATTGCCGATGTTGTGCACCGTGGCAGGCAGGGTTGCGGTTCGGCCGTCGGCTACGTTGCCGAAGGCAAGCGTTGAACTGTTGCCGTTCAGATACACCAGGCTATTGCTGGTTGCATTGCCGACATTTGAGATGACAAAACTCTGCGTTCCAGCCGAAGCGGCCATGGCGCTGGGAGCGGAGAGGGTGGTAGAAAAGCCGACCTGAAAGCCGGCTCCGGTTGGAGGAATAACGGTCAATGTACCGACGGTTCCGTCCAACACGTAGAGTTGGCTGGCGGCATCAAAGGCCAGTCCGACGGGATTCGTTGGTGTTCTCACGCCTTCGGCTCGGACTAGGGTGGCCGTCGTTCCCGTTGCATTCACTTTGACGATCTGGCCGGCTGACGGTTCCACGTAAGGGCCGCCATCGCCGATCAGCAAATCTCCCTCGGTGTCTGCTGCCAGGGCCTGCGGGAAAATGATCTTTATACCCGAGGGGATCGTCATCTTGGACGGCGAACCATTCGAGGCGATTTTCACCACGTAACCAGGATTGGCGCTCGACGCAGCGTCCCCGTACGGGCCCGCATCTCCGATATACAGGTTGCCGACATAATCGATAGCCAATGCAATTGGGTGGTTCAACAAGCCGGGGTTAACCTTGTTATTGACGCTGGTAGCGACTAGCGACGGCGCCTGTCCGGATGTTGTGGGCACCTTGATCACTTCGCCGAGATTGTAATCAGCGATGTAGAGGTCTCCCTGGCCGTCCAGAGCAACGGCGGTCGGGGCCGAGAGTACAAAGCTTCCCGTCGAAACCGGGGTGAACGTGGTCCCTGTCAAGTAAGGGGTGGAATACACCTTGCCAGAGTACGAATCTGCGATATAGACCGTGTTGTTGAGGCCCGAGATAGCCACCCCTTGAGGCTGTTGGAGGGTGTCCGCAGTCGTAGTGGTATCCATTGGATAGGTAACTTCCGCCGCGGAAGTACCGTTCTCGTAGACGGAAGAGGAGCCGAGGATGCTAGTAGAGGGGGTGCCCACTACTTGAATCGCCGAAACGCGTGTACCAGGGTATTGCGGCTTTCCGGCAAAGGATTCCGTGCAGGTGTAGGGCATATAGGGAGAAATTGTGGCAGGGACCGTGGTGCAATTACCGCCAGGACTCTCGATGACTTCGTTGCTGACGTCGCCTAGAGTGAGCGCGCGAAATCCTGAAAGCGTCGCAGGGGCATTGAACTCAAAGTTGAATGGAATGGACGCCCCGGTTGAGCCGACGGTCACTGACCCGAGGTTGACGGGAGTTACGAAAGCCAATTGGATGGCAGCTCCAGGCGTCAATTGCAGCACGTCGAGATTGCCGTTTGGATCCAGCGCCATGCTACTGCTGTTTTGCAGGTCAGAGTTGGGGATAATGTACGGGGTGGTCGGGGAAGCGGCGGGAATCTCTACCACTTGCTGGGCAGTGGGGGCGGTAGTGAGTTTAGTCAGGATGAAGAGGTCGCCCGCGGTATCCCGCGCCAGACCCGAAGGCTGATAGAGGGTGAAGGTTTGCGCGCTCACCGCTACGGCGGCTCCGCCTGCGGCAGGTGCCTTATACACGTTGCCGTTAACGTTGTCGCCGCCGGGGTTACCACCATTGTCTCCAATATAGAGATTACCCAACGAGTCTCTCACCAACGCCGCAGGCGTATAGTCGGCCGGGATGCCAGTGAACGTAAGAGGAGTTAGGGCGGTGCGCCCTGCAGCCAGGGAATAGATAACTCCGTCCCCGCTAACCGGCGGCCAGTCGCCGATGAAAAGTGTGCCGGCGCTGTCGACCGTAAGTGCAATCGGGTTTACCAGCGGGGCGCCGGAGTGAATCAACCTGATGGTGCCGTTCAGGACGCCGCCGGTCGCGGTCATTTCAAAGATCCGCCCACCACCTGTGGTCGGGATGTCGGCGATGTAGAGATCGCCCGCGGCGTCAACGGCAAGAGCTTGGGGAGAAGAAAGCGTGTAGTCCGTCCTACCAATGGCGAAGGTGGGGCCGAGGACCGGGAGCTGGGTCGAGTTTCCAGGCAGGTTCGTCGTCAGCCCGACGACCCGATTATTGTTCGTGTCCGCAATATAGACTGTGCCGTTGGGAGCTACCGCAATTGATTCTGGTTGGCCGTATGCTGTGTCGCCAGTGGGTGGGCCGATGTTCTGCTGGGCATCGATCACGACTGATGGCGCTTGCGCCCATGCGGCGGAAGCACTGAAAACGAGAGCCAGGACGGGAATGTTGAACATTTTCCACTTCAATGGGAAATACTTTGCGGGCATCTTCGACGGCATAGCGGACATGGGAACGGCGCTCCTGTACAACTTTCGTTTGGTCCTCCCTAGTCTACGGGGAGGTTAATAACTTGCAACCCCTTTTGACGCGCAGGCACGTAGAGGGTCCCAACAGGCAATTCTTCGCCCTCTAACACAAAAGTTGCAGTTTCATGGGGAGTGGAAACTAGGCTACACGTTTGCTGTTGCAAAATGGAACGTTTTTGGGGGCAGAAGTAAGAAGAGCGGCCTCATGTAGCCCGCAGAAGGGCCAAGAAAAGTTTTCAAGAAGAAGAGTAGTGACTGATTCTTCTTTGCAATCATTAACTTGCGGGCATTCGCGCGGAGCGCACGGAAGTTTACTCTTTGGTGTTCTCGAGGAGTACTTGCGATTGACGTGGATGCCTGTTTGGAGCCGCTCACTAGAAAAATCCTGTGGGCTGCAACCCCACGACGAGCTCCACGGCAGGCCGGGACAGGCGGGACAGGCGGGGCGATACTTCTCCTGCAGCAGCCAGGAAACAGGACTGTCTTACGGTTTCCCTAGAGTGTCACGACACGGTGAATACAATCGGCGCGGAAGATGCTGAACTTGCCTTTATCATAACCGCCGAAGTAGATGAGTCCGCCACGACCCTGGCCAGTGCAGGTTAACGCCACCTGATGAACGGATCGTATGCCTTGCCGGTCTTCATATTCAAAGAGCACAACCGGCTGGCCCGTCATGGGCGTGGATAAGCGAAGATCGGCAAACTCAACGACCTTACCCGGTACCGGCTGCCGCGAAGTGGAAATTGGGGATTGAGGCTCAGGGTTCACTTCACGATTGAAGCAGAAGCAATGTATCCACTCAAGTGACAGATCGCGTTTAGTCGTACAACCTTTGTGCAATACTCGTCTATTTGTACATGCATGGTTATGCATCCAACTGCGGAGGAGAATCTTAAATGCTCATAGCCCACGTCAAAGCGCACCTCGTAAGCGGCGAAACCGTGGAACTGCTTCCGGTGCGGCATGAGACGGACGTGAAAAAGGAATTGACCGGACTGCTCGAAGGCTGGGCGGCTTCAGGATTTCTGATCTGGGAGAAATTCGTCTATCCATGGCACCAGGTGCAGACCATCGAGGTGTCAGTCGAGAGCCTCTCCAGTGAGCAGGCAGCGCAAAGACTGCTGGACTTGCATGGCGCTGATCGCGCCCGCCGGCACGAGGATTTCTGGCGAGGCGCTCGCCAGACCTAAGCGCGGAGGAAAAAAGAGTCGGGGCATTCAGGAGAAGGTGCTCTTCCTCTGCGTCTACGTCGGGAGGCCAACCCTCACCGTCGCAATTTCTGATATGACTACTGCATGAGTTCGGATGCAACGCTTGTAAAAGCCGGCTACCTTTCCACTCTGCGGCGGGAGTGGCTTCTGGGAGCGGCCTTCGCCACGACGGCGTTGTTTCTGCTGTTTGGCAAAGGCTGGCTCGCCGATCTATCCAACCCGCTGTGGTTCGCCCTGATGCTGGTTTGGCTCTTTTCGGTCATCATGGGCTCGGCATTCGCCGTGGTGCACCACGCGGAGAGTCTCGCGGTGCGACTCGGAGAGCCTCTGGGAACGTTGCTGCTGACGCTTTCCGTCATTGGTATCGAAGTGATGATGATCTCCGCGGTCATGCTCACCGGCGAGGGCAAACCCGCGTTGGCTCGCGACACGATGTTCGGCATCGTGATGATCGTGCTCAACGGCATGGTTGGGCTCGCATTGCTGCTGGGCGGCTTACGCTACCACGAGCAGGAATATAACCTGCAGGGGGCGAACTCCTTTTTGTCCCTGATCGTGCCCTTGACGGTGCTTGGCTTGGTGCTGCCGAACTTCACCAGCGCTTCTTCGGGCCCTACGCTGTCGGTGTTTCAATCCGTCTTTCTCGCCATCATGTCGATTGGGATCTATAGTCTCTTTCTGATCATCCAGAACTGGAGACACCGCGAGTACTTCGTGAAGCCGGCCAAAGCCATAGAGCGCCAGGGTGAGGGGAGCGCTGCAGGACACGCAGCGGATATCGCAACCAACTCAATTACGTATCATGCCCTCTTTCTGGTGATGTATCTGCTGCCTGTCGTGGTGTTGGCGGAGGAGATCGCCCTGCCTATCGACCATGGTATAGAGGTCCTCCATGCGCCGCTGGCTCTGGGAGGTTTCCTGGTGGCCGCTTTGATCTTGTCTCCCGAGTCACTCAGCGCCACGCGCGCGGCATTGGCCAACGATCTCCAGCGTTCCATCAACATTCTGTTGGGTTCCGTGCTGGCGTCGATCGGGCTGACAATCCCGGCTGTGTTGACGATCGGCTTAGTGACTGGCAAAACCATAGTCCTGGGGCTCGAGCCGGCAGATTCGCTCTTGCTGGTTTTAACTCTGGCGGTTTGCGCTCTCACCTTCATCAGCAATCGAACCAACGTTCTCTCGGGGGCGGTGCACCTATTGCTCTTCCTTGCTTATGTGATGTTGATCTTTGAGCACTAGGCTGCGGAAAACTCGCTGTTGGGTTGGTCCGGGTGTCTGCATGAGAATTCAACCCAGCAGGACTCAATCTCCTAACAGAGCCCAATAGAAACTCGACGGGTGCCCCACGTTCGCCTCTATTGGGCTCTGTTAGGAGATTGAGTCCTGCCGGGTTGAGTTTGTCATAGAGACAATTAACCCCTGAGGTGGTCGTGCCTTCACGCAGTGAATGATTCCGCAGCCTGCTAAGGAACCATAGAGAGCTTCATGCCTTTTGCGCCTGGTACAGAAGCCGAAGCAGACGCCTTTCTTCCGTCAGCGCCTGCACGCAGGAGAGGAATCGCTGCAGTCCTTCCCACTTGTCCACGCCTTCTGCGGCGACCAGCCTTTCCCGGTGTTTTTGCCTGGCATCGTGCCACCTGGCTGCGGTCCGGGCTGCGCTCTCCGTCGTATCCAATACCTTGATATCCGAAAAGCCGGCGTTGCGAATCCATCGTTCATTCTCTCCAGGGGGACTGAATATGTAGAACCCGATAGAGCTCCGGGTAGCGATTTCCTGGTGCGTAATCAGCCCTCCGATGACCAGGGCGTCACTGAATAGCATCCGCCCTATGCCCGGCTTCAGGATCCGGTACATTTCGCAGAGAAGAGATGGCCTCCCGGGGATGTGACACAAAACATCGTTGGCGAAGACCGCGTCAAAGGTCGCGTCTGCATAGGGCAGCGTTTGCGAGACGTCGCATACTTCAAAGCGCACCTTTTGCGCCATGCCCACGCTCAAGGCCAACTGGTTCGCAGTACGAATTCCCAGCTCGTTGATATCTAGACCAATGACGTGACAGCCAAATTCCCGCGCGATATGCAAGGCGTAAGCGCCCGATCCGCAGCCGATTTCCAACACGGACGAATCGCCGGTGAGGGCTAGCAATCGCGGAATCTCTTCGGACTCCTGGGTAGTGACCCAGCTGGTCTGGCCGAAATCTTCCCCGTAGGTCTCGATTCTTACTTGTCGATAGACATCTGAATCGTAGTTGCCGTAAGCGCCGTCATAGAGTTCCACATTGTCGGGCATACTGTTCACCCATTAGAGCGAGGCCGCGAGCTTTTGCGCCAGAGGTCTGATTGCGTCGATGGTGCAGGGGCAGGTGGAATAGGTAATGCGAATCAGCTTTTTGCCTTTGCGCACCGTCATGACAGAACCGGAAGCGTCAAATGCTTCATCTCCGATCCCGGTCAAGGGCTTTGCATCCGGGCCCGCCCCATTCGATGCACCGTCGTTCGTGCTCATCTGGGTGTTAGCGGCATTCGGAACGATGGTAAAAGCCATCACTACGGAATTTACAGCCGGGGCGGTTCCGTCAGTCTGACTTTGTGTTCCGCTCAAGATGCCGGAGAGGTTGTGAAGAATTTGTTGCTGCTGCTCAGTGACGCCCTTGCTCGCCAGCACAGCGGCGATATGCTTTGCGACCATATCGCCGGGCGTGCCCTGGGCAAGATATTCGCACCCGCCCACCGTCGTTTTGGTGGCCACAATGGCGACGCCGATCGCGCGGCCAACATCCTCTTTGCTCAGCAAGCGGCAGGCGCCCGGCCCGAGAGTCCCGGCGGAGCCATCTAATGCGCTCGCGGTGCCGCTGTCAGAGGGAACGGAGGAGAGGAGTGCGGAATCCCGCACCTGCCTGGAAAACTCGTGAGCCTTGCGGCTTGCGAGGTGCAGCGCATAGAAGATGCCGGCCACGGAGAGAGTCCCCAAAACTACCAGGAGCAGGACCACTACCAGGATGATCTTGACCACGGGATTAGATCCCGTCTTTACCGGTGGCAGCGGAGCAGGAGGGAGTGCAGAGACCGGTGATGGCGCAATCGGGATGTTTGCTTGGACCACTCTGGCGCCGCACGCGCCGCAGAATGTCGACGTCTCCTGCAAGGGGGCTCCGCAAGTGCCGCAAAATTTAGCCATGATGGATGCTCCTGCGCCGGCCCTCGATGTTTCGGGTTAGGCTGGTGGATGCTTAGTGGGGCGACCCATTATGCCGAGGCTGTGGCTCCTCCGCAAGCCTGGGCATGCTTAAAACGGGATCTAGCCGCAACTCAGGATCACGCCAGCAGCTTCTTCAAATGAGATGCGGTTCGGCTTGCGGGCGCTTGGGACACCTGGGCAGGGGTTCCCGCTGCAACCACATACCCGCCCTCCTCACCCGCACCCGGGCCAATATCCATCACCCAGTCACTCGCCGCGACCACGCGCATGTCATGCTCCACCACGATGACCGTGTTGCCCGATCGGACCAGCGCATCGAGCTGCGCCATCAGCTTGTCCACATCTGCAGCATGCAGCCCGGTCGTTGGCTCATCGAGGATATAGAGAGTGGAGCCGCGCTGGGGCCGCTGCAGCTCGGTCGCAAGCTTGATGCGCTGGGCCTCTCCGCCGGAAAGCTCGGTGGCCGGTTGACCGAGCCGCAGGTAACCCAGGCCAACCTCCCGCAAAACTTCAAGGGAGCGGAGCAGCGGCGGCTCGGCGGCAAAGAACTCCCACGCTGCATCCACGGTTAGCCCCAACACGCCGGCGATGGTTTTATCGCGGTATTTTACTTCCAGCGTCTTGGCGTTATATCGAGCTCCATGACACGTGGGACAAGGCGCATAAACACTGGGCAGGAAAAGCAACTCGACACATACGAAGCCCTCGCCCTGGCACGTTTCGCACCGGCCTTTGGCGACGTTGAAGGAAAAACGCCCGGCGTCATAGTGGCGGGCGCGCGCCATCCTGGTAGCGGCGAATAGTTTGCGAACGTGATCGAACAAGCCGGTGTAAGTGGCAAGGTTGGAACGCGGCGTGCGGCCAATGGGAGTCTGGTCAACTCGCACCAAGCGGTGAATGCCTTCCAATCCACCTGCAATCTGGCCACCGGTTGCGGCCGGCGGCGCAACTTCCAGCTCTTCTCCTGCTGCCTCCTCCTCAACGGGGAGGGGATGGCCGAGTTGTTCTGCCACCAGCTCGACCAGGGCCTGACTGACCAGACTCGACTTGCCCGAACCGGAAACTCCGGTGACCGACGTGAAGACGCCCAGGGGAAAGGCGACATCGAGGTGATTGAGGTTATTGCGTGTGACCCCTTTCAACTTCAGCCATCCTTGAGGCGAGCGGGCAGTGCGGCTGGGCAGTTTCTGGCTACCAAAAAGATATCGTCGAGTTTGCGATTTCTCGATCCCCTCCAACCCTTGCGGTGGACCACTGTAGAGCACATAGCCGCCTTGCTCTCCCGCGCCCGGTCCGACATCGACAAGCCAGTCGGCGTGGCCGATCACATCAAGATCGTGTTCCACCACGAACAAGGAATTTCCCGCCGACCGCAAGCGCTCAAATGCCACCAGGAGCGCTTGGATATCAACCGGGTGCAATCCAGCAGACGGTTCATCGAGCACATAGACCACTCCAAAAAGATTGGAGCGTATCTGGGTGGCAAGCCGCAGACGCTGGAGTTCACCCGGCGAGAGCGTCGGCGTGCTGCGCTCCAAAGTCAGATACCCGAGCCCAAGATCGAGCAGCACCGCAAGCCGGGCTACAAGATCCTCCGCGATCCGCTGGGTGACGATCAGTTGTTCCGGGTGCTCTGCTTCCCTGGTTCGGCTGTGTGGCGCTGTTCCTTCGGCAAAGGGGCGCAAAATGCCTGCCAGACGCTTTAGTGGCAGCCTCGAGATCTCAGCAATATCGAAGCCGGCAAACTTTACCGATAGCGACTCCAGACGCAACCGCTTGCCATGACACAGCGGACACTCTGTGCTTAGCATGTACTGCGCGACTCGCTTCTTCATCAGCGGGCTCTGGGTGGTGGCGAAAGTGTGCAGCACATGCCGTTTCGCGCTGGTAAAGGTGCCCTGGTAGCTGGGCTCCATCTTGCGCCTGAGTGCCTCGCGCGTCTCTTTTGGGGTGAACCCGGCGTAAACAGGCACGACCGGCTGCTCATCGGTGAAGAGAATCCAGTCACGATCTTTTTTAGGCAGGTCGCGCCATGGGCGATCGACGTCATAGCCGAGCGAGGTCAATATGTCGCGCTGGTTCTGGCCCTGCCACGCTGTCGGCCACGCCGCGATGGCTCGCTGGCGAATGGTAAGCGAATCATCCGGCACCATGGAGCGCTCCGTCACTTCATAGATCCTGCCGAGTCCATGGCACTTCGGACACGCTCCCTGAGGTGTGTTGGTGGAAAAGGATTCTGCGTAGAGGAGCGGTTGGTTGGGCGGATAATCTCCCGCCCTTGAATAGAGCATGCGAAAGAGGTTCGATAGCGTGGTGACGCTGCCCACCGACGAGCGCGTCGTGGGCGATCCGCGTTGTTGCTGAAGCGCAACCGCGGGCGGCAAGCCATCGATTGCATCCACTTCAGGCACAGCCATCTGATGAAACAGGCGCCGCGCGTAGGGGGAGACCGATTCGAGATACCGCCGCTGAGCCTCCGCGTAGAGGGTCCCAAATGCCAGAGACGATTTGCCTGAACCAGAGACTCCGGTAAATACAACCAAGGCATCGCGAGGGATGGACACATCTACACTCTTGAGATTGTGTTCCCGTGCACCCCGGACCTGAACGAAGCCGTCTTTCTTCATGGGAAGGTCACCTAAAACCCTTTTTAAAAGCAGTCCAATCGGCCGCTGATCGAATCAAAGCTCAGATGTTGCTTGACCCACAGGAGCTGTCCAGTAGGATGTTGCTCGAAGGTAAGGCGGTCAACTCGGAAACGCTTATGGTGGCGTCGATTCATCGTGGAGTGAAGAGGCTGGCGCTTACGCCTTTGCTTGGTTTGCCGTGCACGCCGGCGTTTGCTCTCGATCCCGATCGCACGATCAGCCAGTTCTATCACACCGCCTGGACGGTGCGAGAGGGCGCCCCGGGCCTATCGATCCTGTTCCCAACAGCTTTCTTCCACACGGTTTGGTTTATGTTGGTGTGCGTCATTGCGGCCAGCGGAGTCCTATGGCTTCTTTTTACCCTCCGTCTGCGGCAGCTTACCCGCCAGCTTCAGGCGCGGCTCGCCGTACGGCTGGCAGAGCGGGAAAGAGTCGCCCGTGAACTCCATGACGCTTTGCTGCAAAGTTTGGGGGGCCTGATCCTGCGCTTCCAGACGGCAACCGAGCGCATCCCGCAAGATGACCCAACGCGTCAGATGTTGGAAGAAGCACTTAAGCAATCTGATGCGGTGCTGGCCGAAGGGCGAGAACGGCTTCTTGAGTTACGAATCATTTCCGCCGAGGCCAACGAACTGCCCCAAGCTCTTGCAGCGGTGGGCCTGGAGCTTAGGCAAGATCATCCGGCGGATTTTCGCGTGGTGGTGAACGGCGATCCGCGCGAGCTGCAGCCCATCGTGCGCGAAGAGTTATACCGAATCGGCCGTGAAGCGATCGCTAACTGTTTTCAGCACGCCAACGCAGAGCGGTGCGAAACGGAGATCAACTACGACCCCAGCCAGCTGCGTGTCGGCATTCGCGATGATGGTTGTGGTGTCGAGGAGACGATTCTCGAGGCTGGCCGTCGCTCTGGACGTTGGGGGCTGCCCGGAATGTTTGCGGGAGCGCGTAAGATCGGCGCGCAGCTTGAAGTTTGGAGCCGCCCCGGGTTAGGCACTGAAATAGAGGTGCGCGTTCCTGCGGCGATCGCTTACCGTTCGATTGCCAACGCTTCGCGCTGGCAATGGCTACGCCGCATTGCTACCGGAGGGGGTTGACGCGAATTCACCAGACCGGGCTGGCGAATTGTACGCTCCAGATAGGGCCGTCGGTGTACAGAGCAGAATCTAGCCGAACGACTGCCGGCACCCTGCTTTCGGTTACCCACACGTGGGTATCCGGCGGCTGCTTACCGATAATCGGAGCCACTACACCGGCAACCCCCCCGATATGGACCTTGACGTCGTATTTCGCTGCCTTGTAGGAACGGCCGCCGACCGTGAAGTGATCCTCCCCACCTTTAGCAATGGCCAGCTTCACCATTCGCGGCTTGGGTGCGAGGCCTACATACGAGACTTCGATGGGAGTGTTGGCTTGCATGTTCTGAATCAGAGGCATTAGAAGGCCGTTGGACGTATCTGGCGGCAGATCCATGTGCTCCGGCTTTGCCTCGTCGGTGTTTTTTGATAAGTCACGAAAACTCACCTGCTGAGCGGGCACATCGATCATTACATCGGATGGGTGCGGAAAGGACTTGCCGCGCTGTATATGCCGATCACTGATCAGGCGAATGGTTTCGCCTTGTGAGTACAGCGTCGTCTCATCATCGATCGACCCATCGCGAAAATGGAAAACCACGTGAAGCGTGATCTGGTGTTTGGAGGGAACCTGCGTCACCTCTCCAGAAGCAAGGATGGCCCCGGCCGCGTCCCGTAAGATGACAAACCCGTGTTCGGAACCCGTTCTATATCTGAGCTTCAACTCTTGGCCTTGCGTAGTGCAAGAGGAACCAAGTACTGCCATGGCAACCAGACCGGCGAACCATTCGCCAACGAAACCTCGACCGCACGCTCTTCTCATTGAGTGCTCCTGCTAGGTCTACGATGCCAAGGAACGGAAATGCGTGAGGATGACCAAACACAATTTATTTACTGTACCGGTTGAGGCTGCGTGCCCCTGATCCTGCAACCGCTGCCGCCCATCGTTAAGATTGACTGTGTTTTGACGGGCGTGATAACTTTCGGGCGGTCTAGCGAAAGCTCCGTTGCGTATTGTGAAACGAGTAATCGCTAGCATCACAAGGATGTGCTTATGCCACTTCGAGGTTTTCGACTGCGGATGCTTTCGTATTCTGCCGCCACTGTCTGCCTCATCGCAATTCCCATCGCCCGCAGCCAGGGCTCACAAGCGGATGCTGCCCCGGCCAACTCTGCCCCATCGCTGAGTGGTCCAAGCTTTATACCGGATGGCAGTTTCCGCGGGTCAACCCTCGCCGGATGGCACACCCTGGGACAGGCCGACTGGCGGGCGGATCAGGGCGAGATTATTGGCAAAGGAACGGGCGCCGGCGGTTCCGGCTGGCTGGTGCTCGACCGGTCGTTCCAGGATACCGGCCTCTACGCATCCTTTCAGTGTGTTGGTCCATGCGATACCGGTGTTTTGCTGCGGATGCGCCCTACGGCGGATGGCATGCAAGGCACCTACCTGGCCATCCAAAATGGCGACCTTAAGGCATATAGCCTTACGCTCGATAGCGCCGGAAAAGAAATCAAGCGGAAGGAATTGCGGTCAGCGGGTGGACTGATCAGGTTTGCGCCGCCCCCGCCTGATCCCTCCGCTCCTGTGCAGCCCATCCGCTATCCGTCGCCTCCGAGCGCCCCTCCCGGCGTGACTATTCCGATTGCGCGGCCGCAGCAGGGCATCCGCGAGGGGGATTGGAATGAGATTGAACTGCTGCTCGATGCCGACATTCTTCGCGCCTTCATGAACGACGGCGGAGGGTCCGCAAGCGTCGCCACCGAAGAGATGAATGGGTACGGTCCCATCGCGCTTTATGTAGGCAAAGACAGCGAAATTTGTTTCAAGAACGTGGCCTACAAAGATCTCGCTATCAAGAAAGATCCTCCCGAAGAAGTGGGGAAGGGTTTCCGCATGCAGCGCCTGAGCCCCTTCTACTACGGCTGGTCGGCCGCAGCCGCTGACTTTAACCGTGACGGGAAAATGGATATCGTCTCCGGTCCGTTCATTTACTTTGGCCCCGATTACCTGACCTCGAGAGAGATCTATCCTTCCGAGGCTTACAACGCTTCGACGCAGTTCTCCATGAACGACTGGGTGGAACACGCCTATGACTTTACCGGCGACGGCTGGCCTGACGTTTTGACCACCAGCCATGCGGGCGGAGGGAAGGACGGCGCCGTTCTCTACGTCAATCCCAAGGGCGAGTCGCGCCGCTGGGACAAATTCAAAGTTGTACCGCTGATTCAGAGTGAAGAGACGGTGTTGAAGGATGTGGACGGCGATGGCAAGCCGGAGTTGGTCTATGAAGCCGAAGGATACATGCGCTATGCCAAGCCCGATCCCGCAAATCCCACGGGAACGTGGATCATCCACACCATCTCAGAGAAAGGTCCATGGCCGGCTCACGGGATCGGCGTAGGTGACATCAACGGCGATGGACGGATGGATATCATCGGCGCGCAGGGTTGGTGGGAGCAGCCTCCGCCCGGAAGTGGCGACCAGTTGTGGAAGTATCATCCCGTGGCCTTTGGCAGTTGGGAGCGAGCAGGGCCGGGCGGCAGCGAGATTGGAGTGTATGACGTAAACGGCGACGGGTTGAACGACGTTGTCACCAGCCTGCAGGCGCACGGTTGGGGGCTGGCATGGTTTGAACAGAAGCGTTCTAAAGACGGCGAGATCACCTTCGTCAAGCACATGGTGATGGATAACTACAACACCAAGAATGCCGGCGGCGTCACTTTCTCAGAATTGCACGGCACGGCCATCGCCGATGTGGATGGAGACGGCATTCCTGACTTCATCGTGGGCAAGCGGTACTGGTCGCATCTGGACGACTACTTCGACGCGGATCCCTATGGCCCGGCGGTTCTTTATTGGTATAAGACGGTCCGCAATCCCAAGGCGCCGGGGGGCGCGGAACTAGTGCCGCAATTGATCCACAATCGCTCCGGCGCCGGATCGGATGTGCTCGCCGTGGACCTGAACGGTGATGGAAGGATGGATATTGTCACTTCGACGAGGAGTGGAACGTATATTTTCTGGGGAAAACCTGCAGAGCGGGCGAAAACCTCCAAATAAGTTCTCCTGCCGGATGGGGATGGATGAAAAGCACCTTGGGCAAAATCATGGGAGTCCTTACGTCCGCGGTTACCTTGACTGCAGTGATTGCTTCTGCCAAAGACGCGAAGAAATACAGCACGTGGAGCGACTATGAAGGCAGCGCGGACTCGGCGCAATACTCCGCCCTGACACAAATCAACAAGTCGAACGTAGCCCAGCTGCAGCAGGTGTGGTTTTATCCCAACGGCAACAACGGCTTTCGCTATGGCTTTAATCCACTGGTAGTCGACGGCGTCATGTACGTGGTGGGGAAAGATAATGCCACGGTCGCTCTCGACGCTGTGACCGGCAAGGAGATCTGGGTTCACGACAACGGCATTCCCCGAAGCATCACCAACCGCGGAATCAATTACTGGGAAAGCAAAGATCGCAGCGACCGGCGCCTCTTCTACGCCACCAACAATATGCTGCATGCGCTCGATGCGCGCACCGGCAAGCTGGTGGATTCGTTCGGAAACCATGGCAGTGTCGATTTGCGGGAGGGCCTGGGTCGTGATCCGAAGACCATTCGGTCCATTCAGTCCGGCGGCCCAGGACGGGTCTTTGAGAATCTCCTGATTCTGGGTTCGTCCACTGGAGAAGAGTACGGATCCCCTCCGGGCGATATTCGTGCCTATGACGTGCTCAGTGGAAAGATGGTCTGGATCTTTCATACCGTTCCCCACCCCGGAGAATTTGGTTACGATACCTGGCCTAAAGATGCCTGGAAGTACATTGGCGGCACCAACGACTGGGGCGGGATAACGATCGACGAAGAGCGCGGAATCGCTTACTTTCCGCTGGGATCGCCTACCTATGACTTCTATGCCGCGGATCGTACCGGCGCCGGTCTTTTCGGCGATTGCCTGTTGGCGCTTGACGCCCGCACGGGCAAATATCTTTGGCACTTCCAGGCCGTTCATCATGATCTTTGGGATTACGATCTGACCACCGCACCCAAGCTTCTGACCGTGAAGCACGATGGCAAGATGGTGGACATCGTCGCCCAGGCGGGAAAGAACGGCTTTTTATATGTCTTCGACCGGGTTAACGGTAAGCCTATCTGGCCGATTGAGGAACGTCCTGTTCCCCAGTCGGAAATGCCCGGCGAGCACTCCTGGCCTACGCAGCCTTTCCCCACGGCGCCGCCTCCTTTCGCCCAGCAGTCATTCACCCCCGACGACGTCGATCCGTACATAAGCGATCCCGCGGAGCGCGCAAAGATCAAAGCAGAGTTGCAGAACGCCCGCAATGAAGGAATCTATACGCCGCCAGGCTTGAAGGAGTCGGTCGAGATCCCCGGAAACAACGGCGGCGGCAATTGGGGCGGTGGGGCGGTTGATCCGGCGACGGGTACCTTGTACATCCAGACGAAGAACGCACCTTCCATGTTGAAACTGGAGCCGAATCCGCCCAAGCGGCAGATGACGGGCACGCCCGAGACCGAGGGCCGCATCCTCTACATACAGAATTGCCAGGCGTGTCACACCGCGGAGTTGACCGGCCAACCACCGTCCATTCCTTCACTGGTCGGTGTGGTATCGCGGATCGGCGCGGACCGCGTGAAGAGTGCGGTGCAGGATGGAGCTTCACCTATGCCGGCCTTCACCAGCCTCTCCGAAAAGGAGGTTGACGCCCTGGTCGCCTATCTTTCTGATCCGTCAAAAGCGCACGTACCGCCCGACATACTCGCCTACATCACAGCTCCCCGGCCTCCGCTTCCGCCTCCGCCGGCTGGTGCTCCTCCTGTGCGTTACTGGACCGGGTACGGTTATATGAACTCGAGCGAAGGCCTGCCGGCCAATAAACCGCCCTGGTCGACACTGACCGCCTACGATTTGAATAAGGGAATCATCAAATGGCAGATCCCATTGGGAAGTGTGACGGAATTAGTCGCTAAAGGAGTTACAGATACGGGGAGCTACTGGCCGCGGGGTGGAGTGGTGGTCACGGCCGGCGGTCTGATTTTCTCCGGCACCATTTCGGATGCGACCATGCGAGCCTATGACAAAGACACGGGAAAGATTCTTTGGGAAAAGGTGATGCCCGCCGGGCCCGAGGGGATTCCGGCGGTCTACGAGGTAAATGGGCGAGAGTACCTGGCGTTCAGTGCCAGGCCAAGCCTGAAACACCTTGGGCCGGCGGGCGAGCGGACTACGATCGAAGCGGGGCCGAATGCGCCGCAAACGCAGGGATTTTATGTGTTCGCACTGCCGAAGTCACCAAAGTAGCACGGCGTGGATCGCCTGGGATCGGATGAACCTCCGTGCCTTGACGGGTCCTTGGATATTATGCAAATGTAAAGGCGTACTGTACAAATTATGACCACTGTGAAATCGGGACACGGGGATTATTCAAGCTTCGGACTGCTGGACAAAATAGCCGTGGTAACCGGAGCTTCCCAAGGAATCGGCAGGGCGATCGCGCTCGGGCTGGCGCACGCCGGAGCGCACCTGGTTTTGGCGAAATACCCTGAGAAGCGGCAGGATGAGATAAAAGCTGTCCAGGCCGAGATCGAGGCATTGGGACGCAAGGCAATCATCGTGCAGACTGATGTGGCCGAGGTCGATCAAGTGCGCGCCCTGATGGATAAGACGAAGGAAACCTTCGGACGCATCGACATCCTGGTGAACAACGCCGGCTGGACCGGGACAACTCCTGCTCTCGATGTGACCGAAGAGGAGTACGACCGCACTATGGCGGCGTCTTTGAAGAGCGTGTTCTTTGCCTCGCAAGCCGCTGCCCGCATCATGATTCCGCAAGGCGGGGGCAAGATCATCAATATTGGATCCAACTTCGGCGAGATCGCTTTCAAGTCGCGATCGGTTTATGCAGCGGCCAAGGCGGGTGTCCATCACTTGTCTCGCGCCCTTTCTCTGGAGTGGGCGAAAGATGGCGTGCTCGTGAACGTAGTCGCGCCTTGCATTACGGAAACTGAGTCACGCAAGAACATTCTGGAACGGCCGGGCTACAAAGAGTGGGCCACCAAGGAAATGATTCCACGGGGACGATGGAATCAGCCTGACGACCTGGTGGGTGCGGTGCTGTTTCTCTCGAGCCCCCTATCCGACATGGTGGTGGGCCACGTACTGATGGTCGATGGCGGCTGGACGATCCACTAAGGCTGAGAGGGGAGAGTAGATAGGTGGACATGAAGCTCCGCAATAAAGTGGCGTTGATTACCGGAGCCAGCCAGGGGATCGGCAGAGGAGTCGCCGAGGTATTTGCGGAAGAGGGCGCTGATGTCGCCATCAACTACCTTGGCTCATGCGAGAAAGCTTGCGAAGTTGCGGAGTGGGTCGAGCACCAAGGCCGGCGTGCCCTGGTGGTCGAGGCAGACGTCAGCCAGCGGAGCCAGGTGGAATCTATGTTCGACCGGGTGGAGAAAGAGCTTGGGCCGGTCGATGTGCTGGTGAACAACGCAGGCATTGAAACCATCGTCCCATTTCTGGAGCTGACAGATCAGCAGTGGAGCGATGTTGTGAACGTGGATCTGCGCGGAGAATGGATCTGCTGCCAGGTTTTCTGCCGTCTGGCCGTGGCTGCCGGCCGCCCCGGTTCCATCATCAACATTGGCTCCATCCAGGCAGGAAAGGTTTTGCCCGGACGCACCCACTACGCTCCGGCGAAGCTGGCCATCGAGGCGCTGACCCGCAATGTTTCCGCGGAGATGGGTGCTTTTGGAATCCGTGTCAATTGCATTCACCCCGGCTTGATTGAGACGCCGATGGTTGACTGGGTGCTGAATCACCCTGACCCCAGCGTCCTGCCTGGAGTGGTAGCCCAGATCTCCTTGGGCCGCACCGGACAACCTCGCGAGGTTGGAACCGTAGCTGCGTTTTTTGCTTCTGAGGAGGCCAGGTATGTAACCGGCCAGTCGATCTATGTCGATGGCGGTTGGGTTGGGAAATAAGTGAATGACGAATCCTTCGCACACTCCCGTCCTGCGTGAACGATTGACCCGCGCGTTCTTCCGCAAGGACGATTACGCCATGCGCCAGGGCATCCTGAAGCTGTTGGCCATCAAGGATTCCGACATCCGTCTGCTTACGCTGGAACAATGCCGCGATGCCGTCGATAAAGGACTCCACGCAGGCGGCGCCTTCTCTGCCGTTATCCCGCTGGTTGCTCTGTTCTACGGAGGCTTCATTGAACTGGACATCGAAGATCCCACGCGTCGCGGGCAGGATATTTTCACCCTGAGCAAGGGCCATGCGGTGGCTGCGCTGGCCTCTATCTATGCCGAACTTGGCTATTTCGACCGCAAGACGCTGAAGAACTCGCGCTCGTTTGCCAGCATTCTGAATGGACATCCGGGGCCGATCTTGCCGGGAGTGCATATTGCCACGGGACCGATGGGGCAGGGATTTGGTGTAGCCCAGGGTTTTGCCATCGCAGGCCGTAGCAGCCCGCGGTTTGATTCCTATTGCATGACTGGTGACGGTGAGCTACAGGAAGGTCCAATCTGGGAAGCGGTGATGTATGCCGGCCAAAACCACCTCGACAACCTCTGCGTGCTGGTCGATCGCAACAACGGACAGCTGGACCTCCATACTCGCATGGTTTTCCCCATGCCCGATCTGGAGGCGGTGTTTCGCTCCTTTGGCTGGCAAGCGCACACCGTGGACGCAACCCAATTCGATGGCGTGGTTGCGGCGCTGGAGAGCTTTCGTTTCGGTGCTCGCAATGGCATGCCGACAGCGATCATTTGTAACAGTCGCAAGGGCTTTGGCTCCTTTTCCGATTTTCTCAATAAGCACAAGGTCACGTTGCCGGATAGCCTGATTACCCAGGAGCATGCCCTGCAATCGGATCAGCGGCAAGCGCGGATCGAGGAGTTTGCTCTTTACTGCGAGCGACTGGAGGGCAGCAATGAAGGGGAAGCCACACGAGACGCACTGCTGGAAGCGGCTCATCGCATGCATCTCGAGATCGACTGGGAATCGCCGGCGCGGCGAACTGTAACTACGGTTGTCGGCCCGGTACTGACGAGGCGGGTTCCCGCGCGCAACAAGCGCATCTCTTACGACCCCAGGCTGTTGCCGCAACTGGATCGCAAGAAAGAGTATGCTGCCTCCGATGTCGTGACCGGCGCGATGAAGGTCTTTGCCAAGGATGCAGCTGTGGTTTCCATCGATGCTGACCTGGCATCCACCAGCGGCCTTGAAGCAGGCGTTGCCGCTGTCGACCAGAAGCGAGCGCTGAACGTGGGTGTCGCCGAGGCGAACATGATGCTGATCGGCGAGGCGTTCGCGGCGTTGGGCTATAACACGTGGGTGAGCACCTTCTGTCCCTTCTTCGATTGGAAGGTATTGCGCCGCATTGCCGTAGGAGCCCAGGAGCGGCAGGAAGCGATCGATGCGCCCGACGGTTGGTTGAGCGAAGGACATGGCCTCGATCTGACTTTCCTTGCCACCGCGGCAAACTTCGAAACCCGCACCAACGGCGCCACCCACATGGGCAACGACGACAGCACGACGTTCGATGCGGTCGCCCTGCTGAAGATCATCGATGTCTCCTGCCCGCAGCAAATGCTCTCCATCATGCAATGGATTATGGAAGGGAATCGCGGCCTGGTTTACCTTCGCGTCATGCGAACGGGCTCTGCGGTGTTGTACCGTAGCGACTACGTATTCGCATTTGGTAGAGGTCATCGTCTGCTTAGCAGCCCTGCGGATCGTGCGACCATCATCAGCAGCGGCCGCGGGGTACATGAGGCGCTGGCTGCCGCCGCGCAGTGTGCGGCTGCCGGTGTCCCGGTTGGCGTGGTGGATATGCCGTCGATCGACGAGCAGCTGTTGTTGGAGCTCTACCACTCAGGCCAGCTATTACTTCTTGCGGAGCAGAATAATGGATATATCTGGCAGAATTTCCTGAAGGTTCTTTATCGCAATCGCGGGCGGGTTAGGCCGGACGGATGGGAAAGAATCGTCACTCTCAACACACTCAAGAGCGATGGCCAGGCGCAGTTTATCCACTCGGGAACCTATGAAGAGCTGATCGCGGCCTTTCACTTGACCCCCGACACAATCGCCCGCACGATTCTGGCGTGGAAGGAGAATCGATGACCTTACCAATCGTGGACGAAAATTCGATCGAGGCGCTCGAACTTCCCGGCCGGCGTCTGCGCTGGTTGATGACCCAGGAGAATGTCGATGCACGTCACTGTTCGATGTGCATGATCCTGGTGGCGCCGGGAGAGACGGTAAGGCCCGCGCATTCCCATCCTAACGGCGAAGAGGTTATTTACATCGTCCATGGATCGGGCAAGGTGATGATCGAGGGAGTGGTTGAACCGGTAAAGCAGGGAAGCGCCGTCTTGTTTCCGCGAGGGAAAGTGCACATGTTGCGGAATACCGGGCCAGAGGAGATGAAGGTTGTTTGTTTCTTCGCTCCGGCTACCGATCTAGACAACTACAAATTCTTCGACGACGTGGAATTCCCGGAGTAGGGTCGGCGGGCGCTGAGCTCTGGTTCCCTCGCAAAGGGGAGGAAAACTGCAGATCCCTCGGCTTCGCTCCTAATGACACAGTGCGAGCGGGCCCAGATTTAGTGCCGCGCCTACGGCGCTCAGATCATGCTCGGAATTGAGCCCCAGCCCTTCCGGGCTGGGCTCACGTTTTGGCGGCCGGCCCTCCCCCGGATTTCCTGTGGAACTTGGTGGCTTCGGTGAGCTTTATGCGCCTTTCTTCATGGAAAGGCGCACACGCGGTTCTCTCCAGTGCAGCGTGGCAGGAAATCCGGGTCCGGGCCTCACATCCATGGCGATTTTGCAGTGTCGTTTCTTTCTCAACTTGCCATGCAAGTTGGCTGCTCGGGATGACAAAGGGTAGATTAGTTCCTTCCTCTGCGGTTTGTGATGCGGATGGAAGGATCGTTCGGCTTCGCGCTCTGCGTACAGCTCTCTCGATCCCTTATAACAGCGGCTTAGGTGAACGCAGCCCTCCCCTTTTGTCATCCCGAGCGCCGTCGAGGGACCTGCAGTGCGCCCCCCTTTGCGGGGGAACCAGGGCACCGCATGTACATAGGGTTTCACGCAGAGGAAAGTCGTTCCTGCAACATTGCGGTTCCCGGCCGTCTCTTGGAGTTACTGGGCCTTCAAATAAGCGATCACATCGCTGATTTGTGCGTCGGTCAGGATGCCGGCAAAGGCGGGCATGGGCGCCTTGCCCTTTTTAATGACGTCTGTTGCTTGCGCCGGTGTTACTGGGGGGGTCACCAGGGGCTTGCTGCCGAAGATGCCATGCAGGTTTGGAGGGCCGAAGGGAGTAGTGTCACCGGGCTGCTTATTATGGCAGCTCACGCAGTTTTGCTGGAAGACGGCAGCACCGCGTTTGGCCTTGGCATTCATTGGGGGGGTTGCCGTGTCGGCAAAACCAACCAGAGTGGCGGAAATGATCGCACCGGCAGTAACCAAAGTACATAGAGCCCAAAAAAAACCACGACCACTTGCCATTTTCCTAATGCCTCCGGTAAATTTTCACTCGGCTTGCCGCGCCCATTATCAAAATCATAAACCATGCCCAGTCTCGCCAAGAGGAGGTCGAAGGGGATCGGATGGAGTCAAAACTTGCGTATTATGCAAACGCGCAGCCCTCCCTGGACAATCGCGGCCGGCAACAGTACTCTCGTAGCGGAATGAATTGCGGCGTTCACTGGAGTGGTGATGCGGAGATGGCAGGGCGGAAAATTCATGGTATGGTTGTGGGTGAACTCGCCGGCGACCGCAAAAAACCAGCACCACTGCCCCCGTGGATTTGGTTAAAACCAGCAAAGTTTACCTGGAGACGCTGGCAGTAGCGTTGTGAGTTTAGTACCGGACCTTCTTTATGCCCGAGGACAAAGTTCGTCAGATCCCATTCATCCAAAGCCTTGATCGCGGGCTTACGATTCTGCAAGCGGTCGCTCTTTCCAAGCAACCGGTCTCTCTCGGGGAACTTACCGAGTTGTTAGGGATTGACCGCAGCAGCGCCTTCCGGTTGGCGAATACGCTCAGGCGGCGTGGGTTCCTTGCCTGTCCGGCGGGCAGGAAGGATTACATCCTCGGCTCTTCCATGTGGCGTCTCTCCCATCGCTACGACTGGGGCAACATGTTGATCCGGATTGCCAATAAGCAACTGAAGCTGCTGGCGACCCAAATCAACGAGACCGCGCATCTTGCCATCCGCGAGGGGAAATATGCTCTTTTTATCGACCACGCGGCGGCCAGCAACGTAATCGCGGTGGCCGGGCAGGTAGGCGAGCTGGTGCCGCTCTACTGCACCGCGCATGGCAAGGCTTTGTTGGCGGATGCGGATGAACGGGAGCTGCGGGCCCTCATCGGACCCGGTCAACTGCGCAGATATACCAAGAACACGATGACCTCGATCCAGGAGCTGAGCAAAGATTGCGCCTTAATCAAGAAGAGAGGCTATGCCACCGACGAGGCGGAATTTGCGGAAGACCTGCGTTGTGTCGCGGCTCCAATTCGCGTCGATAATGATGTGATTGTGGGGTCGATTGGGGTTTCGGCGCCCATGTCGCGTTTCTCCAAGGAGCGCTATCGCGTGGCCGCCGGGCAAGTATGCAAGGTCGCGGAAGCGGTTGGGCAGCTGCTGAGCAATGCGGACCAAAGTTCCGATGGGGAGCCGGAAAAGGTAGTCGCTGAATTCGCATAATTTCGAGACAAAACTTTGACAGCGAATCCGGTCCTGGATTTTGGGGTTGAGAAGTCTGCGATCCAGTACATTGGCAGCGATCTGCAGCGCCCGGAATGTATCCTGGCCGAACCGGACGGCACCCTCTGGTCCGCGGACGCGCGCGGCGGAGTGGTCAGGATTACCCCTGATGGAAAACAACAGATCATAACCCAGCAGCGGTCCGGTCATTTTCAGGGCGTGACCAGCGAAGCCAGCCGGTATTTGGAGGGCACGCTACCCAACGGTCTGGCCTTTGCGCGCAATGGCGATATTTTGATTTCGAACTTCGGCACGGATTGCCTCGAGGTGATGACCCGCGAGGGCGCAACCACGGTTCTTGCCGACACCATCGATGGCGAGCCCATAGGTAAAGTCAACTTTGTCTTGCGCGACTCGCAGGATCGCATCTGGATCACCGTCTCCACCCGCATTAAGAACTGGATGCACGCCCTGCGCAGAGATCTACCGGACGGCTACGTCGCCAGATACATCGATGGAAAATTCCGCATCGTCGCCGACGGCTTTCACTTCACCAATGAAATCCGCATGGATGCGCGGGAAGAATTTATGTATGTGGTGGAGACCACCGGCGGTTGTGTCAGCAGATTGCGCGTTGGTAAAGATGGTAGCTTGAGCAACCGCGAAGTCTTTGGACCATCGAGTTTGGGAAAGGGCGCATGGCCCGACGGCATCGCCTTCGATAGCCTGGGAAATTTGTGGGGCACGATGGTGTACTCCGATAAGCTCTTCGTGCTGACACCCCGAGGGGATTTTCGCCTGCTGCTTGACGAGGGCGATGCGCAGAAGGTCGAGGATCTGGAACGGGCTTTTTTCGCGAACCAGATAAATGAGCAAGTGCTGTTTGCCACTGGGCAGGGCATCGCTCCGTGGATGGCAAGTGTCACATTTGGCGGGCCCGACCTGCAGACCATCTATATCGGTTCACTGAAGGGTAAACGAATTCCCTACTTCCGTGCGCCCGCGCCGGGCCTGCCGATGGTGCACTGGCGCGAAGTCTAGACTGTTCCGGTGTGGACGACTCCCTGCGCAATCAACCAGTCGACTGACTCGCGCACCGCTTGGAGCGAGCTGTAACGCGGCTCATATCCCAGTAGCGTGCGTGCCTTGGCAATGCTGCAGTTCGGCGAGTGCGCAATGTGGTCCCAGGTCACTGCAGCGTCCCTCGCTGTCGTTCCTTGCCGCCACTTATCCCAGGGCAAGAACTCGAGCTGCGCAACACGCCCAAACCATCCACTCACGCGTTCTGCATATCCCCGCAGGGTCACAGCCGCGGGCGATACGACGTGAAAGCTCTCGCCGATAGCAACGCTCCTGCGCTCGATCGCTCGTTGAAAGCACTGCGCCACATCGTCCGCATGAACGTGATGCAGCGTCTCCATCCCTATATTGGGGAGCTGGAGCGGGCTTCCCTGCCGAAGCCTGGCGAAGACCTCGGTGTTGAAGTTGCCCGCGGGATTAACTGGAGCCCAGCCAGGCCCCACGAGATGCCCGGGATGCAGGATGGTTACCGGCAGCGCTGACTGGCGCGCCTCGCGCAGAAGAAAGGCCTCGATCGCAGCCTTTCTTTCCCCATAATCGCCGAATGCCGTGCGCGGCTCAGCCTCGGTTGTCGGCACTTCGACACTCGGTCCATGCACCCAGATCGTGCCGCAGTGCAGAAGGTGTCCGGTATTGCCACGGAGCGCCTCAACCAGCTGCTCTGCACTGGCGAGCTGGTAGCAGGTGAGATCAATCACCACGTCCGCACCCAGGCTGGCAACGCGTTCGCCGAAGCGTCCGGCTTCCTCCTCCACTGCCCTGTCCATCTCCACCCGTTCGATCAATTGCCAAGCCTCGTGTGGCCGGTAAGGCTCCTTCAAGCCGCGGCTGATGCAGGTGACTGCGTGACCGGCCTCGACCAGCCGAGGGGTCAGAAAGCTGCCGATATGGCCGGTTCCGCCGATGATGGCAATCCGCACTTCCGCCTCCGAGGAAAGATGAAACGCCAGCCTGAAGCGCCGTCGCCAAAGTCTACCGGGATACACTAAAGCGGTTCCACGATTACCGTGCCCCATCCGGGCTCAGCGAGGTGGTCTTTTCTTGGGGAAAAGCCCCGTCTGAATCATCTCCACCGGTTACGCCTATCGTCGAACCGCTATAGTGGGGCAAATTTCTACAGGTAGACGAAAAATGCTGGATACTTCACAAAACGTCTTCATCGTCATTATCTCCCTGGCCTGCGCGTTCTTCTTTATGGCGGCTATGAACTATTACTGGCCTGCAGAAAGGCGACGAGCGCACAACGACTTGATTGGCTGGCAGCTTTCCGTTCTCGGTACCACGTATGCGGTCATCATCGGCTTCATGCTGTATACGGTTTGGGTCGAGTTCGGAACAGCCGATCTAAATGCGGATGCGGAGGCTAATTCGGTGGTCAACCTCTATCGTCTGGCGGATGGGCTGGCGCCTGAACAAGGGGCGAAAATCAAGGCATTGGCGCGGGCCTATGGCGATGCGGTTGCGGATCAGGAATGGCCAGATATGGCCCGCGATACCGTGCCCGCGGAAACTCGCGAGATCACGCGGCAGATGTGGCGAACTCTCATGGGATCGAAAGGTTCCTCACCTACTGAGATCACCGCGGAAGATCATGCCCTGTACGAACTCAGCGCGTTAGCAGGATATCGCCGCATTCGCCTGGTGGAGAGCGCATCACGGCTTCCCGGTGTGTTGTGGTGGGTGCTGTTGGTGGGAGGAACGGTCACGGTTGCGTCTACTTGCACGTTCGGTGCTTCTAATGGCGCCTTGCACGTCATCCAGGTGGGTGCGTTTACCTTGCTCATCGCGCTGGTGCTGGTTGCGATTGCGGATATCAATCGCCCCTTCCAGGGCTCAGTCCATGTAAGTGATTATGCTTTCCGGCGCGCTCAAATGGAGATGAAGGATCAGTAGGTTTCCGGAGGCTAAAGAGAAGCCTTTCGTAGCCGCAATGCGTTGGCGATGACGGAGACGGAACTGAAGCTCATAGCGGCGGCGGCGATCATGGGATTAAGTAGCAATCCGAATACCGGGTAGAGCACACCCGCGGCAAGCGGTACGCCAACGGCGTTGTAAATGAAAGCAAAGAAGAGATTCTGGCGGATGTTGCCCATGGTTCGCTGGCTTAAGCGCCGCGCCTTGAGAATGCCGCGTAGGTCCCCCTTGACCAGGACGATGCCGCCAGACTCCATCGCCACGTCGGTTCCTGTACCCATAGCGATGCCTACTTGTGCCTGTGCCAGCGCAGGCGCATCGTTCACCCCATCGCCCGCCATGGCCACTACCGCGCCCTGCGATTGCAGCCGCTTGACTGCTTCGGCCTTCTGCGCGGGCAGCACCTCCGCCTCGAAATCTATGCCTAACTTTTTTGCCAGGGCGGCTGCCGTGGTGCGGTTATCACCGGTCACCATCACCACCTTAATGCCTTCCCGCTTTAATTCCTGAATGGCCTGGAGCGCCGATTCCCTGATGGGGTCCACAACCGCAACCAGGCCAGCCAAATGGCCGTCCGAAGCAAGGAACATGACCGTCTGCCCGGCCTGGCGCAAGGCTTCGGCCTGCTGCTCCATTGCTTGCGAAGAAGCTCCGAGGTCGTGCATCAACGCGGCATTGCCGGCTGCCACTTGCTTGCCCTGCACGGTTCCCGATACTCCCTTCCCGGTGAGCGACGCAAAGTTCGCCACCGGTAACAATTCGACCTTCTTCTCCTGCGCCGCGGCAAGAATGGCTGCGGCCAGAGGATGTTCGCTAGCTTTTTCAAGGCTCGCGATCATTTGCAGAAGCTGGGTTTCGTCAATGCCCTCGGCAGCGATTACTGTGCTGAGTCGAGGCTTGCCCTCGGTGAGCGTCCCTGTCTTGTCGACCACCAGGGTGTTCACTTTTTCCAGCGTCTCCAGGGCTTCGGCATTGCGCACCAGGATGCCCTCGCCGGCGCCGCGGCCCGTGCCCACCATGATGGACATCGGGGTTGCCAGGCCGAGCGCACAAGGGCAGGCAATGATGAGCACGGCCACGGCGTTCACCAGGGCATGTGCATACCGCGGCTGCGGTCCGAAGACTGCCCAGCACGCAAAGGTAATGACCGCCGCGGCCAAGACCGCGGGGACGAAGTACGAGGCCACTTGGTCAGCAAGGCGTTGGATCGGAGCCCGAGTCCTTTGCGCCTCGCTCACCATCTTTACAATCTGCGCCAGCAGCGTGGATGAGCCAACCCGCTCGGCTTTCACCACGAAGCTGCCGGTGGCGTTCATCGTTCCACCCACCACCTTTGCTCCCGCTGCTTTTTCTACCGGGATGGGCTCACCGGTCACCATCGATTCGTCCACCGAGCTGTGCCCTTCGACGACCGAGCCATCCACTGGGACTTTCTCGCCCGGGCGAACCCGCAGCAGGTCACCTATGGCGACCTCGCTAAGAGCGACATCGGCCTCGCTTCCATCGGGCGAGATGCGGCGCGCGGTTTTAGGGGCTAGGCCGAGGAGTGCCTGGATTGCGCCACTGGTCTGGCTGCGAGCCCGCAACTCCAACACCTGGCCTAGCAGGACCAGAACCGTGATGACGGCAGCTGCTTCGAAGTAAAGGCCGATGTGCCCGGAGGCATCGCGAAACGTAGGAGGAAAAAGGCTTGGCGCGGCCACGGCCGCTAGGCTGTAAAGGTAGGCGGCCCCGCTCCCCATGGCAATGAGCGTGAACATGTTAAGACTGCGATGAACAATCGAGGCCCAGCCGCGCTCAAAGAAAGGCCATCCGCCCCACAGCACCACTGGCGTTGCCAGGGCAAACTCGACCCACCCCAACGCCGCGCCCAATAATTGCTGCAATGGACGGCCAGGCAGAAGATCAGAGACCATGACTGCCAGCAACGGAAGAGTCAGAACAGCCCCTATCCATAGGCGTCGCGTCATGCTGACCAGTTCAGGATTGGCCGCGTTCACGGTAACGGTGCGGGGCTCCAGGGCCATGCCACAAATCGGACAAGTGCCAGGACCGTCGCGCACGATTTGCGGATGCATAGGGCAGGTGTATTCGGTGCGCTCCGCCGGGGTGGAGGGTTCGACAGGTTCAAGCGCCATGCCGCATTTGGGACAGGCGCCCGGTTTCCCGGAGAGCACTTCAGGATGCATGGGGCAGGTGTATTGCCCGGGCACCGATGCCTTCTTGCTCGGGCCTAAGGACACCAAACCGGCCGGCTGCGAGCCGTCATACCTGGCCGGGGCAGCCTCGAACTTTGTGCGGCATCCTGCGCAGCAGAAGTACCAGGTGCGTCCCGCGTGCTCGACCGAAGCCGTCGCCTCTTGCGGCTGCACCTTCATTCCGCATACCGGGTCGACCTCAGCCAAATCTACGTTTGCCATGCTCCCACCTGCCACTTACTTAGAGCGCCGAGCGCCCCTGAGGATTCGGGCGTGTGCGTCGAGGTTCGTTCGGACTATGCGCTTTTCAACGCCCGGCTCCCTATGTCTCGGCGGTAGTACATCCCTTCGAATTGGATCCGGCCAAGTGCCTCATAGGCGAGCGAAAGCGATTGCTCCAGGGTCGCGGCCGCTGCGGTCACGCCCAGCACCCTTCCTCCTTCGGTGACGTAATTCCCGTCCACCAGGGCCGTGCCGGAATGAAAAATCTCTACTCCCGGCACGCGGGCCGCTTCTTCCAGCCCACTGATCCTGCGACCGGTTACGTAGCTGCCGGGGTAGCCGGCCGAGGCCGCGATGACACACGCGGATGCCCCCGGCTTCCACCGCAGCTCAGTGTCGCTCAGACGGCCCCCGACGCAGGCTTCGAGCGTCGCTACCAGGTCGCAGTCCAGCCGGGAGAGAATGGCCTGCGTCTCGGGATCGCCAAAGCGGGCATTGAACTCCAGCACCATGGGGCCCCGCGCCGTCATCATCAACCCGCAGTACAGAACCCCTACGAAGGCGGAGTCTTCCGCAGCCATGCCGCTCACCGTAGGGAGCGCGATGTGGTTCACGATCCATTCGCGCATCTGGTCGTCCACCATGCCATCGGTGGAGTAGGCGCCCATACCTCCCGTGTTCGGCCCCTTATCTCCCTCCCCTATTCGCTTGTGATCCTGCGCCGGCGCCAACGGCACGACATGCTTTCCATCAGTCAGGGTTAGAAACGAGATCTCTTCGCCGGTGAGAAACTCCTCAATCACGATGGAGGACTGCACCGAGCCCAGCAGCTTTCCCCCCATCAGGCCGGAGATAGCCTCGGTCGCTTCGCGGCGGGTCTCGCACATGAGCACACCCTTGCCCGAGGCCAAGCCATCCGCCTTGATCACTACGGGAAGATGGAAGAGGTCAATCGATTCCAGGGCTTGCTGCTCGCTGGTAGCGACGGCATAGGCGGCCGTCGGGATTTTGTGCCGCTGCATAAAGCGCTTGGCAAATGCTTTGCTGCTTTCCAGTTGCGCTGCCTTTTGCGTCGGCCCAAACACGGGGATGCTGCGCCGCTGTAACTCGTCCACCAGCCCCAGCGACAGAGGAAGCTCGGGCCCGACCACCACCAAGTCCGGACGCTCGGATGCCGTGACCCGTAACAAGTCATTGAGGTCCTTCGGGCTGGCGGGAATGCAGCGCGCCAATTGGGCAATGCCCCCATTGCCTGGCGCACAAACGACTTCGGAGACCCGCCGGGACCGGCTGATGGACCACACTAACGCGTGTTCCCGGCCACCCGCACCAATTACCAGCACTTTCATCCGCTCGAGCCAACCCCTCTTTAATGAACCAATCCCGTGGTCGGGAACTGTGGCAAGACTACCGCAGCGGAGCCGGGCTGCGAAGAGTTGTTAACTACAGTTAACATAAAAACGGAAATGCAGGCTATACTGAGATCGCAGCAGCTGAAATCGAGGATTGCACCATGCCGCCTGCTTCTCCGCCCTCGCTTCCGGTTTCGCCCTCCGCGGCGCTGCTTTCCAATTTGAAGACCCGGCAGGCGTTGTATTGGTTCGGGCCGGCCTTTGTGGCCAGCATCGCCTATATCGATCCGGGGAATTTTGCCACCAACTTTGCCGGCGGAACAAGCTTCGGTTACAAGCTGCTTTGGGTATTGCTTTGGTCGAATCTGATGGCCATCCTCATCCAATACCTCTCCGCCAAGCTGGGTATCGCGACCGGACGTACGTTGCCGCAGAATTGCCGCGAGCACTTCTCGCGGCGTACGGCGCTGGGCCTCTGGGTGGCGGCCGAGTTATCGGCCCTGGCCACCGACCTGGCCGAATTTTTGGGCGCGGCGCTGGGCTTCTACCTGCTTTTCGGCGGCTATTTTCTTCATCTCGGTCTTACCCGGACTACGGTGATGTTTATTGCCGCGATCGTCTCGGCGGTCTGCGTCTTCGCCATCCTGGCGCTTGAGCTGCGGGGTTTCCGGAGCCTGGAAATCGGCATCATGGTCTTTGTCTTGATGATCGGGATTTGTTACCTGATCGAGATCTTTCTGGTACACCCCGACTGGGGGCAGATCGCCTACCACACAGTTGTACCGATGATGGACCGGAAGAGTATCTACATCGCGGTCGGCATGCTGGGCGCCACGGTGATGCCGCACGTGGTTTACCTGCACTCCGGCCTGGTGCAGCCGCGGCTGGTCCGGGAAGAACGCAGCGAGCACACGCCTCGGGACCGCTACCTGTCCCGGCTGCGCCACTTGAGACTGGAGGCGCTGGACGTATTCGCGGCCATGAACGGAGCGTGGCTGGTGAACTCGGCCATGATCATCGTGGCAGCCGCGGCCTTTGCCGGGACTGGACGGACTGACATGTCGATCGAGGAAGCCCATCGCACACTGGGTCCTTTGCTGGGTCCCGCCTCGGCAACTATTTTTGCCGTCGCGCTTTTGTGTTCCGGCCTCTCCTCCTCCACCGTGGGAACCCTGGCCGGGCAGATGATTTTGGAAGGCTTCCTGAATGTTCGCTTCAGCATCTTTCTGCGCCGGCTTCTGACTCTGCTGCCCGCGATGGTGGTGATTGGGCTGGGGCTGGACCCGATCAAGATCCTGGTTCTCTCCCAGGTGGTGCTCAGCTTTACCTTGCCATTCGCTCTGATCCCGTTGCTGATTCTCTGCAGCAGGCGGGGAGTTATGGGTGGATTCACCAATGGGTCGACGATTGCGTTTCTTGGCTGGCTGACGGTAGCGATCATTATCGCCCTGAACGTGGTGCTTTTGGGATTAAGCTTTACCTCTTGATTCGACTCGCCACGCCGCGGCCGAAAATGCTTTAGAATCTTTAGTGGACCATGAACGCCCGAAGCAGACTTCGTGACTTCAGTTTCGCAATTGGTGTAGACCGAAGGGATAGGCCATGTCGTGGTTTTCTCCCAAGAAAAACCACTCCTCGCGATCTTTCTGAGGCCACGGTAATTGCGAAACTGAGCTTCCTGCACAAGCGTTTCCGCCACGGCAAGCCTGACCGTGGACGGAGCCACTCCTCCTAACTCTCGTCAGACCAGACCCTGACAACCAACTTTGATCAGGCGCGCACGTGCGCAATCTTGCGCAAAGGTGACGTGCTCTTTAGAGAGGAAATACCAATGAACAGCTTCGGCAGCCAATCCACCCTGAAGGTCGGCAACAAGAGCTACGAAATCTTCCGTCTCCAGGCACTTGAGGCCAAAGGCCTCCGTCTCCATCGTCTTCCCTACAGTCTGCGCGTCCTGCTGGAAAACCTGCTGCGGCAGGAAGACGGCAAGAGCGTGACCGCGAACGACATCGAATTCCTGGCTAAGTGGCAGGCAAGTGCCGAGCCAGCGCGGGAGATCGCGTTCATGCCGGCGCGGGTGCTAATGCAGGACTTTACCGGAGTGCCCGCCATCGTCGATCTGGCGGCCATGCGCGATGCTATGAAGCAGCTCGGGGGCAACCCGGAGAAGATCAATCCCCTGCAACCCGCGGAGCTGGTCATCGACCACTCGGTTCAGGTGGACGAATTCGGCACTTCGGACGCGTATTCGATCAACGCCGCGCTTGAGTTTCAGCGCAACCGGGAACGCTACGCCTTCCTCAAATGGGGTCAGACTGCGTTCCGCAACTTCTCCGCCGTGCCTCCGGGCATGGGAATCTGCCACCAGGTCAATCTGGAGTACCTAGCCCGCGTGGTCTTTACCACTACTCCAAAGGGCGGCGAGGTTCAGGCGTACCCTGACACCCTGGTAGGCACCGACTCGCATACCACGATGATCAACGGGTTGGGGGTCCTGGGCTGGGGAGTCGGCGGAATCGAAGCCGAGGCTGCCATGTTGGGGCAGCCGGTCTCGATGCTCGTGCCGCAAGTGGTGGGGTTCAAGCTGACGGGCAAGCTGCGCGAAGGCGCCACGGCCACTGACTTGGTGCTGACCGTAACCGAGATGCTGCGCAAGCTTGGCGTGGTGGGCAAGTTTGTTGAGTTTTACGGCTCCGGGGTAAGTGAATTGAGCCTCGCGGACCGGGCTACGATCGGCAACATGGCGCCGGAGTATGGCGCAACCTGCGGAATTTTCCCCATCGACGCGGAGACCCTTCGCTATTTGCGACTGACGGGGCGCAGCTCCGAACAGATCAACCTGGTGGAGGCATATTCCAAAGAGCAGGGATGGTTTCACACTCCTGATTCGTCTGAGGCCGAATACACGCAGACCACCGAGCTCGATCTTTCGACAGTCGAACCCAGTGTGGCGGGACCCCGGCGTCCTCAGGACCGGGTACTGCTCTCCCAGGCCGGCACCAGCTTCCAGCAGCAATTACCTAGCTTGCTGGGGCCGGGCGCTGCGGACCGCAAGGCGCGGCGAACCATCCGCTGGGAGAGTGAAGGCGGCCACACCTGGCCCAATGGCAGTGAAAAGTCCACGCCCGAGAAGGGCCCGGCGACCACGGTCAAGGAGCGCTTCGGGGTGGATGTCGATCCCTACCTGGATCATGGGTCCGTCGTGATCGCAGCCATCACCAGTTGCACCAACACCTCAAACCCTTCGGTTATGGTTGCCGCTGGGCTGCTGGCGAAAAAAGCGGTGGAGAAGGGATTGAGAGTGCCGCCGTGGGTCAAGACGTCTCTGGCGCCGGGTTCGCGCGTGGTGACGGACTACTATAAGCGGGCGGGACTGCTTGAATTCCTGGACAAGCTGCGCTTTCAGGTCGTCGGCTATGGCTGCACCACCTGCATCGGCAACTCAGGCCCGCTGCCGACGGACGTTTCCAAGGCAATCGACGACCATGGCTTGGTCGCGGTTTCCGTGCTGAGCGGCAATCGAAACTTCGAGGGTCGCATCAACTCCGAAGTGCGGGCCAACTACCTGATGTCGCCGCCGCTGGTCGTTGCCTACGCGCTGGTGGGCAACATCGACCATAACTTCGACACTGATCCGATCGGTAAGGATACGAAGGGTGCGCCGGTGTACCTCAAGGACATCTGGCCCACGCAGGACGAAGTAAACAGCACCATTGCGTCAGCGATCGACTCCGAAATCTTCACCAAAGAATACGCAACTGTTACGGATGGTGATAAGAACTGGCAGAACCTCAAGTTCCCCACCGGGGACACGTATCAGTGGGAGCCTGACTCGACCTATATCCGCAAGGCTCCCTATTTTGACGGCATGCCCGCCAAGCCCGCGCCGGTAGAGGAGATTAAAGGCGCTCGCGTGCTGGCAGTCCTGGGAGACAGCGTCACCACTGACCACATTTCGCCTGCGGGCTCCATCAAGCGGGACGGACCTGCGGGCAAATACCTGGTTGAGCATGGGGTGAAGCCGGTCGACTTCAATTCCTACGGATCACGGCGCGGCAATCACGAGGTGATGGTGCGCGGCACCTTTGCTAACGTGCGACTGCGCAACAAGCTGGCGCCGGGTACAGAAGGCGGTGTGACTCGCCTGTTGCCCGAGGGCGAAGGGATGAGCATCTTCGATGCCTCAGTGAAATATGCTGAGCGCGGTACACCGCTGGTGATTCTTGCCGGCAAGGAATACGGCTCCGGCTCCTCGCGTGACTGGGCAGCCAAGGGACCGCGGCTGCTGGGTGTGCGGGCGGTGATCGCGCAGAGTTACGAGCGCATCCACCGCTCGAACCTGGTGGGCATGGGCATCCTGCCGTTGCAGTTTGAGAGCGGTCAAAGTGTGGAGTCGCTGGGACTCACCGGCGAAGAGGTCTTCGACTTGGAAGGGATTCGCCAGATGCTGGAACAGAAGTTCGCCCAGGGCCGCACGCTGACGGTCAAGACGACGGGTGCGGCGGGGGTCGTGCGCCACTTCAAGGCAACGGTGCGCATTGATACACCGCAGGAAATTCTCTACTACGAGAACGGCGGCATCCTGCAGTACGTGCTGCGGCAGCTAGCGGCAAGCTGAGTCGGTTCGGGAAGAGATAGAACCGCAGGTCCCTCCACTCCGCTCCGGTCGGGATGACAATTCTGTTTGTGCAATAAATTTGTCATCCCGACCGGACGTAGCGGAGTGGAGGGACCTGCGGTTCTCCGTCCTATCGCGGCAAAACAAGCACGCCCCAGGGTCCCTTGCCGGCTTTGATTTTCTTGGTCACGGTGTTGGTGGCCAGGTCCACTACTGATACGTCATTCGAAGGTCCGTTGGCCGAATATAGGGTCTTGGCGTCGAGCGAGAGCGCTATGCCCCAGGGGCGTGCTCCGACTTCGACCGAACTCAGGACCGTATTTGTAGCTGTGTCGATGGTAAATACCTGGTGCCCTCTGCCCGTGCTGACGTAGAGCCTGGTCGTATCCGGAGACAGCACGACATTCATCGGCTTAATCAGCCCCGGCTTACCAAGCGAAATGGCTTTGATCATCTTGTACTTTTTGGCATCCACCAGCACGACCGTTCCGTCGTTCTCAGCGTTGATGTAGGCGCGCGACCCGTCGGGCAGGAAAGCGATGTTGCGAGGGCGATGCCCAACCTTGAACGTCTTGATGATCTTTCCCGCCACAGGATCGAGGACGGAAATGGTCCCAGTCTCTTCGGAAGTGACCCAGACTTGCTTGCCGTCTGGAGTTACCTTGACGCCTTCCGGCTGTGCCCCCATCGCCAAAGACTTAACCACGTTCCCAGAGGCAATGTCGACGATGCTGACGGCGGAGACGTCCTCATTCGAGATGTAAAGTTGCGTGCCATCCTGGCTGATGTCGAAGTTCTCGGGATCAGAGCCGCCATGAATGGTGCGGACAACTCTGTTCTGTGCAACATCGAAGACCCCGATTCCATCGGCGGTCTTGTCGGGCGGCGGAAGCGTGCTCTCATCGACGTCTGGCCCAGCAATGGGCGAGCCACTGAGTGCAACGTAGATCGTCTTATGGTCCGGGCTGGCGTGGATCCCGCGCGGACGCTTGCCCAGCGGAACGGTGGCGAGGACGTTGTAGTTGCCGGAGTCGATGACGCTAAGATCTCCGCCGACTTCGTTGGTCACGTAAATCCGCGGTGCTGAGGTTTCTACCGGTTTGACTTGTGCAGGCTGCTCCGGAGCTTTGGCAGAGTTGCAACCCGTTGACAGCACCAGACCAACCGCAAGGAACACATATCCGATATTGCGCATATTTATTTTTCCTTAAAGGTGAAGTTGGCCTCAGCGTTGCCGTGGGCGGCAACGGTCACTTGCTGCTCTTGTGTCCCAAGCTTTTCCTGCCAGACTGCGATCGTATAGGTACCCGGCGGAAGATTCTTGATCTCGAACGATCCGTCGTCCTTCGAAACCGCGAAATACGGATGATTGAGGACGCCGATGAAAGCGTGCATCCAACTATGAATGTTACATTTCACCCGGATCATGATTTCCGGCTTGATGAATCTGCGCGCAATAGGCGGATCTCCCGCGCCTTGACTGTGGTTCCATTCCCGGTTGATTTCTGCCATGGGGTGGATATTGTGCGTCACCGGGTCTGAGTTGATGACCTGCAAGGTCTGCCCGGTCTGAATGCCCATCACCCGCGGGCGAAACCAGCAGCCACTCTGATCAATGGTGACCGGGGTTGGAGGAATGGCGAAGGTTTTTCCTTCTAGCCCAGTCTTGACATAGATAAAAGCATTGGCCAATGTGCCACTCTTACTTACGACCAGGGATTCGTCATAAGCCTTTCCATGATGGGCTTCCACGCAGGCGGGCTCCTCGCTCATATCGATCTGTTTGGGCGCCGGCCTTCTTCCCTTATAGCGTATGGTTCCAGTCACGGACCCGGCGGTAGCGGGATCGACCTTGAAGAATACTGGCGCCGGCTCGCTCTTTGCGACGCTGGGCTGGTTTGTGTTGACCTTTCCCGAGCAACCGGCAAGAAGCACGGCCGCGCAAAAAAGGTGGAGAAAGTGATTGGGTCTCATCTATCTACCTATTCTTTCCCTGGCGGTCCGGCGTTCTTGGGCATGTCGCCGGTCAGAGACTCAAGGAATTTGACCAGATCTTCGCGGTCCTGAGCGGAGAGGTTGAGCGGCTTCATCTCCTTATCGAGATATGGATTGGAGTTGCCGCCTCCGGCGTAAAAATCAACCACGTCATTGAGCGTCTTAAGGCTGCCGTCATGCATGTACGGTGCGCTGAGCGCGACATCGCGTAAAGTCGGCGTCTTGAACTCGCCCTTGGCGGTTACTATCTTTGTCGAGTTGAATCGCCCAAGGTCAGTGAAGTCACCCGCTCCATTCACGCCCGCCCCGGTGTTATGGAATTTGCCATCGGTGAAGAGCGCGTAATTCTTATTGATGGTATGGCAGACAACGCAATTGCCTCTCTGCGGATCCTCGAAGAGGGCTAGACCGTGGACCGCAGCGGGCGAAAGCGCTTGTTTGTTCCCCCCGTATTGATATTGATCAAAAGGAGAGTTGCCACTGAGCAGCGTCCGTTCGAAACTTGCCAGCGACTTCTGAATCTTTGAGAGGGTAACGTCTCCGGGCCCAAAGGCCTGGGCAAACTCCGCCTGGTATGCCGGGTCTTTGCCAATCTTCGAGACCGAAACCTCGTGTTTCTGATTCATCTCCACGGGGTCCTCAATCGGAGCGGCGGACTGCTCCTCGAGACTCTTCGCCCGCCCATCCCAAAATTGCAGCGGGGAGTATGCCGCATTCAATAAAGTGGGCGCATTGCGGATGCCAATCATTCCGCCAACGCCTCTGGCCAGCGGGCGTCCATCGGTGAAAGCAAGGTTTGGATTATGGCAGGAGGCGCATGACACGGTGTTGTCTTTGGACAACTTGGTGTCGTAGAAGAGCTTGCGGCCCAACGCGATCGTCTCCGCGGTGGGCGGGTTATCTGGTGGGATAGGGACGGGAGGCAGCCCCAACGGAGCCCGGATATCGACAACCGCGCCGATCGGCCTGTCACTACCAGAGTTTCTACATCCAACGCAAAGGACTAGCAACCCGGCTAGCAGAACGTTATGTAGAGTGGGTACCTTCAATCTCTCCATAATTATAGCTGCGGGTCAGCCGCGGCGGCCTTAGGCCACGATGTCATAGGGGCGCATCATGTCGTTGGCCTCGTGTTCCTGGACGTGGCAATGCCAGAGATAGCGGCCGGGATAGCCGTCGAAAGAAATGTGGATCCGGGTAACCATGTTGGGGGGACATTGCACCACGTCCTTCCATCCGGCCTCGTTTGGATTGGGCGGGAGCGCGCTACCGGTGAAGCGCAGGGTGGCGTTTTGCAGAAGGTAGAGGTCGCGATCAAACCCACGGCGATCGATCACCTGGAAGCGAACGTGATGGAGATGGATGGGATGGGTATCCTCGGTCAAATTGACCAGGGACCAAATCTCGGTTGAGCCGAGCTTGGCACTCTCCGTCACTGGCATGTGCCATGGCGTCCGATTGAGCAGCATGACCATGGCGTTGCCGACAGGATCCTTGAACTCATTCAGGGTCAGTGCACGGGTGCGCGCCGCGGAAGTCTCGGCGAGGCGGGAGACAGGCAGCAGAACTTCGGGTATCCGGCTAGTGTCTAAGGCAGGAGCAGAGGCGGCAGGAGCAGAGGCGGCAGGAGCAGAGCCGACGCGGAACTGCATCATTCGAAATGCCCCGTTGGTCAATGTAACGCGCTCCCCACGCATGGTGGAGAAGTCGACAATGAGATCCGCCCGCTCCCCGGGTGCGAGGAGAACATTGGCCAGCTTAACCGGGGCGGGAAGCAGCCCCTGATCCGCCCCGATCTGCAGGAAGCCGACGCCATTGGATAATCCCAGGCGGAAAAAGCGCCCGTTCGCCGCGTTTAGCACGCGCAGCCGATAGCGGCGCGGCTCAACCTCGTGAAAGGGCTGTACCCGGCCATTCACGACCATGGCATCGCCGGCGACCTCGTCCATCCAGGGATGCTCTGGAATGGGAGAGACGGGATAGAACAACTGACCATCGTGGTCGAAGATGCGGTCGTACAGGATCAGCGGCAGCTCATAGCTACCCGCGGGCAAGCTGAGTTCGGCCTCGTGCGCATCGCGCAGCAGATACACGCCCATCAGGCCGGCGTAGAGATTCAATCGGGAGATGCCCATGGCGTGGTCGTGATACCAGAGCATGGCGGCGTCCTGACGGTTGGGGTAGTGGGAGACGCGTGATTGGCCGGGTGGATACCAGTGGGTCGGATAGCCATCGTCCACAGCCGGCGTGCGGCCACCGTGCAGATGGACCACCGCGCGCGACTCCGGAAGCTCGCGGCCGGAGCCATGCAGGCTGTAGTCGATGGGCAGGAAATGTCGCGGCGGCAGCTGATTATGCCACTCTACGGCCAAGGCTTCGTCTTTGCGGGCTTCGATCAACGGACCAATTGCCTCCGGACCGTAGCTCCACAGCCGCGTCGGCGCAAGATCGCGATGCATCTTTACCCGAATCTCGCGCATGGTGATGCTCACAGCTTGATGGCCCGCGCTGGGCAACAACTGCGCAAGAGGCAGTGGGTCGACGAAGGGCTCGAGCTGGAGTGCGTTGATGGTGCGCGTCTTTGCCGAAGAGCCCGCGAGCTGAGCGATCGAGAGACCGGTTCGGAGAGCAAGGGTGGAGAGCGCCGCTTGTTTCAGAAGATCGCGGCGATTTAGCAATCTGTTGGACACCTAAGGGCTCTTGAGTTGGCCACCACTGCGCCATTCTGTGGCGTCGTCCCACGCAAGTCAAGCATGTCGCTCATAGGAGCCGGGATCAAAAAACATTGAACAGAAGGTGGGCAGAGGGGAATATATATACGAGGGTACATGTTGATACCGCGGGCAGATTCGATCCACGAGTTGGCATTCCCAGCGAGCACCGGTACCGGAGCTTCAGCGAAACCTTCTGAGAGTGAATGCGAGGTCATCCATCTTTTTGAGCAGTTTCGCAATCCCCTCCTCCGTTACGTGATCTCGCGGGGCCTGTCTCTCCATGATGGGGAAGAGATCATCCAGGAGGTTTTCCTGGCTCTGTTCCGCCATCTGCAGCTGGGGAGATCGCGGCGAAACCTTCGCGGTTGGGTTTTTCGCGTGGCGCATAACCTTGCGTTGAAACAGCACGCCGCCAACAAGAAGGCTCAAGCAACCTTTGATTCAGATGAAGCCTTGGCCCAGCGGCAGCCGGCCGCGACGCTCAACCCCGAGGAACATGCGGCAAGCAGCCAAAGGCAGGAACGCATGCAAGCCGTTCTGCGTGCGCTGCCGGAGCAGGATCGCTGTTGTCTTTACCTGCGCGCGGAGGGGCTCCGTTACCGCGAGATAGCCGCCACGCTCGGGATTTCGCTGGGCGCGGTATCGATCGCGCTCACGCGCTCCCTGGCGCGTATGGGGCGCGTAGTCGAAGGATGATGCCATGTTAAGAGAACCGTTCCACTTGTCGGATCAGGATATCTTGCTGGTGGTCGATGGAGAGCTATCCGGAAGACGTGCGAGACAAGCCCGCGCTCACCTGACTGCATGCTGGTTATGCCGCTCCCGGCTGGGAGAACTGGAAGGCACGATTGCGGATTTCGTAACCCTTCACCGGCGCACACTGGATTCACAGCTGCCGCCTTCGACGGGCGCACGTGCTCTGCTCAAGGCACGCCTTGCCGAAGCAGCCGGCGCGCCCTCCACCCATCCATGGCCGCGGTTGCTGCAACTGCTTCCGACGCATCGTGCCGCAGCCTACATCTGCGTGGCGGTGTTCATCACCGTGCTAGGATCCAAGTTCATCCTGAGGCATTCCCAGCCGCAATCAACGCAGGACCTTGCCCTCGCAGGTGTCGCGATTCCGGATCACGGTCTGACGCCGGGCGCAACCCGGCCAGTCAGCCTCGGGGAGGTATGCTCCATGCCCCACGAGGAAGTGGTCCGTGCCGTACCCAGCTCCTTGCGGGAGCAGGTCTTCAGGGAATATGGAATCGTGAATCCCCGTCCGGAAGATTATGAGATTGACTATCTGATCGCGCCGGGATTGGGCGGCGCGGAAGACATTCATAATTTATGGCCGGAGCCCACTTCCTCATCCGCCTGGAGTGCTCACGTCAAGGACGCTCTGGAGGAGCGATTGCACCAATTGGTGTGCGCTGGCGAGCTTGACCTTCCAACGGCCCAACGGGCCATTGCTACGGACTGGATCACCGCCTACAAGAAATATCTTGGGACCGAGCGACATGTGTCGCAGACCAGGGATGCGGCGTTGCTGCAAAGGCCGTCCTGAGGGCCACTCGTAATTTCTACACAAGACCGCTTAGAATTTACCTATTGTTTGAAGATATGCCTTGATGCCGGTAGAGATAATCTGTACGCCGATGCAGAGTAGGATGAACGAAGACAAACGCATGACCATCGAGGTTCCGGATCTGCCTAGAAGCTGCTCGGCTTTTCGCGCGTAGATATAGCACATGTAGATAATCACGCAGATCAACGTGATACCCGAGATGGCGGCGACCAGAACCCGAGGTGAGAACAAGGAAGACTCGTGCAGCTCAGCTGGCAGATGTGCTCCGAGGGTAATGGCAACAGAGATAGAGCCCGGCCCCACCGTTATGGGGAGCGTAAAAGGATAGAACGCGTTTTCAAGAATTTCGTCTTCTGGGGTGGCCGCAGGTTTTTTTTGTCCGGTGTCCTGGTTCAGGAGAGACCATCCGGTCGCGGCGACCACCAGTCCTCCGCCAATCTGTACTGCGTAGATTGAGATACCAAAGAATGCCAGTACATGCACTCCCCACAGAAGGGAGCAGATCAGCAGAAAGAAACTGTAAATGCCGATTTTCTGCGCCAGCAATCGCTGTGTGGTGAACGCGATCGGCCCAACTAAATTGACGAAAATGGCGGCGCTGCCCAAAGGATTGACAATTGGGAAGAGGGCGGCTACGACCAGGACGGTAGCCTCAACGGTCGCGGTTACTTCCTGACGAATATCGATCACCGGCGGGATTCTCCAGGCGCAAGAGCTGCCTGGAGAATCTTACTATCCTTTTCTCTGGTACCATGGGCCGGCAAGTGGCGGCTTGAGACAAAAATTGGATGAGCAAAACCCTGCGACTTGCGTCGCCGGCGTTGCTAGAATCGAAAGTAATGACGGTCACTGCGACGAGTATTTCGCCTGAAGTGCTGGAACGTTACGAGCCGGTCATCGGACTCGAGGTCCACGTCCAGCTGCTAACCAATACCAAGGCCTTCTGCGGCTGCGCAAATAAATTCGGCGGTGAACCGAATACGCATATTTGCCCCGCCTGCCTTGGCTTGCCGGGCGCACTGCCGGTGCTGAACCAGCGCGCAGTGGAGTACGCTGTGCTGGCCGCGACCGCGATAAACTGTGAAGTGCGCGAGCAGTCGGTGTTCGCGCGCAAGAATTACTTCTATCCTGACTTGCCCAAGGGCTACCAGATTTCGCAGTTCGACAAGCCGTTGGCGGAACACGGATGGATCGATGTTCCGGCGCTCGATGGCTCCGGCCACACCGTCACCAAACGCATTGGCATTACACGGCTGCATATGGAGGAGGACGCGGGCAAGAGCATGCACGATGGCTTTCCCGACTCTGCGACCAAGACCTACGTGGACCTGAATCGATGCGGAACGCCGCTGATTGAAATTGTGAGTGAGCCCGATCTGCGAACGCCGGATGAGGCTTATGAGTATTTGACCCGCCTCAAAGAGATCCTGCTCTACACCGGTGTGAGCGACTGCAACATGGAAGAAGGGTCGCTGCGCTGCGATGCCAATGTGAGTGTAAGGCCGCGCGGGCAGAAGCAATTCGGGACCAAGGCCGAGGTCAAGAACGTGAACAGCTTCCGCTTTATCCGCTCTGCGTTGGAGTATGAGATCGAGCGCCAGGTGGAAGTGATTGAAAGCGGCGGCCGCGTGACCCAGGAGACGCGGCTTTGGAATGCAAACGAGGGGCGTACGTACTCCATGCGGTCAAAGGAGCAGGCGCACGACTACCGTTATTTTCCCGAACCGGATTTGCCGCCTTTGCTGGTTTCCGGGGCGTGGAAGGAAATCCTGGTGAGCCGCATGCCCGAGCTACCAGAGGCGCGCCGCAAACGCATGATCGCGGAATACGAGATCACCATGCAGGATGCCCAGACACTGACCGCCACACGCGCCTTTGCCGACCAGTTCGAGACTGCGGCAAGGCAGGCGCGAAGCCCCAGGCGTGTCGCCAACCTGATCCAGAGCGAATTGATGGGCCGTCTCAAGGCCAAGGGCATGGATCTGGAAGATTCTCCGATCACCATGCAGGGACTGGTGCAGGCGGCGGATCTGACCGAGGGCGGAGAGCTTTCCAGCAAGCAGCTCAAGGGGCTCTTTGACACGGCGTTTGAGAATGGAGAAGACTTTGGCGCCGTGTACGAGCGCGAGAAGCCGCAGCAGATCAGCGACCCCGCGGCACTGGGAAAGCTGATTCAGGAAGTGATCGCGGCCAATCCCAAGCAGCTGGAGCAGTACCGTGCCGGCAAGAAGACGGTAGCCGCTTTCTTCGTGGGTCAGGTGATGCGCTTGTCAAAAGGGCAGGCCAACCCTGCGCTGCTGAATGAATTGGTAACCAAGCAACTCGACGCTTAGCACGCTGTAACTTCCGGGCTTCTCGTGAGTCGAACCAACAGGCGAACCAATGTTCGACTCAGACCTCAACTACGATGCCGCCCGGCAAAAAGTGACGCGCCGCGCCTTCCTGCTGAGCGGGGGTATGGCAGCGGCCGCCATTGCCGTATGGTCTCTACATCCATCGCCCACGGCGCCCGCAACCTCATCGCAAAGCGGGCCTCCACCCGAGGTTGAGATTGCGGAATTTTCTTCGGCTGGGGTGGCCACGGATACGGTCCGAGTGCCGAAGATCGTCAAGAGCGACGCGGAGTGGAAACGACAGCTTTCGGCCAACGCCTTCGACATAGCGCGCAGGGCCGATACCGAGATGGCCTACACTGGCTCTTACTGGAACCTGCACCAGCGAGGGATCTTTCGCTGCGTCTGCTGCGACACGGCCCTGTTTTCGTCGCAGACGAAGTTCGATTCCGGTACCGGCTGGCCGAGCTTCTGGCAGCCGATCGCCAAAGAAAACATAGTCGAGGTTGAAGACACCAGTTGGGGCGTACGGACCGCGGTAGCCTGCAAGCGGTGTGATGCGCACCTGGGTCACGTTTTTAATGACGGACCGCCGCCAACGGGCTTGCGCTACTGCATCAACTCTGCGTCCCTGGTGTTCAAGGCCACCTAGCCAACGTCCTTTCGTCCACATAACAAGAGCGTTGGATGGGGCTAATAAGCGCTAACTTAGGGTGTTTTTTGTCAAAACTCCCACAAAATCGTCATCCTGAGCGGAGCGCCTCACAGATTGATTGCGTGACACAGCGCTTGTAGCGCGGAGTCGAAGGACCTCGGCGGTGCTTAATTTACCCATGCTGCTCGGAGCTTTTCAACCACTGAGGCCCGACAAGTGCACATCGCGGATCCTGTTGTCCATCCACAGGTGCTAGCAAGTTCTTGGTTTTCGGTGTCAGGGAAAAACCGTAGCGGGGCCGCCCGGTGCGGGCTCGGTGGTTGAAAAGCTCCGAGCAGCATGGGTAAATTAAGCACCGCCGAGGTCCTTCGACTCCGCGCTACAAGCGCTGTGTCACGCAATCAATCTGTGAGGCGCTCCGCTCAGGATGACGATTTTGTGGGGGTTTGACGAAAAACATCCTAGACCAATTAGCGCTTATGGGGCTGCGCCCCGTCGTTTTCGGCCCATGTAGCTGGTGCGAACATGGGGCACCCGTCCAGGGATCTGGGCTTGACTATAGAATCGAGCGCACAACGCCACCATCCACCCGAAGTGCGGCGCCAGTGGTCGCCGAGGATCGCTCGCTCGCTATGTAGACCACCAGCGCCGCTACTTCTTCCGTGGTGGCAAAACGCTTGATCAGTGAAGAGGGCCGGATGGTCTCAAAGAATTCCTTCTCCACCTGAGCTTCGCTAACACCCTTCTGGGCTGCCAGATCGCCGACAAAGCCGGAAACGCCCTCCGAACGAGTTGGGCCGGCCAGAATACTGTTGACCGTAACCTTGCTCCCCGCAACAGACTCAGCCAGACCGCGCGCTACCGCAAGTTGGGCCGTCTTGGTCATGCCGTAGTGGATCATCTCCACCGGGATTTGAACTGCCGACTCGCTGGAGATAAACAAGATGCGACCCCAGTTATTCTTCAGCATGCCAGGCAGGTACTGGCGCGATAAGCGCACGCCGCTGAGCACGTTTACCTCGAAGAAGCGGCGCCAGTCTTCATCCGGGATCTGGGCAAAAAGCTTGGCTTCGAAGATACCGAGATTATTGACCAGAATGTCCACGTTGGGTAGCTGGCTAAAGAGCTCAACGCAGCCCTCTACGCTTCCCAGGTCGGCGGTGATGCCCTCGACCGTGCCCTGCGATTGTTTCACCTGCGCCTTCAACGCGCGTACATGCTCCATGGCTTGCAACACCCTCGCTTCGGTGCGGCCATTGACATAAACCGTTGCGCCTTCCTGGGCGAGTCCGCCGGCGATAGCGAGGCCGATACCAGCAGTTGATCCGCTGACCAACGCTGTCTTTCCTACCAGTTGCAAATCCACGGCAACATCTCCCGAGCCGCAAGGCGGCTGATTTTACGATTCATCGATTCGTTGCGAGGATGCAAAAGGAAGGTGCCGGAGGCCGCCGCAGGGCTACATGTTCATCTTCTTGAAGCGAGAACCCGGGATGGCGCAGACCAGCAGCATGATCCAGGCCCAGAACCAGGGCACGTAGGCAACATCGCGCCGCCGCTCAACAGCGTTTAGTATGCCAACGGCCACCTGGTCCGGTGTGGCAAAAAGCGCGTTGTGCGCCACATGCGCGGTCATTGGCGTGGCTACGAAGCCAGGTTTGATGGTCAGCACCTGCACGCCATCGCGGTCGATGCGGTTGCGCAATCCTTCCAGAAAGACGTTGAGCGCGCCTTTGGAAGCGCCGTAGACATAATTGCTCTTGCGGCCACGGTCGCCGGCTACCGAGGATATGACCGCCAACGTGCCCCCATGCTGGGTCTGGAAGTAGTTTCCCAGCCAGGTCAACAGGGAAACCGTGGAAATGAAATTGGTATGCAGAACGGCTGCGGCGACCTCGAAATCCGCTTCCGCAGCCTGCTGGTCGCCCAAGACACCGTGTGCGATCAGGGCCAGGTCGATCTTCCCCAGCCGCTCCGCCGCGATCGCCAGCATCTCCTTGTGGGCTGCGGTGTCATCGAGATCCATTGCCCATGTATCGACTGTGGCCGCGCCGCGGGTCAGTAGATCCTGGGCTACTGCTGTCAGCCGGTCGGGGTTCCTGGCCACCAGCATGAAACGTGTTTTCCGCGCCGCGAGCCGCCGCATAGTCGCGATGGCGATGCTCGAGGTTGCGCCTAACACCAGCACCCTGGAGGGAAACCCCGGATCGCGTTTAGTCAAGGCCGGCTACCCGCTGCCAGAAGCTGGAGCTGAACGAGGGATCAATGTAGAGGGCCCATTGCTCCCACTGGGGATAGAACTGCTGGAAGTGCACCGCGCTCATGCAAGCATCCTTAGCCGGATACATCCGGCCGCCGAACTCGGCCGTGATGGCGGCTAGCCTATCCAGCAGGTCGAAGCTCACCTCCCGCCGAATAGGAAAATCCAGCGCCAGGGTGATACCGGGCATGGGAAACGACATCGTCCCGGGTGAAACCACATCTCCGAAGACCTTAATCACGGCTAGAAAAGAACCCAGCCCGGATGCGGTAATCGCCTTCAATAGCTGGACCATTCCCATGGAGTCGCTTGCCCAGGGCAGAACGCATTGGAACTGGAGCAGACCTTGCCGGCCATAGAGTCGATTCCATTGCAGGATGCGGTCCAGGGGGTAGAAGAAGGGCTCGTAATCGGTGAACCCAGCGCGTTGTTTGGTGAATTGCTTGTGGTAGTAGAGCGTATTGAAGGCGCCGACGGAGGACCGGTTGAGGGCAAAGGCCGGCAGATCGAAGGGCAGGGCAATCTTTGGCTTGGCTAAAGGCGTCAATGGTCCCGGATTTTCTTCGTGCCCACCCTGGATGAAAATGCCACGGGCAAAGTTGCGGCCTTGGGCGACGCAATCGATCCAGGCCACGGAGTACTCCTGCGTACTCGCTTTCGACAGTGCGACAAACTCCTCCAGCCCGACGAACTGGGTGGATTGATAGCGGATGCGCCGGGAAACGATGGGGCGCATTTGCACTTCAGCCCAACTGATAAGGCCGGTCAATCCCATGCCGCCGATGGTAGCGGCGTACCAATCAGGATTCTCGCTTGCGCTGCACACCATCTGCGTCCCATCCGAACGTATCAGTTCGAAGCATGGCGTGTGCAGGCCAAAAGTACCCGCCACATGATGGTTCTTGCCGTGAATGTCGTTGGCAATGGCTCCGCCGACGGTTACGTATTTGGTGCCCGGACTCACCGGCAAGAACCAGCCGCGCGGCACGGCGAAGTCAAGAATCTCCGCCAGCGTCACTCCGGCTTCGCAGCGCAACAGGCCGGTCTGTGCATCGAACGAGATCAGGCGATCGAGGTTTGGCGTCCGCAGCAGTGTTCCATTCTGCAGCAGGCAAACGTCGCCGTAACTGCGCCCCATGCCCACCGCCAGCATTTTGGGGCTGGAGACTTGGGAGGGAGGAAAATCCTCTTTCCAGAAGAGGGGGCGGACTTCAGCGGAGAGGCTTGGATAGCGGCCCCAGGATTCAAATTGCGGCCGCTCCTGGCGAGGGGACATAGGTCAGTTATCTTTCTCGAGCAATTTGACGAAAATAAGCTACGCTCTCTCCGGTATACACCGTGAGGAAGCCGGTTCTACAGCGCCGAGTAGGCAACGAGCAGTACCCCCAGACCGAGCAGCAGACTCATGCGGTCTACAAGGGCGAAGACCACCGGATCTTCATTCATTTTGCCGCGCGAGGCCAGCAGCCAAACCCGGCTGATCCACAGAATCATCAGCGGTGTGATCAGCCACATGCGGTCGGGGTGGTGATAGAGCGCCGTTACGTCGCGCCCGTTGATATAAAGCGTGAAGATCACGATCGAGGCATAGGCGCTGGAAGTCCCGAAGCTGCGCAGTTGCTCAATGTCGCTTAAGAGATAGCCCCTCGCGGAGGTTGGATTCACGCCGCGTGTATGGAGGTTCTGCAATTCGCTGAACCGCTTGACCATCGCCAGGCTGAGAAAAAAGAAAATTGAGAAAGCAGCGAGCCAGGGAGAGATCAACGTGCTCGTGGCCGCGGCGCCGGCCGCCATGCGCACAGTGTACAGGCTCGAGAGGATGATGACATCCAGCAGAACGATGCGTTTCAGCGCCAGGGAATAAGCCAGTGTGGTTACAAGATAGAGCAGAAGGAAGATCAGGAACTTTGGTCGCAAGTGAACGGCCATGATGAAGGCGGTCGCCGCGAGCAGAGATGAGATGGCAAGACCCGCAGTTACGGAAAGATCCCCTGCAGCAAAGGCTCGCCGGCGTTTGTGCAGGTGTACCCGGTCTGCCTCCAGGTCAAGCAAATCATTGACGATGTAGGTTGCCGAAGCGATAAAACTAAAGCAGAAGAACGCGGTGACTGCGATCAATACCGATGCTAGATGGATGGTGTGGGCCAGCAGCAATGGCAGGAAGACCAGGAGATTCTTTGCCCATTGATGCAACCTGAGGGCTTTCGCCAGAGCAACAGGCGCGCCGGCGCGGTCGACGAACTTCCTGCTTACTTTGATATTCCGGCTCTTGAGAGCGCTGCTCAACCTGAGGTCCGGATTGGCGAGCATGGCCCGCTGGGCGCTCTTGAGGAGCGGCAAATCAGGAAGGGCGTTGCCGATGTAGTCGAAGCCGTCGGACGCAAACCGTTGCTCCAGATGCTGCAGCTTATTGTTTCCGGTAAGGTTCACTGCGCCATCGCTGGCCATTACATCGTCAAAGATGCCCAGGTGAGCGGCGACACTCCAGGCCAGGAGTCGATCGGCCCCAGTGGCTAGGTAGAGCTTGCGTCCAGTCGCATGTTCCTCTCTCAGATAGTCAAGCAGCGGACGGTTATAGGGGAGGTGGGCAACATCGAGAGCGGCCAGGGCGGCCACCTGCGACTTGAGGTGTGCCTTTCCCTTGGTGGCCCACAACGGTGTGTGCAAAAGAGCGAGGGGGTGGCGACGGGCGAGAACCATCAGCGAGTCGACGAAAGTATCCGACTTGACCAGTGTCCCGTCCAGGTCCACACAGAGCGGGCGCTCCACCGGCGCTGCGACTGAAGGTTCCATTACCTTTAGGTCGGTCATCGCGAGCATTTCTCCCGTTGCTGATCCCAATGTATCAATAAGTTATGCCAGCAGTGGCATCACGCAGGTAACCATTACAGTTCGGGGTGAAGATAGTGGAACGCCATCTGGAAAAGAATCTAATGTGGGAAGTCCACTGCGAGGTTTTCTCGAGCCTTGGTCGAACCTTTCGGACCCGGCAGCCGTCATATAGATGCGTGCTGCGCAAGCCTCGAAAGATGAGCAGAAACCAGGGTTAAAGGATGATGAAGGCAGGTACTTGCAAGTTTGCCATGGTGGTGGGAGTTTGCTTTTTTGTGCTGGGCTCCCAGCCGCTCCTATCGGCGCAGGAGACTCCCACCGGTCGTGCCATTGTTACGGTGAACTCAAAATCGGCAGAAGACGCGACCACTGTCCCTCGGCAAACCATCAGCCTTTACGAGAATCGCAAGCTTCAGGAAGTGGCGGGGTGGGTTCCCCTGCGGGGCGAGCGCTCTGGCTTGCAACTAGTGGTGCTGTTGGATGATTCTTCCCGCGGAAACCTGGGTCTGCAATTAAACGACATACGCAGCTTTATCACTGGGCTGCCTCCAACCGCTCAGGTAGCGATCGGCTATATGCGCAATGGGGCCCCAAACCTGGCGCAAAACTTTACCAGCGACCACGCGCAAGCAGTCAAGTCTCTTCGCCTGCCGTCTGGGACAGCGGGAAGTAATGGAAGCCCTTACTTTTGCCTCTCAGATCTGGTCAAGCACTGGCCGGGCGGTTATAACAACGTTCGCCGCGAGGTGATTATGGTCACCGATGGCGTCGACCGCTACTCCGGTGGACGCTACGACCCCGAAGACCCCTACGTGCAGGCGGCTACCAGCGACGCCCAAAAAGCCGGCGTGATTGTCTATTCCATCTACTATCGGGGCGCGGGGCGCCTCGATAATAATTTTATGGTGACGGATGGAGGGCAAAACTACCTAACCCAGGTTTCAGACTCGACTGGCGGCAAGGTCTACCTGGAAGGCTTTGGCAACCCGGTATCCTTCGCGCCTTTTCTCTCCGACATTCAGCGCAAGCTGCAGAACCAATATGAGCTGAGCTTCGTCTCTACCGCGAAACCCGGGCTGCAGGCGATCCGGGTGAAAACCAGCCAACCAAACACCAACCTGGAGTATCCGTCGCGAGTTCCAGTTGGCGGCGTGCAGGCGCCCCAGTAAAAGGGGTTAATTCACCGTGGAACGGGCCCGCTGGCTCTACTTTGGCAGCGCATAAAATAAAGCAACGGAAAGAGCGTTAGGCGAGGCGAACGATGCCGGGAATAAAAAAGCTAAACATCCAGAGGGCGATTTTTGGGGGAGTGATACTCGCCGTTGCGAGCTTGCTGCCTATGGCGGCCATGGCCCAGGATGCGGCCGCGCCGGCCGCCAAGCCGGTGACCTTCCTGGGCACCGTCCAGACGCTGAGCGGCAACACCCTTACGGTCAAGAGCGATGCCGGGGCGACGATGCAGGTCACCGTCGAGGACAACGCCCGTTTGCTGCGCATCGAACCTGGACAGAAGACCCTTGCCGGGGCCAGTCCCTTCAGCCTGGCCGATCTGCAGGCGGGTGATCGAGTCATGGCGCGCGGCTCTGCCGGCGCGGATGGAAACTCACTGGCTGCCACCATGCTAGTTGCCATTAAGGGAGCTGACATTGCGCAGAAGCAGGAACAGGAACGAGCGGATTGGCAGAAGAACGGCACGGGTGGCCTGGTTAAGGCAGTCGATCCGGCAGCAGGAACCGTGACCATCTCCAGCGGAGTTGGCGGCAGCCGGACGCTGGTGATTCATGTCACGCCCACCACCATTATTCGCCGCTATGCTCCGGGCTCGGTCCGGTTCGACCAGGCAATCAAGAGTTCACTCGACCAGATCAAACCTGGCGATCAGCTCCGCGCCCGCGGTTCCAGAGGTGACGACGGCGCGACCCTGGAGGCGCAGGAAATTGTCAGCGGAAGTTTCCGCAATCTTGCCGGCCCTATTCAGGCGGTGAACGCGGCTGCGTCTACCATCACGGTAAACGATACGGCTACCAAGAAGCCGGTGGTCATTTCCATTACGCCTGATAGTGAAGTGAAAAAGCTGGATCCCGCTGTGGCGCAGCGGCTGGCCGCACGCATGAATGGCGGGGGAGCGCGGCGGCCGGATGGGTCCGCGGCGCCCGCAGCCGGTGGACCCCCATCAGGAGCCCCTTCTGGGCCACCTCCAGGAGGCTCCGGGACGGATCGGCCGGCCGGTGGTCAAGCAGGCGGGCAGGGCCGTGGCTCCGGCTTTGATGTTCAACAGCTGCTGGCGCGCTCGCCGTCGGTCGCGCTGAAGGATCTCTCCAAAGGCAACATGGTCATCGTCGTGGCCACCGAGGGCCAGGCTCCTGACACCGCGACCGCCATAACGGTCGTCGCCGGCGTCGAGCCCATGCTGCAAGCCTCCACCAGCGCCAGTCAAGCCATGCTTTCTTCCGCCTGGAATCTGGGCGGGGGCGGCGGGGGCGAGGGCGGCGGGGAAGCACCATAGTAGAGCAATAGAGCACTCGAGGTAAGTGCCGCAGAAAGAGTACCTGCTAAAGGCGCGCCCCATTATCAAGCATCGAAGCAGTCCAACCAAACAGCCAACTCTGTCTATATCTAACTCTGCATTTCTGGGGAGAACTGTTGAACCGATTCCTCGCTTTCTGCCTGACGACCCTATTCTTTTTTTCCGGGATAATCCCTTTACAACATGCTTTAGCGCAAACAGCAACAGTGACGGGAACACTACGCGGCCAGGTGGCGGACCCTAGCGGAGCCGTCATTCCCCAGGCCTCGCTCACCGTCACATCGGCGGCCGGGGTGAGCCGCACGGGCACGTCGGATGCTACTGGCCAATATGCAATCCCAGGTCTGGCGCCCGGCCAATACACGGTCACCGTGCAAGCCACCGGATTCTCCCCGTTCACTTCTCCGCCGGTGCGGATTGCTGCCGGGCAAACCCAGCAGCTGAATGTCTCGCTTACGATTCAAATGGAACAGCAACAGGTACAGGTTTCCGGCGATACCCCTGGCGTAAGCGTGGATCCAGACAACAACGTGAGCTCCGTGGTGTTAACGGGCAAGGACCTCGACGCCCTTTCCGACGACCCTGACGAATTGTCGAACGAGCTCACTGCGCTGGCGGGTCCCGCTGCGGGCCCCAGCGGAGGCCAGATCTTCATCGATGGCTTCAGCGGCGGCCAACTGCCGCCAAAGTCGGCGATCCGCGCCATCATCATCAACCAGAATCCCTTCTCCGCCCAATATGACACCCCTGGTTATGGCCGTATCGAAATATTGACCAAGCCCGGCACCGACAAACTGCACGGTCAGCTGTTCATGAATGCCAATGCTTCCGCCTTCGACACCTCCAATCCCTTCGTGCAGAATCAACCGCCTTACCATACGTTGCAATATGACGGCAACGTCAGCGGCCCGCTGGGCAAGAAGGCTTCTTTCTTCTTCAGCTTCGATCGGAGAAATATTCAGAGCAACAGCATTGTCAATGCCAATGTCCCTTACGTGCCCGACCCTGCTACCTGTGAACCAGAAAGCGGCGCCGTAGCAGACACGAACGGCACGCCGTGCAGTCTGGCCGTGCCTTATCCGCAGACGCGCACAGACATCAGTCCCCGCATCGACTATCAGTTGACGCCCAATCAGACTTTAACGGTTCGTTATAGCTACTATCAAAACACCCAGACCAACAGTGGAGTGGGAAGTTTCGTACTGCCTAGCCAGGGGTACAACACCAACGAAGTAGAAAATAGGGTTCAGATCAGTGACAGCCAGGTCTACGGTGCGAAGTTTGTCAACAACACTCGTTTCCAATTCGTTCGGGATCAAACCAACCAGACTCCGCAGCTGGTTGCTCCGGCCATCAATGTTCTGCAGAATTTTGATGGGGGTGGGAGTCCCCTGGGCACCAGCCGCGATACGGAAACCCGCTACGAGTTTCAGAATTACGCTTCCCTTGCGCTCACCAAACACTACCTTCGCTTCGGTGGCCGGCTGCGCGATATTCAGGACACGAATTACTCGAATGCGAATTTTGAGGGCACCTATACCTATTCCGATCTCAATGACTACCAGGCGAATAAGCCCAGCCAGTTTTCCATCACCGCGGGAACTCCGACCCAGAGCGTGGGCGTAATCAACTTGGGTCTTTACGCCGAGGACGACTGGAAGGTGCGCCCCAACTTCACCCTCAGCTACGGGCTGCGCTTTGAGACCCAAAACCACATTCCCAACAAAGCTAATTTTGCCCCGCGCGTCGCACTTTCCTATGGCCTTGGGGGCGGAGGAAAGCCGCCAAAAACAGTGTTGCGCGCAGGTTATGGGATTTTCTTCAATCGATACACCTATGACCTGTTGCTGAACGTAGACCGCTACAACCTTAATCAACAAGGCCAGGTACAGACTATTCAGCCCAACCCCAATGGAACCCCTCCAGACAGCGCCACACAAGAGTCTGTTGCGTTGCCGACGTACTATCGCACGCAACCCGGTCTGAATGCGCCCGCCAGCATAGAAACCGGAACCGGCATCGAGCACCAGGTGAACAAGAGCGTAAGCGTCTCGGCGACGTACCTCTACTCCCGCGGCATACATCAATTGCTTTCGCGCAATATCGATGCCCCACTGCCCGACGGGAGCCGGCCGGCGTTGGACTTATGCCCTGCCAACCCGATCGGGGCCGCGCCGGGTACGCCATGCAACATCTATGAGTACGATTCGCTGGCCGTCTTCAAGGAAAACCAGATCTTCCTGAACTTGAATGTGGCTTACGGGCGGAAGCTCACGTTTACCGGCTTTTACGTCTACAGCAAGGCCAACAGCGATACCGGCGGCACCGGCTACCACCCATCCAATCAGTACGACATCATGCAGGATTATGGCCGTCAGTTCTTCGATGTCCGCAATCGTGTCTTTGCCTTCGCCAATTACTCGGCTCCCTGGGGATTCAGGATCAGCCCCTTCCTCAGCGCCTGGTCGGGCGCGCCGTTCAACATCCAGCTCAGCCAGGACACCAATGGGGATTCCTTCTTCAACGACCGGCCGGTCTTCGCCACATCGGCTTCCAATCCAGCCGATGTGGATATAACCAAGTACGGGAACTTCGATATCAGCGCCACTCCTCCGCCTGGTGCGAAGATCATCCCTGTCAACTACGGCAATGCCTCGGTTCAATTCGCCATGAATATGCGAGTAGCCAAGAGCTTTGGCGTTGGCCCGCGGGTAGAAGAAGGCCAGGGGGCAAGGGTTGGCGGTGGCGGCGGCCCGGGCGGCGGCGGGGGGCGCATGCCGGGAATGGGGTTGGGGGGCAATGGACCCAATCCGGGTGGCCAAAACAACCGTGTGGACCGGCGCTACAGCATCACGTTGAGCGCCTCTGCCCACAATATCTTCAACGTGGTCAATCTCGCGCCCCCTAATGGAACCCTTGGAGGGCCGCCGGACGGCACCACCGACTCTCCATTTTTTGGCAAGTCCACTCAGCTGGCGACCGGCTTTTTCTCCCACGGTTCCGCGGTGCGGGACTTCAACTTTCAGGCACTGTTTAATTTTTAGGCGAGAACTCAACCCAGCAGGAGTCTCTCTGTCCCACCACCTCCACCACAGCCAAGGTGCAGCGCCACCCTCCACTTTGTCATCCCGGCCGAAGCGCAGCGCAGCGGAGGGATCTGCAGTTTCACTTTCCGGCGCAGCGAAAGTCTAGTGGGCGAATCGCCTCCCGTTCCGTTTCTCCATCAACGCAAACTGCAGATCCCTCCGCTGCGCTGCGCTTCGGCCGGGATGACAAAGTGGAGGGTGGCGGCCCACCTTGGCAGTGGTGGAGGTGGAGGGGCAGAGTCAAACAACAAGGTCCCCACACCTACTAAAAAGCTATGGATAGACTCCTGCCAGGCTGAAATTTGCCCGGATCCATATCTCTGCCCGACCCGCGGATCCCGGGTATCCCAGGATCCGTTGGCACGGCAAAGTTAGAAGTCCAGCCTGAGAGCCGCTTGTCCGGTGCGGTTTCCGGCGTTCTCTGCGGTTTGCGGACCTGTCAGCGCTCCGAAGGTTGAACTGTCGATTGCGGTGACGGGAGGGGCAAAGTTGGTGTGGTTGAGTACATTGGTAAAGGTCGTTTCGAAGCGCGCATGGAGTTTCTCCGTGATGCGGAATTGCTTAGCTACCCCAAGCGAGACTGTAGCGGTTCCAGGTCCCTCCAGAATGCCAACGCCGGCGTTTCCGAAGCGCCCTGCGCCCGCGGGGGTGGGGGAAAATGCGGACAGGTTGAAGTACCGCGCCCGAGACTGGCCAGTGTAGAAGTTGCTCGACACTACATCCGGACGCGCAATCGCACCACGATTGACCAAGTTAGTATTCGACTGGTCTGCCGAACCGCTGATGGTCGGTGTAAGCCACGGCCCGGTTTCCAGCAACGTCACGGTCGTCAGGTCCCAACCGCCCAGGAATGCATCCTTAACTCCGCCGCCGCTCATAAAGTTCCGGCCGCGGCCAAAGGGAAGCTGATAGATCCCTGTCAGCAACATCCGATCCCGGCGCGTGCCTTCCACGTTGCCTAGATTTCGTTCGATGTGGAAGCGATCTGCAATGGGAAGGCCGTAGTTGACTTCTCCGGCAAAGGCGGTCGGGGCATCCCCCTGGTTGTCCGCCTTGTTGTAGGCCAACGTATAGTTGGCATCGAAGTAAAGCCCATGCTGCATGCGATGGGTGGCGTCGACTACAAATGCGCGATAATTGCCCTCACCCGCGTTGAATGTACTGTAAAGCTCGGTCCAGTTGGTGTACGGAGAACGAGGATCGACATACGGGCTTGCGGCCGTCGTTGTGAAAGGAATTGTACTCGCGGGAATCTGGTTGAGATCCTCGGTGACGTTCAGCCGGTAAGAGTGCATTCCGACATAGCTCACGCGGAGTGCCGTGCTGCTGGTGATTTCACGTTCCACGGTTAAATTCCACTGGTTGGACTGGGGATCGCGGAAGTTTGGATCAACTCCCTGGTCCAGGCTTCCTCCTCCGATCTGCACGGTACTGCTCGCAGGAGCTGTGTTCGGGAACTGTATCAGTGGCGTGTTTGGTCCTGCTGTGTTGGCGTTGGCGTAGCTGTGCAGGCTCGACGTAGGATTGCCACTGTTGTTGAAGGAGAGCGGCCCCAGATTGGTCATGGTATAGATGCCGAAACCCCCACGTATAACCGTCTTGGTGTCGTTGAACGGACGGTACGCGAACGCCACACGCGGCTGGAAGTTGCCCTTGTAAGTATTGCGCAGGCTCTGCGGCAAGCCATCCTCGCTGGCTGTCACGTATTTCGTGCAGGGAAGAGCGGTGTAGCCAAGATTGCAGGCATTGAACGACTGCTGGAAGGCAACGTTCGACGAAGTGATGTTTTGGCTCGTGAGGTACGCCGCCAGCGCATTCGGAACCACAATTGAGTTGTTTCGCTGATCGAAATTAGCCAGGTTGCCGCCATCTTCCTGGAAGCCGGGAAGAATTTGCCAGCGTAAGCCGTAGCTAAGCGTCAACCGGCTGTTTACCTGATACTCGTCCTGCGCGAACAGGCTGAACTGGGTCGCCGTTCCGCCCACGTCAGGACTAGAGACAGCAAAGTTCAGCGTAGTGGGGGCGCCTTCGAGAAAGTCACCAAAGGCATTGCCCGTGAAGGTGGGCTGAAAGATGAAGTCGCCGAAATCATCCGAGGCGAACTCCGGGGCGAAGCTTTCCAGATCGAAGTAGCGGACGCGGCGGACATCGATGCCACCCTTCATCGTATGCTTGCCCCGAGTGTAGGTGAGATTGTCGCTGAACTGAGTAGTCTTCGACTGCGTAATCCCGGCTTTGTCCCGGCCTATGGGTGTCAGTCCGGTACCGGCACTGAAGTTGAACGTAGGAAAGGCGTGTGTCGTCGGATGCTGACTGATATTCACCCCGGTAAGGTCAAGCTGTGACAACGCATCCGATCCTTGAATGGGAAAATCAACGCTGGTAGTGACGTTAGTAAACCCATAGCGAAACTCGTTCAGGAGATTGCCACTGATGGTGTAGGTGTGGGAGACCAGCAGGCTCCGGTTATGAACGGAATCGCTATCATTGGGGAGAAAAGGATTTGCATAGTCCTCGGTGATGTTCTTGCGGCTGAAACGGGCATACGCGGACTGCTTGGAGCTGATCGTGTGGTCGAGACGAAGATCGGCGCCGTCCGTGCTCGCCGGAGTGGGTTGAAAAGTTTCGTAGTTATAGCCAGACTGGCCAATTACATTGGGCAGGGGGATATAGCTCAACAAGGCTTTAGCGGTGGGGCTGATGCTTGCGGGAGGAATAGGAGCTAGCGGCGCTTGACCGGTGGTATTGAATCCGCTGAGGTCGCCGTTCCGTTCCGCAACTGTCGGTACTTCGAGCTGCTCCGCCAGAGCAGTAGTGCGGCGGTTGCCTTCATAGTCGGCGAAGAAAAATGTTTTGTCGTGCCCGTTGTAAAAGTGTGGGATGACAACCGGGCCGCCCAATGAGAAACCGAAAGTATTGAACTTTTTCGGAGCCTTTCCGCTGAAGCCATAAGGGTCGGCGTCGAGCGCCTGGTTCTGCAGGTACTCGAACAGGCTCCCGTGAAATTGATTGGTTCCATTCTTGGTCGTGAAGGTGACGTCGCCGATTTGCGAGAACTCCGCGCTGTTGTTGAACGAGGTGACCTTGACCGCCGCGATTCCCTCCTGTGAGGGGTAGGCATCCTGCAATGCCCCGTTCTGCCTGACGTTTGCGGTCGAGATACCGTCGACAGAAAAGTTGACCATCGACGAACTCGCTCCACCCAGCGATATATTGCCTGAACTGTCCGTCTGCACATTGGGAGACAGGCCGAGCGCGCCCAGCGGGCTCGTAGTGGTGGCGCGATTATTCAAGGGGAGCTGCGTCATCTCCAGGTTGCTCTTGGTGTCGTCAAGCGTAGCGTTTTCTGTGTTGATCTGATCGGCGCTGGAAGTCACTTGAACCGTGGTCGATTGTTCCGCTATGTTGAGTGCGACCGTAAGCCTCAAATCCTGGCGTGCTTCGACGGAAATTCCTGAGATGACCGTGTCGGCAAAGCCATTGTGATGCGCATGCAGGCTGTATTTGCCAGCCTTCACATTCTCCAGAACGAAGCTGCCCGAGGCATCCGCCGTGACCGTGCGTTCCGTGTTCTCGTCTGTGCTGTGCAGTACGATCTCGGTGTCGGAGATAGCCGCGCCGCTGGCATCCTGCGCCACGCCTCTCACGCTGCCGAACGTGGACTGCCCAAACGTGAGCGAGGAAGCACCCAGAAGCAAACAGCAGAGGAGAACCGGGAAGAACCGATGATAGAACGTCCAAGCGCGGAGTTGGCTCTTCTCTTGCCCGTGGATACTCTTTGGTGCGTGCTGCCCGTTGCAGTTCAGCTCCGTGGTGCACTTTTGGCTGCACCTGCGTGGAGTATGGGTATTTGTTGAATCAGAATGACGAAAGCCCCTAAGAAATTTCATTGCATCACCTCTTACGCCGGAAATGACCGACATATTCAGTGAATCGCAAAAGCCGTTGGTAAGGCATAAGCGTCTTCTTAACGGTTTCCTTATGCGTGGGGCGCTATAGTTAAGTTGCTCAAGGTCAAGCTACGATGACTACGAAGCCTATCCGCGGTGTTGCCGGCCGGATCGCGGCTGGAGCCGCCGGGTCATTGCTGATCACCTGGTTGGCCTACAACTTTCATGTCAATCTCTCGTCGGCGACCTCAATTCAGCTCTTGCTCGTCACCGCAATTGCGCTGCGCTGGGGATTTCTCGAAGCAGGCATCGTTTCATTGTTCTCTGTTGCCGGCCTCGATTACTTTTTCACCCAACCTCTGCTCAAGTTCTACATTGCGGACCCACGAGACTGGGTCGCTTTGGGCGCCTTCGAAAGCGTGGCTCTGGTCGTCAGCAGTCTCTCTAACCAGGTCAGGCGCCATGCTTCGGAGTCAGAGTTACATCGATCACAACTACAGAAACTGTATGAGCTGAGTCAGGGTATCTTGCTGCTCGACCGGCAGAAGCCGCTGGAGCCACAGCTCGCAAGCCTTCTACGATCCATCCTTCGGGTAGAAGGTGTGGTCCTATGGAACGCTTATGACCTTCGTATGTGCAGGAGTGGCGAGTGTTACAAGACAGACGACGAGGTGCGCTCCATCTTCTTGATGGACAGCAGTGGAGACGACTCTGCAACTCGCACCTCTATGCGAGTGTTGCGCTTGGGCGTACGCCCCATCGGATCGCTCGTTATCTGCGGGCATTCGCTCGATGCGGCTACGATCAATGCAGCTGCGTCACTCGCCGCGGTGGCGATTGAGAGGGCACGCTCGTTCTCCACGGAAACCAGCGCGGAGGCAGCGCGGCAAAGTGAACAACTTCGTTCCGCCGTTCTCGATGGCCTCGCCCACGCCTTCAAGAGTCCGCTTACAACGATTCGGAGCTCAAGCTCTGGCTTGCTGGCGATGAATACCTTGTCCGGTACGGAAAAGAGGCTGGTTGCCTTGATCGATCAACATGCCGCCCAGCTGAGTGACCTCAGCACGCGTCTGCTGCGCACCGCGAGGCTTGATAGCGGTGAACTCAAACTGAGACGTGAGCAAGTCGACCTTACAAGGCTGATCGAGTGCAGCGTCGAAACCTCTTCCCATGAGTTAGGCGAACATCCGATCGCTCTCCGGCCTGTGGTGCAGCACAGCCTGGTGTGGGCCGATAAACAACTGTTACAGATGGCGCTCTTTCAGCTTCTTGACAACGCCGCTAAATATAGCCGGCCTGGTTCTTCCATCGTAGTGGACGTTCAGCAAGAGCCGGCAGAGATGGTCATCAGTGTCCGCAACGAAGGCTCCTTTATTCCGCCAGAGGAAAGAGACAAAGTGTTCCAGCGCTTCTATCGCAGCCCGGGGTCAGAGCATAGGGCAGCCGGCACCGGGATTGGCCTCTCCGTCGTTCAACGCATCACAGAGGCGCATCAAGGCCGTACATGGGTCACGAGCGACCCTGAGAAGGGAACCACATTTGTTCTTACGCTGCCTAGAACAGCAAAGGAGAAGTGAGGCGTGGAGCAGAAGAGCAAAGTGCTGGTCGTCGAGGATGATGCGGGAATTCGACAGAGCCTCTTTGAGACCCTGGGAGCACTGGGATTTGCGATCGGGGAGGCGTGCAATGGAGAGGAGGCGCTACTCCGGCTCCGTATGGTCAACTACGATGCCGTATTACTCGACATCAATATGCCCGGGATAGGCGGCAAGGAGACATGCCGCAGAATCTGCCACGCCTATCCTTGTCTCCCGATCATCATGTTGACGGTGCGAGATGATGAGCATGACAAAGTGGAAGCGCTGGATGCAGGTGCCTATGACTATGTAACCAAGCCATTTCAGATTCATGAACTGGCTGCAAGGCTGCGCGCGGTCATCCGTCGCTACAACGCCTCGATTCAAGCGAAGGCGGTCAGCGCAGTCGGTGACATCACTCTGGACTACGAACGCCGCCAGGTTCAAAAACGGGGAGAGGATATTCACCTTGCTCCAAAACAATACGAAACGTTGTGCTACTTGATGGAGCATGCTGGTCATCCGGTGCCTCACGAACGCTTGCTAGCCTCGGTATGGGGACCGCTGTATGGCAACGAGCGTGAGTACTTGCGGGTAATCATTAACCAGCTCCGCAAGAAGATCGAAGACGATCCGGCTCATCCGACTTATATCTTGACGGAAACGCATATTGGCTACCGATTTCGCAAGGGCTAGCGTGAGCGGACCTAAGGCATTGGTTTGCTCTGTCCATCCCCTCCACCCGTGCCATCCCCAGCGAAGTACAGAAACCGCAGGTCCCTCCACTCCGCTACGCTCCGGTCGGGATGACAATTCTGTGGCGGGAACCACTCTCTGTAAACCCACGAAATTGTCATCCCGACCGGAGCGTAGCGGAGTGGAGGGACTAGCGGAGTGGAGGGACCTGCGGTTTCTGTTCTTCGCTGGGAATGGCATGGGTGGAGGGGGATGGACAGAGTGTACAACGGCTTAATTAGCACAAACGTTGTGCTAAATAGGCGGGACGTTTGCTGAGAGCAGCAGCACATCCGTGCCGGCCATTTCAATTTCCGCGCAGGAGGCGCCGATTACCTCTCCGTCTGCTTCGACCGCGATCGGCTGCTTGTATTCGTGATTGGGGGTGGGGCGGCAGACCACACGCACCATATCCTGGTAGTACGCTGCGGCGTCTTGCGCCTGCGCACGATCGCGCGCTCCCCCGGAGCGAAAGAGGGCCTCGTACGTCGCCCGCACCAGACGGGAGCGCGAATAACCCGCAACCGTAGCCAGCCGGAGGAAGGGAAAGGCCAACCCACCCCCTGGGCGCCAACGATTCAACTCCGCCACCCGCAGTGCGATTGCCTCGCTTACCTGCTGGTGGACGATAGACCCGCTGATGGTCGTGATCGCAATGTCGAAGGGCTGTACCGGATGGTTGAGCAGCAACCTGCCCCCGGCGGCGAAATAAGCCGCCCGCCCCACCCTGCTCTTACCGGAACGGCGCGCCTCAGACATCAGGGCCGCATGCATGCCCATACCGGCTGCCGTCAAGAACAGCCAGCTTTGCTGGCCTCCAGGGACGCAGCAGGTAATCTTGCCCAGGGGCACCGGAGTGGGACGGCTGCATAGAATCCAACGCGCGGCGGCAACCGGCTCTTTGGGCATTGAGATTTGCGCCAGGATGTTTCCTGTACCAAAGGGAATGATGCCCAGAGGCACGTCCGAGCCAGCGATCCCCTGAACGACGTCAAAGATGGTGCCATCGCCGCCGCAAACAACGATCGCGTCGTAGCCTTCTTCTACTGCCCGCTTTGCCTCGGGTCCAGCGGCTCGGTTTTCAGCGGTCTCCAGAACATCGACCGCGGCGCCGCTCTCGCGAAAGATATTGTGAACGCGGGCGATATCTCTACGCCTTGCTCCTGTTTGCTGCAACACCGGGTTGACGAAGAGCAGGATCTTTCTCATGCACTTCAGAATTGCGCCGGCTTCTCCCAGGCGGAGAACACAAATGCCTCAAGTGGCTTCCTCTGGCGCGGAGATACTTCCATCTTATGCAGGTGCTCTGGCAAGCTGGCCGAATCGCCGAAATATCCGATTGCGGTGACTGCGCCGATTTCATAATCAGAAGGAATGGCAAACGATGCTCGCGCCTGTTCGCGATCGAAGCCGGCCATGGAGTGGGTGTGCAGCCCGTCCGCGGTCGCCTGCAGGGCGAGGGTCGCTGAGGCCGCACCGGTGTCATGCATGCCGTACGCGTTCGGCTTGCCGTTGCTGGTGAAGGTCTTTTTCGCTACAGACAGCACCAGCACCGGCGCGCTTTTAGCCCACGACTGGTTGCCTTCCACCAGCGCGTTGAATATTTTCAGATAGGTTTCATCGCCTCGCCGGCCTACCAGAAATCGCCACGGTTGCTCATTGGAAGAGGATGCGGCCCAGCGCGCTGCCTCAAAGAGCCGCTTTAGCTCGGCCGTAGGTACTTCCTTGTCAGAATAGGCGCGCGGACTCCAGCGGCGGCGGATCAAATGGTCCACGCCGGCTTCTTCGGGCGCATGCTTCAGTTTTTCTATCTCTTCGTGTGAGGTCGTGGGCACGGGTCTCTCCTGGTGGTTATTGTGTCAATTTGGATGGATTTATGCAGGGCAACGTCGCAATAAAGAGATGGCCGGACGCTGTGAGACAAAGAAAAAGCGCCTGCCCCGACCCGGACTTCCTGTGAAGCATGTTGGCGCTGGCGAACTTCATGCGGCTTTCCGTAATGAAAGCCGCACACGCGGCCATGTCCAGTGCAGCGAGCAGGAAATCCGGGGGATGGGGACAGGCGCCTAGTTTTCTATTCGCGGACGCCTTCGACGAAGGCCTTCAGCTTGCGTGAGCGGGAAGGATGCCGCAGCTTGCGCAACGCCTTGGCTTCGATCTGCCGGATACGTTCCCGGGTTACCTGGAAGCTCTGACCCACTTCTTCCAGCGTATGTTCGGAGCCATCCTCCAGGCCGAAGCGCATCTTGATCACACGCTCTTCGCGGGGAGTCAAGGTACGCAGCACCTGGGAGGTGTATTCCTTCAAGTTGACGCTGATCACCGCTTCGGAGGGCGAGACCGCCTGGCGATCTTCGATGAAGTCGCCAAGGTGAGAATCTTCTTCTTCCCCGATTGGAGTTTCGAGCGAGATCGGTTCCTGTGCGATCTTGAGCACCTTGCGAACCTTGGCCACCGGGATGTCCATCCGGCGTGCGATCTCCTCGGAGGTGGGCTCGCGGCCCAGCTCCTGCACCAACTGCCGCGATGTGCGAATCAGCTTGTTGATGGTCTCGATCATGTGCACCGGAATACGGATCGTCCGGGCCTGATCGGCAATGGCGCGCGTGATCGCCTGGCGAATCCACCACGTGGCATAGGTGGAGAATTTATAACCACGACGGTACTCGAATTTATCGACCGCCTTCATCAAACCGATATTGCCTTCCTGGATCAGATCGAGGAATTGCAGGCCGCGGTTGGTGTACTTCTTGGCGATAGAAACCACCAGCCGAAGGTTAGCCTCGATCAGCTCGCGCTTGGCCTGCTCGGCGTCCATGTCGCCCTGGATCATCTCGCGCTGGGTGCGCTTGAGTTCGGCGATGGAAACGCCGGCCTCCTGCTCCAGCTTTTCCAGGTCGGTCTTGCAGTTCTTCTGCTGGCGGCGGTACTCCTTGCGCAGCTCTTCGCTCTTCGACTGGTCGTGCTTCTGTTCGAGCGACTTGACCTGCCGCTCGAGCATACGCATGGCGTCGACAGTCTTGTTGACCTTGTCCAGCAGCCGCTTGCGTTCCGCGTTGGTGTACTTCAGCTCGCGGACGATGCGCGAGACTTCTACCCGCTCGCGGTTCATCATCCATCGCGTCTTGCGATGTTCCCTGGCCTTCGCCTTGGGATTGATCGTATCGAGCTTTTCCAGAAGCAGAGATGCCTTCTTCTGGTGCTTGAGCAGGGTATCCACGCGACCGATTGTGACCCGGATGCGCGCTTGCAGAATTTCTTCGGTGATCTCTTCTTCGTCGAAGATCACCACTTCCTTGATGTTGCGCACGCCACGCTTGAGGTCCTCGCCCAGGGCGACGATCTCGCGAATGACGATCGGGGAACGCGAAATGGCCTTGAGTACCCGCAACTGCCCGCGCTCGATGCGCTTGGCAATCTCAACTTCGCCTTCTCTGGTCAGCAGTGGAACAGTGCCCATTTCGCGCAGGTACATGCGAACGGGGTCATTGGTTTTCTCGAGTGTGCCCGGTGTAAGGTCGAGTTCAACGTCCTCGCCCTCCTCACCCTCGCTCTCGAACTTATCTGCGCCAAACTTGGGACCGCCTTCGAGCACATCAATGCCCTGGGTCCCGATCGTAGTCAGCAGATCGTCGAGATCGTCCGGTGAATGCAGGTCGCCAGGAATCAGGTCGTTGACCTCGTTATAGGTCAAGTAACCTTTCTCCTTACCCGCATCAATCAGTTTCTGAATGTCTTCTTCGTACTTGTCTTCGATAGCCAAGCAAATCCTATCCCGTGCCTAATTTTTTTCGGATCGGTCCGTGCTCAGAAAGGACAGGGTGCTATGCGAGCCGCTAAGGGCATATTCCGGACGGTTGGTGAACCGTTTGGGCAAGTAGACGCACGTCCTTCAAAGAGTTATAGAATATCATGGAATGGAGTGTGCTCCCCAGCTGCTCCTAGAACGACACTCCCGCCCGAATCCGATCCGCCCACCTTATTAGATGGAAAACAACCCATTTGGTTTCTACATCGGCCGTGGAACGACGTACATCTTTGGAACTAAGCGTCAGCGTCCCGCATCTGACGGTCGACCTTGAGTTTTTCAGCCATGAAAACGGCCAATTGGGCCCAATCGCCGCGCCGTTCGGCCTCGGCAATGTCCGCTCGCACCCGGCGCTGTAAGGCTTCCAGGTGGCGATATTTCAGCGACTCCAGGGCGGCTTCTACCTGCTCCATCTCCACCTCGGCGGACTCCCGCAGCAAAACCTGCGCCAGCAGCGCGCGCTGGCCGGGATCGGGCAGCGCAGCCAGGGGCTCCAGCCCACCGCGATCGCGCAACAGCCCCAGCATCGTGATTACGGCAAGCCCTTCGAACGACTGAGGTTGGCTGTGCAAGGCCTGGCAAACACGAAGGAAGATGCGGCTTTCGGGTGGGCTAGCCATGGCCCGCAGCAGCACCCTCTCTGCCTCGTTAAGGCTGTCCAGACTTGCGGCGTTCACCTGGTCCCGGCGTTTGCGCGCCGCCTGGTGCAGTTCTTCACGCACCAAGGCTGAATCAATGCCCAGCTTCTGGGCGGCATCGGACGCGAACTCATCCCGAGCGATGCGGTTGGGCATGCGCCGCATGTGGGGCAGCAGGTAGTTGAGGGCCTTGGTCTTACCATCAGCCGTCCGGGAAGGGAAAAGCTGCATCGCGCGGTCAAGCAGGTAGTCCGAATGGCGCTTGGCTGCCTCAACGGCGCCCACATAGGCTTTGATGCCTCGCTCGCGGATAAAGCGGTCGGGATCGAGCCCACCCTCAAGGGTGACGACCATCACCTCAAAATCCTCCTCGGTGAGCAAGGCAATCGACTTTTCCGCGGCGTTGGCGCCGGCGGTATCGGGATCGAAATTGACGAAGAGACGTTTGGTGTAGCGGCTGAGCAACCGTACTTGCAACTCGGTAAATGCCGTTCCGCTGGTGGCCAGTACATTGTGAAATCCGGCCATGTATGCGGTGATGCAGTCCATCTGGCCTTCTACCAGCAGGGCAAACGTCCGCTCACGGATAGCCTGCCGCGCCTTGTCTAGATTAAAAAGCACCTGCCCCTTGGAGTAGAGCGGGGTCTCCGGCGAGTTCATGTACTTCGGGCCCGACTTCTCCTCACTATCGAGCGCCCGCGCGGTAAAGGCAATGACCCGCCCTGACTCGTTGTGGATAGGGAACGTAATCCGCTTGCGAAAGCGGGCATACAGCGGTCCGGCGGAGCCGTCCGGCTGCTCTTTGGACGAAAACAGGCCCGACAGCCGCAGAAGGTCGGGAGGGGCCGTTCCCTGCAAGCGGTCGCGCAGCGCATTGAAGGAATCCGGGGCATAGCCGATGCGGAACTTGGCAATGGCTTCCGCTGTCAGACCACGGCTGGTGAGGTATTCGCGCGCCCGAGACCCTTCCGCCGAACGCAACTGCTCCTCAAACCAGCTTGTAGCCAACTCGTGCAGTTCGAGCAGCTTGCCGCGCTCGCGGCTCTCCTGCGCTTCCTCCGGCGAGGAAAACTCCCGTTTGGGCAGAGGGATGCCGCACTTTTGGGCAACGAGTTTAACGGCTTCCGGAAAGCCGACCTTGTCTATCTTTTGCACGAAGGAGAAAACGTCGCCCGACTCGTTGCAACCAAAGCAATGGTAGAACTGGCGCACCGAATGCACTGAGAAGGAGGGCGTCTTTTCCCCGTGGAAGGGGCAAAGACCGGCGTAGTTCTGGGCTCCGGATTTTTTCAGCGTGATGTATCCGCCGATGATCTTAACGATGTCCGCCTGCTGCTTTACGAGTTGGGCGAAGTCTGAAGCCACGCTTTATTGTCGTACATCGCGAGCGCTGGAAAATTCTCCGGTTGTGTGGAAGGCCGACGAATTTTGCCGCGGCTTGTCTCGACGGGCACTGATTCCTATTTCTATCTTCCCTTCGTTTTCACTTCCTGCGATACTTGTACGTGCCCACCCGGTGCGCCAATTCCAACCACAATAAAAAGGTGAAGAAGCAATGTCAGCAAAGTACATCTTTGTGACGGGCGGAGTCGTGTCCAGCCTCGGCAAGGGCCTGGCCGCAGCCTCGATCGGCTGCCTGCTCGAAAGCCGCGGTTTACGCGTTAACCTGATGAAATTCGACCCTTATCTCAACGTCGACCCAGGTACGCTCTCCCCTTTCCAGCACGGCGAGGTTTTCGTGACCGACGACGGGGCGGAAACCGATCTCGATCTGGGTCATTACGAGCGCTTCACCCATGCCCGGCTGAGCCGAGACAACAATTTAACCACCGGCCGGATCTACGAGCAGATCATCACCAAGGAGCGCCGGGGCGACTATCTGGGCAAGACGGTGCAGGTGATTCCCCACGTGACTAATGAAATCAAGAATGCCATGCGCAAGGTGGCCACCGATGCCGATGTGACGATTGTCGAGATCGGGGGAACAGTAGGCGACATCGAGTCCCTTCCCTTTCTGGAAGCGATTCGCCAGATGCGCCAGGAGTATGGCCGGGAGAATACGGTCTTTGTGCATGTCACCCTGGTGCCGTGGATCGGCGCCGCCCAGGAGTTGAAAACCAAGCCTACGCAACACTCGGTCAAAGAGCTGCTCTCCATCGGAATCCAGCCGGATATCCTGTTGTGCCGCACCGATCGCTTCCTCTCCCACGAGATCAAAAGCAAGATTGCGCTCTTCTGCAATCTCGAAGAGCGCGCCGTCATTGCCGCCAAAGACGTTGCCTCCATCTACGAGGTTCCCCTGACCTTTGCCCAGGAGGGCGTAGACAAGCTGGCGCTGAAGTATCTCCATATCGAGGGCAGGGAACCAGACCTGGGGCGCTGGAAGCATCTCGTGGACCGTTGCTACCATCCCCGCGACGAGGTCTCGATCGGGATTGTGGGCAAATATGTCGAGTATGAAGACAGTTACAAATCGCTGAAAGAGGCGCTGGTACATGGCGCCCTGGCCTTCGACCTGAAGCTACGCGTTACCTGGATCGAGGCCGAGGGCCTGGAGAGCAAGCACCCCGGTGACCGGGACTACGAGGAGCAGCTGGCAGGTTTTGACGGCATCCTGGTGCCCGGCGGATTCGGGAAACGGGGCATCGAAGGCATGCTCAACGCTATCCGCTACGCGCGGGAGAATGGCGTTCCCTACTTCGGCATCTGCCTGGGTATGCAGACGGCTTGCATCGAGTTTGCCCGCAATGTCTGCGGGCTGGCGGGGGCCAGCTCCAGCGAGTTCGACCCGGCCACTCCCCACCGCGTGATCTTCAAGCTCCGTGAGCTTACCGGCGTTGAAGAGATGGGCGGTACGATGCGCCTGGGCGCATGGCCCTGCGTGCTGGCGGAGGGTTCGATCGCGGCTGATTCTTATGAGGCAACCCAGATCAGTGAACGGCACCGTCATCGTTACGAGTTCAACCGGGAATACGAGGCGCTGCTCACCGGAGCCGGCCTGCGCATCACCGGCACCACGCCGGATGCAACCTACGTGGAGATTGTCGAGATCCCCGGCCACCCCTTCTTCCTGGGCTGCCAGTTCCACCCTGAGTTCAAGTCCAAGCCACTGGAGCCGCACCCGCTCTTTCGCGCTTTTATTGCGGCCTCTTACCAGAACCGGCTGCAGACGCACGCTCCGGCCGAGGCCGTGAAGCAGGAAAGTCATCTGACGCAGACCCTGCCATGAACGACTTTGAAATCGGCGCGGTGCGGGTCGGATCTCCCTCGCTCTTCCTGATCGCAGGCCCCTGCGTCATCGAGAGCGAGGCGCACGCGCGCTTCATGGCAGATTCTATTCAGCGAATCACTAGCGGTCTAGGCATCCCCTACATCTTCAAAGCCTCGTATGACAAAGCTAATCGCACTTCGGCCTCGGGCTTTCGCGGGCCAGGATTGGAGCAGGGCGTCGGTATCCTGCGCCGGATTGCGGAATCGACCGGCCTACCCGTGATCACCGACGTGCACCAGGCGGCCGATTGCGAGCGGGTAGCCGAAGCGGTCGACGTGTTGCAGATTCCCGCGTTTCTTTGCCGGCAGACCGATCTCCTGCTCGCGGCCGCCAAAACGGGACGCGCGGTCAATATAAAGAAGGGCCAGTTCGTTGCCCCGTGGGATATGGGCTATGCGGTCGAAAAAGTGACGGGGGCGGGCAATCCGCGCGTTTTCCTCACCGAACGCGGCTTCAGCTTCGGCTATAACAACCTGGTCGTGGATATGCGCTCGCTAGCCATCATGCGCAAGATTGCCCCTGTGGTCTTCGATGGGACACATTCGGTGCAAACCCCTTCCTCCGCGGGTGGCAAGTCGGGCGGCCAACCGGAATTCATTCCGGTTCTAGCCCGGGCAGCGGTCGCCGCCGGGGTGGATGGTATTTTCCTCGAGGTGCATAACGATCCCGCCAATGCCAAATCCGATGGTGCCAATGCTCTGAATCTAAAGGATCTTTCGCCTTTACTGGAGAGCTTGTTAGCCATCCACGCGGCTACCCTCCACTCCCTTCGCTCCGGTTCCTAATGAACAACCGGCTGGCGACCAAGCGGAGGTAAACGTCATACGTTTTGTTGTGCGACGAGGCTTGCGCTTCCTTACAAGCCTTGCTCCCTGGACGGGTGCGAAGCCGGAAAAGTGGAGGACGAATTGACCCCCCAACAGCGCTAAAGCCGTCTTTTTGACTCGCCATAGGTGAGTCAGCTGCTCGGGATGACAGTTCTGTTGCCTTGTGGTTTCCAGTAGCAAAAAAAGGGCCCCTCGGGTGAGGGGCCAATCTGCCTTGGTTCTCTCGTTGTGTGAGAGCTTTTATGCGGCTTTTAGTTTTGGGGCTGCGACGCAGCATTCCGGGGGGAGGGCTGCGGGTTCGACTGCTGCGTCGCGCCTATTGGAGAACCGCCATCTGGCGTGTTCAAAGCCGCAAGACTGTTGTGCATCAGCGTTACGTGGACCACCGTGCCGCTGTTGCTCGATTCTGTGGTTTCCGCCTGCGGGGCATTGCCCATTCCCAAGCGATAAATTCGGTATACCGGCACTTTGTGGTCGACTACCAAGTAGCGTACGACCGCATCCGCCATGGTTTGAGATCTCTGTATTCCTGCCTGGCCACGCGCGTGCGAGTAGCCCTGCACTTCAACGATGTAGCCCTTCTGACCTTGCAACTGCGTAGCAATCTGATCCAGAGCTTCCTTGGCTTTCTCATTCAGTGTGGACTGAGTCGAGCGGAAGTGAAGTTCTGTATCGGTGATCTGCTGGTACTGGTCGAGATTGCTGACCGTCGTATTCAGTTGATTCGTCTGCGTGCTGGCCTGTGTGGCCAGTTGCTGGGCTTGACCAGCCTGGGTCGAAGCCTGCAAAGCTTGCTGATTTGCCTGGTCTGCCGTAGTCTGCGCCTGGTGGATACCAGCTTGCGCGCGGGCGTCGACATCCTTGATATCATTCGCGTTCTTGGCCGTGAGCTGATCCAGCTCATTCAACCTGTCTTTAACCGGCGCAACCTGACGATTGACCCACTTCTTCCGCGCCAACGGATTCATCTTGCCCCAGAATCCTTCGTTCGACTTGGTTGGCAACGGCTGACCAGTAGCGTAAGTGGTGGAATCACTGGCGCTACCAGAAGTGCTCGCAGAAGCAGGTGCCGCGGTGGGGGCGCTGGTCTGCGGAGCGCCGCTCGCCGCCGGGGCAGTCTGCGCCATCACCGGCGCGCCTAAACTGGCGGCCAGCAAAATCGCTGCGATAGATCCCGGGGTTCCTGTCCCTTTATTCACGCTTGTCCCTTTTTCGGCCCGAAGAAGACGACACACCCCTCGCTTCTTCACTTGATCTGGGCTATTGCAACTGGCTGGCCAAACGGTAGAGACTGGTGGATAATATTTCCATCTTGTTCATTCAGATGGCGTTAGCAGCGCGATCTGCATGGGGTGTGGATATTTTCCGGGTGCACCGTAGCAGCGCAAAACGTGCACTTTTCTCTAGTCAGTACGAAAAAAATGCTCGGCGGCAATGCGGCTTCGTTACCTGGGTACCCGAAAATAGCCTACTTGCTATGCACACTGATCACGCGAATCTCGGGATACTGCTGGTTCCATTCCGCAGGAACTGTATCAAAAATCAGGCGAAAATCGCGCTGCTGCCCCGGCTCGATCGGAGCGGCCGAGACCGGCTCGATATCGACGTAGGGTTGGCGGGTGCGGATAAGGCTGAGAGGCACGGCCAACCTCTGAGCATATTGGCCAACATCGCTATGGAATCCGACCTGAACGGTGATCGCGGTGAGTGTTCGGTTACCCGTATTGGAGATCTGGCCGTCGATATATGTGACTTTAGACCCGGAAAAGGTATCTGCTTGGCTCATCTGGAGACCGCTGATGGGCAAGCTGGCGGCGTAGGGGTCGGCGGGAGCCATGCCGGTGCCGGTGGACGGCAAATCCGAGTTTGCACGCCCGCCAACCAGGATCCACACTCCAATGGCCACAATGACCACGGCGGCGGCGATGATCCACGGTAGCCGCGAGATAGCTTCGCGGCTTTGTTGGGAAACAAGAAATCCAGGTTCCTCATCTTTTGGGCTGGGTTCGTCTGTTTTTTCTGGCGCCGGCATCACCGAGATTGTACCTGCCTGTGCGCACAGCTGACCCATTCGGTATGGTGGGAGCGGTAGGGGGGAGCACTCTCCGGATCACCCCTACATGGAGAATGCTTCAGCCGAAGCTGGCCTTCTTTACGGATTGGCGCATATCGTTGCCGCGCATCTGCACTTCAACGCACATTTCCGCCAGGCGCGAGCGCATGCGCTCGGTGATCCGGTCGCCTAGAGTCTCTTCTCGAATCGTTCTATCAGCATTACGCGCCAGCGCCGCAGGCGCGTTGGGGTAATTGGTTGTTATTAAGGTGGTCCGTTTGTCGTTGTAGCGCGTGTTCAAAATCAGGGCCACAGTATCCCACACCCAGTCTGTAGGCTTTTGCGCACCTAACTCATCCAAGATCAGCACTTCCGCTTCAAAGACAGGGGCCAGAATCTCCAACTCTGTAGTCGCCACGAGAGGGTTATAGGACTCCTGGATCCGCTTGAGCAGTTCGCGGTAATCGCAGAAGAGGCCGCGGACACCTTTTTCCAAAATCAAGGCCTGTAGGATGCCAACCGCCAGGTGGGTCTTGCCAACACCCACATTTCCGGTAAGCAAGAGTCCCTTTCCCTCGGTCGTTACCGGATAGCCGGCGACGAAACTGCGAGCGATCATATGCGCCGCCGCCAGTGATTGATCGGCCTGCCTATAGCCGTTGAGGGGACTATCAAAGCTCTCCAGGCTGCAATGCTCGTATCGCTTTGGGATCGCAGCCCGTTTGAGCAGCCGGGCTGCTTGCAGCTGCAGCCGGCATTCACACGGCTGGGCATAGCGTTCCCCATCAGGTTGGATAATCAGACGCAGGCCGGAGTCTTCACAAATAGGACAAATATCGCTCATCGGGTATTGCCCCAAAATACTCTAAGGAAGATCCCCTCGCCAGAGCAGCGGTGTGTGGAACAGCCGGCGTTCTGTGGAAAGAAAGCGAAAAATGACTTAAAATGAAGATTCGAGCCTTGGGTTGTGGGCTTGCAGGAAAGGTTTTTTAGATGCCAAAACAGGGAATACATCCAAATTATAAGCAGATCCGGGTGCAGTGCGCGTGCGGAACAGCCTTTGAGACACGTTCCACCCACAAAGGCGATATCCACGTGGAAATTTGCTCCGCCTGTCACCCCTTCTTCACCGGCAAGCAGAAGCTGGTCGATACTGCTGGACGTGTGGAGCGGTTCCGCCGCAAGTACGCCAAGTCCGATGCGGGTAAGTCCGACGCGGCTAAGGCCCCGGCGGCCAAGTAGACGCGCCGATCCAGGAAAAAGGCCTCCGTGCGCGGAGGCCTTTTTCACGTAGACGTGCCTAGGCATCTGATGAAAAAAGTGTCTATGAAGAAGAGCTGGGATAACCCGCGGGAGAACAGCATGCCGGCCTCGGCTCGAGTGCCGGCGTCGGTGGTAATCGGCAATGTGCCGGTTGCTCCGGCCACTGTGCTGGCCCCCATGGCCGGGGTCACGGACACGGTGTTCCGTCGTTTTATCCGCAATGCCAGCATCTTCAGTGGGCACAGCAAAGGGGAAGGCGAAGCGGCTGCCGTCAGACACCTGGTGGAGACGCCGATCAGCAACCAGCAGTCAGGCTGCGGGTTGATCATGACCGAGTTCACATCGGCGGACGGCCTGTCGCGGATGCGCGAATCGAAGCGCAAGCGGTATCTCTCCTACGACGAGGATGAGCACCCGATCTCCGCCCAGCTCTTCGGCTCCGATCCCGACACCTTGGCAGAGGCGGGCAGAATCGTTGAAGATGCCGGCTTCGACATGGTTGACCTCAATCTTGGGTGCCCCGCCAAGCGCGTGGTCAGCTGCAATGGCGGCAGCGGCCTGTTGCGCGACCTGGGCCAAATTGCAACCATCTTTGAGCGTGTGCGCTCCGCAGTGAGGATTCCTTTCACGGTGAAGTTCCGCATGGGTTGGAGTGACCAGCACATTGTTTGCGTCGAGCTGGCTCGTCTCGCCCAGGAGAGCGGTCTGAATGCAGTCGCACTACACGCGCGCACACGGGAGCAGGGCTACTCCGGCCAGGCGCGTTGGGAATATATCGCGGCGGTGAAAGACGCCGTCCATATCCCGGTGATCGGTAACGGAGATGTCCGCTCCCCGGAAGATGCCTGCACCATGGTCGCGGAAACAGGATGCGATGCGGTGATGATCGGCCGCGCCGCGCCGGCCAATCCGTGGATTTTTCGCCAGATCGCGCAATACACAGCCTTCGGCAGCTATGACCAGCCGACTCCGATGGACCGCTACCACATGATTCGGGATTACTTCCTCATGCTGATGGAGGAAGATGAGCCGGCCGCGATTAGTGGCAGGATGAAGCAATTTGCCTCCTGGTTCACTCATGGCGTGCCCGGCGGGGCGATTTTGCGCAAGAGCATCTATGAGGCCAAGAGCGGCGCGGCCGTGCTCGCCGCGGTGGATGCATTCTTTGCCGCTCAACCCGAGCAGCTGGTCGCCGCCGGAGTCTAAACCGAGCTACGCTCGGTCGAAATCATTTCGACAGATCCGGCCGAGGGCGGAGCATTGATTACAGATGGAGAGAATTGCAGGTCCCTCCCCTCCGCTACCCCGGATTTCCTGTCGAGGTTGGTTGCGTTGACAAACCTCATGCGGCTTTCTTTACGGAAAGCCGCACACGCGGTCATGTCCAGTGCTACGTGGCAGGAAATCCGGGTTCGCTACGGTCGGGATGACAAACGGGGAGGGCAGCGTTCACCTGAGCAGCTGTTATAAGGGATTGAGAGAGCTGTACGCAGAGCGCGAAGCGAACGATCCTTCCGTCCACATCACAAACTGTAGAGGAGGGATCAAATCTACCCTTTGTCATCCCGAGCGAACCCGAATTTCCTGCCACGCTGCACTGGACACAGCCGCGTGTGCGGTTTTCCGTAGGAGAAAACCGCATGAAGTCAGTCAACGCCAACAAGATCAACAGGAAATCCGGGGAAGCCGAGGGATCTGCAGTTCTCTTTCCTCACCTACGGCTCCTCCTGTGAATGTTTTTCGCGAGAGCGTAGCGGAGTGGAGAGACCTGCGGTTTCTCTTTCGTGTTCCCGACGATTTCATTAATGGTTATTGCCGCCGCGCTTGCGAAAAATGACCTTGCGCTCGCTGCGCCAGCCTTCGTTCAGAGCTACCAGTGTCCAGGCAATCGCGGGCGACAGGTGCTGCAGCACAGTGTCCATGGAAGGATGGACGCGTAGTGCGGGCACGATGTAATACAACAGCGGCGAGTGGGGCAGCAGCGTTACACCGGGGAAATATCCGTTTTGTTCGAGTTCTCCCTTCCCAGTGGAGCTGCGCTGCTGCTGCAGCCAATGCACGCGAATCCAGTAGTCCAATCCTTGAAGCGGAAAATGCAGGTCCTCGTCCGCTTTCAATTCCAGAATTGCCAGCCGCCCATCACGTGTAACCGTGAGCAGATCGAGCATGGCGCGATCCGCAGCAGCAAAAGCCGGCACCTGGTGGTAAATCATGTGCGCACCCAGGCTGTCATCGATCTGCGTAAGGTCGCCGCCGAGCGTCGACTGGAGCCACGCTTCCGGCTGCAAACGAAACAGCGGATCGCGCACGCTGCCTTCCGGATATCGGCTCGCAAAGAGCCGCTGCATCAGGTCCGCAAAAACGGCTTCCGTGCCTTCCTGCAACGGTGTTTCATTGGCGCCGGCGCCGAAGGTCACGTTGCACTGGCGAGCAAAAGAGTCAGAGACAAACCCCTGACGCACGCGGGCGAACTCCAGGCCGTAGAGGGAAAGCGTTACCTCGTGGGCGCTTCGTGCCTCAATGCTGACGCGGCTTCGCATGCCTGCTGGTAACAAACGCTGGATGCGGGCCAATCCATCCTGGGCTCGCTCAATTGCTGCCTCAGCGTTGAAGGCGTGCACCAGGCGCATTTTCAAATTGCCCTGGTCCGCTGTATCGATCGCCACCAGGTCCTCATCCGTACCCACCTCGTAGAGCTCCCACTGCGCGAGCTCGCGATTGAGCCAAGCCATGCGCGCCCGCGTGGTGCCGGCGCAACCGGCAGGCAAAAGAACCTTGAGCCCGCGGCAGACTCTCTTGCCGGCGCCATGTTCCCGGCAATAGGCGAGCCAGAGAATGCCCAGGGTGAGCACGCCATCGATGGTCGCCTGGCTCTCCTCGGCATTGACGCCGATGAGCGCCCAGCATTCTTGCCCACGCACCAGCAAGCCGCGGGCGTACGCAGGGCCGAAGCTGTGCTCCAGGTCCATCGCCGAGCGCAGGCTCTCTACTTTGTATTCATTGAAGTGGCGGGTGAGCAGCCGCTCCAGCAGATGCAGATACCTGGTCCGGCTGATGGCGCGGGTTGCGGGCGTCCTCTGGTCGCGATCTCTTAACACCTCGAGCGATTGCGGGCGCTGGGTCCCCAGGCGCCGCACCCGGATGCGCAGCGTCTCTTTGCGCGCTTCCAGACCTACCACGGTGCGGACCATATTCCGCTCTTCCGACCACAGATGGAGGACGCAGCGGCCATGCTCGGCCGAGATCGAGTAGTGGGCTGCCGTCATCTCGAAGAGCACACGGCCATCCTCAAGCAGTGCGGCCCGGGGATGGTCCACAAAAAATTGCTCCAGCGAACGGGCCAGTTCCATAGGGGAAAATTCAGACTTATCGCGGATTTCCACTTGCGCTGCTACCAGCCCATGCGCGCAGACAACTGGGTGATGTGCGCGCTGTGGTGGCGACCGTGCCAATCGTAGAGGACGACCACCCGTTCGAGAGTTTCCCGTCCGTTTTCAGGATGCACATAGCCACGCTTCCAGTCCTGCTCATCGAGCGAAGCGAAGAGCTGCACCCAGCGGGCATGGAGCGCCTGCAGCAGATCGAGTGAGGTCGACACCGCCGCCGCGCGGGCGTCCTTGAGCTCTGCCCAGCGAGGCTCCTGATAGGGAACGATCGTTGGCCAGTCTTCCGTCAAGGCGAGGCGCACCCGGACATAGGAGTTCATGTGGCTGTCGGCAACATGGTGGACCAACTGCCGCACCGTCCAGCCACCCGGACGATAGGGGGTCTCAAGCTGCTCCTCAGACAAGGCCCCAACTGCGGATCGTAAGCTTTGGGGCAGCTGCCGTATACCTTCGATGGCGGCGCTTCGCTCCTGCGCGGTAAACGACTCAGCTCGCTTGGGGCCACCGATGGGGTAGCGAAGCAGCGCGAGCTCTGCAGCATCAGGGCTCATGGGAGGCACACGACGATCTTAGAGCATTATCAAGACTGGATAGCATCAATCTGAAGGCGCGATGGCATAGTAGCCCTTGCGCGACAGCGCCTTAAGGCCATCTCCCTTGACGTCGATGTCAATCTTACGGTAACTCCCGTCGAGCTTGGCGTTGGTTGGCGTGTAGCTGGCGACATACTGGGTGCGCAGTTCTTCCTCAATCTGGGCAAAAGCACCATCCAACTTCTTGCCGTTGTTGCCTACCTCAATCACCCGCCCACCGGTTTCTTCCGCCATTTTTTTCATAGCCATGTCGCCGGTGTAGCCCATGGTATACATGCCCCGCCCGTAGAAACCGCGGTCGGCGCAGAGCAGAACGTAGACGATGGTATTCGACTTCTGCGCGGCTTCGATGGCGCCTTGAAGCTTTTCCATACTGCCCTGATCTTCGCCATCGGAAAGGATGATGATCGCCTTGCGACCAGTCTCCTGTTGCAGTTTGTCGTGCGTGGCCAGGTAGACGGCGTCATAGAGGAGTGTGCCTCGCGGGCCGCCCGCTGTGGGGATCGTACCCTGGCCGGCGCCAGGGATTCCGCCGCCTCCGCCGCCGACATTAATCTCAGCCTTGTCCATGGCGCGAGCCAGGGCATGCGCGTTGCTGGTGTAGTCGGAGAGAAGATCGACATTCACATCGAAAGAGATTAAGAAAGCTTCATCTTTGGACCGCAGAACGCGGGCGAGGAAGGCGGCGCCTGCCTGCTGCTCCAAAGGCAGAACATTCTGCTGGCTCCCGCTGGTGTCGAGCAGGATTCCCAACGTGAGGGGTTGATCGGTCTCGGCAGTAAAGTTCTTGATCTTTTGCGGAGCCTTATCTTCCAGAATGTTGAAGTCATCCTTGGTGAGATGGGGGATGAGCGCGCCGTGTTTATCGTGGACGGTGAAGTACAGGCTCACCAGGTTGACGTTGACCTTTAGGGTCTCTAACGGCTTCGACTCGTCGTCCTGGTTGGGGTCACCTGCCGGTCCCTGGGGTGGCGCGTCGGGAGAGGGCGCAACCTGCGCCGCGGCGTTCATCACCGCTACGCAAAGCAAAACCGCCCATAACCAAGACGCCCAACGGGGACGACGGAAATTCATGGAGGTTAGACGGAGGAACATGGCAAACGACACCTCGGAAGTTGGACCGCGGAAACAGGACGAGCCTTACAACGGCGGCAGCACGTCTGGTAATCTTATGCCTAGTGACTGCCTGATAGCTCTATTTCTAATACTAAGTCACGATGAATGAGTACGACTGAGGATGGCCATGAACCGAGTCGTCCGCCTGGGGGATCTTTTGGTGAGGCAGGGTGTCTTGGGAATTGTGTTGTTGCTGCCGTGTCTGCTCTCCGGCCAGCAGCAAAAGGCGCAGAATCAGAGCGTGCCGGATGCCCCGACACCACAACAGCCTGACAGCTTGGGCAACCTCACACAGGGTGTGACGCCCGGCCAAGGGTCGCAGGAAACCCCGCCAGACACGGGGACAAATACCACCCAGGTGCCACCTGCCACAGGCAGCCAGACACCCGGCGCCGACCAGGTGCAACAGCAACCGCCCACAATTGTCCAAGCCGGGCCGGGCCATAAGGACATCACCACCTTCAGCACACGAGTCGACTATGTGACCGTGCCGGTAACTGTGCTGGACAAGAAGCATCAACAGGTCGCGGGGCTGACCTGGCGGGATTTTGAGATCTTCGAGAACAACCAGCGCCAACGTATCGCTACTTTCAGTGCCGATGCAGTGGCCCTCTCCGTTGCCTTGGTGATCGACCAGAGTCTGCCCCGGGACACCATGAGCAAGGTGAACGATAGCCTGGCTGCAATCCAAGGCGCCTTCACTCCGTACGATGAGATTGCGGTATTCACCTACGCTGATGGAGTGAACAACCCTACGGACTACACCGCGGCGCTGAGCGCGCGGGTACCGGCCGTGCTGGCGCAGTCCAAGAAGCCGGGCGACTATATGGGGCCGCCCATTAATGGAGGTCCCCTCTACGGCGGACCCACCATCAATGGGCGATCGGTGGACCCTAATCTCGATCCGCAACGGGGAAACTCCGGGTTTGGCGTCGTTCCCAAGGAAATTCATACTCTCAACGATGCCATTCTGGCTGCGGGCAAATCTCTCTCCACCAGGCCTAAAGGAAGCCGCCGGATCATCTACGTCATTAGCGACGGCAAGGAGTCGCGCAGCAAAGCCAACTTTGGCGAGGTCGTGCGTTACCTGGAGGGCAACCAGATCGCAGTGTACGGAACCCTGGTAGGCGATTCCGCCACTTGGGGACTGGGTTACCTGGACAAGTTCAAAATTCCGCTGTTGCCGCTCTCCCCGGATAACATCCTGCCCAGGTACACGAACGCGACTGGCGGCCACCTCTATTCCGAGTTTTCAGAGAATGGCATTCAGCGCAGTTTTGCCGATCTTGCGGCCTTGGCGCGTACCCAGTACACCATCGGCTACTACACTCACCTTTCGCCGCTGGACGGGAAATACCGCGTCCTCGACGTTCGCGTGAAGAGGCCAGATCTCGACGTTGTGGCCAAGAAAGGCTATTACCCCACGGCTACGAACATGTCGCGATGACCGCTGCAGCAGCCCTGAACCCGGGCCTGGGTTTTATCGGCCTAGGGCTGGCGGCATCGGCTTTCTGGGGCGCCAGTGATTTTCTCGGCGGCCTAGCTACCCGCAAAGCCCATGTTGTGGGCGTGGTTGCTATAGCCCATAGCCTCAGCCTGGGGCTGCTTCTGCTGGCCGCGTTGGCCACCCATTCTCCGCTACCGCCCCAGCGTTTCGCGCTCTTAGGCCTCTGTGCCGGAGCCTTTGGAGGCGTGGCTCTCATTCTCTATTACCAGGCTTTGTCGTTGGGTGAGATGGGGATCACCACCGCGTTGACTGGCCTGCTCACGGCACTGGTCCCGGTAGTCTATTCGTGCCTCACCCAAGGTTCGCCTAAATCCACCCAGGTTGCCGGCTTCGTGCTGGCGGCCGCCGCAATCGCGCTCATCGCCTACGCGCCGGCAGGCCTGCCTCGGCCCCTCGCCCTCGGCTTGGCGAGCATCGCTGGGGTTGCCTTTGGCGTCTTTCTGGTGGTTTTGAAAATCGGCAGCGCGCATAGCCTGCTATGGCAGCTGATTTATTCGCGCGCGGCCAGCACCACGCTGGCTGGGGGAATCGTGATCGCGATGCTGCTGCGCCCGGGTGAGAATGGAGCGACTTGGCGAAAACAGGCTGGGGAGAATCGCTTTTTGTGGATTGCGGGATCTGCCGGGGTGTTGGAGGCCACAGGGAGCTTGCTGTATATGCGCGCCGCCCGCGAAGGCCGCCTGGATGTGGCGGCGGTGCTAGCCTCACTCTACCCGGTGGTCACGATTCTTTTGGCTGCTTGGTTCTTGAAGGAGCGGGCGACGTCAAGTCAGACCCTGGGAATGGCATTGGCATTGGGTGCCGTCGTGCTCGTTTCCATTTAAAAGCGGGTGGGCCTTACTTGACTTCGGTAATCTCCGACTTCGGTGCAGGAGCGTCCTGCTTGACCGGGTCCGGCGTGCCCTTGATCGCGTCTTTGAATCCCCGCAGACCCTCGCCTAATCCCTTGCCAAGCTCAGGGAGCTTGCGCGGGCCGAAGATCAAGAGTGCGACCACTAAAACAACTATGAGGTGAGTCGGTGTAAGTAGTTCGCCCATCGAATTTCTCCTGGCGTCGCCGTATGAGATCGCTGCCTCACTCAGCACGCCCCGGATATCGTCCGGTTACCTTTATTGTCGCACAGCAGGCACGTGGTCCGCGCGTAGCGTGCCCACTTATAGTACGCCTCAATCACGGTCTTCGGATGTGGCTGAGCCATGCCACCGGCTTTCAGGGAACAGGAGGCGGCTCGTCCAGGCGGGCCGCGACCATCTTATAGAAAGCGGAGAGATTTTCACTTTCGCCCAGGGTCAGGCGACGGTAGACCTTCATGAGCGGATAAAGCCGGGAGCCGCGGATCAGCAGCGTGGGAACCGCGGCAACACCCCCGCCGGGATACTGTGAAAACTCCCATTCACCGCCAAAGCGCCGGCGGATCACCTCACCAAAGTAGCTGCCCCACAAACGCGTCTGGAAATCCAGGTCTTCCGCCGACTGGCCGTCCAGGATGTTCTCCAGCAGATCGACCGAGGCCTCGCTCAGGTCGAGGCGCTGGTGATGGTCGTGCCACGCGACGCGAACTGCCTCCTCTGCATAAGCAGTCATCATCGCAGCGACGGATGCGAAGTTGCCCTCGGCCAGCTTGGTTTCATGCATTGCGTCAACCTATCGCAAACCTGGATTTAATGTATGCCACGGCACAGCTTCTTTCTTCTCAGAAAGCCGTATCCGTGGTCGTTGCGTGGCGCCGCACCGAAGGAAATCTGGAATAGGAAGGCGCCGAGCCGTCTGACAGGAAGCAAAGTGCAATGTATCTTAGGGATTAGCCCATGATGCGGGATCTGCGGAGGTTTGGTTGAAGGCATTTGGTGTTGCTGTACGGAAGTGGGGGACCGCGGCCGTCCTTTTGAGTGTAGGTTTCTTGAGTATGGGCAGGATCGCGGACGCGCAGGTGGTTCCGCCTGCGCAAACGATCCCCGAAGCACCCTCCCTCCAGAATGAAACCCTGAAACCTCTGGATTATCGCAATAAGTACGATATTTATGGCGGCTTTGCCTCGTCGCATTTCAACGCTGGTCCGGCCCTGATCCCAGGCGCCAATCTGGGCGGCTTTGACATTCAGGGCACGATGTGGCCGAAAATGCGCATAGGCATAACTGCTAATATTCGCGGCTACTACGGAACCACAGGAGTCGTTCCCAACCCGTACAACATCCACGGTCCGTTCGTTTATGAGCACCTTTTTATGGGCGGAGCTTCGTTCCGCGGCCCCAAGAACGAACACGCCGCCTTGACTTTCCATGCTCTGGTGGGAGGCTCGTATGGGGTCTTTAACTCCGCCATAAACACGGGCCTCACGGGGCCAAACCTGGGGCTCTTCAACAACGGCTTCACGCTGGCCACGGCGCTGGGTGGATCCCTCGACCTGAATCGCTCACCGAAGTTCTCGCTGAGAATCTCTCCGGATTACCTTCTGACGCGCTTTGGCGGAGTATCGCAGAACGAATTTGCCATCTCCGTGGGCGTCCTGTACCGCCTGAGCAAAATGCGCAAGTAAGTTGGACCGGTGCCGGAGGGACGGCTGATAGTTCTCACGCAGACTCTTTAGCCGTACCTCTTTGCGGATGCTGCTGATTTGCGTCGCAAGCCCCGGGGCGGCGAGAATCAGGGGCATGAGCATCCTCGAAAAATTAGAAGTTTCAACAGAAGACGCGCCGTCGGCCATCGGCCCCTATTCCCAAGCAGTGCTCGTCGGACATCTGGTTTACACCTCCGGGCAGGTTGCGCTCGATCCGCAGACTGGGCAGCTGGTCGAAGGCGGGGTAAAGGAGCAGACGGTTCGCGTGCTGGAGAACCTGAAGGCGGTGCTGGCCGAGGCTGGCAGCGACCTGCGCCACGTCATCAAGACGACCGTCTTCCTAAAGAATATGGGCGACTTTGCCGCGATGAACGAGATTTATGCCCGCTACCTGGCGCCCCAAGGAGTGGTGGCGCCGGCGCGGTCGACAGTGGAGGTGGCTAGACTGCCCAAAGACTCCCTGGTGGAGATTGAAGTGATTGCGCAACGATAGAAACCCAAGGAGCAACGATGATGGAGAAAGAGCAAGTCGAAAAGATTGAGAAGACGGACGCAGAGTGGCGCGCCGAGCTGAGCCCGGAACAGTATTACGTGATGCGGCAAAAGGGGACGGAGCCGGCATTCTCCGGCAAACTCTACCGCAACCATACCGACGGGACCTATCGCTGCGGAGCCTGCGGGGCCGAGCTGTTCGGCTCCGACGCCAAGTTCGAATCCGGGACGGGATGGCCCAGTTTTTCGGTGCCGGCAAACGCCGCGGCGGTTGAGTTACACGAAGATAAGACCTATGGGATGACAAGAACGGAAGTGACCTGTGCGCGCTGCGGAGCTCACCTGGGACACGTCTTCCCGGATGGTCCGGGGCCGGGCGGCCTCCGCTACTGCATCAATTCCTTGTCGCTGGGTTTCGAGCCTAAAGATGCGGGGGAAAAGGAATAGCCGCCGGTCAGGCCTTTACGACCTTGCCTGCTTTGATGCAGCGGGTGCAGACGCGAATGCGCTTGTGCCCGCCTGCAACCTCAGCCTTGACCGGGCGGAGATTGACATTCCAGCGGCGCTTGGACACATTGTGCGCATGCGAAATCTTGTTACCGAACTGCGGACCCTTACCGCAGATTGTGCAAATCTGAGCCATCACGAACTCCAATATCTAATATCTAAACTTTTCGCATCATCGCGAACCTCCAGTATAGCTGGATCAGCAGGCGGCGACAACCTACAGCCCACCGGCAAACGCTATAGAATGCCACTCAATGTCCACCCACCCCGGGAAAGAATTCCGTGCGCCGTGGTTAGTCTTCTGGGTGGCCTTTGCGGTGCGCGTGCTTTACCTCACGCTGGCCCATACCTACCGCATCCGGCCTTACGACGACCACATGCTCTTCGGCGAGGAGATGGGGCGGATCGCACGCGCGCTGGCCACAGGCTTCGGTTTCTCTGACCCCTTTCGCGGGCACACCGGACCGACTGCCTGGGTGGGACCGCTCTTCCCCCTGGTTCTAGCTGGGGTGTTCAAGGTCTTCGGAGTCTTCAGCCCCCAGTCGGCGTGGGTGATCCTAACCATCAACAGCCTCTTTTCCGCGCTAACGGCACGTACCACCTGGGAGATCGCGGCCCGTTGCTTCAACCGGAAGGTGGCCTTGTGGTCGGCCTGGATCTGGGCTCTCTATCCGGCCGCCATGCAGTACGCGGTCCGCTGGGTGTGGGACACCTCGCTCACCACGTTCCTGTTCTCCTGGGTCCTGGTGGTGGCGCTACGCATGCGCACTCCAGAGCCGTCGGATATGACTACCGGCCGCTGGGCGCTGCTGGGACTGCTGTGGGGCCTGACCGGCCTCAGTAATCCTGCGCTGCTGATCTTCCTGCCCGTTTGCTGGCTCTGGGTGTTGGCCGGAGCGCCGGACTGGAAGCGCCAGGCGGGTGGAGTGCTGTTGGCCGCCGTGCTGTTGGCCGCCTGCCTTGGCCCGTGGACGTGGAGGAACTGGGAGGCTTTCCACCACTTCGTGCCCACGCGGGGGAATTTTGGCGCCGAGCTGTATCTGGGCAATGGACCAGGATCGACCGGGTTGTTGATGGAGTACGACCACCCGATCCAGGCGCCCGACCAACTACGGCTTTATACCCGGATGGGTGAAATTGCCTACTCAAAAATGCGCGGGGCCCAAGCCTGGGCGGCGATACGCGCAGACCCCGGCCACTTTGCCGGAGATACTTTAAAGCGGGTGTTCTTCTTTTGGGGAGGGGTTCCCCACCCGGCCAGCGCTACGCCGTGGGTGGAGTACGCGCGCAGTCTGAATTTCGTTTTTGCCAGCGTCTGCGGGCTGCTTGGACTTGCCTTGGCGCTATGGCGCAAAGCCCCCGCTGCCGGCTTACTGGCGTGGGCCTTCTTCCTATTGCCGCTGGTTTATTACGGAGTGGCCGCCCATGCTCGCTTTCGTCACCCGCTGGAACCATTGATGGTCGTTCTCGGAGTGTACCTATTCCAATCCGCGCAACGTTGACCAAAACTGGCGAAAAACGTAAGATTAAATGGTTTGGGACGGTCTGCTCACCCGCATTCCCTTGGGTTCGAGCACATCCAGCAATCCAGTATTTTTCCCAGCAATTTTGTGACGCCGGTGTGGCTCGGCGTTGAGCGGTTTCACAATAGATGTGGGCCGAAGCGACAGGTGTTTTGGTGGTTTTCTCCCAAAGAAAACCACACCTCGCGGTTCTTCTGAGGTAGAGGAATTGTGAAACCGATCTGGAGGCTTTATGTACGCGGTGATCCGCACTGGTGGTAAGCAGTATCGAGTTGCACCCGGCGACGTGGTCAGAATTGAAAAGGTCGCGGCCGAAATCGGCAATCCGGTTGAGTTTAGGAATGTGCTCGCCTTCTCCGATGGGTCATCACCTATCGTCGGGACCCCCGAGGGGAAGGTGTCGGGCACCGTGGTCAGTGAAGGACGCGGGGACAAGATCCTGGTCTTCCACTTCAAGCGCAAGAAGCAATATAAGAAGCTGCAGGGGCATCGCCAGGCCTACACCGCGGTTCGCATCAACAGCATCGAGGTCAACGGCCACACCTACGATAAGGCCGAAGCAAGCGCCGCGCGGTAACTACAACTTTTCTGATCGAGGATTAGGCAATGGCACATAAGAAAGGCTTAGGCAGTTCGAAAAACGGTCGCGACTCAAACGCTCAGCGACTGGGCGTGAAGATCTTTGCCGGCCAGGTGGTCACCGGGGGATCCATTATCGTGCGCCAGCGCGGCACCCGGTTAAAGGCCGGCCTGAACGTCGGCCGGGGAAAAGATGACACCCTCTATGCAGAGATCGCCGGCAAGGTGAACTTCACCGATCGAGGCAGGACAGGCCGTTTTGTCTCTGTCGAACCGGTAGAGACCGCCGCTGCAAAGTAAGGGCCGTAATACCAGCAGGCCCTTATCCGAGGGCTGCGCAGTCTATAACCGAACCACCTGACGGATGGCTTCAGCGCGCGCAAGGCGATCGAAGCCGGTGTTGATCTCGTCCAGCTGGAGTTTGTGGGTGAGCAAGCGGTCCACCGGCAAACGACCCGCGCGATAGAGCGCAATGAGACGCGGCACATCCCTCGATGGCACGGCCGAGCCCATGAACGACCCTTTGATGGTGCGCTCCTCGGTAACCAGATTGAATGCCGGAATGGTTAACATGCGACCCGGCGCCGGCAGGCCGACGGTGACGGTGGTTCCACCGCGACGTGTGGCCGCATAGGCTTGGGCGAGAACGCGCTCGTCGCCAACCGATTCGATAGCGAATTGCACACCACCCTGCGAGAGTTCGCGCAAGCGTTCGATGGCATTCGGATCGGCGGCGTCGATGCAATGGGTGGCGCCCAGGCTACGGGCGAGTTCAAACTTGTGCGCAGCCACGTCGATCGCAATGAGCGGATTGGCGCCGGAAGCGTGAGCTCCGAGGAGAGCAGCCAACCCGACGCCTCCAAGCCCGAATATGGCGACGCTTTCCCCGGCGGAGACCCGCGCCGAATTGACCACTGCGCCTACCCCGGTCATTACGGCACAACCGAATAAGGCCGCGATCTCCGGAACGAGATCGTGATCGATGCCCACCGCCGAGCGCGCCGATACCACGGTGTATTCGGCGAACCCTGAGACCCCGAGAAAATGCTGCAATGCCGTGCCGTTGGCATCGAGCCAGCGTCTTTCGCCGCCGAGCAACGTGCCTGCGACATTGGCCGCAGCTCCTGGTTCGCAGAGTGATGGGCGGCCACTGGCGCAAGGTACGCAACGGCCGCAGCTCGGAACGAAGCAGAAGACCACGCGATCGCCCACGCGGAAACCCTGTACATCGGCCCCCAGCTCGACGATCTCGCCCGTGGCTTCGTGGCCCAGCACCATGGGCATCGGCCGGGTGCGAGATCCATTGATGACTGACAGATCGGAGTGGCACAAACCCGCCGCGAGCACACGGACACAAAGCTCTCCAGTGCCGGGAGGCGCAAGCTCGACCGTTTCAATGACCAGTGGCTGCGATAGAGCGTAGGGCGCCGGTAGCCCCGTTTGACGCAGAACCGCCGCTTTGACCTTCATGGTTTACCTCGTTGAGGAGCATCTTAATAGCAGTTTCGCAATTACTGTGACCTGGTGAGGGTCGCGAAGTGTGGTTTTCCTTGCGAGAAAACCACGAAAAGGCCTGTCGCTTCGGTCTACACCGATTGCGAAACTGCTTTAAAGGGCTCGAACCCTCTTGTTCGCAGCCGGCGGACAAATAAAAAGGCCATAACGGTGTTTCCGTTATGGCCTTTTATCTTTGAGCCTAGAGGTCAGCTAGCTACATTGAGGGAGTTCTTGATCAGGATGCGGTCAACCACCTTCTCAACATCCTGAAGGAAGAAGCTGTTGGCGGGGGCAGCAACGGTCACCGGGATCCGACCCCCGCTCTGACCTAGGGTAGTAGCGATTTCGTTCCAACGCCCAAGATGCGAGGAGGGATCGAGCACAGCAGGCTGGCGGTCCGGTTCCCGCTGCAGGAAGTAGACGGACCAGACAACCAGCGTCAACAGGCTGGTGCCGGTCGTCGCTACGCTGAGGCTCGAGCTCATCATGTTGTGTGTGAAGCGCAGAAAAGCCGCTGACAGAATCAGATCACTGGCCGCCATGATGCCGAACCCAAAGCTGATGCCAAAGACCCGGCTACGGTAGGAAAGGCCGAGTTTGCCCGCCGCAGTCAAGAGGAACAGCAGAAGGCAGAGGATGAAGATACTTTCGCAGCGCATCGCCTGGGCGACGACGGCGAGGAGAAACCTGTCCCCTTTGCCGCCGGGGGTAAGCATGGCCGCCAATGCCGCCACAAAGGAAATACAAGCGACCCAACGAAAGGATATGATGCCCAACCACTTCAAGCCCGGGAAAGGCTCCATGGCGGACTGAAACAGCTCCTGAATGACCAGGAAGACGATGACCGCACCCGCGATGTAGGTGGCCCAATAAGTATAGAAGTACATGGCGTAAGCCGTGGCGTTGTCGATGGTAACAAAGCGATGAATTTGCAGTAAGAAGTGAAGGACCACGGAAGAGCCGAGCCGAAGCGCAACATAGGCCAAAAGCGCCGGAAAGCGCCTTTGTTCCCGAGACCTGAGCAGAGCAATCAAGGCTACCGCCAAGAGGAGAGGCTCTGCCGCGTACAAGATGGTGAGGCCCACGCTTGTCATTCACTACACCCCTTCAGAGACTTGAGAATAGCTCGAAAAGGGATGCTCCTCAACCCAAGAAAACTCTGTTGGGTAGCACTTTTGTGCTATGTATGGGCGGTTTGGGTACTGTTGTGGATACGTGTTAGTACTGTCCAATCGCGATAGAGCGGGCAACCTGTCTTGGGACGGCAGATCGGCACCGGCATAACACGGGAAACTACCAAGCTGTGATTCGCGGGGAGGGAATTTGTATGTTTGGTAGTTACAGCACTGGCAACGAAACCGGCAAATATGACAGAGAAGATGGCCGCATGAACGAGGAGTTTCATGATCTAGTTACCTTCGTCAGTGATTTTTTCGTTTCGTTATTGAAGAAGACTAAGAGTGAGAGTAGAGTGCGCTCGCCTCTCACCCCTGTGTTGTCGGTCCTATTTAGATGATACCTACTCTTCCATTACTACAGTACCTATTTCTGCCTAGCCCAGAGTACCCCAATCAGGTGTTACTTCAGAATTCGTCTAAAGGTGTAAATTGATCACCGAGGTACCGCGATTTGTTGAGCCAAAAACTCCCGGCCAAGTCCCCGGGAGCTCATCTCGGCACTCGAAATGGGGCCTCAGAACGTGGTAAACTTTATGTAGTCAAGTGCAGCCAAACCCTGCACTTTCAAGATGTTATTTCCAATCGGCTGCTTCGCGCCGAGAGCCGCTCGCAGAGCTTTACCGTTCGGAGTTGCATGTCCACCAAAGAAGTCGCCCTCCCCGCCGCTATTCCCCCCGCCGCCATTCGTGACACTCCGCCGCTAGAGCGCACGTATACCGGGGACAACATTAAGATTCTGGAAGGCTTAGAGGCCGTCCGTCTGCGCCCTGCGATGTACATCGGGTCCACCGGCGACCAAGGCCTTCATCACCTGGTGTACGAGGTGGTCGATAATTCCGTCGATGAGGCGCTGGCCGGTCATGCGTCGCACGTAGACGTAACCATCCACATCGACAACTCCATCACTGTGACGGATGACGGACGAGGTATTCCGGTCGACGATATGGATGTTCCCGGGGGCGAGCGCATGCCTGCCCTGCAGGTGGTTTTGACCAAGCTGCACGCCGGGGGTAAGTTCGATTCGTCCACCTACAAGGTGTCGGGAGGACTCCACGGTGTCGGCGTTTCCTGCGTGAACGCGCTCAGCGAAGAGCTCGACGTCGAAGTGTGGAAAGACCAGCACACGTACGAGCAGTCTTACGCCAAGGGAGCACCGGTCACCAAGCTCAAGCAGACCGGCACCACCAAGAAACGGGGTACGAAGATCCATTTCCTTCCCGACCGCTCCATCTTCACGGTGACGGAATACAACTTCGACACCCTGGCCCAGAGGCTGCGCGAACTCGCCTTCCTCAATAAAGGTCTGGAGATCAAGTTGGTGGACGAGCGGACAACCGACCCCAAGACCGGGGAGGCCAAGCGCTCCGAGTTCAAGTACGCGGGGGGCATCGCCGAGTTCATCAAGCATCTGAACCGCGGCAAGCAGGTGCTGCACGATAAGCCCATCGTCATGGAGTCCTCCCGCGATGGGATCGAGCTGGACATCGCGCTCCAATACAACGACAGCTATTCAGAAGCCGTATTCAGCTTTGCCAACAACATCAACACGGTCGACGGCGGCACCCATCTTTCCGGCTTTCGCACCGCGCTGACGCGCACCATTAATACTGCGGGACAGCAGATGGGGCTGTTCAAGGATGTGAAGGAGAATCTGTCCGGCGACGATGTGCGCGAGGGATTGGTGGCGGTGGTCAGCGTGAAGCTGCCCCAGCCGCAATTCGAAGGCCAGACCAAGGGTAAGCTCAACTCCGATATCGCCGGCACAGTGCAGGCTTTCGTGAATGAACGGCTGGGGATGTTCTTCGAGCAGAATCCTCCGATCGCGAAGCGGATCATTAACAAAGCGATCGAGGCTGCGCGGGCGCGGGAGGCGGCCAGGAAGGCACGTGACCTGACCCGGCGCAAGGGCGCGCTCGATGGCGGCGGCTTGCCGGGCAAGCTGGCCGACTGCAGTGAACGCAACCCGGACCACTGCGAGCTGTACCTGGTCGAGGGCGAGTCCGCCGGCGGGACGGCCAAGCAGGGACGGGACCGCAAATTTCAGGCAGTGCTGCCCCTCAAGGGCAAGATCCTCAACGTGGAAAAGGCCCGCTACGACAAGATGTTGGGCCATGAAGAAATCCGGGCCATGATCACCGCCCTGGGTTGCGGCATCGGGAAAGAGGATTTCGATCCGGCCAAACTGCGCTACGGCAAGATCATCCTGATGACCGACGCCGACGTGGACGGCTCCCATATCCGCACCCTGTTGCTGACCTTTTTCTTCCGTCACATGGTCGATCTGATCCGCCGTGGGCACGTCTACATTGCCCAGCCTCCTCTGTACCGGATCAAGAAGGGCAAATTCGAGCAGTACATCAAGGATGACCGCGAGTTCGTCAAGGTGATGATCAAGCGCGCATCGGATGGCATGGGATTGCGCTACGGCACGGCAGGCAAGAAGCTGGAAGGTAGTGCGTTGACCAAATTCATGGGTCAGCTCAACGACTACCTGGGCGTTTTTGAAAAGGCGAACAAGCACCTGCGCAACCAGGAAGTTACGGAACTGCTCCCCAAGTTCGAGCTGCAGAAGCGGACCGACTTTGAGGGCGACGGCGCGGTTCCTCCGAAGCTGGCCAAGCTGCACGCCGAACTCCAAAAGATGGCGAAGCGCTGCGAGTTCAAAGCCGTGGCTGCTCCGCGGTACGAGGAGGAGCATCGCACCTGGTCGGTGAGCTTTACCGACAGCCAGGGCGCTGAGCGCCGGGTGGACTGGACCCTGGCCTCCTCGCCGGAGTATCGGCAAATGATGGCCAAGTATGGGTTGATTCGCGAGGAACTGGCTCCGCCATTCGTCATCGAGTACGCCAAAGCTGCTGAGCCCGAGGAGGGTGAGGCGGAGACGCCGGCTGCCGACGCGGCCGCAAAGCCCAAGAAGGTAAAGAAAGCAGCTCCGGAACCCGTGACCAAGCAATCAGCGCGCGAGGTCTTCGAGTACGTGATCGAGCAGGGGCGGCGCGACTACGACGTCCAGCGCTATAAGGGCCTGGGTGAAATGACCTCGAGCCAGTTGTGGGAGACCACCATGGATCCAGACCGGCGCACCTTGCTCTCAGTAAAGCTCGAGGATCTGGCCGAAACGGAATCGATCTTCAGCACGCTCATGGGCGAAGACGTCGAAGCACGGCGTAAGTTCATTGAGGACAATGCGTTGGATGTGAAGAACCTGGATATCTAGCTTTTTCAGCGCGAGGAAGCTCCGCTAGTTACGGCAGAAAACCGCAGGTCCCTCCACTACGCTGCGCTCCGGTCGGGATGACAAATCATTTTGAGTGCCGGAATAGTGGCCAAACGAATTTGTCATCCCGACCGGAGCGCACCCGGATTTCCTGCTACGCGCCCTCAGCAACGTCCACGTGTGCGGCTTTCCGTTAAAGAAAGCCGCATGAAGCTTGCCGACGCCACCAACCTCGACAGGAAATCCGGAGTAGCGTAGTGGAGGGATCTGCGGTTTTCTCTTCCAGGTACGCGACTGCATCCAAAACGGCTGATTCCCCTCTCCAGTGATCTACTATCCGGGCATGGCTCTGCTCGAAGTACAGCAACTCACCAAAAACTACGTACGGCGCTCAGGGTGGCGTGGAGCCCGGGAGCAGGTGTGCGTCGTTGACCACGTCTCCTTCTCCATCGCCCGCGGAGAAACTTTGGGGCTGGTAGGGGAATCGGGCTCCGGCAAGAGCACGGTGGCGCGGATGGTCCTTGGGCTGATAACTCCCTCTTCTGGAAGGGTTTACTTCGACGGCCAGGAGGTCGTCGGCGACGGCTCGAGCGCCGAACTGCGAACGCTCCGGCGCAGGATGCAGCCGGTTTTCCAGGATCCCTTCGCGGCTCTCAACCCACGCATGACCGTGGCGGAAATCATCGCCGAACCCTTCCGCATCCACCGCCATGGGAGCCAGCCGGCCGAGAATCCGAAGGCGCTGCTGACTGAGGTAGGCCTGGACGAGTCAGCCCTGCGCCGCTATCCCCATGAGTTCTCAGGCGGCCAGCGACAGCGGATCAATATAGCCCGGGCGCTGGCACTCCGTCCGGAACTGCTGCTGCTCGATGAGCCAGTCTCGGCGCTGGATGTGAGCGTGGGGGCCCAGATCATGAACCTGCTGCGGCATCTACAGCAAACATTCCACTTGACTTACCTCTTCATTTCCCACTCCATGCCCCTGGTGCGCTATCTCTCGACCAATATCGTCGTGATGCGGGCCGGGAAGGTTGTGGAATCGGGAAGCTGTGAGCAGATTTGCCGTTTACCCGGGGAGGCTTATACCAAGACACTCCTGGAGGCCACGCCGGAGCTCCCGAGCATTCGCTGACCATAATCTTATGCAACTACACTCATATTTTATGATTCCTTTATGCTATGATTGTCATCAAAGATATGGCAGGCTGAGAACTCAGCCGCACTCGGAGGAGACGTATGACAATTACTCGCTGGGAAGCCTATCGCGACGTGGTGGCTTTGCAGAATCGCATGAATAGTCTTTTTCAAGACTTTTCCCGGAACGGTTCGGGAGAGAACGAGCCGGTAACGGCCGCGGGCTTCGTGCCCCCGGTTGACATCTACGAGGACGAGCACAAGCTGGTGCTCAAACTCGAAATCCCCGGCATTCGCCAGGAGGATCTGGATGTCCGGATGGAAAACTCGACCCTGTCGGTGAAGGGCGAGCGCAGTTTCGAGACGGAAGGTAAGGAAGAGAACTTCCATCGCGTGGAGCGGCGTTACGGCAGCTTCTATCGCGCCTTCACGGTCCCCAACACCATCGACCCAGAGAGCATCAAGGCTGAATATGACGCCGGGATTCTGCGGTTGGAGCTGCAGAAGCGCCCGGAAAGCAAACCCAAGCAAATCAAGGTGAACGTCGGATCAGCCAAGCAACTGAACCAGAATCAACAGGCAGCGCCCGAGACTGCCAAGACGGCGTAACCCTGCTGAAATTGAGTTCACCCCGGCAACATTCATGGCCCGGGGTGAACTCACCAATTTTTGGCGCTGACGCTTGCGCGCCACATATCCGATCAAAGCAATACCAGAATCAAAATAGAAATTGAAGACCAGGCTTATCCACACCGGGGCGAGGCCCGCCCTTGCTTTCGCGTCACACGCGAGTTCAGGATGGTCTAGTCAGTCAGGAAAACAGGAATATGGCAATACGTTGGGATAAGTTCACACTGAAATCACAGGAGGCGATTCAGCAGGCCAGCTCGCTGGCCAATGAGAATGGCCAGCCTGAAGTGCTGCCCATGCATCTGCTGATGGCCTTGCTGGAAGACAAAGAAGGCATCATCGTTCCCCTGCTCCAGAAGGTAGGGATCCCTACCGAGCAGATGTTGGCCAGTGCCCGGCACGCCATCGCCGGCATGCCAAAAGTTTCCGGTGCGACCTCGGAACCGGGACTTTCCAGTAGCATGCAGCGGGTGCTGAATGACGCTTCGAAAGAAGCGCAAGATTTTAAAGACGAGTACGTTTCGACCGAGCATCTGCTCTTGGCACTGGCCCAGCTCAAGAAAGATCCGGCGCAGATGCTCCTGGCGTCTATGGGCGCCACGAGGGATGCGATCCTGCAGGGATTGACCTCGGTGCGCGGCAACCAAAGGGTGACCGATCAGAGCCCTGAAGGCAAATACCAGGCGCTGGACCGATACGCCAAGGACCTCACGGAACTGGCGCGGCGGGGCAAATTGGATCCGGTCATCGGCCGCGATGAAGAGATTCGCCGCGTGATCCAGGTGCTCTCGCGCCGTACCAAGAACAACCCGGTGCTGATTGGCGAGCCCGGTGTCGGCAAGACCGCTATCGTTGAGGGTTTGGCCCGCCGCATTGTCTCCGGCGATGTGCCAGAGCTGCTGCGCGACAAGCGCGTCATCTCGCTTGATCTTGGCTCCATGCTGGCGGGAGCGAAATATCGCGGTGAGTTTGAAGATCGTCTCAAGGCGGTGCTCAAGGATATTCAGGAGTCCAACGGTCAAGTCATCCTCTTCATCGATGAATTGCACACCCTGGTGGGGGCAGGCGCGGCAGAAGGCGCCATTGACGCTTCGAATATGTTGAAGCCGCCGCTGGCGCGGGGCGAGTTGCGGGCGATTGGCGCGACCACGCTGAACGAATATCGCAAGTACATTGAGAAAGATGCGGCGCTGGAGCGTCGTTTCCAAATCGTCTTCGTGGGTGAGCCGAACGTGGAAGACACGATTGCGATCCTGCGCGGTCTCAAAGAGCGGTACGAGGCCCACCACAACGTCCGCATCAAGGACTCGGCCATCGTGGCCGCGGCCACGCTTTCGCACCGTTATATCTCTGACCGGTTCCTCCCAGACAAGGCGATCGACCTGGTGGACGAGGCGGCGGCATCGCTCGCCATCCAGATCGGCTCGGTGCCGGTAGAGATCGACCAGTTGGAGCGGCAGATGATCTCGCTGGAGATTGAACGCACGGCGCTCAAGCGGGAGAACGACAGGAATTCGAAAGATCGGCTGGAGATTGTAGTGCGGGAACTTGCAGCGCTGAAGGAAAAGGCCACGGGGCTGCGCGCGCGCTGGCAGACAGAGCGGGAGGCCATTACACGGCTGACCGAGGTCAAGAAGAAGATTGAGGCGCTGCGCTTTGAGATGGAAGAGCAGACGCGGCGTGGCAATCTGGAGCGCTCGGCGGCTATTCAGTACGGCGAACTTCCCCAGCTCGAAGCTGAGTTGAAGCGGCTGAACGACAAGCAGGACGGCGCCGAGGCAGGCCGGCTGCTGAAGGAAGAAGTCGACGAGGAAGACATTGCCAGGATCGTGAGCAAGTGGACCGGCATTCCCGTGGACAAGATGCTGGAAGGAGAGGTGCGCAAGCTGGTGGAGATGGAAGGCCGCCTGCGCGAGCGGGTGGTCGGGCAGGATGAGGCGCTGGAGATTGTGGCCAACGCGATCCGCCGGTCACGCGCCGGGTTGAGCGACCCAAAACGTCCAATCGGTTCCTTTCTCTTCCTGGGGCCTACGGGAGTGGGAAAGACCGAGACTGCACGCGCCCTGGCAGAGTTCCTCTTTGATGACGAACAGGCCATGGTTCGCATCGACATGTCGGAGTACATGGAGAAACATGCCGTCGCCCGGTTGATCGGTGCGCCCCCGGGATATGTAGGCTACGACGAAGGCGGACAACTGACTGAGGCGGTGCGCAGGCGGCCCTATTCCGTGATCCTTTTCGACGAGATCGAGAAGGCGCATCCGGATGTCTTTAATGTCCTTCTGCAGGTGCTCGACGACGGACGGCTGACAGATTCGAAAGGTCGCACGGTGGACTTCAAGAACACGGTGCTGATCATGACCTCGAACCTGGGGGCGCATCTTTTGCAGTCGGAGAACCTGGAAAGCGAATCAGCCTTTGAGGCGGCACGCGAGCAGGTGATGCAACTGTTAAGGCAGAGCTTCCGGCCGGAGTTTCTCAACCGGGTAGACGATGTAGTGATCTTCCGTCCTCTGGGAGAGGAGCAGTTGTCACACATTGTCGATCTGCGGCTGGCCGACCTGCGCAAGCTGCTGGAACCGCGCAAGATCACGCTTGAGTTGACTGAGGGCGCGCGTCATCAGTTGCTGCTAACTGGATATGACCGCCAGTATGGGGCTCGGCCGTTGAAGAGAGCGATCCAGCGCCTGATCCAGGATCCGTTAGCGATCAAGATTCTGGACGGCGAGGTGCTGCACGGCGATCACCTACGGGTGGATGCCGATCCGTTGAAGAACCGGCTGCTCTTCGAGGTAGAGGGTCGAACTGTAGAGGCCTGATCAGGAGCAAGTCAAAACCCCACTCTTCGTTCGCGAAGAGTGGGGTTTTCTTTTTCAGACCCACTCGCCTTTGCGCATCAGCGACTCCGCGGTGCCGGTGGCCGTGATGCCGTCCAGATCGATCTCGCTCGACCCGATCATCCAATCCACGTGGATCAGGCTTTCGTTCGCACCCCTGGCCGCCAGCTCTTCTGGCTTGAGCTGGTCTCCATTCTTCACGCAGGTACTGTAAGCCTGTCCCAAGGCAATGTGGCTGGCGGCATTCTCATCGAAGAGCGTGTTCAGGAACAACAAGCCGCTACTGGCAATTGGGGAGGAGTGCGGCACTAGTGCCACCTCACCCAGACGCCGCGCTCCCTCGTCCGTATCGATCATTCGCTGCAATACTTCCTGTCCCTTGGACGCCTTGCAATCGACTACACGGCCGCCTTCAAAACGCACCGCAATCTTCTCAATCAGCGTGCCCTGGTGGGAGAGCGGCTTGGTGCTGGTCACTGTTCCCTCGACGCGGTCTTTGTGCGGGGTGGTAAAGACCTCTTCTGTCGGCATATTCGGAATGCAATAGGCGCCGGTGCCGGCCTGCGTGCCTCCGCCCATCCACAGGTGATCGTCCGCCAGCCCCACCCGCAAGTCGGTCCCCGGGCCGCGGAAATGGAGCGTAGCGTAGCGCTTCTCGTTGAGCAGATTCGCGCGGCGATGCAGCCCGGCATCATGTTGTTTCCATCGAGCGATGGGATCGTCTGCGTCCACCCGGGAGGCGGCAAAGATCGCGTCCCATAGCCTGGACATCGCCTGATCAGGAGGAAGATCGGGAAATACCGCTGCCGCCCATGCCGGCGTGGCGCAGGCAACGATGGTCCAATTGATGTCGTGCCGGGTGATGAGTTCGATGGCCGGACGATAAGCTTTGGACACTGCGCGGTTTGCCCGGCCCACCTTTTCTGGATCTTGCTTCGACAGCAGTGATGGATCTCCGCCGGCAATCGCCAGCCGTGCTGCGCCGCTGCGAAACGCCGCCGCCATTCCCTCGTAGAGCCATCCCGCGGCCGTATCGAAGCCCGGATCCTCGGCGTAACGATAGCGCAGCAGCGTCGACTGCTCATCGGTAAACAGAGTGGTCACGAGCGAGGCGCCGGCTTTGTAGGCCTGCTCGGTAATCAGGCGGGCCAGTGGCAAGGCATCGAGTGACGCCGTCATGACCAGTTCCTGGCCATGCTCGAGTCCCAAGCCCGCGTTTATTGCAACCTGCGCCAGGCGATCCAGTTTCTGTTCAAAGGTCAAAGATGTTTTTGGAAGTTCCGTTATCGTGCCCATGGATACCCTCGTATCTCCCTATTATCAACCAACGAGGAAAAGCAATCGAGGGGGCTGGACCCCGTAAGCCCTAACTTGCTTGGCAGACAAGAGAAATCCGAGAAGACGCTGGTTTTCGCATCTCCAATTCGCCACAAACCTCGTTATCCTGAGCGAAGCGTCTCACACGTTTATCGCGTGACACAGCGCTCGGTGCGCGGAGTCGAAGAGCCTGTCCCGAGAGTAGCCGAGGGAACCCCGGCGGTGCCTATTTACCCCATGCTGCTCGGAGCTTTTCAACCACCGAAGTCCGACAATAGCCTCTGCTTCGGCACGCACTTGATGGTCACAAGTACACCTTTTCACGGATTGTAATCATCTTCCATCTCCAGGGCCGTGCAAGACCGGGCATAGCAAGTTGCTCAGCAAGTTCTTGGCTTTGGGCTCCGGGAAAAGACCTTGGCGGGTGCGCCCGGTGCGGGCTTCGGTGGTTGAAAAGCTCAAAGCAGCATGGGCGAGATAAACACTGCCGAGGTTCCCTCGGCTACTCTCGGGACAGGCTCTTCGACTCAAGCGCACCGAGCGCTGTGTCAACGCGATAAATCTGTGAGGCGCTTCGCTCAGGATGACGAGTTTGCGGGAGTTTTGAGGAAAAATTACCTGTCCAAAGAAGAGGTGCGTTTCGGTTAGGAGGTTTGTGCTTGCAATACGCGAGGGATTCCCTGTAGATCGTGGACCACGCTAACGGATCGCCAGCCGCGGAGCAGCGCTTCGACGGCCGGTTGTTGTCCAAAGCCAATCTCGAGCAGCAGCCAGCCCCCGGGCTTGAGCACCTTGCGGGCCTCGGGGATTAGGCGTTCATAGACTTCCAGCCCCGTAGGCCCGGCGTAAAGAGCGGATTGCGGCTCGTAATTAGACACTTGGAGTTCCAGGACCTCTCCTTCTGCGATGTACGGAGGATTCGATACGACCAGGTCAAAGTCAGCACCATCCACGCCTGCCAGCAGATTGAATTGCAAAAACTTCATCCGATCTAGCACGCCATGCCGCCGGGCATTGCGGCGCGCGACTTCGAGCGCCGCAGGAGAAAGATCCACCGCAGTCACGTGCGAGTGGGGCCGGGCATGCGCCAGCGATATGGCGATGGCTCCTGAGCCGGTGCCCACATCAACGATGCGCGCGTTCGCTTCAGGAGCAATGTGCTCCAGTGCTGCTTCGACCAGATGCTCGGTTTCCGGGCGCGGGATGAGGACATCCGGGGTCACTTCGAAGAGTAAGCCGAAAAACTCCTGAGAGCCAGTGATGTACTGCATGGGCTCGCTGGCCAGGCGTCGCTTGAGGAAGCTTTCCAACTGGTCCGATTCATCTGCGGAGAGGAGACGCTCGGGATGAGTCAGCAGAGCTGCCTGGTCGCATCGCAGCACATGCGCAAGCAGCACTTCGGCGTCGCGGCGCGGATTGCGTGAGGTAGCGGCCAGGCGAGCGCGCGCAGCCTGCAGAGCCTCGCCGGCGCTGGCCGGCACGTTACGCCACAGTGGCTGTTTCAGCCTTGAGACGCTCAGCCTGGTAATGCGCGATCAGGGCGTCGATGGTTGGCTGGAGCCTGCCTTCCATGACTTCCGCGAGCTGGTGGTTGGTTAGACCGATGCGGTGGTCGGTGAGCCGGTTCTGAGGAAAATTGTAGGTGCGGATCTTCTCGCTGCGATCGCCGCTGCCCACCTGTTGCTTGCGCTCTTTGGCCAGCGCTTCCTGCTGCTTTTCCATTTCCACTTCGTAGAGCCGCGCGCGCAAAACGCGCATAGCCTTCTCGCGGTTCTTGATTTGCGATTTCTCGTCCTGGCAGCTCACCACCGTGTTGGTGGGAAGGTGGGTGATGCGCACCGCAGAATAAGTAGTGTTGACCGATTGCCCACCGGGTCCGGAGGAGCAAAAAGTGTCGATGCGAATGTCCTTAGCCTCGATCTTCACGTCGACATCTTCGGCCTCAGGCAAAACCGCTACGGTGATGGCCGAGGTGTGAACCCGGCCCTGGGTCTCGGTGGCAGGCACGCGCTGCACCCGGTGCACTCCGCTTTCGTATTTCATCTGCGAGTACACCCGCTTGCCCTCAATGATGGCAATTACTTCCTTGAGGCCGCCAACCCCTGATTCGGACTGGGAAAGAATCTCCACTTTCCAGCGATGCTGTTCCGCGAAACGCGAGTACATGCGGAAAATCTCGGCAACGAAGAGAGAAGCCTCGTCTCCGCCGGTGCCGGCGCGGATCTCGAGGATGACGTTCTTCTCGTCATTGGGATCCTTGGGCAGCAACATGACCTTGATTTCTTCCTCCAAGGTGGCAGACTGGCTCTGCAGCCGGGTCAGCTCCTCCTGCGCCATGGCTGCCAGCTCGGCGTCGCTCTCGCTCAACATGCTGGTGGCGTCGGCAATTCCCTGCTGTGCCTGCTTTAGCTCGCGGTACTTTCCCACCACCGCTTCCAGGTCACGATGGGCTTTCGCGGTCTTGTGATATTTTTGCTGGTCGGTCACCAACTGCGGGTCGGCGAGCTGGCGGCCAAGGTCTTCATAACGGGTTTCGATCTGTTCCAGGCGATCCAACATGGTAAGGTTCCTTTCCGCGCCCCTGGGGCGAGGTCAACTTTTGTATTCGGGGCGAAACAAGAGAAACACAGTCGGCGGGGAGCGCCGCTAGGAAAGAGCGTGCCGGAGAGGAACCGCATTGGCGACGCGATGAACCATTTGTCTGATTTTATCAGGTTTGGCCGCCGCTGCATCTCAATGGGAACCTGAGCATGCATGCCCTATTTACCCAATTCGCAGAGCTGTGCCAGCGTCTGGCCGAGACCGGGAGCAAGCTGGAGAAGCGGGCGCTCATGGCCGAGTATCTGCGCCCACTTCCCGTGCCGGAGGCCGGGTTGGCGGCGCTGTACCTTGCCGGGGTGCCTTTCCCGGAGACGGACGGCCGGCCGCTGAATGTGGGCGGGGCGGCGCTCAGCCGTGTCCTGGCGCAGCTTTCCGGGGCCGGCCAGCCCGCTATGCATGCCGCCTACCTGCGCCATGGCGACCTGGGCGGCGCGACGCAAGACCTTCTGCAAGAACGAGGAGCCGCGGCGTCAACCCTTTTGCTTCCCGAAGTGGCTGAAGCCTTTGCTGCAATCGCCGATGCCGCCAAGCCGGCCAGGAAGCAGCAAATCACCCTGGACCTGCTCCGGAAGGCCACGCCGCTCGAGGCCAAGTACCTGATCAAGATCATCCTGGGCGATATGCGTACCGGCATCCAGGTCAGCCTGGTGGAAGAGGCAATCGCCGCAGCCTACAGCGTTCCCATCGGCGAGGTGCGACGGGCTAGGATGCTGAACGGCAATCTCCCCGAAGTGCTGGAGCTGGCGGCCACCGGTCGCCTGGCCGAGGCGCGGATGAAACTCTTTCATCCCCTCGGTTTCATGCTAGCCAGCCCGGTCGAGACGGTGGAGGAGGCCCTGCAACGCTTCAGCACTGAGGTGGCCGAAGAGGCCAAATCTGGCGAGGTGCACCCGGAGGGGCCAGTCATCAAAGAGGCCCAGTTGGAAGATAAGTACGATGGCATTCGGGCACAGATTCACTGTGGCTCGCCGGAACATCCTGGTCGAGTCGCCCTTTTCTCGCGCTCTCGGGAGGATATGACTGCCAGTTTCCCGGAGATCGTGGAGGCCTTTGCCGGCTTTGAGGAACCGCTGGTACTGGACGGTGAGATCCTCGCCTGGAGCCGCGACCGTGCGCTGCCATTTGCTTCTCTGCAGGCACGGCTGGGGCGCAAGCGGGTCACAGCGGACATGCGCGAGGCCACTCCGGTCGTGTTTATGGCTTTTGATCTGCTTTACGCCCATGGCGAACCCTGGATGGACAAGCCCTTGGACCAACGCCGGCCGGCGCTCGAGGAGCTGGTGGCGCGAGAACAGCCCAGGACAAGGGTAAGCAGTCGCTTGGCCAGCCATGGGCAGCAAACCGAGCTGTTATTTGAGCCCGCGGTGCCGGAGGATAGCTTCGCCCGGCTGGTGCTCGCGCCCGCCGTCCAACTGCAAAGTGTGGCGCAACTGGAGCAGGCTTATGTGGATGCGCGGGCCCGCGGCAATGAAGGCGTCATGCTGAAGGCCCGGCATAGCACTTACCAGCCGGGAAGGCGCGGTCTGGCCTGGCTCAAGCTGAAGCGCGAGCTGGCTACCCTCGATGTGGTGGTGACAGCGGCCGAGTATGGCCACGGAAAGCGGGCCGGATGGCTGAGCGACTATACCTTTGCGGTTCGCGATGGCGAGGTGCTGCGCAACGTAGGCAAAGCCTACTCCGGCGTGACCGATGCGGAAATTGCCCGGCTAACCCAGTTCTTTCAAGAGCACACGCTGGAGGATTTCGGAAGCGTCCGGGCGGTCGAACCGCTGGTGGTTTTGGAGGTCGCATTTAACAACGTAATGCGATCGGATCGGCATGACAGCGGCTTCGCTTTGCGATTCCCGCGCATTCTGCGCATTCGGGATGACAAGCCGGCAAGCGAGATCGACACCCTGGAGCGGGTGGCTGAGATCTATGAGTCGCAGCCGGACAAACCGGGGCAGAATATCGAGGATTCTGGAACCAAGACCTTGAATGCACCTCCCGATATATAGCATGATATATACCGGGAGGCAGATCGATGGCACAACCCGCAAAGGCTAAGGTCTTCATGAGCGGCCGGAGTCAAGCAGTCAGGATTCCTGCCGAGTACCGCTTCGCTACGGATGAGGTATACATCCGTCGCGACCCACAAAGTGGTGATCTGATTCTGTCGGAGGCTCCGGGCGGATGGGATGAGATTTTTTCCGCTCTCGATAAGGCCGGTTTCCCCGAGGACTTCCTGGACAATCGCGCTCAGGGCACCCCGCAGGAGCGAGACGAGCTGTGAGCCAGCTCTACATGATCGACACCAACACCGTCAGTTACATCGTTAAGGGTAAGTCTCCAGCCTCTCGCGCCAAACTCGCCAATCTCCAGCATGGAGAGGTCGCTTGTATCTCGGTAATTACCGAGGCGGAAATCCAATATGGGTTAGCCAGGAATCCGAAAGCGACGGTTCTTCGCTCTGCCCTCGAAGGCTTCTTTGCCAAAATCCAAATTCTTCCCTGGGGCAGAGAGGAGGCCCAGACGTACGGCAGCCTTCGGGCAAAACAAGAGGCGGCGGGAAAGCCACTTGGCAATCTCGATATGTTGATTGCCGCTCACGCAATTTCTGTAGGGGCAATACTTGTCACCAACGACTTGGCATTTTCGCAGTTGCCCGGCTTACTGGCCACAGTAAAGTGGGCGACCGAACTCTAGTGGGAGTGAGCGTGGGAGTGGCCGTGGCCAGAGTGGTCGTGCTCGTCGACCTCGGTGGGCGGGGAGCAACCATGCGCCACTTCGCAATCGACACATTCGAATTGAATCGTGGAGTGGTAGATACGGAATTTTTGGCGAAGAATCCCGTTCACCTGTTCCAGTATGCGTGCACTCTCCGAAGGCGGAATGTCGTCGATGATGATGTGGGTGGCACAGGCATGAGTCTGCGATCCGAGGCTCCACACGTGCAGGTCGTGCACATCTTCGACCCCATCGATGGCCTGGAGCGAGACCCGTATCTCCGCCAACGAGCAACCGCGCGGGGTCCCTTCCAAAAGGATGTTGAGCGTCTCGCGCACGATGGATAGCGAACTCCATAAAATCAACGCGGCGATCAGGATAGAGAGGACTGGATCGATCCAGTTACGGCCGGTGAAGAGGATGGCGGCGCCGCCGACGATGACCGCAGCAGTCGAGAGGGTGTCGCCCAGCATGTGAATGAAGGTGCTGCGGATATTGACATCACGCGAGGTGGTCCAAAGCAGGGCGGCGATCACGCCGTTCATCAGGACGCCGGCCGCGGCGACGATCATCATCAGCCGGGGTTGCACTTGAACCGGCTCACTGAGCCGATGGACGGCCGCAATGGCGATCCAGACAGCGATCAAAACCAACGTCAATGCGTTGAGAAAGGCTGCCAGGACGCCAGCGCGTTGGTAGCCGAAGGTCTTTTGGTCGGTAGGCGGCCGCGTCTGAAAGTAGACGGCGACGAACGACAACAACAGGGCGAGGAAGTCAGATACGTTATGGCCGGCCTCGGAGATCAGCGCCAGCGAATGAGCACGTACTCCGGCCACAAAGGTAAGAGCCACATAGGCCAGTGTGGCCAGCAGCGAGATGCGCAAAATCCGTTGCGTCTTCTCCGACGCCCCGCCGTGAACGTGCATACCTATCTAGTGTACTGGGAGCGGCCCCGGATTCCTACACGCCGCACTCAGCAACAGCCACGTTCGCGGCTTTCCGCAAAGAAGGCCGCACGGAGTTCGCCAACGACACCAAACTCAACAGGAATCCGGGGAGCGACAGACCAGGAAGAAGCGGCTATCGAATCGAGCGTGCCGCGGCTTTGGGGCGGCCATGAATAGGGACGGAATTGGCCGTATCGCGCAACCCGCTCCAGCCCTCAGCCACAATCAGCGAGTTGCCAGGGTTGTGGGGATCGTAGCGCACAGATGCCGGAAAGCCCAGCCGGCAGTCATAGATGTTGACAATGTGCCGTAGCATGGTGACGTCCTGGGAGCACTCGTAGACCACCCCGGCGGCTTCATATTTGTAAAGAATGAGCTGCAGCCCGTTGGGGCGTCCGCTCTCTTCGGCAGTGAGGTCGGAGATGTCGATGACGGTGGCATCGATGATGCGCCCCTGCTGAACCAGCAGATCCCGGCGCTTGCGCTCCTCCTCATCGGGGCTGGGGCGGCGGCGGAGCAGCGCATACGCGGCCACGCCCCCAAGGCAGACTCCGACGGCTGCGAAGGTGCCGAAGAGCTGGGAGTCGCGCAACGGGAAGCTATACATGAAAGCTCCAGCTCAAATAGGGGTACACGATGCAGGATATCGCAGGCCAGCACCTCCTGGGAGATGCGGTGAGGGTGCTGGACCGCATTCGGCAACATTACCTTCGCACAGGGCCGCTCAGATTGTGCCGGCTGGGGCTGCGCTATACTGGCAAGAGATGTCCATTCGTTCGTCTGCTGTCCGAAGCTCGACGGCGATCGCCGCTTCGAGAGCCGCCTCTCCCGTAAATTCCCGCTCCGAAGCCCGGCGTATTCGCTCCACCACCGTTTTGTGTGTCCGCAGAAACTCCAGCGTGGTCATGGCGGCCGATGGCCAGGTTACGCTGGGCGATAGCGTGATCAAACACACCGCGCGCAAGATCCGGCGGCTCTATCAGGATAAAATCCTGGCTGGGTTTGCCGGCTCGACGGCGGATGCATTCTCGCTCTTTAGCCGCTTTGAGGCCAAGCTGGAGCAATATGCCGGCAACCTGGGGCGCTCGGCCGTGGAGCTGGCCAAGGATTGGCGCACGGATAAGATGCTGCGCAACCTGGAGGCCTTGCTGGTAGTTGCCGACTTGCAGCAGACATTTCTGATCAGCGGCTCAGGGGACGTGATCGAGCCCGACGAGGGGATTGCGGCCATCGGCAGCGGTGGTAGTTTTGCCCTGGCAGCGGCCCGGGCCCTGGTCGAGAATTCCGACTTGCCGGCGCGCGCCATTGCGGAGAAGTCTTTGCGTATCGCGGGCCAGATCTGCATCTACACCAACGATCAAATCACGATCGAGGAACTGCACGGCTAGGCTTTCTTAGTGCTCTAAACTGCCGCCCAAAAGGAGCAGGCATATGGCGATTTTTTTACCTGGAACCGCGGAAGAGCTCGAACTCTCCCTGGAAGACCTCACTCCACGGGAGATCGTGGCTGAGCTGGACAAGCATGTCGTAGGCCAACGCGCCGCCAAGCGGGCCGTGGCCATCGCCCTGAGAAACCGTATGCGCCGGCAGAAGCTGCCACCCGATATCGCCGAAGAGATCATGCCCAAGAACATCATCATGATCGGGCCCACCGGCGTGGGCAAGACGGAGATTGCGCGCCGCCTGGCCAAGCTCACCAATTCGCCCTTCATGAAGGTAGAAGCCTCCAAATTCACCGAGGTCGGTTACGTCGGGCGTGACGTGGAATCGATGATCCGCGACCTGGTGGAAATCGCCGTGGACATGGTGCGCGAGGAAAAGCTGGAAGAGGTGGAAGATAGGGCCGAACTGAACGCCGAAGAGCGCTTGCTGGACCTTCTTCTGCCCCCTTCGCCAGCCGCCTCGGGCACGCCGGGTGGTGGTACCCATTCCGCCCCAGGTCCGGTGGTGATCGATGGCACTAACTTTCCCCCGGCAAGCCAGGAAAGCCACAACCGGACCCGGGAAAAGCTACGACAACAGTTCCGCGAAAGCAAGCTGGATGAGCGCACGGTAGAGATCGATGTGCGCGAACGCAGCACACCGTCGTTTGAGATCATCTCCAACCAGGGCGTCGAGGAGATGGATATCAACCTCAAGGACGTGCTGCCCAACCTCTTCGGCCAGCGCACCAAGAAGCGCAAGATGAAGGTCGGCGAGGCTTTCGAATACCTGGTGCAGGAGGAAGAGACGCGTCTGGTCGACATGGACCAGGTAACCCGGCTGGCTGTCGAGCGGGTGGAGAACTCGGGTATTATCTTCCTGGATGAGATCGACAAGATCGCCGGCCGGGAGGGCGGTCACGGTCCCGATGTGTCGAGGGAGGGCGTGCAGAGAGACATTCTCCCCATTGTGGAAGGGACGACCGTCAATACCAGGTACGGCATGGTGCGGACGGATCACATCCTCTTTATTGCAGCGGGTGCGTTTCACGTTTCCAAGCCGAGTGACTTGATCCCCGAGCTGCAGGGCCGCTTCCCTATCCGCGTGGAGCTGCAGTCGCTGACGGTGGAGGACTTTGTCCGCATTCTTACCGAGCCCAAGTCATCGCTGACCAAGCAGTACACCGCGCTGCTCGAAACCGAAGGCTTGAAACTCAGGTTTACCAAGGAATCCCTGGAAGAGATGGCGCGGTTCGCCTTCCGGGTGAACGAGACCACGGAGAATATTGGCGCTCGACGGCTGCACACTATCATGGAGCGGGTGCTGGACGAGATCAGCTTCATGGCGCCCGACATTATGAAGGGCCATTCCGCCGAAGGGCCGCTGATCGAAATTGCAGCTTCGGCGGCGGAAAACGGCGCCACGGTGCCTCTGCCGGTAAGCGACGTAGAGACGACAGACGGCCGGGAGCGGGTGGTTCTGATCGATCCGGAGTACGTGCGGGCCATGGTGGCCTCGATCGTCAAGGACCAGGATTTGTCGCGTTACATTCTCTAGGAGAAACGTACCTTAGAGGCTGCGTGAGAACTCCACTTACAAAATAGTCCCGCAGGGACGATTGAGAGTAGCCCAGCACGTAGTGCTGGGTTGGGTCGGGCACTAAGTCCAGTCCCGCAGAGCCTGCCCTGAGCTTGTCGAACGGGGACGGCTGAATGTTGCCCAGGACGCCAGTCCTGGGTTTGCTGGTCTTTGCGAGATGGAGGTGCAGACCCAGGATTACATCCTGGGGAATTTTCAGCCGTCCCTGGCGGGACTGATCTCGCTGGGAATGTATACCCAGGACTGCGTCCTGGGCTACTCTCAGCCGTCCCTGCGGGACTCAATTCAGGCTAAGTCGCCAGGAAAGCGTTGGCTTTCAGGGCGTCGAAATGAAGGGTGGGTAGTTCTTCTACGGCGCGACGCAGGGTTTGCTCCCAGCAGGCATGCATCAGGTCCAGTTCCGGGTCATCAGCCTTGAAGCGCCGGTAGCGGTCGAATTCCAGTTTGTCGTTCTGGTACAGCAGTACTTCCAGCGGCGGCCCCACGGTGACGTTCGAGCGCATCGCAGCGTCGAGCGATAGCAGGGCGTAGGTACCCGCAACCTCCAGGCTGGTGGAACCGAACTCAATGCCACGGTCGAGGATCGGGCGGCCATATTTGACCTCGCCAATTTGCAGATAGGGCGAATCCTCCGTCGCGCTCAGTGGGTTTCCCTGGGGGTATATCAGGAAGAGGTTTGGCTTCTCTCCTTTGACTTGGCCGCCTAAGAGGAGATGAATGTTGAACTTGAAGTCGTCCTTCTCCAGCGCGGCGCGATCCATATCCGAGACCCGGCGAACGCAGTCCCCTACAATGCGGGCCGCCTCATACATGGACTCGGCCTTTGCCAAGCCCTCTCCAGACTCGAAATCGTTGCGCAAAAGGGTGATGACCGACTGGGTGAGAGACAGGTTTCCGCTGGTCAGGATGACGAAAGCACGTTCTCCCGGTTGGAGAAATGTATGCATCTTTTGGCAGACGTTCACCTGGTCGAAGCCGGCGTTGGCTCGGGAATCGGATGCCATCACCAATCCTTCACGGGTCATGATGCCCAGACAATAGGTCATTCAAACTCTCCAACCTGAATGCTAGAGCATTTCCCGGGAACGCGGTATAACGATAGAAACAGGTAGGAACCGATCCTGATTGTCTGATAGTTTTTCAGCATCATAATTTTTGCGACAAGGACCTTGTCGTTCCTGTCGAACTTGCCCGGGGGTGACCCTGGGCGATTCGCTCTTCAGGGCTCGATCGAGGATTTCAATGCTCATTCGCTTAGGTTATGACATCGGTTTCAACATTCCAGCCCCGGTTACTATCGTTGCGATGCTCCACGTGCATCCTTCGCGGGAACCCGACCTGCTCGAACCCGACGAGCTGCACCTGGATCCGGCCGTCCCAATCACCAGCTATATCGATACTTTTGGCAATCGCTGTTCGAGGTTTGTGGCCCCCGCGGGACATATCCAACTGACCGGTTCCACACTGATTGAGGACTCCGGCATGGAAGATCCTTCTCCTCTGGATGCGACCGAGCACCCGGTGTCGGATCTACCGAACGAAACCCTGATCTATCTGCTCAACAGCCGCTACTGCGAGGTCGATCGCCTCTCCAACATAGCAGTGGAGTTGTTTGGCGATTTGGCTCCAGGCTGGACCCGGGTTCGCGCCATCTGCAGTTGGGTTCATTCCAAGGTGGCTTTTGGCTACCAGCATGCCCGTTCTACCAAGACAGCGCTCGATGTGTTTACCGAGCGGGTTGGAGTATGCCGGGACTTTCAGCACCTGGCGGTGACCTTCTGCCGCGCCCTCAACATACCGGCGCGCTACGTGACCGGATACCTGGGAGATATCGGTATACCACCTAGCTTTACTCCCATGGATTTCAGCGCCTGGTTCGAAGTTTATCTGGCCAACCGCTGGTGGACGGTGGACGCGAGGCATAATCATCCTCGCATCGGCCGGGTCTTGATGGCGGTGGGACGGGATGCCTCCGATGTGGCGATCACCACCTCGTTCGGAATCGCCAACCTTACTCAATTCAATGTGATCAGCGACGAGGTCGCGACCGAAGCCACATCAGGATTCAAGCAGTGAGCCAGGATGGCCAAATGGAAATAGCCCGACCCAGCACGTTTGCCAATCCGCTCCTGAAGGACTACGTCCTGGACAACACGTACGACGAGATGTTCTCTGAGGACGGGCTGGTAAGACCGCATTACGCAGCCGCATTAGAGACATTTCTCAACCTTCCTCCGGATGAGATTGCCCGCCGCAAACGATCGGTTGACCTGTCTTTCCTCACCCAGGGCATCACCTTCAACGTATATGGGCACGGAGAAGGAACGGAGAGGATTTTCCCCTATGACTTGTTGCCGCGCATCATCACCGGCGCGGAATGGCAACATATCGAAAAGGGCCTTACCCAGCGCATCACCGCCCTCAATCTGTTTCTGCACGATGTTTATAACGATGGCAAGATTCTCAACGACGGCCATGTGCCGCGCGAGATTGTCTACAGCTGCCGCCAGTTTCGCAGAGAAATGCGCGGCCTGCAGGTTCCCCGGAATGTTTATATCACCGTGACGGGTACAGATCTTCTTCGCCTGAGCAATGGCGAATTTGTGGTGCTGGAAGACAACCTCAGGGTGCCGAGCGGCGTCTCCTACATGCTGACCAGCCGCCGGGTGATGAAGCGGACGTTTCCCCAGCTGTTTCGCGACTACGGTGTGCAGCCCATCGAACACTACACCCAGCTGCTGCTGAGCACGCTGCGCTCGCTGGCGCCTGAGGGGCGTCACGATCCCTCCATCGTGTTGCTGACCCCGGGCGTCTACAACTCGGCATATTTCGAGCACACCTATCTTGCCCGGCAGATGGGCATCGAACTGGTCGAAGGACGCGACCTGGTCATCCACGACAACGTGGTTTACATGCGGACCACTGCCGGCCTGAAGCGCGTGGATGTGATCTACCGCCGGGTGGATGATGACTTCATCGATCCGCTGGCTTTTCGCTCCGACTCCATCCTGGGAGTGGCCGGGCTGTTCAATGCCTACCGTGCCGGCAATGTAACCCTGGCCAATGCTTTCGGCACTGGCATCGCCGACGACAAGGCGGTCTACGCTTACGTGCCTGCGATCATCCGCTACTACCTGGGCGAAGAACCGATTCTGAATAATGTCGAAACCTACCTGATGACGGACCCTAAACAACGCAGGTACTGCTGTGAGAATCTGGACAAGCTGGTAGTAAAAGCGGTGGGGGAGTCAGGCGGCTATGGAATGCTGATCGGGCCCCACAGCACCGCCGAACAGCGGGAAGAGTTCAAGCGCTTGATCGAGGCCAACCCGCGCAATTACATTGCCCAGCCCACGCTCGATTTCTCCCGCGCCGGTTGCTTGACGGAGAACGGCATCGAACCTCGGCACGTGGACCTGCGGCCTTATATCTTGTATGGCGATAAGGTGCGCATTGTTCCGGGTGGGCTCACGCGCGTAGCGTTGCGGCGGGGCTCGCTGGTAGTGAACTCGTCGCAGGGCGGGGGCAGTAAAGATACCTGGGTTTTGACCGACTAGGGGACATATGCTTTCTCGCGTAGCCGACAGTCTTTACTGGATGAGCCGCTATCTTGAGCGCGCTGAGCATACGGTGCGCATGCTCGACGTGAATATGGGTCTCATGCTGGACAAGTCCAGCACCAGTGCAGAGGGAAGATGGAAGCGGGTCCTGGCCGCCCTGGGACACCCGCAGGGCGTTAGCTGGAACAATGACTATTACCAACTTGTTCATTCGCTGACCTTCGACGCGGAAGTTCCCGCATCGGTGACTTCCTGCCTGATTGAAGCACGGGAAAATGCGCGCCAGGTGCGCGACGAGATCAGCACTGAGCAGTGGCAGCAATTGAACCGCATGTACCACTGGGTGATCCAACCATATTCAGAACATGGACTGAATACCCGGCTGGCTGATTTTCTCCCCGCCGTGATCGACGGAGTCCACCTCTTCCAAGGGGTCACCGATACCACCATGAGTCATGGCGAAGAGTGGCAGTTTATTCAATTGGGCCGCTACCTGGAGCGGGCGTCCTCTATAGCAACGCTGCTCGCACTGTATCAACCGGAGCTTCTCGACACAGCGGAAATACCGGCAGAAGGAAGCCATTACCAGGAGTGGGTAGGGTTGCTTCGTTGCTGCACGGCCTTCGAAGCCTACTGCAAGGTGTACACGGCGGACCTTTCTGCCGACTGGATCCTGGAATTTCTATTGTTGAACCCGCAATTTCCGCACTCGCTGAGATATTCAATCGATTGCCTGCGCCAGGCGCTTGTCTCCGTGCGCGCGTCCAGCGGAAGGATGCCGGTGGATGACCTGTCCAGGGTCTCCGGAAAGCTGCAGGCTTCGCTGAGCTTTGCCGAGGTCTCTGACATTCTCGCGCAGGACCCTGGAGCGTACCTGCATAACATCCTGCGACAGTGCCGGCAGACGCATGACCTGATTTACCGGTTCTATATTCAATATTCGGTGCAAGCTGCTCTCGCAATGTAGTGAATTTTGGGGAGCAAGGAGTTCGACGGGCGATGGACTTTTATCTGATACGGCACCTGACCAAGTTCCTGTACGCGGACCAGGTGAGCGAAAGCCTCATGGAGGCGCGCATGCACCCGCGCAGCGACAACAATCAACGCTGCCTCTCATTCTCCTTGTCGGTAAGCCCCCGTTGCCGGGTTTTCTCGTATCGCGACCACCTGGGGAACAACGTCCACCACTTCGATATTCCTGGAGAGCACTCGCAATTGGTGATGGTAGCCGAAGCCCTGGTGGAACAGCAGCCACTGCCTGAGATTCCGCACTTGCTTCGCCCCGGCGCCTGGGACGAGCTGGATTCGTTGGTCGCGTTGGGGGATTTCTCGGAGATGCTGCTGCCGAGTGAATTCGCCAAACCCTCGCCTGCTCTGCTCGATCTGGCGAAGTTACTGGATGTGCGCCGCCGCGACGATCCCCTGGTGCTCTTACGACAGTTGAATGCCTCGCTTTATCACTGGTTTGACTATGACTCCCGCAGCACGCACGTAAACTCACCCATCGACGAGGCGCTCGAATCCAGAAAGGGGGTATGCCAGGACTTTGCTCACACCATGATTGCGCTGGTGCGGCATGTGGGCATTCCCTGCCGCTACGTGAGCGGCTATCTCTATCATGGCGAGGACCATACCGATCGCTCCACGGCGGATGCTACCCATGCCTGGGTAGAGGCCTTTTTACCCCAGGTAGGTTGGGTAGGTTTTGATCCAACTAATAATTTGCTGGCGCACAACAGGTACATACGCACGGCGCTGGGAAGGGATTACGCGGACGTGCCGCCCACCCGCGGCACCTATCGCGGCAGCAAGGAGAGCGAGCTTTACGTGGCAGTCAAAGTTTCAAAATACGTAGATTTGCCGCCCCTTGACCGCGATATGCCGGTCCCGGAAGACTGGTCCATCCTGGTGGAGCGAGCCCAGGAACCTCCGGCGCCCGCCGCCCAATTGCTGCATCTGCAGCAAATGCAACAGCAACAGCAATAGCACGCGCCGAGAAACTTTAAGTCCTGACCAAACGTAACGTCAGTGTTTCTTTCCTTCTTCTCCTAGGAAGGCTTGATCGCGTAGCTTATCAGAGGTGATTCATGGAACAGCACTTCGGCTACTTTTGCCGGGCATACGTCGGGCAAGACGTTCAGGCGAATGTGATCGCCCGTACACTGCTGGAAGCCGAGCTTGAAATCACTCGCATGATTCGTGGAGGAGCCATGGCAGCACACGCGGTGCAACACGGAATGCCTGATCACGAACCGGTGCTGGTCGCCAGCGCTTCGGACGGTATCGCGACCGGAGAGATGTGGCGTTACCTGCGGCAGAATACCGGGCCGGAGTTTGAACGATGGCAGGTCGCTTACCGCTCCAAGACCAAGATTCTTGATGATCGATGGGTGGTCATTGAGCTCTGCCCGACCGGAATCAAGGAATACAGTGCCTTCGGCAAGGCCGTCCGGGCGATATGGGCCAGCGCTGCCGCACCTTCTCCCACTTCTTAACCCTCACAACCGATCTACCGATCCATCAGTGACAACATTGCCTGGAAGCGCAAACCCCCACTTTGTCATCCCGGAGTGAACCCGGATTTCCTGCACGCTGCACTGGACACAGCGCGTGTGCGGTTCGGCTTCGCTCCAATGACAAAGTGGAGGTTTGCGCTTCCAGGCAATGTTGTCGCTGAGGGAGGGGTAGAACCACCGCAAAAAACTAATTTGGACAAGACTGGGCGAGTTCAAGGGAGTTCTTAGGCAGACTCTGAAGACCTCCCCCGAGAGCTTCCGCTTGACGGGGTGTGCCTGATTCTCCTAAGGTCAGAGCGCAAGTAAACGTTTGCATGGTCTGTTATTTTGTTCCCTATGCCGAAAGCTACCGACATCAGTGCCCTGGACACGCTGAAGGAGCAGGTGCTTGAGGCCAACCTGGAACTGGTGCGCCAAGGGCTGGTTCTCTTTACCTTCGGGAATGCCAGCGGCATCGACCGCGACCGCGGGCTGGTGGTGATCAAGCCCAGCGGGGTTGACTACTCGGCACTGGCTCCGGCAGACATGGTGGTCACCGATCTGGATGGAAAAGTGGTCGAGGGCAGACTACGCCCGTCTTCTGACCTGGCCACGCATCTTCTACTTTACAAAGAGTTTCCTGGTATTGGCGGGGTGGTCCATACGCACTCGGAATATGCCACGGCGTGGGCCCAGGCAGGGCTCGAGATTCCGGCCTACGGAACCACCCACGCGGACTACTTTTACGGCCCGGTTCCCGTCACCGAGGAGTTAACGGCGGAGGAAATTGACGGAGATTACGTGCACAACACCGGGATCGCGATTACCCGCCGCTTTCAAGGTCTCGATCCGCATGCAATTCCGGCCGTTCTGGTGGCCGGCCACGCGCCTTTCTGCTGGGGGAAAACGCCGCTCGAGGCAGCCCACCACGCCGCCGTTCTGGAAACGGTGGCACGCATGGCGTACTTTACAGCTACCCTGCGACAAAGCTGTAACGGGGTTTCCCAGGCGCTGCTGGATCGGCATTATTTTCGCAAACACGGGGCTAACGCAACCTATGGACAGGAGAAATGATGCGGGGACAAGGACACACTAATCTATGGTGACAACTCTGGCTCTGGCGGTCTCTACCCAGCTGGCGCGCCTGAACTGGATCGACGTCCTGGTAATCGCGATCTACTTCGCGATCGTGGTCTTCATCGGCTTCTATCTCCGGGGATCCTCCAACACCAGCGAAGAGTTCTTTATGGCCGGGCGCGAGATGACCGCCTGGATCGCCGGGCTGAGCTTTGTTTCCGCCAACCTGGGGTCGCTCGAGTTGATGGGATGGGCTGGATCTACCTACCAGTATGGAATCCTGGCTATGCACTGGTACTGGATCGGCGCTATTCCAGCGATGCTCTTTCTGGGCATCGTGATGATGCCGTTCTATTACATCTCGAAGACCCACTCCGTTCCGGGATATCTAAAACTTCGTTACGGAGACGGGGCACGAGCCCTCTCCGCGGTCAGCTTCGCGTTCATGACCATTCTGATGAGCGGCATCAATATGTACTCGATGGCCATTGTGATGAAGGTGGTTCTGGGCTGGGACCTGAACTTCAGCATCTGGGTTTCATCGGTCACGGTAGCGGTGTATGTTGCGCTGGGCGGGCTGAAGTCGGCGATCTACAACGAGATTCTCCAGTTCCTGCTCATCTGGGCGGGCGCGCTGCTGATACCGATTCTGGGCTTGATCGAGGTGGGTGGCTGGAGCAACCTGCGGCAACAGATCGCAACCAACCTGGGCCGCTCCGACTATGTGCACCTGTGGTCGACGCTGGGACACTTCAACACCAACCCCATGGGGGTGAACTGGTTCGGGATCATCTTCGGGTTGGGCTTCGTGGTCAGTTTCGGCTACTGGACTACGGATTTTCTGGTGGTACAGCGCGTTCTGTCGGCAGACAGCATACGTTCCGCCAGGATGGCTCCGGTAATCGGCGCCGCGTTCAAAATGGCGGTGCCCTTCATCGTCATCCTCCCCGGCCTGATTGCCCTTTCCGTGCTTCCCTTTAAGCTGGTGGCGCAGGATGTGGCGGTCAAGACCGGCCAGCATAGCTTCAACGAGGTCCTGCCCCTGATGCTGGTTCGCTACTGCGGGCCGGGCCTGCTGGGGCTGGGCGTCACGGCGCTGATCGCCGGCTTCATGTCTGGAATGGCGGGCAACGTCAGCGCGTTTTCGACCGTGTGGACCTATGACATCTATGGCGCCTTTCTCAACAAGAAAGCTACCGACCGGCACTATGTGGCCATGGGTCGCTGGAGCACCCTGATCGGGGTGCTGGTCTCGGTGGGCACGGCGTACCTGGTGCAGCACGCAGCCAGCATCATGGATTACGTGCAGCAGCTGTTCAGCTTCTTCATCGCGCCTCTCTTCGGAACCGTGATCCTGGGCATGCTGTGGAAGCGCGCGACCAAAGAGGCCGGATTTTGGGGATTGCTGGCCGGTACAGTCACGTCCATCAGCCTCTGGCTGTGGGTGCAGCACGATCCGCATGCCTTGCGCTACGTCGCCCTTTCCCCGGACGCCAAAGATATGGCGGAAAATGTCTATCGCGCCCTGTGGGCCTGGATTGTCTGCGTGCTGGTTACGGTGGTGGTCAGCTACATGACCAAACCCCGGCCGGTAGCGGAACTGGAGGGACTGGTTTACGGTGCTTCCGTACTTCCCAAGGAACACGACGACCACTGGTACCAGCGTCCGATTGTGTGGGCGGGCACGGTGGCTGTGGTTTTCATCTTCCTCAATATTGCGTTCTGGTAAGGAGCCGGGCCGATGCGAGAGTCCTTTTCTATCTGGTGGTTTGCAGGTGTACTGCTGCTTGCCTATGGCGTGGTGATTTTGAGCACCGGGGTCTGGGAACTCAGTCACCCGCTGCCCCATCCCCCGGTGCTAAACAATCTTCATGCGCCGATTTGGTGGGGCGGGCTGCTTACGGTTTTCGGCCTGGGTTATACCATCGGCTTTCGCCCCAAGCAAACGGTTAACAAGCGAAGGAAATGACTATGGCGAAACAGATGACGTTCGGCGTAATTGTCGGCAACCGCGGATTTTTTCCCGATCACCTGGCGAAAACGGGCCGGGAAGAGATCCTGAGAGTGTTGGCGGCGGACGGTATCCGCACCATCGCGCTGACTCCGGAGGAGTCAAAGTTCGGCGCCGTCGAAACCCCGACGGAAGCGCGCCTATGCGGTGATCTCTTCCGTAAGCATCGCGATGAAATTGACGGCGTGATTGTTACACTCCCCAACTTCGGCGAAGAGCGCGGGATTGTGGATGCCTTGCGCCACTCTACGCTCAAGGTGCCGGTGCTGGTGCAGGCGACCCCCGACCGGGCAGCGGATATGAAGATTTCCCACCGCCGCGACAGCTTTTGCGGCAAGATGTCGGCCTGCAACAACATGATGCAGTACGGCATTCCTTACTCGCTCACAGCGCTGCATACGGTGCAGCCCGATTCCGATGCATTCCGCAAGGATCTGGCCTGGTTCTCCTCGGTCTGCCGGGTGGTGCGTGGCTTTACCAATCTTCGCGTGGGCGCGCTCGGCGCGCGTCCGGCGGCCTTCAACACGGTTCGTTACAGCGAAAAGCTGCTGGAGCGCAGCGGCATATCTGTGGATACGCTCGATCTTTCTGAAGTCCTGGGCCGTATCGAGCGGCTCAAGGACAACGACGACGCGGTGCAGACCAAACTGGCGGCGATCCAAGCGTATGTGTCCACCAACAACATTCCCGATCGCTGCATTGATCAAGATGAGCAAGCTGGGCGTGGTGATCGAGCAATGGATGCAGCAGACCTATTGCACCGTGAGCGCGATCCAGTGCTGGACTTCGCTCGAAGAATACTTCGGCGTGGTGCCCTGCACGGTGATGAGCATGATGAGCGATAACCTCTTCCCCAGCGCCTGCGAAGTGGACATTTGCGGGACCATCAGCATGCATGCCCTGGCCCTGGCCTCGGAGACCCCGAGCGCGCTGCTGGATTGGAATAACAATTACGGTTCCGATCCCGACAAGTGCGTGTGCTTCCACTGCTCCAATTTGCCCAAGCACTTCTTCAAGGACGTGGTTATGGACTTTCAGGCGATCATCGCGGGCACGGTGGGCAAGGAGAATACCTTCGGCACCTGCGTTGGCCGGGTCAAGGCAGGCGCCATGACCTACGTGCGCTTCTCTACCGATGACTTCCACGGCAAGATCCGGGGATATGTGGGGCAGGGGGAGTTTACCGACGATCCTCTGGAAACCTTTGGCGGCGCCGGCGTGGCCAGGATCCCACGATTGCAGAAGCTGCTGCGACTGATCTGTGAGCAGGGCTTCGAGCATCATGTCGCAGCCAATTTCTCGCAGGTGGGCAGTGCGGTGTACGAAGCGGCCACGCGCTATCTGGGCTGGAGCATGTACAACCACGACGTCGAGCAGGCTTAGCGGTGGCCATCGTCGCAGGAGTTGATTTCGGCACGCTGAGCGTCCGCGTTACGCTCTTCGACAGCGCCCACACCGATAAGGGTGGATTGGCTACGGCGTCGGCCAACTATCCGCTGAAGCGGAAGCGGGAAGACCCGGATTTCGCCACCCAATCCCATGATGATCAAATGAACGCGCTGGTCAGCGCCATGCAGGCCGTGCTGGCCAAGGCCGGGATCTCAGGCGAGCAGGTCGCGGCGATGGCGCTCGATACTACCGGCTCGAGCGTGGTCCCGGTCGGCGCCCACCTCGAGCCGCTCGATGACTACTATCTGTGGTGCGACCATCGCGCCAAGGGCGAGGCGCAGGAGATTACCCAGCTCGCCCACGCCCAACACCTGGAAGCGATCGAATGGTGCGGTGGGGTCTATTCCCATGAGTGGGGATTCGCCAAACTGCTGCACTGGCTGCGCCACAACCCGGAGAAGCGCAGTCAGCTGGCGAGCGCCTTCGAACATTGCGACATGGTGGCGGCGACTCTCTGCGGCATTACCGACCCCAAGCTGGTTAAGCGCAGTGTCTGCGCCATGGGTCACAAGTGGATGTGGAATCCCAAGTGGGACGGGCTGCCGTCGCAGGCCTTTCTCTCGAGCGTGGACCCGTTGTTGGACGGCATTCGCGACAAACTTGGTGGCGAATACCACACCTCTGACGCGCTGGCAGGACATCTCGCGCCCGTGTGGGCGGAGAAGATGGGCTTGCGGGCGGGTATTCCGATTCCCGTGGGCGCCTTCGATGCCCATTGGGATGCAATCGGCGCGGGGTGCAGGGAGGGCGATGTAGTCAATGTGGTCGGGACCTCGACTTGCATCATCGCCATGCAGCAGAAGACCACGCTGATTCCGGGCGTCTGTGGAGTGGTTCCGGGTAGTGTGGATCCCGGCTATACCGGCGTCGAAGCGGGGCTCTCGGCCACGGGCGATATTTTCGAAGCTATTGCGCGCCGCGCCAACGTCAAGGTCGCGGAGCTGAGCCAAGGGCTGGAGAATTACCGGCCTGGACAAACCGGGTTGCTGCGGCTGAGCTGGGATAATGGCGACCGCACGATCCTGGTCAACCCGGAGCTGGGTGGCATCACGCTGGGCTGGAACCTGGTCCACACTGCGCAGGATGAGTTGTTCGCTGCAATTGAAGGCACTGCCTTTCATACGCGCATTATCCTCGAGCGGCTGGCTGAATACGGAGTGCCGGTGGATCGTGTGATCAATGGGGGTGGAGTGCCGCAAAATAATCCGGTGCTCAACCAGGTGTATGCCAACGTCCTGGGAAAACCGGTGTTGGTGCCGGATGGGATTCCTACCAGCCTTGGCTCCGGTATCTTCGCGCTGCTGGCGGCGGGTGCGTTCAAGTCTGTGGAAGAGGCGCAGGAGAAGATGTGCCTGCCGTACCAAACCTATCAGCCGGAGGCTAAGGCTGTGGGCGTGTATGAGGAGCTCTATCAGCTCTACCGGAAGGTTTATTTTGCTTTTGGTTTGCGGGGCGCAGCGGCGGTGGAGTTAGGGGATGTGCTGCCGCGGTTGATTGAGATTCGGTCTGCGGTGTTGAGTGGTTATTCGAACAGAGGGCTGCTGGTTTAGGGCCGTGGAATCCCACATCTCGCGAAAAACGAGCGAGATATGGGGCACCCGTCGTTCGTGGCTGGGACAGAGTGTGAGGGGTGGCGCCGCGCTTACCCCAGAATGATAATTTTTTGTTGGTTGGGACAGGGTTTAGGGACCGTAGTCGGCGGCTACGGTTTCGGGGACACGTAGCCAGCCGTAGAGGGGAAAATTCTCCACCAGCTCCAGCACTTGTCCTCGTATGCGGCGCAGGGCCTGAGGGTCGTTGCGGTGATCTAACGCCTCGGTGATCCACTTGGCGATGATACGCATCTCCGACTCGCGCATGCCACGCGTGGTCAGGGCCGGACTGCCGATGCGGATGCCGCTGGGCTTGAGCGGCGGATTGACGTCGTAAGGAATTGCGTTCTTGTTGACCGTGATGCCGGCTTCATGCAGCGCGTTTTCAGCTTCGCTGCCCAGGATCCCGTGGGAAAAAACGTCTACCAGCATCAGGTGGGTATCGGTTCCGCCGGAAATGACGCGGTAGCCTTCGCCCATCAGGGTTTCGGCCAACGCCTGCGCATTCACTACCACCTGCTGCGCGTATTGCTTGAATTCCGGTTCCAGAGCCTCGCGAAAGGCCGCGGCTTTGCCGGCGATGACGTGGACGAGGGGACCACCCTGCTGGCCGGGGAAGACACTCCGATCAACCGGCGCGGCAAACTGCTGCTGGCACAGAATCATGCCGGCACGAGGACCCCGCAACGTCTTGTGCGTGGTGGTGGTGACCAGGTGCGCGTGAGGGACCGGTGAAGGATGGGCTCCGCCAGCCACCAGGCCTGCGAAATGAGCCATATCGATCAACAACAATGCTCCGACCTTATCCGCAATCTGCCGCATGCGGGGGAAGTCGATGATCCTGGGGTAGGCGCTGCCCCCTCCGATAATGAGCTTTGGCTTTTCGCGCTCAGCAGTCGCTTCGAGGAGGTCGTAGTCGATCCGCTCCGTCTGCTTGTCTACGCCGTAAAAGACCACGCGGTAGAGCTTGCCGGAGAAGCTGAGCTTGTGCCCGTGGGTCAGATGACCACCATGCGCCAAGTCGAGACCCAGGATGGTGTCGCCGGGGTTGATAACCGCCATGTACGCCGCTGCATTCGCCTGCGACCCGGAATGAGGCTGCACGTTGACATGCTCGGCGCCAAAGAGCTGCCGGGCGCGATCACGGGCCAGGTTTTCGACGACATCGGCATACTCGCAGCCGCCGTAGTATCGCTTGCCCGGATAGCCTTCGGCGTATTTGTTGGTGAAGACTGACCCGACAGCCTCCAGAACCGCCTGGCTTACGAAATTCTCCGAGGCGATCATCTCCAGGCCTTCGTGCTGGCGGCGGATTTCGTGATCGACGGCCGCGGCGATCTCCGGATCGGCCTCGGCAAGCGTGCGACGCATACGGTCAGACATGTTGCGATTCTAGACTATTTGCCGGTGGGGTTCTGTGATCCGATCGAGCGAAAGCAGTGGAGGGCTTCCCCCGGATTTCCTGACGAGTTTATTGGCGTTGGCGAATTTCATGCGGCTTTCCTTGATGAAAGCCGCACACGTGGGTGTTGGTGGCGCCCCGTGGCAGGAAATCGGGCTTCGCCCTCTTTTTCGGCCCAGGTACGCTTTGGCGAACCTGGGGCACCCGTCATGTTCTACGGCAGTGTTGTTTTCTGTCGCCCAAATAAAAGAGAGAAAAAAGCGCTAAAAGAGCTATAAGTTACCTTTTAGTTACTTTGGTAACTAGCGCGCAATTAGTTCTTTTTCCTTCGTGGGGAGGGCTGGAATCGTCGCTAAGTGCTTGAAAGCTCCGTAGATGAAGGAGCCGATGTACCAGCCGTCCATGAACTTGTACGGGGTTTCCCCGGTGGTGTAGTGGCCGCAGGGTAAGACTTTGGAGACGAAATCAATCCCGCGCCGGCGGAAATTCTCGATCACCTGGAGGGAGTACTCGCGGAGGAAGGTGAGGTCATACGTGGCGTGGACCAGCAGAACTTTTTTAGGGTGGGCGGCAAACTCGTCCATGTAATAGGACGGGCTGACGGCAGCCCAGACATTCCGCAGCCGCTGCTGAGTCATGGAAATGCCCTCGAAGGCGGCTCGGATGTGACGAGTGCTCTGCCCCGTCCAGACGACATCGCCAAAGGACAAGGAGGCATGGTTGAAGGCGGTTACACGCACGCGGCTGTCGAGCGCAGCGGCAAGAAAGGCGTAACAGGAGCCGAGACTTGTGCCCAGGATGCCGAACTGCTCGTAGCCCTGTTGCTGTAGCCAGTCAAGGCAGCAACGGATGTCGATGACTGCCTGCCGGCAAGAAGAGATGGTGCGGCCGACGTTGGCACTGACGGCATAGTCGGCGCGCTCCAGCTCCGCCGGGCGGCGAATGTCGTGGTAGGGCTTGCTCAAGCGCAAGGCGGATACGCCAAAACGATTGAAGAGAGAGCAGAGCGCGTTGTGGCTGAAAGCGTCGGCATTCCACTGCGGCATGACGATGATTGCCTGCTTGGGCTTGCCCGCCTGCTTTGCCGGGGAAGCCGGGAACCAGCGGGCGTTGACACGATCGTTCTCCGGATAGGGTGTGCGCACCGGCGAGGTAAAGCGCAGAAATTGCGCCTTGGGCAGCTGCCCAGCAGCCGCCAGCCGGCGAAACTTGGCATCCTGCTGCAGGGTCCGCGGACGAACGTTGGTGGGAAACAACTGGGGATGACGCTCCTCAAGGACGAAATCATCCGGAGTCCGGTAGGCGAAGAACTCGCTGCGATGGCGCAGGATGAAGTCGTTCAACTGCAGCATGGCCCGCTCGGCCGCGGCATCATCCCCCGGAGGGTGCGGGGAGAAATTGAATCCGTGGGACTGGGCGAATTCCTGGAGCCACTCAAATCCCCACTCGACCGGACGGACGATGCGGTTGGTGTCACGGGTGGTCAGGGCGGTTTCCCAGCGGTACATCCAACGTGCGTAGAGCTTCGCGAGGGTTTTCTTCATTTCGCGCTTTGGGCCTGGATACGGAATTGCTCCACCACAGCGGACATATCTTCATCTCCCTGCCCGGCGGCGATGGCATGCTCAAACACCCGCAACGCCGCACGGCCCATATCGAGATCGAGGGCCTGATGGTCGGCCTCACTGACCGCATAACGAAGGTCCTTGGCCATGAGCCGGAGCAGGAAATTGGGCTCGTATTGGCGCGCCGTCATGCGGCCGCTGAGCAGCTTCACCAGGGGGCTGCCAGGGGCTCCCTCGGTTAGGACGCTAAGCGCCTTCTCCCGGTCCAGGCCGCTGCGCTCGATCAGGGAGAGGGCTTCCGCCAAGGCCGCCGCTTGGGAGCCGGAAAGGAAGTTGTTGATCAGCTTGAGGCGAGCACCGCTGCCTACCTGGCCCACGTGGATCACGTCGCGGCCCATGGCCTTGAGGATAGGGGTGATCTTGTTCACAGCATCGGCTGAACCTCCGGCCAGGAAAAGCAATTGGCCGGTTTCGGCCTGGACTTTGCTTCCCGTAACCGGGGCATCCACCAGCTCACAGCTGTGCTCCCTGGCCGCCCGGTCAAGTTCCTCAATCCACTCCACCGTGACGGTGCTGGACTCTACCAGGATGGTTCCCGGCGCGGTGCCCAGGATAGCCTCGCCCCGGCCCAGCCACACGTCCCGGCAGACCACTACGTCAGCCAACATGCTGATGACCACGGACGCGCCCGCTGCCGCATGGCGAGGGGACTTGGCCACCGCGGCTCCGCGGTCCGCCAGCGCTTTTGCCCTGTCCGGGTTCCGATTCCAGATGGTGAGTGGGTAGCCGGCGTCGAGCAGGCGGCCCGCCATGCCTGAACCCATCAGTCCAAGCCCTAGTAACGCTATCTTTGTCTCTTCCATAAGATCTCCTGCCAAAGTTCTAGAATAGAGGTGTTATGGCGTTTACGGAACAATACGACATTGTAGTCGTGGGTGCGGGGCACGCGGGCTGCGAGGCGGCGATGGCCGCTGCCCGCATGGGGCTGCGGACGGCGCTGTTCAGTTTCAATTTGGACCTGATCGCACAAATGTCATGCAATCCCGCCATCGGGGGCATCGCCAAGGGGCACCTGGTGCGGGAAGTGGATGCGCTGGGCGGCATTATGGGCGAGGTCGCCGATGCAGTCGGGATCCAATTCCGCTTGCTGAATACCTCCCGCGGCCCGGCTGTGTGGTCTCCGCGAGCACAGTGCGACAAGCGCCAGTACCGGGTGAAGATGCGCCAGGTGCTGGAGTCGCAGGCGAATTTGCATATCAAGCAGGCAGAGGTGGTGGACCTGGTGCTTGACGAGGTGCCTCGGACGCTGCGCGGGGTGCGCTTGCGCGACGGCCGCACGGTGCTGGCGGGGGCGGTGGTCATCACTACCGGCACCTTTCTTAACGGCTTGATTCACTGCGGCGAAGAGCGCTACCCCGCCGGCCGCAGCGGCGAACCACCCAGCGTGCTGCTAGGGGAGGCGCTGAAGAGGCTGGGCCTGCGGGGATGCCGGCTCAAGACGGGCACACCGCCGCGGCTGGACGGTCGCGGCATCGATTGGAGCCGCTTCGCGGAGCAGCCCGGGGACGTGGATCCCACTCCGTTCAGCTTCCGCACGGTGGAATTGCCGCAGAAGCAGATCTCCTGCCACATCGCCTACACCACGCCGGAGACGTTGCGCATCATTCGTGAGAATGTTGGCCGCTCGCCGATGTACTCGGGACAGATTACGGCGATCGGGCCGCGGTATTGCCCTTCAATTGAAGATAAAGTGGTCCGCTTTCCCGATAAGGAGCAGCATCAGTTCTTCCTTGAGCCCGAAGGGCTGGACACCAACGAGGTTTACGTTAACGGCATGTCGACCTCACTGCCGATGGAAGTGCAGTGGGAGGTGGTGCGCTCGATTCCCGGCCTGGAGAAGGCGGAGATGCTCCGCCCGGGATATGCCATTGAATACGACGCGATCGACCCCACCGAGCTCGATCGCAGCCTGGCGGTGAAGCAGATTGCCCGGCTTTATCTTGCGGGACAGATCAATGGCACCTCGGGATACGAGGAGGCGGCCTGCCAGGGCCTGATGGCAGGCATCAATGCCGCGCTCCTGGTGCGCGGAGAGGCCCCCTTCACCCTCGACCGCACCGAGGCGTATACCGGCATTCTGATTGACGACCTGATCAGCAAGGGCACCAGCGAACCGTATCGCATGTTTACCTCGCGAGCTGAGTTCCGCTTGCACTTGCGGATCGATAATGCCGATCGCCGTTTGACTCCGTATGGACATAAGCTGGGACTGATCAGCAGCGGCGCCTGGCAGGATTATGAGCAGAAGCAGGCGCGCGCCGTGGCGCTGGAGAAGCTGCTGGCCACGCGCAAGGTGAACCTGGAACGCCTGGGCGCTCTGCTGCCCGAGATGGCTTCGGCGCTGGGGAATGTCGCCGGCCAAAGCTATGCCCAACTGCTCAAGCGGCCGGAGATCAGCTTGGAAACGCTGCTGCCTGTGCTGCGGCTGGAATGGGAGCAGGAGGCTGGGGAGTTGGGTTTCTTTGATGCGGTGGTCAACGCGAGAGTTCGCAATGAGCTCAAGTCCGTGGAAACGGAGATCAAGTACGCCGGCTATCTGGATCAACAGCGCAAGGCGATCGATAAGCTCAAGAAGGCTGAACAGCGCGCTATTCCTGCGAATTTTGAGTATGCCGGGATCAGCGGCTTGTCGCGGGAGATGCAGGAGACGCTGGCCCGGGTGCGGCCGCAGACTCTAGGCCAAGCGAGCCGGATTCCGGGCGTGACCCCGGCTGCGCTTTCGCTGCTGAATGTTTATCTGGAAGTGGGCGAGAAGCGGAAGATGCTGGCGGCCTCGGACTAGAGGTACCTCAGGAGCTGCTTAAACAAAACGAGACGCAGTCCTGGATTCGCTGGATTTCGCGGAACTGGTGAGGATGCCCAGGATTCCATCCTGGGACATTCTTAGTTTCTACCCAGGACTTGCGTCCTGGGCTACTCTCAGCCAGAGCTGTCCAAGTTAGCGGACGAATGGCCTTCTGAACGGCGCAACTTGCTGAATGGGTTGAAGAGAACGCGGGCAAACCGAAACCGGGTTGGTTGCTGTTGTTTGACTCTGTCCCTCCACCTCCACCACTGCCAAGGTGGACCGCCGCCCTCAAATTTGTCATCCCGACCGGAGCGAAGCGTAGGGGAGGGACCTGCAGTTTGCGTTCATGGGGAAACGGAACCGGAGGCGATTCGTCCACGGCGCTTTCGCTGTGCCCGAAAGTGAAACTGCAGGTCCCTCCCCTACGCTTCGCTCCGGTCGGGATGACAAATTTAAGGGTAGCGGCCCACCTTGGCAGTGGTGGAGGTGGAGGGACAGAGTCAAACAACAAGGTCCGACACCTACCAAAAAGCTAATTTGGACAAGTATGACTCTCAGCCGTCCCTGCGGGACTGAGCTTGTACCCTCTCTACAAAGAGTTTCCGTGGCTGCTCAAAAGCCTGGGGGAGTTGGGGGTGGCGGGGCGGCCTCTACGGCTGGTCCACCGACGCCGACGCCTACGCCTTGGCCGCTGGGATATTGCTCGGGGGCTGAGTCTGGAGCTTGATTTTGCATGCCGGGGTCAGGCGCGGGCGACACGTAGGGATGGCGCGCCCGAGCTTGGGGTCCGGGCGGCACAAAGCCGTCGCCGGAGAAACGCGGGATACCGAAATGGCCGCGAAGATGCAGCAGATCGACGGTGCTGATGTCTCCGTTGAGCGCGATCAGATTGAGATCTTTCGGTTTGGAGATCAGCACCATCATTCCGGTCACATCCATGTGGGAGAAGTTGATCCATAGGTCTGTTTGACCGTCGTCAAAAGGGTCTCCCTTGCCATGGGCTGCGACGAGATGCCTCCAACCGGCGGCTTCGTATTGCCTGCGGATCAGGTCAAGCGCTGCAGGATCGTAGAGGCCTGGCGCGGCGAAGTGATAACTGTGCACCGAGATGCCATTCAGCTTGGCGATGGCGTCGCGCGTTTGCTCGTCCGCATCGCCGATAAAGTAGCCGGCCAGCTGCAGCATGGAACGGTCAAAGGTGAAGTCGGTGTGAAAGGCAGCGCGCTGGCCCAGTACCTCGAAACCCTGGGGGATCCAGCTTTGAGGCTGCTGCTGGTTTGGGGCGGCATGGGCACTTTGCCCAGAGACGGCAAGAGGCCCCGCCAGCAGGATAGCGAGAAGGGCAAGGATAGCGGGGGGACGAAACATGGCTGCTTTACTCACTCCTCCAGAGTAAGACGCCAAAAGCCAGGAAAAGTTGTGGCCCAGTAACTCCAGCTGGCTATTCTTGGGCCGGAAGAAAAGCACCGACCAGCCCCTCTAGCCTCCGCCGCATTTGCCGATAACGAGCAAAGCGGGCAAGGATGGAAGCCTCTGATAAGAGGACGAATAAAGACCGCAACGGCTATGTGCCCGCATACATTGGCTATTCTTGCGCTGGCGCTACTACTACGGTTACTTATTTTATGGTTAGTGATTGCGCGGTTTCCGCATAATTGGCTCTATTCCCGCGGGATTGAGCTGGGAACACTGGCACAATCGCTGGTGGCGGGACAAGGACTTAGCTCGCCGTTCGGCGGCTCGACGGGACCAACCGCCCTGCTAGCCCCGGGATACCCTGCAATTATCGCCCTCATCTTCCGCATCTTTGGCTCTTTTACCTTTGCCGCGGCGATCGCCGTGATGGCGATGCAACTTCTGTTCAGTTTGCTCACAGTGCTGTGCATCATGCATGTGGCGCGACAGCCCTTCGGCATTCGGACGGCCAATGCGAGCGGAATGTTTTGGGCGGTTTCTTTGCCGCTTATCTGGATGCCGACGATCTTCTGGGAAACCTGCTTGTCCACGATGCTGCTGGTGGGCATGATGGCTTTGGCGCTGCATTGTCAGCGAAGTCCGAGTGGACCGCTGTGGACGCTGATGGGCGCCTATTCGGGACTCGCTGCGTTGGTGAATCCGTCGCTGCTGCCGGCCCTGCTGACGCTCATGGGTTGGGCGGCCTGGCAGACGCGGAAGACGCTTTGGTATTTCCCGGTGGCGCTGCTTGCGCTCTCCATGGTGTTTGCCCCGTGGCCGATCCGGAATGCGCGCTTGCTGCATGCGTTCATTCCTCTACGCAGCACTGTTGGCTTCGAATTATGGGTGGGCAACCGCGCCGGAGCCACCGGCTTCCTGGATGAATCGCAATTCCCGATATTCAACCGATGGGAATATGACCAGTATGCCGCCAGGGGCGAGGTGGCCTATATGCGCGACAAGTCGGAGCTGGCCAAGGCATACATTCGCGCCCATCCGAGCGCGTTTCTGCGACTCAGCGCGGTGCGATTCTTCCGCTTCTGGACAGGAACGGGTAACAAAGACGGTTCCGTAATTTTCACTCTCCATGCTGTATTGACCAGCTCTCTTGGATTCATAGGTATCTGGCGCCTGGTGAGAGAAGGCCGGCTCCGCCTGGCCGTCTTATTCCTGTTGCCTCTGATGGTTTTTCCTTTGCCCTACTACATCACCCACGCTGAGTTCCGGTATCGGTTGGTTATCGATCCCTTGCTGACGATCCTGGCCGCGTATGCGCTCACGAGTTCTCGGTATTGCGCGGAGAAACGATGACCCTGGAGAGCGCCCCAGCCGTTTGGCTACGTTGGGCGCTGCCATCGTTCGCCGATCTGTTTTTTCTGGTGCTTCTATGCATACTTGCATTCAGCCCTATGAGCGGAGGCTTGCTGCGCGATGCCGATACGGGATGGCATATCCGGAGTGGTGAACTCATTCTGGCAAGCCATGCGGTGCCGCGCACCGATCCCTTTTCCTACACCAGGCAGGGAGAGCCCTGGTACGCGTGGGAGTGGATGTACGACATTGTCATTGCCGCAATTCACCACGTCTCGGGTTTGAATGGAGTCGTGCTCTTTACCGCTGCAGTCATAAGCGTGACCTTCGCACTACTGTTTCGATTCATTTTGCGAAGAAGCGGAAACCTGGTGGTGGCGGCGTCTCTGACTCTATTGGCGGCAGCGACTGCCCAGGTTCATATGCTCGCCAGGCCACACGTTATGAGCTGGCTGCTCACGCTGCTCTGGGTGGAGACCCTATACCGTTTTGAAGAGGGCGAGGGCTGGGCGCTGCTCTGGCTTCCGCCGCTGATGTTGCTCTGGGTAAATCTTCACGCGGGGTTCGTTTTGGGGCTGGGACTACTTGGGATTTTTTCTATCGGGCGCACTTGGAGTGCTCTCAGCGCTCCGCGCGAGGGGGATGGGCGAAAGATAGCTCAGCTGGCCAGCATCTTCGCGCTTTGTCTACTGACCACGCTGCTGACACCGTACGGCTACAGATTGCACGTTCATGTGTATCAGTACTTGTCTGACAGCTTTCTGATGAACAGCATTGACGAATTCACGTCGCCGAATTTCCACGTTGCCGTTTACGGGTACTTCGAGCTATTTCTGCTGCTTGTGATCGCGGGAGGGGTGCGCGATCGGATCAGCGCAACCGGGTTGCTGCTGTTGTTCTTTTCCCTGCACGCGGGGCTATATGCGGTACGCAACATACCAATATCCGCCATCCTTATGAGCCTGGTACTGGGGCCACCGTTGACGGTGGCGATCTCTTCTAGATCGGATGGTCACTCCTGCCCGCAATGGTTACGTTTCCTGCGCGATACCGGACAATGTATTTCGGACGGTATGACGCGCCTCGAAGGCCAGTTCCGCGGGCATGTGCTGGCGTCGATTACGATGGCGGCATCGGTGGCACTGGTCTTAAACGGTGGACGCGTGTTTTCCAAACAGATAATCTCCGCACACTTTGATGAAAAGATCTATCCGGTAAGGGCAACCCAGTTCATCGCTCGAACAGGCATTCGAGATCATCTTTTCAGCACCGATAGCTGGGGCGCCTACCTCATTTACCGGCTCTACCCAGGAACTAAAGTTTACTTCGACGACCGGCACGATTTTTATGGGGAAGCTTTCGTCAAGGACTACGGCACGGCCATTGCGGGATCGCGACAATGGCGTGAGCCACTCGATCGATATCAAGTGAAGTGGGTGATGATGCCGACGGATGCGCCGCTGTCGAGCTTGTTGAGGGAAAGCCACGATTGGCGTATCGACTACGACGATGGGTTGGCCATCTTGTTCTCCAGGGGAAAGGCGACTGAGCCATGATGGGAGCCTCTTGCGGCCTCGGCATGCGGGCGCTCATGCAGCCGATCCCCACCGGGCCGCCACCTATGACCAACTACATACGCTTCTTTCACATCGGGATATATCACCTCAGGTTTGTTGGCATTGAGGCGATCGTGACACTGGCGGTGCTGCTTTTCTTCGTCTTGCTTCCGGTTAAATACCTGGCATTCTTTCCCAACCAGGGATTCCGACGGTTCGCGCAGAGGCGATGGCGGGCTTGCGTGGTCGTCTTTCTCCTGTCCTGGGTTGGCCGGGTTGTGTTGCTGCCGATAGAGCCGTTTCCTTCTCCCAATATTCATGACGAGTTCAGTTATCTACTGGCGAGCGACACGTTTGCTCATGGCCGGTTGACCAACCCGACTCCCCCGGTGTGGCATCACTTTGAACAATTCTATGTAGTCATGCAGCCGACCTTTGCCTCGAAGTATGGCGTAGCCCAGCCTCTGTTCATGGCGATGGGGCAGCGTTGGCTATTCACACCGCGGGCCGGCATATTGCTGAGTATGGCGCTGGCCGCAGCCAGTTTGTGCTGGATGCTCCAAGCCTATCTACCCGCGGAATGGGCCTTGCTCGGCGGACTGCTGGCGGTGGCTCGCATCAGTTGGTTCAGCTATTTCGGCAATGCCTACTGGGGAGGCTCGGTGGCCATCCTGGGCGGCTGCCTGCTGCTGGGCGCAGCAGCCAGGCTGGGCCGCAGGAGCAGGGCGCGCGACGGACTGCTGATGGCGCTCGGCTTGCTTCTGCTGGCGAATTCGCGCCCGTTTGAAGGCGCCCTCATCTCATTGCCCATTTGCCTCTATACCGTCTGGATTCTTTTTCGCAAGCGCGCGCGTGTTCGCACCTGGCTGCCGGGCATCGCTCTGTTGTTGGCAGGGGCTGTCTTGACTGGCTACTACTGTCACCGCGTCACCGGACGCTTGACTCTCCCTTGGATAGCGTACTGGCAGCAGTGGAGCATTTGCCCTCCGTTTCTATTTGGCAAGCCGAACTATTCAGTTCACTACCAGTTTGCCGACCAGCTCAGCTATTTTCGCGATGAAGAGATGATGCCTTACCTCAGCTACTAATTCGCCGGGTGACCATGTTATTGAAGGCGATCGTGAAGGGTATCTATCAGTGGTTGTTCTTTTTCTTTCCCGCCTTGACACTGGCGGGTATCGGCTTCATCCCCACATTGCGGGCCAGAAAGTCGCGGGTGCTGATGTGTACGCTGGGCTTCGCTAGTCTTGGCTTTCTCACCGAGACATGGCTTCAGGCACACTACGTGGCCGTCGCGGCCGGCATTCTGTATCTGATCTTACTGAACGGCCTGCGCTGGATGCGGGTGAGTGCCCGTCATAGGCCGATTTGGCTAAGGTTGCTGCGCGGCACGCTGGCGGCGGTTATGGTTATGTTCTTCGTCCGGTTGATAGTGGTGCCGATGAATACTTTGCCGTCTAACTGGGCCTCGCGCACCGCCGACATACCGGCTTATCAAGCAATCACTGGAATCATGGAAGCGAAGCCCGGCAGGCAGCTGGTGATTGTGCGCTACCATCCAAATCATTTTTGGGGATACAGCTGGATTAACAACGGCTACAACATTGAGACACAACATGTGATCTGGGCGCGAGATACGGAACCCCTGGAGTCGAATCGGCCGCTACTGTGCGCATTCAAAGATCGCCAGGTGTGGTTGCTCACCCCGCCGGAAGAGGGGTTCATTCCGCCGCCGGACAGGACTGCTTCCTGGGATCCTGCTACAGCCGAGCAGTTCCTGACGCCGTATCCTCTGCCTATTGGAAGATGCTGACTTCAGGCGCAGACGAGGTGGTCGAGCCTACCAGATCCATGGCGATAGTGCCACTTCCGCTCAAGGTCAACTGGTCTACTACGATGTTGCCCACTGCGTAGGTAGTGGAGCCGCCAGCGCCATTCAATTGGACAAGATCGGCATAACTGCTGTTGTGGAAATACAAAGCGCCACTGAAGTTGAGGGTCGCGCCCGCGCCGATCAGAGTGTTGTTATAAGTGTTTGCGTGAGCTGAAAAGAAGAGGAGCCCGCGACTTCCAGTGGCTGAATAAGTATCGGAGCTGGGGGCGCCGATGTAGGTTCCCCCGGCGCCACACTGGGATATCAGCACGTTGCCGGTAAGCGAAGCCGGCGTGCCGGAGGGTGTGGCTGTGCTGGAACAATTCATGTAATAAGACGGAACCGTGTTGATGGAGCTGCTGGCTGCTCCCGAGCCTCCGGCAAAGGTCGGCCCGCCGGTGAGAAAGTAAAACATGACTCCTTGGGTGGACGGCTGGGTCCCGACCCATGCATTGCGCAGCGTGGTGGATGAACCCACGGTGAGGTTTCCATTCAGATAGTAAACGCCGGGCATGAACAGGACCACATCGTTGGCATAGCCTGCGAGGCTGGTGGTGTTGATCCCGCTGGGATAATAACCCGGAGTAAATTCCAGGCAATTGCCGTAGATATTGCCGCTGTTATAGGGATAAGTCGAACTGTAGGTGAGGTAATGCTGCTGCGCCGCGGTGTTGGGGCAACTGTCTGTTCCGCTCGCAACCCAAGTCCCTGACGTATAGCCATAGGTTGGATCAGAGGCTCGGTGTGTAACCTTGGGCCACGGTGGCTATGGGAGTCGTGGCCTCCGCCACCTTGGCTGCCGGCTGGGTTGGAGCGGGAACGCTGGCGTAGGGGTCGGAAGCGACCGCCGCGGGACTCTTCCATTGCGCATGGGTGGTGTTGTTCATGATGTAATTCGCGCCGCATAACTGGTTGGTGGTGGGGCCGCCGACCACGGCCACATTTCCCCCTGTTCCAGAGGCCCCGCGGTACTGGTATCGATGGGATAGCCGCTGCCACCATTGCAATACACGGCATTGCTCGAAGCATTGGATGAAGGCGAGCCATTGGCCGAGGAATTCACCTGGATGCTTATGGTCGGGCCTCCCGCGATCACAATATGAGCGCCACCGGAAAGGGTAAGGGATGAACTGATGGTGGGGTTGAGAATGACCAGGGGCGCGGACGGAGTTCCAGGTGGAAGTCCGCAAGTACAAGATGCTCCCACGGGCAGCGCCTTGACTCCCAACATGCCCATAAACCATGTATTAGGTTTTTCCTGCACGACGACATTGAGAAAGGGGTAGGTGACACCGGAAGTGGCGATGACGCCGGTTACCGAACTGGGGAAAGTCCAGTTGACCGCGACCGCACCGCCGGGTGTGCTTGCGCCCCATCCGGCAGCAGAGGTGGTCACAGTGTAGCCATTGAATGCTGCATATTTGCACAGCGCAGCGGATGACGATGAATAGCAGTCCCCTGCTGTGCCGACGGTAAAGCCGGGACTGCTGGTGATGGTGCCCTTTTGCAGGTAGAGCATGTCCATCGCCCCAGCCACGCAAGCGGCGTCGGCGGCCGATTGCGCCGCCTGGCGATGAAACCACATGCTGGAGAGGTCGACGGCGAAGCCCACAGAGGCGAGCAGGAACGTGCCCAGGATCAAGAGCAGAAACACCGAGGCCTGCCCCGACTGGCTATCCAGCTCGTCGCCTGCGAAACGAGATGCGGCTTTCATTTTCGTAATGGCTGCATCCTTGCGACGCTAGTACAAGATTTGGCCCTGAGAGGTGAAGGTCAGCGCGTTCGCCAGGCCGGGGAAATTGAGATAAGGGACGTAAGTGTAGGCTACCTTGACGGCGACCGGATTTCCGGTTGCTGCTGTGCCGTTGGCGTAGCTAACAGTAACCGTCATGGCGGAGGTGTTGTGCAGTGAAGCAGAAGCCGCGGCGTTGACGACGGCTTGTACATTTGAGTAGGGCGTCTGATTGGTGCACACCGTATCAGGCCCGCTGCAGACTGAGCTGTCGGTTCCGTGCATAGTGGCGTATCTCACCCCTTCCTGGGCTGCATCGTTCAGCACGCTACAGGTGTAGGTGAACATGCAAAGCTCAAATAACCAGAATACGAGCGAGAAGATCACCGTGAGCGAGACCACCATCTCGAGCGTTGCCTGTCCATGTTCGCGACACCGGAATATTTCCGTAGCCTGGACAGACGGGTCATTGCATGCCCCTCATTTCCACCATGCGATGGAAGGTCCGTGGTAGGGAAGATGGAGGCTGGAATGGGAAGTGGTGGAGTGAAGGTGTAGAGCACGTCCACGCGGTTCAATTGGAAGGTGGGGGATTCAGGGTCAATATCGGGCGTGCCGGTGACCGCGCCGGCTCCGGTGCTGGGGGTTGTGCATTGAGTGGTGTTGTTGGACGCGTTCACGCCCACCGCACTCGAACATACCTGAACAGAGACGTTGGCAGTGGAGGCGCCGGAAAGCCCAGTGCTGGCGATGGCAAGGTTGGAGACTACCGTGGCAGCCGGCTCGGCAGCCTGGGCAGGCGAGGAGGTGCCCTGGATGGAATACTCCATGGCGTTGCGTGCGGCAGAGTTCAGGGATGTAGCGACCAGAAAGAAGAAGCCGAAGTCCACGGCGTAGCAGACCAGGACGGTAAAGATCGGAATCATGATTGCGACCTCAACCAGGCTCTGACCTTGCTGCCCCGAGGCACAAGCGTCGTGGCCCTACTGCCTATGGAATCGCAGCCAGTTCGAGGAAGAGACATCGCTGGCGCGGAGTTCTTTTTCTCTGAAGCGTAGTTTTGCTTGATTTGCCGGTCATAGCGGTTATGCTGTATCGATCTTATCGCGCTGCACATTTGCGCTACGTTTGTTTATCGGCAGCAATACCACTGCGACATTAGGGCATAAATAAGAGAGCGACATTGATCACCTACTCTAGACTCCTATGTGCCCACATATGTTCGCTTCTACGCTACATACTCATGACCTATGTAAGTATCTCTCTTTGAGCCCCCCGGCAACGTGTGATTGACATTGCCGTTGCTTAGATACAACATCCCATTAGATAGCCAGCGTCTTCGACTATCCGCAGCCCTAAAGGAGAATGACCATGAAGAACTTGAAACACATCCTTTCTAGTTTCTAAGTGATGAATCGGGGCAGGACCTTATCGAGTATGCACTCGTCGCTGCATTAATCGCCTTGGGCGCCACGGCTGCGATGAACAGCCTAGCCGTCAGCATCAGCACCGCCTTCAGCACCGTCGGGAGCAAGTTAAGCACAGCGGTATAGCCGGCACCTGACGGCTTAGCCTACCTGTAGGCTCGTCGGTAGCCTGGTAGGTTGTTATCGATGGAACGAGAGTAATGAATTATCTCAATCGGCTGTTGTCCTTAACCTTTTGCGTGATGAGTCTGGTCAGGATCTTATCGAATATGCGTTGGTTGCAGCGTTGATCGGGTTGGCCGCGACGGCCTCGATGAAGGCTCTCGCGACCGTGATCGGGAATGCCCTCACCGGCGTTGGCACCAGACTCACCGCGGCTGTCTGATTTAACGGCTGAGCCGGGCTCGGTCCAAGGTGGAACTTGCACGAACGCAGATCGAACTGAGAATTGCTGACAGGGAAGTATTCTGTGGGAAGACTGAATATCGAGTTTGTGTACGCGGCTTGCTCCTTTTTTTGCGCTCTGGTGGGTGCAGTGTATGACGTAATAAGCCGCAGGATACCGAACGCGTTTACCCTTCCGGCAATTTTGTTTGGCCTGTTGCTGCATTACAGTCTTGGTGGATGGCGGCAGTTGGGCTCGGCAGCTGCCGGCGGGTTGGTGTGCGGCCTTATTTTTCTGCTGTTTCACCTTGCCGGTGGAATGGGCGGGGGAGACGTGAAGCTGATCGCCGCGGCGGGCTGCAGTGCCGGGCTCTCGCTGGTTGGGCCACTGCTTATCTTGACGTCGTTGGCCGGCGGAGTGATGGCCATTGGCCTAGCGCTCTATCATCGCCGCCTCAAGCAGACCCTGCTGAATATGTGCGCGCTGGTGGCTCATCATGGGAGAGCGGGCCTGGCACCGCATGCGAACTTCAACCTCGAGAATGCGCAAGCGCTTCGCTTGCCCTATGCATTGGCTATCGCCGCCGGTAGTGGACTTAGCCTTTGCCGGTTGATGGTGCAGAGGTGAAGCCATGAAGGCAAAGCGCCTTCTTATGGCCTTGTTGTTCGCGGTGCTGGTCTCAGGCCTGTTCACCTTCTGGCTGAGCCGGAGAGTCGCCAAAGCGGCTCGTGTCGATGTGGCGAAGAAGCAACTGTATGTTGCCTCCGCCAAGGCGCTGGACGCGGGAGAACAGTTGAAGCCGGGGAGCCTGCAGCTGGTGGAATGGCCGGCAGCGACGCCGCTTACCGGGGGCTTCAGCAAGATCGATGAGGTTGCGGGCAGGATCGTGCTTTATCCGTTGCCCAAGGGCGAACCCATCCTGGAACGGCAATTGGCGGCAGCGGGAGCGGGAGCCGGGCTGACGGCGAAGATTCCCTCGGGCATGCGAGCGATCTCCGTTCGTTCCGACGAGGTAGTGGGGGTGGCAGGTTTCCTGCTGCCTGGCACCCATGTCGACGTGCTGATGACCTATCACTCGGTGACCGCGCCGGAGCCACAGACGCTGACGGCTTTGCAGGATGTGGTGGTGCTGGCCGCGGGGCAGCAGATTCAACCCCAGGCCGATGGCAAGCCGATCAGCGTGAACGTGGTGACGCTGCTGCTGAAGCCGGAGGACGCAGAGAAGCTAGTGCTGGCGACCAGCCTGGGGGTGATTTATTTCGTACTGAGAAACGGCGCGGACGAGGAGCAGGCACTGAGTCCGCCGGTGGGGCTCACTCAGCTGGCCGGCGCTCCTGCTGTTGCCGACCCGGAGCGGAATCGCCAACGAACAGCATTGCAGCCCAAGGCCCAGGCAATACGAGGTGGAGACCATCCTGGGTGATAAGCAAGTGTTCGATGGCTTTCACTGAGGCACAGGCGAGATTGGTATTCATGAATGGTTGTGTGGGAAGGTACATATCGCGCGCTCGTTGCCGGCTATGCTTTGCGCCGCCGCCCAGGCGCAAACGGCGGCCAACCATTCCGCGCAGCGACGGCTGCTGCTGCGCTTACGTGAGAGCAGTGCACGGTCACCAATGCCGGACGTAACGACTGCGTTAAGCAGCTCGACGAATCTGCCAGCCAGACGCTGCACGTGCTGGTGGGGCGGTCGATTTTTATCAAGACGTCAGCCGGCTCAAGCGGGTGTATGTGAGCAATCCGGTGGCGGTCGATTCCTTCACATCGAGCCCCACGCAGATCGTGGTTACGGCTAAAACAGCAGGGCTGAGCAGCCTTATCTTGTGGGACGAAGCGGGCGAGTCGGCGAGCTACCTGGTTTTTTCCGACCTGGATGTGGCGAGCCTGCAAAAGGAGATTCACGAGGCGCTGCCATATGACAACATCCAGGTAGAAGCAGAGCTGGATCGCGTTTCTCTTTCCGGCACGGTGTTGAGCGATGCTTCGGCCGAGGCGGCGGGCAAGCTGGCCGCTCTGTATGCGAAAGTTGTGGTCAATTCCGTGGTGGTGAGACCACCGCATATCCGGCAGGTGAGGCTACAGGTTGAGATCGTAGAGATCGACCGGTCGAAGGTGGAGCAGTTTGGTATCAACCTCTTCAGCTACGGTAAGAATCAAAGCAATGTCACTACAGGACAGTTTCCCTCGACGCAGATCTATACGCCCGCCACTGGCAGTCACGCGTCGACTCTGACCAGCAGCAATCCTCTCAACCTGCTCTTTTACAATTTTGGCCTGAATATCGGATTGGCCCTGCAGGATCTGCAGCGCGAAATAGATTTTGCAAATTCTTGCCGAGCCGGCCATTACTACGCTGAGCGGACAGAAGGCCTCGTTTCTGGCCGGGGGCGAGTTTCCCTTTCCTGTGGTTCAGGGTGGAGCGGGCGGACTTACTTCCATCACCATTCAGTTCCGGCCCTATGGGGTGCAGGTTGGAATTTACGCCGATCGTTAATGAGGACGGGACGGTGCAGTTGAAAGTGTGCCCGGAAGTAAGCGCGCTCGATTACACCAATGCAGTGGTCATTTCGGGCTACACCGTTCCTGCCATTTCCACCCGCCGGGCAGAGACCCAGGTAGAACTGCGCGACGGACAGAGCTTCGCCATTTCCGGGCTGCTGGACCATCGCACCACGGACATTTTCAACAAGATGCCGGGCATAGGCGACGTGCCGATTCTGGGCCAGCTGTTCCGCTCAAAAAATGTGAACCACTCCACCGAGGAGCTGATGGTGATCGTCACCCCCAGCATCGTCGATCCGCTGAGCGATGGGACTACGCCCACGCCACCGAAACTCCCGGTGCCGATGCTGGACCCCACACAGTTCGATAAAAAGACAGGCAAGCAAAAACCAGCGACGCAAGCCACAACCAGGGACAGGGGGCCAAGCAGTGAGGCAGACGCGACAGAATGCGGATGCGTCTCCAGGTGGCGCTACTGACGGTGCATGTCGAGCAGGCGACGGTGGAGCAGATGCGCAGATGTGCATCCCATATGCCCTGGGCGCTGGTTGCGGTGGATTACGAGAATTACTTCTCCAACACCGAACTTCCAGCGCTTACGCAGCGGGCCATCGAAGCCCAGGGCTGCATCGCGGTGGTGGACTTCGATAGGGACCCGGAGCTCGCGCTCGAGACCGCTGAATGTTTGCGCCAGAGTTTTTACCATAAGATCGCGATCCTGGCGCTCTCTTCCACCACCGATCCGGATCTGCTGCTGCGCGCCATGCGAGCGGGGTACAGTGAATTTCTCTCCAAACCGTTCGACGTCGATGAATTCACGGATACGTTGACCCGGCTCGACCATCGCTGGTCAGCGACTGTGGGCCGCGCGCAAAATTCGGGAAAGATTCTGTCCTTCTTTGGCGCCAAAGGCGGCGTGGGCACGACTACGCTGGCGGTCCATCTGGCCATGTTCCTGGTGCGGACTTTGGCAAGAAAGTACTGCTCATCGACAATCACGCGCAGCTAGGCCATGTAGCTCTCTACCTGGGAATGGATGGGAGCAATCATCACTTCTATGACCTGGTGCAGAATGTGAGCCGTTTGGACCAGGAATTGCTCCGCGGCTTCATCGCCACACACGCCAGTGGCCTGGATGTTCTGTCCTCTCCCGATGTTTATGGCAGCGCGTGGAAAACCGACGCTGATTCGGTTGAACGGACACTGGAATTTCTGAGCACGCCAATACGATTTCGTTGCTGCTGGATTGCGAGGCGTCGTTCGAGGACATCAACCTTGCTGTGGTTGCTTTCTCCAACTTTATATACCTGGTCGCTACTCCGGAGATCGGGGCGATCCGCGATCTGTCCCGCTACGTGGACGGTCTTATCCAGAATGAGCAGGCGACCAAGAAGCTGCAGGTGATCATCAACCGCTACTCCTCACACGAGGCGGTCACCATCGAGCAGATCGAAAAGGCGGTGCACCTGCCCATCGCGTTCAAGATCCCCAATAACTATAGCGAACTGGTGCGATCCATCAATATCGGCGAACCGCTGTCGGCGGAAAGCAAGTCGGATTTTTCCTTGCAGATGAGGAAATGGGCGGCCTCGTTAGTCAGGGCCGCTAGGCCAGCGGCTGCAGGAGCCGGTGAAGAAGAAATTTGCGCTGTGGAAGTAAGCGTAACGTGGGCGTTGAAGAAGCCAAGGAGTTTCTGCATGACTGAATTCGACGATCAATGGGCGATGGGGAGCACCCGGGTCATTCCCGCGATCGTGAGAAGGCGCAGACCGGTTGCCTTCAAAATGCAGCAGGAGATCAAGGCCGCGGTTCACCAGGGGCTGATCAAGCGGCTGGATCTGGAGAAGATCGCCCTGATGCACGAGAACCCCGCCTCGCAACAGCAACTGGTGGCAGTGATTCAGCAGTTGATCGGGGAGCAGGATATTCCGCTCTCTGCCGCCGAACGCGACCGGTTGGCGCAGGAAGTGTTGGATGAAGTCTTCGGCCTGGGTCCACTGGAGCCTCTGCTGCAGGATCCAACCGTCAACGACATTCTGGTGAACACTTTCAACGCGGTGTATGTAGAACGGCGCGGCGTGCTGGAGAAGACCACCGTAATCTTCAAGGACGACCGGCACCTGATGCACGTAATCGACAAGATCGTCTCCGCGGTAGGCAGGCGGGTGGACGAGTCGTCGCCGATGGTGGATGCCCGTCTCAAAGACGGTTCGCGTGTCAACGTGATTATTCCGCCCCTGGCGGTGGACGGCCCTATTCTTTCCATCCGCAAGTTTGGGTCGACCCCGCTGGGGGCAGAGGACCTGCTGCGCAACAAAGCGCTGACCGAGCCGATGCTCGAGATCCTGAAGGGCGCGGTGCAGGCACGGCTCAACATCATCGTCTCCGGCGGCACGGGCGCGGGAAAGACCACTTTGCTGAACGTGCTGTCGGGCTGTATCGACGAGCGCGAGCGCATCATCACCATTGAAGACTCGGCCGAATTGCAAGTGAAACATGAGCACGTAGTGCGCCTGGAGTGCCGGCCTCCGAACGTGGAAGGAAAAGGCGCGGTGAAGCAGAGAGAACTGGTCATCAACGCGCTGCGTATGCGTCCCGACCGGATTGTGCTGGGCGAAGTGCGTGGGGAAGAGTGCCTGGATATGTTGCAGGCCATGAACACCGGCCACGACGGCTCACTGACCACCATCCACGCCAACACGCCGCGGGACGCGATCGCGCGCATGGAGACCATGGCCATGATGGGCAGCGTGAGCCTGCCGGAGAAGGCGATTCGGGCACAGATCGCGTCGGCGGTTCATCTGATCGTGCAGATCGCCCGCATGAGCGATGGTTCGCGCCGGGTTACGCATATCACCGAACTTACGGGAGCATTCAGCGATGTCATCAGCATGCAGGACATCTTCCTTTTTGAGAAGGAAGGTCTGGGACCCAATGGGAAAGTGAAAGGCCGCTTTCGCGCGACCGGCATCGTGCCAAAATTCGGCGACAAATTGAAAGCTGCGGGTATCCCGTTGCCCACCGGGCTGCTCGATTACTCGGCGGAAGTATAGGAGACATAGAGATGGCTCTCCCCGTTCTACTGTTTCTCCTGATCCTGTTGACCACCTTCGGGGTGGCCGTGGCGATGACGCGCCCGTCGCCGCAGGAGAAGCTCATCGGCCAGCGGATGGCGTCGATTCACCAAGCAAAGAGCAAAGGCGGCGCCAGCCCGCGAGACCGAGCAATTGTTCAAGGCGACGAGCCGCGGCAGGTTTGGCTGGCTGGATGAAATCGTGGAACCTTACGAGTTCGCGCAAACGATACAGAAGCGCATATTACAGGCGGGCAGCTCGACCAGCGTTGCTACGTTGATGATGAGCAGTGTGGGTTTGTTCCTTGGCGGATATTTCATTGCGTGGCTCTTCGCGCCCATGGTTCTGATCGACTTGGCCGCAGGCGCAGGACTGTTCTGGCTGCCTTACGGAATTCTTTCGTTCAAGAGAACGCGAAGGATCAGCGCCTTTAACGCAGTGCTGGCGGAGTCGATTGACATGCTGGCCCGGGCTCTGCGCGCGGGCCACTCGGTGGTAGGCGGGATGGAAATGCTGGCTGCGAATGCACAGGAACCGGCGGCCTCGGAATTCGGAGAAATCTTTAAACAGCAGAATCTCGGCTTACCGATGCGCGACGCACTGATGCAGCTTCTGGATCGTGTTCCCTCGGCCGACCTGCGGGTTCTGGTAACTGCCATCCTGGTGCAGAAGGACACCGGCGGCAACCTTGCCGAGATACTGGATCGCACCGTCTTCGTGATTCGCGAACGGCTGCGGATTCAGGGCGAGATTCAAGTGCAGACGGCCCAAGGAAGACTTACGGGATGGATTTTGAGCTCGCTGCCGGTGGTGATGCTGGTGTTGCTCAACCTGGTGAATCCGGGATACTCGCAAATTCTGCTCACCGATCCATTTGGCCGCAAGCTGGTTTATTTCAGCATCGGCATGCTGGCGGTAGGGGCTTTGATCATTCGCCGCATTGTCAATGGAATCGAGGTATAGCGATGAGCCTGATCTTTTACATCGCCCTGGCGCTTACGGTCTTTCTTCTGGTTGCGATGCTGCTGGCTCCAGTGATCCTGAGACCGTCGCCGGCCGCCAGACGGATGCTGGAGATGGTGCAGAGCACGCGTCCGGACAAGAGAAGCGTTGGCTACAAAGAGCGGATGCAAGGGACGATTCTTTCCCTGGCCGCAGGCATGCAAGGCCGGTTGGGGCTTACGGAGGACGAAAAGGTCAAACAACAGCTGTTGAGCGCGGGAATCAGAAGCAGTCGAGGCATGAACGCCTACGCTGCCAGCCGCTTCATTGGTCCGGTAATAGGCATCGCCGGCGGAAGCCTGATTCGCTCCAACACTGTTTTCTGGGCTTTGTCTCTGGGCGCCGTTTTCTATCTGGTCCCGGACATGTGGCTAAGGATGAAGATCAAGCAACGGAGAGAAAGAATCAGGAAAAGCCTTCCCGATGCCCTCGATCTGTTGGTTATCTGCGTGGAGGCGGGGCTGGGTTTAGATCAGGCAATGTTACGAGTAGGACAGGAGTTGATCATCAGCCACCCGGATATTCACCAGGAGTTCATCCAAGTCAACCGGGAGCAACTGGCGGGAAAGCCTCGCCTGGAAGCATGGAAGAGCGCGGCAGAGCGTACACAGATTCCTGAGTTCTCGCTGTTCGTAAGCATGTTAACGCAAGCGGACCGGTTCGGTACGCCCATTGTCAGAGCGCTGAGCAGGTTTGGTGACGAGATCCGTATGAAACGACGGCAGCGGGCCGAAGAGATGGCGGCGAAGACCAAGATAAAAATACTTTTCCCGCTGGTGCTGTTTATCTTCCCCTGCATTTTCATTGTGCTGCTGGCGCCCGCGATTCTGAACATTGCGAAGAATATGCAGTCGTTTAAGTAGGTTTGACTGCGCACGGAGTTTACAAGTCATACGAGATCGGGAGAAAGGAGGAAACATCAAATGGATTCGACAACATTAGTGCGCATCATCGCGGGTGTTCTGGCGGTGGCTGTGCTCGCTTTCCTGATATACCGCAGAAAGCACGCGAAGGTTTAGTTGCCTGTGATGGCCTTCCACACGCTAAGTAAAGGCGCAACGATGACCCTCAGAGATATAACGAGGGCCACCGCGGTGGGCACACGGATCACGATCGCCGACACGTCTCTCACCCGCCTGATTGGTTTGGTGGGCAGGAGAAGACTGGACTCCGGATGTGGGCTGCTTATCAGGCCTTCATCCGGAATCCATACTTTTGGCATGTTGTTTCCTATCGATGTGGTCGCGCTTAGCAAAGATCTACGGGTGCTCAAACTTTGGCATCGGCTGGCTCCGTTCAGGATTACCAGCATCAACCTGAAAACACATAGCATGCTGGAACTACCGGCGGGCCAGATTGGCAATTGCCTGATGCAGGTGGGAGACCAGTTGGAGTTGGTATGAGAGCTGGGGTTTAGCAATGAAGAGTTGGCCTCAGAGCTGAAAGAGTTTGCGTGAGGGGGAAGAGAAACCGCAGGTCCCGACCGGAGCGTAGCGCAGTGGAGGGACCTGCGGTTTCTCTTCCCCCTCACGCAGCCCTTTCGGCCCTCTTTGATCGCCTTCTTTGCGGCCCGGCCAAAGCCGTGCCCTTTGTCCTCAGAGGTTTCGACGGGGCCAGCAAAGAAAACGGGCAGCGACCCCGTTACGGACCGCTGCCCCTGACGACGATAAGAATTTCAGAGCTAGCTGCAGGGCTTGCCCGCATCCGGGTGAGCGCCTTTGGCCTTGGCCGCGGCTTCGGTCATATATGCGCCGGCTTTGGTCGTGCCGTAGTACTTTGTTCCCGGGCAGTGATAGACCTTGGTGGATGTGTTCAACCAGACCAGGCCCGGACCACCACCAGGAGCCGGAGTTGTCGAAGTGGCTGTCGACGTCGGCGTGGCTGCCTTGGTTTTGGTTGACTGAGCGGCCGATGCAGCAGGGGCCGCAGCAGCGGGAGCCGCAGGAGCCGGGGCGGGGGTAGCAGCTGGGGTCGGTGCAGCAGCAGCGGCCGCGTACCAGGTCTTCACCCCTTTGTGGCCGCGGCAGGCACCGCTCTTGCTCGCGCCAGTCCAGTAGGACCCGTCATTGCACAGCCCGGTAGCACCAGCGGGGGCCCCTGCAGGGGCCTGGGCCACTCCTACGTGCGAAGCAATCATTGTGGTTACAGCCAGCGCGGTAACCGCCAGCATCGAACGAATCAGTGTCTTCATATGCGCTCCAGTTGAGGTACTCGCGGGAATTTTTTGGGGGCCGAGGCCCCAATACTACGGTGCTCCTGGACTGGAGCACAAGGACTATTGTCGGGTGCTTTGGCGGGATGAAAGGAGCCGCGTGGGCGACCATCAGCGCACGTCGCGGCTGACGATCGCCACCCGGAAGAGCGGCTTGTTTTTTTCAGCCGGGTCTATTTCGTATGTCTGGCTGGTCTTCGCCGGATCGTAGTCGCGCCACAACCAAGTCATCTCCGCCGGAAACTCGGCTGCGCCGTGACCGGAGTTGTGCGTTCCCTGGCCAAAGCTGAAATGAAAATCGTAGTTCTTCAACTTCAATGCGTTGGCCATCCGGATGTTGGCCAGGGGCCAGCTTCCGTAACGATCATTCTCCTGATCGTTGGCGCCATCCTGCAGCCATACCCGAAGATTGCGCGCGGGCTCGCGCAGAATCTTCTCCGGATAATCCTGGCCGCCATCAGGGATGGCCGGATCTTCCTTCCACTGGATGCTGGTGAAGCTGCCGATCCAGGTGATTACACGGCTAAATTGATCGGGCATCTGCCAGGCTGCATTAAAGGAGCAGATACCGCCCGAGGACAAGCCCGTAATGGCACGACTGTAGGCGTCTTTGCGGATGTTGTATTGGGTGGAGACCTGGAGCAGGATTTCATCGCGCAGGAAGCGGGCATAGCGCTCACTCACGGTGTCATATTCCGTGCTGCGCATGGAGTCTTTGAGGGTGCGATGCCACTTCGTGGCGTAGGCCTGCACAAAGCTGTAGGTCGGCGTCCCCGGCGCATCCGTCACGTCGCCAGGATTGATGAAGACGCAGATCATGACCGGGATCTTCTTCTGCGCGATCAGGTTGTCGATCACGTTGAGCGCGGGGTTGTTGCCATCGCGGTGGATATACCCGCCACCGTCCTGAAAGACCATCAGCGCCGCGGGAACCTTAGGATCATAGCCGGCGGGCACGTACACCCAGTACTCGCTCTTCATGCCGTCATAGATTTTGCTGTTGTATATCAGCTTTTCCGAGAGCTTGCCGGAAGGCACGCCGGGTTGGAGATAAGAGTCCGGACCGAATGCGGGAAGATCCAGACGTCCGCCGAATTTGGCGCCCGCGACCTGGTAGTAAAAGGCGTGCAGGGTGCCCAGCTCTTCGATTCTGGCCACCGCGTACCACAGCCCCTTGGCGCTCAAGGACTGCATCTGCGGACCGGGGCGGCCGTCGATGAAGAGCGCGGGAGGGGTGGAGGATTGCAAGGCGAAGAAGAAGTCATGGCCCTGGCCGGCCCACGCCGTGCCCTCCTGCAACTCTGTAGGGCTGAAGGTGGCGTTGATCCCGTCCGCCAGGCCGGCGCTGTGGGACTGGGCCAGGCTTATCAATTGCGGCGCGGTCATTTTGTCGGCGGCGAATGCCGCGAGGCCGGAAAGCGCCGGCACGGTAAGCAGCAAAAACATCCATGTGCGCATAGCAGGAGAACTATATCGCACGGGTTGCCGGGGACACCTACTGGGGAGGCTGACCGGTGCCTGGCGCCGGCGGGGGCTGGGTGCTGTTTGGGCCCTTGTAGACCAGCGGAATATGCATCGGCAGCTGAGCATTGCTGGACTTCGATTTGGGCTTTTCCTGGGCGGCGGCAACCTGTTTCGTGGTTTCGGCGACGACCGTGCGCTGTGAGTTGAGGCAGAGCCAGTTGGTCCGCACGTGTTGAAAGACGTGGGAAAATATGCCTTTTTCGAGCACCGGCCCTTTGTCCGTCTTCCAGCTCATCACGTAGGTCCCATTCACGATGGCTACGTCCCCCACGAAGCGCACGCTCACTACTTTTTGCTCAAGTGAGTCGGGTCCGGCACCCTTGAGGAGGAGTTGGGCAATCTGCTGATTGCGGGTGGCCACGTCGCCGGTGGCGGATATTCCGATAAACTGCGGCGCGAGGACCAGTTCCAAGCCGAATTGATCGCGCTTGGTTACCGCGTCGTTCCAGCGGTCTTCCACCTGTTGCATTTCTTTCAGCGCGGGTGGCACTGTGGTTGCCCCTGCATTTGCCTTCGCTGCTTGCTGTGCTCCGGCGCTCGCTACCAACAACGACATGCAGAGGGCAATGAGTGGAGATTTCGTTCGAGGACCCATGCTTGTTTCATCATATCGTTATCCAGATTTGCACATTTGCAGATTGATCGCGGTTTTGCAGATTGATCGCTGCCTCGCCTCGGGTGAAACTGAGCTTGGAGTTTCCCTCATTGGCCACCTTTTCTGATGTTTCTCTGGACCGCGGTCTGCCCGCCAGCGTGGAAGCAGAGCGTTCGATTCTGGGCGCGATCCTGCTCGACAATTACTCCTATAACGAGGCGGCGGAAAAGCTTAGCTCGGAAGACTTCTTTCTGGATTCGCACCGGCGGATCTACAGCCGCATGGCGGAGTTGATCGACGCCCGTCGTGCCGTCGATATCGTGACCCTGGTGGAGGAACTGGCGCGGCGAAAGGAGGTCGAGGCGGTGGGCGGTGTGGCCTATCTCGCCTCGCTTACGGAAGGTCTGCCCCGCCGGCCCAGCATTGAAGAGTACGTCCGGATTGTGAAGGACAAATCCCTCGCCCGGCAGCTGATCGTCATCTGCAACACGGCCATCACCCGGGCGGCGGATCAAAGCGATGAGGCGCTGGTGGTGCTCGACTCCGCGGAGTCTGGGCTGCTCGAAGTCTCGGAGCGCGGCATTACCCGCGGATTTGCCGGCATTCCCGAGATCGTGCGCGACTCCTTCGGCACGATTGACAACTTGTACGCGCAACAGAAAGAGGTCACCGGGCTGGCCACCCACTACACCCAATTCGACAAGATGACCAGCGGCCTGCAGGCTTCCGACCTGATCATCATCGCGGCCCGCCCCAGTATGGGCAAGACGGCGTGGGCCATTAACATTGCTGAAAACGCCGCCGTGAGAGACGGCAAGGTGGTAGCGGTCTTCTCGCTCGAAATGTCCAAGGAGTCGCTGCTACGGCGCATGCTGGCCTCGCAGGCCCTGGTTTCCATGCAGAAGATCCAAACCGGCTTTATTCCCAAGCAGGACCGGAGCAAATTGATGGAGGCGCTGGAGCGGCTGGCGGAAGCGAAGATATTTATTGACGACACGCCGGCGATCGCACTCTCCGAGATGCGGGCCAAGGCACGGCGGCTGCAGCGGCAGCAGGGCGGCCTGGACCTGATCGTGATCGACTACCTGCAACTGATGACCGCCTCCACCTTCGGGGTGGGTGCGCGGCGCTACGAAAACCGCACCCAGGAGGTCTCCGCCATCTCGCGCGGCCTGAAGGCGCTGGCCAAGGAGTTGAAGGTTCCGGTAGTTGCGCTCTCCCAGCTCAGCCGCGCCTCGGAGCAACGCGGCGGCGACAAGAAGCCGATGCTCTCCGATCTGCGCGAGTCGGGATCGATCGAGCAGGATGCCGATGTAGTCGCCTTTATCCATCGGGATAGTTACTACAACAAGGACGAGAACGGGGAAGAAGATCCCGACTCGAAGAACAAGGCGGAGATCATCATCGCCAAGCAGCGCAATGGGCCCACCGGCTCAGTGCATCTCGCCTACCGGGCGGACTGCACGCGCTTTGAAAACATGGCCTTTGGTGAAGCGCCGGGCGAATACTAGCCCTATGTTTACCCGACCCGTTTGGGCTGAAGTCTCCCGCCAGCGCCTGCTGGCCAACTATGAGAAGCTCCGCCGGGCGGCGGGCTCCCAAGCTGATTTGATGCCGGTGGTCAAGGCCAATGCCTACGGCCATGATCTGCTGGCCTGTGCCCCATGGCTGGCCGGCGCGGGAGCCCAATGGTTGGGGGTGACCGGAGCCGAGGAGGGCGCCGCGGTGCGCGCTGTCTGCCCGCAACCGCGCATTCTGTTGCTGTCTGGAATTTTTCCCGGGGAAGCAGAGACGGTGATTGAACAGGGGCTGACCCCGGTGGTTTGGGAGCCCTGGCAGCTTGATCTGCTGGAGGCTGCGGCGGCGGCGCGCGACATGCCAGCCGCCAGTCTTGCCGTTCACCTGGAGATCGACACCGGCATGTCGCGGCAGGGTGTGCGCGTGGTCGGAACCGACGTCTCTCCGGAAGCTGCGGACTTGTTGCGGCGTTTTCATCCTGGCTCCTGCCTCCGGCTGGAAGCAGTGATGACGCACTTCTGCGCTCCGGAGACGATGTCTTCCCATCGCCCCAATCCCCAGTTGGGGAGCCTGGCTGCGGCGCTTGAATTTGTGTTTTCGCAGGACTTGCGCCCCCAGTGGCTGCATGCAGGTAACTCCTCGAGCATCGTCGCCGGGTCTGACCGGCAGGCTCTGATGGAGATGGCTTCCAGCGCAGGGATGCGGCTGATGTTGCGCCCCGGCCTTGCCCTCTATGGCTACCTCGACCGTCTCACCCTGGACGGGCTCTCGTGGGATGGTGAAGACCCAGGCTTTGCGCCAGTGCTTGCCTGGAAGACCCAGGTGACCTCGTTGCGCATTCTGCACCCCGGCGAGACCGCCGGTTATGGCCATACCTTCACCGCCGGCGGTGAGACGCGCATCGCTCTGCTGCCGGCCGGGTACGCCGACGGACTCAATCGCTTGCTTTCCAACCGGGGGCACGTTCTTATTCGAGGCCAGGAAGCGCCCATCGCCGGCCGCGTCTCGATGGATCAAACCATGGTCGATGTGACCGGCATTCCCGGGGTCGCTATCGGCGATGAGGTGGTGCTGCTGGGGAGCCAGGGCGCGTACTCAATTGACGCGTGGGATCTCGCAGACCTGACCGACAGCATACCGTGGGAGGTGCTGTGCGCTATCAGCGCGCGGGTTCCACGGGTGGTTGTGGAGTAGCTTGGGTCCCCGCCGAGTAGCGTAGGGTAGAAGAAACAGCAGATCCCTCCACTGCGCTACGCTCCGGTCGGGATGACAATTCTGTTGGATAACAGGAAAAGATTCGACAACAGAATTGTCAGAGTGTACCCGGATTTCCTTAACGAAGACCGCAGACGATGGTGTTGGGCGAGCCCGAGGCAGGAAATTTGCTTCCATCCAGGTTGTCAGAGCCGTTGGGAAAAAAGGTCGAGGTTCGTGGTATCCCACATCTCGCGAAAAACGAGCGAGATGCCCGGATTTCCTGTACGCGGGCCTAAGAGAAGGCCACGTGTGCGGCTTCATTGAGGAAGCCGCATGAAGCGCATCAACGCCACCACACTCCACAGGAAATCCGGGGTGTGGGGCACCCGTCGGTGGTGGAAGGGAAAGAATCAAAGAGGCTACACTGGATGAAGGCGCTATGTTCATCGATGAGGCAAGAATTCGGGTGAAGGCAGGGGACGGCGGCAATGGCTGCGTGGCCTTCCGGCGGGAAAAGTTTGTTCCCCGCGGCGGCCCCTCCGGCGGAGATGGCGGACGCGGCGGCGACGTCATTATGGAGTCGAGCGAGCGGCACAACACCCTGGTTCACTTCCGCTTCAACCCCGAGCATAAGGCTCAGCGCGGACGCCACGGCGAAGGCTCCAACTGCAGCGGCAAGGAAGGCGAGGATGTGATTTTGAAAGTGCCGGTCGGCACCGTCCTTTACGACGACGAGACCGGCGCGCTGGTGCATGATTTCTCCCGCCCCGATGAGCGCATCATCGCTGCCAAGGGCGGACGCGGGGGACGTGGAAACCAGCATTTCGCTACCGCCGTTCATCAAGCCCCGCGGGAGTCGGAAGCTGGACGCGAGGGGGAAGAACGCGCCTACCGGCTGGAGTTGAAGCTGCTGGCAGACGTCGGGCTGGTGGGATATCCCAACGCCGGCAAGTCGACCTTGATCTCCAGGATCTCCGCCGCCAAGCCCAAAATTGCCGACTATCCCTTCACCACCCTGGAACCGAACCTGGGAGTGGTTTCGGTGGGAGACCCGCCGCATGAAGACAGCTTCGTGGTGGCCGACATCCCTGGTCTCATCGAGGGCGCCCACCTGGGGGCCGGACTGGGAATGCAGTTCCTGCGCCACATCGAGCGCACCCGCGTGCTGGTACACCTGGTGGATGTTTCGGATGCCAGCGGCCGCCCCGACCCGGTGGAAGATTTCCGCGTCATCATGGACGAACTGAAGAGCTTCGGCCATGGCCTGGACGAAAAACCGATGCTGGTTGTGGCCTCCAAAGCCGACGTGGCCAACCCGGAGAAACTCAAGAAGCTGCGCGCCATGGCCAAGCGGCGCAAGCTACCCTTCTTTGCCATCTCCGCGGTGAGCGGGGCGGGCATTGCGGAGCTGAAGTACGCCCTGGGTGAGCGGGTGCGCGCATCCCGCGAAGCGGAGATCGCTCCAGTGACGGCTCCTACGATCCTGGCGGAATATTAAGAATCGAGATTCTTAGGCGGGGACTAGACCGGCTGCGGGCACTGCGACCACGGTGCGCCGCGGGGCGGGAAATTGGACCAGCTCCCAGGCAGATCGATCGCGCAACAGACGGGAGACCAGGGCGGTGTGCATGGCGTGCCCGGCCCGCTGGGCCACCACCCGCCCGAGGATGCGATGCCCGACCAAAGCCAGATCACCGATCAGGTCGAGCACTTTATGGCGGACGAACTCGTCGTCAAAACGCAGCGGTCCATTTTGCACCGCGCCTCCGCAGAGAATAATCGCGTTCTCTTCCGAGGCGCCCCGGATCAGACCCATGTCCCGCAGCATCTTTTCATCTTCGCGAAATCCGAAGGTACGGGCGGCGGCAATCTCGGCGCCGTACGATCCGTCGGCCAAGTCGACGGTGAACGCCTCGCGGCCGATGGGGTGGGGGAAATGGATGTCGTAGGTGATGCTGTAACCGTCGCCGGGATAGACGGCGATGAACTTGCCGTTCTCGCGGACTTCGACACTCTTCAATATCCGCAGATACTGGCGCCGGCGCCGTTGGCTCCGAATGCCTACCTGGGCAAACGCTTCCACGTAGGGGAGGGCGCTGCCGTCGAGGATCGGCAACTCCAGATTGTCCAGCTCGATGATGACGTTGTCGACGCCCACGCCGATCAGCGCGGAAAGAAGATGCTCGGTGGTAGAGATGAGCACTCCCTGACGCATGATGCTGGTGGCGTAGCTCACCTTGGCGACATTTCTACCCGTCGCCGGAATCTCGTAGTTATCCAGGTCGGTGCGGCGAAAGACTACGCCGGAACCAGCAGGCGCGGGCAATAATCGCATGTTCACCGGCGCCCCGCTGTGGAGACCGATTCCTGCGAATTCGATCACCGACGCGATGGTCTTTTCTAAATGATCTAATTCGACCAATGGGTATTCCTGATCTTGCAAACTGTCGCAAAGTCATAGACTACATAGGATGAAAAAAGGTTTACCGTGTCAAAAACGCCACAAACTGATCGGGGCAGGGGGCGTACAACGACTGTGCTATTTGAGGAAAGAAAAGAGCGCATGCAAACCTACCATGAACTGACGCTCGCCGTGGCCAAGCGACGTTCAGAGATGCTGGAAATGATCGCCGAGCTGGTCGGCGTCGAATCCCCCACCGAGGACCGGGCGGCGGTCAACCGCTGCGTAGCCTTGCTGGAGAAGTGGATCCAGTCCGCCGGGGGCAAGAGCAAACGCAGCCGGCAGAAGACAGCCGGGGACTTGTTGGTGGGCCGCTTTGGGCCGGTGCGGGGGACGCCTCTGCTGCTGCTCGGCCACCTGGACACCGTCTGGCCGCTGGGCACGCTCAAAAAGATGCCCTTCCGGGTGCGCGGGGGCCGGGCCTGGGGTCCAGGTGTACTGGACATGAAAGCCGGCGTGGTAATGGCGGTTACCGCGCTGCGGTTGTTGGCCGAAGCAGAATTGGCCAGGCCGGTCATCTTGCTGCTCAATAGCGACGAGGAGACGGGCAGCGAATTTTCGCGAACTCTGACCGAGTCACTGGCCAGGAAATGCGATGCGGTGTTTGTTCTCGAACCCGCCCAAGGCTTGGCCGGGGCCTACAAGACAGCCCGAAAGGGAGTAGGCCATTACCGCTTGCAGGTACACGGCATTGCCGCACACAGTGGTGTGGACTTCAGCCAGGGACACAGTGCGGTGCTGGAACTTGGGCGCCAGATCGAGCGCGCCAGCGCCTTCACCGAGCCGGCCCGGGGCATCACCGTCAATGCGGGGGTGATCGGCGGCGGCACGCGATCGAATGTGGTGGCAGCCGAAGCTTGGGCAGAGTTCGACGTCCGGATTGCCAAGGCGGTCGACGGGCCCCGTATGGACCGCCGCTTCCACTCGCTGCGCGCGGTGGACCGCCGATGCACGCTGGAGGTTACGGGGGGCCTGAACCGGCCGCCGATGGAACGAACGCCGGGTACGGTCGCGCTTTTTCGCCGCGCAGCAACAATGGCTGCGGGACTGGGTTTCCAACTACAGGAAGCAGCAACAGGCGGAGGTTCGGACGGGAATTTTACCTCGGCCCTGGGTATTCCGACGTTGGATGGAATGGGAGCAGTGGGAGAAGGCGCACATGCCGAGAAGGAATCTATTTTGCTTGATACGCTCGTTCCCAGAACAGCACTACTTACAGCGATGATTGGCGGCCTTTCCCTGAAGTAGGGCCGAAAGGAGTCACAAAATGTTAGTTGCTGTTGATCTCACCCTACTCACTATCTTCGTTCTCTGCTCTACAGAGTTGCTGCGCCCCAAGGGGAAGAATTCCCTCAGGGGCTAAAGCCCTCATCATCCCAACCGCTTGCGGCCCGACTAAAGTCGGGCCCTGATACAAAACGTCAGAGCGTGGCTAGAAATAAGCACTGGGGCTGATTGCAGTTTGGGGCGTTCCCACCAGGGCTAAAGCCCGGTCATGGCAAGATAAAGCGTTCTCGCGGGTTTTAAAACCCGCTCCCCCGGACTGAAGTCCGGGGCTGGCACGGATCGACGAGAGTCCGGATCTACCCATCAGCGGGTTTTCCGCAGCCTGTAAAGTCGGGCCTTGATACAAAGCATCAGAGCGTAGCAGAAATAAGCGCAGGGGCCGATGGGCAACTCATAGCCTTTTCACCAGGGCTAAAGCCCGGTCTTGGCAAGATAGAGCGTTCTTGCGGGTTTTAAAACCCGCTCCCCCGGACTGAAAGTCCGGGGCTGGCACAGCTCAACTAGAGTCCGCGTCTACGCAACAGCGAGTTTTTTCGCAGCTGTTCAGTCGGGCCCTGATGCAAAGCATCAGAGCGTTGACTCGCAGATTTGGATCTATCTGTTCCAGTCAGCGAAGGGACAAATCTTTTGCTGGGCTGAGCTGATTCGCCATGCGCAGCTCGGCTCCTTCCAGCAGGCTGGCGACCAGAGCTAAAGGCAGCCCAACAACGTTGAAATAGCAGCCGCTGATTCTTGGAATCCACCGTCCCGCATATCCCTGGATGGCATAAGCGCCCGCCTTATCCATGGGCTCACCACTGGCTACATAACGAGAGACTTCCTCAGGCGAGAGCGTCTGCACGGTGACCTGGGTCAGCTCCGCGGCGATCTCGACCGCCGGCGGCGCACTCGATCCCCAGACTACTGCCACCCCGGTGACCACGTGGTGGGTGCGCCCGGAGAGCAGAAGAAGCATGCGCTCGGCATCCGCGGCGTCAGACGGCTTGCCCAACACCTCCCCGTCGCAGACAACCACCGTATCAGCGCCCAAGACCGTCGCTGTTTCTGCCACTCCGGCACCTTGGCGCCGGGCAAAGACCTCCTCGGCCTTCTCCCGGGCGAGCCTGGTGGCGAAGCGGATGGCGTCCTCTCCCGGCCGGCGCGATTCGGGCACAGAGGATGGCTGGACCTCAAAACGATAGCCCGCCTGGGCCAGCAGCTCGCGCCGTCGCGGCGAGGCGGAAGCGAGGATGAGCTTGGGCGTCATGGAAACATTCTCTACTCGAGTCAGCTAAAGTTCGCTCAGGCTGGTGCCCCCGCGGACACCCTTGCGGTCGCAAACAGCCCAGGCCATGCGCGGTGTATTGTGGGCGATTCCGAAGCGGCCATCCGGGCCGAGCAGGATCATGCCGCCGTGGCCCTGGAGACGCGCGTATAGATAGGCGATGGCATCCTGGGCGGACTGTTCCGGCCCCAGCTGCGGCACCCGGTCGACAGCCCACTTGCCCAGCACCAGCTTCATGATGGGTTCGCCCCAGCCGGTAAGCGACGCGGCCGCACTGCGATTGTCAGCATAGCCTCCGCAACCGATGAGGGACGAGTCGCCCACCCGGCCGGGCGCCTTGTTGAGCGTGCCCCCGGTGGAAGTGGCGGCGGCCAGATTTCCGGCGGCGTCGAGCGCGACTGCGCCCACGGTGTCATGCGAGTCCGCCGGGGGTTGCGTACCGGCGAAGGTCAGGTCTGGAATGCCGGCCCGCTCCCGCGCCTGGGCCTCGGCAAGACGCAGGCGTTCGCGGTCCACCACCAGCTCCTCGTTCTCGATCAGCTGGATGCCATGCTCACGGGCAAACTCTTCTGCACCCCGGCCGGCAAAATAGACGTGCGGGCTCCGTTCCAACACCAGGCGCGCCGCCTGGATCGGGTTCCTTAACCGTTCCACGCAAGCCACTGCACCGACGCGTAGCGTAGCGCCGTCCATCAACAGCGCATCGAGCTGTACCCGCCCATCCCGGGTGAGAAAACTGCCCCGGCCGGCATCGAAGGTCTCGTCGTCCTCGAGCAGGGTGATCGCAGCCTCAACCGCATCCAGCGAGGAGCCTCCCTCCTTCAGCAGGGCGTAGCCCGCCTTGGCGGCGCGGGTGACGCCGCGGCGATGCGCTTCGAGTTGATCATCGGGAATGTCCCATGCACCGCCGTGGACTAGCAGCACGGGACGCCCGGGGTAGGGGGCTGGGGTCCTCATCATCAGGCGCGGGGAGCGGGACGAAGGTCTGGACCAAGGTCGGGGCTGCTGCTGCGCGCCGCTGTGGCGGCACTTTGGGCTTGGCTGCTGACCTTGGCAGGGGACGTCTTAGTTCGTTGATAGGTATAGCTGATACGGTGGATGACGGTAACCGTGGACAACACAGCCAGCACCCAGAGGACCGGGGCCATCACCCCCCAGCGGTTGAAGAGCGCCCCCAGAATGATCAGAACCACACGTTCCGGCCGCTCCATGAAGCCCACCTTGCAGGAGCCGATGAGCGCTTCGGCGCGGGCCCGGGTGTAGCTGACCATAAGCGACGTGACCATGACAAAGGCGGTCAGAACGACATAGAAAAATCGATTGCCGCGAGCGTAAAAGACGAGCAGGCCGAAGAACAAAACCACGTCACTGTAGCGATCGATCACAGAATCGAAGAACGCCCCGAAGACGGTGACCTGGTCCGTCTGGCGTGCCACCCGCCCGTCTACCATGTCGAAGATACCGGCCCCGATGATGACCAGCCCAGCGTAGAGGAACATGCGGACGTAATTGTGCTCGTTGGCCAAACCGAAGAGAATCGCCGCCACGGTGTTGATCAACAGGCCCAGGAAGGTGAGCACATTGGGCGAGATGCGGGTGAGCGCCAACCCATCGACGATGTACTGCAGCAGGACGCCGCAGCCTCTGCCGAAGGCGCTAGTCCAAGTCATGGCGCCTCGTCGTGAATGGTCGTCAGCTTGAGAATCTCCAGCTCGCGCTTGCCGTTCGGAGTCACAATGGCCGCAATGTCGCCGACCTGTTTGCCCACCAGTCCCCGGCCAATCGGAGAAGTAGTTGAGATCAGGCCGTGGTTCACATCGGATTCTTCGCTGGTGACCAGTTTGTAGGTGATCTCTTCGTTTTTGGTGGTGTCGAAGACCACGACCGTGGAGCCGAACGCAATCCTGTCCTTGGGAATATTGGTCAGGTTGACCAGGGAGAGTTCCGCCATGCGCTTCTTGAGCTGCCCCAGCCGTGCGTTGACGAAGACCTGGCGCTGCTTCGCCATGTGATACTCGGCGTTCTCGCTCAGGTCCCCCAGCGAAGCTGCCTTCTTGATCTCGATGGGCAGGTCGTGGGTGAGCTCGTGCTCCAGCTCGCGGATTTGTTCTTCCAGCTTTTTCTTTATGTGTTCAGGCATTTGGCTAATGATCCCAGGCCCAGAGGAGGTACGACCAACCGGCTGCAAAACACGATTATACGACGGACTAGGACCACGGTTCTTGCTCGCGCACGGCCCACGGAAGACTTTTCCAGACCTCAGTCATGATCGACGGGAGTCCAGGAAGCTCTGCAGAATGAGCACCGCGGCTACCTGATCGATGACCGCACGGCGATCTCCCGGCAGGCGACCGGCAGCGTCCAGGTGACGATGCGCCTCGGTGGTCGAGAGCCGTTCGTCCCAGAGCGTAACTGTGGCGCCGGTCTCGAGCTGCAAGGCCTGGGCTACGGCCTGCGCCTTGAGGGCCTGGGGGCTGACGTCGCCCGACATGTACAGCGGGTTGCCCACCACCACCTGGGCACAGCCATACTTGCGCACCAGCCGGGCCAGGGAGCCGAGGTCCTGGCGCCGGTTTTTGCGCACCAGGGTGAGCACGGGCTGCGCAGTGAGGCCCAGTTCGTCGGAGACCGCCACGCCGATACGGCGGTCGCCGACATCCAGACCTAAAACGCGGCCCTGCAAACGGTTCTCGATGGGTACCTCTTCCTGCGGTTGCTCGATTTTGTGCCCTCGATCCACCACTTCCCCCTGCGCACAGGTTACCGCCAGAAGTAGCACAGGAATCGCATCATACAATCCTCAAGGAGAATCCAATCCACCAAGGTCCGCCTGTGCGACGTTTTCTGGTTGTCTTTTTTCTGCTCGTGACCCTGCTTGCAGTCTCGCTCGGCACCCGCGAACTCGTTCTGCCCGCCGGGCCGCCGGTGGAAACATTTGTCGAAGTGGTTCCGGGGATGGGTTCCCGGACCATCGCGGCGTTGCTCGAGGAGCACAGAATTATTCGCAGCCGCTACGTCTTCGATCTTTGGCATGTGCTGCGCGGGGGCACGCTGAAGGCGGGAGAATACCGTTTCGATCAGCCGGCAACGCTCGAGGCGGTTTACAACCGCCTGGTGCGCGGCGATGTTTACACCCGCACGGTGACCATTCCCGAGGGCTTCAACCTTTTCGACATTGCCCAAGCGGTTCAGGATGCGCAACTGGGATCGAAAGAGAGCTTTCTGGCCGCAGCCAAGCAGGACGTAGCTCTGATTGCCGATCTCGACCCGGGGGCGAAGAACCTTGAAGGCTATCTATTCCCGGATACCTACCGCTTCCAGCGGCACCAGCCCCCCAGCCAATTGCTGGCCGCAATGGTCAGGCGCTTCCGCCAGAGCAGCGCCTCGATCGGCCTGGCGGGCGACGATCACCGGATCGTGACCCTGGCATCGCTGGTGGAGAAGGAGACCCCGGTGGCGGAAGATCGGCCACTGGTGGCAAGCGTGCTTGAAAATCGCCTGGCCAAAGACATGCCGCTGATGACCGACCCTACGGTGATCTACGCGGCACTGCTGGAGAACCAATACCGGGGGACAATCTACCAGTCCGACCTGAAGCGCGACTCGGCCTACAACACCTACCGCCATTCCGGGCTGCCGCCGGGGCCGATCTGTAGCCCGGGAATCGCGTCCTTGCAGGCGGCGATGCATCCTAAAGACAGCAAGTTCCTCTATTTTGTGGCGGATGCGAGCGGCTCCGGCCACTCCCGGTTTGCCACCACGCTCGAAGAGCACGAGCGCAATGTAAGCGCGTACCGGCAGGGCCTCAAAGATGCGCAGGGGGCCCATTGAAGAGACTGCGGCACCCGGCTGGCCCCCAAGCCCTGACTTTGCGATTGCTCTATACTCGCATTTCCTGAGTTGAATGAATGCGGAGAGACTGGTTGAAGCTTTTGGCGCTGCTGGTACCGGTCTTGACCGGGTGCCTGAGCCACACCCGCAGCCTGCAGAAGCCGAAGTTGGCCGGAACCGTCCTAAATGCCGACGCAGTGCACTTGGTGGAGGACGTCAATCGCCGCTACGACGAGGTGAATTCGCTGACTGCGACGGTGGATTTTGCCGCCTCGGTGGGCGGCGCCCATACCGGCAAGCAGACGGATTACACCTCCATCCACGGATTTATTATCTTTCGCAAGGCCGAGATGTTGCGGGTGATCGGACAGGTGCCGGTCATTCGAACCACGGCGTTCGATCTGACCAGTGACGGTACCACCTTCACGCTGACCATTCCGCCCAAGAGCAGGGCGGTTCAAGGAAGCACTTCGGTGACCACCAAGGTGGCCAATCCCCTGGAGAATTTGCGCCCTCAGGTCTTTCTCGATTCCATCGTGATTCGCGGGATCGCTGCCGACCGCATCGTCACCTTGACCACTTCCAGCACGAGCACGTTGGAACCCCGGACGAAACAGCTCATTGAGACGCCGCTCTATGACCTGACCGTGCTCAACCCCGGCCGGGGAAGTCCTGCCTCGGGGCTACCCCAGGTAGACAAGGCGTCGCGGGTGATCCATTTCAGCCGGATTGATCTGATGCCTACCGGACAGGATGTTTATAACAGCGAGGGCGCTCCGGAAACCAAGGTGAGCTACGGGCCTTACCACGATTTCAACGGTGTGTCCTTTCCCAGCACCATCACCATCGACCGGCCGCTGGACGAATACCAGATCACCGTTACGGTGGAGAAGGTCATCGTCAATGTGGATTTGCCCGACAAGCAGTTCGAACAAACCGTGCCCAAAGGCTACAAAGTGGAGAAGATACCTTAGCTGTTAGAGCAGGCCGGCTCGGATCGCGTGGGCCTGGATCTCGCGGTTGATATCGAGCGCCAACGCCAGCGAATCGCGCGCCTGCTGTGGGGTCACCCGCGGCGGCCTGCGGGTCCGAACCGAATCCAGAAACGCCTGGATCTCGAGCAACAGCGGTTCCCCACCCTGGACCGGCGGCTTACTGGCAGCCAGGTTTTGCTCCCCGTTCTCGCCCGCAGCCACGTTGATAATCAGCAAATCCTGACGGGCGTAATCGATCGACAGGTATTGGTGAGGCTGGAAGAAGCGCAGCTTGCGCACCGTTTCCGTGCTCACGCGGCTGGCGGTGAAGTTGGCGACGCAGCCGGAAGCAAATTCCAGGCGAACGTTCGCGATGTCGACCTTGGGCGACAAAATCCTCAGGCCCACGGCATGCAGCTGGCTTACCGGGGAGCGCACAAAGCTGAGCACGATGTCCAGGTCGTGGATCATCAGGTCCAGGACCACGTCCACGTCCAGTGCGCGGCGGTGGAAGACGCTGAGGCGGTGGGCTTCGAAAAACATCGGCCCATTTACTAAGGACTCAGCCGCGGCGACCGCGGGGTTAAATCGCTCCAGGAGGCCCACCTGCAGGATCCGCCGGGTGGCTGCCGCTTGCCCTACTAGGGCATCGGCCTCGGCCAGGGTCACGGCGATGGGTTTTTCCAGCAGGACATCGAGCCCCTGGTCCAGCGCCTGGGTGGCCACGGAATAATGGGCGGACGTAGGCACGCAGATGGAGACCGCGTCCAGGTGGAGTTTTCCCGCGCGACATGCCTCCAGGCAGGATTCAGGCGAGGAAAAAACAGTGAGGTTCCCCTGCTGGCGCAGCATCTCGGCCGCCACCGGGTCGGTTTCCGCAACCGCGGCCAACCGCACCCCGAAATCGGACTGCTCCAGCTGGCGATAGACGCGCAGATGATTGCGGCCAAAGGCCCCGGCGCCGAAGACGGCGACGCTGAGAGGTTGTTCGCTACTCATCGGCGGCTACATCGGCTCGGGGACGGATGGCTCTGCAGCGATCAGAAGGCGGTAGGCTGCGGTCCGTATCTAGCATGGGTTCATTGAGTTTTATTTAGCGGTGCTGCACAGGATGCTGTTTTTTCCGTCGTCACTTCCCTTGGACAGCGCCGAGGCATTTCGAGTAGAGGGTGAGTAACTGGTTGACCTGATCTTCGGGTTTAGTACCGGTGGCGGCGACGAAGCCCGCAGCCGGCGACGTGCCCTTTCCCAGCCCCGCCGACGCAGCGACAAACTTCAACAGATCCAGGGCGATATCTTCATTGCGGCGCGAGCCATTCGGGGTGGTTACAGCCTGTTCCATGTGCTTCCTCCGTGGCGATGCTACCAGAAGCGCGGTCGAGTATGCTGCTACTTGCAGCGACTGGCCGGCAAAGGGGATCTCCGTGGCAGTGATCGCGATCCAGCAGATTAGGCGCATGCGGGGTGGAGCCCAGAGCCACCTCATGCTGGCCTCGGACAACCATCTTTATGTAGTCAAATTCCGCAACAATCCCCAACATGTGCGAGTGTTGGCCAATGAGCTGCTGGCCACCCGGCTGGGGGCCGCGATCGGGCTTTCCGTGCCCCACTCGGAGGTGATCGAGGTGACGGACTGGCTGATTCGCAATACCCCCGATCTGCATATGGAATTCAGCGGAGGCCGGCGGCCATGCCTGGCGGGGCTTCACTTCGCCTCGCGCTGGGTGGGGGGACTGATGCCCGGACAGGTGGTCGACTATCTGCCCGAGGAGCAACTGCTTGAGGTGCGCAATCTGATCGAGTTCGCGGGCATTCTGGCGCTGGACAAATGGACCTGCAATATCAACGGCAGGCAAGCGGTGTTTCAGAAGAGGCCCGCGGGAGCGCCGCTACCAGGCCACGTTTATCGACCAGGGATACTGCTTTCATGCCGGGGACTGGAAGTTTATCGATGCCAGCCTCGGCGGGGTGTTTGCTGAGAACACCGTCTACCGCGGCGTCAGCGGCTGGCAGAGCTTCGAACCCTGGCTCAGCCGCATCGAGAACCTGGCGCCGGAGACGGCGTGGGCAATTGCGGAGATCATTCCGCCGGAATGGTATGGGGGCGATCTGAGCGCCCTGGAGATACTGCTGGAACGGTTGTTGGCGCGCCGGGCGAGGGTGCGGGAGTTGATTGTGGCGTTCAGGGAATCGGCGAGGAGGCCGTTTCCGAATTGGGGTGGGGAGGGGGAAGAGAGGTTGAGGGAGGGGTTGAAGGGGGGGATGTGGGTGCAAGATAGTGGAGGCTTGGTGTGAAGGGATCTAGAGGAATTCGCCGGGGAAGTGAGACAGGAGAGGAGGATATGGCGGAGCGCAAACAATGCGAGTTTCAACTCATCCGTTATGTGCCCGATCCGGTGAAGAACGAGTTCGTCAATATTGGCGTGCTGCTCCGCGCCGCGACAGGAGAACAGACCGAGCTGCGCTTTACCCGGGACTGGGGCCGCGTGCTCTGCCTCGATCCGGACGCGGACACCCAGATGCTGGAAGCGCTGGAGATCGAGATCGGACATCGGTTACGGGCTCAGCTCCCTAACCACCCCAAGCCCATCCTCGGTCTGCTGGAAGGGTCGCTTTCCAACGGGGTCCAAATTACCGAAACCAAGGGGTATCTGGCGGAGAGCTTTGTTTCCGGCCTGGAGGATCTGTTGCGCCTCTATGTCGATAGCCCGCGGCGGGAACGGAAGCAGCGCCGCGGGGGCCGTGGAGCGATAGTCGCGACCATGCGCACCCATTTCGAGGCGGCCGGGGTGTGGACGCTGATGCGTAAAAACATCGCCGCCGCCAAGTACACCCGACCGGGCGATCCCTTGCGCATCGACTGCGGCTATAGCAACGGCAAGATGAAGATGTTCCAGGCGATCTCGCTAGAGGGCGGGGTGGATGAGGCGAAGTTGCTTGCCTTCGCCGCCCCGGGACTCATGGCCGGTGTGAAGCGAGTGGATAAAACAGAACTCGAGTTGACCGCGATCATCGAGTCGATCGGCTGGCCTGAAGGCGACAACGAACCCGATGAAGAGCGGAGCATTCGCTACGACTACGCGCGGGAGACCATGGAGCAATACGAGATCCGCGTGCTGACCACCGCCCAACTGGCGGAGCTCGCCGAGACGGCGCGCATCGAGATGAAAGTGTAGCGCGAACAGGGATGGGATAATCGAAGCACATGAACGCCTCTCCTACCGTCGGCGTGGTCATGGGAAGCAAGAGCGATTACGAAGTCCTTCTTCCTTGCATTGACCTGTTGCGGGAGTTCGCCATCCCCTACGAAGCGCGGATTGTTTCTGCGCATCGCACGCCCGACTGGCTTTTTCAGTATGCCGAGCAGGCCGAGTCGCGGGGATTGAAGATCATCATTGCCGCCGCCGGCGGGGCGGCGCATTTGCCGGGAATGATCGCCGCCAAGACCATACTGCCGGTGCTGGCGGTGCCGGTGCCGTCCACCTGCCTGCAGGGGATCGATTCTCTGCTCTCCATTGTCCAGATGCCTAAGGGGGTTCCGGTCGCCACGCTGGCCATCGGCAAACCGGGCGCCGCCAATGCTGCGTTGCTGGCGGTGGCCATTCTGGCCGGACATGACCCGGAACTGGCCAATCGGCTGCGTTCCTGGCGCCAGGCGCGCAGCCAGGAAGTGCTGCAAGCGGAGTTGCCAGGGTGAGCGCAATCGTTCAGGGCTCGACGATCGGCATCCTGGGGGGTGGTCAGTTGGGGCGAATGACCGCCATGGCTGCGCGTTCCCTCGGCTACCGGGTACAGGTGATGGATCCCGATCCTTCCTGCCCCGCCCGTTTTGTGGTGGATGCCTGCTTTGTGGGCTCCTGGGACGACGCCCGCGCGGCCGCCGATCTGGCTCGCGGCTGCGACGTGATCACGCTGGAGATCGAGCAGATTTCCATTGCTTCGCTGGAAGCTGCGGGCCGGCATGCTCCGGTGCGCCCGGGCAAGGAAATCCTGGCCATGGTGCAGGACCGGATCCAGCAGAAGAACTGGCTGCGGGACCAGGGTTACCCGGTGGGCGCTTACCGGGCTATTTATTCAGAAGAGGATCTGCTGCAGGCGGTGGCGGAACTGGGCGGCCGGATTTACCTCAAGCGGGCCCGCGGCGGTTACGATGGCCGGGGCCAGGTGAAGCTGGACGGGGCGCAGACGGAGAATGTGGGCGCTGCCTGGCGGGCGTTGGGGGAACAGCCTTGCGTGGCCGAGCAGGCGTTTGATCTCCAATCCGAGATCTCGGTGATGGTGGCGCGCAATCCGAGCGGTGAGGTCGTCACTTACCCGGCCGCGACCAACCATCACGAACAACAGATCCTGGTTTGGAGCGCGCTTCCCTCCTCCACACCCGCCACGCTGGAGACCCGGGCACGGGAGATTGCCACTACCATGGCGTGCCAGCTCAAGCTGGAGGGATTGCTGGCAGTGGAGATGTTTGTCACCTCCGGGGACGGCCTGTACGTCAATGAACTGGCGCCGCGCCCGCACAACAGTTATCACGCCAGCCAGCGCTGCTGCGTTACTAGCCAGTTCGAACAGGCGGTGCGCGCGGTGTGCGATCTGCCTCTGGGGGATGTAAGGATTATGCGGCCGGCGGCGATCGCCAACTTGCTGGGCGATCTTTGGCTGAAGAACGGACTCCAGGACGAACCGCATTTCGCCCGAGCACTGGCGGTTCCCGAGGTCAGTTTGCACTTGTATGAGAAGCACACCGCGCGCGCGGGCAGAAAGATGGGGCATTTGTCGGCGACCGCGGACACGGCCGAAGAGGCCGTAGCCCGGGTGATGGAAGCCAAGAGCCGGCTTTAGCGTGGACGAAGCCCCCAGGGGCTTTAGCGTGTGTGAGTGCCGGGGAAAGAAACCGCAGGTCCCTCCGCTACGCTTCGCTCCGGTCGGGATGACAAATTGGTTTGAGTGCCAGGATGTTGGTCCCCACACAGATTTGTCATCCCGACCGGAGCGAAGCGTAGTGGAGGGACCTGCGGTTTCTTTCCCCGGCACTCACACAAAGCCTCGCCGTTCAGAGTTTTTCCGCGGTCGGTTTAGCCGATGTCCTCGTTCCAGTTTTCCAGGTATTTCTTCAGCTCCGCCATAAACCTGCCCGCGTCCGCCCCGTCGATGATGCGGTGATCGAAGCCCAGGGTGAGACGGATGATGCTGCGGATCGCAATCGAATCAGAGCCGTTCTCATCGGTAACTACGGTAGGTTCTTTAAAGAGGCCACCGACACCCAGAATCGCTGATTCCGGCTGGTTGATGACCGGGGTCCCGAATTGTTCGCCGAAGATGCCGGGATTCGTAATTGTAAAAGTGCCAGAAGCGACTTCTTCCGGCTTCAGCTTCTTGGCCCGGGCCCTCTCCGCCAAATCAACGATCGCACGGGCAATTCCCAGGAAACTCTTGTCTTCCGCCTGGCGGATGACGGGAACAATCAGACCCCAATCCAGGGCGACGGCAATGCCCAGATTGATGTTCTTGTGGTAGCGAATGGCGTCTCCCTCCATCGAAGCGTTCACGATGGGCATCTTGCGCAGCGTGGCGATGACGGCGCGCGAGATAAACGGCATGTAGGTAAGCTTGACCCCGTTGCGCTGCTCGTACTTGGATTTCTCCTTCTCGCGAATACGCACGATGCGGCTCATGTCGATCTTGAAGACCGTGTGCACATGGGCGCTGGTGTGCTTGGAGTCGACCATGCGCTGAGCAATGATGGCGCGCATGCGCGTCAAGGGCACCAGTTCATCCCCAGCTGTGACCACCGGAGCGGGCGCTGGCGCCGGGGGCTTGGCAGCCGCGGTTGCGGATGCCGGTGCCGGAGGAGGAGCCGGTGCTTGCGGGGCGGGTTTGGCCGCCGGGGCCGCTGCGGCTGCACCACCCTTAGCCAGGTAGCCGAGGATGTCTTCCTTGGTAATTCTGCCCGCCGAGCCGGTGCCAGGAACCTTGCTCAGGTCCAGGTTGTTTTCTTTGGCGATCTTGCGCACCAGGGGCGAGGAACGAACCCGTTCCCCGGTCTCCGTCTCGCCGGTTTCGCCGTCGGCTTCGGTAGTTGCCGGCACAGCCGCTGCAGGAGCGGGCTGCGCGCTGGGTGCCGGAGCAGCGGCAGCCCCGACCGCCCCACCTACGCTGATGGCCGCGACTACGGTGTTGATTTGCACCGTGGTGCCGGCCTGCACCTTGATCTCCGCGAGTACGCCCGCTGCCGGAGAAGGAATTTCAGCATCGACCTTGTCGGTCGAGATTTCGAAGAGAGGCTCGTCCTGTTGCACGGCATCGCCTGGCTTCTTCAGCCACTTGGTGATGGTGCCTTCAAAAATTGACTCGCCCATCTGGGGCATGATCACGTCCGTGAGAGAGGGCGCAGCTGTTCCGGCCGGCGCCGCGGGAGCGGATGAGGCTGCCGGCGCCGGTAAGGAAGCCGCGCTCGGCGATTCTTTAGCGGCAGGAGCCGGCGGGGCCTGACCATCCGCGTCTGCGATCACACCCACGACGGTATTGATCTGGACCGTGTTGCCTTCCGCGATTTTGACTTCGCTGAGCACTCCGCTGGCCGGAGAGGGTATCTCGGCATCCACCTTGTCGGTGGAAATCTCAAAAAGAGGCTCGTCCCGCTGCACCGTATCACCAAGCTTCTTTAACCACTTGGTGATGGTGCCTTCAAAAATCGACTCGCCCATCTGGGGCATGATTACATCGGTCGGCATGGACTCCCTTTCAACGCGAACTCCCTATTTTAAGGCAGTTTCGCAAATGCTGTGGCCTGATAGGTATCGAGACGAGTGGTTTTCGTTGGGAGAAAACCACGAAGAGGCCTGTTGCTTCGGTCTACATTCATTGCGAAACTGCCTAGAGCAATCCAACGCTTACTGTGTGGTCACGACCGGGGACCAGATCGTCGAGCGTCTCGACCCATACCAACTGCCGGCCGAAGACCCGGCCAAAGTGGCGGACGACCGAGTTGGCCACCTGCTCGAGCGAAGGCGCGAGATCTACTTCAGCTTCGATGCTGGTGACACCCCGGTCGCTGATCCCACACGGCACAATCAAGGCGAAGTCGTCGAGATCGGTGGTCACGTTCAAGGCGAAGCCATGGGTGGTGACTCCGCGGGCAACGTGCACGCCCAGAGCGGCGATCTTCTTCTCCGCGATGGCGCCCCCGGGCATGGTCCAGACGCCGGCGCGCCCGGCCGTGCGCTGGGTAAGCACACCAAAGTCCGCACAGGCGCGAATGAGCACCTCCTCCAGGCGGCGGAGGTATTCCACAATGCCCAGCGGCGGGGTAAAGCCGCGCAGATTGAGAATGGGATAACCCACCAGCTGGCCCGGACCGTGGTAAGTGACGTCGCCCCCGCGGTTGGTCTCAAACAACGAGATGCCGCGGCGGGCCAGCAACTCGCTGCTGGCCACAACGTGCCGGCGCTGGGCATTCCTGCCCAAGGTGAGCACCGGGGGGTGTTCGACCAGCAGCAGCACGTCACCGATACGCTCCTGCTGGCGCAACGCGCACACCTGCTGCTGCAAAGCCAGCGCCGCGGCGTAATCCAGGCGACCGAGATTGACCAGGGATACAACCATGATTAGAGAAGAGCCGGCTCAAACATTGATGGCCATGTTTTCCACGCTGCCAAAGCCATCCAGCATCGCCTCCGCCAACGTTGGGTGCGCGTGGATGGTGAACATCAGCTCTTCGATGGTCGCTTCCAGCTCCAGCGCCACCACCGCTTCGGCGATCATCTCCGTGGCCTGCGGCCCGATGATGTGCACGCCCAGCAACTCTCCGTGTTTGGCATCCGCGACCACCTTCACGAAGCCCTCGTGGGAGCCGACGATCGAAGCCTTGGAATTGGCGGAGAAGGGAAATTTGCCCACCTTCACCTCGTGGCCCGCGGCCTTGGCTTGCGCCTCGGTCAGGCCCACGCTGCCAATTTGCGGCTCGCAGTAGGTGCAGGCCGGGATGCGGTCCCGGCGCACCGGCCGCGCCCGTTTGCCGGCCACCTTGGCCGCGACTACCATGCCCGCCATCGCGGCCACGTGGGCTAGCTGGGGCAGGCCGGCCACCACGTCGCCGATGGCGAAGACGCCAGGTTCCCCGGTCTGCATCCACTCATCGACCCGGATGAAGCCGCGCTCCACCTCTACTTTGGTGGCCTCGAGGCCAAGGTTAGCGGTGCGGGGGGCGCGGCCGACGGCCACCAGCACCGTCTCCGCTTCCTTCGCCACCTGCTTGCCATCCGTGCCCGTGAAGGTCACCTTCACGCCGTCGTTGGTCTTCTCCACCTTGTCCACTTTGGCGCCGGTGTAGGTGTCGATGCCTCGCTTGCGAAAGACCCGGGACAGTTCCTTGCTCACGTCCTCATCTTCGTTGGGGACCAGGCGCGGCAGGTATTCGACGATGGTGATCTCACTGCCAAAGCTCTTGAAGATGGAGCCGAACTCGACCCCCACAGCGCCGGCGCCGATCACCACCATGGACTTGGGTATCTGGGGCAGGGCGAGGATTTCAATATTAGTCAGGATGCGGTTCGCGTCCGATTCCACGCCGGGCAACATGCGGGCGTCGGAGCCGGTGGCAATCACTACATTCTTGGCCTGGACGACTTTTTTCTGCCCGCCGGCTGTCTCGACCGAGATGGAATGTATTCCATCTTTCGCGGGGCCGGTGAGCTTTCCGTAGCCCTCGATGGTGGTGACCTTGTTCTTGCGCATGAGAAAGTCGAGACCCTTCACATGCTTGGTGACGATCCCGTTCTTGCGATCGAGAATGGTCTTCCAGTTGATAGTGACCTGGCCCACGCCTTCAATGCCGTGCTCGGTGGCGTTCTTCAGGTGGTCATAGACCTCGGCGTCGAAGAGCAGGGACTTGGTGGGAATGCAGCCCACGTGCAGGCAAGTGCCTCCCAGCTTTTTTTCCCGCTCGATCAGGGCAACCTTCAACCCATACTGCCCGGCACGGATGGCGGCGGTGTATCCGCCCGGACCGCCACCAATGATGGCGATGTCGTAAATTGTTTCTGCCACAGCAAGCTCCCTCAATACAAAACACTTATTTTACGCGACGGTCTGCCGAGCGCCGTCTTGTGCCACACTGAACGGGTGCGACCGCACCTGGCCACGCTCGTCGCCGACTTCCGGCGTTATGGGGAACAGATCGCGGTCGTCACCCACCGCGGGAACCGCCGCTTTTCCTCCACTTACGCCCAACTGGGCGAACTGAGCGCGCGCTGCGCCCACGCCTATGACCAAGCAGGTCTCAAGCCCGGAGACCGGGTTTTGCTCTGGGGCAACAACTCCGTGGAGTGGATGGCGGCTTTCTTTGGATGCATCCTGCGGGGAATCGTCGCAGTTCCGCTGGATGCCGCCGGTAGCCTGGAGTTTGCGCGGCGGGTGGTGGCCGAGGTCGAGCCCCGGCTGCTGGTGGGCGACCTGGCGCTGTTGCAGCAGCTCCATTCGGACATCCCAACGCTCGGCTTTGCCGGGTTCTCATCTTCCCTGCCGGCCCCGGATTATCTTCCCCTGCCCGGGCTCTCGCGGGATACGCCGCTGCAGATCATCTTTACTTCGGGCACGACCGCCGAGCCTAAGGGGATCGTACACACCCAGGGTAATGTGCTGGCCTCGCTCGATCCCCTCGAGCAGGAGATCGGCAAGTATCTGCGCTACGAGCGCTTCTTTCATCCCCTGCGCATTCTGCACACGCTGCCCCTGAGTCACGTCTTTGGCCAATTCATGGGTCTGTGGGTGCCACCGCTGCTGGCGGCGGAAGTGCATTTCGAAGACCGGCTGCAGGCCCCGCGGCTGGCGACGCTTATGCGCGAGGAGCGGATCTCGGTGCTGGCGGCCGTACCCCGGGTGCTCGATCTGCTGCGCGCCTACATGGAGGCCGAGTTTCCCGCGCTTGCCCAGAGTATGGCAGCAGCCAGGGGTGAGTCGGTTGCGAAACGGTGGTGGCGCTTCCGCGCAGTGCATCGCCGCCTGGGTTTTAAGTTCTGGGCCTTTGTGTCCGGAGGCGCGGCCTTGCCGGCTGACCTGGAGAGCTTCTGGACCACGGCCGGCTTTGCCCTGATCCAGGGCTACGGGATGACGGAGACCACTGCGCTGGTGACGTTGAATCACCCCTTCAAGATTGCCCGCGGCAGCATCGGCAAACCACTCCCCGGGAGGGAGGTAAAGATCGGAGCCGATGGGGAGATCCTGGTGCGAGGGGCGCCAATCGCCGCCCAGGTATGGCGTCATGGCCGCACGGAGCCGCGCGCGGAAGACTGGCTGGCCACCGGCGACCTGGCGACCCGCAATGCCGCCGGCGAACTAGTCTTTGCCGGTCGCAAGAGCGACGTGATCGTCACCTCCGCCGGATTGAACATCCATCCCCAGGATCTGGAGGAGGTGTTGCACCGGCAGCCTGGGCTGCGCGATTCCCTGGTCGTCCCCTACGATTCGGCGGCTGGCCCGGCGCCGGCCGCTGTCCTCATTGCCGACCCAGACCAGAGCGACGACCTACTGAAGCGCGCGGTGGATGTTGCCAATGGCGAGCTGGCGCCCTTCCAGCAAATTCGCTACTGGCTGCGCTGGCCGCAGCCGGAGTTTCCCCGCACCTCGACCGGCAAGGTCCTGCGCCGGGTGGTGCAGAGCTGGGCGCAGCAGTCGCTGGCGTCTGGCGGCGCGGCAGTGGAGGATCCCTCCGACCCGCTACTGGCGGTGCTGCGCCAACTCGGAGCGGCTAACCAGGAGATTGCGGCGAGCGACCGCTTGATCGAGGACCTGCACCTGGACAGTCTCGCTATGGTGCAACTGCAGTCGACGCTCGAGACTCGCTTTGGGATCGAGCTTGATGACGCCGTCTGGGAACAGGTGAGGACGGTGGGCGATCTGCGCGGCCTGCTGCAGCGCTATCGACCCGAGATGGCTCCCGCGGGCGTGGCTCCCGAAGCAGTGCCCAGCTCTCCGAGCGAAACCCCGGCGGTGGCGCTTGCTGCCACTCGTAATCAGAGACCGGGAGTGGTCTTTCCCCGCTGGCCCTGGTGGCCGGTGGTTCGCTGGGTACGTATCGGCTTTCTGGAACTGGTCGCTCGTCCGTTGATATGGCTGGTGCTGGGCCCCCGCATTGGACCGCCGGTCAAGCTGGCCCGGCCTTCGCTGCTCATCGCCAACCATCTCACCGCGTTCGATGTTCCCGTGATTCTGTATGGCTTGCGCGCTGCGGATCGTGACCATGTGGCGGTGGCCATGTCGGGCGCGGTACTGAACGGCTGGCGCCGGGGCAAAGCGGAACGCCACCGCATGGTCGCCGCCCTCACCCCGCTTGCTTACTGGCTGGTCACCGCGCTCTTCAACGTCTTTCCCCTGCCGCGCGGCGCCGGGTTGCGGCAGAGCTTCGCCCACGCCGGGGAGGCGCTGGACCATGGCTATCACGTATTGGTTTTTCCCGAAGGCCGGCGTTCCGCCGACGGACGGTTGCAGCCGTTCGAGCCGGGCATCGGCTTGCTCGCGGAGGAATCGGAAGTACCGGTGCAACCCATCCTGGTGGAGGGTTTGAAGTGGCTCAAGGGGGAGAGATGGCCGAGGCGCGGTCAAGTGGTGGTCCGGATGGGCTCTCCGTTGATGATGGCCGCCGGAGAAGAGCCGCAAGCGTTTGCTCTGCGCTTGCAGGCGGCTGTCGCTGCATTAGGGAAGGCCGGCGCCGAAACTCTGTCATGACCTGGAGTGCCCCATACTTGCACTTCCATGAAGGGTCGTGGATGGGGGAAAAAGAACTGCAGGTCCCTCCACTACGCTACGCTCCGGTCGGGATGACAAAAGTGGAGGGTAGGCGCTCACCTCAGCGTCGGTTACCGGGGATGGAAGGAGCCGCGGGTTAGCTGCGATTTTCATCACCGTGGCTGCGCCCCCGGCCCATCGATCACTCCAGTCGAGATGACAAAACTTACAAGGTCACCCCAGTAGGCGCGCGGCCTCTTTGGCAAAGTAAGTCACGGTGAAATCCGCGCCGGCACGGCGAATGGAAATGAGGGATTCCATGATGGCTCGCTCCCGATCCAGCCAGCCTTTGGCGAAGGCGGCCTGCAGCATGGCGTATTCGCCGGAGACCTGGTATGCCCCGATGGGCACGTCGAGGCGCTCACGCGCGGCCCGGATCACATCCAGATAGGGCATGGCCGGCTTCATCAGGATCATGTCCGCACCTTCCGCGATATCCTGGTCGATCTCCCTCATGGCTTCGCGCAAGTTGGCGCCATCCATTTGGTAGGTGCGCCGGTCGCCGAACTGCGGCGCCGAGTCGGCTGCTTCCCGAAAGGGACCGTAGAAGGCAGAGGCAACCTTGGCGGCGTAAGAGAGAATCGGTATCTGCTCCAGCCCGGCATCGTCCAGATGGTCGCGGATGGCGCCCACCCGGCCGTCCATCATGTCGGAGGGAGCCACGATATCCGCTCCGGCCTTAGCTAGTGAAACCGCGGTGCGGGCAATCAGGCTCAGGCTGGAGTCGTTTTCTACCTCATAGGCATCGCCGTTCTTGCTGACTATTCCGCAGTGCCCGTGCGAGGTGTATTCACAGAGACAAACATCGGCTACCAGGAGGAGCTTCTTCGCTGCAGGCCGGAAGGCGCGTAGGGCCTGCTGGACGATGCCATCTTCGGCCCAAGCGCCGCTGCCTTCTTCGTCCTTCACTGCGGGAAGCCCGAAAAGCAGAAGCCCGGCCAAGCCGAGTTGCGCCGCCACTTCCACTTCTTTCATGGCTTCGTCGATGGAGAGGTTATAGACCCCGGGCATGGAGCTGACTTCGCGCCGGACGCCTTCGCCAGGGCAAATAAATAGCGGGTAGATGAGCGCTCCAGGCTGGAGATGAACTTCGCGGACCAGCGAACGCATCGCTTCGGTGCGCCGTAAACGCCGGAGGCGGGTGACAGGGAATTCCATTTCTTGATTCTAAGGGGTGGCGAGGACCCCGCCTGAAACGGTCTCCTCGGCCATGCTCTAGCATGGTCGAGTGAGCCTATTAGAGCCAGTGCCGGCGATGGTGGATGAATGCAGCTGTGAGGCGCTCGAATGGGGCCGCCTGCTGGAGCTGGTGGCGACCTTTGTCCATTCCAGAGTAGCGCGCGAGTGGCTGCTGGCGATGAAGCCTTCACGGGATTCTGCCTGGATCGACCAACAGCACGGTCTGGCGAGCGAGATGCGGCTGCTATTGGCGCAGGGTGTTTCCCCCGCGCTGGGCGGGTTGTTCGATCCCACCCGGCTTACCGATAGGGCCCGCATCCAGGGAGCGCTGCTCGAGCCGGAAGAGATTCGCGACCTGCTCTTTCTGGTGGACAACATCACCACCTGGCAGGCCCTGATCGAGCGCCCTCCCGAAGCGGTGGCTGCTCAACTCCCTGGATTACAGGCGTTGAGCCAGTTGCCCCACGGTGCGCAGCTGGCCCACCTGGCGCGTTCTCTCCGTTCGCGGCTGAATCCCGATGGCTCACTCAGCGACGACGCGTCGCCGGAACTGCGCCGCATCCGGAGGGAGATTGAACGCCAGCAACGGGTGATCGAAGAGAGCCTGCGCAGCACCTTGCGCCGTCTCTCGGAAGGCGGCAGCACGCAGGAAGACCTGATCACCATACGGGGGGAGCGTTTTGTGATTCCGGTGAAGTCGGAATACAAGCGGCGCATTCCCGGAGTGGTGCATGGCGCCAGTTCGAGCGGCCAGACGGTGTACCTGGAGCCGCTCGAGACCATCGAGCAAAACAATGAGCTGGTGCGGCTGATCGAAGACGAACAGGCCGAGACCAGGCGTATTTTCCTGGCCATGACCACGGAGATAGGGCTGCAAGGTCACGCCATCGCCGAGGGAGCGGCCATACTCGCGCAGCTCGATGGGCTACAGGCACGGGCACGTTTTGCAGCTGAGTTTGATTGCATTCGCCCCCGCTTTGCCGACCCCGCCGAACCGTTGCTGGAGCTGAAGCAGGCGCGCCACCCTTTGCTTGAAAAGCGCCTGCGCAGCCAACAAGGGACGGTGGTGCCGCTGAGCCTGGCGCTGAACAACGACCAGCGGCAGCTCATCATCAGCGGGCCAAATACCGGCGGCAAGACGGTCGCGCTCAAGACCACCGGCTTGCTGGGCATGATGGCCCAAGCCGGGATCCCGGTGCCCGCAGCAGAGGCGATTTTTCCGCTGTGCAGCGCGTTTCTGGCCGACATCGGCGACGCGCAATCGATTGAGCAGAACCTCTCTACCTTCTCCGCCCACATCGCTAACCTCCAGCGCATCTCGCGACTGGCGGACTCCTCCTCCCTGGTGCTGGTCGATGAGCTGGGCTCGGCGACTGACCCGGAAGAAGGAGCGGCCCTGGCGGTGGCTATCGCTGGGTATTTCCTCGATCAGCACGCCTGGTGCCTGATCTCCACCCACCACACAGCACTCAAGCTCTACGCCGCCAAACGGCCCGGCGTGCTCAATGCCTCGGTAGGCTTCGACGTGCATACACTGACGCCGACCTTTGAGCTGCGGCTGGGCGTCCCGGGCGCTTCGGCGGGCATCAATATCGCGCAACGGCTGGGCCTCAACCCCAAGATCATCGAAGACGCCCGTGCCCAACAGAACACCCAGACGCAGGATATTGCCCACTTTCTGGACCAGCTGCACACCCAGCTCGACGCCGTTGCACGGGAACGCGAAGAGTTACGACGGCGCGAGCAGGAGGTGGCGCGAGAGAAGAGCCGCCTGGAGAACGAGGGGCTCAAGGAGTGGCGGGCCAAGGTACGGGATCTGGAATCGCAACTACAATCGTTACTAAAGGACTTCAACTACCAGATGCGCGAGACGGTGCGCGCGATTGACGACCGGGCGGCACAGCAAAAGCTTTCAAAGGAAGCCGAGCGGCGAATGGCGAAGTTGCGGCGGGAGTTCAGCGAGCAATTCAACTCCGTCGTAGTGGCCCAGCACAGTGGAGCCGATCGGGGGGACAGCAACGCGCAGCCCCATCTGGTGCGGCACGTCTCCGTGGGAGACACGGTGAAGCTGAAATCGCTGGGCAAGACCGGCGTGGTGCAGCGGCAAGTGGACGGCAATGCCTTCGAGGTAGCCATTGGCCCGATGAAAATGCGCGTGGCGCGGGATGATATCGCCGAAATCATCGCCGCCCGGGAACCCAGGCCGGCGAGCCCGCTGGAAGCAGCACGCGGGCGCGGGGTCACGGTCTCCATTGCTCACCCCGAGGAGACGGTCCGCTCCGAGCTCAACGTCATTGGACGCACGGTGGAGGAAGCAACCAGCGAGGTGGAGCAGTATCTGGACCGCGCCTTCCTGGCCGGCCTGCCACGGGTTCGCATCGTGCACGGCATGGGTATGGGGGTCCTACGTAAGGCGCTGCGGGGGCTGCTGGAGCGGCATCCGCACGTGGCGTTGGTCGCCGAGGCCAGCCCCGGCGAAGGCGGGGCGGGCGCGACGGTCGTCGACTTGCGACAGTAGCAGTAGAAAGCTCGCCTGGCACTTTTTCGATGCCAAACGTGGATGCCCGTTAAGGAAACCGCAGGTCCCTCCACTTCGCTTCGCTCCGGTCGGGATGACAACTTTTTTGCTAGTCCGTGACTTCTTAACATATCGCCCGTTCCACAACAAAATTGTCATCCCGACCGAAGCGTAGCGAAGTGGAGGGACCCGCGGTTTCTTTATGGAAGAGTTGTCTGATTTCCTATTTCCCATCGTCGAAGTGGAAGAAGAGGTTGTTGAGCGACTCGGCTAATGTGGGGTGAGCAAATACAGCGTCGCGGAGCACACTGTATTTCAAATGGCCCATCATCGCCAGCTGGAAGACGGCCATCACCTCGCCACCCTCGATGCCTAACACCGTGGCGCCTAATATCTGCTCGGTTTCGGCATCGACGATCGCCTTCATCAGACCGCGCGTTTCGTCCACTTCCAAGGCCCGCGCCACCGAGGTCATCAGCATCCTGGCTACGCGAATTTTGCGCCCGCTCTTTTTTGCTTCGCTCTCTGTCATCCCGACCCGCCCCAGCTGCGGATCCATGAAGACGGTGTAAGGAACCGGCCGGTCACGTACCGTGCGGTCACCCCCGTCGAGCAGGTTGGCTTTGAGTATCCGAAAATCATCGTAGGAAATGTGGGTGAACTGAGGCCCACCCTTCACATCACCTAGGACATAAACACCAGGGGCCGAGGTCTCAAGCCGGTCGTTCGACCGGATAAAACCTCGCTGGTCGACCTCGATCCCCGCAGCAGCAGGCTTGAGAGCCTCGGTGTTGGGTACCCGGCCGGTTGCCACCATCAGATCGGTCGCTGCGATGGTCTGTGCCTTGCCTTCGAGTGCGATCGTTAAACTAATTTCACCATTGGCTCGGGCGACTCTCTCCGTGCGCGCGTTGAGCAGAATTTCTATGCCGTCCTGGCGCAGGATCTTGAGCACCTCTTCAGCAACATCCTGGTCTTCTTCCTTCAGAAGCTGTGACCCAGACTGGATCACCGTTACTTTACTGCCGAAGCGGCGAAACATCTGGCTGAACTCCACCCCGATGTAACCCCCACCCAGGATCACCAGGTGCTCGGGCACATAGTCGAGCTCCATGATGGTTCCGTTATCGAGATAGGGAACCGTCTTGAGACCTTCAACCGCCGGCGCGCCGCTGTGGGTACCGGTGTTGATAAATAATTGCGCCGCGCTTAACTGCCGCTCCCCTCCGCCGTGAAGCGCGACGCGAATTTGCTTAGGACCTGTAAAGGAAGCTTCGCCTCGTATCAGCTCTACATGCGCCTTCTCCAGCCGTTTCTCACCGCCCTCGCGAAAGCTGCGGACGATGGCGCGCTTTCTCTCTCGCACGCGACCCATGTCGACGGTGACGGGGCCGAGACGGACACCGTAATCGGCGCCGCGGCGCGCCATGTAGGCCGCACGGGCGCTGGCCACCATGGTTTTGGTGGGTGTGCAACCGCGATTGATACAAGTGCCGCCCACATCCTGGCGCTCGATCAGCGCGGTCTTCTTTCCTGCTGCAGCCAGTGCGCCGGCCAGCGGATTGCCGCCCTGCCCCGAACCGATGACGATGGCGTCAAAACTTTCTACGATTGCAGCGCTCATGTCCAACTACCTCAAATGGTTTAAGCAAGGACTTGGATGCCATTGAATCAGAGTTGGGGCTTTTTATCAGCGAGAGACGAGGAAGAGACCGCCGCCGACGGCAACCAGATCTTCAAGCAGGGCCAGCACCAGATCGGGGACCATGGCTGCCAACCGGCGGCGGTAAGTGTAGCCGGCGAAGGCACCGGCTACCCCGCCCACTCCTCCCAGCAGACCGCCAACCATCGGCGAGGCAGTCGCGGCGGAAATACACAAGGCTGCCCCACATAACGCGCCAAAAATGACCCGCACCGCGAGCGGCCCGGCTTGGGTGCGGCCAGGGATGAAGGGCAGCTTGTCGGCGATCAGCTCGCCCACGGCAAACACGGAGAAAATCACCAGGGAGATTTTGTGAGCGAAGAATGCAAGCAGTCCACCCTGGAGATGGAGCCAACCCAGGTGAGTTCCCCAGGCCACCACAGCCGGAGCGGTCATGGAGCGCAGGCCGCAAACACAACCCATCAGGAAGGCGCCGAGCAGAAGCAAAGCCATGGGTCCACCATGGCTCGACCGGCAAGAGATGTCAATTCGCTTACTGAACTTGCGCTATGGTTCCCTGGGTTTCGGGGGTGAGAGTGAGTTCATTTTGAAGGCGGAAGTTGACCACGGATTCCGCCGGAATCGACAGGTCGCGGTTTCCCGTAAATGCTGCGCCCAGCGCTCCTGCTCCGCCGCCAGCCAAGCCGCCGACCAGCAGGCCCACACCACCGGTAGCCACTCCTCCAATTAACATGCCCATACCCGCTCCGCCACCAATCAAGGCCGCGGTGCGCCGTCCTTTGCCCTTCTTGCTCTCGGAGAGAGTGCTGGTATCAATGCGGTATTGGGTGCCGTTCACGTCCAATCGCGTCAGCGTCAGCGCCATCACCGACTTTCCTTTGAAGACTCCACGCCGATGGGCAACGAGAACCTCACCCGTAGCGGTGGATCCAGCAGGGACAGCGACGCTGTTGCCGCCCATTACCGACTCGACCAGACTTCCGGTAAACCGCTCGCCGGGATGCGCATGCTTGACGTCGATGGTCTGATTTAAGCGGACCTCCAACCGGGTCCCGCGGGGAAGGGTGAGTGCGGGCTCAGGTGCGGGCGCCGATTGGACATTTTGTGGAGCACCAGGCGCTGCCGCGGCCGGCGGGGCTTGGGCGGGTGGAACGGTGCTTGTCTTGCTGGTGCATCCGGTGAGCGCGGCTGACAATGCGGAGCCCAGGATAGCGAAAGCGGCGATCGCTCGCCAGCGTTTGAGGGAAGCATTCATCGGGGGAGCGCCTCTCAACCGTAAAGGTACCCCGAACATGAAATGAGCGATGCACCACTTTGGTGGAAGGCGGCCAGCCGCTTAGGATTAGAATCGGGTGGTCGGGCCGGAAGAATCAAGGAGGCGATAACTTGCTGAAACTAAAGCTTTCCCTCGCCGTCCTTGGGCTGGCCCTGACCCCTCTGGCGGCACCGCTCCTGGCGCACAGCCACCCTCTTTTCGCACTGCTCATCCGCAGTTTCTTCGCTCGCCTGTGCCACCAGGACCCAGCCCGGAGTTTTGTGGTCGAAGGTTCGCCCGTTGCTGTCTGCGTGCGCTGCCTGGGCATTTATTGCGGGGCGGCGCTCGCTTCCCTGGTGCCCGTGGTAAAGTTTCGCGCCAGGGGATTGCTGGCGATTGCGCTAGTGCTCAATCTCCTCGATGTCGCTACCGCGGCCCTTCATTGGCATGGCAATCTACCGCTGCCTCGCTTCTTGTTAGGGGTGCTGCTGGGAGTGGGAGCCGGGGCGGTGTTGCTTTCGTCGCTGAGCCTTGCGGGTAGGTCGCTCTCTCCAGAGGAATGAGTCAGGGTAGGAGACTGTTGGTGGAGTGCCGTGGTATCCCACATCTCGCGAAAAACGAGCGAGATGCCCGGATTTCCTGTACGCCGGCCTAAGAGACGGCCACGTGTGCTGCTTTCATTGAGGAAAGCCGCATGAGGTGCATCGACGCCACGCACTTCACAGGAAATCCGGGGGTGTGGGGCACCCGTCGTTTCGTTACGGGGGAAAGATTGGAAAGCAGTACCTCAGGGGCTAAAGCCCTCATGGCTGTGGCTTTTTACGGCCCGGCTAAAGCCGTGTCCTGATACAAAACATGAGTTTTTCTGCAACCTGCAAAGCCCGGTGAGAGCGCCCTGAGCTGCCCAATCAGCCGCTGCTCTTATCTAGCCCGTACCATCATGTTTTGTATCAGGGCACGGCTTTAGCCGGGCCGTAAAAAGCCACAGCTATGAGGGCTTTAGCCCCTGAGTACGGCTTTCGTGCCCAGTGAAGAGTTTTTCCGCAACCTGTAAAAGCCGGGTTCTTTTGAAAGCGGTTACGTACGCCTGAAGGCCGTACCCTTCAGAAAAGTGAGTTTTTCCCGCAGGCTGTTTAGTCGGCGCGGTAGACTACCCGGCCTTCGCTGATGGTCATGCGCACCCGGCCCAGCATCGTCCAGCCGTCAAAAGGAGTGTTGCTCGACTTGGATCGGGTCGCTGCCGCACGGAAGATCCATTCCGCCCCAGGATCGAAGATGACCACATCGGCGAAAGCTCCCGTAGCCAAGCTCCCGCGACCGCGCAGGTTCAGTAGATTGGCCGGTTGAGTGCTCAGCAGCGTGATCAGCCGGCTGAGCGAGACCTTATGTTTGCGATGCAGCAGTTCGAGGGTCAGGCCCAGCGCCGACTCCAGCCCGGTGATGCCGTTGGGTGCACGCTCGAATTCCTGCTCCTTCTCGTGGGTCGCATGCGGAGCGTGATCGGTGGCGATGCAATCGATGGAACCATCGAGCAGCCCTTCCAGCATGGCCCGGCGGTCGCTTTCTGCCCGCAAGGGCGGATTCATTTTGGCGTTGGTGTTGTATTCACCCACCGCGCTCTCGGTGAGCACAAAGTGGTGCGGCGCCACTTCGCAAGTCACATGCAGGCCATTGCGCCGCGCGCGGCGCACCGCATCCAACGCAGCGGCCGTGGATAGATGAGCGATGTGCAAGTGGGCGCGACCGCCCTTGAGCTCGGCCAGCAGGCGAAGATCGCGCTCCACCAGACCAGCCTCCGCGGCCACCGGCATGCCGCGCAGGCCGAGGCGAAAAGCCAAGGCGCCGGCGTTCATGGAGCAACCCGCGGTCATGCGCGTGTCTTCGGCGTGCTGGATCACAGGCAGCCCAGCACGCGCCGCTGCGGCCAGCGCCTGGTGCATGATCGCTTCGCCGAGAATGGGCTTGCCGTCGTCGCTCACCGCAACCGCGCCCGCGGCTTTCAGAGAGCCGTATTCAGTAAGCGCTTCCCCCATGCTGCCACGGGTGGCAGCCGCGATGGGAAAAACACGCGCACTGGGGTTGCGATCCGCACTCTGCATCCAGCGCGTGGTCTCCACCGAGTCGTTCACGGGAACCGTATTGGGCATGGCGCACACGGTGGTAAATCCACCCGCCGCCGCGGCCGCGGTTCCGGTGGCGATGGTCTCCTTATAGCCCTGTCCCGGCTCGCGCAGATGGACGTGGATATCGACCAGCCCGGGCGCGACAACCATGCCTCCGGCTTCCACGATCTCGGCATCTGCCTGCTTGGCCGCTGCGGCTAATTTGCCGGGTGGCTCCATGGCAGCCACCCGGCCGTCTTTCAACAACAGGTCGCGGCGCGCATCCACCCCGGCGGAAGGATCGACGACGTGGCCCCCGCGAATCAGCATCGCGCTCAAGAGCCGCCTCTTTTCCGGGATGGGGTAGAAGACCGCCTGGGTATGGGCTTTGGCGCCGCCCGCAGGGACTTGGGTGGCTGGTCAGGCGCCAGGGCGCGCTGTATCAACGCCATGCGAATGGCGACGCCGTTTTGCACCTGTTTCTCAATCACCGACTGCGGCCCGTCGGCCACCTCGCTGGTAATTTCAAGCCCGCGGATCATGGGTCCCGGATGCATCACGATGGCCCGCGGCCCGTTGGCAAGCAGCCGCTCCCGGTGCAACTGATAGCGGACGATGTACTCATCGAGGTCGATGTGCACGCCGGTCAACCGCTCTTTCTGGATGCGCAGCATCATCACAATCTCCGCTTGGGCAAGGGCGCGATCGAAGTCCCGCTCGATGGTGATGCCGGGGCCCAACTCCTGGGCCACATCAGGCAGCAGCGCGGGCGGTCCGCAGAGGACAACACGAGCGCCCAGCCGCGGCAGCAGGAGCGCATTGGACCGCGCCACCCGGGAATGGAGTATATCGCCGACTATGGTCACCGTGATGCCGTGAAGAAGAGTCGCGCCCGGCGCGTCCTGGGGCCGGCCCAGGGCGAGGAGCATGGTTCTCACGTCCAGTAAAGCCTGGGAGGGATGCTCGTGCATGCCGTCCCCGGCGTTCAGCACCGGCAACCCGGTGGCCTGCGCCAGAAGGTAGGGCGCTCCGGAGGAAAGATGGCGCAGGATGATGCACTCCGCCCCCAGCGCGCGCAGGGTGATGCCGGTGTCTTTGAGCGATTCGCCCTTTTCAATAGAAGAGGATTGAGAGCTGATCAATGCCGTGTCCGCACCCAGACCTTTGGCCGCCAGCTCGAACGAGGTTCGGGTGCGGGTGCTGGATTCGTAAAAGAGGAGCGCGACCCTGCGATGGGCCAGGCGCTGGGCGCGCGCCGCGGGCGGTTCCGCTTCGAGCAGCGTGGCCAGGTGCAGGATGGCGGAGACGTCTTCCACCGCGAGAGAGGTGACGGAAAGCAACGACCGCGAACACTCGGGTGCAGTGGACACAGCTGCGCTGGGAAGCGCGGCCCCGGATTTCCTGTGAAGCTGCTTGGCTTTGGCGAGGTTCATGCGGCTTTCCTTAATGAAAGCCGCACACGCGGTCGTGTCCAGCACAGCGTATAGGAAATCCGGGGGACTCGAGGTGGCTCCGGTCTGGCTTTTTTTGCTGTCATCCTGAGTTGCGGCCATTTTGCCGCGGTGGCTGTTGGCTAATCCGTGCGTTCGACGAGGATCACCTGTTCGTCGCCGTCAATCTCCTGCAGCTTGACCTCGACGATCTCGCGGTCGGTGGTCTGCACGTTCCGGCCCACGAAAGTGGCCTCAATCGGCAACTCGCGATGGCCGCGGTCAATCAGCACCAGCAGCTGTACACGGTGCGGCCGGCCATGGTCAAAGAGCGCGTCCAGCGCCGCCCGTATAGTTCGGCCGGTGTAGAGAACGTCGTCGATGAGAATGATGTCGCGGCCGGCGATATCGAAGCCGATGGCCCCGGGGACGACGACGGGGCGAATATCGCGCGTCGAAAGGTCATCGCGGTAGAAGTTGATGTCGAGGACTCCGGTATCGACCGGCTTCTTCTCGATACCCGCAATCAGGTGCCCTAGGCGGACCGCCAGGGGCACTCCGCGACGCTTGATGCCGACCAGCCCCAGGTTCTGACCGCCATTATTTTTCTCAATGATCTGGTGCGCCAGCCGAATCAGCGTGCGCTCGATTTCCGATGCCGACATGAGGCGGGTCTTCTCCCGCAGCCCCGGCATTGCACTGACCTTTGCTTTGCTCATAAATGCTCTGGCCGGATGATACGAGGGTTGGAGCGTTTTTGCCATTACGGTGGTGTTATCCGTTTCCCAGGGTTCCCTTGCGGGGAGCGAGCAGACGCACACCCAGGGCGCCCCCGATGGCGGAGAAGAGAATAATACCCAGCGAAGTAGTGGCTGCGTTCATCAGCGTGTAAGCCGCCCTGCCATCCGGGGACAGCAGGAACTGGACATAGGAGCGCCACTGCGCCTGGGCGTCAGGGTTGGCTTGCACCAGCGCCGTCGATTGGCGGATGACGGAGTCGTAGAACTGATCAATGGCGTAGCCCTGGTGCAGAACATAGCGGGCAAAGACGCGCCAGATCGCCGTGGCGATGACAGAGCTGTATGCGGCGATGAGCCCGGCGACGGCGCCGATGCGAACGCCGGAGCGCGTTTCCAGGAGAAATGCGGGAGCTCGCCGGTGATAGACGACGATAGCCAGCACCGCTCCGCCGACCACCCATAGACAGCAGCCCCAGGACAGCACGGATACGGCACTCAGCAGTCCAGCAGGCACAGCGACAATAAGCGCGGCGAGGATGGCGTCCTTCCAGGAGATTCCCTGTGCCCGGGGCGGCTTGCCTGGGGGCCGGCCGCTTGTCAATCCGCTTTCGCCCTCTTCCTGCTGGGCAAACTTGAGTTGCGGCGAACCGCAGTTGGGACAGAACAGCTCGGATGCGCTGAGTGTCGCGCCACATCGATGGCAGATCGGATTCATTCCTCTTGAAGCTATCTCAGGGGCGAGCGGAGCGCAATCGGTCGCGTGTTCGGGGGATCTTCGCTCCCCTCAGTTCGTACCCTGCTGCTCGTTATCAAAGCCGTGGGGAAGATCCAACGCGATCAGGCTAAAGTGGGTTGGCGAGTTGCTGGTACCTTGCAAGACTACAATGTGCTGATGGCGGGGAGAGCCGGCTTTCAGCTCCAGATCACCGGAATGGTAGTTGCTGTGGAGAGACCCGTGATCATGATCGGAATGGTCGGAGTCGCAGCTGAGGCCTTCGCCTGTGGTGACCGGCATGCCAACCGGTTTATCCCCCGCGCACTCGATCACTCCGCCGTATTCGCTCAAGGCCTTGCGGTAAAAATTGAGCACCTGGTCCCGGTTGTCGGCTGTGGAATAGTGGGCCATTTTCACCCGCAACTTCCAGGAACCAAACCCCAGATCGACTTTGGCCGACCGGTTTCCGTCTCCCGCGGTCTCCAGCGCAGACCCGGGGTATGCAGGGAGACCAAGCTCGGCCGCCGAGGTCTGGTCCTTGTTGACCGAGATACCTCCAAACGGGGTGGCGATCTTTACGTTGTCCCCCTCGCCGTTGCTCGACTTGTCCACCTGTACCCTGCAGCCGGCCGCGCCAGACAGTACAACAGCGAGCAAAGAGAGTCCTAGAGCGGTATCTCTCATGTTTGTTCTCCCCTATGTTGTACGCGAGGCGACCGCCCTGTGTTCCGCAAAAAAGGTGCACCGGGCGGGGGAGACTTCTTGGGCGGCGGCGCGACCCGGATTTCCTGTACGCTGCGCTGGACAGGACCGCGTGTGCGGCTTTCATTGAGGACCCGGATTTCCTGTGAAGCGTGTTGGAATCAATGACCCTCATGCGGCTTTCCGTAAAGAAAGCCGCACACGCAGACGTTTCTAGAGCTGCGTACAGGAAATCCGGGGGAAAGCCGCATGAACTTCCCCAACGCCAACCAACTCGACAGGAAATCCGGGGGAAACTGCGACTTTCTGATTGCCCGCGCATCTGAAAATTCGTGTCCGTACATTCTTCGCACTTGTTCTCCCCTATTCAGCTGGCCGGCGTTCATTTCCCAAACCGCGTTTTCGTTTCTCCCATGTGCCAATACTCAAGCGACGATGGATTCAGCAATGACTGGCATCTGGTGCATTTAGGAAGCCGGGCCGTGGGTGGAGCGGGGCTGGTTATGACCGAGGCGGCCGCGGTGCTGGCGGAAGGCCGCATTACCCCGCAGGACCTGGGGCTGTGGAAGGACGACCACATCGCAGGCCTGAAGCGGATCGTCGAATTTCTCCATGGGCAGGGTGCACGCGCCGGGGTGCAACTGGCCCACGCCGGGCGCAAAGCCAGTATGGCTCGTCCCTGGGCGCCGGAGCAGCGAGCGCTGACCCCAAGCGAAGGCGGCTGGAAAAATGTGATGGCACCCAGCGCGATACGTTTTGCCGACAACTACGCCCAGCCGGTTGCGCTGGACATGGCCGGCATACAAACCATTACCAGGGCGTTCACCCGGGCAACCGAACGGGCGCTGGAGGCGGGATTTGACCTGGTGGAGCTGCACGCAGCCCACGGTTACCTGCTGCACGAATTTCTCTCGCCCCTAAGTAACCGGCGCACCGATCAGTATGGCGGCTCGTTCGAGAATCGTATCCGCCTGGTGGTGGAAGTTGTGGACGCGGTGCGCGCCGTGTGGCCCGCCGAACTTCCGCTGCTGGTGAGAATCTCAGCCTCGGACTGGGCCGAGGGAGGTTGGGACATCGAGCAGTCCGTAGGCTTGGCCAAAGTGCTGAAAGAGCACAGAGTGGATTTGATTGACGTTTCGTCCGGTGGGATGACGCCGCAGCAGGTGATACCGCTTGGACCGGGCTACCAGACACCTTTTGCAGAGCGCATTCGGCGAGAGGCACAAATTCCCACCGGCGCCGTCGGCATGATCACCAGCGCGACTCAGGCGGAGCACATTCTTCGCACCGGTCAGGCAGACTTGGTCTTGCTGGCGCGAGAGTTGTTGCGCGAACCATACTGGCCGCTGCAGGCAGCCACAGAGTTGGGTGACACCACCAGTTGGCCTGCACAGTACCTTCGTGCGGCGGCGCAAGGCAGCCGGGAACGCGAGCCGCTGGCCTCTTCCGCCATTCCGGAGGAGGCCACCTTTTAAGGCAATTTCGCAATTACTGTGGACTGATAAGGATCGCGATACGGCATGAACTCAGTTGAGGACGTAACAGAGTTGGTATGTTGCACTGAAAAATCCACATTAATGCTCAAGAAAAGCTACGACGGGAACGCGAGCTGGCCTATACTTCTGAGCAGCAAAGGTGGGTCCGCGTAACTCTACCGCCTGATAACCAGCATGGCAACTCACCTTCCTCAGCAACGCGCACCGCAGAAAACGGAGATCCCCGATAAGCTTTACTTTCGCATCGGCGAGGTAGCGCGCCTGTGCTCGGTTGCGCCTTATGTTCTGCGCTTTTGGGAGAGTGAGTTTACCCAGCTCAAGCCGAACAAAAGCGGCACCGGGCAGCGGCTGTATCGGCGGCGCGATGTAGAGATGGCGTTGCGGGTGAAGCGGCTGCTGTATGACGAGGGTTACACCATCGCCGGCGCCCGCCAGGCGATTCAAGCGGAGACGCGCAGCAAACGAGGCGGCGGTCAGCCGGAACTCCCCTTGCCGCAACAACAACAAACGGTGCAACGGACGGAAGCGCGGCTGCACAAAGTGCGCAAGGAATTGCGAGAGATTCTGGGATTGCTTTCTGTGCCCGAACCGCAAGCGCAAATCCAGATCAAAGAGCGGCCCATCCCCACCGCGGCGGCTAAACCCGGGCTCTTCGAGCTGTAAGATGCCGGGCTCTAGCCTTCAGTTAGACCTAGTTACCAGCCCCATGCATTAAGCTCTCGGCGACGATGCTGCCGTGGTTCATGAAGCGTTCCATTGCCTGCATGGCGCAGCCCTGTCCGCAGAGGTGGTAGAACTCCGGATTACTGCTTTCCGCTTTGTTCCACGGCAAGAGCGTAAAGCGCTGGCGCGGTTGCCCTTCATCGAAACAGGGAGCGTCTCCCAGGACCAGCATCCACCAGTGGTTCGATTCCAGTTTTTTTCTACCGCAAATGTCGCATGTGAACGAGACATCCCAAACCATTGTTTACCTCATCTCTTAAAGAGACCGAGTGCAGGATTTCCTCTGCTGCGCCGTTCGGAAGAAACCCTTAATACGCTTGCAATCGTGCTAGAGTAGCCTCAAGCACGGACCGGATCGATTATAGTGCGGTTTCGCCTACTCCGAAACCGCTTTAGCCTTTGGTAATGGAAGCCGGTGAATTCCAGTGACTTGTTCCGAATGCTCTTCATCCAGTTTCCGTTTGTCACGCTTCCGCATGAAAGACGTGGAGCGGCTGCTACTGCTGCAGTATCCAGTTCGCTGCCGAAATTGCCACCATCGCGCTTACGCAGGTCTGCCCTTGGCGTTGGTGCTCAAGCAGGCCAGCCGGGTTCGGCGCGAGCGGCGCGAGCATGAAGCCATGCGCTGACGCAGGAAAGACCGGCCGCCGTACCCAACTTCATCAATCAACTTACAGGTTTGCATGAAAGAGTTTGATTTTCATCACTTTGGAGTTGCTGTGCGAAATCTCCAGCAAGCAATTCCAGTTTTTGGAAACCTTTTCGGCTACGAATTGACGTCGGGCCCGTTCGACGATCCAATCCAGAATGTCGCCGTTTGCTTTTTGGGCCGCGGAGGCGGAGAGCCTGTGGTAGAACTGGTGGCCCCTCTTGGGCCTAACTCTCCCATAGACCGCACCCTCAAAAAGGGCTGCGGTATTTACCATGTTTGTTACCAGGTGGCGGATATCCGTGGGGCCATCGAGCATCTTACCGGGCTCGGATCCTTTCTTCTGAGTGGTCCCGTTCCTGCGGTGGCGTTTGGGATGCGCGAGATCGCGTGGCTCATGACCGAGGTGGATCTGCTGGTTGAACTGTTGCAGGCCTAGGCTGAATTTCTGACAGACCCCCCTGGTAAGCGATGGTCCGGTAGTGAGATCTCAATCCGTAGCGAATGGGGCGCGCTCAAAAGGCTTTGTAGACGATCGGAGGAGCGGGCTGGTTGAGCAAAACCGTTATCGCGAACGCCGTTAGTCCAAGCACAGAGGTATACACCACGCGCGCATAGCGGCTGACGAGCACCGGATCGCCGGAGGCCTTGATGGACAAAAGGGCTGCGCGCAGCCATTCCCACAGCGCCAATACCGCCGTTGCCGCCAGCCACGCTGCCATCCAGACCCCTAGCCACTCGGCCGAACGCAACGCAGAGAAGATTGCGTTGATCTGCTTCCAGTCGCCCCAGAACCAGAAGAGTGTAAAGGCGAACCAGATGAAATTGAGCCCGCGCCCAAACGCCACGTAGATGGGGTGGTTCGCCAGTTCCCTGTAACCCTTGCGGCCCATCGCGCGCGCCAGCCCCATCTGCCAAAGCTTGTTGATCGACATGCCTCCCCCCGTCACCACGCCAAAGACGATGAACTCCGAGGTGCGTCCATGCCAGAGACCGATCAGGAAGAAAGTCACAAAAAAACAGAAGACAGCCAGAAACGGCTGTAAAGCTACCGACGAGATGCGCCGCATCAAGGCCACAAGAAGCGGATTGAAGACGTAGGTCTTGAGCCAGTTAGAGAGGGTGATGTGCCACCGGTTCCAGAAATCGATCACCGACGAAGCTGAGAACGGCCGGTCGAAGTTTTCGGGTAGGCGCACGCGCATGAGTCGCGCCAAGGCAATCACGATGTCGATGTAACCAGAGAAATTTGCGTAGAGAAAGAGCGGATAGATCAGGGAAAGCCGAAAGGCCGCATAGAGCTTGAGCGAAGCAGGTAGTGGCTGGTACATCTGCGCCAGCGCATCGACGCGCACCGTATTGAACAGCATGGAAAGCACATTGACCTTGAAGAATCCGCGAACGATGCGTTCCAATTGCAGACCGGCGACGCACGATCCCAGCGGGATTGGTTCGGCGGCAAATTGGTCTCCCGCGAACTCTTCTAGCGCTGGATCGGTCCGGAAATGAAGGTGGTGAAGTTGAGTGCGTAAAGGAGATACGCACCGGCCTTAATATGTTGCTTGTCGCGGTTACCTCCCGTTTCGATCAACAGGTGAAGGATACGGAAGAAGATATAGGAAAGGCCGAGGGTAAGATAAAACGAGTGGAGGAAGATTGATTCGGGCAGAAACGTATACTTCTTGAGCCATACGTAGATGAAGACAACGGTGGCCAGAATCCAGGGAAGGGCCCGGGACCAGCCTCGCTCAAGCAGAAGAAGACAACCGTAGCCGAACAAAAGAAAGCCTGCCAAGGGAAGAAAGACGGTCAGGCTATGCGCCAGAAGACCAAGAAAGATAATGCTTGCCACGAAAAGTACGATCGACCGCCAGACGCTCGAGCGGCTGAAGTTCGAAACGGCCGCAGCAGTTAGCCCAAAAAGCACAAACTGAAAAGAAGCGCTATCCATATTAAGGTCTTGGTTGCAATTCAGCTTGTGGCTTAGCGGTATGCGCTCAGTGCCGGAATGGCGGCATCGGCAAGCTTGTTGGTCAGGAATCTCGCGATCATTGCGTGACCCAAGGCGTTGGGGTGTCCATCGAGGGCGAAATAACCCAGTTGAGGATTGGGTACGGTGCGGAACTCGAGGAAGAATGTCTATGTAAGTTCCGCCGTGGCTCACAATGACGGAACCCACTTCGTTGCCAACCTTGTAAGGATCAAAACCTTTCGGCCATGCACCCGTCATAGAAATCAAGGCAGCTTGGGTGCGATCCGGCACCAGCACGACCACCAGGGGAATGCCGGCTTTTCGGGCCTGTCCTGCTATGCTCGCTGCACTGCTGTCGAACTCTTTGAGTTCCGTATTCCATTCCGCACTCGATTCGGTTTGCAGGAACTCCTTCTTGTAATCCGCCCCCATGAGAGAAGACCGCACGTACTGGCTTGGGCTCTCGTATAAGAATTCCTTCAGCAATGTTGCGGTCCTGGTGTGGCCAAAGATTGTGGCCATCGACGCGTTGAATGATTCTGTATCAAACGCGGTCTTTATGAAGTTCCACGCTCCAGCCTGCGGACTCAGGGGCTCGGCTTGATGCCTGCGCGCCAGCAACGACGGATATGAAATGTCTAAGGGCGATACAATCCACAAAATCATGTCAGGATTGGCGGCAAGCGCCTCATTGAAAATGCGCGAGATGGACCTCGGGGTACGCTGGGGAAGGCCTTCATTGTAGACCTCGATCTTGCGCCCCGTGCGCCGCGAGAGTTCCGCGGGCAGCAACGCACCAATTGTCTGTCCCTGCGGTACCCGGAATCCTGCTGCGACGGAGGTTCCCAACATCACGATTCTGTAGGTACCTGGGGACTTCGGGCCGAAGTCAGCGTTGTTCCGGTACCCGCTGCTGTTGAACCGATATTCCGTAGGCTTCCCTTCAGCAATCTTTTCCCAAATCACACAATTTGGAATGCCCCGCGCACCGTCTGACGGATCCTTTACCACCAAACAGTTTTCCCCTACGGTGGAGATCCTGGCAAACATTTCATGTCCGCACAATTCGACCGAGCCAGCAAGAAGACACATAGTCAGGAGACTCAGGATGGGCAACAATATCCAATCTCGCCGCGGCAACTTCGCTTCTTTTGCGCAACCGGCATCCGCGGCATTCGGTCGGGTCATGTGGCCAAAGTCTCCGTGCTGGTCGCAAATCCCTGCGAAATCACCCTCATGGGAGCACACTCGGGCGTCGCCCCCTCTACCAGCCTCCTCCTCATGTTCCTGGTGAGCGAGCGAATTTGCGCTCGAAATCTGCCTTCATGCACGGGCTCTGATGAGAGCTACGAGATCGCCCACGTTTTCCAGGTTCCCGATCTCAGAAGTGTTAAACCTGATTTTAAACGCTTTCTCGACCGAAAGAATAAGGCGAATGTGCGTGAGGCTGTCCCAGCCATCGACGTCCTTGGCCGTTAATTGCGGAGTGACCTCGATGGTCTCGTCATCGAAAACTTCGTTAAATACACGAGCCAATCTTGAATATATCTGCGCGTCATCCATTTTCAAATGGCCTTCAGGTTCTGAGCAACGTCCAGTCCAGCGCAGCCTGGTTTAGACGGTGCCAAACGAATCAAGTCGGCCAACCCCGGAAGCGGCTTGGCTTTCAAGGCAAACCTCGAGAGATGCCAAGCCGAGGCGACGATGTGACTACTGGTGTTGGCCGCACAGTTGTCACGCCTCTATAAATCGACCTCGCTCTAGGACGGCGAACCTTCACAGTCTGCGCGGGGGGGTGTCTCAATACGAAATAGCTCAGCAAGATAAAGAACGCGGCGCGCATCCGATTCACACTTCCAAAAGGCGAATAAAGGATATCCCAAAGAAAATTAACCAGAAGATAAGAATATAAGGGCGCCAAGTCCGGCCGCTGCGCGCTCAGCCGCAGAACAGCTCGGAGAACCAGAATAAAAATATAGATCCAGCAAATGCCGCCGAGGATCCCCCCTCCACCCAGGCCAGGGTTAAATGAGAATGGGTTGGTATGACAGGGTATTCAGTGTCTTCCGGTTCGTCCGTCTCGCTGTACCCATGTTCGTATTGGATATCCTGTTTCAGTTGCATATATTTCAGCCCGAATGGAAAGGAACCATGGCCAATGATAGGGCTGTCGCGGATGGCCTGAATGGCTACAAGAGTTTCAGGCCGTCCGCCCACAAGCACTCCATAGTCTCCTGCGGATTGGCTTTGAAACTTGGCATTCGTGGCTTCGTCGAAAACGCCCTTTTCGGCCGCATATTTGATCACAGCATTCGCCCCATAAGCAACTACGCCAGATACCGCGAGCAGAATAAGAGCTCTCAATGTGCTTCGAAGGCCAGGAGCAGTCCCGGCCCGTGTTTTTGCAGGATCGAAAATCGGCAAAATCAGTACTGCCGCGATAACGAGGATCACGAGCTGGGAACGGAAGCCATAGTGAAAATTCAGCACTGCCAAGAAGAGGGTGATTGCAAGGCAGATCCAATATCTTTGTCTTTTATAGAAATAGGAGGAGGCCACCAGCGCCCCCATCGCGAAAGCGTGGCTCATCCCGAATTTCCACTGAGTCAGGAATTCCCCCGAGAACTGGAATGAACTGAAGAGCATCAGAGATGCAAGACTCAATGCGAAGACGAAGATCCTGCGGCTCTTGTTATTGATCAGAATGGCGAGAGCCATGAAGTCGAGGATTAAAAAAACGACCCTCGCGGTTCCTTTCATCCGGTTAAAACCCGGTATTCCGTTGTAGAGATCAGCAATTTGTGTGCCCAGGAACCAGCCTCCCGCCAGGATGTAAAACAACAGATATTGGCGGTCGAAGGCTCGTCTGCCACGTTCCAGGAGCAGCACCGGGAGCATTGCCAGAAGAAAGACTTCGCTGTAGGGAAGTGCGCCGACGATGTTAAGGCTGTAAACACCTCCAACTCCAAGAATAAATAGTGCAGCATCGGAAAAAAAGGATTGGCTAGAGCTCCACAGCGGTTGTGGACGAGGGCGGTATCCAATTAATCGGGATCGAATTCCGGTCGATCTGTCGGTTGCGATAGACATCGTTTCCCTAGGTAGATATTGCGTTGCCGCGGGGCTCGCCAGCTGGCACGCTCGGGAAACACGCTTCTCCCACGTGATAACTATAGAACGGCGTGCCGATAGACAACGTAGGAAAAGCGAGGACGTTCAGGAACACATAGAGCCTCAACCCATTAAAATCAGGTTGATAGAAACGGCGGCTGGTTTGGTGATGAGGCGAGGCAGCCCGGGAAAAGCTCGACTCTGAACTATAGAATATTATCTTCTACCCGCACAGCAGAAAATGGTGAAGGATCGAAGCTGGGTTCACCCTCGAACCAAGGACGACATCACTCCGGCAACCGTGGAGTAGCCTAAGCTTGAAATCCGGCCCCGAAGTGCCTGCGTGAGACTATTCACCGAGCTAGCTGCAACGATTAGACTTTCACGTGAACACTGCTGAGGGTGAACCGCTTGGAGACTCTTTTCCCGAAAGCAATCGAAGGTATCTCTATGAAGCGGTAAATGAGGAACGCGAGGCTGAATGAAATCGCCAGGCCTGACGTCATCAATACTGCAGCGGCGGTTGTTGCACTTGTTCCGTCGGAGAATACGCGGCTCAGAATCTTCGCGAGGAGGATCGCCACTGGGAAGTGGATCAGGTAGAGACTGTAGGAAATATTGCCCAGCCAAATAGCCCAGGGGCTGCGGAGGAGTCGAACACGCCCATGCTCTGAGGCAAGTGCGCCAATCAAGAAGAACGCTGCTATCCCCTCGACCAACATAGGTAGGGGATCGCCATATTCAAAATACAGTGGCATGGCGTGGCCGTAGCGGATCGCGAACCACGCAAAACGAAAAAATATCAGGGCGAACGCGGCACTAAAAATCATAGGCAGCGATTTGCCAGAAAAACAATTTCCAATTTCGAGAAGCCAGCCATGTTCCAAGCGCAAAGTCAAAAAGGTATGCAAGAGAGTCGAGACGGTGTGGCGCATGAGCCAGAGCATAAGCTGCCAGTCCCATTCCTAAGAGGATCCAGCTATAGAGCCTGCTCTTGACTAATGATACGGCTACCATGAGCGGCATGAGTGCCGAACCCACGAGCTCGATAAAGATGGTCCAGACTGGCATAATCAGCGATTTGTCGATTGCCAGGGCCGCCAATATGACCTCGTCTCCAGACGGAAACGGGTGGAGATAAAGAACAAACCAATTGCTGGGTGCTGGGCGGATCATCAGTCCCGGGTACAAGAAAAGAAACAAAGCTGAGACCGCGCTCGCAACCCAAAGTGCAGGAAACAGCCGGAACAACCTGCCAACATAAAAACCTCTTACACTCGACGACGAGAGACCACGCCGGAGAAGCGAACCGGTCAAGACATACCCACTCAACACAAAGAAGACAACTATGGATGCGTGAGCATTGCAAACGGCATCAATCGCAATCCGCACCACAGGCGGAAGCGAGTAGATCGAGCTGATGTGAGAGACAGCAACGATCAAGGCGGCCACACCCCGAAGGGACTGTAGTTCGTCTATGTGGCGGCGTGCGTCCAATCTAGCCCATCTCCAAAGAAATGCTTCGGAGAAAAGCCGGCCTATTGCGCAGGGCGGCTTTTCCCATTACTTATGTTTGGCTGTCTGAACGGCTTCGTCGCCACTTCAACGCGTCGACGGCCTAGGCCTGCCCGGGGTGTCTTTGAAAGCGCATAGAAGCACGTGGGTGGAAGTCAGGAGGGGGTGGACCCAGCTCCTGCGATTCAATGGCTCGGCCCCCGTTGGTAATAACCAGATTCGCTGCATCCTCGTTGCCAGTTGATCGTAAGAATCAAAGACGCTATATGAATACGCGAGGCCGTCGCCATCGGAGATGGTATACATCTTCCCTTTCGTCTGAAGGTATCGAGACGCCCGCCACAAGCCGCACTTGTAGAGAGCTATCTTAGTCAGCCGCGCTAACTGACGACCCTGCCCAAAGCGATTCGAGTCCGATAGAAAACCGCCCGCTTAGCCACCCGGACCATCTCCCCAACAACACGGCCGGGCTCCGCGACGTGGTGCAGAACCCCGCATTCAAATACTGCGTCGAACGCTCCGTCCTCAAATGGCAGCTCATACCCGCTACCCCGCAGCAACAGGCCCTTTGGTACACCATTCAGTTCTGCCTTCTCGATCATTGCCGCCACAGGCTCGATGCCGCGGACTTCTTTTCCACGATCACGTAGAAAGCAAATACCTCTTCCGGTTCCTGCGCCTACATCGAGGAAAGTTCGCAATCCGAAGGCGTTACTAATCATCTCGATGTATTGAAGGGCTAGATTGTGCTCATGATCTTCGCTGGCGTTATGCATGCTGTCATATGACGAGACGCTTTGTTCGTAGTACCTCGCTTGCAACGTCTCCGCAGATTCAGTCATCGCCATCCTCATCACTCTTTTCCGGGTTCCACTTTGTAGATTATTGGGACCCAGACACAAAGAACCAGCGGGTGCAAGTCTGGTTTTGTAGGCTTCATGGCTTCTCTGCGATCTTGTGCGAGCGCACATGCGCAATCTTTCATCCGACAGTGCAATCATAGCGGTGTGAACGGAGCGTGCATAGTGAACTCCGATGTTCACGGTCTGCCAAGAGCCTGTCCTGCCATCAGAGGGGATGGAGGATCCTATTTAGGGCCCCGTCCCGTACAGGTCCAGCGCTTAGGCGGCAGGCAGGGGCGCCGTAGGTCTTCGCTTCAGGGCAAGGGCAGGACGCTCGACGAAGTGCCAGCTTAGCCAGCCGAGGACAGAACAGATGATGGTTGAAACGAAAAAGGCCAACCAGGGCGAGCCCCTGTGGAACCAGATCCAGAGGCTCTCGACGGGCCATCCGTACAGGTAGATCCCGTAGGAAATATCGGGAAACCTGCTCATCCACGAGAGCCCTGGAAGATGCATCTGCCCGAGATAAAACATCAGGTAGCCTCCGCAAACCACGAGCCGCAAATTCGGCGATAGCAGGAGCGAAGACAAAGAACCCGACCAACACGGCGGCCGCGCTGAGGGCGAACGGCGGCCGGAACACGACGCGGTTACGAAACAGGTAGAAGAGAGCGCCGACCATGTAAATCGCGGTCAAGCGGAAGGCGTTTCCGGGTTCACCTGCCAGGGCTTCGACGTGCCTCGGCCAGTGCATATGCTCGAAAGGCGCCGCATAAACGAGCGAAGAAAGCAGGGGGAGCGTAGCTGCCAGGCAGAGATCGGCCGCCGGAGTAAACCACACAGTCCAAGGATCGCAACCAGAAGGTAGCATCGGAACTCGTAACCAATCGTATACAGTGCGCCGTTAACGTTCGGAAACGCCTGCCCGGGAAAGACGGGCGGGGTCGCTGGGTTGCTCAAAAGAACCACGCTTTTCACGAAGTGCATATCCACATGCATGAAAAAATTGGTCACCCCGGGCGCCAAAAGGCCCACGGCTATGGTGCTGAGGGTGACTGCGACCAGGTAGCCGGGGAAGATGCGGAGCACGCGCTTGCGCAAAAAATTGAAAGCTCAGGGTCGCCCAACCAGCTCTGTACGATCAGATAGCCGCTAAGTACGAAGAAACCGTCGACGCCCAGCCGGCCGAAGGTTATAGGGGTGCGCGTCAAACGGTGGAGAAGCTCGCGAGATGCGTTGCCGTCGGTGAGTTCTGGCGCGTGAGAGAGCAGCACCAGTGTTGCGAAGAGAATCCGCAGCAGATCGAACGCGTGGTTTCGAGTGCCTAGCCGTTTAACGGCGCCACTCTCCTTTGATGCCCGCAGAGCTGAACGATCCCGCGTCAACGGGATTGTGACTTCCTTCCTATGCGACGTCAGCAACGATGGCTGCTTCACACGGCTACACGTACCAGGGTCGTCAGCTATTTGCAGTTTCGGCAACGGCTGATTCGCGCGGGCTGCTTCGGGTTCAGCATACCGGAATCGTGACTTCAACTTCAGGAATCGACTTTCCAGCAGTCGATAACTTGACACTGCCACCACGGTGGAGAGCGCGAGCACGGCCGTTGCGTAGGCCATCTGCCCAAGAATCAGCGGGTGAATGTTGCGGGTGAACCGCGCTTGCCAGAAAAAAAGAGTGGCGCCGGCAACTGGTGCCAGATGTAGAGCCCGTAACTGTAGCGCCCGAAAAAGCGCAGCACTGGAATTCTGCCTGCGCGGTCCGCCGCCGTGCCGGGCACTAGTGCGAGCGCGAGTACACAGACATACACTCCGGCAACCATGGAGTAGCCCAAGGAGGTCATCTCGCTCGAAGTAAAGAAGAGAGTTCCAGCCCGGATAAAGAGAACTACCAACGTGAGACAAAACCCGCCCATAAGGAAATAAATCCGGGTTCGGCTGAGCCAGAAACCGGGCCGAGGTCCTCGTAGCGCCAGCGCCAGCATAGCGCCAGCCAACAACGAATCCATCCTTAGCGGCAGCTCGGTATAAAGGATCCAGTGGGAAACTCCGAGACGGGTCAAACCGATCCTGAGCAACAACGCACCAAGGATGCCCGCCCCGCAAATCTGCATCAGCATCCTTCTTCTGAGGACAAGGAAAACCACCACCGGCCACAGGAAATAAAACTGCTCCTCGAGAGCGAGGGACCAGAAATGGTCGCAATTTAAATAGGGAGTAAAGTTAGGGGTTCCGTCCCGGAGAGGGATCATCAGGTTGGAGCCAAAGATATAGAACGGGACTGCCTTCCAACTGGCGGGCGTTTTAAGCAGGGCGGCGACCAACAATACGAAGCCTACGGCAAGAAAATAAGCCGGCAGGATGCGCAGCGCCCGCCGGGCATAAAACACCTTGAAGAAATTAGTTGCATGGCGCGTGTCGTAGAGGATCCCAGTAATGAGGAATCCGGAAAGCACGAAAAATAAGTCGACACCGGTCCATCCAACGCTTGCCAACCAGGAGAGAGGGTTGTACAGATTGCGGGGTAAATAGTGATAGAGGAAGACGAGCAGAATCGCAATGCCTCGAAGCCCGTCCAAACTGTCGATGTGCTTTTCTGACCCTTGTCCCATTTGCTAAAGCTCAAGAAACATACTCCCCCGAGGGAGCAATCCGTTTTGCGGCGATCAGGACCCTAGCTCAGATCGAAATTTCTCGATCTCATCAGATCGGCCGGCTGGGGACGGTGGCGAAACGGGTCTTCAGTCGCAGGAAGGGCGATTCGATCCAGCGATACGACGCGAACGCAAGCAATACCGTCATTAGAAAACCAAGCGCCATGGTTGCGAGCAGCTTCCAGCCATGACCTGGGCGAAGCAGGCTCAGCATGATGAGAAGCCCGTGGTGTGTAGCATGTAAAGCCCATAACTGATCTTACCCAGCCGCACCACCCAGTCACCTGTTACAAGCTTGTTGCTGCTGCCGAGGGTCCCATACAGAATCGCGCCAGCTGAAAGCGAGATCATCAAGTGCCCGAAGACTATCAGCTTGGGCTGATCCAGCCAGGCCCAGGAGACGAAACACCCGATCACTCCCCCGGCTACCAGGAGGAAACGCATGCCGGCCGTAAGCTTCGGCAGACGATCCGCGTAAAGCGCCAGCATGATACCCAGTGCCAACGGGTCACAGCGTGACGCGCTGCCGAAATAGATGTAATTGCCCCTCGTGCCACTCAGCAAGATGGCGACTTGGCTTACGGTCGCAAGCAGGAAAGTGGCGATTCCCACTACGATCACGGCGCGGCGCTCAAGTGTCTTCACCAGCACAGGCCATATCAGGTAGAACTGCTCCTCGATCGACACCGTCCACAATGGGGCGCAGATCGACTGCGCCGCTCCGAAGGCAGCGTATACCCAGTTGCCGGCAAACAACAGGTACCCGGCAACGTAATACCAGGGAAGACTTTGCGTGTAATACCACAAATGGCGCTGCTTGGGCTGCGCGATCACGATGCCCAAGGCAACGACGAGAAAGTACAGCGGCCAGATGCGGAGGATACGTCTTATATAGAAAAGGCGGAGCGCAACACTCCCTGTTTCCTGACGCTCCCGCAGCAGGAGCGAAGTGATAAGAAAGGCGCTCAGCGCGAAAAACAAGTCGACCCCTGACCCACCCGACTCCACAATCACCGGCCACAACCACGGCAACGGCACATGCAGCCCGCGATAGGACGTTTCGTGAACGGGCAAAGTGTGACAAACAAACACGCCCAGAAAAGCGTAAAACCTTAGCCCGTCAAGTTCGGGTTGATAGAAGCGGCGTTCGCTATGCGTCTTGGCAATAGGGAGTTTGCCGGGCACCTCAACCAACTGCGCCATCCCGTCAACACTCCCCTTCATGTTTAGCTGATAGCATCGCAGGTCCTCTATGATGGACCGTCACTGCAGCTGGATAGGCGAGTTCAGAACTCGATTGGGGGAGGACTGGTAAAGCGAATAGAGAAAATGGCAAACAGATAGAGCGAGAAGAGGATCAGCAGCTCCAGATTCTGCTGCCGCAGCAGCAGGATGAAGAGCAATTTGTTGGGCAGAACGAATTGCCATTCCGCGCGCTGCAGAAGAAATATCTGCATTCGATATTGGATGGAAATGATGGCCAGGACAGTCAGAACCGCGATGAGAGCGCCCAGGAGGCGGCGCTTCTGGTAAACGGTCAGAACAGCAGGAATGGTAAGCAGAAGCAGCCGGGTATCGTAAAAGCGATGATAGACGGGTGTTAGCGTGAGTACGGCCAAGGCGGCGAGGGAAAGAAAATGTATTTCCAGGGCTGGATTCGTTCGTAGGACAGCCGCGATCAGCGCTGCGAAGAGAGCCAAAAAGACAGCGTAGGCGACAGCATTGAATCTCGGTGCGTCGGTGAAGAAAATGCTGGTAAGGGCCTGTAGATTAGTGTCGCCGATCGATTGCTGGTTTGTGGGCCTGGGGTCGGCGCTGCCCCCGGGGCTCAAGGTTGCGGTCAGGTTGCCACGAAGAGTGGAAGGCCAGTCGGCGCTGTGTGGACGCAGATGGAGAATCAAACCTGCGGAGAGAAGAATCGCCAGAGCGCCTGCCAGAGCCACGGCAGCATAGCGCCATTCGGTTTTCTGCGCCAAAAAATAAAGCACGATCAGCCCACCGATCTGGGGTTTGATGGCAAGGCTGAGCATGAACAGGAAACTCCCCAGTGGGAGCAAACGGCCTCGTAGAAAAAGATAACTGGCGATCACTACTAGCGAAATGGCGCAAACCGCGGGTTGACCCAGCACGAGCAGAATTCCGCTCGTCGCCAAAACCAGGGACCCCAGGATCGTGGCCAGCCACCGATGCGACGGTGGACATATGGAGAGTATGAGCACAACAGAGGTAACGAACAGGCAGCTATTCAACAGGAACCAAAGTAAACGGGCTACCGGGAATTGGAGCAGCGCCAGCGGACCAAGCACCAGGAAGGTCGACGGCGGATAGACAGGTACGTCGATATCCCACGACGGCAGTTCATTCGCGCGCCCGCCCGCATACGAAAATTGCTGTTCCAGCTGCGAGGTGTCGTAGGGATTGCAGCCATGGAGCATGCACCGCGCCCCGGTGTAGGCGGGGACGAAGTCATTTGAAGAATGGAAAACTCTGTGTTCCCCAACCGCAAAAAATACGAGGGCGGAGATGCAAAGAACCAGCCAGTGCAGGTCCGGTTTCAAAAACTTCATGGCTTCCCTGCAATCTTGTGCGGGCGTGACATGGCAATTCCATCGCGGTTCTTGAGAGGGTTATCGTTTACACCGCAGAAACAGCACGTCAAAACGGTCGAGGTCCTTTGTGCTTGCAAAAACATCATAACGGCGTCAACAAAGGCTGCATAGTGAACGCTGATGTTCGCGCGGCACTCAAGAAAAAAGCTGTCCGCAGAGGTGTTTCCCCATAGCGCTGAGAAATGGGTTCCTCGGCGATCTCAACCAGTCGTTGCGCAGAGCCAGCTACCGAGCCTGCTCCCGAAGCCACGGCTTTACCTTCTGCCTCCAGTTTCCGCAGGCACCTTGCAGACTTGCGAACCTCTTCAGGTAACACCAATGGGTGTTACCTGAAGAGGTTCTTCTTCGCACTTGTCAATAGAGAGTGCCAAGAATTTTCTGCAACACTACATTCATCTATTTGTAATCTGCAACATATCGCTTAGTCTTCGTGTCATACGTAAGTAATAGACGCGGTTGCGGAGCGTACCAGCAAGTTAGCTCCTCAGCCTAGCAAGGAACAAACCCCAACCTTCCCTGGAGGTGGCCTTTGATCCCGCTAGAGCATTCCTTACGCCAGCTCTTCCACGAAGTTGTGTCCGAGTGCTACGACTCGCGCCTGGGTTTGCGGGACGCGGAGATCTCCAGTTACGTCGCCGACCTGCTTACCGAATTCTGCCGGGCGGAGAACATCTACCGCATCCGCGACGCCGCGGGCAATCCTGTGCGCGAGGTGGGCGAGATGCTGCTTGCTGCCGATCCTGTTCACGGTACAGCGTCCTCCTTTGGAGAGGAACGGGAACGCCGGAAACATATCGGCGACTACACCCTGTTCTTCGCCGGCATGTATCCAGAATCGACCCATCGGTGGGGACAGCTACAGCGCGACAGTTTTTTCGAAATGGTCCAGGCGGGCAAAGAGAGCTACTACATCGTTTCCCAATTCGACCTCTTTGAGTACGCGCAGGAAGCGCCATTTTTCGCTCGCCTCTCCGGTTCCTTCGAGGCTTGCATCTATGGGCTGAACATGGTGCGCGGGGAACTCGACCGGCGCAAGGCGATTTCTCCACCGCGCTTCACCGCCGGCCCGGCAACGCAAATCATGTAACCCTTTGACTCCAGTCCACTCTAACTCTCACCTGCGAAATGGTCACATCAGCAGTGCGGTAGAATCTAGCGGGAAATGTGTGATCAGCGCTTGAGGAGCTTCCTTGTTGCTAGCTCCGGCTAAACAGGTACCCCCGGAGTCGGTTCGACAGGCTCCAGGTCACGTCCCTGCGCTTGATGGCATTCGTGGTGCCGCTGCCGCATCTGTGTTCATTTATCACTATGGCGGTGGTGCGCGTTCTTCGAATTTTGCGGTTCATCTCGTCGGCGAGACCATTCATCTAGGGTGGGCTGGGGTTTCTCTCTTCTTTGTTCTTTCTGGCTTCCTAATCACCGGGATCCTCTTGGATTCAATGCAACGCCCCAACTGGTGGAGGACGTTCTATATCCGTCGTACCCTGCGCATCTTCCCCTTGTATTACACCGCGCTCCTGGGGGCCATGCTTGTTCATCTGTCACTCCGAAGGTCATGGTCTTCCGTCGTACCCATTTGGCCATATTTTTTCTACTTGCAAGATATTCCTGGGCTGGTTCGATTCGAGGTCCTTGGTCCACTTTTCACTCTGGGTCACTTCTGGAGTCTCGCGGTCGAGGAGCAGTTCTATCTGGTCTGGCCCTTCTTGCTTTCATTGGCGAACCGACGGGGCCGGGTCAGGCAGCTCTGCTTAAGCATTTACCTGCTTTCCCTGATTTTTCGTATTTGCGTCTTCAGCCTGCACTTGAACTCCGCGTGGGCGATCTACTTCTTAGGCGGGCGCGCGGGTGAGATGGCCGCCGGTGGCTTCTTGGCTACGTTACTACATGGTTCGGAGTTGGGGAGGGGTCGTGTCCTTCCCGGTGCAAGATCCCTGCTGGTGGCGTCCGCCGCCAGCCTCACGGCGGTGGTCCTGCGGACCAAAGGGACCCAAGCTGCGGATCCCTGGTTGGGCACTATCGGCATCGCGCTCTTCAGTCTACTGTTCGCAGCACTGATTGCGTTATCTTTACAGCCGGGAATCGTGGAGCGAATCTTCAGTCTTCCAGTCCTTGGGTGGCTGGGCAGGATAAGCTACGGAATCTACGTCTACCACCTGTTGCTCTACCCGGCCTTTGCTTGGCTTACGCATGAGCTTTTTCCCAGGTCAACCGGCGAGATATATCTGTTAGAGCTTGCTGCCGTAGCAACGGTGGGTACACTATCGGCGGCCGCGATTTCGTTTGCAACCCTAGAGAGCCGCTTTCTGCGGCTCAAGGGCGTCATCGGGAAGCCGTATCCACTTCTAAATACTGCCCGTTAGACTGCTAAGACAATCCATCTGTAGGAGCCGGCTCCGGGTCTGGTGTAGCATTGCGCGAACGCGCAGTGCGGTTTTGCGTGCGCGAAGTCAGAGACACAGAGAAGGAGAACCATGATGCTGACAAGAAATTTCAGGGGCCTGTCACAAAAGAGTCTGACGATTTTACTGGCCCTGGGTCTAGTGGGCGGCGCTGCCGCGGCACAGTTGGGCGCAAGGCCATCCAGCGTCCACGCCATAATGGCGCAGACCACCCCGCCGTCTGCGTCCAGCCTGGTCGATATCAATTCAGCCAGCAAGGCAGAACTGAGTGCCCTGCCAGGGATTGGCGACGTCTATTCGCAGAAGATCATCGACGGCAGGCCGTATAAAACCAAGACGGACCTGGTAAACAAGAAGATTATTCCGCAGGCGACCTACTCCAAGATTCGGGACAAAATCATCGCTACCCAACCAAAGAAGTAGAGGGCTAAACAGGCTGCGGAAAAATACTCGTTCGAGGGGAAGGCATCCCTCAGCGGGTAAAGCCGAATTCCTTGCAAAGCATTTACGTACGCCTGAAGGCTGTACCCTTCAGCAAAGACAAACCTCAGGGGCGAAAGCCCTCATGGCTGTGGCTTTTACGGCCCGACTAAAGTCGTGCCCTGATACAAAACATGAGTTTTTCCGCGGCCTGTTAAGTTCGTGCCCTGATACAAAGCATGAGTTTTCCGCAGCCTGTTAAGAAAAGGGAAGCGCGGGTTCACCGCGCTTCCCTTTTTTGCGTTCAAGTTAAACGGCTTGCGGCAAAGCTTCCTTTACCCGGAAACGCTGCATGTTGATGCGCAATGCGCGCTCAATCTTCCGCAGATCGCCCTTCTCTTCCGGAGAGGCAAAGGTGGAGGCTACGCCACTGCGAGAAGCCCGGCCGGTGCGGCCGACGCGGTGCACAAAGTCTTCCGCAACTTTGGGCATATCGTAGTTCACGACGTGCGCTACATGGTCTACGTCGATTCCACGGGCAGCTACATCGGTAGCGACCAGGACCCGATGACCACCCTGGGCAAAGCTGCGCAGGGCAGCATTGCGCTGGGACTGGCTACGATCGCCATGAATACTGGTCGCCTTCCAACCGGCATGAGCAAGCTTCTTGGCCACACGCTCCGCGCCATGCTTGGTGCGGACAAATACCAGAAAGCTTCCAGCCTCTGAACGGAGCAGGTGCTCCAGTAACGGCAGCTTGCGATCCGCGCTGACTTCAAAGGTTTGCAGTTTGACGTTTTCCGCCGGCTTGAGTACCGAACCGATTTCAATCCGTACCGGGTTCTTAAGGTAGTCTGCGGCCACTTCGCGTACCGCACCCTCGAGGGTCGCCGAGTAGCAAAGCGTCTGATGCACTGCCGGGATAGCCGTCACGATGCGGCGAATGGCTGGTTTGAAGCCCATGTCGAGCATGCGATCGACCTCATCCAACACTAAAATCTCCACCTGGTTCAGCTTGACTAGCTTGCGTCCAAGAAAATCCTCCAAACGGCCGGGCGTGGCCACGATCAGCCGCGCGCCGCGGCGGATACTCTCCAGTTGCGGACCCTCGGCCATGCCGCCGACTACCAGCGCGGTGGGAAGACCGACCAGTTGGGCGCATGCCTGTTGTACCTGCATCGCGAGTTCGCGCGTGGGCAGCAGGATCAGCGCACCGGCCGCCTTGGCTTGCGTTTTCTGTAACTGCTCGATGATTGGGATAAGGAAGCTGAGTGTCTTGCCGGTGCCGGTTTGCGCCGTTGCCAATACGTCCCGGCCCTCAAGCGCCGGAGGAATCGCTCCCACCTGTACCGGTGTGAGGGTAACAAAATTTGCTTTGGCCAAGCGCTGCTTGAGGGCCGCCGAAATAGGTAATGCTGAAAATTCGTTCAAAATAAGTCCCTTGCTTCCAGTCTCTTGTGAGACGTGGAGTGCTGTTCATCGCCTCACGGCTTCGTCCGCCCGGCGATACGATAAATAGCCCGATTGGCTCGCCCCGGTCGCTCAACTACTCTCGACCCGTGCACCGACACGAAGATCACCGTCGGCTTCGGCCTTAAGGCTGCGGAAACTGAAACTGACATTGTTGACTGCACCACGGAGTATGCGGTTCGTCGCGCTGTAGAGAGGGGGCTTTGGCGTTTCTCGCCAAGCATCGCTCGTACACCGCACCATGCCAGGGAAGCGCGTGCTTCCTATCGTCGCCGCGAAAATCCGTGGCGACTACGCTGAAGGGCTTGGGCGGTATCCGACCGGCTTGGTCCCCGCCAACCGGCGGAAAGCAAGAGGTCTATTGAGGGCAGCCTGGCTTGTGACGGCTAAAAGGCTGATGACCAAACAATTAAGCGCAGATTAAGAATAACATACGGCACGCGCAAGACCTACTGTCGCGTCCGAAGCTAGGGTCCGCCCGACCGCTGCAGGGGCATGATGGCGTTCTTGTTGTCCGGCCCCGTGGGGTCGATGCGGAAGTCCCACACGGAGAGGTTCACTTCCCCCGGCCCCAGCAGTTCCATCAGCGCGTAGTCGCCAATGGTCAGCGGCTGCGCCGGTGTCAGCCTGATCCAGCGGTTTCCCGGTAGCGTCTGAACCGTGGTCGGAATTACGTCCTCCGACTGCGTCACCTTACCCGCCATCCCAATCTTGACGTCGCTCACCACGCGATAATCCTTCTTGAAATTGCTGCGCACGCGCACGATGGCGTACTGGCTGTTGGCGGAACTGTTGGCATTCTTGTCCTTAACCGAGCCCGCTCCGTGTGTGTCCACCGTGACCGCTGAGGAATCAGCCTCATTGTCGTCCACCCCGATAATGCTGACGTAGAACGCGGGGTCGTTGATGTGCAGCTTGACTTTGGACTCCGCACCGGGGATCTGAACCTTCTGCTGGATACCACCGATGGGGTTGAGCGCAGACCGCAACACGTTGTGACCAGTCTGGCGATCCACGCTGGCTGAATTCTGGGGAAGCGCCACCAGCTCCGGCGAATCGCGAAAAGTATCCAGCGCCCATATTCCGTCCTCGTCGGGCAGCCTCAAACCAGGGGACACGTCCGGAGTGCGGGCCCGGGCATGCTGCTCTTCTTTATCTATTTCGGCCGCTTCTGGAATAGCCGGCGAGACAGGCGGGGGCGGGGCGGCCTGCGCCCCCGGCGCATGGTCTTTGGCCCATTGCTCGGTTGCCGCCCAATCCACCAGATTCGCGGGCACCTCTTCCCATTGCCCCCGCTCGGCGCTGAAGTAGCGCACCCGGTCGCCTACCCTCTGGTACTTCGTCATTACCTGGTAGGACCCATCCTTGAGGATCAAACGCTGATTTGCCGCCTGGGCCAAGCCTGGAAGGCTGGCGGCCACACTCGACAGCAGCAGCACGAAAAGAAGCAGAATGCGCGCGGGCAACATAGCCGTGTGAATACTTTAGACGAAACTGCGAGGAGGACGTTGCCTTGATGCGAGCCTCTGGTGGCTCGCTGTTGGATAGCCTCAATTTTCCGGACAGGAAGACCTACAGCGAGTAGAGAGTGACCGGTGGACAGCCGTGGAATCCCACATCTCGCGAAAAACGAGCGAGATATGGGCACCCATCATTCGTTACGGATTGAGATCTCACTACCGGGCCCTCGCTTACCCAGGGGGTCTGTGAGAAATTCAGGAGCCGTGCCCTAAACATGAGTTTTTCCGCAGCAACAGCTCCTGCGGTTGCTTTCCCTGCTCCCGCAGGCTGCGGAGGCTCAGCGCGTCATGGCGTTTGGCGAGCCTCTGGCCTTGTAGATCGACTACCAAATCGCAGTGATACCAGGCTGGGGAGGAGACGCCCAGCGCCCGCGCGAGAAGAATCTGGCGCGCCGTGGACTTCAGCAGGTCGGCGCCGCGAACCACCTCGGTGATCTCCATCGCCGCGTCATCGACCACCACGGCAAGCTGATAGGAGGCAAGATCGTCCCGGCGCCAAACCAGGAAGTCGCCAAAGTCGCGGCCGGCGACGAACCGCTGCGGACCAAAGTGCCCATCCTCGAAGACCACGGCTTCTCCATCGGGCACGCGAAAGCGCCAATTGGCGCCGATGGACGATTCGACTCCACAGGACGGCATGATGGCCGGGCGGCAGGTTCCGGGATAGATACCTTCGTCATCGTGCGGAGCTTGCATCGCCTGCGCCAGGTCCTTGCGTGAACAACGGCAGGGGTAGAGCCATCCCCCGGCCAGCAGCCGGCGCCAAGCGTCGCGATAGAGGTCGTGCCGTTGGCTTTGGGTGTACGGCCCGAAGGGACCGCCCACGTCGGGCCCCTCCTGCCATTGCAGGCCAAGCCAACGCAGGTCTTCCATCATGGCGCGTCGGAAATGCGGCTGAGAGCGCTCGGGATCAAGATCCTCGTCGCGCAGGATCAGCGTGCCTTGGGCTGCAAGCGCGCGCTGGTGTGCGATCCAGAAGGTGCGCGCGTGGCCCAGGTGCAGGAGGCCGGTGGGAGAGGGTGCCAACCGGCCCCGGTAGGTGCTGCCGCCAACGATACTCAAGGAGCAAGACTCAAAACAGATCTGGAATGCTGGAGAAGGCGATCCGCGTGGGCGCCGCCGCACCCGCGAGCAGCATGCTGGCGAAGCACAGGGTGTTGGTCCCGTACTTGTAATTCACTTGATCCATGGTGCTCGAGAGCCTGGTTCGCTTTCCCTCTTCTTCGAGGCCGGAGAAGAGACTGAGCGTGTGCAGGTGGTCGGGAACCAGGTTACCCAGGGAAACACCCACGAAAAACGGCTTTTGATGGGTCGAGCCGGCCGGGCTTTGGCTCCATAGACGCTGCAACCCCTCCAAAAGCGTCTGGTTATCCTGGCATTCGAGCAGCTGGGTGCTTTGCGCCCACGGTTTCTGGTGAATGCCGGAGGAATGTTTGGAAGAGGCGGCCGAACTGGCCACCGCGAAACGAATGGTCAAGGTCATATTCGAGGCCCAAAGCCGGGCTTTCCGTAGCCGCATCGCAGCTTTGTGCAGAAGCTTGTTGGCCACCGCATATGCGCCCTCCGGGGTGCGCAGCTCCGGCGACAGAACGTGTGAGTGGCCGATCGACTTCGCGTGTTCCAGCTCAGCGTCGCCAAAATCCTCCCCCCGGAGCCAGTGCCACAGCTTTTCGCCGCCTACGCCGCCCCAAACAGCGTGCAACTGCTCGCGATCGAGCGCCAGCAGCTGCTCCATGGTGCAGATGCCGGCCTGGTGCAGCCGCTTCTCCATGCGCGCGCCCACACCCGGCAGGTCGCGCGGCGTCAACGCAGAGAGGGCATCATGCAGCAGATCGGGAGTCAGGGCCACCAGGCCGTCCGGTTTCTCCATATCGGAAGCCACTTTGGAAAGGTACCGGTTGGTCGCCAGCCCAACCGAGCAGCGAAGGGTGGCTCCGGCTTTACGGCGAACCGCGGCCTTAACCTCGCGCGCCAGCTCCAGCGCAGCCAGCAAAGGCTGCTCCCTGCCTAGAAGCCGGCAAGCCATCTCGTCGATCGACATGACTGAAGTGACCGGAAGGCAGGATTCGACGGCTTCTACCACCCGATGGTGGTAGTCGACGTACAACTCATGCCGCGCTTCCACCAGCACGATGCCGGGGCAGAGCCGCTTGGCCTCGCCGACCTGGGTTCCGGTACGTACCCCGTATCGTTTAGCCTCGTAGCTGGCGGCGATGCAGCAGGTCGTATCCGCTAACAGCGGCACCACGGCCATAGGGCGGTCGCGTAGCTCGGGCCGCAGCTCCTGCTCCACCGAGGCAAAATAGGAGTTGAGATCCAGAAAGAGCCACTGCAGCCGGGGATCCCCCATTGGGAACGTATTGTGTGTCGCGCCGGTCACGTCACATGCTCGTTTTGGCCATATCGGATTTTTTACTGCGATGCTAACCTTTTTGCCATCGGTACATTTTCGGGAAAGTGGTCTGTTCTACTAAGGGACAGCCAACCCCCGAAAAATATTTTGCATCCAGGAAACCATCCCCTGGGTGTAGGGTTTGATAAAGCGTGGAGTACTAAGATGCATTTTCTCCATTTACACACCTTCGCACGCTGGTTTTTCCAGTTTGAGTCGTACGGCCCGGCAATCCTCGTCACCATCGGCGCGGCCTTGCTCATGGCTTGTGGTATCGGGGCAGCTTGCTCGCCTTGTAAGGAAAAGGACGAAGTCTTTCACCGCCAGGTGTTCTAGGGACGTTGCGTTTCTCTTGACTTGCCGTCGGGCCCATCGGTGTTCGGCGTTCCCCACTCTTTTTTTGTATTCGTCCAGCCTCTTCCAGCTGGCTCCCTGCGGGTAAATCGCAATCGAATGCGAACCATCGGCTATTGGATGCTGTGTTCGGTTTTGTATCAGGGCACGACTTTAGTCGGGCCGTAAAGGACGAAAGAGAATTGGGCTTCAGCCCCTGCCATGCCCCGGCATGGGAAATACTTCCCCAAGACAATTCTGAGCAGTGTGCACCCCACGCTACGCTTGCGATGAAAATAAAAGCGCAGGGGCTAAAGCCCTCATAGCCGTAGCTTTGTACGGCCCGGCTAAAGCCGTGTCCTGATACAAAACATGAGTTTTTCCGCAGCCTGCAAAGTGCCCTGATACAAAGCATTAGAGCGGCGGCCACCGGCAAAGCCGTGCCCTTCGTCAGTCCTGGGTCGGCTCTTCAGGTTTCACGAATTCCGGCTTTCCCTTCGCGCCCCATTCCACGTACCCCATCGGATGATGGTGGTCGTGGGTAAACAGCACCAGCCATCGTTCGGGGATCGCACGGCTTAGGAAGCGCTTGCGCTGCTCTATGCAGGTGAGCGGGTCGAGGTCATAACCCATCACCCAAGTCACGTCCAGGTGCGCGCTGGTGGGCATCAGGTCAGAGATGTAGCAGCCCCTCCTTCCGCCTGAATCGAACATCACCGCCATCATCTGCGCGGTATGCCCAGGAAAAACCTCGACACTCACCCCGGGAACAATCTCTTTCTGGCCCCCACTAGGAAGGTCAAGCAGAGTCATTTGCCCGCCGGCGATGAGCGGATCGTAATTTTCGCTGATATAGCTGACGGCATCGCGCTCCAGCTGCAAATGGCCGTGCTCCACTTCTCCGCGATGCGCGAAGTAGCGTGCATTGGGAAACGTCGCCACGATGCTGCCATCTTCCCTTTGCGTCGTATTCCATCCGCAGTGATCGAAGTGCAGGTGGGTATTGATCACGATGTCCACCTCCTCCGGTTTGATGTGAGCCGCGTCAAAGCTCTGGAGCAACAGCTGCCTGGCGTCGAAGATGCCGCGCTGTTTCTCCGGCAGCTTGTTGCCAATGCCGGTCTCGATCACTACCGTGTGTTTGCCGGTGCGCACAACGACGGTGTTGGTTCCGAGCAGAATCTGGTTTCGCTCATTGGCCGGCGTGCGCTTCTCCCATAAAGGTTTCGGCACTACACCGAACATGGCGCCCCCATCCAGTAGATACGTCCCATCGGTCAGTATGGTCAGGTCCAGGTCGCCGAGCGTGGTGTGGCCGCGCACCAGGTCGCGTGTGGTGCCGGTTTCCGCAGGATGAATCACGGCAGCTCCGGGGTCATGAGATAGCGCTCAAAATGCTCCAGGATGCGGCCATACAAGTGAGTGGTGGCCGCGGCGCCGTCGACGTCGTGCGTCTTGCGCGGATAGAGCTGCAAATCGTAGGGCAGATCGGCATCGATCAGTTGCTGAATGAACTGGATCGAATTCTCAAGGTGTACATTGTCATCCCCCGTGCCCTGAATCAGCAGCAGGCGTCCCTTGAGGTTAGGCGCGCTTTTCACCACAGAGTCGTCGCGATATATATCTTCGTTCGATGCCGGCGATCCAAGATAGCGCTCGGTGTAGATGGAGTCATAGTTCTGCCAGTCGGTGACCGGAGCCCCGGCAACCCCGGCGCGAAAGCGGTCACTGTGAGTCATGGCATAGAGGGTGAAGGTGCCCCCCCAACTCCAGCCCCACCAGCCGAGCCGCTTGGGGTCAAGTTGGGGATAGGCTCGAAGCGTTTGGTCAAGCGCCGCGATCTGGTCGCCCAGCTGTACCGGTCCAAAGTCATGAAAGGCCGCCTGGGCAAAATCACGGCCTCTGCCGCCCATCCCACGATTGTCCACATGCAGGACGGCAAAACCACGCTGCACCAACGCCTGATCAACGAGACGCTCTTCGGCCGACCATTTGCCGGTGACCAACTGCGCGTGCGGGCCGCCGTACGGATTCACAATCAGAGGCACGCTTGCCGCCTCCGTCTTGCCTACAGGCAACACCAATCGGCCATATAGCGTGGTAGCGCCATCGGCAGCCTTCCATTCGACGTCGAGCGGCGGCGTTAATACCGTATCGAGCGCCGGCGCTTTCCAAATCGTCTGGCAGTCGCTGTCGTGGCGGCACAGATCCACCACCGGCGCCGTCGTGGAGGAAGAAATCGTATCGGCAAAGTAATTCGTGTTGGGCGAGAAGATCGGCTCGTGCCATTCTCCGTAGCGGCTCACCTGGCGCTTGCCCTGTCCGTCCAGTCCGATCACCCAGATCTGCTGCTGGCGCGGGTCCCCCTCGTTGGAGAGATAGTAGACCGTGCGCCTCAGCTCGTTCACTCCCACAATATCCGCGACTTCCCAATTGCCGCCGGTCAGTTGCTTGACCAGGCTGGCTTGGGCGGCCAAGGGATTCGCTCCATCGAAAGCATAAAGATAGATATGGTTGTGCCCATCCCGCCAACTTGTAAGCAGGAAGTTTGAGGCGAAGAAGGTCAAGTCATAGGAGGCATCCAGGAACTTGTTGTCGGTCATGGTAAGCACCGGCTTTAACTCGTCCATCGAGAGATCGGCGAAATACAGCGTCATCGTCTTGTGATCGCGCTTCAAGGCCTCAATCCACAGAGTCTTGGCACTGAGCCATCCAAAGCGCGGGATGTAATCGCTCCCGTTGTCGATGGGCAGGTTGATCCACTTGGTCCGTCCGCCGTTGGCGCCCACCACTCCTACACGCACCACGGGGTTGGGATCACCGGGTTGCGGGTAACGCTGGCGGTCGATGGTGGCATGGGTCGGAATCCAGTCTTCGATAGGGTATTCGGGTACCGTGGTTTCGTTCGTCTGCAGGTACGCTATGTGCTTCGAGTCTGGCGACCAGAAATAATTACTGCGCACATCGAGCTCTTCCTCGTAGACCCAGTCCACCTCGCCATCAAGCATTGTGTTTGCCTGCGAGTCCGTAAGCCGCGACGCAGTGTTGCTGTCTTTCAATTTGCGTACAAAGAGATTGTGGTCACGAACGTAGGAGAGGTAGGTTGCATCAGGAGAAAACTTGGGGTCATCGCCACTCCCCGCGCCGGTCGATGCTATCTGCAGGCCGGTCTTGGTTGCCAGATCGAAGAACCACAGCTGCCCATTGGAATCGAAGAGCAGGTGTTTCGAGTCGGGTACCCAGCTGTAACTGGCTTGTTTATAGCGGGTGCGATTGTTGAGGTCATGCTCTGAAGTGACAGGCGGATTCATGGCCTGCATCCTATCGTGGTCGACCAGCACCTGCGTGTTCCCCGTTCCACCTTCGACGGCTACCAAATCGCCATTGTCGGCGATATAGCTGACCCGGGTGCCGTCGGGACTCCAGGCGATGCCCTGCGGCGGCTGGGTTGCTTGCTCCTGGCGATAGATCTGGTCGACCGCCACCGGTTTGGTATCGGCCGCCAGGACGGAAATGCGACAGCAGAACGCAAGCACCAAGGCGAATCGAATCCGTGTCAAAGAAGGACTCCAGCAGGCACTGTGAGCCTGAAGTGTATCGCACGGCGACAGGCCAGCGTGCCGGAGCACTTTCACTTCTACGCCGTACGGTAGAGTTCAGCGAAGGGTGGCTTTCTTCCCCCCGGTCTTGAGGAAAAGCCAGGTCGGGAGTGGTCGCTTTGTATGCATCGGAAGTGAAAATGCTGTAGACTCCAGACCACGCATGGATGTTCAACTGCAGTCGCTTATCCGTTTACAGCAGCTCGATATTAAGTCGGCCCAACTGCAAGAAACCAGCGCTGCCGTTCCCCGGCATTTGCAGGCCATCGAAGAAAAACTTCAGCAGCTCAAGCTGGCGGTGGAGCAGGCAGACAAGGCCGTGCCGGTGGAAGAGGCGCGACGCAGAAGACTGGAAAGCGATCGCAAAGATCAGCAGCAGAAACTGATTAAGTACCGCGACCAGTCAAGCAGCGTCAAGACCAACGAGCAATTCCACGCCTTGCAGCATGAGATCGGATTCGTTGAGGCGGAGATTCGCCGCATTGAAGACGAGGAACTCACGAGCATGATCAAGAGCGAGTCGCTCGAAAGCCAACGCTTCGAGGCACGAAAGACATTAGCTCAGCAGGCGAAGCTGCTGGATGAGGAAAAAGAGCGGGCTCGCATTTCCTCGCAGGGGTATCAGGAAGAGCTCGCTTCGATCCAGAACGAACGGACCACGCTGCGTAAAAATGTGGACCAAGGGCTGCTTTCCCAGTACGACCGTATCGCTTCTTCGTCTCGCAAGACCGCGCTGGCCCGCGCTGCGGGACAGCGCTGCCTCTCCTGCCAAATGCAATTGCGTCCGCAGTTTTGGAACCAGGTGCGGGAAGGCACGCTGCTGAATTGCGAGAGCTGCGGGCGATTGCTGTATTTTGATCCCGCTCAGGTCACTACTCAGGCCTCGTGATTCAGCGCGGGGGTTAGCGTGTCCTTTGAATCTGTCCATCCGCCTCCGCCCATATCAAGGTGCAGCGCCGCCTCGACTTTGTCATCCCGACCGAAGCGTTAGCGTAGCGGAGGGATCTGCGGTTTGTGCTGATGGATACGCAGAACCGGGTGGGGAATTCGCCGGTGGTGCAGTTTCGCTATGCCCGAAGGTGAAACTGCAGATCCCTCCGCTACGCTAACGCTTCGGTCGGGATGACAAAGTCGAGGGCGGTGACTTTTTTTAGGTTGATGTCAGATCGGATGGACAGAAAGAAAACGCAGGTCCCTCCACTGCGCTTCGCTCCGGTCGGGATGACAAAGTAGGGCGCGGCGCTACACCCTGCCATGGGTAGCGGTGGATTGACAGACCCGGCACAACAGCAGCAACTTGGTTTCCTTTGGCCGCGTGTGATACGGGGGAATCGGCCAAGGGCCCGAGGGCTTAACATTTAGCAATGAAACGAATTGCTGTCGACATGGACGAGGTGCTGGCAGATGCCCTGAGCGAACACCTTGCGCGCTACAACCGTGACCACGGTGAGGCCATCACTAAAGGCCAGTTGGAAGGTAAATGGCTGTGGGATATCGTCTCTACCGATCGGCACGAGCGATTAGAGGCTTACCTCCGCAGTGAAGATTTTTTCGAGGACCTGCCGGTTCTCGAGGATAGTCAAGAAGTTCTGGCCAAGCTCAGCAAATACTACGAAATTTTTATCGCCACTGCGGCCATGGAGTTCCCGAATTCTTTCGGCCCCAAGTACCGGTGGTTACGGCGGCACTTCCCCTTCATCCCACCAACCCAATTCGTTTTCTGCGGAGACAAAAGCATCCTGCTTGCCGACTACCTGATTGACGACACCTTCCGCCACTTTGAACGATTCAGAGGCCAGGGAATCCTCTTCTCCGCGCCCCATAATGCAGCCGTCACCGGTTTTCGCCGGGTTAAAGGATGGCGAGAGATCGAGGATTTCTTTCTGCCTGTGGGCAGGGCTTGAGTTGCTTTAAGGCTCTACCTGGAGGCTCTCCTTGGTGCGGGCAGGAGTGGGAATCGTAGTCGACCCCGGCCTGCCCGAAGGCACATTCAGGGCAGGGTTCTTTCCCCCCATTGCCGCTCCCAGAGGCCGCAGATTCATGGCCGGCTGTGGCGACTGCAGCTGGTGCATGGTCACGATGATGGCGTGGGCCGCCACCTTTCCGGCACAGCGATACCCGTGGGGCGTGCTGGCGTCGAAATAGACTCCATCGCCTTCGGTCAGGACATGCGTCTTGTCTGCATGCCGGATTTCCAGTTCGCCCTCGAGGATGTAGAGAAACTCATATCCCGGGTGTACGTGGGGCCGGACCTCAATGTTTTTCTTCAGTGGAACGAACTCTGCGTAGTAGGGATCCAATTGCCGATCGGGAACCATGTATCCCAGGCTCTCGAAGTAGTAGGTTGGATCGTCCACGCCAGTCTGAGGCAGACGAACGCGCTCTTTTTTCCGATGAATGCGGAACAGGGTGTGCGGTTCGGTTTCAAAGAAGTAGGAAAGGTCTTTGCTGAAAACCATCGCCACCCGGGCAAGGTTGCGAAGAGTCGGCACCACGCGGCCAGTCTCAAGCTGTGACAGGAAGCTAGCGGACAAGCCGGTGTGCCGGCCAAGCTCGACCAGTCCCATGGATTTCTTCAGGCGGAGCCGCTTGATGCGTTCGCCAATGCGCTTCTCTGCGATAAACGATTCGGCACTCGCGGGGTCAATCTGCGAATTTAACGCTGCGTCTTTGGTTTCCACGGCGCGGGCTCCTTGTGCATCTGGATTTCGAACTTATGATGTGATTGGCATTTAAAATGTTGCTCAGAGGAAAATAGATTTCTCTTCCATGAACATTGTCTCAGAATTACCTATAGGATGCGAGCATCGCAAGGATGCATTGGTGGGATGACTGCAGAGCAAATTTTGTTGACTGGATCATCGGGACTTATCGGTACATCTCTAGGACGTACTCTAAGGCGTAAACGGATCTCAATTATTTCGCTGCATCGGCCGCCGTTGCATGGCGCCCGTGTCCTCAACGAGGGTCAGAAGCTGTGGGACCCGTACGCGGCAACGCCGATGAGCCGTCCCGGCGAGATTAATGGGACAACTGCCGCAGTCCATCTTTCCGGCGCTAATTTGGCTGGCCGGCGATGGAGCTCGTCATACAAGCAGGAAATCCTGGAAAGCCGGGTAAAGCCTACCCACGCGCTGGCCACCCTGCTGGCCGGGCTGCGGCCCAAACCGTCAGTCCTGGTGTGCGCGTCAGCGATCGGCATCTACGGCAGCCGTGGGGATGAATTGCTCACGGAAACATCATTACCGGGAAGTGGATTTCTCCCTGAGGTTTGCCTTGCCTGGGAGAGAGCAACACAACCGGCTTCAGATGCTGGAATCCGGGTAGTGCATCTCCGGTTTGGCGTGGTACTGTCGCCGGACGGTGGTGCCCTGGCGAAGATGCTGCCCGTCTTTCGGGCTGGACTGGGCGGCCGGTTAGGTAGTGGCCGGCAATGGACCAGCTGGGTAGCCCTGCCTGACGTGACGCGGGCGATCGAGTTTGCATTGGAGACAGGCAGCTTGGCCGGCCCGGTGAATGTGGTGGCGCCGAACCCGGTGACGAATTTGGAGTTCACCCGCTCGCTTGGGCACGCCCTTCACCGTCCAACGCTGCTTCGCGTTCCCGGCTTTGCGTTGCGGCTGGCTCTCGGCGAAATGGCGGAGGCCACCATCCTGGGGAGTGAGCGGGTATTGCCGGCTCGGCTGAGTTCCTTGGGATTCAACTTTGAATATCCTGAACTCGAAGCCGGTCTCCGCGCTATTTTGAGCCGGTCGTAGAGACTGCACGCCGCTACGCTCATCGATAGAATGATTTACGTTGGGAGAGCATGCCTCGCAAGCTCCTGGTTTTAGCGTCAAGCATCGTTAGCTCCGCCACCGCGCTGCTGGCGATTTTGCTTGCCGGCTCGACAATGGGATGCGGAGCACCGGGGGCCCCACAGCCCCCAAGCCTCAAGCTGCCGACACCAGTCTTAAACCTATCCGCGGTTCGGATTGGCAATTCTGTTCGCTTGGCTTGGACGATGCCAACACGAACCACGGACCACCTTGCCCTGCAGCACCCGGTCACCGTCCGGGTCTGCCGCGCTCTTGAAAACGGCCTCTGCGCAAATCTCGCCAGCCTTCTGTTCCCACCAGGTGCGGCTGGGACGTACACGGACGAATTACCCGCCGATCTCGCCCGGGGGCCGGACCGCCTGCTGCGTTACGAGGTTATCTTGAATAACCATGCGGGTAAGTCCGCTGGCCCGTCGAATGCTGCTTACAGCGCAGCCGGGGTAAGCCCACCCGCCGTCACCGGACTGACCGGGCAGGTGCGAGCGGACGGCGTCCTGCTAAGCTGGCAGCCGGCCGCCGAGCCCCAGAGGCCGGTTTCCTATCGCATTGAGCGCCTGCAATTGGACGCCCCAGCTCCCAAGGAGGCCCCCAAGTCTCCGCTCGCGCCGGAGGTACCGGCTGCCGCTCAGACCCTTGTGGTCCATGGGAAGGACGGCCAAGACCCGGCTCACGCAATCGACAGCTCCGCCCTGTTCAACCAACGCTATCGCTATACGCTGGAACGGGTCGCGACCCTGCCTGTCTCCGGAAAATCCGTTGAGCTACAGGGCGTGCCGAGCGACGCGATCGTGGTTGCGACCACCGACGTTTTCCCCCCCGCGGTTCCCCTGGGGCTGGTGGCCGTAGCCGATGCGGCTGCCGGCGCCATCGATCTCTCCTGGTCTCCGGACAGCGATAACGATCTGGCTGCTTACCATGTCTATCGTCGTGATATGCATGGAGATGCGCCGGCTCAGCGCATCGCTTCCGTGGGGGTTGAGACCTCATACCGGGATGCGGGAGCACAACCTGAACATACGTATGCTTATTCCGTGTCGGCCGTCGATGAAAGCGGCAATGAGAGCAAGCGTTCCCCCGAAGTTGAGGAGACTTTACCCAGGCGGTAAGCCTTCCGCATGTCAACGCAGGAGGGGCAATTCTGAGGCCCCATGAAACCAATCGCGATTTTAAGAATCTCAACAGTCAAAAGCCTTACACTGAAGGTGTATGCAAGGAGAGATATCGCATGGCCAAGACACTGCTTGAACAGCTTAAGGAAATGACGGTAGTCGTCGCCGACAGCGGGGATTTTGAATCGATCGAAAAATTCAAACCCCAGGACACCACGACCAATCCCTCTCTTCTCACCGCGGCCGCCGGGATGCCACAGTATCAGCCCATTGTGGATGGAGTGCTCCTCGAGGCCAGAAAACAGCTCGGTCCCCACGCCAAGGACAGCGATGTAGCTAATCTCGCCTTCCGTCACTTGGCAGTGGCCTTCGGAAAGAAGATTCTGGCTATCGTTCCCGGCCGGGTTTCGACCGAAGTCGACGCACGGTTGTCCTTTGACACCGCCGCCACCATAAAGCAAGCACGTGAAATCATCCAGCAGTACGACGAAGCGGGCATTTCGCGGGAGCGCGTGCTGATCAAGATCGCCTCCACATGGCCGGGCATCAAAGCCGCGGAGCAACTGGAGAAAGAAGGCATCCATTGCAACCTGACGCTGCTGTTTGGCTTGCATCAAGCCATCGCATGCGCCGAGGCCAAAGTAACGTTGATCTCACCCTTCGTGGGCCGCATCCTGGACTGGTACAAGAAGGACACGGGCAAGGACTACCAGGGCGCAGACGATCCGGGCGTGCAGTCGGTGACCAAGATTTATAACTACTTCAAGAAGTTTGGCTACAAGACAGTGGTCATGGGCGCAAGCTTCCGCAATATTGGGGAGATTCGCGAGCTGGCGGGCTGCGATTTGCTTACCATTGCTCCCAAGCTGCTGGAAGAGCTTCAGTCCACCGAGGGCGATCTGCCTCGCAAGCTGGATCCGAAGAATTCCCAGGGCCTGCAAATCGAGAAAATCGCGATCGATGAGGCCACGTTTGAAAAAATGCACGCTGCCGATCGAATGGCTCACGACAAGCTGAAGGAAGGCATTGAGGGCTTCACCGAGGCGCTGGAGAAGCTGGAAAAGCTATTGGCCGACCGTCTGGCCAAAATGGGCGCCGGTAAGCAGGAAGTAGTAGCCGCTCGATAGGCGTTGTACCAGCAAAAGCCACATCCGATGCGGCCGGCCTTGATGGCCGGCCGCACCGCGTTCCTGCACGATCCCCGTTTGCTCCTTTCTCTACGGGTAGAGACCTCGCCAAATTTTTCCCATGCAGAATAGAAGTGAAAATGCAGAGCGATTCTTCCGCGATTGCAGGAGGTCTTCGTGTCCTGGTACCCCCTTGATGATCCCAATGACCCACAACTTGACGATCTAGCCAGGCAGTTCCAGCTCCATCCGCTGCATATTGAGGATTGCCGCAGCAACAATGAGCGACTCAAGGCCGAGGGAACGGACGACTATCTCTTCCTGATCCTGAAATATATTCAGGCAGTCGAGGACGGGGACCTCAGCTTTGGGAATATCTTCCTTTTTGTAGGCCGCGACTACCTCATCACCATTCGCGACCCTTCCTGCAAGAGCACCGAGATTCTGCAGCGCGCCCTCAAGGCCGGAACAGAAGAGAAGCCGTCGAAGCTTCTTTATCTGATCATGGACAGCATTGTCGACTCCTACTTTGTCTCGATCGATCACAGCGACGACCGCATTGATGACCTGCAGGATAAGGTACTCGACAGTCCATCGCCTCAGATCCTGGAAAATCTCTTCGAGCAAAAGCGCAAGTTGATCGAACTTCGCCGAGTCCTGGTGAATCTTCGCGATGCCTGCATGTCTCTGCAGCGCGAATCCGGCTCTATCCTCAACCCCGAGCTCTATCCATTTTTTCGCGATGTCTACGATCACTCGTTGCGCCTGCTGGATATGGTGGAGACGCTACGCGATCTGCTCAACAACACGTTTGACGTATACCTGTCGAGCGTCGCCAATCGCACCAACCAGGTGATGAAAGTGCTTACGGTGCTGAGCACCATCGCGCTGCCAGCGCTGGTCATCTCCGGCATCTACGGAATGAACCTGAAGGGTCTACCCTTCCTCGAGTCCGATCATGGAACGGAGATCGTGGTGGGCGCAATGCTCGCCTCCACCGCAATGGTGCTCTGGATGCTCAAGCGGTTTGGCTGGCTTTAGATCCGCGATTTCTCCTTAGCAGACAGAAAGGTCTAGAATTCTCCCGATCATGCCTTTTACGCCGAGCACCATTGCCGCCCTGGTTATCGCCGCGAGTTTCGCCGCAGGGCTTAATGTGTACGCGACCGTCCTGACGCTTGGCCTGCTGGCTCATGCGCATTGGGTAGCCTTGCCGCCCGGTCTCGAAGCGCTATCCAATTGGTGGATTATCGGCGTAAGCGCAACACTCTTTGCGGTAGAGTTCGTCGCCGATAAAATTCCCGGGTTCGATCTGCTGTGGAATGGGTTGCACACCTTTATCCGCGTTCCGGTTGCAGCCCTGCTGGCTTACCGGGCCACTACTCAGCTAACTCCAGGTATGCAACTGCTGGCCACCGCAATGGGCGCTGCGATCGCTTTGGCTGCACATGGCTCCAAGACAGCGGCGCGGGCGTTCGTCACTCCCAGTCCGGAGCCAGTGTCAAACATTGCCCTGAGCAGCAGCGAAGATGTCGCGGCGGTGGGGATCACATGGCTGGCCACCCAGCATCCGTGGGCAGCCGCCAGCATCACGCTGGCACTGCTCCTGATAACCGTGTTGATGATGCGGTGGGTGGTGAAGGCCCTGCGCGGACTGTGGTGGAAACTGCGACCGGCTCCGGCGCAGGTAAATCAAGGATCGATCGCGCCCTAGGCGGCTGCGAAAAAAGTCTGCATCCCACGGGGGCAGGTGCGCGGAAGGCGTCCCTCAGCGGCTAAAGCCGAATTCATTGCAAAGCATTTACGGACGGCCTGAAGTGTCTGCGTGAGAACTGAAAAGAAACAGCAGGTCCCTCCACTACGCTGCGCTCCGGTCGGGATGACAATTCATTTATGCAACTTGCAGCTAGGCTCCGGTCGGGATGACAAATTTGCTTGAGCGCCTGCTTGCCCGTGACCAAACAAACTTGTCATCCCGACCGGAGCGTAGCGTAGTGGAGGGACCTGCTGTTCCTTTAGTTCTCACGCAGACCATTGAAGGCCGTTCCCTTCAGGAAAATGGATTTCCGCAGCCCCCTGTTACAAAACAGAGTTTCCGCAGCCTGTTAGCCCTGGGCGGCGCGCCTTGTGTGCGCTGGTACAGGGACCGGCCGAATCACTTCGGTATCTCCCTCCGGAAGCACGTAAACCGATCCGGCAACCCCGGCGCGCCTGGCAGCCGCCATCAAGCGCTCAACCGGCTCTTCCATCGGTTCCTGAGAAAGCCGGAAGGTGCCATAGTGCATCGGAATCATTCTTCGCGCACCCAAGTCGAGAAACGCCTGCAGCGCCTCCTCGGGACAGGTGTGCACGCCGCGATAACTATCAGGGCTGTAGGCCCCGATGGGCAGCAACGCGATCTCCGGCTTCAGGCGTTGGCCGATCTTGGCAAAGCCATCAAAATACGCTGTGTCGCCGGAGTGGTAAAGGGTGTGACCCCCCCCCCGGATGACGTAGCCGCCAAAGCCCCGATGCGTGTCCTTGAAGAGGCGCGCTCCCCAGTGCTTGCAGGGCGTCATGGTAATCTCCAGACCGCTGACGGACTTGGTCTGCCACCACTCGAACGTGACCACCCGGGCAAAACCCAGATCGCTGACCAAGTCCTCAACTCCCCAAGGCAGCACGACGACGGGCGCTCGCCCCGTCATCTTCCTGGTGTGGGCTAGGATGCGGCGCAAGGATGGCCGATTGAGGTGGTCCATGTGCGCATGGGAGAGCAGCACCATGTCGATGGCAGGCAATTCCTTGATCCTGACTCCGGGCCGGCGCAAGCGCCGCAACGCGATGAGCCGCTCGGCAAAGACCGGGTCCATGAGCAGCTTACGGCCGCCAATCTGGATAAAGAACGATGAGTGGCCAATGAAGGTGATGCCCAGCTCCTCCGGCGATACCAGGATGGGTTTCTTCGATTCTCCGGTCATCGGCCTGAATGCAGACTCGCCGACCAGCGTTCCCAGCGACTGCATTTTGAGCAGAACCGCGCTCTTGCGCTCGACCATCGTTTTCATCGCCACCCCGACTACCTAAGTAGATTCGCCAGCCCGGTTACGAGATGCCATTTTCCCTCGTAAAGCACAAAGTGAAAACGCTCTAAAGTACCACAGGCCTCTAGTAATAGACGGGAAGGATCAAGAAATGATTGGCCCCCAGTTAAAAAGCGGCATTCAGGGCCTTAAGGTAACCGGGGCGTCACTCCAAGGTTGTACATGAGAAACGCATAGATGTCGGCAGCTGTATCCAGCGCCTTGCTGGTATTGCTGGCTCCATGGCCGGATTGTGTATCGATGCGGATCAACACCGGATTGGCAGAACTCGCCTTCTCCTGCAGGGTGGCGGCGTATTTGAAGGAATGCGCCGGTACCACGCGATCATCGTGATCCGCGGTGGTGATGAGCGTTGCAGGATACTTCACGCCCTGGCGAATATTGTGCAGGGGCGAATATCGATACAGTGTCTGAAACTCTTCCGGGTTGTCGCTTGAGCCATAGTCCGCAATCCAGTTCCATCCGATTGTGAACTTCTGAAAACGCAGCATGTCCATGACGCCAACCTGGGGCACGGCCGCGCGAAAGAGATCCGGCCGCTGGTTGATCACCGTTCCCACCAGGAGGCCGCCATTCGACCCGCCAGAGACGGCCAGTTTGGCCGGCGAAGTGTACTTGTTGGCAATCAACCACTCTGCGGCGGCGATAAAGTCGTCGAAGACATTCTGCTTCTCCAACTTCATCCCCGCCTGGTGCCACTTTTCGCCATACTCGCCGCCGCCCCGTATGTTCGCAGAGGCATAGACAAAGCCCTGTTCCAGCAAGGCCAGCCGCAAAGGGTTGAATTCGGGAAGGACTGTGATGTTGAATCCGCCATAGGCATAGAGCAGTGTAGGGTTGCTACCGTCCAGCTTCAATCCTCGCTTGAAAACGAGAAACATGGGCACCCTGGTGCCGTCTTTGCTGGTGTAGAAGACCTGCGCCGTCTCATAGTCATCTGCCTTGAAGCCTTTGATCGCCGATTCGCGGAAGAGGGCGGATTTCCCGCTCGCAATCTCGTAACGAAAAATTGTGCTGGGATAATTGAATGAAGAGAAAGCGTAAAAGGCATCTGTATCCTCACGCCTTCCTCCAAAGCCGCTGGCAGTTCCCGGCCCCGGCAAGGCGATTGGGTTCTCCATTTTGCCATCGAGCGAGTAGACGTAGGGGTGCGAGGTGACATCCTTTGCGTAGGTGACAAAGAGTTTGCCCCCTTGGGTAGAAACACTGCTCAACGTGTCGGTTGTTTCGGGCACTATGTCTTTCCACGCGGACTCAGGGTGTTCCTTATCGTGTGCTGGATCATAGAGTGCGACTCGTCCATTAGGAGCGTTCTTGTTGGTCAGGATCAGGAAGCGGTCGCCAATATTGTCGATCACGTCAAAGCGGTCATTGGTCACGTCAGCAACAATCGGACTAAAAGCCATTTCATGCCGGGAGAGGTCAGAAAAGAAGAGCGCGTTGCCGTCCTTACCCTGGCCGCGCTCGGAAACAGTGAGGATTGCGAACCTTTCGTCTTCCGTCGTTTGTAGGGTATGGAAACGCTGCGGATGCGCTTTGTCCTCGTAGATGAGCCGATCGTCTGACTGCGGCGTGCCTAGGCGATGGTAATAGACCTTGTGCCCCTCGTTGCGGGAGGAAAGATCATGCCCTCCCTCGGGCGCGTCGTAGCGGCTATAAAAGAAACCATCGCCAAACCAGGCGATGCCAGTCACTTTTAGCCACTTGAGGTCGTCTTTGAGAACAGTTCCGGTTTCTATTTCCAGAACGTGACCCTCCAGCCAATCTGATCCGCCGCTGGAGAGGTAGTAGGCGTAGTAGCGCCCATCGCGGGAAGGCTCGCCGGCCATAAGCCGCACGGTACCGTCGCTGGAGAGTTGGTTGGGGTCAATCAGAACGCGAGGCGTACCCTCCAGCCCCTTCTGCACATAGAGCACGCTCTGATTTTGTAGTCCGTCATTTTTTGACCAGAGGTAATAGGCTCCGCTCCGGCTCGGAATGCCGTACTTGGGGTAGTTATAAAGCTCTTCGAGCCGCTGCTTGAGGTGGGACCGGTAGGGGATCTTTTGCAGGTAGTCGAAGGTTACCTGGTTTTCCGCCTTCACCCATTCCAGGGTCTCCGCCGAGTTGTCATCTTCGAGCCAGCGATAGGGATCGGCGACCTTGATGCCATGGTAATCATCGACCTGGTCAGCTTTGCGGGTTTTGGGATAGTCCAAGTTTTGTCCGATCAAAGGGCTGAACATGAGTGGGCTGAGCACGAAGGAGCAGATGGCAAACGAGAAAACGAGGACGAGCCCGGATTTTCCTGGACGCGGCGCCAAGCGACGAGTGCGCTCCCGTCTGGTTCTTGACGCTGCGTCGTTCTGATCACTAATCAAATCTGTAGCGATTTCAGATACTCGCGAAAAACTGTCCCCAGCTCGTTGTGGTTCAGGGCGAACTCCACCGTGGCTTTGAGCATGCCGAGCTTGTCGCCGGCATCGAAGCGCAGCCCATCGAAACTGTACCCGTAGACCTTTTCGTACTGCAGCAGGCCGCGGATGCCATCCGTCAATTGCAGTTCGCCGCCGGTGCCGAGCGGTGTCTTTTCCAGCACATCGAAAATTCTGGGGGTGAGAATGTAGCGCCCGATGATCGCGTGTCGTGAAGGCGCCTCCGCCTCTTTCGGTTTTTCCACCAAGCCCTTCACGTCGAAGATACGGTCGCTCCCTTCATGTTCGATGCAATCGAGCACGCCGTAGGATGAGATGGAAGGGCCGTCGACGACCTGCGTGGCCAGAATGGTCGACTGCGTCCGCTCGAAGACTTCTATCATCTGCTGCAGGCAGGGCACCTTGGCTTCGATGATGTCGTCGGGCAGAATGACCGCAAAGGGCTCGTCGCCCACCAGGTCGCGTGCCATGAGAACGGCGTGTCCCAGACCCATGGCCTCCTTCTGGCGGACATAAGCGATGCGCGCCATATGCGATATCTGTCGCGTCATGGCCAGCAGCTCGGTCTTGCCTCGCTTCTCCAGCAGTTGCTCCAGCTCAAAACTGATGTCGAAATGGTCTTCGATCTCTGCCTTGTTCCTACCGGTAACAATGATGATTTGTTCGCAACCTGCCGCAATGGCCTCTTCCACCCCGTATTGGATCAGGGGCTTGTCTACCAGCGCCAACATCTCCTTAGGCAGCGCTTTGGTCGCCGGCAAAAAGCGTGTGCCGAGACCGGCCGCCGGAAAAACTGCTTTGCGCACTCTGTCCTTCATCTTTTGCGATCCTTCACGCCCGTTAGGCTGTTCTGTTGAAGTGTGTTGATGGTGAATGGTCGTTGGTGCACCCTCAGCGTATTTGAGATGCAGGAATCATTAGAGCGTAGGCGACGCGTCCCCTAGAAGTGCCCGGCGGACGATTTTTATGGGGGCGAACCCCTGCTTGAGAAAGTCGTCGTGGAACCGCTCCAACGAAAACTGGGCGCCCTCCTTTTTCTCTACATCGGCGCGCAGTTTCATAATCTGAAGCTTACCCAAGGTGTAATAGAGATAAGTTGCATCGGTTGTCCCGCGCTTGGTTTCAATCAGGCCGCCCTCGTGCGTTTGATACCCTTCTGTTACAAAAAAGTCTACCGCCTGATCGAACGTCATCTGCCCGGTATGCATTTGGACGCCTACAACAAAACGGGCATCGCGCAGCAGCGCATCTTGCAATTGCCCCAGGCGAATCATTTTGGCATCCCGGGCATCGCGTGCCCCCGTCCCCGGTTGGCCGTAACCCTCGTCGAGCATCATCTGCTCGCAATAATGCGCCCAACCTTCGGCATTGGAGTTGGCTCCCAAAAGCTTGCGAACAGTGCTTGGCGCCTGTGGCACCCACAGGAATTGTATGTAGTGTCCTGGATAAGCCTCGTGAATCGCAGTGCTGATAATGGTTCCCCGGTTGAAAGCGGCCATGCGCTCTTCGATCTGCTTGGGCGTATCGTGCTGCCCGGGCAAGGTCACGTTGAAGTAGGCTTGGGTGGCGACTTTCTCAAAGGGGCCGGGGGTGTCCATCGATGCCACCGTGGTCGCGCGCATAAACGGCGGCGACTCTTGCACGATGGGGCGTACCTGCGAGGGGATATCGACGATATGCCGGGCTTGAATGAACTGGATCAAACCCTGGAAGGTGTCGCGAAAACTCTGTAGCAGATGATCGGGCGCAGGATGGTCCCGGCCTAACTCCGCCAGGATCTCGCGAGGCTGGCGGTTCGGGTCGATCTCCTTGGCGATACGGTTGAACTCGGCCTGGTTCTTGTGCAGGTCCGCATAGCCGATCTCGAGCAGCCTGGGTAGCGGCGTGTCGACCATCTCGTTGTACAGCAGTATTTTCGAAAAGGTCTCCGCGCCATACCTGAAGTCGCCATGCGACTGGGGAAGAACGTCCTTCTTGAGCCAGGCCTGATAGCCCTGGAGAGCTGTGACGACGGCTCCGTTCACCTGACTAAACTCTTGCTTGAGCTCTTCGTTCTGCGCCTCTTTAAAGGCTGCGGGCACGTCCGATTGGAAGAAGGTGATGATGTCGGGGAGCTGTTCCAGGGCAATTTCGGTATAGATTTGCGGCGGGTTCTTGAGATTCTGATGGGCGGCCTCGAGCGCTGCCGGCATCCGCTTTTCCCGGGCAATCAGAGAGCGCAACCGGTCATCGGGCGAGGCGAAGGTGCGTTCCATCAGCACGAAGGCGCTATTTGAAATTCCGCTCGAATACTGGTCCGGGTCCTTCTCCCATAAGCGAATGGTGTTGAGCGAGAGCAGCGTGCTGTGAATATCCGCCAACAGCAGCTCCAGATCGCCCTGACTCGTGAGATCGAGCTGGGCGGCTGGAACGGCGTTAAATCTGGCTTCGAACCGCTGCAGGTCAGCTGTCTCTCGATCGATCGCGTCGCGCGAATAATCCTCAAGCTGCGCGTCGTACTGGTGCAGGCCTGCCTGCGTGCCGGCCGACGGGGCGTAATGGAAATAGACCTGGTCGAAGTACTGAGCGGCGAGATGGCGAAGCGTTACGGCTTCGGCGGAAGGCTGCGAAGCGCCTGGTTCAGACGCCTTGTTGGAACAGCCCGAGCCGGCGCTAACCGCGATTCCTGTGAGTACGAGGGCAATTCTTTTCAACCGCAATCGATGGTTTCTCCGATCCACAAAACCGAAAGCCTCAGGGGCCAAAGCCCGACGTATTCTCAATCGTTTACGGCTCGACTAAAGCCGTGCCCTGATACAAAACATGAGTTTTTCCGCTACCTGTGAAGCTGTGCCCTGATACAAAGCCCGACAACATTAATTCAACGAACTTCCGGGACAGAATACTAGCGGCGCTGGTGTGGGACCGCCACCTCGGCGATCTCTTCTGCCGTCAGCTCTTCCAGCAAAGACCGTATCTCATTCAGTACATCCCGCGGCTCCGTTGCCTTGAGCGGAAAACGAAGCACTCCCTGGGGCGTGAACTGCGCACCCTTCTTGGCGTTTTGCGCCACCATCTTCATCAGGCGGCCGGGATCGATGCTGGCCTGGCCGGTGAAGCGGATGTGGATCTGGTCGCGTTTGCGATCCACTTGGGCTACCCCGGTCCGCTCGCATAGCAGACGAAGGCTGGCCGCATCCATAAGATGGTGCACGCTGGCCGGTAGCTCGCCGTAGCGGTCTTCCAGCTCGGCACGCACCTCGCTTAGGCTACCGTCATCCTGTGCGCCGGCGATCTTCTTATAGATACGGAGCCGCTGGTTTTCTTCTTCGATATAGGTTTCGTCGATGCGCAGGCTGATCCCGAGGTTGAGCTGCGTGCTTGCCCGTTGCGGGTGCTCCTCACCTTTCAACTCATTGACCGCGTGCTCCAGCATACTGGTGTACATTTCGAAGCCCACGGCCTCAATATGACCACTCTGCTCCCCACCCAGCATATTGCCCGCACCGCGCAGCTCGAGGTCGAGTGCGGCAATCTTGAAGCCGGCACCGAGGTCGGAGAACTCCTTGAGCGCGGCCAGCCTGCGGCGAGCGATTTCGGTTAGCTCCTGCTCGGGAGGAATCAGCAGGTAGGCATAGGCTCGGCGGTTGGACCGGCCGACTCTGCCCCGCAGCTGGTAGAGCTCAGAGAGCCCATGGCGGTCGGCGCGGCTGATGAGGATGGTGTTCGCCAGCGGAATGTCGAGTCCGTTCTCGATGATCGTGGTGGCGACCAGCACGTCGTATTCCCCATGCATGAAGGCTAGCATCACCCGCTCCAGCTCCGCCTCGCCCATCTGGCCGTGGCCAACAGCAACGCGAGCCTGGGGCACCAGCTCCTGGATCTTGGCGGCGATCTCATAAATGGTTTCTACCCGGTTGTGGACAAAGTAGACCTGGCCGCCTCGCTCCAATTCGAGTTCCAGGGCGGAGCGGATCAGCTTCTCGTCGAACCTGGCCACCACCGTCTGAATGGCCATGCGATCTTTGGGCGGCGTCTCAATGACGCTCATATCGCGCAACCCCACCAGAGACATATGCAGGGTGCGCGGAATAGGCGTGGCCGACATAGCCAGCACATCGATTTCGCGGCGCATCTGCTTCAGCCGCTCCTTGTGGCGCACGCCGAAGCGCTGCTCCTCATCCACCACGAGCAAGCCGAGGTTGTGGAATTGCAGATCCTTTGACAACAGGCGATGGGTCCCGATCAGGATGTCGACTTTACCGGCCTCCACGCGCTCCAGGATCACCTTCTGTTCCTTGGGAGAGCGGAAGCGCGAGATCATCTCTACGGTGATGGGAAACTTGCTAAAGCGGCTTTTGAAGGTCTCGAAATGCTGGAAGCTGAGTACCGTGGTCGGCGTCAGCACGGCCACCTGACGGCCATCCTGCACGGCCTTGAAGGCGGCGCGCATGGCCACTTCGGTCTTGCCGTAGCCCACGTCGCCGACCAGCAGGCGGTCCATGGGCAGGGTCGATTCCATGTCGCGCTTGATGTCGGCGATGGCAGAAATCTGGTCCTCGGTCTCGTTGTAATCGAAAGCGTCTTCGAACTCGCGTTGAAAATCGTTGTCCACGGGAAAGGCATGCCCCTGGGCTGCTTTGCGCTGGGCATAGAGCTTGAGCAGCTCATCGGCCATGTCCTGCATGGCCTTGCGCACCCGCGCCTTGGTCTTGGCCCATTGCTGGCTGCCCAGACGGTTCAGCACTGGAGCCGGACCGGCATCGGTGGAGCGGTACTTCTGAATCAGGTCGAGCCGGGTGAGCGGGACGTAGAGCCGCGCCTGCTCGGCAAACTCCAGCACCATGAATTCGACCTTAATGCCGTCCTGCTCGATCTCCCTCAGCCCCATGTAGCGGGCGATGCCGTGTTCCACGTGCACCACGTAGTCGCCTACCGTCAGGTCGCGAAAGTCGGAGACGAAAGCTGCTGTCTTCGACTTGGCCTTACGGGGCAGCGGGCGAGCCGCCACGTCGGCTTCATCGGAGAAGTCGTTGGCGCCGAAGAGCACCAGGTTGCTCTCCGGCAGGCCGACGCCGCTTGAAATCGCGCTTTGCACCAACACGGGGGTGCGGAAATCGCCTGCCAGGTGACTGGATTCGTCGTAGGCCTGCTCACTGCCCGGGGCCTGGGCGCGGCTGCCCAGCCGGTAGGGCTGGCCGTACTCTCGCAGCAGGCCGGCTAACCGCTCCACCTCTCCATGGTTCGGCGCCACCAGCAGCATGCGTGTTTGCTGTTCCGCCAGGGACTTGATCTGCTGCAGAAACGCCGGAATCGAACCATGAAAGCGCAGGGTTGGACGGGAAGAGAAAGTGACCTCGTCCATTGGGTTGACGTCTTCGTCCAGAACATCCACAGCGCCCAGCTGATCCATCTCCAGGCCCGGCAAAGCCGAGATTTTGGCCAGCAGTTCGGGCGGCGAAAGATAGATATCGCCGGGTGTGATGAGCGAACCGATACCGCTGCGCTCATGCCGCTGCTCGACTTTGTTCCACCATCGGTCCGCCTGGTTGCGGATCATGGCCGGCTCTTCCTGAAAGACATGCACTTTCGGAAACAAATCGAAGACGGTACGATCGGCGCCAGCCACAGGGCAGAAAAACTCCCACCCGGGAAAGACGCTCACACCGCCGGCGACCAGCGCCCGGTTCAGCAGTTCCTCGTCGTCACCGGCATCGAGACGGCTTCCGCTCAGTCGCTTGTGCACCGCGGCCAGCAGATCCTCTGAGATTGGGGTCTCGGTCAGCGGCAACAGCCAGGTCTCGTCGATGGCGGTGGACGAGCGCTGCGACTCCGGCTCGAACTTGCGCAGCGATTCGATCTCGTCCCCGAAGAGCTCCAGGCGGACTGGACGGTCGGCTTCCGGGGAGTAGACGTCGAAGATGCCTCCCCGGCGGGTGAATTGGCCCGGCATTTCGACAATGTCCATGGGGCTGTAGCCAACACTCGCCAGGTGGGTGGTGAGCTCATCCATGTCGATTTCTTCTTCGCGGCGCAGGACCCGCCCCAGCTGCGCATAGTAGTCCGCGGGGAAGACGCGCATGCACGCGGCCTCAACTGGGACGATGACGATGGAAGCGGCGCCGGTCGCGATCTTCCACAGCACGGAAGCGCGCTGCTCCTGCACGTCCGGGTGAGGCGACATATTTTCAAAGGGCAAAACATCGTGTGCCGGAAAGCGCAGCACGCGCTCGGCTTCGATCGCCCCGGTAAGTTCGCAGGCAGCGCGCAATGTGAGCTGGAGCGTGTCGGCGGCTTTGTTGTCGGCGACGATCACCACCACCGGTGACTGGGCGGCTCGGGCGAAGAACGGCAGATAGAGGGCCCGCGCGGTGGCTGTGAGCCCGGAGACACGTTTGCGCCCCGCAGCGAGGGCCAGATGCCTTCGTACGCGCTCAAACGGTGCACAGTGTTCCAGGTCCGTGAGCAGCTCGCGGACGAAGGGGAGGATCATGCCTGATCCAATTCTAACCGGATGCTTTTATGGAGGACTCAGAGGGCTCTATATGGAGTGCAAACCGCAGGTCCCTCCACTACGCTTCGCTCCGGTCGGGATGACAATTCTGTTGGATAACAGGAAAAAGCTTCCACAACAAAATTGTCATCCCGACCGGAGCAAAGCGTAGTGGAGGGACCTGCGGTTTCCGACGCCTGCGGAGCTGATTTCTCGCGCAGACCCGAGCGCACCCGAATGGCATCCCCGGCCACGGCCTCGCTAACCCGGATCTGTGGTCAGGCGCAAAGTTTCACCAGGATTCACGATCGTGGTATCCAGTGAAAGCCGGTTTTGGGAATTGGCCGTAGCGCGCAAACACAACACGGGTAGCACCAGCGGAGGGCCGGCGCTCCCCGTGCGGGAATAGCGTTTGCCTACGCCTGAACGGCGACGGCCTTTTGCTCGGCGTTGGAGTTCGCCGCAGCCGGCACGCCTTCTTTTCCCTGGCCTGGCTTGCGGATATCGATGCCGCCCTTGAAGAAGGCTCCATCCTCGATGCTGATGCGTTGTGCAATCACATCACCAGTCAAGGAACCTTCGCTGCGGATGTCCACCCGGTCGCTGGCATTGATGTTGCCGCGCACCTTGCCCAGAACCACTACTTCACGGGCAGAGATATTCGCGGACACCTGTCCATTGCGGCCAACCGTGACCCGGTTGCCAGGTAGGTTGATGGCACCCTCGACCTTGCCGTCGATGTACAACGACTCGGAACCGGTCACTTCGCCCTTCACTACCAGGCTCTTGCCAATCGTGGCCTGATCGGCGGCTGCCGGCGATGCGGGAGAAGTGCTGGAGGTGCGGGTGGTGGTTGATTCGTGGCTTGGGGCCGCAGGCACGGACGGACGTGTCGGCTCCGTGCTAGGGGACATCGAAGGACTTCCCGGCTGGTTCGGTTTCCACATCTCTCTTGTACTTCCTTTCGTTTACTTCTTGGATACAGGCCCCCGAAACAGCCCTGCGGAATTCGTTCCCGCATTTAAGGGCAAATCAGGTGGAGCTGCTCGTTCCTTCACACTTTGCCTGCTCGGCTAAAACTCGTGCAAGCCGCGAAATCCTTGCGCTTCTCTGCATCTTAACCACGCTTGGCGCAAAATTGAAATCCCCCATTCCGAATCTTTCAGGGTTCCGGGGGGGCTGACCCATTAGTATCAACAAATACATGGTCTTCGGCGCCCAATTTCCGAGCCTGTCCCTGGAATGACCGACCGCGAACTCCTCCACCGTATCGAACGTTCTGCCGGCCAACGGGCCGGCTACAAGCAACTGGTTCGGGAACTGGGCCTCGGTGGCGGGCGGGAGCGCCGCATGTTGCTCGAACAACTCGACCGAATGACCGCGCGCGGCGAACTGATTAAATCTGATCGCGATCACTGGGCCCTGCCCCAGGCCGCCTCACGCAGCAACCTCGTCGCCGGCCGCTTGGATGTGCATCGCGACGGCTTTGGCTTCGTGCGGCCGGAGACCCGCCAGGCCGGCGGCGATGACGATATCTTCATTCCTCCAAATGAGATGAACGGCGCCATGCAAGGCGACCAGGTGCTGGTTGAACTCGCTCCACCCCGGGCCGACGGCCGCCACAGCGGGCGCATCGCCAGAGTACTTAGCCGGCGCAACCCGACCGTGGTGGGCATCTTCCATTATGCGCTTCAGGAGCATGCGCAGGGCAATCCGGTGACCCCGCTCGATGAGCGGATGACTCAGCCCATCCTCATCCCCTTTGGTCTCGAGCAGGCGCCGGCAACGGTTGACGGAACTCCGCATCGCGTGGTCAGTGAGAATAAGGGCCGCTCTGAAACGGGAATCGCCGCAGAAGCCGGGTCTGGGTTGGAGGGCATGGTGGTCGACGTGGAGATCACCGACTGGCCGACGCCCTCCCGTGCCGCGCGCGGCCGGGTGATCGAGGTCCTGGGCCGGGAAGATGACTTTGGGGTGGACGTCGAAATCGTCATCCGCAAGCATCATCTGCCCCATGTTTTCCCTGCCAACGTTCTCGATGAAGCGCGTGCGGTTGCTCACTGGGACGAGAAGGAAGCCGCCCGCCGCCGGGATTTTCGCCAGCTGCCCATCGTTACCATCGACGGCGAGACGGCCAAGGACTTCGACGACGCCGTTTTTGTCCGCCAGCATGGCGGCGCCGGTGGGACGTGGGAGTTACAGGTCCACATTGCCGACGTGGCCCAGTATGTGACGCCCGGTACAGCGCTCGATCTCGAAGCTCGCGTGCGCGGCACCTCTGTTTATTTTCCCGATCGTGCGGTCCCTATGCTCCCGCAGGAGCTTTCCAGCGATATCTGCAGCCTGCGTCCAGGGGAGGACCGCTTGGTGCTTTCCTGCATCATGATGATCGATCCGGATGGCGAGATTCGCAGCTACGAGGTGACCCCGGGCGTCATTCGCTCGGTGCGCCGCATGACCTACACCCAGGTGCATGCGGTTATCAGCGGCGACCAGCAAACACGGGAGGAATTCGGTCCTTTGGTTGCGGAATTCGAACGCATGTATGAGTTGGCGCGACTACTGCATAAGAAGCGCCAGCGCCGCGGTTCCATTGACTTCGATCTGCCCGAGCCGGTGATTGAATTCGATTCCCAAGGCGCCATGCAGAGCATCGTTCGTTCCGAGCGTAGTTGGGCCAACCGCCTGATCGAAGAATTTATGCTCTCCGCCAACGAATGCGTGGCCTCCTGGCTGCAGAACCTCGACGTACCGTCGCTGTATCGCATTCACGAAAAACCAGAGGCTCGCCGCGTGGTGGAATTTGAGAGCGTGGCTGCCGGTTTTGGCTACTCGCTTGGCCTGGGCCCATTGCCGGTGAAGCGCATGACCATGAAGTCGGAACGGCGCGAATTAAAAAGCCGTGGAGGAGGCCGCGGCGCGGGCCAGGCCCGTCAGCCTCGCCAATACGAGGTCCCGGAGGATATTCCCGTGACCCCGCGCATGTATCAGCAGCTGGCGCTCAAGATCGCGGGCAAGCCGGAGGAGCGCATCCTCGCCCATCTTATGCTCCGTTCCCTGCGCCAGGCGCGCTACAGCGAAAAAAACGAGGGCCACTTCGCCCTGGCCGCGCCTTGCTACACCCACTTCACTTCGCCCATCCGCCGCTACCCGGACCTCATTGTTCACCGCATCGCCAAGGCGGTCCTTGCCGGCGGCGCGAGCGGAACAGGTGTATTGGCGAAGCAGACCGGCAAGGCCTTGCGGCATACCGGCGAAATTGGCCACGAAGGCCCGATCAGCGAAGTTGAGCTGGCCGGAATCGCTTATGAATCAAGCCAGGCGGAGCGCCGCGCAGAAGATGCCGAGCGTGAGCTGATGGAGTGGAAGAAGGTTAAATTCATGCAGGATCGCATCGGCGACGACTTCGACGCCATGATCCTCAGCGTGACCAAGTACGGTTGCTTTGTCGAACTCGATAACCTCTTCATCGAGGGCCTGGTGCCGATCATGAGCCTCCAGGGCGACTACTACACTTTCCGCGAGAATACGCGGCAGATTATTGGAGAGCACTCCGGCCGGCGTTATTCCATGGGCGACCGGGTACGCGTGGTTCTCGACCGCGTGGATTCCGTTCAGCGGCGGTTACAGTTTTCCATCCTGGAAGAAGTGGCGCCGGTCCGCCTGGCCCGTCCCGCCAAGGCCAAGGCGAAGGTCAAGTCCGGCAGCGGCAAAGCGCATCCCTATATTCCCCCGAAGAACAAGGTGCTACGCAAGGG
>CAWBBY010000004.1:0-130962 GCA_963787145.1 uncultured Acidobacteriaceae bacterium
TGCCTCATTATCGCGGCAGACCGTTGGATCTGAGCTGGACGGTTGGGTTGAGCGAAAAAGCGGTTGGGAAGCGAGAGCAGTAATCGTAGCGCCGACGGAATCGACCCTGCTAAATGCGTTAAGCGTAATACCAGGGTTGTGCGATGCCGAAATAGCTTCAGAAGATTATGCGTGGCGCATATCAGCTTCCACTCCGAGTTCGTTTTCAGCAAGCCTCGTAAGCGGAATCTGCGAATGCCGCGCGCTTCTTTGATCTGGCCGAATACGGGTTCAACGGTGGATTGTCGAAGTGCATAGCGAGCTTTCCCCTGTTCGGTGGCCAGAACCTGCCTCATGCGAAAGGCCACTTCGTGGCGAGGCGCGGTGGGCGACAGCGCGCCGCCGGGAAGTTGCGGCTTGGAGTCAGGAGGTACCAGCATTTCCATGCCGCCCAAGGACGGATCCAGTAAGCTCTGTGTGTCCCAATAACCTGCATCTGCAGTGATCGTGGTCGGTACCCCTTGGACCGTGCTGCATAGGCTCTTTACCATGGGTAACAGTTGCTGGCAATCAAATGCCTGCTGTGTCAGCTCTGCGGCCACGATGATTTGAGCGTGCGAGTCGACTGCGATCTGCGCGTTGTAAGCCTGCATCAGGCCTGCTTGACCACTACCTTTCATCAGTCGCGAGTCTGGGTCGACGAAGTTATAGCGACGGCTAGGTGCAGTGGCGTTTTTTCTCGCTCGCAAACGGCGCTTCTTGTTCGTCTCCCGCTGTTTGCGGCTGTCTGATGGTTGGCCGGTCTGCTCCCCTTTTTTGGGAGGGCCGGGTTTGCATGGGGGGAGATTGGTTGAGATCTCCTGCAACTGGGCCTGCGCTTCCCGTTCTAGCTCTGCCTTGGCTTGTTGCAGCCGCTCGAGCCGCTTTTGGGCATCGGCTAATTCATCAGGCAATCGGTCGCCCGGTTGAGCTGAGCCCAGGCGTTGATCTTCTTCACGGTCCATTTGCTGTGCCTGGCTCAGCAACCGCGCAACTTCCGCGCGCCAGTGTTGCTCTCGTTCGCTGAGCTTTTCATAATTCATCGAACGCCATGCGTTGGCATTGGCCTTGATCTTGGTGCCATCGATGGACACGTTGCCCAACTTCACTAAGCCCGCCTTTTGACATAGCCGCAGCGCTTGCACGAATAAGTCTGCCAGGGCTTGATGATGTCGCTGACGAAAGGCCGCCAGGGTATCGTGGTCAGGATGCTGATCGGCAGACAAATAGCGAAAGGCCACGTTGTCGTAGGTTGCCTGCTCGATCTTGCGGGAGCTCGTAATCCCAATGCAGTAACCGTAGAGCAACAACCGCGCCATCAGCGTAGGATGGTACGCCGCCAAACCTCGCCCATCACTCCGCTCATAGCTGGCATAAATGGAAGACAGGTCTAACTCGTTCATTACTTCAGCTATGAATCGTGCCAAGTGATTCTCAGGCAGCCAGTCCTGGAGTGAGGGAGGAAGTAAAAAAGGCTGGTCGTAGCTACAAACTCGAAAGCGCTTGTTCACCATCCCATCCTACGAGAATCGTCTTCCCCTTGCACAGGTTTTGGTGCACTTTTTAAATCTATCTCCGACACACTGATACCTATTTTCCGGCGCTTGGATAGAATTTCGAAAGCGAGGAGCATACATGTCAAAGGTTCGTGTCGCGGGATTTGGGGGATCAAAAGGGACAGGACCAAAAGGGACAGACCGGACGTTCCCTTAGTAGCAACATTACAAATTCAGCGAAAGGATATCTTTTCCCCCGTTGCACCCCACTAAGGCGACAGCCTGACCCAGACGACCCGGACGTCGGCGAGGGCGACTAGGTTCGGTCGGCTTCGAGAGATTTCAGTTGCTCTTTTAGAAAGATCTCGATGCGGTCCGAAGTCCAAACCGCGATCCCTGAACCGAAGAAGTCCGTGTCCTCGGTCCAGATCGCGCATGACAGGGCCAATGCCGCGGCCAGCACCGGCCAATCCTCCTCGTCCCGGCCGCGTAAGCGCTGCCTGGCTTCTTCCTCAAACAGGCCATACGAATCCTGAAGGATCGGTTGAATGAGGGATTGCAAATATGCGAGTGCCGCAGGAAGATCGACATCCGGCTTCCCCCTCTTCTGCAACAACGACGGCAGATATTTCGCTGCGTCTGCATACGCAATATCGGGCGCATAAAACCGAATTCCATGACCTGCGTAGGTTTCGAGAAGCTTCCGGACGTTTCGTCCCAGGACGGCCCGAATCAGGATGTTGGCGTCTACGATGATCATCTCAACGAGGGGAAGCCTTCCCACGACGACGCATCTGCTTGAATTCCGACACGACCTCATCTTCGTCTGCATCGGACAGGGCTTCTGCTAGTCGATCCGCGGCGGCCCGTAGCTCGGCAAGGTCCGCCGATTTCTCAGCCCTACGGGGCGTCGGGACATAGACGCCAAGAGTTTCGCCGCGGCGGGTAACGGCAACAGGGGTGTCAGACTCTAAGAAACGCGCGATCTGTTCGCGGAACTCCCGCACCCCGACTTTGATGGTAGGCATAGGGACCTCCTAGTATGTGTACACATCAGTGTACGCCTTTATGATGGAGTCATTCAACATTAGCGTTGCGTGGGACGCTAAGCATGCCTTCGGGAGCGGCCGAAGCAACACGTATCGCAATTAATTTAGCTGTTCGTCGCCAACGTCGGCCGCCGGGTCCGGGAGCGCCCGGTGGTAATTCGGCGACACGATACCAGTGTGTCGGAGAGAAACTGCCTCATTATCGCGGCAGACCGTTGGGTCTGAGCTGGACGGTTGGGTTGAGCGAAAAAGCGGTTGGGAAGCGAGCGCAGTAATCGTAGCGCCGACGGAATCGACCCTGCTAAATGCGTTAAGCGTAATACCAGAGTTGTGCGATGCCGAAATAGCTTCAGAAGATTATGCGTGGCGCATATCAGCTTCCACTCCGAGTTCGTTTTCAGCAAGCCTCGTAAGCGGAATCTGAGAATGCCGCGCGCTTCTTTGATCTGGCCGAATACGGGTTCAACGGTGGATTGTCGAAGTGCATAGCGAGCTTTCCCCTGTTCGGTGGCCAGAACCTGCCTCATGCGAAAGGCCACTTCGTGGCGAGGCGCGGTGGGCGACAGCGCGCCGCCGGGAAGTTGCGGCTTGGAGTCAGGAGGTACCAGCATTTCCATGCCGCCCAAGGACGGATCCAGTAAGCTCTGTGTGTCCCAATAACCTGCATCTGCAGTGATCGTGGTCGGTACCCCTTGGACCGTGCTGCATAGGCTCTTTACCATGGGTAACAGTTGCTGGCAATCAAATGCCTGCTGTGTCAGCTCTGCGGCCACGATGATTTGAGCGTGCGAGTCGACTGCGATCTGCGCGTTGTAAGCCTGCATCAGGCCTGCTTGACCACTACCTTTCATCAGTCGCGAGTCTGGGTCGACGAAGTTATAGCGACGGCTAGGTGCAGTGGCGTTTTTTCTCGCTCGCAAACGGCGCTTCTTGTTCGTCTCCCGCTGTTTGCGGCTGTCTGATGGTTGGCTGGTCTGCTCCCCTTTTTTGGGAGGGCCGGGTTTGCATGGGGGGAGATTGGTTGAGATCTCCTGCAACTGGGCCTGCGCTTCCCGTTCTAGCTCTGCCTTGGCTTGATGCAGCCGCTCGAGCCGCTTTTGGGCATCGGCTAATTCATCAGGCAATCGGTCGCCCGGTTGAGCTGAGCCCAGGCGTTGATCTTCTTCACGGTCCATTTGCTGTGCCTGGCTCAGCAACCGCGCAACTTCCGCACGCCAGTGTTGCTCTCGTTCGCTGAGCTTTTCATAATTCATCGAACGCCATGCGTTGGCATTGGCCTTGATCTTGGTGCCATCGATGGACACGTTGCCCAACTTCACTAAGCCCGCCTTTTGACATAGCCGCAGGGCTTGCACGAATAAGTCTGCCAGGGCTTGATGATGTCGCTGACGAAAGGCCGCCACGGTATCGTGGTCAGGATGCTGATCGGCAGACAAATAGCGAAAGGCCACGTTGTCGTAGGTCGCCTGCTCGATCTTGCGGGAGCTCGTAATCCCAATGCAGTAACCGTAGAGTAACAACCGCGCCATCAGCGTAGGATGGTACGCTGCCAAACCTCGCCCATCACTCCGCTCATAGCTGGCATAAATGGAAGACAGGTCTAACTCGTTCATTACTTCAGCTATGAATCGTGCCAAGTGATTCTCAGGCAGCCAGTCCTGGAGTGAGGGAGGAAGTAAAAAAGGCTGGTCGTAGCTACAAACTCGAAAGCGCTTGTTCACCATCCCATCCTACGAGAATCGTCTTCCCCTTGCACAGGTTTTGGTGCACTTTTTAAATCTATCTCCGACACACTGATACCCCGTCCCCGAGTTCCGTCCAAATAAAAGTGCGCTAAAAGCCCTATAAGTCTCCCTCGTGCCGGCTTGCCGATCGCGGACGCTTTGCTCCAAAGTTTCGACGGGTGGGTAGAGGCTTCGGTCGCTGGTTATTCCGCACGCAACGCTTCCATGGGTTCAACGGAAGCGGCCCGGCGTGCCGGGACGAAAGCGGCGCACCCTGAGACCACTGCCAATGCTGCAATTGCCAGCCCAAAGCTTGCCGGATCGAACGCAGAAGTCCCGTAGAGCATGGACTTCAACGGACGCATCGCGAGCAGGGTAAGAGGAATGCCTACCGCAAGGCCGAACATGAGTACCCAAAGGCTCTCACGCATGATCATCGTCAGCACCTGGCTGCGAGTGGCGCCGAGAGCCATCCGCAGACCGATTTCGGTCCGCCGCCGCTCACCCGGAAAGAATACGTGCCGTAGAGGCCTGTAGCCACAAGCAGCGCGGCGAGCACACCGAAAAAGCCGCCTAAGGCTGCGAACATGCGCTGTCGCTCGTAGGATTTCTCAAACTGCGCCTGCTGTGTCATTGGCCGCTCCAGGGGCACAGAGGGGTACAGAGCAGCGACAGATTTGCGCAGTGCCGGCAGCATCACCTTGGCGTCGCCGTGGGTACGCACTTCCAGATGCATGGTGCCGAGTGGGGAGAACTGCATTGCCGCGTAATAAGCCATGGGCATTGGTTTCTCAGCCACCGCCTCGTACTTGCTGTCACTGACCACACCCACGATGGTCCTCTTGTCCTCGCCTGACCCCAGCACATGGCCGAGCGGGTTAGTGTTGGCCAAAAATCGTTTGGCGAATGTCTCATTCACCAGGGCGATAGGTTGAGACTTTTCGACGTCCGATTCCGCGACATCCCGGCCGGCAACAACAGGAATTCCCATTGTGCGAAAGAAACCGGCACCGACATCGTTGGACCGCAGCAGAGCCCCCTGCTGCAAGACTCCATCAAGCGTGAGTTCATTGTTGTCACTCCATCCGGTACCGGGGCGGTTCTCTGCCATCGATACGGATTTCACGCCCGGCAGTTGCCCTACTTGGTCGAGCAGTTTGCGATAGAAAAGGTGCGTGTCGGAAGTGTCTTGCGGGGTGATCCCGAAGACCAGCAAGCCGTTGGCCAGCATGCCGAGATTCTGGGTTGCGAAGTTGCGCAAAGTACGCAGCAACAGGCCCGCGGCCGTGAGTAGTATCAGGCACACCGCAATTTGAGCAGAGAGCAAGGCACGTCCTGCAGCAACCCGGTTCCGCGTTGTACTGGTGTTGGGCGAAGTGGACCGCAGAACGCCGGCGACCGGCGCGCGCACAGCACTCCACAGGGGAACCAGTCCAAAAACGATCGCGGCTAGAACCGAAACAAGAAGCGTGAAAAGCAGGACGGTAAGATCAGGGCTGAGACCGGTCTCGATGCCGGACCACGACGCTAACATTCGTGTTGCTGAAACTGCAAAAAGCCATCCCAACGCTGCACCGGCACCGACGAGCAGCAGGCTCTCGCACAGTAATTGGCGGAATATGTTCGCGTGGCTCGCGCCGATCGCCATGCGCAGACTGAACTCATGCTGCCGGACGGAGTTACGTGCTTGCAACATCATTGCTACATTGGTGCAGGCGATCAGCAACACCAATGGCACCAAACCCATCAGAATTTCTACCGGCGTGCGATATTCCTCGTTGTATCCGCCAATGCCCCGTGCCGGCGCGAAGTCGAGCAGCGGTTTCCATTCTTTAGGATCGACGTCGCCGATCGTCTGCTTGACCACCGCGGCAAAGGTGCCGGACAACTCTTGCTGTGCGCGCATCGGCGAAACCCCCGAACGCAGGCGAGCCATCATCCGCAAGCTCCACCACCTTTGAGACCCGTAGAGGGAATCGTCCGGTAAGCCCCAGGCGTTCATTTCGGCACGCTTCTGCAACGGTACCCAGAAGTCAGTCGCAACCGCCGGCTCAATGCCGTTGAAGCCGCGAGCCGTGACACCTACGACAGTAAAAGGAACACCTTTGATGTGGACCGTTTTGCCGAGTATGTCCGGGTCGCGAGCGAAGCTTCTGGTCCAATAGTCACTACTGAGGACGACGACCGGCGCGTGGCTCTTTTCATCGGCCAGGGTGAATCCCCGTCCTACCTCGATCCGCGCGCTAAGGCCGGAGAAGAAGTTGCCACTGACCTCTTCACCTGCCGCCTCTTCGGGAAGTTCTGAATGACGCACGGCGACACTGCCATTGAAGCTGAGCGGCACATATGCGATCAGGTCCTCAAAGATTTCGCTCCGCTGCCGGAGCGCCTCAAACGTCACTTCGGAAAACGAGGTATGCGCGTCTCCCGTGTCGCTGGCGCCCGGCGGATTCGATTCTCCATTGGCCATGCGGACGTAGTAGAGTCCTTGGGGCCGCCCGACCGGCAGCAACTGCATCAGCACCGCGTTCATTACGCTGAATACCGCGGTGTTCGCGCCGATACCGAGGGCCAGCATCAGCACCACCACCGTTGTAAAGCCCGGGGACTTGCGCAGCATCCGCAAAGCGTAACGCACATCGCGAGCGAAAATGTCCATCCACCAACCAGGGCGCTGCTCGTCGCATTGTTCCCGAGTACGATCCATCCCGCCAAACTCGATCAAAGCCTGCCGCCGTGCCTCCGAGGACGATAATCCTGCCTCCTCCTTTGCCGCAATCGCCTGCTCCAAGTGAAACCGTATTTCATCGTCGAGTTCGCTCCGCTTCTTGCGAAGAATTAGAAAGCGAAGCCGGGTCAGGAACTCGGTAATCATGGCGACACCTCCGCAGCGCGGCCCGATTCCCCTCGATATGCGACAACAGAATGGCTCACCTCCTGTCGAATGTCAAGGGGTGTGCGTATTGGCGGATCTACCAGGCTCTCATGCCGGGTCCGTTGAGCCTGGGTGGGAGCGTACGAAATCAAGTTGCCGGAGAATTTCCGTTCTACCCATCCATCAGCGACGACATTGCATGGAAGCGCAAACCCCCACTTTGTCATCCCGAGCGCAGCCGAGGGACCTGCTGTGCGCCTTGACCTCAAACAAAGGCCATCTTTACTTCGCCACTGCACGCCGGGTAAGTTGTTTAGGATGATCAAACCGCTTGGTTAAGAGTTGCGAGCTCACTGTAGGGCCTTTGTTTGAGGTCAAGGCGCACAGCAGGTCCCTCGGCTGCGCTCGGGATGACAAAGTGGGGGTTTGCGCTTCCATGCAATGTTGTCGCTGATGGATGGCTAGAACCAGCGCACAAAATTGCAGTTCGTCCATATGTAAGGCCTGCGGGAGAATTTCATGAGCTTCTGGATCGAAGACCTTCGCCACGCCGCACGGCGCCTCGCAAAAGCGCGTAGTTTCTTTCTCACCGTCACCCTGATGCTGGCTTTGGGCATCGGTGCAACGACGACAATTTTCTCCCTCATCGAAGGAATCCTTCTACGACCGCTTCCGTTTCGGGACCCCGGCAGCCTGGTGCAATTGGGGGAGCATGTCGGAGAAAACCCGGGAATCGGGATTACGGCGCGGGACATCCGGGCCTATTCGACTGAAGCTCAAGCTTTCTCGTCCACCGGCGCGTTCACCGGAACCAATTTTGTCCTATCTGATGGTCCTTCACCTGAAAGTCTCGCTGCGGCGCGCCTGACATCCGGCGTCTTTCCTACCGTCGGAGTGGCCCCTTTGCTCGGTCGCGTATTTTCCCGGCAAGAAGAAAATGCGCGAGCACAGGTCGCTTTAATCAGTTATTCGCTGTGGACAAATCGGTATCACCGCGATCCGCGCGCAGTGGGGGCTACCATCGAACTGGACCGCAAGCCTTATACCATCGTTGGTGTAATGCCCCGCGATTTCGAATTCCCGCTCCAGGTGGGCCGGCTGAATCAGGCGCAATTATGGGTTCCCATGAGTCTCACTTCCGAGGAGTTGTCCGAGGAAAAGGCTGGATTCTGGGGATATCGATGGTCGCACGGCTAAAAGACGGCGTCTCTCTTTCGCAGGCTGCACAGGATGCGGATCGAGTTTCGCGGCAGATCATGAGCAGTTTTCCGCCGTCGATGTCCAAGATTCACATCCACGGCGATGTCCAACAGCTCAGCGAGGTCCTTACCGGCAAGACCAGACCGCTCCTTCGCGTATTGTTGATCGCGGTCTCTGTGGTTCTCTTGATTGCCTGTGCTAACGTCGCAATTCTCATGCTGGTACGAGCGGTCCGCTATCATCACGAGTATGCGGTTCGCCTCGCTCTTGGCGCCCGTTCCAGCACGATCCTTCGCGACACCGTTCAGGAAGGACTTGCTCTTGAGTCTCAGCGGCGGACTGCTCGGTTTAATCTTTGCAGGGATGGCAATACGCATCGCCTCGCACTCGCTCGCGGAATCGATGCCGCGCACTGATTCCATATCGATCGATGTTCCTGTAGCACTCTTCACGCTGTGTATCGCAATTGCAGTCGGAGTTCTCTGCAGCCTCGTACCCGCATTTGTAGCTTTGCGAACGAATCTGATCGCAGGTCTCAAAGATACCGTATCCACGGCCACAGGCGCAGCAAGTCACGCACGTCTGCGTTCAGTGCTTGTCGTCTCGGAGATCGGGGTCGCACTTGTCTTGCTGATCGTGTCATTTGCTTTTTTACGCAGCTATCAGAAGATGCTCTCAGTCGATCTGGGATTTCAACCTCAGCATGTGCTAGTGGCCGGCTATCGGCTCCCCCAGGAGCAATACGGCACCGATGCTTCTGTGGAGAGGTTCAATCGAGATCTGATCGAGCAGTTGTCGAAGAAACCCGGCATTCTCGCTGTTGGGGTTGGGGATAGTCTTCCATCTTCCGACAACTCCGGAATGGCCGCGTACACAATCGAGGGTCAATCCGTCCAAGGGTGGAAGCTGAAATTTGCCGCATTCGGAACCATTTACGGAAACTACTTTCAGGCGCTCGGCATCCCTTTGATCGGGGGCCGCACCTTCACAGATGAAGACCGTGCGGACTCTCCTCTGGTCATCATCGTAAGCCAATCCATGGCTCAACACTCCTGGCCTGGACAGAACCCTATCGGCAAGCGGTTACATGCGGGCAACCCCGGCAAAAACCTGCCCTGGGCTACAGTGGTGGGTGTTGTTGGCGACACCAGGATCGGTTCACGCGATCAAAAAGCCGATGACCACTGGTATGTGCCGGCCAGGCAACCAGCTATTCTCTTTGGACCTGCATTGCCGCAATCCCGCGCCATTCCCGCCGCCGGCTCAATCCTAGTCCGCGCGGCGATACCTCCGGAGAAGATCATTGAAACCGTTCGTCGCACCGTCGCGGAAATTGATCCGCAACTCGCGCTCGACCAAGTGCGTTCCATGGCGGATGTTGTATCCAAGACTGAGGCGTCGCGTCGCATTATGACAGAATTGATTGGATTCTTTGCGCTAGGCGCCCTGATTCTTGCGCTCACAGGCGTTTATGCAGTCGTGTCCTTCTCGGTCACATTGCGGGCTCAGGAGATTGCCATCCGCATGGCTCTTGGGGCGCAACGCGAAGGCATTGTGAAGCTCGTGCTTCTGTCGGGAGTGAGGCTAGCGCTCGTGGGCAGCGCACTGGGCGCGCTGGCCTCGCTTGCGACTGCTCAGCTGATTCGCTCTTATCTGTTTAGCGTCAGTCCCACTGACCCTTGGCTCTACACTGCGAGCATCTTCCTAATGATAGGCATGACCTTCATTGCTTCCGCCGTTCCTGCGATTCGCGCCGCCTCCGCGAATTCAATCAATGCATTGCGCTCCGTTCCCTAGCAAATGGTTGCGTTGCGGCCTTGCTTCTAATGCCGGGAGAACGACTTTGTGCCGGGCGCTCGCGCCGCATCGATTAGGCCAAACGTACTCACTCAATTCTCAGTTAGCCGACTGCTCAACCCGTAAGGGAAAGCGGAGTAGAATAACGCCGGAGGCCGGGTATGATCCCGAATCGTCTTCTGTTCTCCGCTCTTTGCCTCGCGACTTTGGTTTTCCCTCGAGCACTGAAATCACAGACGCATTTGATTATCGAATCCCTTGTACTGAACCCATCCTCCCAGACTGCAGATTTAACCTTGATGTTGCAGTCCAAAGACCTTGACTGGAAAGTTGCAGGTAATGCCAAGAGCAAAGCAGACCTAATATTGATCACTACGAGCCTCAATAAGAGAGGAGACATTCTCTTCTGGAGTAAGGAATCCCTTACTGTCACCTCAGATACTGAGGATGCGAAAAAACTGGCCATGGCGAATACGCGACTTTCGGCCAAGGTACAAATTCCGACAAAGACGAACAAAGTTCGGTTCTTGATCCAATCAGCGGATGAACGAGAGATCGGTGCATTTGAGGTTGACCGCAAGACAATCTATGCCGCTGCCGCACCCGAATTACCACCGCTTCCATGCAGAACTCACGGTTGGTGTTAGCCGTGAAACGGGCATCTTGGTAAGTTGCCCGTCAGATCCACGCTTCGATGGGCGAGACGCGGAATCGTGATAATGATTCTCGCTCCATTTTAGTGGACGAGCTTGGGCATCGTTCCCGCGGGTGGATGTCTGGGGCACGCGGCATTGATCAATACTCGATGGCCTGACGGTAATTCGCGACAGAGCAGACTTACGCGTTGATTGCGACGGAATCCAGGCCGGCGATAACAGGTTCAATGCGCGTTCACTGAAGTCTCGCAAGCTCTGTTCTGGCTTCATGCAAGACGGGAAGATCAGGATCTGCGTCCTTCCACAGGGCGAGGAACTCCTTATATTGGTTGCGCGCGTTGCTGGTGTCGCCGGAGAGGGCATAACTCCGAGCCAGTCCCAGGTGCGCCAGCACTGCAACCGGATCGCCAATCATGGTTCCGCGATGGTCGAGAAGCTTTTGATATTCCCGCGCCGCCTCCGGACCTTTGCGGCCGGCGAGATAAGCCTCGCCGCGAAACAGGATCGGGTAGAGAGCTCCGAAGTAGCAGGTCACCGCGCCTCGAGGCGCTCCCAGTTCGTACGGGGTCGCCGGTTCAAGCGCGTGGATGGCTCCGGCGGGGTCATTGCGGCGGAGCGCCACGATGGCATGGATGACCGGAAGGTAACTGAAGCGGATGGATGTGTCCTCGGGAAATTCGATCCACAGATGGTCGGCGAGGGCCTGGGCCTGTGCGGAATCACCTGCCAGCCCGGTGGCGACGGCGGCGCCGTATTCCACTTCGCGATTGCTCGCCAGCCCCAGAGCCGTGGCCGCGCCCTGTTTCGCTTCCCGCGCATTGCCGAAGAAGGCTTCCCAAAGAGCAGCCCGAATGGCAAACAGTGCCGCCCTTTCCCGATTGCCTTGTTGCTGCGCCAGAGCAATGGCTTGGCGCGACAGAACTCTCGCCTTTTGCAACCGCCCCGCGTAGGCGAAGGAGAAGGCCTGCTGATCTGCCATCCAGTCCATAGAATCCGGTTTTCCCTGGGCGGCTTTCACCGCTTGTTGCATGCCTTCGCGATCGTCCTTCAAAAACGCGAGATCATATTGGAGAAGCAACAATTTCGCAGTCTCGATCTTGCGTCCGGACGCGCTGCGCAAGGCCTCCTCGGCATGGTTCGGGCGGCCGGCATACAACGAGTTCATACCCAGTTCGTCATAGAAAATCCATTGTTCCGGTGCGATTTCCATTCCTTTCCGCGCCTCCTCCGTCGCTTTGTCAAAGTTAGCGAGCGCGGGATAGATGAAACCTGCCAGGAATGCGTGGGGGATATATTCGCGAGGGTAGGTCTCTGCCCATTCTTCGCACATCTGGCGTGCCTTCTCCTGGTTTCCAACGGCACGGCCGTAGTAATAGGCGGAGATAAAGAATCGCTCATTGTCGCTGACGCGGTTGGCCAGCTCGTAGGCTTTGCGGATATTTTTCGTAGCCAGCTCGGAGGAGCCTGCGGAGCCGTACTCCAAACCGAGGTAGGCGTAGGCCATGGCAAATTTCGGGTCGAGCTCCAGGGCGTGCTTGAAAAAGGGGATGGTGGCGTCCTCGGTTTGATTGACCTCGGCTTGCAATCCAAGGCTGTAGGCTTTCAACGCGTCAATCGAGGCCGTGGTGGCTTCGGCAAGCGGCACATCGTGCTTTTGCAGAGTGGCTCCCGATTCGCCGACCCGCTTACGAAAACCCCTGGTCATCCGGGTGATGGCTTCCAGAACCTCTTCCTTTCTGGCCACCTCCGCCTGCTCCCGATCAATAACATCTCCGGTCCGGCAGTTCGTCGACCGCAAGTTGAGCACATACCTCGCTCCGACGGTCTCGATGGCGCCCTCCAGCAGCGCTGCCGTTCCGGTGCGCACGCAGACTTCTCGAGCGACCTGGCCGGTCACCTGTGTTTCGGTCGGTTGACCCATGAGGCGCAGAGTCTGCTGGATCCGAGCTTCGGAAACGAGGTTCAGGTAAGGTGACTGCTGCAGCTGCACCTCCAGCCCCTGGCGCAACGCATGGTCAAAGACCGGATCGCCGGTGAGGTTGGTGAAATCGGCGACGAGGACGGAATCCTGGGCATTTAAGGGAATGGTCTGATGACGGCGCAGAAGCAGTAGCAGTCCAAGGCCGGCGATCGCAATCGTGGCAGCGCCTCCTGCGGGGAGCGGCCATTTAAGCCATTTCGGCTTGGCGTGCGCAGGTGGCGGAAGCGCGGCGGGCTGGGTCTCGCCCGGCTCCGGTACCTGCTCCTCGATCAGAACCTGGGCGCGCGAGCGCATCCGTGCAATCAGCACCTCGCCTCCCTCGGTGATCGTACGGACCGGAACAGCGAATCGATAGCCACGGCCCGGCAGGGTGACGATGTAACGCTCTCCTTCAAGAGTGTCGCCGAGCGCCTTGCGCAGCTTGAAGATGTGCTGGCTCAGGTTGGCTTCCTCGACGAAAGAGTCCGGCCAGATCTCCTTTAGGAGCTCCTCCTTGGAGACAACTTCCCGGCCGCGGCGCACCAACACCAGCAGCGTCTCAAAGGCCTTCGGGGTCACCGCAATGAGTTGGCCGTCGCGGAGGAGGACCTGCTTGTCCGGATCCATGCGGAATGGGCCGAACTCATAGACGACCTTAGCATCGGCATTCATAGCATATGAATAACGTGTACCCAGCCGCGGGAGGAAGGTACCGGAAATCTACCACAGCCCTCCGGGCGTTGCGTGGAAGCGAGGGGAATCTTGGAATTACTGCAGTTTTGCGTACTCCACTCGGGCTTGCTTCAGGACGGGGATGTCGGGGTCGGCATCTTTCCAGAGCGTAAGGAAATCCTGGTAGGCGATCTTTGCCTTGGTCTTATCTCCCGAGGAAGCGCACGCTCTGGCGAGTTGCAAGCGCGCCAATGCACCCCAGGGAAAGTTACCTAGCCGCCCTCGGTGATCAATAAACTTCTGAAATTCGCCTGCTGCTGCATTCCCGTCGTGAAGCATGAGATAAGCTTGTCCGCGTAGATAGACTGGGAGCAGGAGGCCACCGTCGCCAAGCTCGATTGCGCTGGTCCCCTGCAAGAGCTCGACTGTCCGCTTCGGGTCTCTGCGCTGCAAAGCAACAGCCGCACTGATTGCAGGCAGCCGGTAGCGCTGGACTAACGTGTCCAGCGGGTAGGAAAGGTTGAGCTCGGCCACTAGTTTGTCCGCTACCGCGGTATCGCCCGCCAGGGCCAGGGCCAACCCCGCTAGTGCCAGCACATGACGGTTCGGGGCCAGCTTGATTGCCGCATTGGCATCGGCGCGAGCCTGCTCTCTGTTGCCCGCTTCCACCTCGAGCAAGGCTGCCCTTGCTTCGTAGCCGCCGGCCGTTTCCCGGGCGTCGTTTTGCTTGGCTGAATTTGTTGCACGCTGGGTGAGTGCGCGCGCGTTCTTCAATCGCCCATACCAAGCCTCGGTGTCGGCTTGCGTCGCGAGCAGCAGGTCTTCCATGCCCGCTTTTCCCGTGGCGGCCGAAACCGCCTGTGCCATCCTGGACCTATCTCCTGTCAGAAAGCCTAGCTGGTAGCGGAGATAGAGCAGTTGCTCGCTCTCAAGCTTACGCTCGTCCGCTTGCTTTAATACCTGCTCTGCCTCCTCAAGCCGGTTAAGGGAAATATAGAAGGCGCAGAGGTTCTGGTAGTTGTTCTCAGCATTTGGCTCCAGGCGCACTGACTCGCGTGCTTCCTCCAATGCCTTTTCCAGGTTCCCAAGACTTAAATAAATGACCCCAAGGTGCACGTACAGCGCGTAGTCTCTGGGGTAGGTCTGCCGCCACAGTTCATAAGCCGGTATTGCTTTCTCCAGCTCTCCGGTTCCGTTCCAGTGGTAGTTGGCCTCAATGTAGAACCGCTCTCGCTCGCTTACCTTTTCCCGGAGCTCGTAAGCCCTGCGAAGATTCACTTCCATTCGACCCGGCTGGCTAAGGTTGCCGTAAACCGCTCCCAGAGACCGATAGGCAATGGCGAAATTCGGGTCGAGCTCCACCGCACGCTGGAGAAAGGGTAGCGCAGCGGTGTTTCCTTTCTCAAAAAACATCTTCCGTCCCAGGCTGTAGGCTTTCAACGCCTCAAGGGATGATGTGGTCGCTTCCTCCACCGAAGTGGCGTATTTCTGCACTGAGCTCAGGGATTCGCCCAGTTTGCTGCGCAGACGGATTGCCGTCTCGTCCAGAGCACCGAGCACATCTTCTTTTCTCGGCGCTCTAGCCTGCTCTTCGTCCAGGACGTCTCCATTGCGGCAGTCTTCTGCCCGCAGCCCTAACACATATTGACTGCCGAGGCTTGCAATCGAGCCTTCTATGACCACGGCACTCCTGGTTCTCTGGCAGATCTCTCGGGCCATCTCCAGGTTGAGTCGCTCATCGGCTGGCCGGCCCATCAACCTGAGCGTCTGCTGCATGCGTCGCTCGGAGATGACGCTCAAGTAGGGCGATTGCTCAAGTTGCACAGCCATACCCTGCCGCAGGGTGCCGTCAAATACAGGGTCGCCGGTCGAATTGGCGAAGTCGGCGAGCACAACCGTATCGGTTTCGCTGAGAGCCCTGGTTCTGTTTGGATGATGGCGCAGAAGCAGTAGCAATCCGATTCCGGCAATGGCGATTGCGGCAGCGACCGCTGAGCGGAACAGCCATTTCGACCGTTTCGGCCTGGCATACGCAGGTGGCGGAAGCGCGGCGGGCTGGGTCTCGCGCGGCTCCGGTACTTGCTCCTCGATCAGAACCTGGGCGCGCGAGCGCATTTGCGCAATCAGCACATCACCGCCCTCGGTAACGGTATGGACCGGAACCGCGAATCGATAGCCGCGGCCAGGCAGGGTGATGATGTAACGCTCTCCTTCGAGAGTGTCCCCGAGCGCCTTGCGCAGCTTGGAGATGTGCTGGCTCAGGTTGGCTTCTTCAACGAAAGAGTCCGGCCAGATCTCCTTTAGGAGCTCCTCCTTAGAGACAACTTCACGCCCGCGGCGCACCAACACGAGCAGCGTCTCAAAGGTCTTCGGAGTCACCGCAATGAGTTGGCCGTCGCGGAGGAGGACCTGTTTCTCCGGGTCCATGCGAAAGGGGCCGAACTCGTAGACGACCTTGGGATCGGTGTTCATGGCATAGGGACAACGTACACCCGGCCTTAACGGAAATCTACCATAGCCCTCCGGGCTTGGCGTGGGTTAAACGAAGCGCAGCGCAATTAACGATGCGTTCACTAAGTCATTCATTCCTGAAGACTAAGTGCTTCATTCAGATTCTTTAAGAAACATTGATGCGCGGTTTAAGGACTTTTCGTTCCGGCTCCGCTCAGGATGCGGTCATTCGAAGCCGCCGCACCGACGGTGAATTCCGGAGCGAACCCGGATTTCCTGCCGCGCAGCACAGGACAGGGCCGCGTGTGCGCCTTTCAGTAAGGAATGGCGCATGAAGTTGGCCAACGCCACGAAGTTCAACAGGAAATCCGGGGAAGCGATGGCGGTGAGGACAACAAAGATCACGATCGAAACCGAAGGCCATTTAGTCATACGCCAGGCACGAACGGTGGTGACTTGGTGCCCTGGTTGTCAGGCCGAGGTAGACGTAGTGCTTCTCGGTGAGGACACTGCTCAACTGCTGAGCGGGCTGCCAACGGGCACCTTACACATTTGGAGCCCGCCTGAAGGTCCTGTCCTGATCTGCCTCCGATCCCTGGTGCAGCGATCACAATCCAACGACGTTTAAACCGCGAGCGAACGCTCGCCAACAAAGGAGAAGGACGATGATGGACACAGTAAAGAAGCAGATCGTTTTGAAGAGGGCCGTTGTGGTGGTGGCGGCGCTTTGCTGGCCGCTTTGCGCTTCCGCACAAGCTCCCTACACGTTAGTGGATCTTGGCGTGGTGGGTCCAGCAGGCGGGCCAAACCATATCACGAACAATGACATCAGCGTCGGCTCGGTCCAGGGTTCCGACGGCAACGACCATGCGGTGATCTATTTCGACCAACACATCATTGACATCAGCAAACCCGGCCTTGGGGGAGCGAACAGCCTGGCATACGGAAACAACCCTTGGGGTGAAGTCGTGGGCGGAGCCAACATTGCCAATGTTGACCCCAAGAAAGAGGACTTTTGCGGATTCCAGTCACTGGGAATCGCTACCGCCACGGCCAGTTGCCGGCCGTTTCTGTGGTGGGACGGCCAAATGACCGCACTTCCGACTCTCGACAACAATCATGGCAACAATGGCGTCGCCGCCGCGGTCAATGACCTTGGCGAGGTGGCCGGCGCAGCGGAAAACACAACCCCCGGCTGCCCCACCCAAAACCCAACGGCATCTCTAAACCAGTATTACCAATACAAGCCCGTCCTGTGGCGGGATCACGCGATAGAGGAACTGGCTACCGTGGGAGGAGATCCGGTCGGCACGGCTGTGGCCATCAACAATCATGGAGAAGCGGCGGGGATGACGGGTACCTGCGGTGCCTTCAACCTGTCGTTGGGCTATTACATGAATGCGTTACACGCCGTGCTGTGGGAGAAGAATGGCACACCCACTGACTTGGGGTCGCTGGGCGGAAATGAGAAAAGCCTGATGGGAACTGGGGCCAAGGACCTCAATAGTCGCGGCCATGTTGTGGGCTTCTCCTCGCTGTCGGACAATGTGACGTTCAATGCCTTTCTCTGGACCAGGGAAACCGGCAAGATGAAGGCCCTGGCACCCATTAAGGGAATCGCAAACAGTATCGCCATCGCCCTCAATGACAGCGATGTGGTCGTAGGATCTTCGATCAATTCAACTTTTACGACCGTGACCGCGACCATCTGGAAGAATGGTGTACCTACGGACCTGAACACTCTTATCCCTGCCAACTCTTCGCTGTACCTGATCTTTGGCTGCTCGATCAATTCCCGCGGGCAGATCCTTGGATTGGCGACAAATCTAGCCGGCACCGTCTATCACGCATATGAACTGATTCCGGTTGGCGAATAGCAACGGCGGAACAAGCGCGGCATGTGGGATTCGGGACGCCCGCGCCCGAGAATGCCAACGAATCCGATCAACCATCTCGAGAGAGCAGGTTTTTCATGCTCTCTCGAATTCTTGCGCCGCGCGCTTGCGAAGGACCACATGCTGAGATAAGTCGCGAGAACAAAGGCATTCAAACAGACGGGACGTTTACCTTCTTGTTACCGTCCAGCTTGGTGTGGATCAGTCGGATGGGCCGAGCTGTTTTATTTCATACGCGTCCACGAAGACGTTGGCTTGCAACTCGGCCTTGATTCGAACTTCAACCATCCGCTTCAGGTTGCCCAGGGGAAGCGCGGACGTTATGGAAAACTGTGCCGGCCTCAGGGTTTCCGGGCCGCGCGGGATAAATCCAAGGTCGCGCATCAACCGAGTCAGAGTCTCATGTTGTGTGGGACCTGCGCTGTCTCCGAGGTCGACGATTAGGACGTAGTTAGCCACAAGGGCAGAAACTCCAGCCGGAGAATAACTCCGGGCAGATCCTAACCAACAAGTAAGCGAGTTGTCTTCATCCTTTCGATTGATTGGCAACCTAGTCAGCCAGTGGCCTAGGCTGGGCAGCACGATGATTCGGCAACTCTCACCTCGGCTGGACGGCAATCGAGATCGATTACTATCGTTGGTACCGAACCCATGCAAGAGGCGGCGCAAAATATCCACTGACCGTAGGCCGCGCATCAATCTCCGCAGCGAAGGCTGTCCAATAAATCCGGAGGGTTAATTTGAAGCTCAATTTGCGGTCGCTAACCACTACGGCTGCCCTGTTGCTGTGCGCCGCCCCGGCCTTCCCACAAGCCGCGGCGACGGCACAGAATGTGCTCGACCTGCCCTATAAGGCGGTACCGAACTTCTTTGAGACGCCGCCGGGCGATTATCTGGGTGAGAGCCAGGGTGTCGCGACCAATTCCAAAGGCGACATCTTCGTCTTCTTTCGCGGCAGTCCGGGGTCGCGACTATGGGAATTCGACAAGACGGGTAAGTTCATCCGCGAGATCGGCAAGGGCTATTACGGCTTCTTGTTCGCGCATATGGTACGCGTCGATTCTCAGGACAATATCTGGACCGTGGATGAGGGCACCAACGTGATCACCAAATTCAGCCCGGACGGCAGCAAGGTTCTTATGGTGCTAGGCCATCGCCCCTCCGTCCTGGACGGCCTTGTAGCGACACCCCACGGTCCCAATCCGCCGGACGAGAAATACACATTTTGCAGGCCAACGGACGTCGCCTGGGATCAGCAGGGCGACATTTTCGTCGCCGACGGCTATTGCAACAACCGTGTTGTGAAATACGACCGGGACGGCCGTTACCTCGCCGAGGTCGGCAGTGCGGCGGCCGGCAAGCAGCTTGGCGAATTCAACCTGCCGCACGCGCTCCAGGTCGATCATGAGGGCAATGTCTATGTCGCGGACCGTGGCAACAACCGCTATGTAGTGCTAGACAATGACCTGAAGCCGAAAACCGCCTACACGAATGTGGGTACTGCCTGGACTGACTGCATCTCGCAGGGCCGGCACCAATATCTGTTCGCCTCAAACTCCAATCCCAATGGCAACGGGCCGGGAACCTGGCAAAGAACGGGCCAGATTTACAAGATGGAGCTAGACGGCACTGTGCTGGGCAGATTCGGCTATGCCGGCAAGCTGGCGCCCGGGTTCCAGGTCGTGCACGCGATCGATTGCCGCAATCCCGACCAGCTTATCGTGGGGGAGATCGAATCCTGGCGTGTGCAGAAATTTGTCCTACAGCCTAAATAACTGGGCGCGCAATACGGCAAATAGCTATCAGAGGGGAGATTGTCAGTGAAACGCATCTTGCTGGCCCTGCTAGCCGCAACTTTACTCGTTGGGCTGCCGGCCGGCGCCCAGAACGCCGCGCCGGGAATTTCGTTCACTTCCGCCGATCTGTTGAAACTACCCCGGGACACCTATCTCGGCGAGGTCGCCGGAGTCGCGACCAACTCCACGGGCGATGTCTTCGTCTTCGCGCGGACCGGCAGTCCGAGCGCCTCGCTGGGCGGTTCGCGCACCTTTGCGATCAGCGGCGGGACAAAGCTGTTTGAGTTCGATCCCGCCGGCAATTTCATCCGAGAGATCGGCAGGACTCTTTACGGTTTCCTCGTCGCCCAGCAAGTCCGCATCGACCGCGAGGACAATATCTGGGCCGTCGATGCCTATAGCGGCATGGTCATCAAATTCAATCCCACCGGCAGCCGCGTCCTGATGCTGCTGGGCCGCAAGCCGGAATCCATCGACGTTCCTCAGCCGCCGCCACCGGCGCCGCGCAATGGCGCGCTTCCGGGCGCGGGCGCGCAGCAGGATGTGTTCGATCATCCCGCCGACGTGGCCTGGGATACGGACGGCAACATTTTCGTGGCGGACGGCATCGGCAACAACACGCGCATTGCCAAATTCACGAAGGACGGAGTGTTCACAAAATCCTGGGGTTCGAAAGGCGCTGAACCAGGCCAGTTCGCCGCCGTCTATTCGCTGGCGGTCGATGCTCAAGGCAATGTCTATGCCGCCGATTCGGGCAATCATCGAATCCAGGTGTTCGACAATAATGGGACATTCAAGACCCAGATCACCAACGTGGGTGCCCCGGCCGCGCTGTGCCTGACCACCGGCGCCCATCCCTATCTCTACAGTTCAAATTCCAATCCGGTGAACGACATCGACAGCGGCGGAGAGATCTACAAGCTGGAACTGGACGGAACGGTCGTCGGCAAGTTTGGCCGCGCGGGAAAACTGCCCAAGGAATTCGGCACGGTCAACGAGATCGACTGCCGAATGCCCAACCAGCTTTATGTGGCGGAGATCGGCAACTATCGGATGCAGAAACTGACGCTCAAATAATGCCACCGCAGAATCGGCCACAGCTGTTCGTACTTGTCCAAATTAGCTTTTTGGTAGGTGTGCGGACCTTGTGGTTTGACTCTGTCCCTCCACCACTGCCAAGGTGGCCGGAAACGCCTTGGGTAAGCGCCCAAGGCTTCTCCATTAAGGGCATTTCCGTCCTGTCCTACTTTCCCTAGGATTGACTCGAAGTATCAGGCTCTTCATTCTTTGCCGCCAATCCCATGGTGGTCGCCATGTCCAACAGCATCGGGGCGAATTTTCGTAAGATCTCTTCCAACTCCGCGTTGCGGGCCCGCAATTTCCGGGTCTCGGTTTCGAAGCGGGATAAAACCTCCCGTAAATCCCGGTTCTGGCGGAAAATGTCCCGGGCTGCGTCCAACCGTTCGAATATCGCGGCCAATTCCTCTTCGGTGACCGGTTGTGTGGCGGGTGGGTCAGTGGTCTTGAGTGGTCCAGTAGCGGCGATTTCTTTCCACATAAATTCTTAGGGTCATATCGCTCGAAGTTGGTTGCTTGCAGGATGAAAGAACCACGCAGGGGAAGTAGGAGGACACGATACGTATCCCCCAGAATCGCTGCAATAGGTGTGCTTTATCTCCTGGAGGAATGAGTCCCTTAGCGTCACAATCCGCCGGGTCTGGGAGCGCCTAAGGGCCACGGTGGCAGCAGAATGCTTCCAGTATCCCAGCAACTTCGACAGCGACCACCATGCCTGCCACTATGGCCGGAACACAGAAGGTTCGAGCAGTCGGGGTGGGTGCACTTGACGAGGTCCGAAGTAGACCCGCAGATGGTGCATCTTGGCAGCAGTAGGTTCATCTTTTCCTAGGATGCAGGGTGGTGTGCTCACGTTTGCTCATTTCCACTATCAAAAGATAGGTTGCCAAGCGTAGCGCCTGGTGTGACGCTCAGAAAAAGTGATAGCCGCAGTCAAGTTCGGAGTGGGCGACACCGTCCGATTCATTGGGACGGGCACACCCTACGTCGTCAGAGAGTACAACCCAGAAACACTCGAATATCGAGTCCAGTGTGGCGACGAAAGTGCCAGCAGCCAATGGGCTTCGGAAATCTACTTTGAACTCACACAACTTGGCAGACGTGCCGGCTCAGAAGCCGCGGACGATTATTCCAGTCCCGGCGCTATTTGACGTCTTCGATACGATCCGTCCCTTTATCTCCCGTTGTAAGGCAACTTAGAAGCGAGCCCCGACTCACTCCTCGCGCAGCAGGATCAAAGGATTGACCGACAGAGCGCGTTGGGCTGGAATCCACGTAGCCACCAGCCCCAACAGCAGCATGGCCAGAACCACGCCTGCCAGAACCAGCGGATCGCGGGGAGTCGCCTGATACACGATGAACGCCAGTACCCGGCTGGCCAGAATTCCGAAAAGCAATCCTGCCGCCGAACCGATGGCTAGCAACTTCAATGGCCGTCCCAACGCCGGCTGCAAAACTTCCTTGCGCTGCGCGCCGAGGGCGATGCGAATTCCCAGTTCCCGCAGCCGCTTGCTCACCGAGTACGCCGCCATTCCGAAGATGCCGGTAATCGACAGCATGCCTCCCATCACGCCCAGCATACCCAGCGATACTGTCGCCATGCGCGAGGGAAACAAAATTCCACCCAGTTCTGTGCTCCACGGGCGAATCGCCAGAACCATCCCAGGATCGATGTCCCGGAGCACACTTCTCATGGCCGCGGCAAGTTGCTGCGGGTCGCGGCTCGAGCGCACCAGCAGCCATGTCCAACTAGCCGGCGACTGCAGGAGGGGGAGAAACATCGCGGGCTGTTGGTCTTCGGTAAGGTTCTTATATTTTCCGTCTTTGACCAGACCCACCACTTGCACGCGCGTTCCATCCCTCATCTTGAAATACCGCCCGACAGCGTCCGGTATGGAGCCCAGTATCTTGCTTGCGAACTCCGGGTTCACCACTGCTACGCGCGGGGCGTTTGTATCGTCATGCCATGTGAAGGCTCTGCCCGCCAATAAAGATGTCCCGGATGCGCGGAAGTAGTCTGGAGTCACGTTGTACAAATAAGGGTCGGCCGCGGCATTCGATGGGCTCAGATCCGTGGTTGTGTCGGTATAGACCATCCCTTGCCAACCCCCCGGAAGTTCTAGCGGCGGCCAATTCACCGATCCTACGGAATCTACGCCAGGAATCGCTTGTAGGGCATCGATCATGCGCCGTTGCATTGCGGGTACTCTTTCGCCGCTGTAGCCTGCTGACGTCAGATCGATATCAACCAACATCGCGTTCCGCGGCTCAAAACCGAAGTTGCTGTGCATGGAGCGCATGAGTCCACGCACAGCAACCATCGATGAAGTGACCAGCACGGCACAGATCGCAATCTGGACGACAAGCAATACGTCTCGCACGGTAATTCGGCGCCCCAACGCGCCTGTCGATCCCGCTTTGACGATCTCATACGGATTGGCCCGGAGAATCTGGCGCACGGGAACAATTCCGAAAAGAACTCCGCTCACTAACGCCAAGACCAAAGCTAGCAAATAAACATTAGCGTCCGGACTTACCGGCACATGGAGGGGGAATTGCGGAACTGGCCGCCACACGCTCAACCGGCGCAAAAGCAGAATGCTTGCCACGAGTCCCGCCACGCCTCCAGCGAGCGAAAGCAGCACGGATTCGGTGAACAGCTGGCGCAAAATGCGATTGCGGCTCGAACCAAGAGCCAGGCGCAAGGCCACCTCGCGAGAACGGTCGGCGGCCCGCGCGGCAAACAGGCTGCCCAGGTTGGCACAGGCCGCCAACAGAATCAAACCCGAAAGAAGCATCAATCCGGTGAGAAAAGCCCGCGTGGCTCCCCCCAAATAGTCGCCATGAAGACCAGGCCGCGCCAGCGTATAAGACGCACTATCTTCTTCTTTGGGATAGCTTTTTTTCAGATACGAATCCACGGAGTTCAGATCGACAGTGGCCTGCGCCGGAGTGACTCCCGCCTTCAGATGTCCCACCATCTCAAACATCCAATGGCTCTCGCGCGCGTTCAAGAGCTTTTCGCCGGTTAACTGCTCATGGTTCACGAGAGGTAGAAAGATATCCGAAGCGAAAAACAAGATGGTGCCCTGGAACCCTGGAGGCGCCACGCCAAGGATGGTGAATGGATGCCTGTTGAGCCGAACAACGCGGCCCACCACGGTGCGATCGTCCTGAAAATGGCTATGCCAATATGCGTAGGAGAGCACGATATAGGGCGCGCTGTTTGGGCCGTGCTCATCGGAAGCATGGAAGAAACGGCCAATATAAGGCTGAATGCGCAATACGTCGAAGTAGTTTGCGCTGGTTTCGTACTGCCAGACATTGGATGGATCTTTGCCCGTATCCAGCCCTGACTGACGGATAGCAAAAACAGCCACATCGTCGAAGCTGCTATTGCGCTGGCGAAGATCGAGATAGTCGGGATAGGAGTGGGACCCGCCGTCGCTCCCATGTTGGATGACGAAAAGGCTCTCTGCCTGAGGCACATTCAGCGGACGCAGGATGAGCGCGTTCAACACGCCGAAGACGACTGCGTTGGCGCCGATGGCCAGCGTCAGTGTCAAAACGGCAGTGATGGTGAAGCCGGGAGACTTGCGCAGTTGACGTAGGGCGAATCGCAGGTCCTGCAGCAGGGTCGTCATGGTCGGGCCTCCGGGTTACGGTAGGTCTATATGGAAGAAAGGGCAATTCGAGAGCCAAAGTCTCTTAAACGCAACTTCATGAGAACAAAGCGGCTCAGGCGCAGGGAAACCGAATTGGGTATCCGGTTTCGCCGGAGGGTGTCCGTGAATGAACAGGGGCGGCGGCAATAGGTATGCTTTATCTCACAGGTAGGCTGTCCCTTTATCTCACAGGTAGGCTGTCCCTTTATCTCCTCCGGGTGCGGGCCCTTAGGCAGCAGCATCGGTAATTACAAGCCCGACAGGACTTAACCACTGGAGGATAGGTATCGTCTCCGATCGTGTCCCCTTATCTCCTAAACTGATCGTGCACCCTTTCACAATCAGGTCCCATACGCAGAAGTATGCAACCCCTCTTTCCAGCAAGGGTTTTCCAGTCTTCCTTAAGGCTTCATCATTGATTGAGGCCGCATCGACAGCGAGAAAAAGACAGTAATTGGCTGAAACAGAATCAAGAGCAGACTGGACGTCTTCTGAGTAGGCCGCTCCGTCTCTGATGGGCTTGAGCGGCGCAAGCTCATGAGTCACCAAGGGTCCAAGGATATGTAGCCACCCGCACTGCTAATGAATACCCGCTGCAATGCCATGGTTGGGAGTATTCCGTCTTCCCGGGGCGGTGGCCCATCGCCCAGTGAATTCATCGGCACAACAAACGGAACTTGGCGAACATACTTCGTTCCGAGTTCGAGGTCTTGCGCGGCAAAGACCGCAAAGGCCTGGTCAACTCCATTTACGACACGTCTGAGCAGGGAAGTCCTGGACATGTTGTGAATCTGAGGACATGTTTCATAAAGCACCAGTGCGTTACTGCCTGAGTCCAACCGCAAGAGCATAGGAGCCGCTGTGGCGGCGGACAACCTGGCAGAGACGATCATGGGTCGAGTGAACAGCAAATCGTCCTGCGTCCCGCGCGGTTCGACGAGCGCGACGTGCTCGCCCCTGATGGCCAGTGCAAGGGCATGCGAGTCATCGAGGCACAGAAGGTGAAGGCGATTGTCGATAAGTATGTCGAAGTGCTCCAGAAAGTTGTCCCCAAGGATGCCCCGGATGCTGGGATCGGCTTGCTTGAGTTGTTTCAAATCCTGGATGACGGCGAGTGAGTTGGGAATGCTATGCGTTCCAGCCTGGAGTAGGTCGAGGTTGGCGAATGCGTAGCGGGCGTAGGTTGCTACGCCGCCGATGCCGGTGGTGCCTTGGGCCGTCAGACCTAGATTGACGGCGAGAGAGCTGTCGACGGTAGTGATCTGGGCTCCGGTGTCGACCAGGAAGTCGTAGGGGCCCGAGTGGTTGATCTCGACAGGCACAATTATTAGGGAGCCTTGGACAAGGCGCAGAGTTAAACTAGCGACGTTTCCCGGACAACGCGGAACTGCGTAAAGCGCGGGGAGGACCAGAATGGCAAGACTCACTGATGTTGTGAACCTCATGAGCGACATTGGCAATCACCTCGGCCGGATTGGCTGGGTGCAATGTCGCCGCGTGCCTCCACACTGTCGTGACGGCGCTCTGACCATTCTCTGAAAAGCAAGTGACGGGGTCGTGATGGATCACAAGTGCTTTGTTTTCAGGTTTGGGGACATAGAGGTCAAGGAACGGGAGTTCCTGCTGATCAAGTCAGGTAAAGCCGCGCATGTCGAGCCCACGGCATTTCGTGTGCTTTTATTGCTGCTACGAAGCCCTGGCAGGTTGGTCACCAAAGACGAGATTCTGAGCACGGTCTGGACTGACGCTGCTGTGTCAGATAACTCGCTCACGCGCAGCATCGCCACTTTGCGGCGGCTGCTGGGTGACGACAAGCGGGAGCCACGGTACATCGCCACCGTGCACACCGTCGGTTATCGCTTCCTCTGCGACGTGCAGGTGATAGCTGACGTGGCGGGCGTTGCGACAGAAAACGACCCGGAGGGCGCAGTCGATTCGGACCACACGGCAGTCGCGGTGCAAAAAGAAGACGGTCGCACAATCACAGCCGAATCTTCTCGATCGCCCTCTGAACAACCCATTTCTTCAGGTCTTCCGCATGAATTAACAATCTCTGGGCTGCCCGTGCCGGAGCTGTCAGTCCTGTCCTCGCTCCCCCCTTCCTCTCCGCCTCTTTCCCCGTTCAGCAAATTGCTCCGACATTCTGTGCCGATAGCCGCGATTGTCCTCATCGCGCTCGCGGCCGGAGCAATCTGGCTTTCCCGGCGAGAGACGCCGCATCTTCCTGCTACCGAACGACGTGTCACCTCCAATCCCCCGGACGCGCCGATTCACACAGCGGTGGTTTCTCCCGATGGTAAGTATGTCGCCTACACCGATCCCACACGGCTCTATCTGCGCCACATTGCCACCGGCGAAACCCGCCCTTGGGGCGTGCCGAAAGATTTCATCGCTTACCCCAACAGTTGGTTCCCGGACGGCACTCATCTCCTGGTGACGCACTTCGAGGGCGCGGGCATGAAACCGAGCCTTTGGAAGCTTTCTCTCCTTGGTGGAAGCCCGCGGCTGCTGATGGCCGGCGGATTTAACGGGGTGGTCTCCCCTGATGGTTCCCGGATCGCCTACCTGGCCGTTCCTGAATCGAGCAACGAACTTTGGTCGATGGACCCCGACGGAGCGAATCCGCGAAAGATCGCGACGGCAAAGCCGGGTGGGTCGTTTTGGCGGCCGGCCTGGTCGCCGGACGCGCGACGGATTGCCTATGTCGAAAGCGCCGGTTCTGCGGTCGATGTTGCTTACTTTGCTTTTACCTTGCAGACGCGCGACGCCGGCGGAGGTGACCCACAGGTCGTCTTGAGCGACACCCGGCTAAAGCCGGCTCTGTGCTGGGCTCCGGATGGACGAATTCTCTTTGCCTACCGGGAGGACCTGAACAACGAACTCCTCGATGAGGGGGTTCGCTCCATTAAAGTTGATCAAACCACCGGGAAGGCGATCGGCGCGCCGCAAATTGTCACTCATGGTCAGGGCCGCATTGGCACTCTCAGCGTTACCGCGGATGGCAAGCGGCTTGTTCTCTGGAGAGAGAACACCCAGGGTCAGTCGTTCATTGCCGAATTCGAGGCCGGTTCGCACCGGTTGAAGACGCCTCGCCGCCTGACCTTGGACGCGAACGGCAACCTAGCTACGGCATGGACGTCTGACAGCAAGTCGGTGCTTTTTGTCTCGAACCGAAACGGCACATGGAACCTCTTCCGGCAGGCCATCTACGAGACTACGGCCGAAGTCCTGGTGGAGGGGCGCAGCCTCTCCCTGCCGCGTCTGAGCGCGGATGGATCGCAGGCCCTCTACTTGTCCTACCCGCAGCCGTACGGCACTTCTCTTCCGGTCGCCGTGATGCGCGTACCGCTTGCTGGAGGACCCCCTCAACTGGTCTTTCAAGCGCCGGATGTTGGTAATATTCAGTGCGCGGGACCTCAATCGCGATTGTGCATTTTCGACAAGCAAGTGGGAGAGAACAGAGTCTTTATCTCTTTCGATCCAGAGCACGGCATAGATCGGGAAATCACCAGAATCGGTAGGCAGCCTGGCTGTAACTGGAGCCTGTCGCCGGACGGATCCCTGCTGGCAATGTTCCACGACGACCATACAATACGATTCTTCTCGTTGAAAACCGGAGCAGCTCATGATGTGCTAGTGAAGGACTGGCACCTGACCAACGGCGACTGGTCAGCCGACGGCAAGAGTATATACATGCCGAGCTTTACGTCGACGGGTGTACCGGTGGTTCTCAAAGTGAATGAGGAAGGTAGGGCAGAGGTAGTTTTGCAGGGCGGCGCGATTACCGGGTTCTGTTGTCTCATTCAGTCTCCTGACGGGCGCCATGGGCTCGTACAGGCGCTGGTTCCCGGCGACAATAACGTCTGGATGGTCGATAACTTCTGAGTCATCCCACGGACCTATGATGCTTATCTAGCCACATCTGCCGGGTAGCCGAAGCCACAGTTGCGCGTACTCGTCCGGCGTTCCGTAGCTCAGTGAGCTACGAGGGCGGCGGAGAAGTTATATTGACGCTGCTAGCTTGAGATATTTCTCCGCGTGTCGAAATAAGTTCCAGGACTAGCTCGCGTTGAGGCAGTCACCGCGGACCCGTCCGTGCAATAGGTGTGCTGTCCCTTTATCTCCAGGATCGCGGCAGCTCAGAAGAAGAGATGGGGCGAAGGCTAAGCGGAAGTGAGTGAGTTGCCGCCGCGGCCGACCCTTGCTCAAGAAAATCAGTAAGAGTATGCTGTTTCCGTCAAACTTGGGGGCATATATGAAGTGTGCCAGCACTCTCCCGCTTGCCATCGTGCTTTCTGGGTACCTCCGAGGAGATAGGTGGACACGATTGGACACGATACGTATCCCCCCAGAATCGCTGCAATAGGTATGCCCTTTATCTCCTGATACTGAGAGAACGGGCGGGGAGGATGTTACTTGAAAGCGTCCCAGATCGCCTGAACGAACTGTCCGATGACGCCCTGGCGCCCCGCAGACTGATAGGAAACTAGCCATTAGCCGGTACGCGCGCTCAGCCTTCCGGTACTACCGCTTCGCGTAGGCCTTCTCAAGGGGATCGGAGGGTCGTCACGTATCGGCGCCACGGTTGCCGAAGGATAGGGAACTGGCGCATTTGACGGGCGATCAGCGGATGTGGGTAATACATACCCGTCCCCTGGTACTTGGATGCCTAGCCGTCAGTGCATGGACGAGAGTCCCTTTACCTACCCCCTTAGGTTCGGGGACTCTCGTTTCGCAGTCTGGAATCACCCGCTTCCAGTCCAGCAAATTAAGACACGTGAGCCTTAAGCGAGGTTTGCCGCATCCTTTGGTAACCGTGAACAGGCAGTCGAACACCTCAGGCCGTATTGCAGCCGAATGTCAGGAGATAGGAAGGAGATAGGGGGGACGCGACACCTATCCCCCCAGAATCGCTGCAATAGGTATCAGTGTGTCGGAGATAGATTTAAAAAGTGCACCAAAACCTGTGCAAGGGGAAGACGATTCTCGTAGGATGGGATGGTGAACAAGCGCTTTCGAGTTTGTAGCTACGACCAGCCTTTTTTACTTCCTCCCTCACTCCAGGACTGGCTGCCTGAGAATCACTTGGCACGATTCATAGCTGAAGTAATGAACGAGTTAGACCTGTCTTCCATTTATGCCAGCTATGAGCGGAGTGATGGGCGAGGTTTGGCGGCGTACCATCCTACGCTGATGGCGCGGTTGTTGCTCTACGGTTACTGCATTGGGATTACGAGCTCCCGCAAGATCGAGCAGGCAACCTACGACAACGTGGCCTTTCGCTATTTGTCTGCCGATCAGCATCCTGACCACGATACCCTGGCGGCCTTTCGTCAGCGACATCATCAAGCCCTGGCAGACTTATTCGTGCAAGCGCTGCGGCTATGTCAAAAGGCGGGCTTAGTGAAGTTGGGCAACGTGTCCATCGATGGCACCAAGATCAAGGCCAATGCCAACGCATGGCGTTCGATGAATTATGAAAAGCTCAGCGAACGAGAGCAACACTGGCGCGCGGAAGTTGCGCGGTTGCTGAGCCAGGCACAGCAAATGGACCGTGAAGAAGATCAACGCCTGGGCTCAGCTCAACCGGGCGACCGATTGCCTGATGAATTAGCCGATGCCCAAAAGCGGCTCGAGCGGCTGCAACAAGCCAAGGCAGAGCTAGAACGGGAAGCGCAGGCCCAGTTGCAGGAGATCTCAACCAATCTCCCCCCATGCAAACCCGGCCCTCCCAAAAAAGGGGAGCAGACCGGCCAACCATCAGACAGCCGCAAACAGCGGGAGACGAACAAGAAGCGCCGTTTGCGAGCGAGAAAAAACGCCACTGCACCTAGCCGTCGCTATAACTTCGTCGACCCAGACTCGCGACTGATGAAAGGTAGTGGTCAAGCAGGCCTGATGCAGGCTTACAACGCGCAGATCGCAGTCGACTCGCACGCTCAAATCATCGTGGCCGCAGAGCTGACACAGCAGGCATTTGATTGCCAGCAACTGTTACCCATGGTAAAGAGCCTATGCAGCACGGTCCAAGGGGTACCGACCACGATCACTGCAGATGCAGGTTATTGGGACACACAGAGCTTACTGGATCCGTCCTTGGGCGGCATGGAAATGCTGGTACCTCCTGACTCCAAGCCGCAACTTCCCGGCGGCGCGCTGTCGCCCACCGCGCCTCGCCACGAAGTGGCCTTTCGCATGAGGCAGGTTCTGGCCACCGAACAGGGGAAAGCTCGCTATGCACTTCGACAATCCACCGTTGAACCCGTATTCGGCCAGATCAAAGAAGCGCGCGGCATTCGCAGATTCCGCTTACGAGGCTTGCTGAAAACGAACTCGGAGTGGAAGCTGATATGCGCCACGCATAATCTTCTGAAGCTATTTCGGCATCGCACAACCCTGGTATTACGCTTAACGCATTTAGCCGGGTCGATTCCGTCGGCGCTACGATTACTGCTCTCGCTTCCCAACCGCTTTTTCGCTCAACCCAACCGTCCAGCTCAGATCCAACGGTCTGCCGCGATAATGAGGCAGTATCTCTCCGACACACTGGTATGCTGTCCCTTTATCTCCGCTTTATCTCCTCCGGGCGCGGGGGCAGCAGCACCGGTAAATACAAGCCCGACAGGACTTAACCACTGAGCGGCGGCTGTGGCGTCCATATATGTTGCCTGTCTTACACTGACGGCATACTATTTGCGAGCTCGGCCAATTCAAATCAGCTCTTAGTTCAATGGCAAGAGAAACTTCGGGTCAGCACAAGACGGAAAGCAAGCCGGAAAGTCCGATACACGGCAACAGCCGAATGGCCGAGGTAATCCGGACTCACGACTGGAATTTGACTCCGCTTGGACCGATTGAAGATTGGTCCGAAGCCCTCAGCTTTTCCGCAAATCTCATGCTTTCGTGCGCTTTCCCCTCGCTGGTTTTCTGGGGTAAGGAGTTGGTGCAGCTCTATAACGATGCTTTTATCCCTCTTCTCGCTGAGCGACATCCCTCTGGCTTGGGACAGACAGCCCAGGAGTGCTGGTCGGATGCATGGCAGATCGTCGGCCCGAACCTTAAACGGGTCATGAATGATGGGGAGACGGTATTTCACCAAAACATCGTCGTACCGATCGTCCGAGATGGGAGGTTGCAGGATATCCGGTGGACCTACAGCTATAGTCCGATCTTCGCGGCAGGTGGGGCCACGCTGGGTGTATTTGTAGTTTGCCAGGACGTCACACGCGAAGTAACGGCTACCCAAGAACTTCGGAAGAGGGAAGAGGGGACCCGAGAGAGTGCGAAACGTCTTGGTGAACTCGCAGCGATCATCGCATCCTCCGACGACGTGATCTTGAGCAAAGACTTGGACGGCACGGTTACGAGTTGGAACGATGCTGCGACGCGGCTCTTCGGCTACTTGCCTGAAGAGATGATCGGCGCTTCGATCCTCAAGCTGATTCCGCAGCACCTTCACTCCGACGAAAACACAATCCTGGAAAACATTCGCGCTGGGCGACGAATCGAGCACTTCGAGACGGTCCGCCGCACGAAGGACGGAAGGCTCATCGACGTCTCGCTTACCGTCTCCCCAATCAAGGATGAAGAGGGCCGGGTGATTGGAGCATCCAAGATCCTTCGTGATGTCTCAAGCCGCAAGCGAATGGAGCAATCACTGCTACAAGCGGAGAAGATCGCAGCTACGGGGCGCATGGCCGCGACGATTGCCCACGAGGTCAATAATCCCCTTGCAGCAGTGATGAACCTGCTTTATCTGCTGCGGGCAAAGATTACAGACGACGAAGGGCGCGGCTTTCTGGCTACGGCAGAAGATGAACTCGGACGTGTGGCCCATATCGCCAAGCAAACGCTGGGGTACTATCGTGAGCAGGCCGCGGCTAGCCTGGGGTCTGTCAGTGATATCGCAGAACATGCGCTCACCATCTACGAACCGCGCTGTACTGCTGCGGGCGTCAGCATCAGGAAGTCAATCCGTCCTTCGACAAGGATCGTCCTTCGCCGGGGCGAGATAATGCAAGTGATCTCTAACCTGATCGTGAACTCTATCTATGCTATGCCCCACGGTGGAACTCTCTCAGTTTCCGTTTGCGATGCCTCAAGTGCGGAAAATGGCGTTCTCCTGACAATTGAAGACGACGGGGTGGGAATTCCACCGAAGGATTTACCAAAGGTTTTTGACGCCTTCTTCACGACGCGGACTACGGTCGGCACAGGAATTGGACTATTTGTTGCAAAGCAATTCGTCGAGGGGCACGGGGGGCAGATCAGCATCCAGAGCGATAGCAAATCGGAGAAGCACGGAACGGCCGTCCGCGTGTTCCTGCCACTTCACACCGCCTATGAGGGATCAGGAATCATGAATGCGGACTGAAGTTCCTGTGAACGGGGTTTCGGTTAACTTGATTTGTAGGAGTATTTTCATGGCGGAGAGAGTGGGATTCGAACCCAAAGCGCTCCTTTAGCTTCTGTAAGTTATAGAAAACAAAATGCCATCGTTGCCAGGAATACCATGTTTACCACGCCGCCATTGCCCGCCATTGCCCGCTGGCGCAGTGGAAGCCGCTCAGAATTCTTAAATCCCAAAATTGCCCAAGCCTCCGGCATTCTGCTCCCAAACGTTCCTGCCAAACCTGCGAGAGTAGGTGGCCTCAAGAAGCGGAAAGACATTAAGTCCTGACCGCCATAGAAGACGCGGGGAATGGCTTCCTGGCCAGCATCCACCTCGAACGCGATCACACGCGCTTTTCGAAGGTAGCAACCTTCGCGGAGATCGTATCCGTCAGAGCAAACCCACGGTTGACTAGTGCGGATGCCTCGCGGCCCAAGCGGCAGGGGTAAGTTCTGCGGTGCGCTGGAGTGGCGCGTTTGCAAGCCCTGGAAGGATGTCGGCAAGGTAATCACGGATGGGGAGTTTGAGCCGGCGGCAGCTTTCAACCACGGAGAAGATTGCTGCGATGCGTGGGCCGGCGTGTTGGCTGCCGATATGGATCCAGTTGGATCGGCCCAGGGCGATGGGACGCATCGAATTTTCGGCAAGATTGTTGCTCAGTTCCAGTTCTGGATGGTCGAGGAAGCGTGTCAGCCGCGTCCAGATCGCCAGCGTGTAACTGCAAGCCTGGCCCGCAGCGCTCTTGGGCAGCACCGTCTTGCTCATCGCCAGGATGTGACTGCGGATTTGGTCGAGCAAAGGCGGAGCTTGCTGCTGTCGGAGAGCATGGCGGCGGGCGTGATCCATGTTGTCATCGCGCGCCTGGGCATCGATGGCGAACAAGTCGTCCATAAGTTCCACCCCCCGGATCGAGGCGACATCCTGCCTGTTAAGCTTCACCGCGTCGACAAACCGCCTTCGCGCATGGGCCCAGCAGCAGGCGTGCACAATGTTGGCTCCGCCGACCCCGCGATCATAGGCAGCATAGGCGTCGGTCTGCAGTATCCCTTCGAACTTATCCAGGAAGTGGGCCGGGCCTTCGCGCCCGCGGCTCATGCGAAAATCGAACACCGTCGCTCCGCCCGGTGTTCCGTACTGCCACAGATAGGCCTGATGATTGGTTCCGCGGCCATCCTGGGTCTGCACATCCACCGGTGTTTCGTCGGCCTGAATGTAGGTTCCCGCCAATAACTCCCTACGCATCGCGCCGGCAACAGGTATTAACAGCTCTCCCACACGCATGATCCAGCCGCACATGGTGGCACGGCTGATCTCGATGCCCGTGTCGCGCTTCAGAATCGAACTCTGCCGATACAACGGGCAGTGGTCGGCATATTTTTTGACCAGCGTGTCGATGATGACGCGGTCAGACACCAGGCTCTTGTCGATGATGCGCGCGGCCAGCGGCGCCGCAACCACGCCCTGCTCCTCGCACTTCTTACAGGCACGCTTCTCGCGCTTGGTGAGCTCGACGAAGTACTCGGCGGGCTTGACATCGAGCACCTCGCTGGTCTCATAGCCGATCACCGTTGTCTCTGCTCCGCAGCAGGCGCAAACACACTGTGAGGGCGCACAGGCAACCACCTTTTCCATCCGCGGCAAGTGCGCCGGCAAGCTCTGGCGGCCAGGATGCGGTGCACGTGGCTTTCTGCCCGATGTCGCAGGGGGCGGGGCTGCCGGCTTCTCGCTCTCCGCCTGAACCTCATCCTGGCTCACCCCCGGTTCTTCGTCCAGCAACTCCAATTGCAGGTCGCTCAACTTTTCGCTGCCCGGACCATATTGGGCAATGCGCTGCTGGCGAAGCTTCTCTTCCAGCACCTGAATCTTCAGCCGTGCGTATGCCAGCTCTTTCTTCCCCGACTCAAGTTGCTTTTCCAGTTGTGCGACGACCTCGGCCATGAAGGGATCCGAGTTCGGAGGAACGGTGGGCTCAGAAGGCATGCTCACGATGTCTTTTAAATAACAGACAACGAGGAACAGAACGAGCGAAATCGTCAGTGTTCATGCGGTTTTCAGTGACTCTGCTGGTTCTTCTGCAGAAACCCTGCGATGCCACTTACGTGACCGCGTCTGAGTCAAATCAATGCCCCCCAACAGCAACGCCAGCTCTTCGTGACTCAACACGATTTTCTTCGCATCGCTGTCTCTCTCGGGCCAACGAAATCTCCCACCGTCTAATTTTTTCGCACACACCCAAAGCCCGCTCCCGTCATATACCAGCAGCTTCAGCCGGTTGCGCCGCGCATTGGCGAACAGAAATACATGGCCGCTCTCCGGATCGCAGCCCAGTTGATCGCGCACCAGGCCATACAGACCGTTAAAGTTCTTGCGCATGTCTGTCGCGCCCGCGGCTACGTAAATCCGTGTCGCCGGTCCGAACCCAAACACCGCCTTACACCTTGTCCAATATCGTGAGCAGGCGCTCCAGCGTTTGCCCGTCGAATCCGCGTCCCACCTCAATGCGGCGCCCGCTACGCGACTCGACCACCAGACCACGGTCGCACCGAACAGCGCATCTTGAACCCCGCGCTGTGGACAAAACCACTTCCACGGGAAGTATCGGACCGGCGCCCGATCCCGCCCATTTCTCTACCCGCTGCCGGTACTTATCTAGAGTCGTTACAGACAATCCATGCTGCTGACAAAAACCATCCCGCGTCAGCCCACTGGCTTCATACTCCGCAACTAGCTTCTCCACCTCGACCCGACTCCGCCGCTTCCTTACCGATACTGCTTCGCTCATCACTCAAGTCCAACACCAAACCAAGCAGAACAACAGGTGCGTTACCCTGACGGATACCGGAGATCAGCCATTTGGTTTGGCAACGTAATGCTCAGTACTGGGTCGACATGGGGCGGATGCCTCCGTTTAGTCGCTTTGGCATCCGTCCTCTTATCTCACAGCGGGTCTAACACTATAGCCCGCCAGTCGATGTGCTTTGTCGGTTAGCGGCAGGACCAATGGCGAACTGAATCTCACTGCCCGCGCGGAGTTTGATGTCATCCTTCTTTGTGGAGACAAAGACGCCCGAATTCTGGCTGGAAATCTTGCTGTGTAGATCAACGCCCGAGGCAACGTTCTCCTGATCCATTTGCACGGTCTCCGGTGTCCAGTCATTGGGCACCTGATCTCCTCCATAGAGTCCTACGATGGTAGCCCTGACCGGAACCGTGCTTCCGTCCTTAAGGCGCGCCTGGTCGAAACGAACGGCCAACTTTACCTGGCCCTGTTCCTGCATATCATCCTGGGCCACTTTCCCCAGCAACATCGTACCTTTGGGCAACTGCGTACCATTGTCCAGGGTAACCTTTTGGTCAAGCTTGGCTGCAACGCTGGAACCGTCGTGATCTTTGTCAGCATCCAAGGTGTGAACGAGGACAGCACGAGCGGGCTTCATCTGAGTTGCTTCGTGATGTCCTGCAATGGGTGTTTGCGTACCCTGTGTACTATAAGAATTCTGGCTGCTTGAGTTCTGAGAGTATGCGAAAAGTGGGAGCGCTAAGACTGCGGTGGCGAATGCCAGCGTTTGATGAGAGCCTTTCATATGACTCCTAAGGTAGATAAAGTCCTCCAGTGAATAACAGGTAAAACTGCTCGTGTGGCCGCCGTGTTCTTGCATGCGTCCTGTCTGATAGGAATACCCCTCGCGGGAAATGGTTGCACTTTTTACCCCACACCGCTCTCAATCACTATCACTGGAAAACCCGCAGGTGCGCGCGTCGTAATGCAGGTGCACCCTGCCTAGCAGTCCATTACGGCCCTTGGCCAATGATCAATTCACGAGGAGGTTAAGCTATTGGGCGCGAATGAACAACGCATCTTCCTTGGTGTTGGCCAGGCCCGCGGTCACCCGCACCTGCTCGCCGTTCTCGGCATCGAAGTGTGAGCCGTCCACGGCGCCGAAGGCACTCTCCACCACGGTTTTGGGCTCGACGTGGAAGGTTAGCCTGTCCCCGGCGCTGTCTTTAATAGTCAGCAGATGGTCGTGGCGGTTGAAGCCGGCGATGGTGCCGGTGTCGCGTTGGAGCGGTCCGTTGCCCAGGTCGCGCACCGCAACAGCGGTCTGCTGGAGGCCTTCGCCGAAATAGAAGACGATCACGTTGGCACCGACCTTGGTGAATCCATCCGCGGGTGTGGAGTTCTCGCGGATGGCCTTATCAAAATCGAGCGACGTAAGGGAATTAGCCAGATCCTTGAAGAAGTCCTGGGAGCCATCGACGGTGTTGATGTCGATGGTCTTCTTGGCCGGATCGATGGAGGTGACGACGCCGGACACGGCGTGGACAACTTCCTGGGCATGGGCTACACAACTGGAAAACGAGAAGAATCCCACAAGCAGAAACGCAGGCAAACATGCTTTCAACATTTGATTTTCCTTCTGTTACCCGCCGGCTCCTCCCAGGAGTTCTCGCTATTGGTTAAACTACAGCCGAAATAGGTGTGACCTACGCCGGGCTATTTCCCCAAGAGTTATCGGCCGGCAGAACACTACTCCCATCGACGCGGAAGACGGGCAGAAGGTTGTATGACCAGCAAATTACTGCCCGTAGCCCGAAAGTCGGATCGCTGCACGAACTAAGGCAATGTGGGAAAACGCCTGCGGAAAGTTGCCCGTCAAGCATTTTGAGCTTGTATCGTATTCCTCTGAGAGGAGCCCTACATCGTTGGCAATAGCGAGAAGTCTTTCAAAGAGCATGCGGGCTTCTTCGGTCCTGCCGGTCAGTGCGAAACATTCCACCAACCAGAAGCTGCAGGCCAAAAAAGCACCCTGCTTGGCGTCATCGCTTGCGGGAATGTTGCGCAGCAGAAATCCATCCTTGAGCAGTCCCCGCTCGATGGCTTTGACCGTGCCGAGGATCCGTGGGTCGGTCGCCGGCAAAAAGCCGATCACCAATAGCAGTAGTACCGAGGCATCCAAATTCCTGGAGCCGTAGGACTGGACAAAACTACCGAGCCTCTTATTGAAGCCGTGCTTGCAGACATCGGCGTGGATTTCGTCGCGTAGCGCCTTCCATTCCGCAAGCGGGCCATCCATGCCATGGCGCTCAATGCTCGTGACCGCCCTTTCCAGGGCGAGCCACGCCATCGCCGCCGAGTAAGTGTAGCGCCGAGGTTCGGCGCGCGATTCCCACATACCCGATCCAGGCTTTTGCCATATCTTTGCGAGGTGTTCGGTAAGCGCCTGCTGCAACTGCAGCTCCTCTTTCTCGCAAGGCACGCCTGCCTCCCGGGCATGATTCAAAGCCGCGGCGATCTCGCCATAAATGTCTTGTTGGGCCTGCTGTTGGGCAGCGTTCCCGATGCGGACTGGCGCGGAGCTCTCGTAGCCGGATAGCCACGGTACCTCCCAATCGGCGATGTGGCGCTCGCCCCCTATTCCGTACATGATTTGGACCTGGGACACGCTTCGCCCCACAGCGCGCAAGAGCCAGTGCTTCCACGCGATCACTTCTTCTGTGAACCCGCACTCAATGAATGCGGAGAGAGTAAGGGTGGCGTCACGAATCCAGCAATAGCGATAATCCCAGTTCAGCGGGCCACCGATACGTTCTGGAAGCGATGTCGTGGGAGCGGCGACGATACCACCGGACGGGCGATAGGTCATCGCCTTGAGCGTAATGAGCGAGCGTTCGACAGCCGCTCTGTAGGGGCCGTGGTATTTGTTGCGGGCTAACCAGTTCGTCCAGAAGTGCTCGGTTTGCTGCAATGCAACATCGACCTCGATGGAGTCGGGAAGTGCCTCGTACGAGCAGCCGTAGGTCAGGACGAAGGTGTGCGTCTCTCCGGCATGCATGGTAAACTCCGCGGTTAGCGTGCCCGGCTCCGATTCCTCTACCAGGGATGCAGTGCGCAGAACGGTCAGGTTTGGTCCAGCCTTCGAGACCCAAGCGGATTCGCCTCGCGTTGCGGCCTCGAAGTGAATCCAGGGAATCGTGCTGCCGTAATCAAAACGGAGACAAAGTTCGAACCGCATGTTCACTGTGCCGGCCGTGCACTGCAGAGTGCGAACCAGATCGGAGTTACGGCCGCGGATGGGCATAAAATCTGTGACCATGACGCTGCCATGAGGCGTCTCCATGGTGGTCTCAAGGATGAGGGTGTGGGGTCGATAGCGGCGTTTGAAGATCGCATGGGGATCGCTCGGTGCTATTTGCCAGTAACCATTCTCGTGCGAGCCGAGCAGAGCGGCGAAGCACGCGGGGGAGGAGAAATCAGGCCAGCAAAGCCAATCGACGGAACCGTTACGATGGACCAAAGCGGCAGTCTCGCAATCGCCGATCAAAGCATAGTCTTCGATCTTGTTAGATGGCAATGAGTCCTCCGCCGAATGACACCAGGTTTGGGTATGACCGATCTGCCAAACACCTGCTTTGGATCGCGCTCACCGGGCCGCGCACGAAACCTCCAGCTCGCATACGTGACCAGCCCAGTCACCAGAAGGAGAATGCCGAACGAGATTCAAAGCATCCAGCTGGAAAGCTCGAAGATGGAGCGGGCATAGTGCGACTCCGGGTGCATGACGGGACCTGGACCGCCAGGGCGAGCAGAGACGCGTGGGCAAACGCATGCGAGAGACTTACCGCCATAAATGAAACCTGACTACATGCAGCGTTCTGTAGACCTGAAGCAGTTCACTTCAAGCGTGGAACTCCCTTGCCCCACGTCTCTGGCGGAGCAAGTTCGCGACGGATTGGCGGCGAGGTCATATCGCGCTGGTTGCTGCTAAAGATCCGATCTCCCTGGGAGATCAAATAGTCCGCAGTCCGCGCTGCCAATGCTTGGATCGTCAGCCCAGGATTGGCCGAGCCCTGCGTGGGAAAAACACTTCCGTCACAGATGAAGAGATTGGCAATGTCGTGCGCGCGCCCAAACCTATCCACCACTGAGGTGCGCGAGTCCCCGCCCATGCGGCAAGCTCCCACCAGGTGCGCGTAGCGTGCCTCCTGCACCACCTCGGTCGCGCCGGCAGCGTGCAGCACCGCCTCGGTCTTTTCCTTAGCGGCTTTGATGAGCTTGTGGTCGTTGTCGTGCAGGTTGAAGCTTACGTGCGCAACTCGCAGGCCGAAGCGGTCCTTGTCGTCAGAAAGAGTGACGCGATTGTCTTTCCAGGGCAGAATCTCGCCCAACAAACCAATTGCGGCCCAGTGGTTGTAGTCCATCATCTCCCGCCGCAGACCCCACCCCCAGGCTTTCTTGGCAGCGAGAATCTGCTTCCCGAAGGCTACCGGCAGAGGCCCAACGGTCTGGATGGCAAAGCCACGAGCGAAATCGTTCTTTGGATTTGTCTCGTAGAACTCTTCGGTGAGCGCATGTGCGGGCGGCGCCTTGTACATACGAACCGGCTGCTCGAAGCGGCCCAACACAACATTCCCCGCCTGCGCCATCAAGTAGCGTCCGACGGTACCACTTGAATTCGCGAGACCCTTCTCGAAGCCGGGGCAGGCGGAATTAAGCAACAGCCTCGGTGTCTCAATCGAGTAGCCCGAGAGGATGACCGCCTTGGCGCGTTGGAAATGGCTTTCACCGCTTGCGTCGAAATAGTGGACGCCGGTGACGCGCCCGTTTTTGCCCAGCTCCACGCGCGAGACCATGCTGCGCTCGCGGATCTCTGCGCCGTTCTTCACCGCATCGGGAACATGCGTAACCAGCGTGCTCGCCTTGGCTCCGACCTTGCAGCCCTGCAGGCAGAAACCACGATAAATACAATGTGGGCGGTCACCGTGAGAGCCGGAAAGAATCGCGACCGGGCCCCCGATGGAGACAGGAATACCCAGCGCGGTGCAGCCTTTGATCAGTGCGTTACCAACCCCGCCCATGGGATGCGGACCGTAAGCATAGCCGTGCGGATGGCCCCAGGGATAATACGCCGGCCCGGCAACGGGCATTTCTAATTCGAGCTGCTCATAGTAGGGCTGGATGTCTGCATAGGTGATGGGCCAGTCAGCGCCCACGCCGTCGCGCGTATAGACCTCGAAGTCGGAGGGGTGCAGCCGGGGGGTAAACGCTGCCCAGTGGACCGAGCCACCACCAACGCCTTGTCCGCAGTTATTTGCTCCCAGCGCCAGCGGGTCCGTTCCCCCGGTAACGCGCGGCTCTCTCCAGTAGAGATCCTGGGAGCCGGCCTCATCGCTAACCCAGTCGCGCTCGGTATTCCAAAATGGGCCGGCTTCCAGACCCACGACGTTGAACCCTGCCCGCGTCAGCCTCTGCACCAGTACGCCGCCGGCCGAGCCGACGCCTACGATCGCGTAGTCGACCTCCTCATAGTCCCGGAAACGCCGCATCGGTAAGTGAATCGATTGCAGCGGACCCACCATGTGTTTCGCGGATTGTGAGCCGTTAAAAGCTCCCAGGAGTGGGCTCTTCAATGTGTGCCCCCACTTCCATGATGACAATGCTGTCCCGCTTCCGAGTGGTGGCTTGGGCTGGAATCAACTTCATGTGAGACCGCGGTGGCGGGAGCGAGCCAGTCGTAGCGGGTTTCCTCCACCTCCCACGGTTCTGGTTCCCCGCGCTCCAGGCGGGTATAGGCGCGCGGATAGGCCGGGCCCCCAAACCCAATCTCGTCCCACGCCCAGGGATGGGCATAGTACGCGTCAATGGCATCGCTCATAATCATCTGCCAGAAACGGTGCACCGACATTTTCTTCCAAATATCGGCCGCAGCTTCGGGCTTAGCATCATGGATTGCCCTGAGCACGATGTCCTGCTGTAAGTACGGAAGGACCAGAAATTTGCCACTGTAGCGGTGCTCGGACTCCCGGTCGATGGCGGTAATGCCTATCTCATACACAACCCGGTCGTGGGGCATGTTTTCATACCGGTAGCCAACCGTCTCGTTGAGCGAAAGACGGTGATCGAGCACGGCAACGATAGGAATCTGGCGTTCCGGGGTGCGATCTGTCTGCGGAATGAGGTGACTGAACACAACCGTCCAGAAATTCCAGGCGTCTTCTGAAAAGAACTGGCGTTGTGGTGGATGCGCAACACGCTTCTCGAGCACTGTACGTGTTGCGTTATCCCAGAAGGGGCTTTGCGAAAGCGTGCTGAAACCGGGGTAGTAACCGGGCTGATCGCGTGCTGGGAGCGCCTCACCCGTTTTTGGATCACGCGGACACAAGGCCGCATCGACTGCTGGATAACCGTTTCTCATGTGCGCCTCCGCCGCAGCAGGCTGGCGAGCACGCCCAGCATCCCGGCCGCGCCGAAGAGCAGGGGAGCGAAGATAGGCGGCCCGTACACGATGTTGTAGAGCAGGCGTTTGCTTCCGCCGGGCCGCCGAAGCACGCCGCGGGCATGATAGTAGAAGCCCGCCGCCGCGTCAGCACCCGCGAGAGCGGATACGGCAGGCAATGCAATTGTCGCGACCCTCCGGCTCTTGATCGAGGTAAAAGCCGTGCCGGCAAGCACCGGCGCCAAAACTACGGGGGTCCATTGCACCCAATAGCGAAAGTTGTTCTTGTAGTGCGAGTAATAGGCTTCAAACCCGCTCAGCAGGGCACTGATCCCCGTCACCATTGCGACTTGCCGCTGGAATCGTCCTTCGCGCATGTCCTGTTCCGCGGAGAGCAATGCGCGACCCTCGCCGGAAGGCAGAAGACGGACATGGAATCTGTCCTTGCCCGAATTGGAGGCGGCGCCCGTACTCTCTTCACGCTGCAGGTAGGAGGCGATGAGTCCCAGGTATGCACTGGTGCCAAACAGGAGCGGGGCAAAAATGGGTGGTCCCATAATCATGTTGGTCATGGGCAAGCGCCAGCCGCCAGGCTTTCGCTTGATGCCGCGAATATGGAAGTAGAAGCCGATCCCTGCGTCGACCAGCGTCACCGCCGAGACCAGCCGGAGAATGCCGCGTGCCGCCCGTCTGCTGAAAAATCCCGCCAACCCAGCCGCCGCGAGTAAAACGCTGAGGATGACCGGCGTGTACATGACCCTGCGGCTGTAGCTACCGCGATAGTGCTCGTAGGCTACCTCGAGCCCGCTCACGACACTGGTTGCGGCGGTCAGCAGGGAGAGGCTCCTTTGAAAGCGCCCCTCCCGTATCTGGTTTTCTATGATCTCCAGATCCTTGACTGGATCAGCGATCGAAAGTGCTGACTGGGCCGCCATGGCCTAGACGACCTCGTGAATCTGGTCTTCGGCGATGGTCTTGATGATCTTCGCCGCGTCCTTCTGTCCACGCGCCAGCGCTTTGGCGAAGTGCACCGCCTGCTCGGTCGTGATCTTGCCCGGCATCGGTGGCTCGTTTGGGTCCACGACAGCCTGCACCACGGTGGGGCCGTCATGCGCCAGAGCCTCGCGAAGTACGTGCTCTGCGTCCTCCGGCCGTTCGATCGTGAACGCTTTGGCTCCGCAAGCTTGCGCCACTAGCGCAAAATCGATCGGCTGAAGCTCAACCCCAAATTCCGGATTGCCTTCCAGGATCATCTGCTCCCATTTGATCTGTCCCAGCACATTGTTCTTGATCACGATCACGCAAACCTGCAGCTTGTACTTGACCAGCGTCGCAATCTCGCCCATCAGCATGGTCAGGCCGCCATCGCCGACCACGCACACCACCTGCCGCCCTGGGTAGGCCACCGCCGCTCCAATGCTGTAGGGCAGGCCGTTTGCCATGGTCGCTAGTGAGCCGGATAGTGAGAACTGCATCGAACCGCGAATATCCACGTACCGTGCAGTCCAGGTGGCGATCGTGCCGCTGTCAGACGAAACAATCGCGTCGTCTTTTAGCAGCCGGTTTAGCGTATGCGTGACCACCTGCGGTTTCATCGGCATATCCTTGCGGGTGCCGCGTTCTTCCATCAGCTCGAACCAGTCCTTCATTCGCTCCTGCGACTTCTTCAGAAACTTCTGGTTCTTCGTCTTTAGGAGCGGTAGCAGGGCAGTGAGGGTGGCTTTCGCGTCCCCCACCAGGCCTACATCCACCTGGTGCCGAAGGCCAATGCGAGTAGGGTCGATCTCGATCTGCACGCATTGTGCCTGCCCTGGTTTAGGCAGAAATTCCATATAAGGGAAGCTGGTCCCGATCATGATGAGCGTGTCGCACTCTTCCATCGCATCGAAAGAAGGCGCGGTGCCGAGCAGCCCCAGGCCGCCGGTTGTGTAAGGGCTTCGATCGGGCAACACTGCTTTGCCGAGCAGAGGTTTCACCACCGGGCCGCCCACCGTCTCCGCCAGCTGCGCCAGCTCTTCGCTGCAGCCAAGAGCGCCGCGGCCCGCGAAAATCACGACTTTCGATCCTTTGTTGATGACGTCCGCTGCTGCCTGAATGAGCGACTGTGCCGGCTTGGCCGATGGAGTAACTCTCCAGTCTCCACTGTGATGCGCCACGTTTGCGTTGCTGCGGTGCTTATCTGAGACCGGCCACTCCTGAATGTCTTTCGGAATACAGATGTGCGAGACGCCCCTCCGTCCATAGGAGGTGCGCACCGCCATATCCACCACGTTGACCGCGTGCGGCGCACTCATCACTCGCTCGTTGAAAACAGAAACATCCATGAACAACTTGTCCAGGTCTACGTCCTGCTGGTAGTCCATTCCAATAAGGTCGCTGAAGGTGTGTCCGGTTATAGCGAGCACCGGTTGCTGATCGCACTTGGCGTCGTAGAGTCCATTCAGCAGATGCACGCCGCCCGGGCCAGACGTGGCGCAGCATACTCCGAGGCGCCCGGTGTATTTCGCGTAGCCCACGGCGGCAAACGCTGCGGCTTCTTCATGCCGCACCTGGATGAACTTCAGCTTGTCCGCATGTGTTCTCAGCGATTCGAAGAATCCATCCACTCCGTCGCCCGGGAGACCAAAAATGGTATCCACTCCCCATTCGATCAGCCGTTCCACTATTAGATCGGAAATCTGTTTCGCCACAATGTGTCTCCTTCGCTCGGTTAAGGCGCCAAATGGCGCATGTCATGCAGGGTGCGTACCAATCACACCAGGTACGGCGCTGCGTCCTGTTCCTTCAACGTCAGACCCATTCCTGGGCGAGAACGGTCGGGATACATGACGCCGTCGACAGGTTCGCAGAATCCATCAAAAAACATCCGCTCGATGCGTACGTGATCGTGAAAAAATTCCATGTGAAGCGCCCGCGGAACAACGCAGCAGACATGGAGATGCATGCTGGGCCCGCAATGTGAGGAGAGCGGTATGTTGGCAGCCCAGCACAAGGAGGCGGCATTCAGAAACCCGCTGATGCCTCCGCAACGGCTTGCATCCGCCTGCAAAACGGTCACGGCATTGGCCTGCAGCATGCGCTCGAAGTACCATGCGTTGTAGCCATACTCTCCGGCGGCAATATCCATGCCTATGGGGGCCCGTGCGCGCACCTCGCACAGCCCCGGTATGTTGTCGGAACTGACTGGCTCTTCAAACCAGCGCACGCCTTGCTCCGCGAAAGACTGGCCGAGTTGAAGCGCCTGCGCGACGGTATAGGCCCCGTTGGCATCGACGAACAGCTCGGTTCCGTCATCGATGGCTTTGCGTACGACCGCTACTCGGCGAGGATCGTCGTCTGGGTGCGTACCCACCTTCATCTTCACCATGCTGAAACCCTGCTCTGCCCAGCCGCCCAGTTGACGCTCGAGTTGCCCATCGTCATAGGAGGTAAAGCCTCCGCTCCCATAGACCGGGATACCTTGACGAACCGAACCGAGCAAACTGACTAAAGAGATATTCAGCAATCTGGCGCGCAAGTCCCAAAGCGCGTTGTCGACTGCGGAAATCGCCATGGACGTAACACCGGTCTCACCTGAGTTGCGGACCTGGGTGTACATCGCCTGGAGAATGGCTCCGTGGTCAAACGCATCGCGGCCGAGCACTACCTTTTCCAACAGCGAATGCACCAGCTTGCCCGTGGCGGCGTCCGCGTAGGTGTAGCCGATACCTTGCTCCCCTCCAGCACCCAGGCTGACGAGCACCATCGTTGTGCTCGACCAGGAAAAGGTTCCATCCGCCTCGGGCGCATCGGTAGGCACGGTGTAGGCCGCTACCTTGCCCTTCGTGATTTCGCAACCTTGCAACATGACCATCTCAAAAGTCAGACATGACGCGTGCGCCATCTTCTGTCACTGCAATCAGGTCACAGTGACGCATACCGCCGTAGTCGTCGAAATACGCCGCCGGTTCAAGATTGAAGGTCATGCCGGCTTCGAGCACATCCGGCGAAAGGGGGTGAATTCTCGGCCTGCCATTCGGGTTTGCCGCGGCAAAACCCACCCCGTGGCCAGCCGCATGCTTGAATGCTTCTCCCAGGCCATGGAACTTCATAAGTGATCGCGCAGCATAATCTACTTGCCGGCCCTCAACTCCAGGCCGTATGGCGCGCAGTCCGGCAGCGCGTGCCTCGCATATCGCCGAGCGCATATCGCGCTGCCGTTCCGAAGGTTGACCGGCAATATAGGTGCGCGTGAGATCGGTCCAGTAGCCATCAGCACAGGTGTTCGCGTGGATCATGACCAGATCGCCTTCTTTGATGATCCGCTGCCTTGTGCGGGCATAGGCTGCGCTGGCTTTTGCCGAGTTTGGGCCAGACATACAGAAGAAGTAACCGTAGCTGCGCTCAAAGGGTACCGCCTCTTTCGTGGTTTCGAAAGCCGCCTGCGCCGCTGCCGCTACGTCTGTCTCGCGTAGGCCGGGCTGCAGGTAAGCCGCGGCCTCTGCAAATCCTGTGGCCGCAACTCGAGCTGCCGCCTGCATCACTTCCAGCTCTTTTGCGGTCTTGGTGGCCTTCATCAATTCCAGCACCTCGTCGCATTGTTCATAGGTAGCGCGTGGCTGGATCTCGAGTAGCAGCTCCAGCAGCGATGCGCGAAATTCAGTGCAAACGGCATAGCTGGAAGGTTGAACCCCTTGCTTCAGCTGGATTCCTATCCTCGCCTTTAAGAGAGAAAGACCCGTCACAACGGAGCGAAGGGGTCCCTTGAGCGGCTGTAGCGGACTTTCGAGCATGTGCAGTCCAGCAGGCTTGTAGGGCACAATCTCGGCGGAAGAGGTTTTCTCCGCTAGCTCGACTTCGTCTTCCGGAACAATGACCGTAGCATCCCCGCTCGAAGTAAAGATCGCGAGACTTGAACCCATCACCGGCCAATAGCCACTTAAAAGCAGCACGTCTGTAGGAGACGAGCAGATCACCGCATCGTAATAAGAGGCGGCTAGCGTGGCTACCGTCCGTTTGTGCCGCTCCGGATCGCTAGCCATCACGCGGGCCCACCCTCTCAAATCACTAATTGCATGGATGACATAAATCTGCCGGGGGATGTTTGGCAGAGAAAACCGAGCATCTCAACTGGGTAAGTAAGTAATCTTCTAGATCGGTTGGAGCCTTATGTCTAAAGTTGTTGTTGTCACCGGTTCTTCTGCTGGCCTTGGTCGCGCGATCGCGCACGGGTTCGCAAAACGTGGATCATCTGTTGGGCTGATCGCCCGTAACCCAGAGGCCCTCAACGCAGCCAAAGAGGAATGTGAAGCGTTGGGAGGCAAGGCCCTGGCCGTGCCCACAGACGTTTCCGATGCCGCGGCCGTGGAGGCTGCGGCAAGCCGTGTCGAAGAGGAGCTCGGGCCGATCGACATTTGGGTGAATGATGCAATGGTCAGCGTCTTCTCCCCAGTTAAGGAGATGGAGGCATCCGATTACAAACGTGTGACCGATGTGCTCTACCTAGGGTTTGTGCATGGTACGCTGGCCGCGCTCAGGAGAATGCTGCCACGCGATCGGGGCACGATTATCCAGATTGGATCGGCCTTGTCTTACCGATCCATCCCTTTGCAGTCCGCCTACTGCGCATGCAAGCATGCCATCAACGGGTTCACCGACTCGTTGCGCTGCGAATTGCATCACGACAACAGCAACGTCAAGGTGACCGCGGTGCAAATGCCGGCGATGAACACCACTCAATTTGATTGGGTCAAAAACCGCATGCCGAACGACCCACAGCCCGTTCCGCCAATATTTGAACCGGAGTTAGCGGCCGAAGTGGTTGTCGCGGCCGGTCTTGCCAAACATCCGCGGCGTGAGTACTGGGTCGGCGCTCCGACGGTAATGGCGATTGTGGGACAGAAGTTCATTCCTGGTTTGCTCGACGAATATCTCGGGAAAACAGGCTATAAGTCACAGCAGATTCCTAATGAACCCAAAAAACCGAACGCACCCAACAATCTCTACCAATATGTTCCCGGGGTTCACAGCGCGCGCGGCAAGTTTGCCAATCGTTCGTCAAGAACGAGCACAGAGATTTTCCTGTCCCTGCATCCCGGGTCGCTTGCCCTGGCAACAGCGGCAGCGCTTACGGTCTTGGGCGGGGTTCTTGTGGCGCGGGAGAAGGCATCGTGAAACCTCTCTCGGGCGATGCGATCCTCTCACCGGGCAGCGGAGACAAGCTCCTGATCGCAGGCTGCTGCACCGCAATGGCTACTTTGGTGCCGGTGACGCTCTACCAGACGGGCGCGCTGCACCGGCTTCCCGATCCGCCGTTTCGCGTTTTCGACTCCGAGCAAATCACCATGTCCCATGCAGCTCATCCGCTTGGGATTCCCGACGGAGTCTTAGGGCTCACGAGTTTCGGGGCAACACTTGTCTTGACGCTTCTTGCCCGGCGCCACCATGCGGCGAAGAAATTGCTAGGCGCAAAGCTGACTCTTGATGCCTCGGCAGCAGCATTCAACGCCAGCCGGCAGGTAGTCAGCTTTGGAAGGCTTTGCTCCTGGTGTACGGGTACTGCGCTGGCTGCGGGCGTGATGGCCTACGCCGGCCGGAAGACCATACAAGAGGCCTGGGTAGAGGCAGTATCACAATTAGCACGCCTATTCGGTGGCTAATCGCGGGGCGGGAAGAAGGCTTGCGCAAGGTACGGTTAAATCGGGACTTGATTCTCCGGTACAAAATACGGAAAGACGTCTCCGTGACCCCATCAAATCCAGGAGTTGAAGCCAAGGGCCAGAGAAGGGCGAGCGATTTTGCTTCTCGCTCGCCCGCGAACCCCGTGTTGCTACCCACGCGAATAAGCGTCCAGATCTCGTATCAAAGGCATGGCTGCGGATGGTGGCTTAACCATACCGTCCATAATCTGACGTCTTTCCACTGCCTGTCCATACATCGCCTGATCTCCGCTCTTATCTGCCCGGACGACTGCTCCATTCAGGCTGACACCGGCGAATACGCCCTTTGACCGCGAATAAGACAGGACCTCTGCATTCAGCTTAAGGTCTGTGGCCGCGGCCGCGTTGCGGCCTACAGGGCCGGCTGCTACAGAAGCGTCGGCTCCCAGCTTGAACTTGTCACTCAGAAGGCTCTGGAGAGCGTGAGCGTTCATAAAGAGCATAACTATATCCGTAGAAGACCCACCAATCTGGTAGCCAACGCTACCGCCTTCGAGAGCGATAAACATGGGAGCACTCCAACCGTGCTCCGTGCGGCAAGTGGCCACCCCGCGGCCGTAATTGCCGCCGAAGATAAACGCAAACTTCTTGTCGCCCGGAATGATCGCTATGCACTTTGCCCTATCCAGCAAGTCATGCGGTATTCCCTGATCGGGTGTATTCATGATTTCTGTGAAAACCTGGGCGGCCTTATGGGTCCGAGCGACGTCGTCCTCACGATCGGAAGCTTGGGCGAATGAAATGCTTAACAGGATGAGTGTGGAAAGGATGAGAGTGCGTTTTAGCATAAGGTTGCTCCTCCAGCTTGGGTTCGTTCTAAAGGGGGCTGCTGTCCAGAGCAACGATTGCTTGCTCGAACCAAGAAAGCCTTGTTTTCGTGCAACTCGAACTCAAGACACATACTTTGATGCGAATGGCAGAGGACAGGATGTTAGCAGCATCCCATGTTTGCCTCGGGGATCAAGTTCGGAAAAGTATCCATTGACCTCGTATCGCTGCTGGCCTGCAGGCTGAGAGCGCCAAATCGTTTGACCATTCCTGGCGCGACCTGTTGAACGCAATCGAAGCCAAGAGCGGCGATCTCAAGTAAGTAGGGCCAGGATCTGTCACAATGGAGAGGTGTAACTTCGCGCGCTTTCGCGACTTTCTCCAAGAGACCGTCGGAGTGCCAGAATGCCACCTCTGCCCAGCTCCAAGAAAACGTCAGAAGGGCCGCCGCTGCAATGGCAGCCGGTCATTTGGTACTTCCTATTCACCCTCGGTATGTTATGGTTCTGGCAGGAAGCAGCTCCGCGCGCTGCGCTTCGCACTATTCCTTATAGTCAGTTTAAGGATGATCTTAAACGGGGCGAGGTAGTCGAGTGCGTGGTGAAGCAAGCGGAGATATCGGGCAAGATTCAGCCTAAGCCAGCCACTTCCACGGAGACATTCCAGGGTACCTCCACTAAGAAGCCGGCGCCGGGATCCATCCCGGCGTCGAAGAAGCTGGAAGACAAGACTCCTTCTGAAACCAAATCGGAAGCACCAGGAAACAAGACGACTCCTCAGGCCAAGTCACCTCCGGCCTTTATGTTTCGCACGGTGCGAGTGGAAGATCCTGACCTGGTAAATGACCTGGAAAAGGCAGGGGTGCAGTTCTCCGGCGTCCGGCCGGGGTTTATGTCTGAATTTCTATGGGCCTGGGTTCTGCCCATCGGATTCATGTTTTTGTTGTGGCAGTTCATGTCAAAGAGGATGCAGGGAATCGGTCAGTCAGTGATGAGTTTTGGTTCGAGCGGGGCAAAGCTCGTTGCTGAGGAGGAAACCAAGGTCTCGTTTGGCGATGTGGCGGGCTGCGAGGAGGCCAAGTACGAACTTGAGGAGGTAGTGTCGTTCCTGAAAAATCCCGAACGCTATCAATCCTTGGGGGCCAAGATCCCCAAAGGTGTTTTACTGGTAGGCCCTCCCGGTACAGGGAAGACCCTGTTGGCCCGTGCCGTTGCGGGAGAAGCAGGAGTGCCGTTCTTCTCCATCAGCGGGAGCGAGTTTGTCCAGATGTTCATTGGTGTCGGCGCGGCCCGCGTCCGCGATCTGTTCCAGCAAGCCAAGGGACACGCACCTTGCATCGTATTTATCGACGAACTGGATGCCGTTGGGCGGCAGCGCGGGGTGCATATCGGAGCCGTTAACGATGAGCGGGAGCAAACACTGAATCAACTGCTGGTCGGGCTGGATGGCTTCGACGCCAATATCGGCGTAGTGGTGCTGGCCGCTACCAATCGTCCTGACGTATTGGATCGTGCGCTGTTGCGGCCTGGCCGCTTCGACCGCCAAATTGTGGTCGATGCGCCCGACCTCGAGGGGCGGAATGCGATTCTCCGACTCCATGCTCGCGGCAAACCTCTCGCTCCGGATGTTGACTTACACAGGATTGCCCAGGAGACCCCCGGTTTCTCCGGAGCAGACCTGGCCAATGTCATTAATGAGGCCGCTCTGCTTACTGCCCGGCACGACGGTACAACCATCGCACAGAAAGACTTGGAGGAAGCGGTGGAGAAGGTTGTGGCTGGGCCGGAGCGCCGGAGTCGCCGGATGAGCCCGCAGGACAAACGCCGGGTCGCGTTCCATGAGGTCGGCCACGCACTCGTGGCCGCCTATAGCGAGCATGCGGACGTGGTTCACAAGATCAGCATCATTCCTCGCGGCCGGGCCGCCCTCGGCTATACGTTGCAGCTCCCCGATGGTGATCAGTACCTGATGAGTCAAGCGGAACTAACCGACAAAATCAAGGGGATGCTTGGCGGCAGGGCAGCTGAGGAAGTCGTGTTTAATGAAATCACCACTGGTGCGGAAAACGACCTTGAGCACGCGACCGCGATGGCGCGTTCCATGGTATGCCTCTACGGAATGGGCAAGTCCATTGGCTTGCTTCATTGCGGGCAGCCGCAGAACCCTTTCCTACCACTCTCCGAAGATGGTCTCGTTCAACGTGATTGCAGTGAACAGACAGCCCGGGCGATCGAGGAGGAGGTGCGTGCAATCTTGGATTCTGCATACGCGGAGTCAAAGCAGATCCTGAAGCAGCACCGTGGCCAGCTGGATCTGGTCGCTCGTGAACTGCTCCAGCATGAAACGTTGGATGAACAGACTTTCAGGGAGCTGATCGGGCGACCTGCGGCAGCCTGACCTGAGAGTGAAGGTGGGCCGATGCGCGTCACGCCATTGCCGGCTACGGCAACAATCCGTCGAGGCTTTTCCCACTGGAAGGCAGTTTAGAAGTGAACCGCAGAGGCGTGCCTGAGTTTGTGCCGCCATCTCTTTAATCAATGTCTTGTGACTGCGGTCACAGCGTCTTGTGACTGCGGTCACAGCTTTCTGGTCATAAGCCGCGTAGTCTTGATCAGAGCGAGGTGTCCGATGATTGATTGCTGTGCTAACCCGGCGTGTATGACAGAGTTCCGATTTTTGAATGGCGGAGACCTGTACGCGCTAGAAAGAGAATTCGAGAACACGCAATTCTTTTGGGTATGTCCTGCATGCTCCGGCCTCCTCGTATTACGGCTTGGGTGTGATTGTCACGTATTTGCACAGTCCCGCGCTGGATCCAGTGGCTTCTTTTACCCGCCGCGCGAGGAGGCTTGTCTTAAATTGGTTTATAGTCAAGCGCGGCAGGTTTCACGCACCGGGGAAGGCAAAGGTCCCGCCTTGGTGCAGATGGGTAAATCCAAATCTCGTCCCTATTCACTCCCTACTCATGCCAGGCCGGCCTGAAAACGTCCCTGGTGCAACTAACGAAGTTGCCAGGGGTTATCTCTTTTCGGCGGCGGCTCGGGAAGCGGCGACACACATCCGGCGCGGTGCTTTCTTAGGTTAGCGACCGCCGGTATAGAGTGGGGCGGACTCTGTTCCGCCTCGACCCTTTCCCTTTCAGCGGTCGAATATGCGACCCACGAAAAAGCGAGTTTAGTGGTGTTGGGTCGTGTTCGGAAGGCCTCATTTCCAGGTTCACATCTTCTCCACCATATCGCCTACAACATCATTGCAGAAGTTCCGTGGCCGGTTCTAACGATCGCCTCCAAACCACGTAGAAGCATCTCATCAGTGAAGGTAGACCAGCTCGTCGATTGGCGCCGCAGATTAACCGACCAGGCGGCGGCCACCTGGATGGGATGGAATCACGATGCTCAAAGACATAAAGGTAAAAAGAATACTCTTTGCGACGGACTTCCTGGAGAGCTCGCGGCTGGCGTTAGACTACGCAACAGCCATTGCCCATTATTTCAAGGCAACGCTCGTCATGCTAAATGTCATAGAGCTATCCCAGGCAGGGCTGGAGGCGGAGATGGGGACCAGAAGCCCGTGCATGACACGGCTGTATGCTCAGAAGCGGCTCGATGCATTGGCCGCCGGAGTACGCGCAAATGAAGTACTGACTGAGACCCATGTACAGAACGGCCTTCCGTGGGAGTGCATTTTGGCATCTGTCGTTTCATACCATGCAGACATGCTTGTTTTGGCTGTCCACGGTATCCATAGAGGGCTTGGGCATCTGCTCGTCGGCTCAAACACGGAGAGGATACTCATGTCCGCTGATTGTCCAACCGTTGCTGTTGGGGCTCACGCTTTGACGGGTGTCGAGTTGGGTTTCCATCCGAAGGAGATACTTTACTACTCAGACCTCAGTCCCGCCGCAGTGGCCGCAGCGCCCTATGCTTTATGGCTCGGAAAGGTGTTTCACGCACCCGTGGAGGTCTGTCAGCTCACCCCGAAGAGGGCCAGCAACAATCCTGAATTGCTTAAGCGCATGGTGGAGCGATACTGCAAATCGGTCGGTCAGCTCCTTCCGGAGGACCAACCGGAGTGGTGTGAGTCCGCGTTTCATCTGCAGAGGAGCGTTGCTGTAGACCAGGTCGTCCACCGTGCCACGAAGAACCTCGCCGGAATGATTGTCTCGGGCCTTAAGCCGCGATCGACATTGGGTCGCCATGTCCATACCAGCTTCGCCTACCGCTTACTCGCGAACGCCAGCTGCCCCGTTCTGACAGTCCGAGATCTATCGTCATGACGGGCCGCGACCGTGCCCAAGCTGATGCCGTCTGGTGCGCGCAACAGAGTTCCTCCAGACGGACGACCTCCAAGAAAGTGGCACCAGGGAATCCGCTCTCGCTGAGATCCTCGTCTCAAGGGGGAAACATGTTTCGTGATCTTGGAACTCTGACTGGGTCTCGAGTAATTGCGACCGATGGAGAAATCGGAAAGGTTACTGATTTTCTTTTTGATGATCAGTCATGGACGATTGGCTATTTGGTAGTCGACGTGAGGAATTGGCTTATCAGGCGAGATGTGGTCCTTGCCGTTGCCGCTGTGAAAGAGCCCGATTGGAGCAAAAAGGTCTTCCGGATTCAGTTGACCAGGGAGCAGGTGCGCGATAGTCCGGTCGTTGATTCAGCCGAACCGGTCTCGCGCCAGCAGGAAATCGCAATGGCAGAGTATTTCGGCCGGCTCGCTTGTTGGGTGGATCGACAGGCCGGAGCGTCTTCCATCCCGACAGGCACGGAGTACCCGCTGCACTCAAAAGCAAATCCGCATCTTCGCAGTGTCTGGCACTTGACTGGCTATAAGGTCTGGTCTGCTGGGGCCGAGATTGGCCGCTTGGAAGGTTTTGTTGTGGATGAACCTGCTTGGCATATTGGTTATATCAACGCAAAGGCCGGGGATTGGCCTGCCAGCCGCTTTGTGCTCATTCCTACGCACTCGGTACAGTCCATCTCCTGGGCTGATCGTAGGGTCAAGTTGCATAGAAGCCGATAAGGGTATTCAGTTTGGCCTTCTTTTGTTACCGGTTCTGATGGAGCAAAATCTTCGAAGTTGACGATCGGATTGGCAACGGCATCCAACAGCTGTGACTTTGACCGGCTGGAGACGGCCTGGAAGTCGATGCCCCATCCCTTGCTGCACACGCGGCGTAGCATGGACTCATCCAGCGAGGCTAGCGATGCAATCCAAGATTCACAAAACCTTCGAGATCCTAGCACCCGGCAGTTCTCTCAAGCGCCGGGTTGCCTATAGCTTGGCCATCGTTCGCCTCATTCTCGCGCCGGTGATTTTTTTGACGATCTACTACCTCTTCATGATGGGTGGAATCGTCAACCGCATCGTAAACCTGGATGCGCCTGCGACAACCCTGGCCGAGCGGATCTCCGTTGAAATGTTGCAAGCGCGGCGCAGCGAGCGCAATTACTTCCTGGTGGACGATCCGGCATATCTTCAAACGAATCGCGAAGCCGCTGATCAAATCAAACGCTTGGTTTCGCAGATCGAGACTCTTGAGCCGGCAGAACGACCGGTCGCTAAAGATATTCTGAAAAGTCTGCAGCTCTACCAGCAACAGTTTGCCGCCGCGGTCGCACTCCTCCAAAAATCTGGTGGTAGAACCGGGCAACGCGTTCAACAAGCAGTCGATGCGTATGAAGCCGACCTGAACGAACTGCTCCGTCGTTCCAGACGAACAGGCGATGCAGAGTTGCTGCAAGAACTCCAAAGCCAGGTCCAGTCTTTTGATGCGATTCTTGCCAAGATGCTCGGGCAGGAGAATCCAACCCTACGTCTCGTTACGCCGGAGATGCAGGCAAGCAGTCAGCAAGTGTTTCAACTCGCGTCACGCTTGGAAGCAGAAAGCTGGGAGAGGGTTCAACGAGACCACGACGAGGCTCGTACGCTTCTTCATGACGCGGAATGGATCCTGAGCATCGTCTCCGTAATTACGTTTCTATTGAGCCTCTGGATCAGTTTTGTTCTTCCCCGAGCCGTTGTCAAACCATTGGTAGATCTAAGGAACGCGGTAGATCAGGCGGCTGCAGGGAACGATCAGGTCGAGTTCGATCTGGGGGGAAAGGGTGAGATCATCGATCTTGCCCAGAGCATCGACAAACTGCTTCATCGTGTTACCTGAGCCCCGGAATACGAAAATCCAGGTGGAGAATCCACCTGGGACAACGGATCAAGCGCTGACTGGCTCAAAGTACTTGTATTTGATATGGCTCAAAACGCCAATCTGCGGTCGATGACTTCAATTCCTCAGTCCGGACAGCCCGCAGACGTCTCCTACCCGGGTGCGAGCAATGTTAGCCGCCCAGGACACCCAAAACCAGAGGTTAAGGCGATGGCCGGCTCCGCTTTTATCGAAGAAGCTGAAATCCTCCACGCATCGCTAAGGGCAGGATCCGTCGCCCAGATCGTCGTCGCTATTATTGCCATCGTCGGCCTCCTCTATTTGCTCAAGTTCGTAATGGTGACAGTCCTTATCGCAATGCTGCTTGCGTTCATACTGGAACCACTTGTGCATCTGCTGAACAGCATCGCTATCCCCCGAGCCGCCGGGGCGTTCATGGCTGTCGTACTTGCGGCTGGGCTGGCGGGCGGCGTGGGCTATTTTCTTTGCGGCCAATTTGGAGCTTTCCTAGCCGAACTACCAAAGGACTCACACCGGATTCAACGGGCTCTTGAGCATATTCAAGAGCCGATGAGCAAACTAGAGAGAAATGCAAGTTCGATGACATCTTCCTCAATCGGTGGCAGACAGCCGATCCCAGTAAGGATAGAGGAGGAGCCTGCTTTTCCCCGCATTGTTACGGACGACGGCGCGACAATCGGGAAGACTGTGCTGGCCATCGGCTTTATTCCTTTCTTGACCTATTTCATGCTGACGTGGAAGGAACACTCTCATTCGGCGACTGTAGGGCTGTTCCCTGAAGAACACCGGGCCGCTGCCTACCGAACAATTGCTCAGATCACTGCGATGATTCGCAATTTCATCGTGGCGAATCTCGTCGTCGGCCTGGCTGCCGCAACGCTGTTCGCCGGAGTATTTGGCCTCTTGGGTATTCCTTATTTTTACTTTCTTGGCATCATCAGCGGGTTCGTCTGCCTTATTCCTACCTTCGGTGTGGTTCTGGCATTGTTACCGCCTCTGGCTGGAGGCATCGGCACTCTGCACCCGGCAGGAGTTGTCGTTGTGCTGCTGACCGTCACGGCCACGCATGCTGTCATAATGAATGTTTTATATCCGAAACTCATCGGTCAGAGTGTCCGCCTTAACCCGCTGGCGGTTGTCCTTTCGCTGTTGTTTTGGTCGTGGATTTGGGGGGCAGTGGGTTTGGTTTTGGCTATACCCATAGTGGGAGCAGCAAAAATTATCTGTGACCACGTGGATTCCCTGAGAGGTTTAGGTGCATGGCTGGGATCAGAGTCATATCGGAAGAGCATGCCGGCAGGAAGTAGCCTCGTCAGAGGGGATGTGCCCTGATAGGAAACGTGTGCGACATCACGAAGACGGACGCTGGGGCGGGTTAGGCGTCATTTTGCGCCACAGGCGGGATTGTGCATGATTTACTCCTTGGTCCAGCGGGCGGATGCAATATATAGGTTGTGTGTGACGGCCCATGCTCTCAATCCCTAAACGTTTCAGTGTGATTGTTGGCTTTTTGATACTTCTCGTTCTTCTGGCGATCAACACTGCTGCCCAGGGACATCAACTTGCTGTGCAAGTCCGGAATCAGCAGTGGTTTAGTGACAGTCGCCGCGTGGTGCAGGAGCTGGGAAAAATTGAGTCCCTGCTTAAAGAGGCTGAGACCGGGCAGCGAGCTGTCCTTCATAACGGAGATCTCGACTACCTTGCACAATACTGCTCCGCCTTAGCTCAGATCGATTTGCACCTTAAGAATCTCGCCGCCTTGATCGGGTCGGATTCCGGAGGACAAACGCAGATCGCAGATCTTCGGGTTCTGCTTCGCCACGAGCTCCCTGCACTTGCACGGGCGACCTCCTTGTTTCAGGCAGGGGACACAGCGGCGGCCAAGGTCTTAGTGATGTCGGACAATAGCCTTAACAGCACGGAAAAGATGGGCTTGCTCGCCGGGCAGATGGAGCAGGAAGAAACATCGGTGGCCGAACTCCGTAGAAAAGCCTACCAACAAAGTATTAGGATTACAGCCGCCTCCATCTATGCGGGGAGCGTAATTGCGGCGTTGGGAATTCTCTTGGTAGCGCTCTCCATCATCCGCGAGATGGGCAGACGGGAGAGAGACGCTGCCGCGCTACGACAAAGCGAAGAATGGTTCAGGGTAACTCTCTCATCGATTGGAGATGGTGTGATTGCGGCGAATAACCAAGGCCATGTTTCATTCTTGAACCCTGTTGCTGAGCGGCTTACAGGGACAAGCCTGGCACACGCCCGCGGCAGGAGGATCGGTGACATATTTCATATCCTGAGTGAAGACACGAATAAGCCTGTTGACAACCCCGTGGAAAAGGTGTTAGCGCAGGGCTGTGCTGTGGGTCCTGAAAACCGTACCGTGTTGCGGCGTCCCGACGGTCATTTTTTACCGATTGAAGATAGCGCCGCGCCTATCACCGACGATTCAAGGAAACTGATCGGAGTCGTTTTGGTTTTTCGCGATGCCTCTCCTGAAAGAAGTTTCCAGGAAGCGCTGCGTCGAACTGAGAAACTTGCGGCCGCGGCCCGCTTGTCAGCGACCGTCGCGCATGAGATCAACAACCCGTTAGAAGCGATCGGTAACCTGATATTTTTGGCCAAAACGAATCTAGATGCGCCCGATATGGCCGCTGAACAACTGCAACTTGCGGAACATGAACTGGCGCGGATATCCCACATCACCCAGCAAACACTCGGCTTCTTTCGAGAGTCAACCTCACCCTCACCAGTCTACCTCCCGAGCCTAATAAAGCATGTGCTCAAGCTGTATTCGAATAAACTGCAAGTCAAACAAATCAAGATTGAAGCAACCTTTGAAGAATGCCCTCCCATTACTGTCTTCGCCGGCGAAATACAACAACTCGTATCGAACATCATCTCCAACGCCATCGATGCTATACCAATCAACGGAACGTTAAAAATCGAAGCGTCACCGGTAAAAGTGGCTAACGGTGAGTCGATCCGGCTCAAGATAGAAGACGATGGGCCTGGGATTGCTCCGGAGAACTTGAAACGAATCTTTGAGCCATTCTTCACGACAAAGAAAGACGTAGGGACTGGGCTCGGGCTATGGGTTTGCAAAGAGATCGCCGAGCGGCACGGTGGAAGCGTGTATGCGCACTCTGATACCGAAAATGGGCCGAAGGGTGCCGTGTTCACCGTCCTGCTGCCTTATCAGGTCCAGCACAATAACGATCGCGCCTGAGTTCTAAAGAAAAGTGTTGCAGGCGGCTGTTATTAGTGGGACTCTTATTGCGCCACAACTCCGGTGCGCCCGATCCTTGTTACGGGCGGGTGGAGGCGTAGATCAGATGACCGTTATTTCAAACACGCCGGACTCTGAAGTCCGGCAGTCGCCGTGGTTTGGGTTTGTAAAGTTCCTTTTATTAGCCATCCTGGTAGGCCTCATCTTTCTGCTTGCCCAGTCCATGGTGGCCCACCGCTTCTTTCGCGGCGGTTGGGTCGACCAACGCGATGTATTGAAGCCATAGCAGGCACTAGACGAAAGTTCCCGCCGATCCTCTGCCCGTGGATTTTCCCGCCGCCCCACTTTGAGAACCATCCAAAGATAGCCATGTAAGCGCATGCTTGAGCACTTGCCGCTCGACATCCCTGGCTGGCATTGGAGCTATAACCGTCATCCCACCCACCAGGTCGCTGAGCGTGAGGTACGACGCACGGCTGCTATAGAGGAACTCTAGAGGGTACTCAGGCTTTCGTGCGAAGGCCTGCGTTGGATCCGCATCGAGCAAGTAACTGATGTGAGGCCTGGGAACCAACTTCATGATCAGGTGAACATAAATACGAGCGGCTTGATTGCGCAGCGCCAGGTTCGCGAGTTCGAACGCACTGACAGTTGAGTGTCTTTGCTGTTTGGTCGCCATCATTTTTTGCGCACTTGAGGCGTGTTCTCAAAGGGTGCTGGCTGTTCGCCGCCCATTGGAACATTGCAAATGAGGTTGTCGAGTCTCTTCCAGGCGTAAGCTGTCCTCCCTCAGACAAGCCCACACAACCGAATACGTCGCCTTCTCCCCTGCGATGCGGAGTGTGCCGCAGTGGGTAAAGTCTCACTCGGACCACAACCAGGTTCTGCATGCCCAGTCACGATCAATTCATGCGAATGTTTCATTGATGAAGAAGTTGTTCTTCCGCGCTCTCCTGCAGCAGAAGCCTTACGATGAATGACCCGGTCCCCGGTTTTCCTGCCCCATACCACACCTTGCTTGGGAGATGCATCCAATGAACCATGGGACAGACTAAGAAAATTGTCGACACTCTTGAGCACGGCAAAAATCCCAACTTTCTGCTGGTCGTGGTTCTGAGCGGAGTGGCGCTCATAGGACTGTTTATAGTGGCTTGGCTCTTAGTAGGGGGTGAAGGGAGGAAATTGCTGCCCGGTTTGCACCACGACCCGCAGCCCACATCCTCGATTCGCCGCCAAGCTTCAGGAACCGTCGCCGCCTAAAGTTCTTCGTCGTTGAAGGGGATTCGTTCCTTAGACTGCTTTTCGTTGCGATTGCATCTGTCTTTGACTAGGCGCGTCGATTTTCGGTCCAGCCATTCATTGCTGACGTCGAACTCAAAGAATGACTTGAGGATGGTCATGTTCTTCGTGGCTGTGTTCGGAGCGACTTCCCATGAGGCGCGAAACTCACGCACGTCAATCGGCCCCCACTGATCGAGCAGCAAATCGCCCCTCAGATCAGAGAAATTCGTGCAGCGGTTCATCATGTGCCGATACATCCTCTGGGTTGTGTAGGCTGACGATTCGGCATGGCTAGCAACCGCCCGCGCGATAGGGACCTCCGGACTTGAGCTAGGCGCTGCAACGGTTTCCGGAAGCGCGGGCAGCGCCCGCGATTGCCCGCTAAATCTTAGTTATCGATGTAAAGCGTTGATTGTACGCTGGCGGAGAGAGTGGGATTCGAACCCACGGTACCTTGCGGTACACACGCTTTCCAAGCGTGCGCCTTAAGCCACTCGGCCATCTCTCCCGGTCCGTGAGCGCCATCGCGATCGCCGCGTCGCTGCTCAGCCGTGCCTCATTGACTTTACCATCTTGAATTTGGCAACCGCAAAGATTCACACCCAAGCAGGCGGCTTCTCCAATCAGTTAAGGTGAGAAGGACCATGCTCTCCCGCGCTCCAGTCAGCCAGGCGTCCCCCAGCGCGCGCTTCCGTAGCGAACTCGCGGCCCTTTTGCTGCTCGCCATCCCGGTCGTGCTCTCCGAACTCGGCTGGAGCGCCATGTCCATGGTGGACACTGTTATGGTGGGGCGCCTGAGCCCCGCGGCCATCGGCGCCGTAGGCATTAGCAGCGCCATCTTCTATACTCCCGCGCTCTTCGGCATAGGTCTGCTGCTGGGCCTCGATACCCTGGTGGCGCAGGCCTTTGGCCGCGGCGATTTCGATGACTGCCACCGGGCGCTGGCCCAAGGCGTGTACCTGGGCATCGGATACACACCCATCGCCATGCTGGTGATCGGCTTCGCGCCCCGACTCTTTCCGCTCATCGGCATCACGGAAGCGGTGCGCGGTCCCGCCAGGGAATACATCAGCCTGCTTAACTGGAGCACCCTTCCGCTGCTCTTGTACGTCGCTTTCCGCCGCTACCTGCAGGGTGTTGGCAAAGTCCGCCCGGTGACCTTTGCCTTGATCTCGGCCAACCTGGTGAACTGGTTCGGCAACTGGGCGCTCATCTATGGCAAGCTGGGGCTCCCCGCAATGGGCGTGCGCGGGTCCGCGCTTTCCACTTGCGTGGCCCGCATCTACATGGCCTCCGTATTGGTTTGGTGGGCCTGGCGGCACGAGCGGGAGCGCGGACACCCGCTCTTTGCCCATTGGCCAGGTGTGCGGCCGGCCCTGTTGCTGCGGCTCCTGGGGCTGGGTTGGCCGGCAGCGTCGCAATTGATTTTTGAAGTAGGGGCTTTTTCCGCCGCAACCTTGTTGGCCGGGAGGCTCTCGCCCGACATCCTGGCCGCACACCAGATTGTTTTGAATTCAGCCAGCCTCACCTACATGGTGCCGCTCGGGGTCGCCTCCGCGGCGGCCATCTCCGTCGGCCACGCCATAGGGGCAGGGAATCGTGCCCTCGCCCGGCGTAAAGGTTCCATGGCCATCGGCATCGGCGCCGTTTTCATGGCTGTGTCAGCAACTGCCTTCCTGACCATTCCGCGCCAGTTGGTACACATCTACACCCACGACCCAGAAACCGTCGCCGTGGGCGTGCGCTTGCTCGCAGTGGCCGCCGCGTTTCAGATTTTTGATGGCATCCAAGGCATCAGCACCGGAGCCTTGCGCGGCTTGGGTAAAACGCGCGGCCCCATGGCGATCAATATGGTGGCTTACGGCGTAATCGGTTTGCCCATCGGATATGTGCTGTGTTTCCACACCCCCTGGGGCATCTATGGACTGTGGAGTGGCTTGACGCTGGCGCTCATCTTTGCCGCGGGACTGGTGGGGGCCCAGTGGCTTAGAGACTCCAGGGTGGTTTGAGCCTATGGGAGCAATCCCACGCATCGTGTCCGATAACATATATTCTGTTAACTAAAACCCTACATGCGCAACTTAAATCCGCTCAGTCTCTTGCCGCTCCAGTTCCCTTATAGTTTGGATGATTGCCAATCAGCATTCGTGCCCGTTTCAGGCTCACCCAGGACTGGCGTCCTGGGATATTCTCAGTCGTCCCTGCGGGACTAGTCTCGGTGGAAATGCTAACCCAGGACTAACCGTCCTGGGCTACTCTCAGCCGTCCCTTCGGGACTGGTCGCGCCAGAAAGCTGACTTTCTGTCACGTTTACATCTTGTAGCGACCCAGGTCCTCGTCGTTGAGTCCTTCCAGCCAGCGGCGAAGTTCCTCCGGCGTTGTCTCCGCCATGCTGGGCGCCAGCTTGGCAATCCGGATGACCTCTTCGCTGACGTAAATTGGACAGTCGGACCTCAGAGCCAAGGCCAAGGCGTCCGATGGGCGCGCATCCAGGCTGACCACCTCGCCGTCTTGTTCCATCCAGATCACGGCGTAAAATGTATCGTTCTTAAGCTCAGTGACCACAACCTTTTGCACCGCAGCATTCAAGCCGCGGATGAGGTTCTTGAGCAGGTCGTGAGTCATCGGCCGTGGTGTCGACGACTTCTCGATCTCCAGCGCAATGGCGTTGGCCTCGTACATGCCAACCCAGATCGGCAGCACAGTGTCGCTTTGGACGTCCTTAAGGATCACGATGGGCATATTGCTGGCTGGATCCATAACCAGACCGCGGATTTTCATTTCCACATCCATGGGCAACTCCGTAGTCGGCTACGGTAACGCCTCGCCGACAAGGCTGTTGGGAAAGCTCTGCGTAATCCGCACCGGCACATAGCTGCCGGGAGCGGGACTGATGGGGTGCGGAGTCGTGAAATTCACAGTCTTATTCTGCGAGCTGCGGCCGATTACCTGGCCTCTTTGACTGTTATATCCTTCAACGGCTGCTTCCATAACTTGCCCTATGTGACTGGCGTAACGTGACCTTTGGATTTCACGCTGGCGGTCAAGAAGCACCTGCAGCCGCCGGCTCTTTTCCTCTTCAGGGATGCTGTCCGCTAAAGCAACAGCCGGGGTGTTGGGCCGGGGAGAAAATTTAAAAGCGAATACCGCGTCGAAGCCGACCTCGGCCAGCAGGCTCAACGTCTGCTCGAAGTCCTCCTCGGTCTCTCCCGGGAAGCCGACGATGATGTCGGTAGTGATACTGATGGGACGGTGGGCAGTCTGAATCCACGCGATGCGCTGGAGGTATTGTTCCCTGCTGTACTCCCGCTGCATGGCTGCCAGCACCCGTGTCGAACCGCTCTGCACCGGCAGATGCACGTGGTCACAAAGCGGGGGCACAGCATCGATGGCTGCGACGATGTCGGGAGTAAAGTCACGCGGATGGGACGTGGTGAAGCGAACTCTGCGAATGCCGGGAACCTCGCCCACGGCGGCCAATAGTTCGGCGAAGGTGCGCTTCCCTTCGCGGTCACGGTAGGAATTGACGTTTTGCCCCAGCAGCTGGATCTCTGTGTAGCCGGCTTCGGCCAGGGTACGAGCTTCGGCGAGCACCGAAGTGGAGGTGCGGCTGCGCTCCTTGCCCCGCGTATACGGAACTACGCAGTAGGCGCAGAACTTGTCGCATCCTTCAATGATGGTGATGTAGCCGCGGTGGGGATTGGTGCGCGCCGTAAACTCGGTTTCGAAGGTCTCTTCGGTTTGGCGGTCGTCGAGTCCGGTGATGCGCGATTCCCCTGCCTCCAGCCGTCCCAGCATCTCCGGCAATTTGCGGTACGAAGCCGATCCCGACACCATGGAAACGTAAGGAGCGCGCTCGAAGATCCGCTCCCCTTCCTGCTGCGCCACGCATCCCAGCACCACAAAGCGTTTGCCTTGGGCGTGCAGCTTCTTGTAGTCGTTCAGGCGGTTAAAGACCTTCTGTTCGGCCTTATCGCGGATGGAGCACGTGTTGTAGAGGATCAGGTCAGCGGCGATCTCGGTATCGACCTGTTGGTAGCCCTCATGGCGAAGAGTGCCGATGACTTTTTCCGAGTCATGCACATTCATCTGGCAACCGAAAGTCTCGAGATAAAACGTTTTTTCAGGCGCCATGGTGAGACCGAGTATACCGCAGTACGAGCCGCGCACGAGTGTCGTAGCGGGCACAGGCGGGCTGCCAGAAACGCGGAATTGATGCGGTCAATGAAAACCAGGCATGTCTCGAAACATCCTGTTTCATAGCAAAACCAAGAGGTATCCGACGGGTGTAGGTATCAGGACGGGTGCCCCACGTTCGCCGAAGCGTACGTGGGGCACCCGTCCTGATAACTCAACTGTCGCGGAGTCCGAGAGGGACGGCTGAACATCGCCCAGTCCTGGGCGCCATCCAACCTCACTCGAACGCTCCTGGCCTGTTAAAATTGAGATTCGGAAACAAGTGGCAGGCGCACACGCGGAAGCGAGCGTGTTGGCAAGATTTGCTGGAGGCGGAAAGATGGCAGAAACAAACGGAACCTACCCCGGCGGAACAGCATTGCGGCTGAAGTTGGGTCTGGCCGAGATGCTCAAAGGCGGCGTCATCATGGACGTGATGAGCACCGAGCAGGCCATCATCGCCGAGCGGGCCGGCGCCACCGCCGTTATGGCGCTGGAACGGGTGCCCGCGATGATCCGCGCCCAGGGCGGAGTGGCGCGCATGGCCAAGCCCAGCCTGATCAAGCAGATTATCGGCGCCGTCTCGATCCCGGTCATGGCCAAGGCGCGTATCGGCCACTTTGCCGAGGCCCAGATCCTCCAGCACCTGGGGGTCGACTTCATCGACGAGAGCGAAGTCCTCACCCCGGCCGATGAGCTCCACCACATCGACAAGCACGCCTTCACCACTCCCTTTGTGTGCGGAGCGCGCGATCTGGGTGAAGCCCTGCGCCGCATCGCCGAAGGCGCGGCCATGATTCGCACCAAGGGCGAAGCCGGCACAGGCGACGTGGTGCATGCCGTGAAGCACATGCGGCAAATCGTAAAAGAGATGAAGGCCCTCACCGTGCTCCGCGACGAGGAGCTCTATGCCGCGGCCAAGGAGCATCGTGCTCCCTATGAATTGGTGCGCATGGTAGCCAAGACCGGCAAGTTGCCGGTGCCGAACTTCTCCGCGGGCGGCATCGCCACGCCGGCCGACGCCGCGCTGATGATGCAGCTGGGCGCAGAGGCCGTCTTTGTCGGGTCGGGAATTTTCATGAAGGAAGGCGCGACCCCGCTGGACGTGGAGCTGGACGAGAAAACCGGCGCCATCCGCAACCCCAAGGAGCGCGAGGAAGCGGAATCGCGGGCCAAGGCCATAGTGATCGCGACCGCGCATTACAACGATCCCAAGGTACTGGCCGAGGTAAGCGAGCAGATGACGGGCTCCATGAACGGCTTGGCTGTGGGCGGGCTTCAAGAGGCTGAACTGCTGCAAACCCGCGGCTGGTAAGCATGGGGGAAGAACGTCCGCGAATAGGCGTGCTCGCCATCCAGGGAGACTTTGCCGCTCACGCCCAGGCGCTCGAAGACGCGGGCGCCGACGCGGTTGAGGTCCGAAAACCGGCCGAACTGGCCGGGCTCGACGGCCTGGTCCTGCCCGGGGGCGAATCAACCACATTCCTAAAGTTTCTCGAGCGCGATGGCTTGCTTGATTCCCTGCAGCGCTTCCTGGCCGAAAAACCGGCCTTCGGCACTTGTGCCGGTTGTATCTTGCTGGCCGCGAAGGTAACCCATCCCCCGCAGCAAAGCCTGGCGCTAATGGACATCAGCGTGGAGCGCAATGCCTATGGGCGGCAGATCGACAGCGCCATCCAAACCGCTCCCACCCAGCTGCCCGGCGGCCCACTGGAGATGGTTTACATCCGCGCCCCGCGTATTGCCAGTGTGGGCCCCGGCGTGGAAGTGATGGCCGAACGGGATGGATTTCCCGTGCTGGTACGCCAAGGCAGGTTACTGGCGGCAACGTTCCACCCTGAACTTTCCAACGATCGCCGGGTTCATCAGCTTTTCGTCGACATGGTGCGTGAGCAGCGCGACCGTCCCCAGTAGGCCTTTTTCTCCCAGGGAACGCGAGACGGAAGCCCTTCCGTCGCATCCAATCCGTCAAAGGATATGACTACGGAATTCACCGCAACGAAGTAGTTTTCAAAATGCAGTGGGAGCCGGAGGCCAAACAGGAGTAATCTTCGAATGTCGGAGTTGAACCATGCCTGCTACCTTCACTCGCACCCCTGTTGAGACAGAGCGCAAGGATCCCGGATTTGGCGGCAAACCGCCCGTTGCCCGCAGGCCCACAGGCGGTGGTGGAGACGGTGAGAACTGGGATAACCGGCCGCCTGGCCGGCGTGGACCCCGTGACCTGCTGAGCCGCTACCGCATGGTGTTGTTTTTTGCCCTGGCCAGCGACCTCATGTTCTTCGTTGCCTTGGTGAGTGCCTTTTTCGCCCGCCAGGGCAGCGGCCATTTCACCGTCAACAACCAATGGGTTCTCGACTGGCGCCCGATCGCATTGCCGCCCATTCTGTGGATCAACACCGCGTTGATTGTGTTGAGCAGCCTGACCATGGAGATCGGCCGCAGGCATTTTTTCCGTGAGATCGACGTGATGGAGGAGTGGCTGGGACTAGGCCGCCCCACTATTCGCCGCGCCGCTCCCTGGCTTGCGGCAACCGTCGTTTTGGGCGGCCTGTTTCTGGCCGGCCAATGGATTGCCTGGAAGCAACTGGTCGAGCAGCATGTCTTCTTTGCCTCCAATCCGAGCAGCCACTTTTTCTATTTGATCACCGGCACACACGGTATCCACTTGCTCATCGGCGTGCTGGCGCTGGGCAGCGCGATGTTGGCGCTCATCTTTCTGCGCCGGGTCGAACTGCGCCAGGTGGTGGTGGACTGTACCGCGTGGTACTGGCACACCATGGGCGTCTTCTGGATCTTCCTCTTCGGCATGCTGGTCTTTTGCCAATAGAACGTGGACATCTGGCCTCAACTCAAATGGGCAGACTGGCACAAGACTGCGGACACCCTGCACATGTGGACCCAGATCGTGGGCAAGACGCGGCTCGCACTCAGCCCTCTGCAGGCACACTGGTGGAATGTTCCGCTCTATGTAAGCGCGCGCGGGCTGAATACCTCGGCGATGCCGTATGGATCAGAATTTCTTGAAGTCAGCTTCGACTTCGTCAGCCATGAACTGAAGTTCGTGATGAGCACCGGCGCCAGCCTATCAACCCCTCTGCGCGCCCAGTCGGTGGCGGAGTTTTACCTTGAGTACCAGCGCAGTCTCACTGCACTCGGTGTCAGCGTAGAGATCCACGCGGTGCCGGTAGAACTACAGCATCCGATTCCCTTCGCTGAGGACTTCGAGCACGCCTCCTACGACCCGCAAGCAGCCCACCGGTTCTGGCGGGTGTTGATGCATGCGGACAAAATCTTTCAGCAGTTTTCCACGCGCTTTGTGGGCAAGGTCAGTCCGGTGCATTTCTTCTGGGGCAGCTTCGATCTGGCGGTCACGCGCTTTTCCGGAAGACCGGCGCCGCCTCGCGAGGGAGCGGACAAAATCACGCGCGAGGCCTATTCGCATGAAGTGATCAGCGCCGGTTTCTGGCCCGGCAACGGCGGCTTCGGCGAGGCCGCCTTTTATTGTTATGCCGCTCCCGCGCCCAAAGGTCTGGAGGCCGCATCGATCAAGCCTGCCAAGGCCGGCTACAACAACACCCTGGGTGAGTTCATCTACCTTTATGACGATCTGCGCCGGGAGCCTTCGCCGGATGAGGCCTTGCTCACTTTCCTCGAAAGCACGTACGAAGCAGGAGCCACACTGGCAAAGTGGGATCGCAGCGCGCTCGAGCGAGTTCTCTAAAGGGCCTTCGTCTCGTTCCGCGCGCAGGCTTGCACGGGTTCCGCTTATTGCGCGTCCGCGTAAAACCGTGACAAGTCTGGCCGGAACTCTTTCATCGCTTCCACGTTCAAATACACCATGTGCCCCGCCGGATAATAGCCGAACCTGACATTGCCGCGGAGCTTCGCATCCGTGCCCATGTGCGAGAGTTCCCACTCCGTTCCAGCGAACGGCGTCGCCAGATCGTAGATTCCGTTTGCCGAAAATACCTTCAGGTGCGGGTTCCTGCGGATCGCCTCGCCGAGATCGCCCGCCACGTAGGGCATAGCCTGCGCGCCACCGAAATCACTTCCTCCCGCACCCCGATGCTTCCAGTCCCAGGCCTCGAACACACCTGGGCCGCTGTTGTTATACGTGTCCTCGGTCGTATACTTCAGTTCCTTCTGCAGATAGTCATGGAAGGACGCCACGTAGGCTCCCACAACTCCCCGGCTTGATGGATCGAACCCCGGAAACTCGCCCGCTGCATCCTCATCGGGGCCCTCGAAACGCGCATCGTAGCGCCCGAGAATCTTATTCTGGTCGCGCAGCAGTTCCTTTCGGAATCGGGACGGAGTAATGCGTAGATTGGCTTCCTTAACGTATTGAACGCTGAGCCCCGTAAAGCTGCTGAGTTGGGTGGCGATCTTTTCCGTCTCCTCCGCGCTCAAGGCATTGCCCTGGTAGAGCGCTTCAGCATACGGTCCACGCGCAAACTGGCGTGCTTGCTCGATGAATGTCATCACATCCGCCGGCTTGTTCGCAACTTTGTTATGGTAGTACGCGATGGCTGCGAAGCTCGGCAGGTCGGTAATATATTCGTTATCGAGACCCGCCGAATGGGCGTTGTAATTCAGAATGGAAGACAGCAGCACGATGCCGTTCAACTGCACGCCCGCGTTTCCAAGTGTTGCCGCCAGTCCCGCCGAGCGCGTCGTTCCATACGATTCGCCGAATAGGAATTTCGGCGAATTCCAACGCTGATACACGGTGATGTAGCGAACGATGAATTTCGTGAACGCAGTCAGATCTTCGTCCACGCCGGCAATGTCCTTCACGGTCCCCTTGCCTACCGGGCGCGAATAGCCGGTTCCCGGTGCATCGATGAACACCAGATCGCTCTTGTCGAGCAGGCTGTATTCGTTTGCAACCACCTTGAACGGCGGACCGCCGGTCGGATCCGGACTTTGCGAAACCACGCGCACCGGCCCAACCGAACCCATCTCCAGCCAAAAGGTTGCCGACCCCGGACCGCCGTTATAAAGGAAGGTAACTGGCCGCGTCTTTGCGTCGGCGCCATCTTCCGTATAAGCCACGTAGAAGAGACTGTGGTATGGCTTTTCGCTCTGGTCGTGGTCTTCTTTGGTGATCAGCAAATTGCCTACCGTCGCCGTGTAGTGGACCGTCCGGCCGCCTATGGACTCCTCATGTTGCGTCGTCACAGTCGATTCCTTTGGAATTGGAATCGTTTTGTCCGTGTCATCCTTGGTGTCTGCGGGCGCCTTATGTTCCTGGCCAAGGGCCGAGCTGATTATGGCGAGTGCGGTGAGTAACAGGGCAAGCAAACTGCTGCCGGGAACGCGTCTTCGGGCCGGTCTAAAGGACACGCTGCATTCCTCTGAAATTGATGAACGATGGGCCACACTGATGAATTTGCACTTTCCCACTATAGGCGGAAAAGAAACTGCCAGAGAAATAACTTCAGGCGAGCTCTCTTAAAATCAGGAAGCCCGTCCAGGTAAGCCACAGAGGAAGTGGATAGGCTGCCAGTCGTGATACCGTCCCTGCGTGCCATCCCAGTGCCATCCAGGATGGAGTGCCGCGGAACGCCAAGGCAAGCGTTGCCAGCAGTCCGACGGATCCCAGCGCGAAGGTGATCCAGCTTCTAAAACGAAATGGCAGCGCCTCGCAGACGGATCGGCGAATCATCACCAGGCCCAGCAGGACCATGGCGAGATTCCCTGCGAGAAAATAGGCAACTGCGCCCAGAACGTGCGATCGCAAGTTAACATCCTCCGGGACCAGGCCGACCTCCAGCACGCCCAGGCCCGCAATAAAAAACAACGCCAGCGCGATCCGGTAGACCGGCCTGGCGGGGAAAAAGCTACGCACCAGGACGGCGCCGAAGACGATCAGCAATCCCTGCAGCACGAACGAGCCATTCATGACCCAATGCAGCGACGAACATGCCGCGGAGGCACCACAGCGCACCGCGCCCAGATCGCTGATGTAATTGCGCGTCATGCTGTAATGTCCCGCCCAACCTGACCGGGCGATTTGCTCGGCCACAAAAAACTGAAAGCAGAACAACCACAAACCAGCTCCCAAGCGGCAGATCATGGCGTTTTCTCCGGATCGCGTGTCTCGTTTATTCTTGCACTATGGAATTCAGACGGCTTGGACAATCGGGATTGAAGGTGCCGGTGCTCTGCTTCGGCGCAGCGACTTTTGGCGGTGAAGGGGAGTTTTTTAAAGCATGGGGAGAGACAGACGTGGCCGAGGCGACGCGCCTGGTCGACCTCTGTCTGGAAGCGGGCGTGAACCTTTTCGATACCGCCAATGTTTACTCACGAGGCCGGTCGGAAGAGATCCTGGGGCAGGCGATCGCCGGCCGCCGCGACAAGGTTTTGATATCGACCAAAGCGACCTTCCCCATGAGCGACGGCCCCAACGACATCGGCTCCGGCCGGCTGCACCTGGTGCATGCCTGTGAGGCCAGCCTCAAGCGCCTGGGAACCGACTACATCGACATCTACCATCTCCACGGATTTGACGCGCTGACGCCGGTGGAGGAGACGCTCGATACCTTGAACACCCTGGTGCGCAGCGGCAAGGTACGCTACATCGCCTGTTCCAATTTCTCCGGCTGGCACCTGATGAAGTCGTTGGCCGTGTCGGATAGGTATGGATGGGCCCGCTATGTAGGGCACCAGGTCTATTACTCGGTGATTGGCCGTGACTACGAGCAGGAGTTGATGCCCTTGGGTATAGATCAGGGAGTAGGCGCCATCATATGGAGTCCTCTAGGCTGGGGACGCCTGACGGGGAAGATCCGGCGCGGACATCCCTTGCCGGCAGAGAGCCGCCTGCACAAAACCGCTGCCCAAGGGCCGCAAGTCGACGATGAATATCTTTACAAGGTGGTTGACGCCCTGGATGAGGTAGCGAAAGAAACCGGTAAGCCTTTGCCCCAGGTGGCGCTGAACTGGTTGCTGCAACGCCCGACGGTAGCCACGGTAATCATCGGCGCACGCAATGAGACCCAGCTGCGTCAGAATCTGGCCGCGGCAGCCTGGAATCTTACGCCTGCGCAAGTAGCCAAGCTCGATGCCGCCAGCAAGACGAATGCTCCGTACCCGTACTGGCACCAGCGACAGTTTGAAGGGCTCAACCCGGCGCCCGTTCCTCAATAAGCAAACAGCAGATCCCTCCACTACGCTGCGCTCCGGTCGGGATGACAATTCTGCTTGTGGAACAAATTTGCCATCTCGCCCGGAGCTACGTATGACTTGCAAATGAATTGTCATCCCGACCGGAGCGCAGCGTAGTGGAGGGATCTGCTGTTTTCCAATCTAGCATCTGACCCTGATGGCCCGCCCAAACTTTCCGTAGGGCCGCTACTTCCCTACTTCGCGTCCAACGTGAAGCTATCCTTCACTTCAACGGACTTCTGCGCCGCATCCGGATCCACCACGCGGTACATCTTCACGTCGGCGTGCTTACCTTGTAGCGTGATGACGAGGTAGTGGAAGTTGGGATAGGTGCGGGCGTGATAAAGGTCTTGATCGCCACGGATAAAGATGGGATAAGGCCGCGCGCCCCCTCCGCCGGTGATCACGTGCGTGATGCCATTTATTTCAAACCGCTCGTAGTTATGAATGTGGCCGTTGAAGATAACGAATTTGGCGTGGGATGCGGCTGCCTGGGCTTCGAGATAATGACGCAGAGCAAGTATGTCAGGGCTGGGAATCCCCAGCATGAACGCGGTTTGCAGGTCCGAGACCAGTGGTATGTGGAAGAGGAAGAAAACAAAGTCCGCCGACGAAGGAAGATGAGCGAGCTGCGACTCCAGCCATGTACGCTGCGCCCGATCGATGCTGAGGACGCTACTGCTGTCCAGTGTAATGAGATAGATATTTCCCATTTGCACCGAGTACCAGTCGTGGTGATCGATCTGCGGATATGCCGCAAAGTAGTTCCTCATGCCGCTGCGAGGATCAGGAAGCACTTCATGGTTGCCGACGGTGGGATAGATGCGCAGCCGTTCTTGAGTCCACAGCGCCGTTTCCTGGAAGTAGACTTTCCAGTCGTCCTCGTTGCTGCCGTGAAAGGGCATATCGCCGGTGAGCAACAGGAGGTCCGCCTTCTCTTCACCGATTTTTTGCGCCAGCCATTTGCGCACTCCTGGATGGGTGTCAGAAGTATTGGCCGGATCGGTAAAGCGCATATCGCCGTAGACGACGATGCGTAAGGGCCGCCCCGCGGGCAAATCGGAAATGGTAAAGGTCGGGCCGCTGTCCTTGCCACTATCCTGGCCGCTGCCCTGCGAGGTCTGTTGGGCGAACGCCGTGCCGGCGATGCAAGCAGTGGCCAGCACGAAGCTTGCTGCTTTGCGCAAGCGGATCATCAGGCGCGGCCGCCGCCAACAAAGTGCACAATCTCCAGGCGATCCCCGTCCTCCAAGCTAGTGTTGGCCCAGTCCGCGCGAGGAACGATGTTGCCGTTCTGCTCGATCGCCACCCGGTCGCCTTGGAGTCCCAGGTCAGCGATCAAGTCCTGGATGCAGGCCGGGACCGCCAATTGCGGAAATTCCCGCGATTGACCGTTTAGGACAAAATGCATACAGGGAGAGTATCACCGGACCATAGTTCGCGAACCGAGGAGCCATCGCTTCACGCGGCCGGTCATTGGTTGCACCTCGGGTTCTACCTGGGTGCCGGCATAATAGATAGCGCGGTTGAGTCCCTTCAGAATCTGGATAGCTGCAACGCGCGGGTCGGCGCTTCCCAGCGGTCCCTTATCTGCAAGGTCATTTGCATACTCGTCGGCGAGGTATTCAATCGCGTGCCCCAGGATTTCCAGGGCACGGCCACCTTCCGGGGAGAGGCGGCGGCGAACGAAAGGCCGAGGTTGAGCGGAACCCAATGCGGCTAGCCAACCGGCGCGCGGTGTTTCCACGAAGGTTCGCGGTCTTGGCGGCCCACTTAAGTCGAAAAAGGGATCGTGGTTTGCACAGTCTTCCGGGGATGGGGCGCGACGAAACTTGAGCATGATTCCACCTCATGGCGGAGCTATCGGCCAAAAGGCGAGATTCCTGAGAGTCCCAGAGTGAAAATCAGAACCGTGGATTGACGCCCTTTGAAAGCTCCCTCGCTTGACTCTGGGAAGGCGAAAACTTACAGTCGAGACTGAGGCTAACCTCGGAGCGTGAGTTCAAATGCAGACGCACGATTACTTTTGGAACTACCTCCCGCTGCTGCTCCAAATCCTTGTCGCCGTGTGTTTTGGAGGTGGAATCGTCACCGCCTCCTATTTCATCGGGAGGCACCGGAACACGGCTGCTAAGCTGGCCACCTATGAATGCGGCATCCCGGCGGAAGGCGATGCCCGCGGCCGCTTCTCCGTTCGCTTTTACATGGTCGCCATGCTCTTCATCCTCTTCGACGTGGAAGCAGTCTTCATGCTCCCCTGGGCCGTGGTCTACCGTGATCTGCCTAAGCTGGTAGGCTCGCGCATGTTTGGCTTCTGGGAGATGGTGGTCTACCTCGGCTTCGTCCTGGTCGGCCTCTTCTACGTCAAGAACAAGGGAATTCTCGATTGGTCCACCGACAAGGCAGACCTCTAATGGATGCCCTCAACGAGAAAGACGCCGTTCTCCAGACCCACGCGCAGAATCACGCTATCACTGCCCTATTGGCCGCCAAACCCTCCTGCATCACCAATGCCCGCTTCGATCGCGGCGAACTGACTCTCTGGATCGAGCGTGATGACATCCGCCCCGTCTGCCGTACACTGCAGAAGGCGGGCTACAACTTCCTGGTGGACGTAACCTGCGTGGACTGGTACCCCAGCGAGCCCCGCTTTCAAGTCACCTACCACATTCTTTCCCACAGCCTCAAGGAACGTCTGCGGCTCTGTGTCCTGGTCGATAGCCTGGATCCCGAAGTAGCCAGCATCACCCCGGAATGGCCGTCAGCCAATTTCTACGAGCGAGAGGTCTGGGACCTCTTCGGAGTGCGCTTCGGTGGACATCCCAACCTGCGCCGCATCATGTTGCCGGATCAATGGGAAGGTCATCCCTTACGCAAGGATTACCCGGTGGAGGGCTACCGCTGATGGATGCCGCCGATTATGTGATCGCCCCGCTGATCGAACCGCGCGTCGAGGAGGGCTCCAAGGACCGCACCATGGTCCTCAATATGGGGCCGCAGCATCCTTCGACCCACGGTGTGCTGCGCCTGGTGCTGGAGATCGATGGCGAAACCGTGGTCCGCCTGGTGCCCGACATCGGCTTCCTGCATACCGGCATCGAGAAGACCTGCGAGGCCAAGTTCTACCAGCAGGTGGTCCCGCTCACCGACCGCATCGACTATCTCAGCCCCATGTCCAACAATCTCTGCTACTGCCTGGCGGTCGAGAAGCTGCTGCAGTTGGAGATCCCGCCCCGGGCGCAATTTCTTAGAGTCCTGCTCAACGAGCTCACCCGCCTCCAGTCTCACTTAGTCTGGCTGGGCACGCACGCTATGGACATCGGTGCGCTGACCCTCTTTCTCTACACTTTTCGCGAGCGCGAAGAGATCCTGAAGATCTTTGAGGACGTCAGTGGCCAGCGCATGATGGGCTCCTACTTCCGCGTTGGGGGCATTGCGCTGGAACCGCCGGTCGACTTCTACCGGAAGGTGCAGGGCCTGCTCAAGATGATGCCGGAGAAGATCGATGAATACGAGAACCTTCTCAATGGCAATCCCATCTGGACGCGCCGTCTGAAGGGCGTGGGCTATCTCAGCGCCGCCGACGCCGTCGCCTTGGGAGTGACCGGGCCGCCGTTGCGCGCCAGCGGAGTCGATTGGGACCTGCGCCGCGACATGCCCTACTCCGGCTACGAGAAGTTCCAATTCAAAGTGCCCGTCTCCGATGTGGGCGATGTGTGGACCCGGTACACGCTGCGCGTCCAGGAGATGCGCGAGTCGGTCAAGATCTGCCAGCAAGCCCTCGACGGCATGCCGACGGGCCCGTTGAAGGCCGACGCGCCCAAGGTGGTGCTGCCCGACCGGGAAAAGATGAAGACCGAGATGGAGTCGCTGATCTACCACTTCAAGATCGTGACTGAAGGGTTTGCGGTGCCTGCCGGCCAGGTTTACCAGGGCATCGAATCTCCTCGTGGGGAGATGGGGTACTTCGTGGTCAGCGACGGCACCGCCAAGCCTTATCGCGTGCACATGCGCAACCCCACGTTTGCCTCCTTGCAGGCCCTGGAAACCATGTGCGTGGGGCGATTGTTGGCCGACGTGGTCGCGGTGATCGGGTCCATCGATATCGTGCTCGGAGAAATCGACCGATGAGCGATCCTGTAGAGGTGCGCCAGCATGTATGGGAGTCGCTGGTGAGCATGCTGCGCGTGTATGCTCATGCAGCCAGTCTCAACGGCAAGGAACACGAAGTGACGAGTGGCGCAAACGAGGCGTGGGTCAAGCATCGGGACTCCGCGTTGATCCTTCGCTTCAGTCCCGATACCGGTGAGGGAGACTGGTGCGTCACCCATCCGGAACGGGAAGAGTGCGGCGCGTTCCGGATTGAAGAGGACGGCACGCTTACCTTCCCTATTGGACCGAAAGAGCTCGATGCGGCAGTCATCGACTGGCTCGACCACCTGGGGCGAGGCAAGGTAATCGAGGATGAATCGATGGGTACGATAGCTCCCACGGTTAATCCATGACACAGTAGGTTGCGCAGCAAATTGGTCATCCCAAGCGTAGTGGAGGGACCTGCGGTTCCACTTTATTACCCTTCAGACAACTATGAGCACACAGACAAACACCATCTTCAGCCCCGCCCTGGCCGCGCGTTTTGACCGCATGGTGACGCTTTATCCCCTGCGCCGCTCGGCCCTGATTCCCATGCTGCTCTATGCCCAGGATGAGGTCGGCTATCTTTCCCAGGCGGTGATCAGCGAAGTGGCTGCCCGTATCGGGATTACCGAGCTGGATGTGCGCGACGTCATCACTTATTACTCTCTAATGCGCACCGCCCCGGCGGGCAAGTATCATGTACAGGTATGCACCAACATCAGTTGCATGCTGCGCGGTGGCAATGAGCTCCTGGCCCACTGCAAGCAGCGACTAGGCATCGGTAACAAGGAAACCACGCCCGATAAGCTTTTTTCATTGGAAGAAGTAGAGTGCATCGGCGCCTGTAGTTGGGCTCCCGCGGTCCAGGTAAATTACGATTTTCACGAGAACTTGACAGCGGACTCGATGGACAAAATTCTCGAAGACTACCGCTCCAGGAACTAGGCACGTCCACCCGGAGAAAAGCATGGCCTATCTCGTTTCTCATCCAGATGAAGTGAAGTTAATCTCCTACCGCTTCGGCAAGGGTGCGACCGACATCAACAAGTATCTTGAGCTTGATGGCTACACCGCCGCCCGCAAGGCCATCGCCCTGGGCCCGGAAGGAATCATCGCCGAGATGAAGGTGTCGAACCTGCGCGGTCGCGGCGGCGCCGGCTTCCCTACCGGGATGAAGTGGTCCTTCGTTCCCAAGCAATCCGCAAAGCCGAAGTACGTTCTGGTCAATGGGGATGAGAGCGAGCCGGGCACCTGCAAAGACCGGCTGATCTTTGAGCACGATCCCCACTCGGTGATCGAGGGGGTGATCATCGCCGGCTTGGCCATTGGCTCGAAGATGGGCTTTATCTACCTCCGAGGGGAGTATCGCTACCTACTCAAGATCATGGAGAAAGCCATCGACGACGCCTATGCCAAGGGCTTTCTGGGCAAGGGGATCTTTGGCAGCAACGTCGATTTCGACGTCATCTCCCATACCGGAGCAGGCGCCTACGAAGTAGGCGAAGAATCCGCCTTGATGGAATCGCTGGAAGGCAAGCGCGGCATTCCCCGCATCCGTCCTCCCTTTCCCGCGGTGGTAGGCCTCTACGGTGGGCCCACCGTCATTAATAATGCCGAGACGCTGGCCACCGTGCCCCATATCTTCCGTATCGGGGGCGCAGAGTACGCCAAGATCGGCACCGAGCGTAACGGCGGCACCCGCCTCTTCTGTCTCAGCGGCGACGTGGAGAAGCCCGGCGTCTACGAATTACCCATGGGCTACAACCTCAAGAAGATGATCTACGAGGTAGGGGGCGGCATCAACGACGGCAGGTCACTCAAAGCGGTGGTTCCCGGCGGATCCTCGACGCCCGTGCTTCTGCCCCACGAAATCGACATCGGCATGGATTTTGACCAGGTAGGCAAGGCGGGCAGTATGCTCGGTTCCGGCGGCGTGGTGGTTTTGGATGATACCGTCTGCATGGTGGAGTTTGCCCTGCGAACCATGAAGTTCTACCAGCACGAGAGCTGTGGATGGTGTATTCCCTGCCGCGAAGGCACCGACTGGTTGAAGAAGACGCTGACTCGCGTTCATGCCGGCGGCGGCGTGGCCAAAGACATCGACAATATCCGCTACCTGGCGCAGAACATGTTGGGCCGCACCTTTTGTCCCTTGGGCGACGCTGCGGCCATGCCCACCATCGCCTTCGTGGACAAATTCCGCAAAGAGTTTGAAGACCACCTGGATGGCAAACCGTGTCCGTACGCTCATCAATCGGAAACGGCCTTGGCCGGCGTATGACGCCCGCCCACAACCAAGATAGGAACCCATGGCTGACGTAACCTTTACCGTCGATGGCAAGAAGGTCACCGCACCCGCAGGCAGCCTGTTGATTGAGGCCTGCCGTGCCGCGAGTATCGCGATTCCCTCGTTCTGTTACTACCCCGGCCTTTCGCTGTGTGGAGCTTGCCGCATGTGCCTGGTGCGCCTGGAAAAGGTGCCGAAGCTGCAAACCGCCTGCACCACGCCGGTAGCGGAAGGCATGGTGGTCCACACCGATAACGATGAGATCACGCAAGCGCGCAAGGCCACCATCGAGTTGCTGCTAGGCAATCATCCGTTGGATTGCCCGGTGTGCGATGCCGGTGGCGAGTGCGAATTGCAGGATATGACCTTCAAGTACGGGCCACCGGGGTCGCTCTACAACGAGGTCAAGCAGCACCGTGAAGAACAGCAGTGGTCGCCGGTGGTGTTTTTCGACCGGCCGCGCTGCATCCTCTGCTATCGTTGCGTGCGCACCTGCGGTGAGGGCATGGATGTGTGGGCGCTGGGGGTGCAGAATCGCGGCGTGACCAGCATCATCGCCCCCAATAAGGGCGATCATCTGGACTGCGAAGAGTGCGGTATGTGCATCGACGTCTGCCCCGTGGGAGCGCTCACCTCAGGTGCCTATCGTTACAAAACCCGCCCCTGGGAAATGAACCACGTCTCCACCGTCTGCACCCACTGCGCGGATGGATGCAAGACCACGTTGGGCGTGCGCAGCGTAACTAACGGCTCCGAGATTTTGCGCGGTGACAACCGCGACAAGAGCGGCATCAACGGCGAGTTCTTGTGCATCAAGGGACGCTACGCCTTCGACTTTGCCAACCACACCGACCGGTTGACCAAGCCATTGGTTCGCCAGGCAGACGGCAAATTCGCAGAAGTGAGCTGGGAGCAGGCGTTGGCGCATGCAGGCACCAAGCTGCGCGAGATTCGCGAGAGCCGCGGCGGCAGCGCCATCGGCGTGATCGGCTCCAACCGCACCACCAATGAAGAGAACTACCTGCTGCAGAAGTTAGCCCGGACGGTGCTGGGAACCAACAACATCGACCATCACCGCACCGCCGACTATACCGCCTTTGCCCGTGCCATCTCCGGACAGAAGGACCGCGCCGCATCGCTGCGCGACTCCATGACCGCGCCGGCGATCCTGGTGCTGGGTAACGATCCTACCGAGCAGCATCCTCTCCTGGCCTGGAACCTGCGCACCAACGTGCGCCACAACAATGCCCGCATCTACCTCGTGAACCATACCGGCATTAAGCTTGAGCGCCAGGCGCACCAATCGCTGATCATTCCCCAAGACGGCTACGCCAACGCTATACGTTTCCTGGCGGGCGAGGATGAAGCTTTTCCTGGGACTCAATTAGGAGACGAGGCGAAAAAGTTCCGCGAGGCGTTGCGTGCCGAGCCCAACCTGCTGATCGTCTTTGGTTCTGAGTACCGCGGCCGGGACATCGACGCACTGGTGAACTTCGGCGTCTGGTTGGCCCACGCACGCTTTGCCTGCCTGGGCGACTACGTCAACTCCCGCGGCGCAGCAGACATGGGCCTACTCCCCGGCTTGCTGCCCGGTTATGTCCCCGTCGACCACGGCGGCCCTTTTGCCGAGGAATACGGGAAGGCGCTTCCCTCGACTCCAGGCATGGATCTGGTGGAAATGTTCGATGCCGCGGAGCGCGGTGAGCTGGGCGCGCTCTACGTCGTGGGCGCCAACCCTATTGCCCGCTACGGCATTGACCCGGCCGCGCTCAAAGACACCTTTGTCATCGTGCAGGATATGTTCCTGACCGAGACGGCGCTGCTGGCGGACGTGGTGTTGCCCACCTCCAATCTCTATGAGAAGTCGGGCACGGTCACCAACACCTACGGCGACCAGCAACTGGTCAAGAAGGCAGGCGACCGGGCCGGGGTGCGCAGCGACTTCGAGTTGATGGTGCGGCTCGCCGACACCATGGGCGCAGACCCCAGGAAGCTGGTTCCGTTCGGCCGCGGAGTCCATGCCGACATGGGGCAGACCCGGGGCGCGCAGTCCGGCGAGGCGGACCGTCACAGCGTGTGGCTGGCGGCGCAAAATCTGGAGCCGAAGCTTAGCCCCTTCGATCCCTTTGCCATTCTTGATGAGATCCAGCGGCTGGTGCCCGGCTACCAGGTCTCGCGTCTGGAGCTATTGGCGGGCAACGACGTCCATGTGCAATCATCGCTGGTGCAAATCGAGGCCGGCCCTGAGCGCCACGCGCTGATTCTGCCCGCCGAAGACACTCTGTTCACCTCCGGCACCTTAGGCCGCTACAGCAACGTCCTGCACGCGGTCATGGAATCGCACACCACCAAACCCACAGAAACAGCCGCGGATTAAGGGAAGGCCAGGGCTTTAGCCCTGGCAATTGAAGGGCAGATGTAATTGGGCTTCAGCCCCTGAGGTATGTTTTTCTTAGGAATCCAACAGGCGATTTAAAGAAAGCTTACCCTCAGGGCCTAAAGGCCACAACTTGTGGTCGGTTTATGTCAGGGCTAAAGCCCTGACCTACCATGGAAAGCGAAAGAAACCTGTGAGCTTCCTGATCTTTTTCCTTCTGAGTTGTTTGAAGATTGCTGTCGTGCTGGCGATCTTTCTCGGAGCAGTCGCCTACACGGTGCTGCTGGAGCGCAAACTGGTCGGGCGCATTCAAAATCGCTGGGGACCCAGCCGCGTTGGACCGTTCGGCCTGATGCAGCCCATGATGGACGGCCTCAAGCTCTTTCTGAAGGAAGACATCATACCCACCAACGTGGATCGCCCGCTGTACATTCTGGCGCCCATGATTGCCCTCGGTTGCGCTTTGATTTCGATCGCTGTTGTGCCCTTCGGGGCGCGCATCACCTGGTACGGCGTCGATATGTTCCAGATCGCCGATGTGAATATCGGGTTACTGGTAATTCTCGGCGTCACCTCGGTCGGCGTTTATGGCATCGCCTTGGCCGGTTGGTCGTCCAACAACAAATACTCGCTCATGGGAGCCCTGCGCTCCAGTGCCCAGGTGATCAGCTATGAGCTTGCCCTGGGTCTGTCCCTGGTGGGCGTGGTGCTGCGGGCTGGGTCGTTGAACCTGCGCACCATCGTGGATAGCCAATCGGCCCATGGTCTATGGTCCTGGAATGTCTTTGGCGGCTTCCAATTCGTCGCCTTCTTCATTTACATCACGGCGGCTTACGCCGAAACCAACCGCGCCCCATTCGACTTGCCTGAGGCCGAGACCGAGCTGACGGCCGGCTATCACACCGAATACAGCTCGATGAAGTTTGCCATGTTCTTCATGGCCGAATATGCCAACATGATCACCGTCGGCTGCGTAGCGACGCTGCTCTTCTTCGGTGGATGGACCAGTCCCTTCGGGTCGCTGATTCCCTCCTTTGGCGGGATCGTGCTTCAGGCCCTCCTGCCGGTCTTCTGGTTCGTTTTGAAGGTTTTCTGTTTCTTATTCCTCTATGTATGGGTACGCGGCACACTACCCCGGCTCCGCTACGACCAACTGATGGGCTATAGCTGGAAATTCCTGATGCCCCTGGCTATCGCCAATATTGTTGCCACCAGCCTATGGCTTGCTTAGCGCCTGCTGCTGCACGGAAGGTGTTCTACAATCAGCATCGGGTCCGATCTAGGAGAAAAGCACTAGCATGTATCTGGTCCTCTTCATCTTCTTTGGCGGCCTTTGTGTAGCAGGAGCCTTGAACCTTCTGTTCCAGCGCCATCCCATCAACAGCGCCCTCTCGCTCATTGTGGTGATGAGCTCGCTGGCCGTGCTCTACCTCCTGCTGGGCGCGGAGTTCCTGGCTGCCGCGCAAGTCATCGTCTATGCCGGCGCCATCATGGTTCTGTTTACTTTCGTCATCATGTTGCTCAACGCCGGGGTGGAAGAACGTACCCACGGCAGCGGGGCCGCCTACATCGTAGGCATTCCGGGAGTAGCGATCCTGGTCTGCCTGTTGGGATTTATCTTTCTCTCCCCACACACCCACATGGCGCGGGCCCGTCTGGGGGACTACGTAGTCTCGACTTCCGACCTCAGCAAGGTGCTCTTCCGCGACCTGCTGCTTCCCTTCGAAGTAACCTCGGTTCTGATCCTCATTGCCATCCTGGGCGCGGTTGCGCTGGCCAGCAAGGAGCACTGACATGACTGTTCCCATTGCTTACTACCTGGTGCTCAGCGCCATCCTCTTTTCCATCGGGGTGGGCGCCTTCCTCATCAAGCGCAATATCATCACCGTCTTCATGTCCATCGAGTTGATGCTGAACGCGGTGAACCTGACCTTTGTTGCCTTCGCCTATCAATGGCACCGGTTGCAAGGCCAGATATTTGTCTTCTTCGTGATGGTCGTCGCCGCCGCGGAGGCGGCAGTGGGCCTGGCCATCATTATTGCCATCTTCCGCTCGCGGAGTACGCTCAACGTCGATCAAATCAACCTGATGAAACTATGAACGGAAATCCATCCCTCCATCTGTGGTTGATCCCGGTGCTGCCATTCATCGGCTTTCTGCTGAATGGATTGCTGGGCCGTTTTCTGGGCAAGGCGCTGGTCTCGACCATTGCCCTGCTCTTTACCGCGGCTCCGCTGGCGTTGGTCCTAGGCATCGCCTTACGCTTTAGCGGCCTTACTTTGCCCTATGTCGAGCGGCTGCCGTTTCCCTGGATCGAATCCTCTGCCTTCCGTGCGGATTTTGCCTTTCTGCTCGACCCGTTGACGCTGGTCATGCTGCTGGTCGTCACCGGCGTAGGCTTCCTCATCCACATCTACTCCGTCGGCTATATGGCCGACGAAGAGGGATACTGGCGCTTCTTCGCCTACCTCAACCTGTTCATGTTTTTCATGCTGACGCTGGTGTTAGCTGAGAACTTCCTGCTCATGTTCGTCGGCTGGGAGGGCGTAGGACTCGCTTCCTACCTATTGATCGGCTTTTACTTCCTGCGCCAATCGGCTGTGGATGCCGGCAAGAAGGCGTTCATCCTCAATCGCATCGGCGATTTCGGCTTTCTCCTCGCCATGTTCCTGATGGTTGCCCACTTCGGATCCCTCAGCTTCAGCCATGTCTTCTCCACCATCACCCAGAACCCGCAGATGCAGGGCGGCTTCCTCACCGCCATTGCGCTGCTGCTGGTGCTTGGCGCTACTGGAAAGTCGGCGCAGATTCCGCTTTACGTCTGGTTGCCGGACGCCATGGAAGGCCCCACTCCCGTCTCCGCCCTGATCCATGCCGCGACCATGGTGACCGCCGGCGTTTACATGATCGTGCGCTCGCACGTGCTCTTTGACCGCTCGCCGTTTGCTCTGGGCGTGGTCGCAGTGATCGGCGCCGCCACGGCCTTGTTCGCTGCCACCGTCGGCATGGTGCAGACGGATATCAAGCGCGTGCTGGCCTACTCCACCATCTCTCAGCTCGGCTACATGTTCCTGGCCTGCGGAGCTGCTGCCTACTCCGCGGCCATCTTCCATCTGGTGACGCATGCCTTCTTCAAGGGCCTGCTCTTCCTGGCTGCCGGATGTGTCATCCATGCCATGGGTGGCCAACAGGATATGCGCGCCATGGGCGGCCTGCGCAAAGCCGTGCCCATCACCTTCTGGAGCATGAGCGCCGGGGTCTTCGCCATCTCGGGCATCCCGCCCTTCTCCGGTTTCTTCAGCAAGGACGCGATTCTGTACCAGGCCTTTCTTTCACCGACCGCGGGACCGATCCTGTGGTTCGTCGGCCTCGTAACCGCGCTGCTCACCGCCTTCTATATGTTCCGGCTCTGGTACCTCACCTTCTTCGGTGAGCTCCGGTCGCACGATGCGCATCCCCATGAGAGCCCCTGGTCGATGCTGGCGCCGGTAGTCCTGCTGGCTGTTCTTGCGCTCGCCGGAGGCTGGATTGGCATTCCCAAGGCACTCGGCGGCGGCGACCAGTTCGCGCACTTTCTCGATCCGGTGATCAACCCCACGCCCAGCTACGAGCAGGTCCGCATCGCCATGGACGAGCAGGGTGTCCAGCGCGCAGCCGCCCTCTCCGCTCCGCAACCCCGCCGCGAGGGCAGTGCGGGCCAGGAGCGCGTCTTTAGTCTCGTCTCCGTGGTCATGGCGGCGATCGGCTGGTTTTTTGCCGATCTACTTTACCGCCGCAAGCCCGGCCTGGCCGATCAGCTGGTCGAGCGCGTTCGGGGTCTTTATTCATTGCTGGTCCACAAATACTGGATCGACCAGATCTACACCGGGCTCGTCGTAACTCCCCTGCTCTTCGTTACCCGCAATTTGCTGTGGGGCGTAGCCGATCGCGGAGTCGTCGACGGGGGTGTCGGCCTCGCGGCATACGGTGTGCGCGGCGTGGGGGCGATTGTGCAGCGGGTGCAGTCGGGAAACATCCGTTCCTACGCCGGGTGGCTGGCGCTTGGCGCTGCGGCCCTGCTTCTGATCACCTACTTCGGCTTTTCCATGCAGCTCTAGAAAGAGAGCAAGGGACGATTGTGCTGAACGATTCGATATTGACGCTTACGACCTTTGTGCCCGCTGTAGGAGCGGTGGTCGTGGCACTGCTTCCACGGCAAGGCCGCATCATTCAATGGTTCACGCTCGCGGTGGCGCTGGTCACCTTCGGCCTGACCCTCCATTTGCCCTTCCATTACGTCTATGGTCAATCCGGCTTTCAATTTGAAGTCGACCACGCCTGGATTGCCAGCCCTGCCATTCGTTATCACCTGGGGGTGGATGGCATCTCGATGTGGCTGGTGGTGCTGACCGGCTTTCTCGCCCCGCTTGGTGTGCTGTCCTCCTGGAAGGCGATCAATCACCGCACCAAGGAGTTCTACTTCTTCTTCCTGCTGCAGCAGACGGCGATGATCGGTGTCTTCGTCTCCCTCGACATGTTCCTCTACTACGCTTTCTGGGAACTGACGCTGGTGCCCATGGCGATCATTATCTCCATGTTCGGCCGGGATCGCGGAACCGAGGCGGCAATCAAGTTCTTTGTCTATACCTTTCTGCCCTCGGCGCTGCTGCTGGTAGCGATTGTCTGGCTGTATGCCAAGACCGGAACCTTTGACTTTGTTCGCATACAGTCGATCCTGGCGCAGGATACTTTGAACTTTCCGCCCAAGGCGCTCTTCTGGGCCTCGCTGGCCTTTCTCGTCGCCTTCGCCGTCAAGGTCCCGGTCTTTCCGCTGCATGGCTGGCTAGGGGACGTCTTCAGCGAAGCGCCCGCCGCACTGGCCATGGTGGTCGCGGGCAAGCTTGGACTCTATTCCATCCTGCGCTTCAATCTCGGCCTCTTCCCTGCCCAGGCCCGCCAGGTGGCGCCGTGGATGATCGCGCTCGCGGTGATAGGAATTCTCTACGGCGCGCTGGTAGCGCTGGTGCAGACAGATATGAAGAGGCTGGTAGCTTTCTCCACCGTAAGCGCGCTCAGCTTTTGCATCCTGGGCATCTTTGGCTTTGCCGTCTCGGGCCTGGACGGTGCGCTCTACCAGACCCTGAATGAGGGCATCTCGGTCGGCGCGCTTCTCATTCTGCTCGGCTTCATGTACGAACGCTACGGAACCTACGAGATTGCCGCTTACGGCGGTTTAGCCAAGCAGATGCCACGCCTGGCCACCTTGTTTGTCGTCACCTCGCTCGCGCTGGTCGGCCTTCCCTTGCTGAACGGCTTTGTGGGTGAGTTCCTCATCCTCAGCGGCAGTTTCGCTGGCCATGTTGCCTGGGTTTCAGCGGCCACGGTTGGCGTCATCCTGAGCGCGTCCTACATGCTGTGGATGATTCAGCGCGTCTTCTACGGTGACGTATCAAAGATGGTTACAGAATTGAACCTGGTAGCGGATATGGGCGGCCGCGAACATCTGGCTATTTGGCCGATGGCCGTTCTCATGTTGGTGATGGGCGTCTTTTCCCCCATCTGGATACGCGCCATTGACGGCGCAATGGTGAAGCTGGCCTCGCCGGCGCCCACCCTGGGCATTGCGGTGAGACAGTGATGCAAGTGCCCCAGGTCTACCGCATTCTGCCCGAGCTGTGGCTTACTATCACCGGCGTGCTCATCATGCTGATCGAGCCGTTGATGCCGCCCGGCATGACCCGTAAGCCCATAGGCGTGCTTGCCCTGGTCGGCGTGATCGGAGCTTTGCTGGCCAGCGTCTGGCAATTGGGACTGCCGCCGGGAACGGCTTTCTATGGCACGGTGCAGACCGACGCCTTCAGCGTCTTTTTCCACGTCGTGATCTGTAGCATAGTTCTGATTGCACTGCTGATCGCTTTTGACGTTTTCGATGGCAGCAAGGAAAGGCCGGCCGAGTACTACGCCCTGGTCCTCTTCGGCGCCGTGGGGATGTGCCTGATGTCGAGCGCGGTCGAGTTGTTGCTGGTTTTCATCAGCCTGGAAATCTCTTCCATCGCCACCTACATCCTGGCTGCCATTCGCAAGCGCAGCGGCAAGAGCCCTGAATCTGGATTGAAATACTTTCTACTCGGCTCTTTTGCGACCGCCTTCTTCCTCTACGGCATCGCCCTGACCTTTGGCGCTACGGGAACCACCGACATTGCCGAGATAGCCGCCGGTCTTCCCCAAAGCCCGACGCCGGGCTTCGCTGCGTTGGCCGTGGCCATGATCCTGATTGGCATTGGTTTCAAAGTTTCTGCCGCGCCCTTTCAGGTCTGGACCCCCGATGTGTACGAAGGAGCCCCTTCTCCGGTGGTTGCATTGATGTCCACCGGTCCCAAGGTCGCCGCCTTTGCCGTGCTTTTGCGTATCCTGTACGGCGCTTATCCGGCACTGCACGCTCATTGGCTGTTGCTTATCTGGATCATGGCTGCCCTCTCCATGACGGTGGGCAATCTGGGCGCGCTGCGCCAGCACAATGTGAAGCGCTTGCTGGCTTATTCCTCCATCGCCCACGCCGGCTACACGCTGGTTGCCTTCACCGCCCTCTCCAGCGAAGGCATCGCCGCTGCGATGTTCTACACCGCGGCGTACGCGGCTATGAACGTAGGCGCGTTCGCCATCATCAGCCACGCCGGCGGCTTTGACGACAGGCTGCTCTCGGTCGCTGACTACCGCGGCTTGGCTTACCGGTCGCCGCTGCTGGGCGGCGCGCTGGCCTTCTTTCTGCTTTCGCTGATTGGGATTCCCTTCACCGGCGGCTTCTTCGGCAAGTTCTACGCCTTCACCGCGGCCCTGCACTCTGGTGAGGTATGGCTGGCGGTCATCGGCCTGGTGAACAGCGGCGTTGCCGCGTATTACTATCTGCGCCTGCTCACTTCTATTTATGGCAAACCCGCAGACGACGCGCCGGTGCAGTTGGTGCCGCGGCTGAAAGGCTCGCTAACCGTTGCTCTGCTGCTCACGGTCTCCGCCACCTTCATCCTGGGCATCTTTCCCGGCAAGATTTTATCCATGGCCCAAGCCGGAGCAGCCACCTTCGCCAACATTACCGCAAGCCCAACGAACCCAAACGCATTGTCCGCAAGCCGTAGACAGCAGTAGCTGTTGCCTGTCTGATGCTTTGTCTCAGGCGGACTTTACATGCCGCGGAAAAACTCCCTGTTGTGTAGGTCCGGGCTGAAGAGTCGGCGTGAGCACTGCACTCTCCAAATTGAGTCCCGAAGGGACGGCGGAAAGTTCCAAGGACATGGTCCTGGGTTCGCTGCCCCCAATCGCGAATAGTCCATTTCAGAGGGAGAGGCAACCCAGGATTGCATCCCATAAGCGCTAACTTGTTTAGGATGTTTCTCGTCAAACTCCCGCAGAATCGTCATCCTGAGCGGAGCGCCTCATAGATTGATCGCGTGACACAGCGCTTGTGGCGCGGAGTCGAAGGACCCCGGCGGTGCTTATTTTACCCATGCTGTTCGGAGCTTTTCGACCACTGAGGCCCGACAACAGGTTTTGCTGCGATATGCACTTGATGGTCACCGTAGCGGCCCGCCCGGTGTGGGCTCGGTGGTTGAAAAGCTCCGAACAGCATGGGTAAAATAAGCACCGCCGGGGTCCTTCGACTCCGCGCCACAAGCGCTGTGTCACGCGATCAATCTGTGAGGCGCTCCGCTCAGGATGACGATTCTGTGGGAGTTTTGACGAAAAACACCCTAAGTTAGCGCTTATGGGATTGCATCCTGGGCTACCTCAGCCGTCCCTCCGGGACTCAATGCGAAGCGGGTCGAGAACCGTGATGATCCGTCTTGCTAGAGCTTAGGTGCGAAAATCGTCCTTGAGGCGCGCCAAGAGTGACTAGCCTGTCTGAATCGAAGCGAATCGTAATCGCAACCATCGGATCACTCGGGGATCTTCATCCATGCCTTGCTTTGGCGCTAGAACTCATGCGGCGTGGCCATCAAGTAACAGTAGCCACCACTTCTTATTACAAACCGAAGGTGGAGGCGCTTGGAATCAATTTCCGGGCAATTCGCCCTGATTGGGATCCGACCAACCCAGACTTGATCCGCAAGTGCGAGGACCTGAAATCGAGCCTGGAAGTGCTCTATCGAAACATCATCTTGCCAGAACTTAAAGGTACCTACGAAGATCTGCTGTCGGCTGCAAGAGACGCCGATCTGATGATTGCGGGAGAGGTCGTATACGCCGCCCCGCTTGTAGCGGAGAAGCTCGCCCTGCGTTGGGTGTCCGCTATCTTGTCACCTCTTTCTTTTTTCTCCTCTTTTGATCCTTCCGTGACGGTGAACGCTCCCGCCCTGATCCACTTGCGCAAGGCTGGCCCGATTGCCTACAGAATGGGACTGAACCTTGGCCGGCTGGCGATCCGGCATTGGTCTAATCCGGTGCGCCGCCTTCGGCGCGAGCAAGGACTGCGACCGGACTGCGATCCGGTTTTCCAAGATAAGTTTTCTCCCGATCTTGTGCTGGCGCTCTTCTCACCCTGGCTCGCCCAGCCTCAGCCGGATTGGCCGCCGCAGACGTCGCAGCCTGGTTTTGTTTACTTCGACCATCGATCTGCAGACGCAACCGTATCCTCACGGCTCTCTAGTTTCCTCTCCTCTGGAGATGCGCCCATCGTCTTCACACAAGGATCTACTGCAGTGCACAATCCAGGTCACTTCTATGAAGTCAGTGCGGCTGCGGCGAAGCGTTTGGGCCGTCGCGCGATTCTGCTCGGTAGCAAAGCAACTCCACAACCCGACGCGCCGGACCTTCTCACGTTGCCGTATGTGCCCTACTCGCAGGTGTTTCCCCACTCGGCCATCAATGTGCATCAGGGCGGTTCAGGAACGACTGGCGAAGCGTTACGGTCCGGCCGACCGATGCTGATCGTTCCCTATGGCTGGGATCAGCCTGACAATGCAGCCCGCATAGTTCGGCTGGGCGTAGGGCTGAACGTCGCGCGCAGCCATTATTCAGTCAACACCGCAATAGCGGCCCTGAAATCAATATTGGAAAGTCCTCGCATCTCTGCTCGCGCCGCGGACGTGGGATACCAGGTGGCTGCAGAAGATGGACTAGGATCGGCCTGCGACGCAATTGAGTCAATTAACCGGTCTACACCGATAGCAAAAGTGCTCTAGCGCTGGCTCACCGCAAGCAAGCTCTGCCAACCAGCTTTGCTCATCCTCAGCCGCTGCCCATTCTTGAGAACGACCGATCCTTCGCTCTGTCCTTCGCGGAAGATCTCACTCACTTGCTCGACATTGACGATCACGGAACGATGGACGCGTACGAATTTCGCAGGATCCAGCGTATTAGATAGCTCCTTGATGGTTTCGCGCAACATAAAAGATTTAGTCCCTACGTGCAGGCACGCGTAGTAATCGGCTGCTTCGATCCAATCGATCTCGTTGACGTTGACGAACGAATCCTTCGCGCCGTTATGAACCAGAAGGCGCTTGGGAAAATCCTGCCGCGGTACTCCGCCGTTCTCCAGGCTATGGAGCACTGACTTCATCTGCTCGTGCGTCATCAACGCCGCTTGCGAAGCAATGCGTTCCCTCACCCGAACGAGCGTCGCCTGTAACCGCTCCGGCTCTACCGGCTTGGTCAGATAATCCAGCGCATGCACTTCAAAGGCCTGCACTGCATATTCATTGTGGGCGGTGACGAATACCGTAACCGGCATCTGCGCCGGACCAATCTGCTCGATTACCTCGAATCCGTTTCTTCCCGGCATCTGTATGTCGAGAAACAGAACATCAAACCGGCTCTTCTTCAGCGCGGCAATGACCTCCTTACCGTTGCGGCACTCTCCGGCCACCTCCACCTCTTCCTGCCCGGACAGCAGAAAGCTCAGCCGCTCTCGCGCCAGTGGCTCGTCATCCGCGATGAGGGCTTTAAGTTTCATACACCCTGGCATTCGTAGGGGATGGTGATGGCCACTTCAAAGCCGCCCGTACTCAGTGGCTGCGCCTGCATCTTGTAACCGTCCTGATAAAAGTGGTCGAGGCGTTCGCGGGTATTGCTGAGTCCGATGCCATGTCCATTCTGTTGCGCGTACATCATTCCAGTCCCAGTATCGCGTACCCGCAGATGAAGCTCATCCCCATCGCGTATGGCCGATGCCTCCACCAGCCCGTTGTGCTCGCACCGTGCAATACCATGCCTGATGGCATTCTCCACGATCGGCTGCAGCAGAAAGCTTGGGACCAGGCCATCGATCGCGCTCGGATCAACATTCATTTCAACCCGTAGCCGGTCGGCAAAGCGGACCTGTTCGATGGCCAGGTAGTTGCCCACAAACTCCAACTCCTGCGACAAGGGAACTTTTTCCGGAGTTGTCCTGGCCAACGTACTCTTCAGGAGTGCATTCAGATGCCCGAGCATCTCAGCCGCGGCCTTCTGTCTTCCCAGTTCAACCAGCGTGGTAATTGCGTTCAAGGTATTGAAGAGGAAATGCGGTTCCAGTTGCATCTGCAGCGCGCGCAGGTGCGCAGCAGAGAGCTGCCTTTGCAACTCCAGCGATCGAATGGACTCCCGCTGCGCTCGAATCTGCAACTGGATCACTCCAGTGAGCCCGAAAACGAAGCCGTACATGAGCAGCTCCATGCCAAAACGATTGATGCCGAACTGGCTGGTCCATACGGAGAGCGCGCTTGCTTTCGCCTGCCATCCCGCTACGCTAAAGCCGACACTCCCGATCAAGAGAAGATGCAGCACGCCCAGCGCCGATGCCGCCAGCACATGAGTGGAGGCGGTCATCGGAGTCAAACTGGACATGAGACGCACGCGCTCACCTATCTTCCAAAGAGCGCTGGCGACGCAAGCCCACCATCCCCAAAGGGCCAAACCATAAAGCAGCGACGGAATATGGGTGATCGAATGACACTCGCTTGCGGTGACCAGGGCGAGAGCGAGCGCGAGCGAAAAGATGACTACGTGGCCATTCCACCAAAGTTTCCGGCCTGCAGCCGCGAGTACGGATCTGCTCTCAACCGTAGACAGAGGGATCCAGGGTTCTGTTCGAGTACTCATTGGCATCCTTTCTTGTCGCCATGCCCGGATTTCCTGTAGAAATTGGGGGCGCTGGCGAACTTCATGCGGCTTTCCTTACTGAAAGCCGCACACGTGGTCGTTGGTGAGTGCCGCGTAACAGGAAATCCGGGATCCGGGGAACCTGTTTACCGGAAACCGTTGGCATCTATGGTAATTGAGCATGGGCAATTCCCTGTTCGACTTCCACGCCTTTGCAGGGAGTCATGGGATTTTTGCAGGGAGGTGGGTAACACAGATTTCTCGCGCGTGCCCGCTCCTATTGTCCTATAGTGATTCTGGATGAACCGACGATACTTCGCTGGCCTTGCCGCCGCCACCGTACTTCACCATGGACTCGAGCCGGCATCGGCTTTCGGCGCCACGCCGCCTGCTCCCGTCAAGCCATTCGCTCTCGGCTGGGTCATCACTCCCTTTGGCTCTCCCGAGGAGCATCTGCGGACGGTGCACGAGTTAGGCTTTTCCACCTGCTTCCTGTCTCTGGACAAATACATCGGCAGCTTTACTCCGGCCCTGGCCGCCCAATACCGTGATCTGCTGGCGAAGTACCAGCTCACAGCCACTGCCGTCGAGGTAGTGGGCCCGGGTCCCCTGGAGTGGAACTTCACCCATGGCCCCTCCACCATTGGCTTGGTGCCCCCAAAGACCCGCGCAGCGCGCATCGACGCCTTGCGGCAGGTATCGGACTTCGCCAAACAAGTGGGCATTCTGCAGGTGCAGACCCATTGTGGGTTTATTCCCGAGGATCCGGCCGACCCGCTCTACCCGCAAGCCGTCGATGCCATCCGCACCGTCGCCAAGCACTGCCAGGGCAATGGTCAAGCCTTCCTGATGGAGACGGGCCAGGAGACACCGATCACCATGTTGCGCGCCATCCGCGATGTTGCCATGCCCAACCTCGGCGTCGGCCTCGACACCGCCAATCTTGTTCTTTACGGCAAGGCCAATCCGGTCGAGGCGGTCGACATCGTTGGTCCCTATGTCCGCAATGTCCATGCCAAAGACGGCCTCTGGCCGACCGACCCCAATAAGCTGGGCGAAGAGGTGATCATGGGCAAAGGCGTGGTTGATTTCCGCACGGTGTTTACCAAGCTCCATCGTCTCGGGTACACAGGTGTGCTGTCGATCGAGCGCGAAACCTCCGGGGCGCAACAGATCGCAGATGTGCGTCAGGAAAAGATCTTCCTCGAAGGCGTGTTGCGCGAGATGATGGCATGATGAACCGCCGGCAATTTCTCCAAACCGGAAGCGCCTGCGGCCTGCTTCTCCTTAAGCCCAGCACAGCGTTTAGTTACCAGGCTAACTCCGCCGTACGGCTGGGCCTGCTCGGCTGCGGTAACCGCGGCACCACAGTCTCCACTTCGTTTTCCAACAACACTACGGCCCAGGTGGTGGCGCTAGCCGATATCTTTCCCGATAAACTGGAGCTCGGTCGCAGTCACTTTGATAAGCTCAACGCCGGTCTTGGCCGCGCGTCCATCGACAGCAGGCTGCTCTTTCACGGCCCGAACGCATTTGAACAACTGGTCGCCTCAAAGGATGTTGACCTCATCCAGGTCTCCACGCCGCCGTTCTTTCACGTGCAGCATCTCGAAGCCGCGGTCGCCGCGGGCAAGCACGTCTACTGCGAGAAGCCTGTCGGGGTCGACGTGTTTCAGGCGAAACAGGCGCTGGAGATCGCGAAACGCGTCAAGCCCGCGCAAAGTGTCGATGTCGGATTCCAGTGCCGCAGCGCGCCGCCCATCGCTGCCATCGCGGAAAAGATCAAGGCCGGCGCTCTGGGCAAACTCGGCTCTGTCGCCGGCTACTACAATGCTCCAGCCTCGGAGGAGAAGGTCCACCCGGGCGCATCACCCGACGAGTACCGCCTGCGCAACTGGCTCTGGTATCGCGCTCTCTCCGGAGACATCCTGGTGGAGCAGAACATCCATATCATCGATCTCTGCAACTGGATGCTCGGCGCTCATCCGCTGAAGGCCACGGCAACGGGAGGCCGCAACATCCTGACCCACGCGGGCGACTGCTGGGATAACTACCAGGTCGACTTTACTTATCCCGATGAGGTTCACTTCGCCTTCGCTTCCACCCAGTTTGGCAATCCCGGCTTTAACGCTGGGCTCAGCTTATACGGAGGCAATGGCTCCGCGACCGTTCCCTACTCCGGCCCGGTGCAGATTACGGGCTCCCAAGCCTGGGTCTGGCAGGATTCGATGAACACCACCGCGGCGCCGGCGAAGTTTGCCGCGAACGGCAGCTTTGAGGACAACCTCGCCTTCGCCGACCGGGACAAGGAGCGGACCTTCATCGACAGCATCACCTCCGGCCCCTGCCACAACCAAATAGCCGCCGGGGTCGAGACCGCTCTCAGTTGCATGCTCGGCCGCATGGCCGGGTACGAGAAACGCGAAGTGACCTGGGATGAGCTCCTCGCCCACGGCGAAAGCTACAAGCTGGGCATGAACCTCGACCAATTCGCCTGAGATCTACGTACTGCCGCTCAGCAAATGGGCTACTTTCGGGAATGGTGATCTCCTAATCTGAATTTCTCACAGATTTCGCAAAAACCGATAGTTGCTATTGGCGAGATCTCTATCCGTAACAAATGACGGGTGCCCCATATCTGCCCGGTTTTGGCAGATGTGGGATTCCGCTGCGCTCGACCCGCCGCTTTCTCTACTGCAACGGATCCCGAGGTCCCTGATCATCTACACCCTGCACAGTCAGCGGTCGAGGTCCGTGGAATCCCACATCTGCCAAAACCGGGCAGATATGGGGCACCCGTCATTTGTTACCGGTAGAGAGAGGCAGATCTGTAAGTAATCCAGGCTAAAGATTGCAGAGGAAGCGGGTTTCGACATTTCGCCTGAGCCCTGCTCTCCGAGATTGTTGCCACGCAATGCTCAGGCTGCGGAGACCGCGATGCGAGCGGAACGAGAGCGGGGCTTCGCCTTCACGACGATCTCGACATCCTGTCCAAGCGCTACTAAAAAGCGCATCAGGCGCTCGACGGAAAAGCCTTCCAGCTTGTAGTGCAGCAGGGCGGAGACTTTGGGCTGATTAATTTCGAGCGCTGCCGCAACTTCTGCTTGGGTAAGCCCACGCCGTTCCACTACACGGATAATCGTGGCTCCGAGGTGGGCTTTGGTGTCGAGCTCGACGGCATCCGGCAGCCCCATATCCGCAAAGACATTGCCGCTGCTCGCAATCACTCTTTCTGTAGCTCCCTTAGCCAAATCGCACCTCGTAATCCCGTTGCGCTGCCTTCAGGCGTTCGCCGTCATGATTATCCCACTTCTAGGATATTGCGCCGCAAAATCCTGGTCCGGTTCGACGGTAAACCCGCGCCTTTTACCTGTTATAACTGGTTTCGAAGAGGATGCGCTAATCTAGCGCAGCGAGGAATCGATGAGAGAAATCTATATCGCCGGTAGCGTCATTGCAGCAGGCCTCGTGATAGCCACAGCATCTCCTGTTAAGGCGCAGACGGCGGTTCATACCGCAACGGAGGTAACCGTGGTGAAACCCGAAACCGTCGGCTTTTCCAGCCAGCGTCTGGATCGCCTGCATGCATTAATTCAACAAGAGGTGGACCAGAAGCAGCTGGCCGGCGCCGTCACCATTCTCGCGCGCCATGGCAAGGTGGTGGACTATCGCACCTATGGCTATCGGGACATAGCCACCAGCGCTCCCATGACGAAAGACGTGATCTTTCGCGATTACTCCATGACCAAGCCGGTCACCGGCGTGGCCATGATGATTCTTTACGAACAAGGCAAGTGGCTGCCCTCCGACCCCATCGCAAAATACATTCCGGAGTTCGCGCAGCTCAAAGTCTTCCAGGGGGTCGATGCGAACGGCAAGATGATACTTGTCGATCCCGACCATCCTCCCACCATGCGGGAGCTTATGTCGCACTCCGCCGGTTTCTCTTATGGCTCCGGCCATACGGTGGTGGACGCGATGTACCACGATCAGAAAGTGATGGACTCGGCGAACCTGCAGGAGATGATCGGCAAGCTGGCGACGATTCCCTTGAACTATCAGCCGGGCAAGGGCTGGACCTACAGCGTCTCCATGGACATTGAGGGATACATCGTCGAGAAACTCTCCGGCCAGTCGCTGCCTGACTTCATGCGCGATCAGATCTTCGTTCTGCTGCGGATGAACGATGGCGGCTTTTTTGTTTCCCGGGAGAAGCGTGCACGCTTCGCCACAAATTACCACGCCGACGAGCAGGGGCAGGTTGCACCCGGCCCACCGCCGGGAAGCCGCGCCATGGAGTTTGCGACACAGCCCACCATGCCTTCGGGTGGCGGTGGCCTGGTCTCCACGGCCGAAGACTACTATCGCTTTGCACAAATGCTGGGGAATGGAGGAGAGCTCGAAGGTAAGCGCATCCTGGCTCCCGCTACGGTCAAGCTGATGACGTCCAATCACCTGCCCGCCAACCTGCTTACCGGAGAGTTCGGAATTGGCCAGCACATCATGCGTCCGGGGTTTGGCTATGGCTTCAACTGCGCGGTGGTATTCGATACAGCCGAGGCCGCGCTGCCCGACGGCAAAGGCACTTTCTTCTGGGACGGTGCGGCCGGAACCTGGTTTTGGGTGGATCCCACCAACGACATTGTCTTTGTGGCCATGATTCAGCGCATGGGCGGTCACGACAACCACAGCCTCGAATACCGCAGCCACGCCACGGTTTACCAGGCACTCGTCGACCCTTCGAAGTAGTGGCTTTCCGGTGAGCGGTTCCTGCCTCTCCAATCTACCTTGACAATCCGCATGGAAATTGAATAGCCTCTTACCCTAAGAGACTTATGGAAGAAAAAAGCGAAACCGGAGAACTGATCCAGGGCACGCTGGAGATGCTGATTCTGAAAGCATTGGTACGTGGGCCAATGCACGGGTACGCGGTGGCGGAGTGGATCCAGCAGACCTCGCAGCAGGTGTTGAAGGTGGAGGAAGGAGCGCTTTACCCGGCACTCCACCGGCTGGAACTGCGCGGCGTGCTCAAGGCAGAGTGGGGATCTTCAGAGAACAATCGGCGTGCGAAGTTTTATCGACTGACAGCTGAGGGTAAGAAGCGGCTGAATCGCGAATCGCAGCGCTGGTCGCGGCTGTCGGCGGCGGTCGCTTTCGTGATGCAAGCCTCCTGAGGAAAATCCTTATGATTCCCAGTCTCCATGAGTGGATGAAACGGTTGCGGGCAGTGTTTCATAAGCGGCGCATGGATCGCGAGATGGCCGAAGAGCTGGAGTTTCATCAGGCGCTGTTGCGTGAGAAGCTGCTGCGGCAGGGTGTGCCGCAACTCGAAGTTGATTTTGCAACACGACGGGCGTTTGGCAACGCCAGCCGCTGGCAGGAGAGGCTGCGCGAGTTATGGCAGTTTAAGACCCTTGAAAACCTTCTTCGCGATCTTGGATTCTCAGTGCGGTTGCTGTCGAAGTCGCCGGGGTTCACAACCGTCGCGATTCTGACCCTGGCTGTTGGCGTGGGAGCAAACACGGCGGTCTTCTCACTGGTCAACGCTTTGCTGTTGAGGCCGCTTCCCGTGCCCCACGCCGAACAACTCGTCGTCCTGCGCATGGACGAGAATGGTCCCCAGCCCAACTACGCTTTCTGTACGCCGTTTTTCCGCGGCCTGGAGGAGAGGCGCGACATCTTCGAGGATGTCTTTGCCTTCAACGGCGATACGTTTCAGGTGCAGGGCCGTTCCGGCAACGAAAATATCCCGGCAATGCTGGTCAGCGGACAATTTTTCCAAGCGTTGGAAACGCCGCCATTGTTGGGTCGCTACCTGACGCCGCAGGACGACCAGCCGGGTGGCAGTCCTGCAGGGCTCGCGGTTGTGATCAGTGAGGACTTTTGGAACAACTGGTTCAACCGCGCCCCAGACGTTGTCGGGCGAAAGATGATTATCGCCAACACGCCATTCACTGTGGTTGGGGTAATGCCTAAGCGGTTTATTGGAGCCGACCCGACGCAAAGGCCCATGATATTTGCTCCGCTGTCGGCCGACCCGATCACTGACGCGCCGAGAGACCATATCTCTGCCGGAATTCACGCGTGGTGGATTACTGTGGTTGCGCGGCTGCAGCCCGGCGTAACTCTCGATGAGACGAATGCGCGTTTGCTTACTATATCCAGGCCTATCCTGCACCAGACCGCTTCCGACGCGAGCTACATTGCTGAGGAAGAAAAGGCCCATTTCCATTTCGTGGCCGAGCCAGGATCGCGCGGATATACCTATGTCCGCTCCCTCTTCCGTAAGCCGTTAGTGGCCATGTTCGCCATGTGCGGAGGCATTCTGCTGCTGGGGTGTCTAAATCTGGCAAGCCTGCTGATGGCGCGCGGCGCCGCGCGGGAGCGGGAGTTGGCGACACGGTTGGCGATGGGCGCCACTCGCCCCCGGCTGCTACAGCAACTGCTGACAGAGAGCCTTCTAATCGCGTTCCTCGGAACGGTCTGCGGAGTGGTGGCGGCCTCGATGGTAAGCCATTCGTTGGCCGCGCTTCTGCTGCGCGGCAATAGCTTTATACAAAACAACCAGGTCGACACCTCGGTCGATCTCCGCGTGTTTAGCTTCGCCGCAATCATTGCCATTGTTTCGACCATGCTGATTGGCCTGGTTCCTGCCCTGCAAGCCACATCAGGCAACCTGAGCGACCACATCAAGCATGGCCAGCACGCAAGCCAGCCCCACGAGCTGCGAAAGGTTCTGGCTCCGGTGCTGTTGGCATCGGAGGTAGCGCTGGCCATGATGCTGGTGGTCGGCGCAGGCCTGCTGGCGACCAGTGTCGTCCGGCTCTTCAAGTCAGGAGTAGGCTTCGATCCCAAGGGACTCATCAATATTGCGTTCAGCATGGACAAACAGCAACTCGAAAGCTATGCGCTGATGCAGCTTTATCAGCAGTTGGGCGAGGAGCTGAGCCATCAACCGGGGATCAGGAGTGTGAGCTTTCAGTTCATCGTGCCGCTGTCTCACCGTCACTGGACCGGATTGTACTCCGCGCCGGGTGAGAGCCCCCACACGCTCAACATGAATAGTGTGGCGCCAAATTACTTCGCGACGATGCGCATTCCGCTGTATCTGGGGCGTGAATTCGGCTGGAACGATACCAGGGCTTCGGGGCTGAAGATGATCCTGAACCAGTCTGCAGCCAAGCTGCTCTTTCCCGGCCGCGACGCGTTGGGACAGCAGGTGATCAACCCTCGGGAGAAGACCTCCTACCAGGTCGTAGCTGTCGTGGGCGACACAAAGTATCAGGATCTACGTGAACCCGCGACCCCAGGGGCTTATGTGCCCATCATGCAAGATCCGCAAGAAAAGCCATCGTTGAGCGCGGTGGCTCGCATCGATGGACCGCAAGCACCGCTGGCGGGGGCCGTGCACGAGCTGTCGTCACGAATGGCTCCGGCCATCCCTGCGCCGGTACTCACAACGATGGACGATGTGCTCGACGCATCGGTTAGCGCGGAAAGGATGATGGCACTCCTGTCAGTGTTCTTTGCCGGGTGCGCGTTGCTCGTGACCGGAATCGGCCTTTATGGAACTCTGGCCTATGCAACGGAGCGGCGAACGAACGAAATCGGCATCCGCATGGCTCTGGGAGCGCGGCGCGCAGCAGTCATGGCAATGATCTTCAGGCAAAACGCGGCCATCGCGGCGGTCGGCTCGCTGGCAGGCCTGATCGCGGCCATCCTCGCGTCGCGGACGCTGGCAAGCTTTCTGTACGATACGTCGCCACGCGATCCGTGGGTGCTCGTGACATCCTTAGCTGCACTGGCTGCAATCGCTGTCACTGCTACTCTTCTGCCTGCGCTGCGAGCGGCGAGGATTGAACCAATGGAGGCTATTCGCTACGAGTAGCGTGGTCGCCGAACCAGCGTGCGACCGATGTTTCAGCAGCACTCAAGTCTGGCTCCTCTTCAGTCGCCCACGCGACAAAGCCATCCGGCCGCACCAGCATCGCGGTCACTCCTTTGCTATCTTTCGCCTTGGGGGAGACATACTGCAATCGCTCTTTCCATCCTTGACCGAGGGCGCACAGTTCTCTTTTTTCCGCAAAGTCGAGCAGCAGCCCCTTGCCTTCCTGCAGAAGATCGCCAAGACGGGTACCGTCCTCGAACTCGAAGTCGGGCGCGCTGCAGCCGATCAGCGCATGGTCGCCGGGCAGGTTGTAGCGCATCAACATGCCAGATATCTTCCCCACAAAGTAGGTCGCACCTTCCCGTGTCTGCATCAGGTCGCGAATGACGGATGCGATCGCGCGAGCATGAGGATCTGGTCGCATGATGGCGACCTGGGCGCGTGTCCACTCCACCGCCCAGGCTCCAATCGGATGACGCTCCGCCGTATAGGTGTCAAGAAGATCCTCTGGCGCCCAACCCTGGATGGTCGCGGCCAGCTTCCAGCCGAGATTCATCGCATCACCGATGCCGGTATTCAGCCCCTGCCCTCCAAGGGGCGAGTGCACATGCGCCGCATCGCCGGCGAGCAACACACGACCCTTGCGATACGTAGTCGCCTGGCGCGCGCGGTCGGTATAGCTCGAAGCAACGTGCATCTCCGTGAGGCTGACATCGGTTCCCGATACTCGCCGCAGCACAGCCTGCAGGCTTTCGAGCGTGATGGTCGTTCCGCGATCGAACGAAGCGTCGTCAAATTCAACCACCCCGATGCGATCCGGCCCGGGACCGTTGATGTACATCCCTCTTTCCGTCAAATTGAAACCGGGCCGCAGCTTCTCCGGATCAGCGATCTTCACCGACGCGGTGTAGCCGGTGAACTCCGGCTCAGTTCCCGCAAAGTCAAATCCCGCGAGCTTCCGCACCGTGCTGCGGCCGCCGTCGCAGCCGACGAGCCACTGCGCTGCAAACGATTGCGTGCCAGCCTGCACCGTGACGCCGTTCTCGTCCTGCGTGAAGTTTGTGACCTCCGCACCACGCCGCAAGTCAACGCCTAACTCCTGCGCGCGCTCGGCAAGCAGCAGTTCGATGCCTTCGAGACTCACCATACCGCCGGAGGCAGAAGGCCCACCAACCAGATATCTCCGCCCGGAGAAATCGACCTTATCCATGTCGAGCATGATGCCCGCGAAGTGGCCTCCGAAGCGCGGAGGCGGTGCGCCGCCGGAACCTTGCGTGCCGCGCAACTCCACGCCCGGCTTGGAACCTGCATTCATCCAGCCCAGGGCGCTTCCGCGGACCTCTTCCAGCAGTCCCCGGCGGTAGAAGGCTTCCACAGACGGAAAGTTAAGCCCGCGCATTCCCATCCATCCAGCCTTCAAAGGCGAATGGGGATCTTCCATTCGCTCCAGCACAACGACCGATGCCCCAGCCAGTTGGAGTTCGCAGGCTAGAAACAGGCCCACCGGTCCACCGCCTGCGATCACAACGTCACAAGCCATTCACACGCTCCCCATTCTGCAACTTCCCTGCTCTCTCGTTACGGAGGTGGACCGAACCTTGTTCCCCGACTCGACTTATCTCCTTTCCGGCGTGCGCGCGCCGTATCCGCCTCAGTCGAAGAAGTGACGATCCTCGTCCGCCAGGTGCGTTTTCGCGGCTTGAACATTGAAGGTCACACCGAGACCCGGCCGGTCCCACACGTTGATAAAACCACGCTCGACGATCGGGTTCGGCAGCCCTTCGACAATGTCGTACCACCAATCCGGCTGGCCCAGCGGATACTCGAAGGCGATGTAGTTTTGCGGCAAGGCGGCCGCTACCTGCACATGCGCGGCCAGTCCGAAAAGCCCGTCGAAAATTCCGTGGGGAGCAATCTGGATGCCGTGAAGGTCGGCGTACTCCGCGATCCACTTCATCTCCGCGATCCCGCCCACGTCTTCCGGGTCGGGGCCGACAATATTCACCGCCTGTTTCTCGATCAGGTCTTTGAAATTCTCCCGGAGATAGATCTCCTCTCCCGTATGAATGGGGATCGTCGTACTCACCGTGACTTCGCGAAAAAGATCGGCGTTGGGATAAGGCATGTAGTCGCCCGTGATCAGGTCTTCGAGCCATGCGATGCGCAGCGGTTCCAGCGCCCGCGCGAAGGTGATCGCATCTTTGACGGTCCATCCTGGTCCACAGTCAAGGGCCAGCCCGATCTCACTGCCGAGAACCTTCTTCATGGCTTCGACGCAGGCGATCACATTGTCGAGGCCGCGTTCCGTCATCATGCCGCGATCGGGATGCGAGGCTCCTTTCCGCGGCGGTTCGTCGTACCAGGCATTGGGCACGGCCGGCATCATCGCCGGGTCGTGAAAGCCGACGGCTTGTTTAATCAGGGTGAAGCCCTCTTTGGCATCCTTCATTTTCTGCATGATCTCCGCGTAATCCTGCGGCGTATGGCCCGTCATGGGGAAGCGGACTCCTCCGTTGTAGATGCGGACACGGTCGCGAATCTTGCCCCCGAGCAGTTTATAAACCGGCACTCCGGCCACCTGGCCCGCGATGTCCCACAGTGCTATCTCGATCGCGCTCACCGCCGCACCCCAGGGCTTGAATGCACCCAGGCGGCGGATCTTCAGCAGCACGCGTTGCACGTCTGTCGGGTCTTCACCCAGAAGATAGTCCTTATAGAAGAGCACCATCGGCTTGAGATACGGCTTGTAGGACTCGGCTTGACCATACCCGGAGATGCCTTGATCGGTGACGATGCGCACCGTCGGGTTGCGGCCAATGATGGCGCATCGAAGATCGGTGATCTTGATCGATACCTGGCCCGCCCGTTTTTCAGCAGCCGGCGGATTCTGTTGCGCGGCAAACGCCCTTGCGGCCGCCGCCGCCGAAAGCGATCCAATAAATCCTCTACGCGTCCAATGAGCCATCAGTCTCTCTTCCTGGAAATGTCGCCCTTGCTCGACCAGCAATTATAAGGTGAGGAAGAACTCTGACCGCTTCTGGCGCATGGCTCGTGACCGGTAATCTTAGACACTTCGCGAAGGAAATGGCGCTTGGAACAAGCCAAGAGATTCAAGAAGGGACGATCGAGCGGCGTCTCCGTGCGTGTCCAACAACACGCACAAAAGCGAAAGGGCGAGTTCTCTCGCGAGACCCCGCCCTTTCTGTTCCGATTTTCGGAGATCCGGTTCGGACTCCAGATCACAACGCCTGTCATCCCGGAATCATTCGGCACCCACGAGCGACAGCCCGTGTTTTTCCCTCACTCTTCTGTGATAACACTCACTGCAAGAGCTTTTCCAACCGTCGTCCGTTTCCAGTTGCGTGGACCGAGTCTCGTTGCCGATTCTCGAAGGCCGCCGTCAGTCCGCTCTCTCCTTCTGGAAGATCACTCCTCCGCTGAAAGCAATACTACTCTCGAGCAACGGGAATGCTAGTGGTTCTTGTAATTTTCTGCTGTGGAAATGGAGTTACAAAAAGTGGAAATTGGGTAACTAGCCCACCCAATGTTGGGTGCCCCATTCAAGCCCGGTTTTGGCTTGAGTGGGGTAGTGGCTGCCCATCTGAGCCCTCTCTTGGCTTGAGTAGGTTTGTGGGCGTAAGCTGACCCCGTGCCTATGGAGTGTGTGTCATAGCAGGAGCAGATAGGTCCGGTTGAATGCTTTTGTTATCCAAACCCGGATTTGCGCGGATTCAAGAAAATGCGGTCGTGGGGCTACGCCCATAAGCGCTAACTTGTTTAGGATGTTTTCGTCAAAACTCCCACGAAATCGTCATCCTGAGCGGAGCGCCTCACCGATTTGTCGCGTGACATAGCGCTTGTGGCGCGGAGTCGAAGGACCTCGGCGGTGCTTACTTTACCCATGCTGCTCGGAGCTTTTCGACCACTGAGGCCCGACTACAGGATCTGCTGGGATATGCACTTGATGGTCACGGGTACATCTTTTCATGCACTGTAATCACCTTCCATCCCTAGGTGCTTGCAAGTTCTTCGTTTTCGGCCCAGGAAAAACCGTAGCGCGCCGGCCCGGTGCGGGCTCGGTGGCCGAAAAGCTCCGAGCAACATGGGTAAAATAAGCACCGCCGAGGTCCTTCGACTCCGCGCCACAAGCGCTGTGTCACGCGATCAATCGGTGAGGCGCTCCGCTCAGGATGACGATTCTGTGAGAGGGGCTGTCTTCAAAAAGCGAAAGGGCGATTTCTCTTGCGAGACCTCGCCCTCTCTGTTCCGATTTTCGGAGATCCGTTCGGACTCCAGATCACAACGCTTGCCATCCCGGAATCGTTCGGCACCCACGAGCGACAGCCCGTGCTTTTACCTCACTCTTCCATGATCACATTCGCTGCAAGAGCTTTCCAACCGCCGTCCGTTTCCAGTTGCCCGGACCGAGTCTCGTTGCCGATTCTCGGAGACCGCCGCTAGTCCACTCTCTCCTTCTGGAAGATCACTCTTCCGCTGAAACCAATAGTACTCTCCACCAACGGGAATGCTAGTGGTTCTTGTAATTTTCTGCTGTGGAAATAGAGTTACAAAAAGTGGAAATTCAGCGCATAACTCCAGTGGACAACGCCGTAGATAGCATAGCCAGTAACCCGGCCTTCGCCAGAACGAGCGAACCACGTACAAACCGAAGCGCAGCGCGCCCGCGCATTGCTCACTCTGCCAGTCGAGGAAAACCGGCTGCGGAAGTACTGGGCGCCGTCGCCACCGGCAACAAGCACAGTATCAAAATGCTCCCGGCACTGGCGATAGGTCTGATACCCAAGCAGGGTTGTTTTGATGTCACTTAGAGCTCGCACGACAAGGAGTAGAGTGGAATCGACTTGGTAGAGAATTGAACTTGTTGCCTTGCCGAGGAATACGGCCAAGACCTGCGCTTGGTCTTGTTTAAACCAGAAGGATTGTGCGAATTTCAGAAAGGTACCTATGTGGCGTTTGCCGGCCGTCTTCTTTCTGTTGTGTCTGTGCCCGTCGCTCACAGCTGCGGTAGCAACCAAGGCGGTGAATGGCGTTTGGGAGGGAAAGGTCCATGTCAACGGGCAGGATTACCGAATCTTTCTCCACATCGGCGTGCAAGCAAACGGGGGTTCCGTCGCCACGCTCGACAGTCCAGATATTGGGAAGCTGGGGATTCCCCTCCCGTTAATGGAATCTGGCGAGCGCTCCGTCGCTTTCGAACTGAACGATCCGAAGGTTTCGTTCAAGGGAAGCCTGAGCGTTGATAATGCCGAATTGCTCGGCGACTGGAACCAGGATGGACAGAATATTCCCATCACACTCGCGCGGACCACGAAACCGCCAGAATTAGACAAGGACGGTTCTTATCTATTCCACTCCCGGTGCGCCTCCTGTCACACTCCGTTCAATGCCGTGCGGGCGCCGTGGCCGGACAGTCTCAGGCTCATGCTGCAGCCCGCGATCCTGACTGCGCTCGAGAGCGGAAAGATGAGTGCGGTGGGATCGGGAATGTCGCATGAGCAGCGCGTCGCGGTCGCCAATTATCTGGGCCGCCCTCAGACAGAGCAGTCTTCTGTGGCGAAAACATGCGGAACCACTTCGCACCCCATCTCGAGCTCCCCTCTATGGAACGGCTGGGGCGTCGACTTGTCCAACAGCCGCTTCCAGCCGGCAGAACTAGCCGGACTCAGCAAGTCCCAGCTACCAAGGCTGCAGGTGAAGTGGGCGTTCGGGTATTTCGGGGCAACCGGCGGGGGTGGACCACCAACCATCATTGGCGACCGGATCTTTGTCGCTGGTGGTGATTCACGAATCTACTCGCTGGATATGCACTCTGGGTGCGTGTACTGGTCGTTTCTGCCCATGGCACCCGCTCGCACCGCGATTACCGTAAGCGACGACGGTTCGACCGCATACTTTGGCGACGCCCAAGCGCGGGCGTATGCCGTCAATACGACCACGGGTGCTCTGCTGTGGAAAGCCGAACTCGATCAGCATCCGTTCGCAATGGTTTCCGCCGCTCCCAAGCTCTACCTTGGCAGGCTCTATGTGCCGGTCTCCTCGGCAGAGGAACTGGGCGGTGTCAATCCGAAGTATCCATGCTGTACCTTTCGCGGTAGCGTAAGCGCACTGGATGCTAAGACTGGAAATATCCTCTGGAAGACCTACACGATCGCGAGCCCGGCCCAACCGACCTCGACGAATGCGGCCGGGACCGGAATGCTGGGACCATCGGGGGCAGCCGTATGGACTTCTCCGACGATCGACGCCGCTCGTCATGCACTCTACATCGGCACAGGCGACAACTACTCAGAACCTGCCAGCGCGACCAGCGATGCTGTCATAGCCCTGGATCTGAAGGACGGGAAGATTCTGTGGGTGAAACAGTTGACCGCGGAAGACCGATTTAACGTCGGCTGTTTTAGTCCGGACAAATCGAGTTGTCCAAAGAATCCTGGCGGAGATTTCGATGTGGGAGCACCGCCGATTCTGCGCGTTCTCAAAAATGGGAAAAGTCTGTTGATCGTAGGGCAGAAGTCGGGAGTCGCTTACGGCCTTGATCCTGATGACAGGGGCAGGATTGTTTGGGAGTCGCGCGTCGGCAAGGGAGGTGCGCTCGGCGGTATCGAGTTTGGGGGAGCGGCAACGGACGCTCGGGTGTATTTCCCGTTATCCGATTGGGCGCCGGATCCGAAAGTGGGCGGCGGCCTGTTCGCGCTCGAGATCACAACCGGGAAGAAGATCTGGTCTACCGCTGCTCCCCAACCGGCTTGCCTGGACAAGGCAGGCTGCAGCGCGGCGCAACCGGCGCCTGCTACAGCGATTCCCGGGGTTGTCTTTTCCGGATCGCTCGACGGGCACATACGCGCTTACGATGAACTCGATGGCACGATCTTGTGGGATTTTGATACCGCGCGGAAGTTCGCGACTGTGAATGGCGTGGAATCTCAGGGTGGATCCATCAACTACGCAGGACCCGTTGTAGCGGGAGGCATGTTGTTTGTAGTCTCCGGCTACTCAACCAATGCGGGCATGCCCGGTAACGTTCTCCTAGCGTTTTCTGAAGATGGGAAATAGTCGCCTCGTTTTGGTCGTTATTGAGTCTGTCTGGCGATCGTCTTCACAAATGCTGGAATTCGGGTTAACCTAATCACCAGTATGCAGACAGCGCAGCGCCAGTCGTTTTTCTTTACCTACCGCTACTGGTATCCAGTAGCGGCTCTGGCGGCGTCTGCGCATCTACGACTCTGATTCTCTGATCTAAAGAGCGCATTCACCATCGAGGGCCGCGACCAAAGTCGCGGCCCTTTTTGCATTTCTAACCAAAGCGAGGACTCCGAATATGCACAGCCTTACCGTAGAAGCGGATACAAACCTCAGGGGAATGAGTACCACCCGCAACCGACGATCGGTCGTTCGCATAGGAACGGTGGAGATAGGAGCAGGCCACCCCGTCGTCATTGCCGGGCCCTGCTCCGTCGAGTCATATGAGCAAACACTGGCCACCGCAGAGGCGGTCAAGTCCGCAGGCGCTGTGATTTTGCGTGGCGGAGCCTATAAGCCGCGAACCTCTCCCTATGATTTCCAGGGACTGGGCGTGGAAGCGCTGCAGATCCTCACAGGGTTCGCGAAGAAACCGGTTTGCCGGTCGTTTCCGAGATCCTGAGCACCGACGATATTGAGGTGGTCGCGGAGCACGTAGATATGCTGCAGGTGGGCGCGCGCAATATGCAGAATTTCGCTTTGCTTCGCCGTCTCGGACAATTAAGAAAACCAATCCTGCTCAAGCGCAGCCCGGCGGCCACGGTAAAGGAGTGGTTGCTGGCTGCCGAATATCTGCTAGCCGGGGGCAATAGCCAGGTCGTGCTCTGCGAGCGGGGTATCCGATCGTATGACCCGGAGTTGCGCAACACGCTCGATCTGGCCGGCATGGCGCTCGCACGGCAACTTAGTCACGTGCCGGTGATTGCCGATCCCTCGCATGCTACGGGCAGACGCGACCTGATTCCAGCGATGTCCCGAGCAGCGTTGGCAGCCGGCGCCGATGGTCTGATGATCGAAGTGCATCCGGACCCTGCTAGTGCGTTGTCAGATGGCATGCAGTCGCTGGATTTTCCGGGATTCCGCAGCCTGATGGATATGGTGTTCGTTTAGCTACTTCGCCAGTGCCTCGCGGTTGTCTTCTGCCCAGGCGCTATCGTGCGGGACTGCCTTCAGTGGTGGGCCGCCCTGAGTTCCGCAGGCGCAAGGCCCTTCGGTCTTGGCTTCGGTCATGCAATCGCAGGACTTTGTTCCTAGGCAGGCACAGACGTAGACGACATCGCCCTTATCTTTCTTTTTCTGAGAGCCACCGGGCGCAGGGATAAGGGCCAGCAACAATAACAAGAGAAAAAGAGCAGCGGCGGATTTCGCGTGTTTTCTCATGTGCCACTATCGCTCGAAAACCGGTCCGGCGACAATATCCACTCAATGCGAGCTTGATATAGCCACTCCACCTGGGTGAGATTATCCCTGATAAACCGTCTTCCCGCCGACCACCGTGCGAACGATCTGGATGTCCTTGATCTTCTCCTTGTCAACGGTGTGGAAGTCGTCGGCCAGCACGACAAAGTCCGCGAGTTTACCCGCGGTGATCGATCCTTTGATCGTCTCCTCACGCGCGTTGTAAGCGCCGTTGAGGGTGTTGACCCGTAGCGCCTCATCGATGGTGATCTTCTGGTTGGCGCCCCAGGTCTCGCCGTTCCAGCCGGTGCGCGTGACCATGCCTTGCATGGCCATCAGCGGGGCGAACGGACCCGGACTGAAGTCCGAACCGGCCGCGGGGGTGATGCCGGCATCGAGCAGGGTGCGGTACGCCGTCATGTGCTGCATCACGTCTTCACCGTAGAAGTGGAACTTGTCGGCATTGTAATAGGCATAGGTGCTGAACTCGGCGGGTACCACATCCATGGCCTTCATGCGCGCCACCAGGCTGTCATTCACCAGGCTGCAATGCGTAATTTTCGGCCGGACACCGGCGCGTGGATAAGCCTTAAGCGCCCGCTCGTACGCCGTGAGGACGCGGTCGATCGCTACATCTCCATTGGCATGACAGTTGAGACGGATGTTGGCACGGTGGACGCGCTCCGCCCAGGCATTCAGATCCTCCTGCGTCTCGGTGAGGTTGCCATGGTAGGGCGGAGAGATGTCCTTATAGGGAGTGCTGATGGCCATGGTGCGTTCGGAAAAGGAGCCGTCGACGGTGTGCTCGGCGGTTGCGCCGAAGCTGATGTACTCATCGCCGAAGCCGGTCTCGATGCCGTTGCTGATCATGGCCTCAAGCAACTCGTCGTAGGGCTCATAGCTGACGCGGTGGAGCAGTCCGCCGCGGATGAGTTGCTCCTGCATGGCCGGGAGCACACCGACTTCGTCATGGTGGACGGTGGTCAGCCCGTACTGGACGAACTTCTGCGAGATGAACGCGACGCCGTCGAAGACACGCTTCTCTTTCACTTCTGCCGCGTAGGTCACACGCTGCCCGGCCTTATCAATGGTTCCCGTTGCGCGATCGGTGACGCGGCCGTTGAGCTCGCCTTGTGCATTTCTATCGTAGGTTCCGCCGTAGGGGTTGGGCGTGTCCTTGGTGATGCCCGCCATCTGGAAGGCCTTGTTGTTGTAGAAGCCGGTGTGGCCGCCGCGATGATGCACGCAGACCGGGTGTTCGGTCGAGACCCGATCGAGGTCCTGAGCGTTCAGTGGGCGCTTGTCTTTAATCTTGGTGTCATCGTGGAAATAGCCCTCGACCCAGTAGCCGGGCGGCGTGGCCTGGGCGCGCACGCGGAGCTTTTCGACAATGCTGTCGATGGTGACGAACTGCACCTGGTAGGGATTGCCAACCAGCACGTCGTAGAGCAGCCCTTCGCCGCCGCCGTGGTTGTGCGTGTCGATGAAGCCGGGAACAACGGTCATTTGTTTGGCGTCGTAGGTCTGTGTCTTCTTGCCGATGAGGCCCTTGATGTCGGCGGTGCTGCCGACTGCGAGGAAGCGTCCGCCCTTGACGGCGAAGGCCTCGGCGTTGGGCATGCGCGCGTCGACGGTATATACCTTGGCGTTGAAGACGACAAGATCGGCATCGTTGACGCCTGCGTTCTGCGCCATGGCGGCGATCCAGGAGCGGCCGGCCATGCCGGCCATGCCCAAACCCATGAGGTTCAGAAAGTCTCGACGGTTGGTCATCCTCGCAATACTCTATTGCAAGTCAGCTACCGTAGCATCCGCCATTTTCACGGCGTGCGCAAACTTCAGGCCCCACGTGCGCGCCCCGACCGCCTCTTTTACTTGTTCGGTAGCCTTTCAACGATAGCCATGAGCAGATCTTATCCGAGTGGAGGTATAACTGTTATACTTTATGAACGCTATGAAAAAGAGTCGTAACCCGAAGGGAAAACCAGCGGCGGCGGAGAGCATGGCGCGCATGGCTGACGAAGGCAAAGATGTGTCGCGCTCTTTCACTAACGGCGGACGAATGGTGTCGCCAGTACAGCGCGTAAATGTCGACTTCACCGCAACGATGCTGGAGGAGCTGGATCGTCAGGCCCAAGAGCTGAATATTAGCCGGCAGGCGGTGATCAAGACCCTGCTTCGCCAGGGGCTTGACCAGCATTACGCGGCTACGGAAGGCCGCCAGGTGAATCGGAATCATACAAGTCAACGCGATTGACTGCGCAAGATCTGCGCAGGGATAGAGAAATGCTCCAAAATCGCTTGTTGACAATACAGCTCAGCAACTTCGGGGCTATACTCGCTCCTCATGACCGTCGCTCACGGAACAAAACTCGGTCCGTATGAAGTCCTGTCATTGCTCGGTGCGGGCGGTATGGGCGAAGTATACCGGGCGCGGGACACCCGGCTCGCACGAGATGTGGCCATAAAAGTGCTGCCCGAGTCGGTGGCGAAGGACGAAGATCGGCTTCGTCGTTTCGCTCAAGAGGCACGTGCGATCAGTGCTCTAAATCACCCGAATATCCTGTCAATCCATGACATCGGCACCTGTGCAGGAACCAACTACATCGTCACCGAACTGCTGGAGGGTTGTACGCTGCGGGAAAAGCTCGGCAACGGGCCGCTGCCGCCACGCCGGGCTACCGAGTATGCCATTCAAATCGCAAAGGGGCTAGCGGCCGCGCACGAGAAGGCTGTCGTCCACCGGGATCTCAAGCCAGAGAACCTGTTCGTGACCAAGGAGGGGCGCGTCACAATCCTCGATTTCGGATTGGCCAAGTTGAGTACACCGTCCATACCTCGGTCTGGCGAAGACACCCTCACGGTGCACACGTCACCTGGAATGGTAATTGGGACCACCAGTTACATGGCTCCGGAGCAGGTGAGGTGCGAAACCGTCGATCATCGGGGCGACATCTTTGCCTTCGGCGCGGTACTGTACGAGATGTTGGTTGGGCGGAATGCCTTCCAACGCAGCTCGTCGATTGAGACTATGCACGCGATTCTAAATGATGAACCTCCTGAGGTCTTAGCGACTTCTCAACATCAAGTCCCACCACCACTGCTGAGCATTATGCGCCGTTGCCTTGAAAAGGAGCGAGGCCAGCGCTTCCAGTCCTCTCAGGACCTCGGTTTTGCGCTTGAGATTATCAACGCTGCGGCCACGACAACACAAATGGAAGCGGTCACAGCTCAAACGACACTTCGGAAGCCGTGGACGATTGGGTATATGCTTGCAGCACTCATACTTATGAGTGCCACGGCTGCCGTTCTCACCCTTCGACTGCATGTTACTCACCAACCGACTTACAATAGAGTTACTTTTCGTCCGGGGAAAATTTTTGCTGCGCGCTTTATTTCCGACGGGCAAACCATTCTTTATGGCGCCGCTTGGGGCTACCCGCTTTCGAAGCTGTATACTTCGCGCCTGGACGGCACAGATGCCCGCGCCTTGGATCTTCCGCCATCTAACCTGTTGGCTGTGTCAAGTACGGGTGAACTGGCAATCACCTCGAGCGACACTGCTCGCTTAGCACGTGTCCCACTTAGCGGAAATGCGCCTCGCGAAATGCTTGACAACGTGATTGCGGCCGATTGGTCTCCTGACGCTACACAACTCGCCGTGGTCAGGGTTGAACAGGGCAAATCGCGTTTGGAATACCCAATTGGCAAGCCGCTATATCAGACTAACGGCTACATCAGTCACATGCGTTTCTCACCGCAGGGGGATGCGATCGCATTCATGGACCATCCTCGGCCGGACGATGACCGTGGAACGGTGGCCGTGGTAGATCTGGAGGGGAACAAACGCACCTTAACGGCCGAATGGATAGGGGAACAAGGCTTGGCATGGTCCCCGGATGGTAGAGAGATATGGTTTACGGCTGCTCAAAGCTATGACTGGAGCCGTGACCTGTATGCCCTCAGTCGCTCGGGCAAGCAGCGCCTCCTCCTGAAGGCTCCAGGCGCTTTGTACCTTGAAGACGTCGCTCCCAGCGGTCGGGTGCTCTTGAGACTTGAGGATAGGCGGTTTGAAGTGGCGGTCGGCGATATCGGGGGCGCAATCCGCTTGTTGAGTTGGCTCCAACTCATGCAAGCAGCTGCAGTTTCCCGCGACGGTAAGTACGCCGTAATCAACGATTGGAGCGGGAGCGGCGGCCTGGACTACGACACCTACCTGGCAAGACTTGATGGCGCTCCCGCCGTTCTACTTGGTGGCGGGCTCGGTAGTGACATTTCTCCTGATGACAAGTGGGTCACTTCGATCCTTCCTAGCCAGCCCAACAAGGTTCTGTTATTGCCCACCGGAGTAGGTGAGACCAAGACCGTCACAGCATCCAACTTCCGTTACCGGGATGCAGTCTGGTCCAGCGATGGCCATAGACTCGTCGTTCGCGCAAGCGACTCTGACCATCCGGTACGATTCTGGTTGCAAGACCTTGTTGGGGGTTCGCCGCGCTCCTTAACACCAGAAGGAATTCCAGGTGTTTTCGTTACCGTCAACCGTTCCGACTACATTTGTGCCCGCGACGGTATGGGTGCCGCCCAACTGTATCCCATCGATGGCGGTGAGCCCAAGCCGGTCAACGGTGTCACAGAGGCGGATGACGTGATCGGCGGCTCGGCCGACTCGGAAGTCGTCTATGTCTCGTCAGACGCTTCAGCCATCCCGCAACAGACCTCGCAGGAGATCTTAAGGATCTTGAAAATGAATGTCGTAAAAGTGAATATCGTAACTGGACGCCGGCAGCCCTTCGTAACGATCTCACCGTCGGACGCCGCCGGGATCGTCGGGCTGAGCCCGCCGCGCTTCACTGGTGATGGGAAACAGTACGTCTTCAACCAATACCGCCAATTGTCTGTTCTTTATGTTGTCAACGGGCTGAGGTAAAACTGAAGCCATCCTCTTACTAACCGGTCTAACTATGCCGGGATTCACCGCGGTACAAGCGATCCATATAGTCACCTTAAACGGCGCACGATTTATGGGCAAAGGCGCAGTGATCGGATCGATCGCCCCAGCGGCTACGACCCTGTTGCGCTCATCCAGTCGGTAAGCGGTTTAGTGGGCTTGCGTTGAAACCATCATTCCCGCAGTTAGCTGCCTCATTCGTCTTTTTTATCGCGCCGGCCCTGGTTGCGCAGACGGAGATCCCCGGTTGGTGCCGCGCGCTTCCACGAGCGGAATATAAGACCCTTCAGCGCGTGCCGATCAGCGATGCCTGGTTCGAAGTGTACAAAGTCGCGACCGCGGTCTTCGCCATCTATGAACCCCACCAGGCGGAAGAGACCATCGGCTACCTGATCGTCGGCCAAAAGCGCGCCCTGCTCTTCGATACCGGCATGGGCATCAGTGACGTCAAAAGTGTCACGGCACAGCTGACACAGTTACCGGTCGTAGTGCTGAACTCTCATACCCACGACGATCATGTCGGCGGCAATTGGCAGTTCGACACCGTCTACGGCATGGACACGGATTTCACTCGTAAGAGCGCGCAAGGTTCGCGCGCGGCTGCGCAAAAAGAGATCGGACCCGGGCAGATCTGCGGAACGCTCCCCAAAGGATTCGATCCCGCCGCCTATGCGACCCGTCCCTGGAAGATCACGAAGTTCATGCATGATGGAGATCGCATCGATTTGGGAGGAAGATCGCTAACGATTATCGCCACCCCGGGCCACACGCCGGACGCGATCAGCCTCTTCGATGCAACCAACGGATTGCTCTTCACCGGAGATACCTACTATCCCGGAACCATCTGGATTTATCTTCCGGAGACGAATCTCGCGGCGTATGACGCCTCCATCCGGCGGCTTGCCGCCCTGGCGCCGCAGGTGCGGATGGTTCTCGGCGCGCATAACATTCCCGTCGCGTCGCCGTCCGTGCTTCCGCAGTTGGTCACTGCGTTTGAGGCGGCTCGTGACCACAAAGTCCCCGCCACTCCGGCTGGAGCCGGCAAGGTCACTTACAAGGTGGATAACTTCTCTTTCCTGATGCGTGACCCGATGTCAACGCCCTGATGTGTCCAAAATGCCCGCTCTGGAACGTCATGATAATGACGGAGGCGTTTTGTGCGGTTAGCTGCGCAACAGATCGATCGGCGGCCGCACTACGGCTGCGCTCATCTCTTCCATGACCTTGTCGCGCAGAGTTACCGGCGCGAGAACATGAGCGCGCGAGCCAAAACCCAGAGCGACAAAGCGCGCCTCCTCCTGGCTCTCGAAGAAGACATGAAGGACAGTCCACTTATCTGGAATAGCTGCCGTGTGTTGCACTTCTGGCGCCGGGGAGGCGCGGCACCAGCGGCGCAGCATGACCGCCGCGTCGGGAGCAAGAACCAACGTGGCGCGAAACTGCTCGCGCTTCTGTTGCAGCTGCGCGGTCGCCGTTTTCCAGTGGGCGGCGAGGTCGAAGTTAGCCGGCCGCTCGAACGTCACGGCGAGGACCACCGCGTCTTGCATGCGCGAGATGCGGTAAGTCCGCATGCCGGCCGGCGCCCGCGCCACCAGGTACCAAATCCCCTGCTTGGCCACGATGCCAAATGGATCCACGGTGCGCACCCCGCTCTCGCCGTCAGCGCGCGAATAGAGGAAGGTGAGCTTGCAGTCGCGGGCGATGGCGTCCTGAACGATGGGGAGCAAATCGAGGCCACCGGAAGTGGGATGCCACCCGACCGGATCGATGTGCAGCCGCGCGCGAATGGAGGCGGCCTGGGTTTGCATTCTCTGCGGCATCGCCGCCAGCAGCTTGCCAAAGGCGCGTTCCGATGCGGCAGCCAGCGCTGGATGTCCCAGCGCGCTTGGCTGCGACATAAGCAGAGCGCTCAGCTCCGCATCATCGAGACCCGGAACCTTGGTGCGCCAGCCCTGGGCCAGCTCCCACCCGCCCTGGGCGCCGCGCAGCGCGAGCACCGGAACCCCGGCAGCGCTGAGCGCCTCCATATCTCGATGCGCAGTGCGCTGCGAAGTTTCCAGGCGTTCGGCCAACTCGCGGGTGGAGAGACGTCCGTGCGCCTGCAGAAGCAACAAGGCGGAGAGCAACCGGTCCGACTTCATAGGGCGTGTCTCCCCCTTATTTTTAAGTTTATTCAGCATATATGACAGCTCATGTCATATATGCCTATTTACCTTCATGGTGAGGAGAAAACCGATGGGATTGAGGGAGTTTTTCCTATGGCAGTTAGAGCACGAGGTAGAAACCTCGCGCAAGGTGATCGAGCGTGTCCCTGAGGGACGGAACAGCTGGAAGCCGCATGAGCGGTCGATGGAGCTGGGCCATCTGGCAGCGTTGGTAGCATCGATGCCGGGATGGGTCGAGGTCATGGTCAACCGTCGTGAGCTGAATCTCTCCGATCCTGCGAATGACGTCATGCGGACCAAGCCCGTGAGGACGCGCGCCGAATTGTGCCACATGCTGGCAATGGGGCTGGCCAGGTCGCGCAAGGCCCTGGAAGATACAACGGAAGAGCACCTCTTAGGGATGTGGCGCTTTCGCATGGACGGACAGGTAGTGAGCGAAGGGCCGCGCTACGCCATGATCGCCGACGGAGCCATGACGCACCTGGCGCATCATCGAGGACAGTTGACGGTGTACCTGCGCTTGCTGGACTCGAAGGTTCCGGCGATCTATGGTCCATCTGCGGATGAGGCGTTCTAACTGAGACGGGTGGAGAGACCTGCGGTTCTCTCCACCAGCAACCCATTCAAACGAAAGCCCTCTCTACCCCCTCCTGCGGCCCGGGAAAAAGCAGTGTCATCCCCCAGTTCGGTAGGTGTATTGTTTGTCTGTTGGAAACTGGGGTTAGCTCACGGGACCATACCACGGGGAGGTTTGAAGGATGGGGGCAATTTCGCGCAACTGGGCCAGATGGTGTTGGGGGATTATCCCGCTCTCTGCGTGCGCACTGATCTCATGCGTACTAATCTTGGTTCACTGCTGCACGGGGGCCGATTTGTCCACGCGAATCAAGCCCCGCCCCCCACGGTGAAGGAGATCAAGCTAGGCACGGCGCGCCCCGGCACTCTCTATGCCTTTACCCTGGCGGTGAAAGATCCCGCGCAGGTGCAAGGGAGCGACGCCGTCCTGGCCACGGTGAAAGACGCGCAGGGCGTGATCGACTCCAAATGGCTGCATACCGCCGACCTTGATTTCTACCTGACCCTCCGCCCGCGTTCCGCCGGCCCCGTCACCGTGAGCCTCTCCTCGACTTCGACCGGCGCCGGAGATCAACGCTTCGCTGCGCAAGATCCTCGAAGCTCCAGCGCTGCCGACCGAAGGCGGCCTTACCCCGGGAGTCATCGCCGCGGCGCCCAACGGCACCTGGCAAACCGCCCAGCCCTTCGAGTTCGGCCAGACCATTTATGGCAGCGACGACGAACGCCCCTACGCGCCCTCGCGCAGCGAAGACGGCTACGCGGCCATGGTCAAAGGCTTCCAATGGTTCAAGTTCACCTTTAAGGAAGCAAAGCCGCGCCTGGTCTACTTCACCCTCAACGTTACCGATCGCGATGTCCCTCTGGACGTGGACATCTTCCAGCTCGGCAAGGACGACGTAGTCCCCTTCAACACCGGCGAGTTTGTCTACCAGGTGGAGGCCACCCAGAATTATCCCGGCCTCTACAAGTTCCGCACCCGCATCCTGCAGCCGGGCCAGGAGTACTACGTGCGCGTGGCCGGCAACCACCCCGCCTACCAACTCCACACCTCAGACTTCCCTGTCCCGCCTTACTCCGATCCGCACCTGGCTGTGCGCGCCGGCATGGACTTCCTGGTCAACATGGGCGACTCCTGGCTTTCGAACACCCCGCGCCGCGGCGCCGTCGCCCTGCGCACCACCATGCAGCATTCTGAGACCCAGCTCTGCATCGCCTGCCACCCGGCCCAGTTCACCACCCGCGGCTATCTCACCGCGGTGAAAAACGGCTATGCTCCAACCCAGCGTGCGCAGCTCGAATTCCTGACCGACCGCATTTACAACAACGCGCGTCCTTTATATGGAGAGACCAACACCAACTGGGTGCGGGTGATTTACACCGCGCGCACCGTCTCCAGCCGGCTGCCCCTGATCACCAACCAATTCGAGCAGAACGTAACCCACGATCCGCCGCGGCCGCACTTCAACGTGCCTTACGCCGAGTACCTCAAGATCCACTACAAAGGACTCACCACCATGCCCGGCGACGAGGCCGATGGCTGCGAACCCGACGTGAGCCCCTTCGAGATCGCCACCCAAAGCTGGCAGACCTTCGACATGGTCTACAAGCAGACCAAGGATCCGCAGTGGCTAACCGAGCGCAACCACGTAGAGACCTTGGCCCTGCCCTACGTACCGAAAAACATGATCGACCTGAACTGGAAGATCATGCTGCTGTCGACCATCGACCGCGCCAAGTACCAGGCGCAAATCGACCAGCTCATCACCCAGCTGTACGAATATGAAACGCCCGAAGGCGGCTGGCCTTACCCGTTCGATAAGAAAGCCAAGACGGCGGACTTCGTCTCTTATAACGCCGTGTTGGCCGTGGCCATGGCCGGCCGCCGCCCGGAGAGCGACGATCACCTGGCGCTCGCGGTGAAAGCGATGCTCGCGGCCCAACGGCAGGAAGGCAGTTGGGAAGGCGACCCCGTCTACCAGGGCTTCAACACGCCCTTCCGCGCCACGCAGTTTGCCGTGATGGCTCTGTCCACGCTCTACCCGGGAACCACCCAAGCCAAGAACTGGGACGCCGGCTTCCCCGCTCCGCCCACCAAGCTGGCCAAGAACAACCTGCCCTTGCTGCTCGCGCAGCTCGACCAGTTTTGGGACCTGGCTCCGGAGCCCGTGCTCAAGCAAATTCGCGAAGTGCTGATCAAGAGCGATCAGCCGCTGGCCCGCGAAGCCGCCGCTCGCGCGCTCGGACACATGGCTGATCCTGGATCGCTGCCCGTCCTGATGCAGGCCCTCGGCGACCAGACGAAGATGGTCCAGAGCAGCTCTGCCTACGCCGTCCGCATGATCCTCTCGCGCCGCCAGGACGCAGCCCCCGCCGGGCGCACTCTGCTGATAGCCGCGCTAGGATCGCCCAACGCCCGCGTCCGCTGGGGCGCCGCCCGCGTCTTCAACCAGCACTTCCGCGACCTGACCGGCGATAAGGAACTGCTCGCCGCCCTGGAGCGCGATGTGAACGACCCCGTGCCCTTCGTCCGCTTCGAAGCCGCCTCCGGATTATGGCGCTGGTACTACTGGCAAGTGGACCAGCCGGAGATGCGCCGCAGCACCCTCGAAACTTTGGCGACGCGCATGAACGTTGAGACCGACGCCATGGTCCGCCGCGGGCTCGAGGAGAGTATCTACGACCTGCTCGACGAGAACACCGGCTACCTGACAGCGTGGGTGCGCGCCAGCGCTGCAGATGCGGACAAGAACGCAATCGGCGCCGGCTACGAAGCCGTGGTGCATGACCAGGCGCAAGTCCTGGCAAAAGTCTTGCGCACTGGCACGCCCTTAGGCCGCGAAGGCATCCTCAATGCCTTGTGGGATTTTCACGTGCGCCACTATGCTCTGCCCACGCTCAAGGAGAACACCGTCTCCATCGGCCTGCCCGCGGTGCTGACCAAGTACGTCAGCGGGGTGCCCGACCTGCATCGCCCGGGCTATGAGTATCCGCCGTATCGCGAGGCGGTCGACTTCAAATACGACGTACACAACGGATTCTTCCAGACCCGCGTAGGCAACGACAGCGACCTCATCCATTTCTTTAAGTCTTCCGGGCCGGAGCTGGAAGAGGCTCTACTTGCCTGCCTCCAGGGCGCCGACGACATCATGAAGATTGAAGTCCTGAAGGCGGGCAGCACGCTCAGCGGAGCCGGCGACGAGCGCTTCGCCCTGGCGGCGCTCACCCTCTCCGAAGATCCGAACCTCGAGGTGCGGCAGACGGTGCGCTACGTATATGAGGATGGCCAACGGGGCGTCCTCAATCTGGATGCTCCGGCCGCGCCGGACCCGCACTTGGTAAGCAAAGTAGTCGAGATCCTCAAGAACGGCAATCCGGATAGCCAGGCGGTGGTGCTTCCCTTGCTGGCGGCGCTGCCCAGCGATTCTCCGTGGGCCCAGCAGCCGGAGGTGTTAGGTGGATTGCGTGCCCTGCTCGAAGAACAACCGCGGCCCGCGAACTACGCCCAGGTCCTGAACGCTGCATCGTCGTTCAAGACGTTGATGCGGGAGACGGATCTGCAGCAGCAAGTCCTGGCCGGGCTGAATGATCCCAATCCGGAGGTGCAGCGCGCGGCGGTTCGCGTTTCCTTGGAGCACTTCCTGGCCGACCCGGCAACCGCGCCCCAGGTAAAGGCGGCCTTCGCTCATCTGAACCCCTCCGCCGTGGGAGTCTTCCTGGAGGAAGTGGGCGACCCGAAGTTCATGAACCGGCATGCCGGTGTCTCGGGCGGCGCCATCTCGCAGGATCAGGCCTACTTCCTGAACAAGAACCTGGTAGCCATCAAGCGTCCCACGGACCTGCTCGATAACCCGCTGGTGCTGAGCACGGTGCTGGCCAGCCTGCAAAACCCTGACAACAATGTGCGCGCGGCGGGGCTGGACACGTTACGCAAGGTGAAAGGCGTGGAGCAGCGGCCGGAGTTCCACGCCGCCATGGAGCAGCTGCAGAATGACGCCAATCCGCGCCTGAAGCTGATCGCCGTGAGCGTGCTGCAAGGCAAGAAGCTCAGCGACGCGCTCAAGGACGTGCAGCCCGGCTCGGTGCTCGACTTCAACTACTTCGTGGCCAAGATCGAACCCATTCTGGCGACGCAAGGCGCGGACGGCAAGGCTTGCGTCTTCTGCCATGCCAGCCATGTGATCTTCAAGTTGCGGCCGCCCAACGACCAAGGCGTCTACTCCGACCAGGACAGCGAAGAGAACTACAAGTACGCGATGCACGTGGTGGACATCAACGATCCAACCAAGAGCCTGATCCTGATCAAGCCGACGCGGCCGACGGACAGCGCCGGCAACGTCGGCGACTACCTGGCCACGCACAACGGCGGCCAGCGCTGGCATGGCAATGAGGATAGCTGGCAGTACCGCACCATCCTGGAATGGATCCGCGGCGGGCGGTTGGAGACAGCAGCAGTAACGAAATAGCTGCGGTGCCAACTTAGATCAATGATTTGCCTCCTTAGCGGGGATAGAAGATTGGCAATTTTTGAGTTTCAATCTAGAAAGCCGATCCATTTGATAGGAAAGTGCGGTTAATTACCTAACCCTGGGTTATACTCGACGACGTTCTAAAGGCAAACGCTGGAGGGGGAAAGTATGTTTCACCTGATCTGGTATGTCGTTATTGGGTTAATCTCGGGGATTATCGCAAAATCGGTGATGCACGTGCATATAACGTTCTTCTGGACGATTGTGCTTGGCATCATCGGATCGATCATCGGCGGCGCCGTTACCCACATGTTTTCGCGCCCCAAAAACGAACGCTATCACCCCGCCGGCCTCATCTTTTCCACTCTGGGTGCGATCCTGGTTCTCTTCATTTGCTATAAGCTGAACATTCATTTTCCCCACGTCGGACCCCCTATCCGATAAGACGGTCACGTCTCGAGATAACGGTGCACGTGCGGAGTGGTCCGTTCTGGTCATCGGGTCCCCTATAACGAAGCGTTAGCCTGCGCGTTCTTCGGCCTCTTCGGCATCGCCGAATACCTCTTCGCGGATGATTCGTTCCGTCGCTTCGTTGAGATAGGAGTTCAGAGCAGCTTGGAGTTCCAGGTACTCGGGCCAAAGGGTGGTCTCGATGAATGTCCTCGGAGCCCGCACCACGACCGTTGTGTAGCGCTGGCGAGGATAGCGATATGGCTTGAGTTTGTAGCGGCGGCACAAAGCGGTAAACAGCAGACGGCTCCAACGATCGGAAAGCGCGAACTGCATTTCAATCGTGGGTTCCACCTTTTCCGCAACGCCCAGAGCGGCAAGCACACGCTTGCTGGCGGCAGCTGCAGCCTCGCGCTCGCCAGTTGTCGTCGCGCCCTCGAAGAGCGCGGCGATCTTGCGCAGTTTTTCTCGAAGTTCTTTTTCCGTGGTCACTCAGCCAGCATAGAAGAGAGCACGGCGACGGATTGTGGGAAACGGGGGTTTTACTGGACCGTTTGCCACTTTTTTTAGAGTCGATCCATTGTGATCTGTGTCGATGTACCGATCTGTCGGAGCAGTCCGGTCAAGACCCCCCTACAGTCCACGTACGGCTCAATCTTGTTGAGAAGGACCAAAATATAGGACAAAATAGAGTTATGGACAAGGGCCAGGTCATCTCGAAGCAGCGCGAACACCGGGACGAACGGAGCGGGATCTGCCGCCCCGGACCAAAAAGTCCGGGGCTACACAGATGAGCCATCGATGAGTTAGCGGGGAGCAAGAGCCGCAGGGACTCATGAGGCTTTGTCATTGCCAGTGCTAAAGCGCTCCTTCCCCCGCATAAATGCGGGGCTTCCACAGTTAAAGCGCATCCCAGGCCTCGACTTCGAGACCTGGAACCCCATCCGGGACAATTATTTGTAAGTACCGTTGGTGCGACCCAACTCATCGTGGTGCGTGGCGATGTCGATCATGGAACCAAAGGCCACGCCGCCCAGCGGGTTGGACTTGATTGCCTCATCCAGCGCTGCGTTGACCTTATCCAGGCCGTCCGCAGTGGCTGCGATGTAGACAATCGAGAACATGCCGGGCGCTTCGGTGTGAATCGCCTGGGTATCGACTTCGTACTCGCGCAGCGTGCCGTCAGCGAACAGTTTCTCCAGCAGCGGCACGATCAGCTGTTTGCTGAGCGTCGATACCGCGCCGTCCGGCGCGTCCGGCTTCAATCGGTAGGAGGCCTCATAGGTGTAGCCATCCTTCACCGCTCCGGGATGCCAGTTGTAGTACCGGCTTTCGTAGACGTTATCGAAGTGATTGGTGGCGCTGTCCAGGACAGAAGTCCCCGAACCGCCGGCCTTCTCCACCTGGTCCAGCATGTTGAGCACGCCGGCCAGGGACATGGCTGACCACCAATTGTCGTGCGTGATGCCGTCTCCCTGGTGGACCAGGGTCCGATCGTTGCCATAGGCCACAATGGTGCCGTCGGCGATCGCCTTGTCCATGAGCTTCTGGGTAGGCGCGTAGGACTTATCCATGTCTGCCCACTTGTCCCGGGGAATATTCCAATCCGCGACGTATGTGTACAGCGCTGGTTTTTCTTTTACCTCGGACATCTGCGCGCCTGCCTGCCCGGCCCAGCCGGCGGACACCGTTAATGCGCACACGGCTGCGAAGCCTTTCCACACTTTCCCGTTCATGTCTTTCTTCCTCCGTAAGTTAGGCCAGGATCTACGGTTGGTATTCCTGGCCCACCGAAGTGTACAGGCTGCCTACGGCTGGCGGAAAATAAAGTGCGAAATATGCGAAGTAAGCGAAATAAGCAAATAAGCGAAATAAGCGCGATAAGCGCGATAAGTCCCCGCCCGGCGTGGACGTTTTGGCAAGGTTGCCAAATAAGTCCTTTGTTTCACGAAGATGCTCAAATTTTTTAATTTCCCGCCCCGGGGCTGGGATTTTTCCGGCTGCCGGAGGCAAGGCTGGACAAGCGCAAGATATTGGTCAACGGGCCCGTCTATCCTCCGGCGCCCGTGTTATCTGGGCTCGGGCGGGTGTCCAGCGAGTGAGGTGCTTCCGAAGTTGTCAAGACTGCTTGGTCTAGAGGACGCACTGAGCGGCCCCTGTTTTACGTGTAATCGGTCGCTGATGACTTCCGGGGAGTGGGTGGCGAAGCACGGAAAGGACAGATCGGTGCAAGGCCGGACAGGGCCGTCGTCATGAGACGGCGCTGGTGTATGATTGCTTGCTTTCACAGTAGTACGGTTTCTGCTACGCGTCGAGAATTCTTTGGTAACCAGGATCGTGGCCTGTTTATCTGAATCTTTTCCATGGAGGACGGGTGGACGGGTCGTTTCACCCTAATCCGTTAGGTCCAGCAGAGGCATCGTCACGTCTCCGAGACTCTTTTATCCCTGAAGGCGGGCACCGCGTATAGCGGGATCGGCGACGAGCGCTCTCCGCGGCACTCACTCGATGGAGTAGCTTCCCTTTCCGTATGAGGGCCGTGCGGAAAACTCAGTTCCTAGCGCGGATTTCCGTAGCTTCTTCGATCCAAGCTTCGATGTTCTGGACTATGGCGTTGTAAGTAGCCTTACTGTCGTTGGCGACCGTAGGATCATAAAGCCTAACTACAGAGGAGAGGGGGAGTCCCGAAGACCTGAGGTACACATACGAAAACGGGTTGTCACCACGCGGCGCCGTGAAGCCCGCAAGGTTCTTGAGCCCATGGATACGGACTCCGACGACCCCCTTCCTCTCATTCCAGGTTTCCGCAATCTCGTAATTGATCCATTTTCTGTTTGCCGTTCCCGCACCGACCAAAACAACAGTGCATGAGCGTCCAACTAATTGCTCTGCTATCCAGTTTTCTACCGCCAGATTACCCTTGCCTTTCAGCGCCTCCCAATCGTTGCCTCTCATGGGGTTATTTCCGTCCAGACTACCGATGTTCCGGACCTGCGCCGCCCGCTGGCAGTCGCCGTCAAAATGGAAGCTAAAAAACACTCTTCGCAGCATCAGTAATCCTGTCCTTATTCGAACCAAGCATTGGATTGTATCCTTCTAAGGATCGGGCGAGCTAGGCGAGGGCAGGGAAAGGAGCCGGCGACAACGCCACGGTCAGACAGATAAGGGCCCGACCGCTGCTTACAAGTGCATCTGCATCTATACGTTTTGTGATCTTCGGTCGCACTTGCCTCCACTTGGGTTGACAACCAGAATTGGTCGGTTGGCGCTTGCCGAGCTAGCAAACGGACCTTGACTGGCAGTGCACGAGATTTTGCGCCATAATGCCCGAATGGGTCCTACGCGTCTAAAGTACCTCGGCATCATACAGTCGGTCGTCACGCGTATGGCCGCGAACGAATTTACAACGCGTAAGTGGAGTGTGGCACTTGGGAGTGCCTTGATCGGATGGACCGTTTCAAGGAATGCTTATCCTAAACATGCCCTGGTTGCCGCAATTCCTTCGAGCTGCTTTTGGCTTCTCGACGCCTACTACCTATCTCAGGAACGATGCTTTCGTTATATATTCGAGCGGGAATGTGCGATTTCCACTGAACCCGCCAGATTGTCCTTGGTGACCAGCTGGGGACTTCTGGATTGGATCCGCGCAGTTGCAGCGCCAGCGGTCTGGCTGGTACACCTGCCGGTGATCGCTATCGCGGCAGTGGTTGGTTACGGCATATGGCAGATCTGAGTTGCGACGTTCTTCTGCAGGTCGAAAAAGGACATGGCGCCTTTCAATGTTGGGCCTTTTCTGGCGTTCCGGCCACCCGGCCCAGTTGGATCGCGCTCGTCTCAACGGGTTCCACTCAAGGTCTCAAGGATGTTGCTGATCTAGCAGCCGAAATGAAGGCGATACTCGAGAACTCTAGTCCTGAGGTTATTGTTGAGGAGATACTCTGCCCTGAGGATCCCTCCTCGATGAATCCGGCGGATTATCCCAGTCGCCGCAAAGTGTTGGTGTTGGTTGCCGCTGAAGGCGCACCGTTTCGGGACATCCTCTGGTACAACAATTGGTCGTCTGACGAATACGACGCAGCAGTGATGACTGCAATTCCACGACCGGATCTCCGAGCGTTTTTAGATCCCGCGATTCGGTCGGACAAACATCTCCTGCGGCGTACCAATGCGAAGAGCTGGTCCGGCAGTATCAGGGAGATCATTCCGGCCGTCATGAGCCGTGCGGATATCACCTCGGAGATCACCCGGATCTTTATCAGCTATCGTCGGTTAGAAACACTTCCCGTGGCGCTTCAACTGTTCGACCGGCTTACACACGAGGGTTTCGACGTTTTTCTCGATCGCTTCTCGATTCCGCCCGGCTATGACTTCCAGCGCCGGCTAAACCAGGAACTAGAAGACAAGTCGATGGTGATTTTATTGGAATCCGCCTCACTGAAAGATTCGAAGTGGACGCAGCACGAAATCGACTTTGCCAAACGATTCCGGCTCGGACTTGCGTGCGTCCGCATGCCGAATCTCGAAGATGATGAAATTTTGCCCTCAGTGCGAAATCGGCCACGGATCGAGCTCGAACATAACCCGCCGGGTATGTCCCCTTCTTCAGATTTCGTTCAAGATCCCGTTCCTCGGCAAGATCCGGAAAATCCGGATAGACATTTAGTCGAATGGCAGCGGCTGACGGGTGCTACCGAAGAACGGGTAGTGAGCTTCATCAAGAAAGAACACTCAAACGCGCTTTTTGAACGCCGACAAAGATTGCGCAAGGATGTGGCGAACGCTCTAGCGGCGGTGGGCGTTCGTGTCACCGCAAACGCCGTAGGGCCGATGCGCGCCGATGTCGGGCTCAACCAGCACCTGATTTGGATCACAACGCGGCCGCCTGAAGTGGACGATTTCCGGAACCTCCATGGTGCGCATGTCTCGCGCCCGCAAAGGCAAGCCGGTTGGCGAGGAGCCCTCGTGGGACCGCAAGCAGCTCTAGAGCCGGATCGCCGAAAGAGACTAACATGGCTGGAAGGTCGCACTGAATGTTTGTCTTTTGACGAGGCGAAGTTGTCAGATTTCGCACGCAGGGTGGCAACATGGACATAGAGCCGGTCGTCAACCCTCAAGACATCATTTTTCTTTCCGCGAGTGTGCCGCATCGGCCTGAGTGGGTCGCGGACAGCAAGCCTGCCGAGATCGAGGAGGCAATCATATCGCTGGCGCGCGCCGTGTTCGCTCGTGGGGGCCGTTTGCTGTTCGGGGGCCACCCCAGCGTTTCGCCGTTGATCGCAGCCGTTGCGGGCGAATATTTCCCCGCAAATCCTTCGCGTCAAATCAGGCCGGTGATCACGTTTCAGTCCAGCTTTTTTCGCGGCCGCTTGCCGGACGAAACCTGGGAGATGTATCGCATGGGCTGGACAACGATCGAGTGGACGCCGCAGGAGATGCTAAATGGCGTTCCGAACCAAGACAGCAGTCTTGAGAGTATGCGTCGAAGGATGTTGCTCGATCCTGAACTGATTGATGCAGACCCCGATGCAAGACTTGCAGTCGATCGCAACAAGCTGGGGGCGCCAAAGGCGATGGTGGTCATTGGCGGTATGGAGGGTATCGCAGAAGAGGTTGCAATTTTTCTTGAGTTCCGTGAGAGGTGGCGACGAGAAAATCCCGACGTCATTTCCTTACCTCCCGTGTACGCGTTTACGAGCGGTGGCGGCGCCGCCCAACGACTCCTGGACGCACCGGACACATTCGCGGCTGGTCTCTGGCCCCGGAGCGAGCGCAGCGTGAGCTCGACCGAACTGAATAAACGCATGAAGCGACTGGCAATACTCAAGATGGCGCGGAGCGAAGGAAAGTTTATTCCGGTGGAGGAGGAATTTCACAGGGAGCTCGAGGAGCGTGGCATGGTCCCCGCATTGGAAAACGACTCGCCAGGTTTTCAGCCCTATGCTGCCTTGTCGCAATGGCTGGTGGAACGGGTAGGTCTATCCTCCGAATAGTTTCGCCGTCCTCATGCGGGGACTGCGAGTAACTGGTTACTGGACACCGGTCAATGTGTGCCAGTCTAAGTTGTCGACCTCAAACAGCTTGGTCTCATCCGAAGCTGCGGACCTTTTCCCTATCCCGTAACAGCTGATTCTATGATCTACACGCAGTGCTGTAAGGATGACCATCGGTGCCTTTCGCAGCCCGTTGCACAACTACCCCAGACTACTGAACCGAACACGGCTGGAGATGTTCGGTCAATCCCGAGGCACGCCTTGTACGATTTCCTCCCACGCCATGGCAATCTTCCGCCGAATCCGCGAGGCTACTAATTCCTTGATCCTCCTGTGAAGAAGACAGGCTCCGCTGGGAACATCTACTTCAGGCAGGTAGGGGACATCTCTGTTCCAGACATTGTCATGCCATTCCTCATACTCTACGTACACCTGATTTGGTTGTAAAAAGGAATTCCGATCCGGGCGCGCGACAACAAACAGAATTCGGTCTTCTTTATCGCGGTCCGTCCGCAGCCTCGGTTATCACCTTAAAACCGGCCATACGTTATCAGTTCAAAACCGGCCAACGGGATTGGCCGCAGACGTGATTGTTTTACCTTGCTGGAGCGTGCGTTTGCAAGGCTTAGGATTGAGCCCTCGAAGTGGTGTTTGATATTGTGGTTTCACTCTGCTGGGGTCGCGCCTTGCGGAGTGATCCATGGCCGATGACACGGGGTTGGCTCCGAAGGAATCGGTAATCGAGACCCTCTGCAGTTGGCCCAATGGGCTGGCTGTCGGAGGGTTTCGTGTTTCTACCAGTATTCCTAGGGTGAGGCTCCGGCGTGGGAGGCCCTTGGATCCCGAGTCGCGACGCCGCCGGGCGTTCTTTGCCCGGCATCCTTATCGCTTTTGTTTTTCCGTTGCCGTTGCTGTTGTTGTTGGTTTTGTCATTGGCTTTCTCCGGGACTGCCGGTCTTGGTTCGCCAGCTGCGTGGGCCGCATTTGAGAACGTGCCCGTGGTGCAGAAGACGATCCAGCATGGCGGAGACGGCGGCGCTATCGCCAAGCAGTTTCCCCCAGTCTTCAACGGGTCTGTTGGAAGTAATCAGCGTGCTGGCTCGCTCGTAGCGTCGCATGATGATTTCCAGCAGTTCCTCGGCGGCGGTCAACGGTAGCTTACGCATTCCCATGTCATCGATGATGAGAAGCGGCACCGTGGTAAGCAGTTCCACATGTTGCTTGCGGTTGCCGTCCAGTGTGGCGTCTGCTAACTCTTCCAACAGGATGTGCGCTTCGCGATACAACACGCGATAGCCTTGCTGGATGACTGCGTGCCCGATGGCCTGGGCGCAGTGACTCTTACCGCTTCCGCTAGGACCAAGGAACAGTGCGTCCTCCCGCCGTCCGATCCATGCGGCCGTGGCCAGGTCGAAGACCAGACTGCGGTTCATCTTTGGATTGAACTGGAAGTCGAAGTTATCCAGTAGCTTGAGTGGGTCACGGAACTGCGCCTGCTTGTGGCGCCGCTCCAGCAGCCGCTTGCTGCGACAGGCAAGTTCGTCGGAGACCAGGATGGAGATCAGATCGATGGGAGCCATGGCCTCAGACTGAGCCTGCAGTAGACGCGTCTCCAGCACGGCGGCCATGCCGCTCAGGCGCAGTTGTACCAGGGAGCGATTGAGTTCTATCGGGTTCATGATTGGGGTTCCTCGAAGTTGATGCGTTGTTGAATCAGGTCGCGATACTGAGTCAGTTCGCGGATCAGTGGATCGACTTGCTTCAGGCTGAGGGGAGCCTGCGGATTGCGCTCCAGATAGCGGCGCACGAAGCGATACTCGGGGACGCGCAGTTCCAGCGCCGCCGCACAGGCATCGTCGCAAGCTGCGCTGCCGTATTGCTTGACCAGTTGGAGAACGCCTTGGATGCGGCGTATTCCGAGTTCGCCCTGGCGAGCATGGATGGCGTCGCAGACAGCGCCGATGCTGGCTCCTGCCTTGTGCCCACGTGCCAGCAGTTGAAGCAACTGTGGCGGCGTGCGACGCGGACGATCCCCATCGCGGATACGATGAGCGCCACGCTTGCCGCCCAGATGCTCGCGTAGCAAGGCACCCGTGCGGGGATCAAGCAGACGCACGAACATCGCGTCCCACTGCACCTTGACCTTCCGCCCGATCCAGCCCGGCGGCGCTCCGTAGTAAGCCGCTTCCACTTCGACACAACCATCCAGATGAACCGTACGCTCGCCATACTGGTAGTAGCGGAACGGCTCCAACGGAAGCGGCTGCAAGAAGGGCTTCTCTTCGGCGAACATCGCCGCCACCTGCCGTTTGGCACGGCCGTGGATACGTTTATCGGCCCAGCGCTCTTCCCAGTGATCCAGGTACGCTTGCGCTTCTTCCAGGCTCTCGAACTTCTTGCCCTTCAACGGCGTCATCTGCGCATGGTTGACGCCACTCTCGACTTTTCCTTTTCGATCCGGATCCCGCACTTTGCACGGCAGTGCCGTCACGCCGTAGTGTGCCAGAACGTCGCGATACAACGGGTTCACGCCCGCATCGTAGAAGTCTGGAGACAACACGCCCTCGCGAAGGTTGTCCAGCACCACGACCCGAGGCGAACCGCCAAGCCGGCGAAATGCCTTTTCATGCAGCTCGGCCCACACACGCGCACTCGACCGGAAGGCCAGGAGGCGAACACACTTGCGACTACAACCCAGTGTCATGACAAACAGCCGCGTGCGCCGATACTTGCCACTATCCGGATCGCGCACCATCGGCCCGGTCCCGTAATCAACCTGGGCCTCTTCCCCTGGCCGCGTCTCGATGATCACTCGCGCTTCAGACGATACTGCTCCGCGCAGCTTGAGTACGAATCGCTGAACACTCTGATAGCTGCTGGTATACCCGTGCTGATCGACCAGATCCTGCCAGATACCCATCGCGTTGCGACCTCGCGACAGCTCCAGCTCGATCAGCTCCCGATACGCTTCACTGGCTCCGGGTGGGCGCTTGCCACCTTGCTCCGGCAACCTCAGTTCCGGCAAAAAGCCGGTAATCACTTCGTTGGCCGGTTTTGCATCTTCCGCAGGTCTGGATGGGGAAAAGCCGGTGATCACCTCATTGGCCGGTTTTGAACTGCCAGAGCCGGTGGTCACCGAAGGGGCCGCTTTTGCTGGAGCCTTCCGCCCCCAACCTCCCGGAGTGCGTATAGCTATCCCGGCAGACCTCAAGTAGCCGCCAGCCGTCTCGCGACGGACTCCCGTCGCCGCCTCAATCTTGCGTAGGGACCAACCAAGACGCCCCAGCGCGATCACCTGTTCCTGCTTTGTTCTTTCCAAGACATTACCCATGCCAACAGAGGCTAATTTCCCTCGTCGGAGCTAATGTCTTAGGCCGCTTCTCTATGGCCGGTTTTGAAGTGATTATCTATGGCCGGTTTTGGGTGATTACCGAGGGGTCCGCAGTAGAGATTTAACAAGCTTGTATTCGAAATGGCACCAGTTTTCCCCCTTTTGGGTGGCTGAAACATGATGTTCTGAATAGGCTGTACAAATACCAGGCAGTTTCGGCAGGCCTGGGCCAGTTTTTCTTCAGTCATTGTATTGTCGAACTGGGAATCGGGAAAAAAGAAACCTTTGTACTCCGCCTCCGTCAAGAGTAGGCGAAACACTGTCGTTGCGAGCAAGTTTTCCTTCTTGCGGTCCGCACAATTCCACGTGGTGCGCTCCAGTTCCTTGATAATGAAATACTTGTAGGCCGTATTGATGGGGTTTTCCCCTCTACCCTCGGGTAACGCGTCGTGAATGAAAAGAAAAAGTCATACTCGAGACGGATCTTCTCCCATGCATCATCAAAATACGCCTGCTGCTTGTTGGTCCAGCGCGCCTTGTATCCCCTAACCAGCAATGCATGGTACAGATCACGATCTTCCGTCACCCGTCTGGACCGGATAAGCAAGCTGAGTGCGGCCTTAGCTTCCTCGATAGTCGTAAGAGGAGGTTTGAGGTTTGCCTCCACTCGAATCTTGATTCTTTCCACCCGATCGCGTTCGGCCTGAAACCGGCTGTCGCCGACATTGGCTTGGCATAGCTTCTGGTACTCAATAGACTGAGATATGTTAGCTATCTCGGTAGTCGCTAATATCTGTAAGAGGTCCTCTGAGACTTTCATCACGCTTTTCCGGACCAGTTTCGGTTGGTAGTACCGGTCTGCTGTCGCAGAGACATTAATTCGTTTTCCAGGGTCGCAACACGTCCCTTCAGCTGATCGATGTACGCTTCGCTCTCTTCTCGGGTGAGGCGCTCCCTCCGAACCTCGGTTGCTCGCCGTACTAGTCGATCCTCACACTTTCAACATTCGAAGCCTCTCTTCTTCGGTTGCCGAACGCCGATCTTTCTCTGCCAACTGCTCAATCTCGCGCTCGCGCGGTTTCTGGTCGTCCATAGTCGCTTTCGTCGCATATTCCAGATAAAGTCGATCGATATCATCGATCTCGAAAAGTACCTTGTACAACTCTGCTGACGTAACACCGAGAAAATCGCGAGCGACCGACTCTACACGGAAACGGTCCGTCTCTACGCTCCTGCGCAAAACAGAGACCTCCCCGAGATCGCAACCGGCGACAATTGCCGGACTGTCGCCGAAACGATGAACTGTACGTTCGGGAACTTCCCGGTGAGAATGCCCATTATCTTCTGTTGCCAACTCGGATGAAGATGTGCGTCCACCTCATCAATGATTACGATCGCCGGGGTCGCTG
>CAWBBY010000005.1:0-37414 GCA_963787145.1 uncultured Acidobacteriaceae bacterium
AACAAGAAGATAAGGGTTGCGATGGGTTCATCTCCGGGGTCGCGCCGCGCCGCCGGCGGGACCAGATTTCGAGGGGCAGGGTGTTCTCTCTGCCGATGAGGAAGAACGAAAAGCAATCTCATCCATGGAAAGAGTGAAGACCAGGAGCGCGGTGCCGAGCAGCGAGGTCCGCAGGCCGGGCAGCACAATGCGTACCAGGGTTTGCACCCGGCTGGCCCCCAGGTCCGCGGAGGCCTCCTCAAGCGAGCGATCGAACTCGGTCAGGCCGGCCAGGATTTCGGTCGCGGCAACGGCCGTCAAGGCCGTCGAGTGGCCGAGGATCACGGTGACCAGGCTGAGATGAAATCCGCTGCTGACTGTCAGCAACAAAAGAGAGATGCCGGTGATCACGCCGGGAACGATCAGCGGCAGCAGCACCAGCCGTTGAAAGGCCGCTTTGCCCGGAAACGAATAACGATCGAGCGCATAGGCAGCGGGAAAGCCAATCAACATGGATAAAACTACGGTAGAAAAGGCGACGATGGCGCTATTGCCCACCGCGGTCCACATGGCGGAGTTGCCAAAGAGGACCCGGTACCAATTCAGTGTGAGGTGCTGCGGCGGAAAACCGCCTACGCCATCCAGGTTGAAGGAGTAGACCACCAGCACCACGATGGGCAGGTAGAGAAAGCCATACGCGGCACAGGCGAAGGTAGTCGAGAGTGCCTTCATGCAACCCTCCAGCGGCGCTCCATCCTTTGCGTGATGGTGAGAATGACAAGCACCATCACCAGGATGAGTACGGCTACCGCCGCCCCCAGCGGCCAGTTGTAATCCGCACCGAAGAGGTTGGCGACGATGTTGGCGATCATCACGCTGCTTGGGCCGCCCAACAGCAGCGGCGCGAGAAAGTCTCCAAAGCTGAGGAGAAAGGCAAAGGTCGCGCCCGAGAGCACGCCGGGCAGCGAGAGAGGAAGGATTACGCGGGCAAACGTCTGCCATGCCGTGGCGCCCAGGTCGCTTGATGACTCGAGCAGCTCATGGGGAATCTTTTCGAGCGATGCCACCACTGGCAGCACCACGAACGGCACGTAGATGTGGGTCAGGGTCACGATCACGGCGAATGGACTGTACAACAGAAAGCCCAGAGGGTGCCGGGTTGCGTGGGCCCAAAGCAAAAGGGTATTCATCACACCCTCATTGCCGAAGATGACTTTCCACGCATAGGCGCGCACCAGGTAGCTGATCCACAGCGGGATAATCACTGCCTGGTAAAGCATTCGCTTGTACTTGCCCGCCTGAAAAACGAGAAAGCAAGCCAGGGGATAACCGATCAGCAGCGAAAGCACCACCACGGAGAAGGCGATGCGCATGGAGCGGAGAATCACGGTGACGTAGAGGGGATTGGTCGCGAGGTGCAGATAGTTGGCCAGCGTCGCGTGGCGAAGCAACTGCTGGCCGGCGTCCAGGCTCCAGAAGCTGTAACAGAAGAGAAGACAGTAAGGCGTAAACAGAAAGAGAGCAATCCAGGCGAAGGGCGGAGAGGCCACCAGCCATGCGGAGATGCGTGCCCGGCGCATTCTATTCCTGCTCCAGTGGGATCAGGTCTTGGCCCTGAAAGGCAAAGCCGCCGCCGTTGCTGAGCGGCCCGGCCACGCGTGCCGACAGCTCCATGCCCCCCGCACAGCGCAGAGTCAACAAAGAGTCGGCGCCGTGGAACTGTTCTGCAACTACCTCTGCGGCAAATTGCACCCGCTGCTCGCCGCCCTGCCCTTCGGGCGCGATGCACTCCGGGCGCAGAGAAAAAGTGACCGGGCCATCCGGCAGCTTCACCGGTACGGAGAAAGCTCCGCAGTCCGCCACTCCCTGGCGAACGACGCCGGCGACCAGGTTGCTCTTGCCCAGGAACGAAGCCGCGTAGGCAGTGCGCGGTGTAGAGTAGATCGCGCGCGGGGTGCCGCACTGCTCCACCTTGCCGTGGTGCAGCAGAACCACGCGGTCGGAGATGGCCAGCGCCTCGCTCTGGTCATGGGTAACAAAGATAAACGTGATGCCGACCTCGCGCTGCAGCAGCTTCAGCTCGCGCTGCATTTCCAGGCGCAGATTGGCGTCGAGCGCGGAGAGCGGTTCGTCGAGCAGCAGTAGCCGCGGGCCGGTTGACCAGCGCCCGGGCCAGCGCCACACGCTGCTTTTGTCCCCCGCTGATCTGCCGGGGAAAATGCCTGGCGAAGCGTTCCATGCGGACTTTTTCCAGCGCCTCGTTTACCCGCGAAGTCATCTCTTCGCGGGCACAGCCGCGGACTCGCAAGCCGTAGGCCACATTATCAAAGACGCTCATGTGGGGAAAAAGTGCGTAGCTCTGGAAGACGGTATGGATGGACGGCGATGGGGCGGCATGGCATCGAGGCGCTGGTCCTCAAGCAGGATGCGTCCGGCGGTCGCCTCCTCGAAACCCGCCAGAATGCGCAGCAAGGTGGTCTTGCCGGAGCCGCTCTCGCCGAGCAGGGTAAGGAACTCGCCCTGCTCTACGTCGAGCGAAATGGATGCGAGCACCGTGTGCTCGCCGAAACGCTTGCCTACGCTCTCCAGGCGTAGAAAGGCGGCACCACTCATGCTGCGCGCCTTCATTGGCTGGCTTTCACTTCGTTCCAAATCTCGGTGTACTTCGCCGCCGGGGCACGTCTTGCCAGAAAACGATCTGCTTCTGATAGGCATCGATATCGTCCAGGTGCAGGCTGTGGCGCTGCTCCGGGGTCATCAGTGCCGCGGCTTGCGGGTTGGCTGGGATATATCCCGTAACATCGCTGAGTTGTTTTTGTGCCTGGGCGGAGATGAGGTAATTCAAAAGCTGGTAGGCGAGGTCCTTGTTATCGCTCGATTGGGTAATCATCAGGTGGTCAATCCACCCGGTGGTACTTTCGGCGGGAATTTCTTCCTGGATGGGGAGGCCGCTCTTGTGCAGCTGGTTGGTCACTAATGGCCAACCCATGGCGGCGATGACCTCGTGGTTTTGAAATAAGTTGGTCAGCTCTCCGCCGGTGGTCCAAAGCTTGCGGATATTCGGTTTCAGTGCGATCAGCTTTTGCTTCACCTGCTGCATTTGAGCATCGTCGAGGTTATAGATGGCCGTTGGGTCTGGCTTGCCGAAGCCGAGCACCTGCGCCGCCATGTACATGGTGGAAAGATCGTCCCAGAACGATAGCTTGTTGGCAACTTAGGATCCCAAAGTTCAGCCCAGGTGGCGGGCGCCTTAGGGAAAGCGGTGGTGTCGTAGAGCAGGGGATTGGGACCCCAGGTAAGGGGCACGCCGTAGACTTTGCCGTTTTGCTTGACCAGCTGCCTGGAGGTGAGGGTGGGCGAAAGCTGCCCGTAATTTGGAATCCTGGTCAGATCGAGCGGAGCTACCAGGCCGGAGCGGCTGAGCATGGTGGCCACGTCGCTCGAGGGCGAGATCACGTCGTAATTGGAGGAAGCACCACCCGTAACTTGGCCACCAGTTCATCGCTGGACCCCATATACGCCGCGGTTACCTTGCATTGGCATTTGGCTTCAAAGCCCTGGATGAAGGAAGGGTCGGCATAACCCTCCCACACCAGCAGACTGAGCGTGGGGGGCGCCTTTTTGCAGCCGGAAAAAAGGGTGAGCGCAGCTAGGTGAATAGTACGAGTAATCTAGTTGGCTTCGCGCTCATGCTGCTCCAAATTTTGCCTGTCAATGGAACCCGGGTATGGGGCCCGGCCTTACGGGCTGCGAAAAAATCGGAAGAGGGATGGAGATGGCCCCTCAGCTTTTAGAACATATACGTACGGGCTGAAGATTCTGCGTGAGAACCCATAATCCCGAGGTCTCGAAGGGGCGGTGAACCCAGGACGACGTCTGGAATCTGCAGGTCCCTAACGACTGCCACTTCGACTCAGGGTCGGGCTTGACAATTCTACGGGACTGGCCTATTAACAGCTATACGTCAGGACTGCGTCTTGGACTATCTCAGCCGTCCCTACGGGATTTGTCATCCCAGACCGTGGGCGAAGCGCTTCGGACTTAAGAGTTCCCAGACCTGAGCCACTTCTAGCTCGGCTGGTTCTCACGCAGACTCTGAAGCCCGTACCCTTCAAAGACCAGAGTTCTTCCGTAGCCTGCTTAGTGGTGCAATGGACGGTATGGCTGGTTTTCAAAAATTACTATAAGGGTTTATTGGTGGCAACGTATAATTGGCTTGCCCGAAATGTCATTTCTTTCCAGCTACGAAGATTGCCCCATCGCCGGCACGTTTTGCCGGATGCGCTGGTTTCTTCGCTATGCTCGCGGAGAAGGCCGGCTGTGCCGGCTGCCCAACCCCATCCTCATCGAACGCTAGACCCGCTCCGCGGCGTCTGCCGGCTTATCTCTGTCGCCCGGCCCTCTTTACTATTGACCGCCCCCTGGGCAAAGGAAGAATCCCATGTACCACCTTCTTGAGAAAGAACTCTCCAGCTTTGAATCCCGTACCCCCGGCTCGCGCGCTGCGCTCAAGCGGGCAGAACCACGCATGCCGCTTGGCGTAGCCAGCAACTTCCGCAGTTACGAGCCGTGGCCCCTGTTTGTGAAGGACGCCAAGGGAAGCCACATTCACGACCTCGATGGCAATGAGTACATCGATTTCAACCTGTGTTTCGGCGCCCTGATGGCTGGTCACTGTCACCCGGCGGTGGTCGCCGCGGTGCAGGAGCGTTTGGTCACCGGCACCATGTACGGCATGCCGCATACTCTGGAGTACGACCTGGCGGAGGAAATCTGCCAGCGCTTCCCGGTGGAGCAGGTGCGTTTTGGCAGCAGCGGCACAGAAGTGACCATGCACGCCATCCGCATCGCGCGCGGCTTTACCGGTCGCGACAAGATCATCAAGATGGAGGGCGCCTATCACGGCGTGCACGACTCCGTCCTGGTGAGCATGAAGCCCAAGCTCGAGCTGTGCGGCGATCCCGACCGGCCCAACCAGGTACCGGCCTCGGGTGGAGTTCCCGCCGACACGGTGAAGAACACGCTGGTGGCGCAGTTCAACGATCTCAAAGCTGTTGCCGGTCTCTTTGCCGAGAACCCGGGTCAGATCGCCGCCGTCATCGTGGAACCCATCATGATGAACATCGGCATCTGCATGCCGGAGCCGGGATATCTGGAAGGGTTGCGCGAGATCTGCACCCGCGAGGGTGCGCTGCTCATTTTTGACGAGGTGAAGACCGGCGCCAAGCTGGGCCGTGGCGGAGCCTGCGAGTACTTCAACATCAAGGCCGACGTGGTGACGTTGGCCAAGTCCATCGGTGGAGGCTTCCCGTTGGCTGCCTTCGCCGCCAGCAAGCAGGTGATGGACGTGATCGCGCAGCAGAAGGTCTTTCACGCCGGCACCTACGCAACCAACCCGCTGGTTATGGCGGCTGGGATCGCTGTCTTCCGTGAAGTCCTCACGCCCGCGGGCTACGCGCACATTGGCAAAGTCAGCGACGCCCTGGTCTCCGGGTACAAGCAGATTGTGCAGAAGACCGGACTCGAAGCCTACGTGGAGAGCGCCGGGTCGAATGGAGCGATGTTGCTCTACCCCAACAAGATTCGTAACTACCGCGATTGGCTCAAGGTGGATACGGATCTGTGGAAGCTCTACTGGTTCGGCATGTTGAACCGTGGTGTCATGGCGCAGCCTTACTGGTGGGATGAGCAGTGGACCATCTCCGTCGCTCACTCCATGGCCGATATTGACAAGCACCTATCGGCCTTTGAGGAAGTTGCCCCGGCACTGGCGCAGGCGCAGCAGGAAACCCTGGCGCGGGCGTAGTCGTTTCATGGGCGGCGGCCTGCCGCCGCCCATACCTGGCTTTCGAAAGGATCCCCCATGGCTATCTCACAGACCAGTTCTGAACCGATGTTTATCAATGGTGAATGGACGGAAGGTACTTCCGGCAAGCGCATCCCTGTCTATGATCCTTCGACCGAAGAAGTGATCGCGGAAATTCCCGACGCCAGCGCGGCGGATATCAACGCCGCAGTGGCTGCGGCGCGCTATGCCTTCGATGAAGGCGGATGGCCGCAGACCACGGCCCAGGAACGGGGCCGCATCCTCTTTCGCATCGCGGCCAAGCTTCGTGAGGAAGCTCCGCAACTGGCGGAGTTGGAGTCGCGGAATTGCGGCAAGCCGATTGTCGAAGCGGAATACGACATCGCGGATGCCGCCACCTGCTTCGAGTATTACGGAGGACTGGCCAACAAGGTCTCCGGGCTGGTGAATCCGGTTCCTGACAATGCGCTCAGCCTATCGTTGAAAGAGCCGGTCGGGGTTGCGGGGCAAATTATCCCTTGGAATTATCCGCTGGGCATGGCCGCGTGGAAGCTGGCGCCGGCGATCGCCGCGGGCTGCACCTGCGTGCTGAAGCCGGCGGAGCAAACGCCGCTCACCATGTTGAAGCTGGCTGGTTGGCTGGCGGAGTGCGGAGTGCCTGCCGGGGTGGTCAACGTCGTGACCGGGCTGGGGGAGACGGCGGGCGCCGCCATTGTGGCCCATCCTGATGTCGATAAGGTGGCGTTCACGGGATCAGCCGCCGTGGGCAAGATCATCATGAAATCGGCCGCCGACACGCTCAAGCGGGTGACCCTTGAGCTGGGTGGCAAGTCGCCCAACATCTTTTTTGCCGATGCGGATTTTGAGGCGGCCATCGATGGCGCGCTCTTCGGCGTTTTCATCAACCAGGGTGAGGTTTGCTCGGCGGGCAGCCGCGTGCTGGTGCAGCGGTCGATTTATCCCAAATTTCTCGAGGCCATGACGGAGAAGGCGCGCACCATCAAGCTGGGGCCGCCGCTCGACCGCTCCACCAAGATGGGTCCGCTGGTCAGCCGGGAACAGTATGACCGGGTCTCTGCTTATCAGCAGCTTGGCAAGCAAGAAGCCAAGCTGGCGCTGGGCGGTGGCCGGCCGGCTTCTCTGACCCGCGGTTATTATGTCGAGCCGACGATCTTTTACGACGTGGATAACTCGGCGCGGATTGCGCGGGAAGAGATCTTTGGCCCGGTGGTCTGCGTGATCCCATTCGAGGACGAGCGCGAGGCGCTCAAGATTGCCAACGACACGTCCTTTGGATTGGCCGCAGCCGTTTGGTCGCGCGATATCTATCGCGCCATGCGCATGGTTAAGGCCATCCGCGCCGGTGTGGTGTGGGTTAATCACATGCAGCCTACTTGCGTGGAAGCGCCGTGGGGAGGGTTTAAGCAATCGGGCTTCGGCAGGGAACTGGGGATTCATGGCATTGACGAGTATCTCGAGACCAAGCAGGTCTATATCAATCTGAACGAAGCGCCGATTGGATGGTATTGACATGTCTAACATCCGACTGAAGACTGAGATTCCGGGACCTAATTCGCGCGCGTTGACGGCCCGCCGGTTGCAGGCCATCCCGCGCGGGGTCTACGCTTCCACCCCGCTGTTTGTCCGCCACGCCGAGGGCGCAATGCTCGAAGACGTGGACGGCAATCGCTTCATCGACCTGGGCGGCGGCATCGGCTGCGTCAATGTTGGCCACCGGAATTCACGGGTGGTCAGCGCGGTGCGTGCGCAGCTCGATGCTTTTCTTCATCTCTGCTTCCAGGTCACCGGGTACGAGGGCTATGTCGCCGTGGCGGAGAAACTCAACCAGCTCACGCCGGGTAGCTTTGCCAAGAAGACATTCCTGGTGAACAGCGGAGCGGAAGCAGTGGAGAACGCGGTGAAGATTGCGCGCGCCTTTACTGGACGCCCCGCGGTTCTCTCGGTGGAAGATGGCTTTCACGGCCGCACCATGCTGGGCTTGTCGCTTACCAGCAAGACTCATCCCTACAAGGAAGGCTTCGGGCCGTTCCTGCCGGATGTTTACCGCATCCCTTACGGCGTGCCTGCGAATGCGCGGCTCTCCAGCCGCGGACCTATGACCGAGGGTCAAGTTGCTGAATTGCTCGACCAGACCTTTCGCCGCGTGGTGGCCGCGGAGTCGATCGCGGCTATCGTGGTGGAGCCGGTGCTGGGTGAAGGTGGGTTTGTCGTGCCTCCTGCCGGGTTTCTGCCGGCTCTGGCTAAGATCTGCCGCGAGCGCGGTATTGTCTTTGTCGCCGATGAGGTACAGACCGGCTTCGGGCGCACTGGGGAGCTTTTTGCCAGCAGCCATTTCGGTATCGAGCCCGATCTTATTCTCACTGCCAAATCTCTCGGAGGCGGCATGCCGTTGGCGGCGATCACCGGTCGTGCGGAGATCATGGATGCACCCGGGCCGGGCGGCTTGGGCGGCACATTCGGCGGCAACCCCGCGTGTTGCGCGGCGGCGTTGGCGGTCTTCGAAGAATTTGCTGATGGAAAATTGCTGGCGCGAGGGCGCTGGCTGGGAGAGCAATTTCAAAGCCGGGCTACGGCCTGGCAGCGGCAGCATGCCTTTATCGGCGACGTTCGTGGGGTGGGCGCCATGCAGGCGATGGAGTTCGTCGATGCCAATGGAGCTGCTTGCGCCCCGGCCGCGAAAAAACTGGTGCAGCATTGCCTGCAGCATGGCGTGCTGGTGCTGACGGCGGGGACGTACGACAACATCATCCGGCTGTTGATGCCGTTGAATATCACTGATGAGGAATTCGGCGATGCTCTGCAGGTGCTGGAAGAGGGTCTGAGCGCGGTGGCAGCGGAGTTGGGAGAGCTTGCGGGCGCTGCGCATTAACCGAATCGGCCGGCTTTTGGCCTCTGAGGTGCTGAACCCACCTGCGAACTCGGCCCCATGGGCTCTCGTTTCCTTGCCAAGGACGGATGCCCCATATCTCGGATTCCACAGTTTTTGACCGCTAAGTGCGTCGGATGAATCGAGAGTCAAAGGGAAAGAGCAGTGGTATCCCATATCTCGCGAAAAACGAGCGAGATATGGGGCACCCGTCCTTGGTGAGGGAACCAGGGAACCGCTATGTTGGCGTGTTTTATGGCCTGACAAAAGTCGCGTCCTGATACAGAGCTCACGGCTAAAGATCTGGGAGACGTGTTCACAAATCCTATGGATAGGCCGGGCTGCCGGATAGAAGCTGCATCGACTGCGTGTCTGACCGAGCTGTCGCGGCTCTACATCGCTTATCGCGTTTTCTATGGCGAAGCGCCGGAGCACGAGCGCGCCGAGGCCTTCATTCGCGACCGGGTCACGCAATCGTCGGGACGGTATTTCCTGGCCTGGGACAACAATTCTCGCGCGATTGGCTTTATGCACCTGATGCCTTCCACCAATACGCTGGCGATGCGGCCGATCTGGTTTCTTGAAGATCTCTACGTGGATGTATCAGCCCGCGGCCAGGGCATTGCCACGGCGTTGCTAAGGTACGCGGAAGAGTTTGCCCGCAGTACCGGCGCTGAGCGTCTTACCTTGGCAACCGCCCACGACAACCTGGCGGCCCAGCATATTTATAAGAAGCTGGGCTACGTGCGTGAAGAGCATTTTTTGTATTTTCATCGTTTGCTGCCGTAGGGAGACCCGATGTTGCAACTCGAATGCAGTGAACTGATCCTCAACCATGCCTGGATCGATAACCAGAGAACAGGGTCGAGCGATGGCCGCACATTTACGGTAGAAGATCCCGCGGATGGCACGGTGCTGGCCACGCTGCCGGACTGCGGCCCGGTCGAAGCCGAGGCCGCCGTCGCCGCGGCGCAACGAGCCTTCTGCAGCTGGCGCACACTGCTGGCGAAAGAGCGGGCACAACATCTCCAGGCGTGGCTGGGGGTTATCCGGAAGCATGCGGAAGATCTTGCCCGCCTGATTTCGCTCGAAGAGGGTAAGCCGCTCAGCGAGAGCCGCGGCGAGGTTGCCTATGGCGCGGCCTATATCGAGTGGTTTGCCGAAGAGGCAAAACGGGTCTACGGCGATGTGATTCCCGAGCCCGCTCACGGGCGCAGGATCATCGTGACCAAAGAACCCGTAGGCGTCGCGGCCGCTATTACTCCGTGGAACTTTCCTATCGCCATGCTGGCGCGCAAGATTGCTCCGGCCCTGGCCGCCGGTTGTACGGTGATCGCCAAGCCGGCGGAGGACACTCCGTTGTCCGCGCTCGCACTCGCGTTTCTCGCGGCCAAGGCAGGCATTCCCGCCGGCGTCATCAACGTGGTTCCTGCTTCCCGCGAGCGCGCCGCGGCGGTGGTCGATCCCTGGTTGAACGATTCCCGCGTGCGCAAACTCTCCTTTACCGGATCCACTCCTGTGGGCAAGCATCTGGCGCAGGGTTCCGCATCCACGCTTAAGCGGCTCTCGCTCGAACTGGGCGGCAACGCTCCCTTCATCGTGTTTGACGATGCCGATCTGGATGCGGCGGTGCGTGGCGTTATCGCGTCCAAGTTTCGCAATGCGGGCCAGACTTGCATTTGCGCCAACCGTATCTACGTTGCGGACGCGGTCTACGAGGTCTTCGCGGAAAAGCTGGTCCAGGCTGCTTCCGCGCTGCGCGTGGGGCGGGCGGGGGAGAGGCCGAGATTGGCCCGCTCATCAACGCCAAGGCGATGGAAAAGGTAGAACGCCACGTGGCCAACGCGATCGCCCGTGGCGCGCGCGTCCTGCTGGGCGGCAAGCGGCACGCATTGGGCCGCTATTTCTTTCAGCCCACCATCCTGGCCGACGTCGACGCCACCATGGACGTCGCGTGCGAAGAGACCTTTGGTCCGGTGGCGCCGCTGTTTCGTTTCCATAGCGAAGACGAGGTGATTGCGGCAGCCAATGCGACGCCCTTCGGCCTCGCCGCCTATTTCTACGCGCGTGATCTGGCCCGCGTCATGCGCGTCTCTGCGCAGTTGCAGGCGGGGATCGTTGGCGTCAATGAAGGAGCGATCTCGACCGAGCTTGCTCCCTTCGGCGGCGTCAAGGAGTCCGGCTATGGCCGGGAGGGTTCGATGTACGGAATCGACGAATACCTGCAGATGAAGTATCTCTGCCTGGGTGGATTAGGACCAGCGTAAAGTAGCTAATGATAAGGTGAAAAGATAATGAGCGAGACTGTCACTTCTTCCGAAACCACATTGACCAGCCAGGAAGTGGTCGCATGGACCAAGAAACTGAACTACGGCACCTGGAAGTACCAGAAGAGCTGGAACCCGTTGCATGTTGTCGATGCCGAGGGATGCTACTTCACCGACGCGAATGGGAAGCGCTATCTCGATTTTTCGGCGCAGTTGATGTGCTGCAACCTGGGGCACAAGAATCAAGCGGTCATTCAGGCGATTGAAGAGCAGGCGCGCAAGCTGGCGTACATTATGCCCGGGCTACGCGACCGATACCCGGGTGGAGTTGAGCCGTCTTCTGCTCGAGGTGCTGCCAGAAGGGTTGAACAAGTTCTTTTTCACCACGTCGGGCACAGAGGCGAACGAGGCTGCCTTCAAGATCGCTCGCATGTATACCGGCAAGACCAAGATCATCGCGCGCTACCGCTCGTATCACGGTTCCACCATGGCCTCCATCGCCGCAACCGGCGACCCGCGCCGCTGGCCCCTGGAGCCGGGCGGCAAGGGACAGGGCTTTTTGTTCGCGCCGGAAGTTAACTGTTACAAATGTCCGATCAAGCACACCTATCCGGAGTGCGGCATTGCCTGCGCCGATTACCTGGAACACATGATCGAGAACGAACACGATGTGGCCGCTGTCATTGTCGAGCCAGTGGTTGGGACCAACGGCGTGCTGGTGCCTCCGCCGGAGTACATGCCCAAGCTGCGCGAGATCTGCGACCGTTACGGTGTCTTGTTGATCGCCGACGAGGTCATGTCGGGTTGGGGCCGCACCGGCGAGTGGTTTGCCCTGGATAACTGGGGGGTGAAGCCGGATATTCTGGTTACCGCCAAGGGCATTACTTCGGCCTACGTGCCCCTCGGGCTGTGCGCCACTACGGGCAAGATCGCTGAGTACTTCGAGGACCACTTCTTCGCCCACGGACATACCTATGAAGCGCATCCTATGACGCTGGCGCCTGCCGTGGCGGCGATCAGAGAGATGCAGCGGCTTGACCTGGTGAACCGATCCCGGGAGATGGGTAAGTACATGGGTGAAAAGCTGCACGCGCTCAAACCCAAGCATCCCTCCATCGGCGAAGTGCGCGGGCTGGGACTCTTCTGGGCGCTCGAGATGGTGAAAGATCAGGTTAAGAAGACGCCCTTCAATACCAAGCAGGACAAGGTCGATGGGAAGGTAGCCGTAGTCGAAAAGGTGGCTGCGGAGATGATGAAGCGCGGCGTTTCTATCCAGGCGTGGATCAGCCACTTCGTGATTGCACCGCCCCTGATCATTGAGAAGTCAGAGATTGACTTCGCGGTCGAACAGCTGGATCAATCGCTAGCTATAGCCGATGCTGCAATCGGGCAGTAGCTAGGGTTGGTCAGTGGAAAACTATGACCTGATTGTGATTGGACTGGGCGCGGTGGGCAGTGCGGCGCTGTGTCAGTCGGCGTTGCGCGGCGCCCGCGTGCTGGGCATTGATCGCTTCCACCCGCCGCACGACTTTGGTTCCAGCCACGGGGAGACCCGCATTACCCGGCAGGCGGTTGGGGAGGGAGCGGAGTTTGTTCCGCTGGTTTTGCGAGCCAATGTGCTGTGGCGCGCGTTGGAAGCGGCTACAGGAGAAAAGCTGCTGGTGCAGAATGGCGGCTTGATATTGCTCGATTCCGCCGGCGGGGTTCAGGGTCCGGGCGCGGCCTTTTTTAATCAGACGGTCGATTGCGCCAGACGATTCAGCATCGAGCACCAGATGCTTGGCGCTGAGGCGATACGACAGAGGTTTCCGCAGTTCATCCTGCAAGATGGCGCAGAAGGATATCTGGAGCCGGGTGCCGGCTTTCTTTTGCCGGAGAAATGTATTCGTGCGCAGTTGAGCGTCGCCAGGGCAAATCGCGCGGAACTTCGAACCGGCGAGACCGTAACCGATATCGTTTACTGATGCGTCCGGTGTAGTGGTCGAGACCAATCGCGCGCGCTATGGCGCTGCCAGCGTGGTGCTGGCGCCCGGGCCGTGGATGGCCAATTGGGCCCGGACGATTTGCGGTCTCGAAGAGGGCCATTTTGCGGTTTATCGGCAGACGCTTTATTGGTTCGGTCTGGAGCAGCCCGAGCCGCGGTTTTCGCCGGAGCAGATGCCGATATTTCTCTGGAACTCGGCTCAAGTGGGGAAGGGGTTTTATGGTTTTCCCAGCCTGGACGGTTTGAGTGTGAAGGTCGCGACCGAGCAGTTTACGTCGTTGAGTGATCCTGATGAGGATCAGGTGGCGGTTACTCCGGAACAGGCACAGGGCTTTTACGATGGGTACGTCCGTGTGAGCCTGCGAGGGTTGAGTAGCCGGTGCTTACGGACTGCCACTTGTCTCTATACGGTGGTTCCCGACCATCGTTTTGTTATCGATCACGGTGTTGACTCTGAGCGGGTGTGGTTTGCCTCCGCTTGCTCCGGTCACGGATTTAAACACTCCGCTGCTGTAGGCGAAGCATTGGTGCAGAAGGCTCTGGGGGAAGAGCCGACGGTTGATTTGCGGCCCTTTGCGCGGAACCGCAGGTCCCTCCACTCCGCTTCGCTCCGGTCGGGATGACAATTCTGTTGCACAACGGGAACTAAGGCGAGAAATCCTCGATTTCAAAACAGAATTGTCATCCCGACCGGAGCGCAGCGGAGTGGAGGGACCTGCGGTTAATGCGATTTGCCCTATAAAGAAGCTGCGTAGCTTCGCTTCAGATCCGCTGCGAGGAGTCGGTGAAAGAGGTGCTCGCCGGTTTCCCGGCGGACAGACAAGCGGCCCGCTCCGTAGGCGCGGGAATGAAGGCCCCGCTGTACTGACTCGCAGATATCGACGTCCTCTGCCTGCACCCGGTCACTCACCTCAACGCTCTCGCGGTTGTACTGCTCCCGCTCGGGACTGGTATCACCGAAGAAGAAATCGAAGACGACCAGGCACCGATCCTGACCCAACGGGAGAACAAGGTTGGTGTCCATGACCCCCTGGTAAATGTTGATCATGAAATTGGGATAGAGCCAGTAGTAATAAGCGCGGTCGCCGGTGCGTGTGTGCGCGACCGAGGTGTCTTTCGAAGACACCAAAGGGCTCGACTGAAGCGCATAGTGTTCGCCGTTCTCAATCGTGTACTCGGTGTACTCAAGCACGCTGTTTAGCGCCTTGTGCAGGTGGGGAACGTGGTAGCCGCCATCGAGGTAATTGTCGACGTAAACCTTCCAATTACAGGCCAGCGTGTAGGTCTTGCGGGCAAAGAAGCCCAGCGTGGAGATAGAAAGCGGCGCGAGCCGTTCGGGCAAGTCGCCCAGATAGCTCTCAAGCGTAGGCGCCTGCGGGTTCAGGTTGACGAAGATGAAGCTTTCCCAAATGGCAACGGACACCGGCACCAGCCCATTGTCGGCGCGCTCAAAATTGCAGACACCGGCAAACTCAGGCGCGCCTTTGAGCGAACCGTCCAGACCGTAGGTCCAGCCGTGGTACGGGCAGCGTAGGATGCTGGGCCACTCCGCAGGGCGCGGTAGCCACGGCGGCCGCATGGTGGCGGCAGACGTTGAAAAAGGCGCGGAGTTCGTTATCCGTACCACGCACGATGATGAGCGGTTCCCCGGCTAGATCGAAGGTGAAAAACTGACCTGGAGTGGCCGCCTGGTCCGTTCGGCCGACGGCGATCCAATTGCTGCCAAAAACCTGCCGGTTCTCCAGGCGCGCGATGCGCTCGTCAACATACCAGGCGGCCGGAATGGTGTACGCCATTTCAAGAGGCGCGTCCTGATCGTAAAGCGCCAGAATGTTTTCGATGGAGGAATCCATGGAGTTCCTTCCTCAAAGGGATCATTGACCGCGGGTCAAATTGGTGCCACTATGCTGGCTGGTTTCGGAAACCTTCCTTCAGGAGCATACACTTACTCCTGGACCGGGGAGCACCGGTGAATCGAACGAAACGCCAACCCGTACCAGCCAAGCGAGCGCACATCGTAGACGTGGCCATGCGGCACTTCGCCGAGCACGGCTATGAGGATGCGCGCACCGAGGACATTGCGCGCGAAGCAGGCATCGCGAAGGGCGCGGTCTTTCAACATTTCGGAAACAAACAAGGGCTCTTTCTGGCTGCCTATAAGCGTGCGGCGGGATCGTTCTTTCGCTATCTGGACGCTCCGCCCAAAATAAGAACGAAAGGCTTTTGGGAGGTGCTGCGCTACTGGCTTGCGCGCACCGAGTTGCAGGTGCGCACGAACTGGCAGCCGTACCGGGTGGCGCTGTTGGGCAACTACGGCACCGGCCTGCGCTTGAAGCGGGACATCAATCGCTACCTGGCGGCGGAGGACCCATGCGGGACCGCGGCCTTTGTGCGCCAGGGATTGAAGGAAGGCGCGCTGCGAGGCGATGTAGATAGCGAGATGATCGTCTCGTTATTGGAGTGGACGGTAGAACGATTTGAGGACGCGTTGCTGACGGAAGAACTTGACCCGGGGTTATTCCATAGAGCGGGAATCTCCAGGAAAAAGACCACCCGGCGAATGGACCACTTTCTCCGGGTGCTGCAAGGCGCGATCGGTAATCCCCGGCCAGCGGTCAAAAAGCACAGAATCGTAGCCAAAGCCCACTGATGGTCAGGTGAGATTTGTTGACAGGCCTTGTGCCGCTGCGCGCTCTATCGAGCGCTGCCCGCGGCGGTAGACGGCCACGCCGGCGAGCAACAGCACGCAGGTCATGGCGACAATTTTGAAGAGCGCCGCAGCCGGGTTGCGCTCATCTTCCGCCGGAAATAGGGCAAGGATGATGGCGGCCATGGTGGAGAAAAAACCCAGGCAGGCGAGCGGGATGGCCAATCGTCTACCCCCAGGCAAGCGGATCGCATCCGGCGGAGACGGGCGCCCGTGCAGCCGGATCATGGCGGCAAAGAGGAAGAGATAAGGAATGAAGTAGGTGATGACAGCCATGCTGACCAGCATGTCGTAAGCGCCTTTGACGCTGGTCCCGGCCTGGCTGAGCAGTCCAAAGAGCATCCCGGCCAGACCGTAGGAGATGACGGCGACGTAGGGTGTCTTCCATCGCGGATGAATGCGCCCAAAAACAGAAGGCAAATAATGGTTGATGCCGACGACAAAGGGGAGGCGCGCGGTTGACGTGAGATAAGCCGCGGCCGCGCCTACATTGCTGATGGCCACCAGGATCGCGATGGGTGCAACCACCAGGCCTATCCCCAGCCGGCGGCATAGAAAATCGATCGCGGTCATAAAGCCGCCCAGGCCGCTGATGCTGCTCGAGGGCAACGCCACTAACATGGCCACCGTTCCCGCCAGGTAGCCGACGGTGATCACGACCCCGGCCACGAGCAGGGAACGGGGAATGACCCGGCGGGGGTTTTTGATCTCGTCGCCCATGAATGACACGGTTTCGACGCCGCCGAAGGCGAAAAAAATAGTGGACCAGAAGACGAGGTCTTTCACGTGGGCATGAGGGACGACGCCTGCCAGGGTGAACTGAGTGGCGGAGCCAAAGCGGGAGTAGGAGAGGAAGGCCAGCGCGATCAGGATCAGGATCGGCAGCGCCATGCCCACGGCGCCGAGATTGTTGAGCCACTTGCCGAGGTTGAGTCCGAGTACGTTGAGCACAGTAATCAGCGCCAGCATGCTTACGGTAAAAAGCAGGAAATAGATGTTGGTCTCAGCCAGGTACTGACCGCGAGGAGTGGCGAAGAGCAGACTGCTGGCAGCGAAGTAGAGCACGGCGGCGAAATACGGTAGATTGCTCATCCAGTAGCTCCACGCAGCCATAAAGGCAGGAAAGTCGCCGTAGGCTTCGCGGGTCCAGACGTAGAGACCACCTTCCTGGGGATAGCGGGAGGAGAGCTCGAGAACACAGCCGGCCAGGGGCAGAAAAAATCCGCACCAGGCCAGCAGCCAGACCACGATGGCCGATTGCCCGGATGCGGCTGCGGTGGCGATCCAGCGCAGGCTGAGGCCGCTGACGATATAGAAGAGAATGACATCGCGAAAACCGAGTTCTCGTTTCAGCTTCTCTGCGGCCATGAACGAACCTCGCGGATGAATGGGGCCTGCGATCTATTTCATGTCTTCCAGCACAGCCATGGCGGCGTTACGGCCGTTCATCGCGATGACGCTTCCGCCCGGGTGGGTGCAGGCGCCACAAAGATAGACGCCGGGCATGGAAGTGCGCGCGGCGAAGCGGTGACTCCACATATTTTCGGGCAGGCACTCACCTTGAAAAATGTGACCGCCGGTCAGACCGACCTTCTCTTCGATATCCGGTGGGCCCATCACTTGCGCTTCGAGCACGGCATCGGGAATGTTGGAACAGAAGCGGCCGATGGAATCGAAGGCCAGCTTGCGCACGCGCTCGCGATGGTCGTCCCAGGAGCCGGCGGCAAAGGTGTGGGGAACGTACTGGGCAAAGACGCTCATGGTGTGCTGGCCTGCGGGAACCACGCTTGGGTCATGCACGCTCTGGAAGTAAATCTCGCACCACAGGTGCTCGGGTAGTTCTCCCTTGCTGCTGGCGGCGAAGCCGCGCTTTCCATTCGGCGTGGGTCAAGGGCGCGTTGATCTGGCCGTAGTGGTGCGGCTGGTTCTGGCCGGGACGGGCGATGAAATCGGGCAGCTCGCGCAACAGCACATTGAGCTTGACGGTGCAGCCCTGAATGGCCAAATGCTCCACTTTTGACCGGAAGTCAGAAGTGGCCGATTTACCGAGCAGGCGGAGGGTAACCACAGGGTCGGCATTCGAAATCACGACGGGAGCGGAGAGGCGTTCGCCGCTCTCCAGCAGCACGCCTTCACCGGGCAGTATCTCTGCTACCGCAACTCCAGCCGCGATCACTGCACCGGCCTCCCGCGCCGCGTCGCAGAAGTAGAAGGAGACCATGCCCATGCCGCCCTGGACGTAACCCCACATCCCTGGGATACCGCCCAGCCGGCCGGAGGAATGGTGGTAGCGGATAGAGGCGGTGCCGGGATCGAAGGGACTGGCCTTGGTGCCGATGACTCCCTGGCCGAGATAGGCATACTGCAGCCGCTCGTCCTCGAGATAACGCTCGACGAACTCAGCCATCGACCAATGGAAGAGCACATTGCGGGCTTCCTCGTCGTTGCCCAGGCGGGCGTCGATCTCTTCCTGGGTGGGGGCATCTCCAATCCAAAGATCTCGTTCACCAGCGGGCCGCAGCGCATCGCGCAGGCGCTTCACCACGGCGGTCATTGCTTTCCAGCCATTCACGTCACGGGGAGCGAAGCGGCGGATCTCCTCTTCGCAGGCGTCGTCGTCATCCCAGAGTTGTACGCTGCTTCCGTCGAGGAAGGGAACAAACATGCCGTTGACCGCGGGGGTCCAGTGAAAGCCGCGCTTGGGTAGTGCAAGTTCGTCGACTACCAGCGGATGCAGCAGGCCGGCAAGGTAAGCGCAGGGCGACATGCGGACGCCGGGGAAGGGCTCTTCGATGGTACAAGCGCCGCCGACGCGGGCACGGCTTTCGAGCACCAGCACACGCTTGCCGGCGCGCGCCAGGTAGGCCGCGCAGGCGAGGCCGTTATGACCAGCGCCAACGACGATGGCATCCCAGGGACGGGAGGCAAGTTGAGCAATGGGCGCGGGAAGGCCGATCTCGCCCAGGACTGCGGCTGTGGGTGACGCTGTGTTGCGTTCTGCCAAGACTGACATCCTTCATGACTCGCGGTCACGATCGCGAACTGAACTGTATGGCGAACGGTAACACTTCGGCGCGCGCCGGCGCAATGATGCATTGTAGATGGTCAAGCTCGACCGCGAAGCCGGTCAAGGGCACGGCGATTGCGTTTCGATGGTTTCCCTGCTGACAAGGTTTCGAAGCGCGGCATTGCTTTGCGCTCTTCCGCAAGCTGCTGGCGCAGGGCGCGGCTGGCCTCCGTCTCCCGGTACAGGGTCTGCGCAACCGCAGCCGGGCCGCGCATTTCGCTGAGCAGCAGGACCTCCACTTGAAAGTCTCCACCTTCGGTCTTGACCTGCAAGAGGTCGCCCACGCGCACCGGGCGCGCGCTCTTGGCCAGCTGGCCATTGGAGGTTACCCGGCCCAGTTCACACGCGCGTGCCGCCAGCGCGCGGGTCTTGAAGAATCTCGCCGCCCAGAGCCACTTGTCCATGCGCACATCGGTCATCATTCCATTGTCGTCTATACTGGTATTGTCCTGTGTACTAAAGGGGTTGCCCGTGGATCACCAGGAAAAATCCGACCGAGTCGCAAAAGCCTTAGACAATTTTCGCATCGAGATACCTTCCTGGGGCTTTGCCAACACCGGGACGCGCTTCGGCAAGTTCCTGCAGGCTGCGGCAGCGAATTCGATTGAAGAGAAGTTCGCCGACGCGGCCGAGATCAATCAGCTAACGGGTGTCACTCCGACCTTGGGCTTGCATGTCGAATGGGATCTCCCCGAGGGAGTTGCGAGTGTGCCGCGGATTCGGGCGCTGGAAAAGAAATACCGGATTTGCGCCGGTTCCATTAACCCCAATCTCTTCCAGGCACAGGAATACAAGTATGGGTCAATCTGCAACCCGGATGCAGAAGTGCGGCAAAAGGCCCTGGCGCACCTTCTGGACTGTGTGGAGATTGCCCGGCAACTGGGATCGCAGGATATTTCCCCGTGGGTTTCCGATGGCTCGAATTATCCGGGAACGCAGAGTATGCGGCAGCGCATCGGCTGGATGGAAGAGATCTTCAGCCAGGTGCATGCAGCCTTGCAGCCCGATCAGCGGCTGCTGATCGAGTACAAACCATTCGAGCCCGCTTTCTATCACACCGACATTGCCGATTGGGGCATGGCGCTGGAATTGGCGCGGCTGGCCGGACCGCAGGCCAAGGTGTTAGTCGATACCGGCCACCATTACCAGACGCAGAATATCGAGCAGATTGTCGCCTGGCTCCTGCATCTGGAGATGCTGGGCGGCTTCCACTTGAATGACCGCAGGTACGCTGATGACGACCTGACCCTTGGGTCCATCGATCCTTACCAGATCTTCCGCATCTTCCACGAGATTTTGAGTTATTCCGCGGAGCCCGGCAATCGCAGCCAGATCGCCTTCATGATCGACCAGAGCCACAATCTGAAAGGCAAGGTCGAGGCCATGGTGCAAACCGTGGTCCAGGCCCAGGAGCTGTTTGCCAAGGCGGCCCTGGTGGATCTGGAGCAACTGGATATATTGCAGAAACAATGCAGGCTGGTGGAGGCCGAGGAGCTCTTCCGCTCCGCCTTCTGGGAGGATGTGCGCCCGTTGGTGCGCGCATGGCGTCTCGGCCAGAGCTTGCCGGAAGATCCCCTGCGGGCGCTGCGTGAGAGCGGCTACGTCGATCGAATCTCCCGGGAGCGGGCGGCCAAGAACGCGAGCATCTCTACTACTTACGCCTGATCAGTCATCCCTGCTCCTAATAACAAAGAAGCGCCGTCGAGGGCGGTGGAATCCGCATTCAAGCCTTCGTTTGGCTTGAGCGGGATGCAACACTCGATGCGCCGGGCTGCCGCGTGGAAAGTATGCCTATTCGGGTGCGGCGACAACTTCGTAGGGGCGCATCATTTCGTTGTCCTCGTGCTCCAGGATGTGGCAGTGCCATACGTAGCGGCCGGTGAACCCTTCGAAGGGGATGATGATGCGCGTGATCAGGCCGGGGTCGGCACGGACAGTGTCCTTCCAGCCGCTCTCTGTGGGCGCGGGGGGAATCGCGGGCCCGGTGAAACGCACGGTGCCCTTGTCCTGAAACTCGAACGTATCGAACGGCCGGCGATCGAGTATCTGAAACCGCACCAGATGCAGATGGATGGGGTGCGCATCTTCGGTCAGATTGACCAGTTCCCAGATTTCCGTGGTGTTGAGCACCGGCTTCTCGGTCACCGGCATGTGCCAGGGAGTGTTGTTCAGCAGCATGCCCATCGATTGCTGAACCATGTCCATGCGCTCATCCAAAGTAAGACGGCGCGTCTTCACGGCGCGGCTTTCTGGAATCTTTGCATAAGAGCGCAGCTGTGGTGGAAGAACAGAAGCATCCGGCGCCGCCTTGGCCGCGACCCGGAATTGCATGATGTCGAATGCGTCGCTGCGCAGCAGAATGTTTTCTCCCGCATGGGCGCTGAAGTCGAAGACGAAATCAATTCTCTCCGCCGGAGCCATCACCACCCTCTGGGCCGCGATGGGCGCGGGCAAAAATCCTTGCTCGGTGCCGATTTGTTGGAATGTGAGTAATTTGCCCAGCGAAAAGCGGTAGAAGCGGCCATTCGAACCGTTCATCAGGCGGAAACGATACTTGCGCGGTTCCACATCCAGGTAAGGAAAGAGCTTGCCATTGACCAGGATTGCATTGCCGAAGACCTCCGGAACCCAAGGCGTCTCCGGCTTCGCAGAGACGGGATATTCGAGCTGCCCGTCGGGCAGAAGAAAGCGATCGTAGACCAGCAGCGGAATCTCGTATTTTCCCTGGGGAAGTTTCAGCGCGTCTTCCGCTTGATCACGGATGAAATACATGCCCTGCAGTCCGGCATAGATATTCAAGCGATTGATGCCCATGGTGTGGTCGTGGTAGAAGAGCATCGCCGCATCCTGCCGGTTAGGGATAGTGGAAGATAGCGGACTTGCCGGGGACGCACCAGTGCTCGGGATAGCCGTCGCTGCCCGGCGGCGTCTTGCCCCCGTGCAGGTGAATCACACTGCGCACCTGGGGCAGATTGGCTTCGGCGCCGTGCAGCGTGTGATCGATGGGCAGAAAGTGGCGCTGCGGCAGCTCGTTGACCCATTCCACGATCAGGCCTTGATTGCTGCGGGTTTCAAACGTTGGTCCCGGTGAGCTCGACCCAAAGCCCCACATGCGGGTGGCCGGCAAGTCCCGGTGGACTTTCGATTCTATCGCCCGCATAGCCATGCGGTAGTAGGGAAGCTCGAGCCCAGCATCTTCCGGGCTGCGGCGCTTGCCGCTGGGCTGCGCGATCTCCGGAATGGGCAGTGGATCGACGTAGGGAGTCAGCTTGTCAGGATCGAGGGTGGTTTGCTGCGGGGACGAGGCAGCTTGCTGACGGATATCCCGGCGGCCAATATTCCGGTTCGCTCCAGGAACCTGCGACGCGTGATCAAAGCAAAGCCTCAGGGAAAACATAAATGAAGCAGGGCATCGGGAGGAAGACTCCCTTTGCCCTGCGGTGTTGCGGTTTGGTGCGTGTGGTTAGTTCGTGGGTTGACCCGTCGAGGTGTCCAGGATCAAGGGAGTGGTGTCGGGGTTCTTGAAATCAAACATAGTGTTCAAGCGGCCGGCAAGCGTATCAAAGGAGCCCGTGATCCGTTGACCACCCAGCCAGTTGTCCTCGATGAACCGCAGAATCGAGGTCTGGTCGGTGACCGTGTGATCGACGTAGTTTTGCTTGGCGTAGGGTGAGATCACCAGGAGAGGAAGACGGGGACCATACCCGCAACGTCCCTGGGCATGCTCGATCGTGACACCCGCAAGAGCGCCAGTTCCAGTTCCGCATTGGCCGGGGGCGGTGAGGGCATCCATGGCAGTAGCGGATTGGTTCACGATCGGACCCATCTGGTGGTCATACCAGCCGTCGGAGTCGTCATAAGCGATGACTACGGCGGTGCTCGCCCAATCCTTCTGCTTTTGCAGGAAGTTGATGACGGTGGTGACGAAGGTCTGCTCGTCCAGAGGATCGGAGTAGCCGGCGTGACCGTCCTGATAACCAGGAGCCTTAAGGTAGCTGACCGTGGGGAAGTTGCCGGCGTTGATCGCGTCGTAGAAATCGTGAGTGTCGTACTGGTGATTTGCGGGGTCGCCGTTGATGCCGACGGTGCTCGGTGAGGTCGGCCGGGTGTGCTTCAGGTTCTGGGTGGAGGTGTAGTACTGGAAGGGCTGATGATGCGGAATGTAATCCGCCTTGTTGGTCATCGTGACCGTGGAAGTGGTGCTGCGGCTGCACCCGGTGGTTCCGTTAGCATTCTTAACCGTCAGGTCAAAGCCGCCCTCGAAGAATCCCCAGCTGATGCCGGCGGCATTGAGCAGGTCACCTATGTTTTGTCCGCTGAATGCAACCTGCGCCCCAGTGGTAGTGGAGCAAACGTCGCCAATGGGATCGGCGTCGCTGACCAGGGTATAGCCGCCGCCGCCGTCGGGCACAACATCCGCCGGTGGCGTTGACCTGGTCACTGACGCCGTTCAGCTGGCCGGAGATCAGGTTGAGCGCGCCATCGGTCGAGGGACCAAAGTTCGTGCCGTAGGAGTTGTCGCTCATGGCAAACCGCTGCGCGTAATTCCAGTAGCGCGGTAACGGTGTTGCCGTCGTAGTAACCCATCACCAGCCCAGTTGTCGGTTGGCCGTTGGGCGGAGGACCGGGTGTGCCGGTGTATTTTGGAAACGAATCCATCAACCCGCCGTGAAACGCCTGCTGTTCCGGAGTGTAGTCATGATCCTGATCGGCGGTTGCGGCCTGGGAACGATCGAGGCGGAAGGGATTGGTGGCCCCGTCTCCGTTCACGGTGTTTAAGGCATTCGGATTGTTGTAGAGCAATCCGTCGGTATAGCCATTCACCGCGGGCGTTCCGGGCTTAGCGATAAACCGCGGCTGTCCAGCAGGATTGAGAGCCTTTGGATAAGTGCCGAAATAGTGGTCGAATGAAATATTCTCCTGAAAGATGACGACCAGATGCTTGATTGGTGTAGTTGTCCCCGACTGCGCGTCCGCGACAGTTGGATTGATGAGGGTTCCGGCGAACATCAGCGAGGCTAAGGACGTGGCTACGAGCTTCTGCATCAGTACTCCCTTCGAGGCGGCCGCCTTTACGACCGCCATCCAGCATTAATGTCGCAGTGTTAAAGGCTGGTGATCAGGGAGTAACAGATTGTTAAATTTGGCTACTTTGCACCGTATCGAGCAAGCCATCCCGGCAAAGCTAGGTGAGCCGGAACCCTTTCAGGCCAGTGAGTTGCAGAACGGTAAGCCAAGCGAATTTCGGATTGTTGAGCAGGTAGCGGCGCCACAAGCGCTTCGGTTCCTTGTACAACCGATACAGCCACTGCAGTCCTGCCTTCTTCATCCAATCCGGCGCCTCGGCTAGATTGCCGCTGAGCAGATCGAAAGCAGCGCCTACGCCAACCATCAGCTTCACTGGCAGGCGGTGGTAATAGGCAGCCATGAACCGTTCCTGTTTGGGAGTGCTCAGGCCGCACCACAGGATATCGGCCTGCGATGCTTCCAGCTGCTTGCGCAGGTCGTCTTCTTCGCGCGGGGTAAGCGGACGGAAAGGCGGAGTGTAGGTACCAACGATCTGAAGTCCGGGGAACCGCCGGGTCAACTCTGATGCTAATTCATCCGCGACACCAGGCTTGCCGCCATAGAGAAAGTGGCGATAACCCCGGGCCACCGAACGCTCGCAGAGTCCTAGCATGTAGTCGGGACCGTACACACGAGCCATGTGCTTGAAGCCCTGGACGAGGCCCAGCCAGACCGTCGGCATGCCATCCGGGGTGGTCAGGAAGGAGCGATTCAGAATGTCACGAAACTGCTCGTCCGATTGCGCTTCCATGATGCCATGCACGCCGGTCACGCATACGTAACCCTGGTCTCCTCGTTGCAGCAGTGACTCGGTTTCATTGAGGGCAATTTCCATATTCAGGGCGGTGACGCCTACGCCAAGAATATTCACCCGCGCCTGCTCGGCAGTATCCACCAGGTGCTTAATCGAGAGCAGCTCGCCGCTGCCCAGATCTATGGTCTCGTCAACGTGGCTCTGCGTAATCATGGGCGAACCCTTGACGCAATCGTCGATATCCAGAAAGCTGCGAGTCTGCTCGCCGTTGCCGCAGATTTCGATCGAGTGTTTTCCTGAGGTCCTGACGTTCGATGGCCGCTGATGAAACCACCTCCGCCGCAAACCACAATCTGTTCTCGAAACAAGCCCATGAAAATTTCTCCTAGTGATACGAGTGGTTGAACCAAAGGTATACTCGCTGGTGCTGCGTAGTATCCTTGCCGATGGAAAGATGTAGTTTTGGTAATCCGAATTGGCGGTATTTTCCCGTATCGGAATTAACCAGCGAGTCATTCAACAGTTCAGTTGCGTCGGGCTGGCATCCCATGTTGTGGCCGGCTCATTGCGTGACACTCCAGTTACCGTCCCGCGAACTCCATTTCCGCGCTATATCGCGCACGAATAGGATCGCTCGCAGTGGCGGCGAGGCCACTTGCTGGCATTTCAGTCGTTATGGTAGGAACGATCGGCTGCTAATCGGCCAAGATCTTTTTTTGGCCGGCAACACGCCATCAACATTAAGAGATAAGATGCGCGATATTTGTGATGGGATGCGCATGCAGGCGGCTGAAAACGGATACGGTGTTCACCGCGCCCGAGTTGATTTGCGGGTAGCGGTTCCGCTGCTATACATGGCGTTCGCCACTGAACTGGGAATAAAACCATATCCCGATGGGTAGCTGAGCGGGTTGGCCCCCTGACCCCACATGCCGATCGCTTTCACTGTAGCGGCAGCGGCAAGCGAGATGGCGCACGATGTCGAGCCCACTGCCGGATTGCAGAGCTGACTTGTGCCCGAATGGGGGGCGGGAGTGGATCCGTCAGTGGTGTACCAGATTGAGACATTTCCCATCGGCACTGGCGCGGTGCTACTCGTATTTCCGGCGTCGGTCAAAGTCACAGTCAGCGGAAAGCTCTGCGGCCCGGAGGCCGGCGAGATCGTGGGCGTAGTGGTCATGATTGGCGAGCACGAGGAAGAGAATGTGTTTCCCGTAGCGCTCGGAGCGGGAATGCCCTTATAACCCTCAGAACTAAAGGCGCCACTCATGTTTGGTCCACAAGCTGTGTTGTAATTGATCTCCCACGGAGGCGAGCCGGCGCCCCAAGTAACACCTCCGTTGGCGGAGTTCCCCTCAAGGAGATTTTGTATTGCCTGAGCACCCCAACCCCACCACTCAATCGTAAAGCCCCAGGCGTAGCTTCCCGCCGGGGGAGGCTCGTTTTGGATGAGCACGTTGTCGAGGACCTGGGGCACTGGGCTGGTCGCGGGAGTATTTGACGCGCAGGTTGGACTCGTCGATGGGGTGCAGACCCGATTAGCTGGGAGCAATCCATACGGAGCGCCACCAGCGCAACAGGCAAACGACAACCCAAATGAGAACGGTTGCGGCTGATAGGGATTCTCGATGCTGTTGTTTTGAACGACGACGTTCGCCGCGCCTTGTGGCTGAAATTCTCCATTCATGCGGTGGATCTGCTGAAAGTCGTTATTCTTGACCGTCCAGTTGGACCAAATAGGAACCGGCTTGATGCCTTCGACGCCATTGCAGCGATCGCCAAAGCAAACGCTCTTAACCCCTTGCTCCGTGTGGTAGAAGGAGTTGTTTTCGATGGTGACGCCGTTCGAGTTGCCTTCAAACCACATGCCCGCACAATAACCGCCCATGTCCGAGGTGGAGGTCATAATGTTGACGGGTGTTGAGCAGGAGTTGGGGTCTCCGATCTGGTTCCACTCGACAACCAGGTTCGATAGAGTCGTGCCCCCCGATCCGTTATTGGTGCCGTCAAAATACATTCCCTCGTCTTTTGCTTGCGAGCAGCCAGAGGAATGACAGGGTATGTTGACAATGGAGTTGTACTCGAAGGTCAGGTTTGACGATGGAAGTGCGACGTAGATCGCTCCAGCGTTGGCGAACTTCAGGAAGCTGATCGTTATTGGGTTGGTACAACCGCTCACGTTGAAGAGCAAGCTGCTCCGGCTGCTCGAGGATAGGATAGCCGTCTGATTGCTATAGGTAAGCGTTCCCCAACTGGTGTAGGACGGGGAAATCGCCGGTCCGGTGATGGTCACGCCTCCACGAACGCAGGGCAACTTCAAACTGGTGGAGATGTCATAGGTTCCAGCCGAGAACGCTATGATGTTGTCGGTCGATGTGGCGGCATTAAAAAACCTTTGTATCTGTGACTGAGTTGATCCGGAGGGGATGGTCATGGCCCCCGCAAACGATACTGAGGACGCGATGAGGAGAAACGATAGCAAACATCTCATTTATGGCTTCTCATACTGGGCGACGATATGTCTTTCAGTGCCCTCCGTCGTTCCATGATAAACCGTGCTCAAGGTGCGATCGCGCCTCCGGACTTCTCCAGAAGCTGAATCGCCTTGCGATAATCCACTCCCCGCGGCAAGCCCCACGGCATGCCGGGGCGGGCGGGGCCGGCCGCCGGGGCCAGGGAGAAATGGCTGGCTTGCTCCGTGATCTGAAAGTTCAAAGATTTGACCATCAATGCCTTGCCCCTCATGTCCACCTTCAAGCTTGTCACTTCCCAATCGTGGCCGCCGATGTCTGCCTGTGTGATCTGTATGGTTCCCCCTTTGTCCAGCTTGCCGATGATTCCCCATCCGAAATCAACATTTGAGATGAGATGGGCATCCAGCCGGGTGAGGCGTTCCTGCGCCTGATCGATCCACACCGCGCCTGCCATGCCGCGAAAGATAGCCGCCTCCAGGTCGGGCGGTTCGAAGTGCGGATTGGGAGAGAAGCTCAGGCGATAGCATTGCCCCGCGGCGCAGGGAACCAGGCCTTCGAAGCGATACAGAAATGCGTCCGGCAGGAGGCGCATCAGGCGGTTAACGCGATCCGCATCTTTCTGTTCCCGCTGGTATCGGTGCTGCTGGATGTCGGGGTGGTTGGCCAGGTTATCAAGGCGGTCCAGTTCGGCTTGATTGGCCTGGGCGCTTAGCGGTTGGCCATTGAGCGCGACCAGGCGGGCAACAACTCCATCCTTGGTTTCGATGATGTCCTTGGTGGTGTCGTGCAGCCCATCCGTTTTGCGCAGGAGATATCGGAGCGGCTGATGGTTTTGACTGGCGTCAATGCGATGTTGCGTGGCGCGGCGCACCAGAGCAGTGGGATCGGTGGGCGCTGATGGCTCTGTCGGTGCGGTCGAAGCCCCTGCGGACGCAAGCGCCAACAGAATCAGCCCCAGGATGGAGGTACAAGAGCTCATCGGTTACTAGTGGTCATCGCCACTAGTACTGATGGTCGCATCTGTAACAGCATACGTCCTAGTCTTATTACCGGCAATCTCGTGGTAAGGTAAAACGTTGGAATTATGTATATAGGGCCTTCGTTGGTGACAAATCGCCGTGATTTTCTTCGCCGCGCGGCCTCCAGCTCGATATTGGCCGTGGTGCCCCGGTGGATGCACGCCGAGCGTGCGCCTGCCAGGGCGGCAACCCTCTACGTTACCGACGCAATGGAGAAGCACGCCGCGCGCGCGCCATTGCAGTGGGCGAAGGCAGTAGCCGGGGCGCCGGGAACCACCATTGAGATCGATTGCACACGCCAATACCAGCCCATCCTCGGCTTTGGCGTTGCGCTCACGGATGCTTCCTGTTTCCTCCTGAGCGGGCTGCCGGCGGCCGAGCGCCGCGCGTTTCTGACGGAGATATTTTCGCCCTCAGGATTAAATCTGAACCTGGGCCGTTGCTGCATCGGTTCCAGCGATTATTCCCGCAGCGTCTACTCCTACGACGATGTTCCCGATGACATGAACCTGGACCACTTCAGCCTGAAGCATGATGAGGCTTACATCCTGCCCACGCTGCGCGAGATCCGGGAGATCCATTCCAATCTTTTTCTCATGGCGACGCCGTGGAGTCCTCCAGGCTGGATGAAGACCTATGGAACAACCTTTGGCGGCCGGACGACGGAGAACTACCTTGGCCCCTACACCCATTCCCTTTGGGAGCTGTCCAACGGATCCATGAAGGGCGGTTGGATGTCAGAGAAATATCTCGAGGTGTATTCCCGTTACCTGGGGAAATTTCTGCAGGGCTATGCGCAGGCCGGCGTGCCAGTCCAAGCGCTCACCTCGCAAAATGAGATTGTGACCACCCAGTATGGCAAAATGCCGGCCTGCCGCTGGTCGCCGGAGATGGAAGCAACGTTCATCCGCGATCATTTAGGTCCGCTGCTACGCGCGCAGCACCAGCAGACGCAGATCTGGCTGCTCGATCACAACTACAACTTTTACGAACGGGTGGCGTGGCAGCTCCAGGATAAGCAATTGGCCAAGTATGTAGACGGTGTGGCATGGCACGGCTACACGGGTACACCCGACCAGATGAGCATTCTGCACCAGAAAGAGCCGAATTTCCCTTTCTACTGGACCGAAGGCGGCCCCTTTATTGAGGACTCGGATTACGCCACGGGTTGGGCCAAGTGGGGTGGCATCTTTACCGATGTGCTGGAGAACTGGTGCCGCTGCGCGATTGCGTGGAACCTGATGCTCGATCCCCGGGGCAAGCCGAATCTGGGACCCTACACGTGTGCAGGCCTGGTAACACTGAAAGATGACGGGAGCTTATTGAGGAGCGGTCAATACCACGCACTGCGCCACTTTTCGCTGCATCTGCAGAGGGACGGCAGGCGCATCGCCAGCCAGACGGATGCATCCGGCCTGCGGCATATGGCAGTCGAAAACCCCGACGGCAGTTTCGCACTGGTTATGACCAATCCGGGAGAGGCGAAAAATCTGCGCATCGTCTGCGCCGGCCAACAGCTATCCCTTTCTCTACCCCGCGATTCTGTCGCCACCCTGGCATGGTGAGCCTCGCTGGCGGCTTTATGACTGGGGGAGAGGAGGAAGGGGAAGCCGCAGAGGCAACGAGAAGGCGAAAGGGAGAGGGAAGGACGACGCAACGGCAGAACAGAAGACGGGAGAAGGGACGGAACACACGGGAAGAACGGACAGAACCGACAAAACGAGCGAAAAAGAAAGCAACCACGCAGGGGGGAAGACGAGCAGAAAGGAAAAGACGCAGAGGGGGCAAAACGGGCGCCGCCAGAAGAAGCGACCAAAAACGGGTGGACGGGCAAGAACGTGTGACAGAAGACCGGAAAGCACGAAAGACAACCACGCCGGCAGCCACAGACCGAACGCGTGCGCTGAACACCAGTGGATCGCTACCGCACGAACCCGTCCATGTCGGATGCGCATGGTAGCGTCTCCTCTCTGCCTTCTAGGGATAAGCTGAACAAAGACAAGCGCTTGGAGTCAAGAAAGTGGTGGGTGTTCAATAGAGAGAGTGAGATTGACTGCAAATGATAAATACAGAGGTAAAGATGGATCGTCTATTGGCATGGTGACTTCCTCGCCTAACGACATTTGCGTAACCCGACGCCGCTCATTTCTGGATCCTTCCCCAAAAAAAAGCGGCTCTTCCTGAAAGGAAGAGCCCCGCTTTGTTTCAGGTTCGGTTGGCTAGAATGCCGGCCCCACCGTGATACCGGCGGAGGCCGTCTTGTTCAGCCAGATTTGGTATTCGTTGTTCTCCATCTCAGGCGTGATGGGTTGAGCCGCCAGGACAGAGTTGGTGGAATAATCGCCGGGCGATGCAGGGAAGGATTGGTCCTTGCGATAGCCCGACTGGGAGCAAGCGGAGTTCCAGCACGCCCAGCCGATGAGGTTGTCGTGCATGGTGTTGTTGTATATGTTTCCGCTGGCGCCGTTGACATCGCCATTAGCCATGCCTACATGTTGCGCAGCGATCCTGGTTCCATCCGCCAGCACTCCGCTGGAGATGACACGATTGTTAGCGGCGATGTTGTCGTGTCCGGCGGTGAACTCGATGCCATAGTTCACGGTGCCGACCACCTGGTTGTCGTGGATGCTGTTAAAGGCAGGTGCTTCCTGCGCGCTGTCGTTGGGGCTGCCCTCGGTCTTGATGCCGCCGCCCTGATAATCAGCCTGTGCAGCAGTATAGGGATAGGCGCCCTGAATGTAGGTGTCGTGGATCTCGAGTGGTTGGTTGGGCGTTCCACTCGAGCTCTTGACGGCGATGTTATCGTCAACCAGGCTGCGGCCGGGATAGTTGATGACTTCATTCCAGCCCACGTCGATGCCGGGCACAGCTTGCACCTTATCCAGCTCGATAAAGCGCGACACGCTGTGGTTGGAGCCTACTCCAGGCAAGTAACCGCCGTTACCATCGCTGAGCAAGCCATTCAGGTTGCGCGCCCGGTTGGCACGGATCACGATGGTCTGCTGTCCGTCCCGATTGCCGGAGTAGCCGTGCACCAATACCCCACCGCCAGCATTCTCCACGTAGTTGTTTTCTACATCGAGCCGCGCCGGGGAGGAGGCATCGAGGAAGACACCGTTCGCCTGGCCCTTGACGGCCGGGTTCACCGCAAGACCGACACTGTTGCGGACGGTTACATCAGCGCCTGCAACGCTGGTCTTGATCAAGCCCGCAACACTGCTGATGTGCGAGTTCTCGATGACCACGGGAGCGGTGGTCGCCACCGTGACTGCCGGGGTCTTGCTGTCCGTGCTCCGCCAGTTTCCAGAGTAGGTGCCGGCCTCGGTGATGACGATGGGACCGCTCCAGTTCACTTGGCCGATGGTGCTGACCGCGGGCACCGAGGCTTGGCTTCCCTGGTAACTACCAGTGATGGTTGCTTTTCCGGTGGCCAGTCCTGAAAGCAAGCCGGAAGAGTTTGCGGTGATGGTGCGCGTGTCCGACGAGGCCCAGGCGAAGTTTGCCGTGACGTCTTTGGTCGAACCATCGCTGAAGGTTGCGATGGCCTTCAACTGAGTGGTGCTGCCAATGGCGACCGTTGCTTGCGCAGGAACGACAGCTACGGAAGTCACCTCCGCTGCCGCCGCGGCTCCATTGGCGGCTGCTTCTGTAGGTGCGATCGTATCCGTTCCCGTTACTGCAGAGCTGACCTTGACGGCGGGCTGCCTGGCGGCCGCAGGGGCGGTATAGGTAGCACTGACGACCGCGCTGGGCACATAGCCATATCCAGAGTCATAGGAGTAGGGCTGGTTGGGCGCTCCCCACATACCTATACATTTAGCCGTGCCGCTGCCCGTTGTGGCGATTGTTCCCACTGTCTGTGATGCCGCACCGGCCCAGTACGGTATGCCATGGCTTCCGGGCACGGGGGTAGATCCATCCGTAGTACACCAGAACGTCGTATTCGAGTCACGGCCGGGGTTAGAACCGTTTGGAGTAGAAACGTTCGTATTGGAGATGGTAACTGTAGAGCCGGACACCGAGAGCACGGGGGCCACGCTGGTAATGGTGCCGGATGTCGATGAGCTATTAACGTTGCCAGAGCAAGAGGGGGAAAGCGACGGGCTATCTTCAGCGGACAAATTGTTGATGCCGCAATCGGAAGACCCCCCCGTGTAAGCCGTGTTGTTGTTGAAGGTAAACTGGCCGCTGGGAGCATAAATGATGGTGTGGCACATGTAGGCCCCGGACCAGAAGTTGCCGTTCGCGGTGGTCCCCACCCCACCCCACAACTCATAGCCCACGTCACCACAGCCCACGGCGGGAGTGTCGGCAACGCTGGTGTTGTAATCCATGTGGACGACACAGTCAGTCATCCCCGTGGTGTTAAAACCGTACGAGCAGCCGTTCGCCGCCGAAATGTCAAAATCCTGCTGATGGGGGTTCAACAGATTATGGAAACTGTTGTACTGGATGTACATCAGTGTGGGCTCGGAAGGTCCGCCCCAGTTAGCCTGAAACTCCATTCCGATGCGGTCGTATTGCTGGAGATCGTTGTATTGGATGACGCAATTATTGCATTCGCCGGCACCCTGGCCCTCATAGGCCTCGTAGTATTTGAGCTCGTTGTCGCCGGTCAGGAAGCGGTTGTTTGTAATGGTGATATTGGTTAAGTAGCCGCCCATCCCTACGCCGTTGCAGTAGCCCCCGCCGCCTTCAGTGTTGGAGTTTTCCGACTCGATGATGGCTCCCGATCCACAGTCGCCCGGAGCGCTAAAAATGTTCCATTGGATGTTGATGTTATTGGTAGCCGGTAAGCTGTGCGTGGAATCGAGAAGGATAAGGTTTGCAGCAGTGCTGCCGCAGTACGCGCCGCAGTTGTTACCGTGGATATAGTTGTTCAAGACGTTGAGACCGTTCGTTCCCCCGACAACTTCTATGAAGTTACCGCCCGGGTTAGGCTGTCCGCCATTCCATTCCAAAAATTGGATCGTCTGTGGGACGCTGCACCCTGCGGTTGTCTTGAGAGCTGTATTGTTCGCTCCAACCGATCCATTAAGAATCGCGGTCTGATTAGGTGTCTGGGAATAATAAGGCTGCGTTCCGCCGTTAGATGCAGGCGCTGGTCCAAATAGCGACACACCGCAGGGAAGAGTGAGTTGAGATGTAATTGAGTAACTGCCTGCAGCGAGGACTACCGTGTTTCCACTTCCGCAGGAATTCAGGGTTGACTGTATTGTTGCCTGGCTTGCACCCGAGGCTATAGGGCAGGCAGTCCCATTTATCGTTGGACTCGTCGGATTGGTCGGACTGTTGGATGAACCCACGACGAGTGTGTTGTGCGCCGTGGCAGAGGCGTAGTCGGTGGTGTCGGTCGGAGTAAAGGTGGCTGTCAGCTGCAGAGTGCCGGCTGCAGGCACGTTGCCGGCGGCAGGATTGTAAACAAACGCACCGGGTACATTCGCGGTAGCGTCCAGTTGAGCTGAGCCCAGGGCTGTTCCTGGCGCGATGGCGGCGAGCGGACCCCACGTGATTGCCGGAGCGGCTTGATTCACGGTGAGCTGCACCGTGGCAGCCGCTGCAGAATAGCTTGTGTTGGTCGGCGTAAAGGCTACGGAAAGGGTCTGCGTTCCTGCCTTAAGCACGGTACCGGCAGCGGGCGTGTAAGTGAAGGTTCCGGCCACGCTGGCGGTCGCGTTGAGCTGCGTGCCGCTCAATGCTGTGCCGTAGGGGATCGCCGCGGGCGCACTCCAGCTGATGGTGGGAGTGTTGGTCGGAGCGGCGACGCGGCGATGGTGACCTGCGTCGACGCGCTCAGGTTCTCTGGTGAAGCGCTCGCCGACGATGGCGATGCGCCGGCCGGTGTTGCCTCTACATAAGCCGCCTGCACCGTCACCGTGCCCGGCGCTTTGGCGGTAAGGGCTGTGCTCGTCATCGTCGCCAGAGCAGTGTTCGATAGCGTCCACTGCGTACCTGACGTTACGTCCTGGGTCGTACCATCGCTCAGATGGGCCACTGCCTTCAACACAGCCGAGCCACCTACGCTTAGGGTGGAGGGGGTTGCGGTCACGGTCAGGGAAGCGAGGTTCTGGGACGAGGGGTTACTGCACCCAGTGATCAAAATTAACAAAATTAACAAAGCCCACAGGAGGCCGAAACTCACCTGTGACAGAGGGGGAATACGCATTTGGAGCCTCGTCTTGTCGGAATCTCGAAGCACCGCGGCCTGGGGATAAAGGCCATTTCAAAGGCACAAAACGGCTGAGCGCGTCCTTGAGACACGTTGTGCCGACGGCGAAATTTGCTGTCCTATGGTTGTTACTTTCGCGTGTGTCCCGACTTGCGGCAATTACACCGATTGACCATTACATAAGTTTTCTAAACCGCTGATTGCAAAGGCTTTTGGCGTGAAGTTTTTGCTCGCTAACCGAGTATTTTGGGGCGCTGCCGTGTGGAATTTTCGTTACTTTCGGATGAGCGCAGCTTCAGACTTGTATTGCATGCTGATGGCGGAACTTGTTGCGGCAAAGGGGGAAGAGAGATTGATCCCGGATAAATACTCGGGCGGGGCCTTGGACGGGAGAGAGGCGTAAACGATGCGCCGGCTGTGTACCGCTCCGTAAAAGAGGGCACGCAGCCGGCGTCGCAATCGGGTTCTAGGCAAGCACAGGTACAGTGATTTGCTGGCCCACCTGGATCTTGTTTGGATCGGGATATTGCTGGCAGCGGCAATGTTGGAATAGTGATTGGGTGAGCCGTAGAAGCGGTTGCTAATCTTGGATAGATTGTCCCCGCTCTTCACGCTGTAGCTTTGGTTGGGGCCGCCGGTGGTGGCGATTTCGTGGTGCAGGTCGGAGTATGTCGGGTCCACCTGCTTAATTACATCCCACACCCGATTGGCCACCACTTCTGAGGGGACCGAGCCTTTCAGGTATAGCTTTTCTCCATCCAGGCTAACCGTGTCCACCTTGGCGCCTAGGTCGCTAAACCCCTCAATCGTCTGGATCACGGGGGAATATTTCTGCTTCAACTGATCGAGATCTGCCATAACGTTTTCTCCTTCTCTTGTAGCGGTTAATTTGTATCTACAACACTGTCAATTGAAATGTTCAGGCGGCGTGCTGGTCGGCAATTTTCTTCATGGCAATAGTCAAGGCGGCCGCGCCCAGACTTTTGATAAGCGTTGGATGCTCGGCATAGATTGCGCTTACACGGTCGATGATCGACGGGTCCTGATTCTCAGCGTGGGCGGTAAGAGCCTGGACCTCGGCAGGGTTGACGCTGGCCGCCTGCGCGGGCGTAACGGAACCGGACTGCAGCAGCGCGGCCAGCGGAGAGTTGGGAGCGCCGCCGGCGAATTTGGCAATCAGTGCCGGCCCAAGCGTGGCTATCAGCCCATTCAACATGCCCGCCTGTTGCTGGCTGTTCCCGTTGGCGAACAGCTGCGCGGCCATTTGCGGAAACGGCGCTGTTTGACCGGAGCGAAAAGCCTCCGCCAAGCCGCCGGCCAGCGTAGAACTGGGCACTGCCTGCGCCACCTGGTCGAAATGCTGTTCTACAGCTGGAGCGGCGCCGGGAGTGGCGCTGTTGGCTGAATATTGTTTGAGCAGATCGCCAATTCCTGACAGAAAGCTCATAGAGTCTCCTTGGTTTGAACAATAAGTGGTGCTATTTAGGACTGGGGCCCGGAATAGGCGAAAGCTCACCCTGGTTGGCCGGCTGCAGGCTCGAATGAATGGGCAGAATGCCTGCGTACCCATTAGGCCGGCGGTTGGATGAATCTCTCACGGAGGCGTTGCCGATGTCTATGGCAGGGAGAATAAAAGGTTTCTACGGGCCGGTGAATTTTTGAGGACGTACACAATCTTGTCCCTACCGGGCAAAAAACGGAGGTACCTGGAGATGGTAACCGTTCCTGTCGCACATTGGCGTACCCCAAACAGCTGAAATTGTTGACACCAGGGGGCGCTACCGCTAGATTACGGGAAGTAGGCACCGCGAGACATGTGATGGATGAGGCGTCGTCCGCCCAGACCATCGAATAGCCCTGTACCCCCCCGCAGCGGCTTTCACTACATGCGATTCAGATTCTGGTATTTGCAGTCCATGTGACTGAGATGGCGAAGCTGGGTCCAGAGTGTCCTGCGGCGAATCAGCGGTAGAACCCAACCCCTCAGACCATTTCAAGCGCTCGGGAAGAATTGCTGCGACCTGCATTATCCTGCGTAGATGGAACCCATCTGGTTTTTGGTTGGCGAAAATGCCTTAACGATTCCTGTGCTAAGCAAATGGAAGAATGAATACTGCGTAAATCGCGCTGCCGTGATTGGAGATTAGGGAAATGCACTATACCGAAGTGGAACCTGAAAGCCTGCCAATTCGAAAGTGGGATATGTGGTCGAAGTGGGTTCTATTCTTGCTGGTTGGCTTGTCCCTGACCGGACGCAGTTTCTCGTATCTTGGGATCCCACCCGCCAAGTTGTTCATTGGCGACCTGACGCTGGCGGCGTTTATCTTCCTGCGCCCGCGCCAGCTCTTCGATCCCTGGATCAAGGCGCTTACCAAGGGCGGTGCCCTGGGTCCATTAGCCTGGATTCTTCTGATATCGATTTCTTACGGCATTTTCCAGTCATCCGCGGCGTGTTGTTGGGCTTCTCTCCGATCATTGCCATGGAAAACCTGGTCTTCAATGTTTATCCCCTTTACCTGTTCCTGGGCATATGGTTGGGCAAGCGCCGCCCTGAGCTTCTGCTGCGGTACGTCCAGATCTTTGCCGTGCTCTTTTGCATTTACGCCCCAGCCTATCTCCTGTTCCTGCACAAGGTCCTCGTGTAGATGCCGGGATCGGACGGAGTCGAGGTTTCGGTCAGGCCGACCGCGGCGGCTTTATCATCCTGTCGCTGCTTTGTTTCGACCCCAAGCCAGGCCGCTGGTGGCCTGCAATCGCCGTGGCTTCTGCTGCTTTCCTGGCTACCCAAGTTCGCGCCGAATGGCTTGGCATGGCCGTGGCGACCACGATCTGGGGGGTACTGTCGAAGAAGATGACGCGGGTGGCGATGATCGCCGCAGGCCTCTGTGCGGTGCTGGCGCTCGGCGTCCTTTTGGACGTCAACCTGCCTTCGCCCGGAGAACGTGGCGGCGCCATCTCTTCCAGTGAAATCGTGGCTCGCGGCGTGGCCGCGGTCAGCCCCGATTTGGCGCGGGATCTTACCGGCTCCGAGAACGTTAACTTCTACAGCGGCACCATCAAGTGGAGGAAAACGTGGTGGCGCGCTATCTGGGTCAACTCCCAGGATAACTTCACCAATCTCCTCATCGGTCCTGGCTATGGATTCCCGCTCAAGAACCTGGTGACCTACCTCAAACGATCCGGACCTGCGCACACCGCACGATATATTCTATTATGCTCTTGGCTACAGCGGCT